>UQEU01000001.1 GCA_900540085.1 uncultured Eubacteriales bacterium
CTAAAGCTTTTCCTTTTCCACCTGCATAGCAGGTGGTTGTCTTTGTTGCAAACAAAACAAAAACTGAGGTACCGTAAAAGTACCTCAGTTTTTTTGCTAATTGAAATTAAAACTTAATAACTCTTCCCGAAAAATCTGAAACAATAACACTGTCATTATATACAACAGGTGTGTTTAACACAGATGCACCGATAAACTTTTCGTCTGTAATTTTACCATTCGATTTATTTACTGTATATAAATAACCGTCAGAAGCAACAAACAAAAGTTTTTCATCTTTGCTGATGAACGAACTTTCAACAGTCATAGCATTACCGTTTGAGTATGGAGAAGTATATAACACAGCAGTTTTAACAGGTGTTTCCCACAAGATTTTATATGTTTTTAAGTCGTACGCAATAACACCTTTATTCGCCGTTGCAATATACGCTATACCGTTTTCTGCATAAGGTTGTGATGAAGAAGAAAATTTATATCCGTCAAATTCCGATTTATTTATAATTTTTCCGTCATTTACATTCACGGTCATAATTGCATTATCATCTGCAACTAAAAGTGTTTCGTCATCTATCATAACAGGCGTTGAAGAACGGAAACGGATTTTTTCGTCTTTATTTTCCCAAATTTGCTTTCCGTTTTTCTTGTTTAATGCAACAAGTGCATCCCAATGCGAACTTACTATGACTTTGTCTTTGCATACAATAAATTCGGCAGGAGAATTTTCTCCGTGATTTCTTTCATTGCTCCAAATAATTTCTCCGGTTTCAATATTTACGGCAGAAACAGCAGATGGAGAGCCGACATAGGCAATTCCGTCTTCCACGCATATACCCGAACTTGTATTTATAGATGTTCCGACAGGAACTTTAACAATTTCAGGGTTTGGCGTATCGCTGTTTGCATCGAAAATATAGATATTTGCTTCTGTGTCCTGAACAATAATTTTATCATTTGATAAACGAATATTGCTTTTTACTGAATTTTTGGTTTTATATTCCCATACAACACTTCCGTCATCTGCATTGATACAATAAACTCCGCAATTTACGGGATAATCGTCACATACTGTTGCAACATATACTTTATTTCCTACTGCGAGTGGGTCTGAAAACAAACAATTTCCGTCAAGTTGAGTTGACCATTTTGCATTTTCAGCCTTTAAAGCAGGTTTGTCTGAATTGCCGTAAAACATCTTTGTTGAAACCTTGCCATCAGTAATTGATATAAGTCTTGTGGCATCAACCGAACTGTCAATTCCTCCGCAATCGGGACGACCTGTACTGATATTTACAACACCGTTATTTTCATATACAAGATTGTAATGATAGTGCCCGAAAACCCACGCAATAAGATTATGTTCTTTAAGATCGAGTTTCTTCATATCAAAAGATAAAACATAATCATCACTCGAAGATTTTGTATGATTGAACATCACAACTTGTTTATCCGAAGATACTTGAGCAAGGTCATTTGCAAGCCAGCGCCATCTGTCATTTTTACCGTAACCGGAAGCGTAGTCTGCACCTTTTTGGAAAGGAGTAACTACATAGTGAACATTTCCTACATCAAAAGAATACCAAACAGGCCCGTAAATACTCTCATAAAGTTTTTCTCCGTACTCGCCCTTAACATAGTCATGATTTCCTATAACATAGTAAACAGGCAGTCCCATATTTTCACTGTTCATTTCACTGAAATGTTTTTTTAGACCTTCTTCATAACATATATCGCCCGTATGTATCAAAAATGCAGGCTTTTCCCTGTCGGCAATTTCTTTAACTTCATTTATCCACTCTCCTACTCCCTTTTCGCCTATTTCGGTGTCGGATATTTGAAGAAATGAATGATTTTCTGCCAAAAGTCTGTCATCTTTTATAAGTTTAAAATTGTATGATTTTTTATCTTTTTCAATCGGAATATAGAAAGACTCGGCGATATATCCCGATGGAGTTGTTACCGTTACAAAACGACTTTTTCTCCAGCCTTTCAATTCAAATCTTCCGTTTTCATCAGTTTTAACAACATTTCTGCCGTCAGAAACACAGACATTTGCAACAGGAGTGTCGGTACCGCTTTGTGTAACAGTTCCAACATACGATTGTTTCGGCGACAATAACGCCCACAAACATACTCCGACAATTACAAAAACAATAAATACAGAACTTAAAATAATTACCAACCTTTTTTAACCATAAAAATTACCATCCTTCTTATTAGTTTAAAATATTAATTTATGCAACGCCTTTTATTTTACAATAAAGAGCGTTAAAACCTTATTGAATTCTACCCTTAAAATCTTGTTCAACAACAGGCAAACCTACATTGTGAACTGTTTTTTCCACAATTTTGCTTGCAGCATCAGAAACCGAAACACCTGAAAATACCATATAGTAAACAGAGAGTTCTTCAAACTTCGGTTCAGATTCGTTTTTGATTTTTACTTCGCCGTTTTCAAGGAATTTGAAAGTAAACTTCCTGACATGAGCAGTTTCGACAGGTCGTATCCACAAAGCAAGTTCATCTTTTGAAAGCCACGAAGCCTTTGAATATGCAGTAAAACAAAGTTTTCCGTACTCTATCTTACTCACACCATATTCGCCGTTCATACCTGCTTTGATTGTATTTTTAAAATCTTTTTCTTTCCAATAAAATTCCAATCCGTCATCATTAAAATCAAATCTCATACAGTTGATTTTTCCCGGTTTATTGAAAAGCATTTGAAGTACAGACACAGAAATTACCGATGTAAACGCATTTGTCTTACAAGTTATTGTTTTAGAATTTATCATTTCTTCAACTTCACGGTTTCTCGGTTTTTGCGGTAAATCTTCCGTTTTACAGTTTTCTATTGTACTAAGCAACTCTTTATAATCGTTTTCATTTTCTTCAAACTCACCGTCTTGGAAGCACTCCGGAAAATGTTTCCAAAATACTTTCATAATCTCATAGTCCTTCGACTGTCCCGAATTGAGTACAACCATAGCATCATACTCAGGGAAGAAGAAACAGCGCTGTCCGAAAAGGCCGTCTGCTCTGTAACTGTTTGCAATCGGATTTCTCCAAAACTGAAAACCGTAACCGCACATATTGTCAATATAGCCGTCGTGCACGCTTTCTGTCTGTTTAGCTGTCGCCTGTTTTACCCAAGATGCAGGTACAAGTTGAGTGCCTTTATACTTTCCGTCGTGAAGATACGGTAAAAAGAATTTTGCCAAATCTTCCGACTTCATATACAGTCCCCAGCCGCCTACATTGTTGCCTTTGCCGTCTTCTTCCCAAAACGGTTTCTCAATACCAAGCGGTTTAAACATTTTTTCATCAAGATAATCTACAACTTTTTTACCCGTAACTTTTGTTACTATTGCAGAAAGCATAAATGTATTTTCAGATATGTAATTAAATTTTGTGTCGGGCGGTGCTAAAAACGGTGCTTTAAAGTAATCTTTAATCCAATCGTGATTTCCTTTTTCATCAAAAACGGTAATCAGTTTGTCGCTTCTCATAGTAAGCAACATTCTGACAGTCAATTTTTTATTCATCGGATCTGTTACTTTATATTCGGGAAAGAACTTATAAACCTTGTCATCAAGACTTATAAGTCCTTCCTCAACTGCAAAACCTACGGCAGTTGAAGTAACACTTTTGCTCATAGAATACATAATATGAGGCATATCAGCTGAATAAGGTTTCCAAAAACACTGTGCACAGATTTTATCGTGTCTTACAACAGTGAAACTCTGAAGCCCCAATTTTTTTTGGTTTATCTCATTGATAAAGTTTGTTATAGCCTTACTTTTAACTCCTACCGACTCGGGCGAAGTGTGTTCAAGTTCAGCATTTTTTAATTTTTCCATACTTAAAATCCCCTCTCAAAAAAAGTATAAAATACCCCGAATGAATTATACCATTAATTTTTACATTTGTACACAAAAAATATATAAATAATGATATATGACATATTTTGCTTTTACTGTTTACTTTTCTATTAATATGTTATATTATAATAAAAGAATTAAAGAATTATATATTTTTATCTATTGCAATAAAGTGTATGTTGGTGTAAAATTACTTTGATTTATTCAGCATATATTCAATATTTAATAAAACAAAGAAAAGGTCAATATTAAACTATGAATGAAAAGAAACTGTATTCTAAAAAATTCTCGACAATTTTAAAATATATTTTCATAGACATTGTAGATTTATGTATATTTTCATTTTCAATGCTTGCTTCTATCTACATAACAAATCAAGGAAAAGTAACCGGAACAGTTTACTCTCCTCTTTTGTACAACTATATTCATTCAATCATACTTGCGGTTGCCCTTCTTTTGATATATAAACTACTCGGTGTACAAAGAAGTATATGGCATTTTGCAGGAATAGACGAAATAGTACGATGCAGTATTGCATCTGTTTTAATAAATCTTTTTTGGTATCTTCTCGACAGAGTAGTTTATCTTGAAATACTTGATACAAGTGCCGTTTTACCGTTTTATGCCTATGTTGCAAGTTGTCTTTTCACAACCCTTCTTACCGCTTCTTCAAGGCTTTTATTCAGATTTGCAAAACACTTTCAAACATCCACAATGCGTTCAAAAGGAAAAAACCGAGTGATGATAGTCGGTGCAGGTTTTATGGGCAGTTTTATCATAAATGAAATGAGAAACAGCTTTTCCAAAAACGATAACAATAATAACAACAGTTTACCGATACTTGCAGTTGACGACGACAAAAGTAAAATCGGCAAAAAAATAAGCGGTATAAAAATCAAAGGTACTTGTAACGATATACCGAAACTTGCAAAAAAAGAAAATATTGATACAATCATCATCTGTATCCCTTCGGCACCTAAACTAAGACAAAAAGAAATTATTGAAATTGCAATGAAAACAAATTGCAAAATCAAAATTTCACCGTCAATAAATGAATTTTTGGAAGACGGCAAAAAGAAAAAAATAAGAAATGTTGAAATTAGCGACTTACTTTCCCGACCGGAAGTACAACTTAACAAAAAAGTTTGCTCATATATCACAAATAAAACCATTCTCGTAACCGGCGGCGGAGGTTCGATAGGTTCAGAACTTTGCAGACAAGCCGCAAAATATTTTCCGAAGCAAATTATAATATTTGATATTTATGAAAACTGTGCTTTTGAATTATTAAACGATTTAAAAGATGTGTACGGAAACGACATAGATATACAAGTACAAATCGGCTCCGTAAGAGATGTGAACAGACTTGATGAAGTTTTCAAAAAATACAGACCGAATGTTGTATTTCACGCTGCGGCACACAAACATGTTCCGCTTATGGAAAATTCGCCATGCGAAGCAGTTAAAAACAACGTTTTCGGAACATACAACACAGCCCTTATAAGTGATAAGTATAATGTTGAAAAGTTTGTTCTCCTTTCTACCGACAAAGCGGTAAATCCTACAAATGTTATGGGTGCTACAAAAAGGATTACGGAATTCACGATAGAATACTTCAACTCTTTTTCAAAAACCTGTTATACTGCCGTAAGATTTGGAAATGTGCTTGGTTCTAACGGAAGCGTTGTGCCGATTTTCAAAAAGCAAATTGAAAAAGGCGGTCCCGTTTGTGTAACGGATGAAAGAATTACACGCTACTTTATGACAATTCCGGAAGCGGCACAGCTTGTATGTCAGGCGGGAGGCATTGCAAAAGGCGGTGAAATTTTCGTACTTGATATGGGAGAGCCTGTAAAAATTATGGATTTGGCAAAAAATCTAATCAAACTTTCAGGATTTACCGAAGACGAAATACCGATTAAAATCATCGGATTGCGACCGGGCGAAAAATTGTACGAAGAACTTGCTACAAAAGAAGAAATAAGCAAGCGTACAAAAACAAAAAACAATAAAATTTTCATCACACCTCAAAATGAAATTTCAAAAGAAAAATTTGAAATGATTTTAGATAAATTAAAAAACATTGACAATAACAATATAAAAACAGTTTTGAAAGAAATATTACCTGAATATCAACCGAATTAAAATATGAAAATGATTAAACCAATTAATAAAACACACAAACCAAAAATTAAAAACTACAACTACAACCTTTTTTATCCCAAATTAGTTGCAATAGGATTTTTCAGTATTATTCTGATAGGCGCTTTGCTTTTAATGTTGCCGATGGCTACTAAATCAAGTCAGCCTGCAAGCTTTACTGACGCTTTATTTACAGCCACTTCAGCAACTTGTGTAACAGGTTTGATAATTGCCGATACATTTACAAAATGGACTCTTTTCGGTCAGTTGGTAATTCTTACACTCATTCAAATCGGCGGTCTCGGATTTATTACAATTCTTGCATCTGCACACAGTTTACTTAAAAGAAAAAGCGGACTTAAAGAAAGAATGTTACTAAAGGAAACTTTCAGTTCATCATATATGAAAGGCGTTTCTACTTTGGGCAAAAAAGTTATTTTGGGAACAGCTTTTTGCGAGTTGACGGGCGCACTTATACTATCTACTCGCTTTATACCGATGATTGGCTTTAAAAACGGTCTTTACACATCCGTGTTCTTAAGCGTATCTGCATTTTGCAACGCAGGATTTGATGTTCTCGGAAGAATTCAACCGAGCGGCTCTTTGACTGTTGTAAACGACGACCCGATAATTCTTCTCACAATAGCAGCACTTATAACAATCGGCGGTCTCGGTTTTATAGTTATCGATGATTTGGTTACTCACAAATTCAAATTTAAAAGACTGATGCTTCACTCAAAAATCGTTATCACAATCACTGTATTTCTTATTTTAGGCGGAGCATTTCTTTTCTTCCTTTTTGAATACAACAACACTCTCAAAGATATGGACTTTTTTGACAAAATGCTAAACTCTTTGTTTTCGTCCATAACGCCCAGAACAGCAGGTTTCAATTCAGTAGATGTTGAATCTATGGGTATTCAGTCAAAACTTTTGACAATTGTTTTAATGTTCATAGGCGGTTCAAGCGGTTCAACTGCCGGCGGTATTAAAACAACTACATTTGCAATCATTCTGTTCAGTGTTTTTTCCACTTTGAAAAACGATAAAGACATTACCGTATTCAAAAGAAGAATAGAAGATAACGCAGTAAAAAAAGCAATCGCTATTGTTACAATCAACTTCACATTGATAACGGCAGTTGCTTTCATTATAAATATCATTCAGCCGTCACTGTACTTTTCAGACATATACTTTGAATGTACATCGGCAATGGGCACGGTAGGTATGACCTGTTCCCTCACACCGTCTTTAAATGCAGTTTCAAAAATGCTTATAGCACTTTTAATGTATCTCGGACGAGTAACAAACTTAGTATTTGCGCTGATGTTTGTTTTTAACAGGCCTCAGCCGACTGCCGTAAAACCGACAGAAAAAGTAATCATAGGTTAAAAAGGAGATAAAATGAATTCGTTTTTAATTATAGGCGCAGGCAGATTTGGAAAACATTTGGCTATAAATCTCTGCCGTGCAGGACACGAAGTAATGCTTGTTGACAACAATCAAAAAAACATTGACGAACTTTGGAACGATGTAACAACAGCGGAAATCGGCGACTATACAATAGAAGACAATCTTGAAGCACTCGGTGTCGAAGATTATGACCATGTTTTCGTTTGTATAACAGATTTTCGTGCAAGTCTTATCATCGTTGACCACTTAAAAGAACTCGGTGCAAAAAACATTATTGCAAAGGCAGGAAGTCAAACGCACGAAAAGTTCCTGTACAAAACAGGTGCAGACAGCGTTATATATCCCGAGCGAGAAGTTGCAGCCACAATGGCTGTTGAATACAGTTACGAAGCGATTTACGACTATTTAAAACTTGACAGTGATGTAGGAATATACGAAATCAAAATTCCTAAATCTTGGGTTGGCAAAACTCCGTCAACATTAAATATTCGTCAAAAACACGGCGTTACAATCATTGCAACAAAGTCACTTGGAAAAACTGTTCCGTTGCAGTCGGCAGACTATGTTTTTTCAAAAGATGAACATATTCTCGTAATGGGTACAGAAAGCGATATTAAAAAACTGAAATAATATTGTTTTAACAGAAAACAAAACTCATACAACATAAAAAAACGGTACGATTTGAATAAAATCGTACCGTTTTTTATTACTTTATTTAATATCCAAACAACTGCAATCTCAAAATACCCAGCAATTCTCTGACATAAAAAGTCGGCAGAGTTACAAAATGAGATTTTGCACCTACACCATCTGCATCTACACCGCATTTTTTTGCAAAAAGTTCTGCTCTATACAAATGGAAACTGTTAGTAACAATAACTGTTTTATCGGTATTGATACCGTTATTTTCCATTATTTCTTTTGAAAACTTGATATTTTCAAAAGTATTTGTTGATTTATCCTCAAGAAAAAGTCTGTTTTTATCCACGCCGTTTTCCACAAGATAATCATACATACACTGTGCTTCCGAAACATCTTCATCTGCACCCTGTCCGCCTGACAAAACAGCATTGCTTTTCGGGTTTTCATTCAAATACTCAAGTGCTGATTCAAGTCTGTATCGCAAAAGCAAACTCGGCTTAGTACCGTAAACTTTGCACCCGAGCACAACAACAGTCGAGTTTTTCTGCGGTTCTTTTACAACACTGTTTATCATTGCCCCTGTCGTATATAGTATAAAACTAAAAAGAGCAATACAAAACACCAAAACTACACTCAAAACAATTTTTCCGACTTTAATATGCCAAAAATTTCCGATAAAATCGACTATTTGGCTCAAAAACACACCTGACAATATCAAAACGGAGGAATATAAAATTCCGATAAAGTTTCCTATATTAAATATAGTCCAAATAAAAATCGGAGATAAAAACCAAAGCAAAGAAATTACGCCTGTAACAATTAAAACTATTTTAAAAGTCAAAAACATTTTACTATGCAAAATCTCCCCTCCTATAATAAAACAATTCAAATAAATTTATATCAAATATAAATATTAATTTAAACCGTTAAGTATCATTTTTTTTATTAAAAACAATTAATTTTGAAAAAACATAATTCAAAATAACTACAACTATTGAAACTGTTACTTTTGCAACCATACCTCGTACGCCTAAAACAGTTTGATTTAAACCAAGATACACCAAAATATCCACTCCGACTATTTCAATAACGCCTGTCAAAACACGGGAGGACACAAATTTTGTAAACTCAAAAAATGCAATGGATGGTTTCCATGACTTTTGCTCAAACACAAAAATTTTATTTGTAATATATGCAAAAACAACTGCGAAAATCCACGCAAATACATTTGAAACGGTTATACTGCAAAATGAAACAAACAAACTGTATGTTACCCAATTCACAACAGTTGTAAGTCCGCCGAAAATCACATATAAAATAATTTCTTTATGTTTTTTTAAAAAATCAATCATCTTTTTCACTATGCTCATACTTTTTCTTAATAATATATAAAGGTCTGTCTTTTACCTGCTCGTAAATTTTCGCAATATACTCCCCTATTATACCCAAACAGAGAAGCTGCAAACCACCGAAAAGTAAAATGAGTGCAACAATAGTGGCATATCCTGCAACTGCAATACCGAAAAACAATTTTTCGATAACTACTATTGCAATATAAACAATAGACACAAAAAACATCACTGTACCTATCGCAGTTGCAAGTTTTAAAGGTGCAGTAGTAAATGAAATAATACCGTCAACAGCGTATTTAAAAAGACTTTTTATTCCCCACTTAGACTGTCCTGCCTCTCTTTCACAGACATCGTAAGGAATATATTTTGTATTAAATCCCACCCATGAAAAGATACCTTTTGAAAATCTATGATATTCGGGCAAATCTGTAACTGCCTGTACCATTTTTCTTCTGAATGTTCTGAAATCACTTGCACCGTCAACAAATTCAACATTTGACGCCTTATTCATCACTTTATAGAAAAAGCCTTTTAATGAAGAAACAAATTTATTTTCTTTTCTTTCTTTTTGAAAAGCCGCAACGCAGTCATAATCGTGTTCTTCATCTAAAATATCGACCATTTCACAAATTTTTGACGGAGGCTGCTGTAAATCTGCATCTATTATTGAAACATAATCGCCTGAACAATTTTTCAATCCTGCAAGCATTGCAGCCTCTTTGCCGAAATTTTTAGACAAATCTATAATATTGATATTCAGATTTTTATTGTTATCATATATTTTCTTTAATTTTTCAAGCGTTTTATCACGACTTCCGTCATTTACAAAAACAAGTTCATAATCATAAGGCTGATTTGAAAATACTTTTACAAATTCGTTGAAAAATTTTTCAATTACATCTTCTTCATTGTAGCAAGGTACAATTACCGATAATTTCATTTTTACACCACTTTTACTGTTTTTCAAGTAATTTTTTTAAATATTTTCCCGTGTATGAATTTTCACAGGCAGCAATATCTTCGGGAGTACCCGTTGCAACGATTGTACCGCCGTTTTTACCGCCTTCAGGACCTAAATCTATGATATGGTCGGCAGTTTTTATAACATCTAAATTATGCTCTATAACAACAACAGTATTGCCCTTGTCAACAAGTTTTGAAAGAACATTCACAAGTCTGTGAACATCTGCCGTATGCAAACCTGTTGTCGGTTCGTCAAGAATATATATCGTCTTACCTGTTGAGCGTTTTGAAAGTTCCGTTGCGAGCTTTACTCTCTGTGCTTCACCACCTGAAAGTGTTGTAGCACTTTGGCCTATTTGAATATATCCAAGACCTACATCGGCAAGCGTTTGCAGTTTTCTTGCGATTTTAGGTTGGCTTTGGAAAAATTCAAGTCCTTCATCAACAGTCATATCAAGAACTTCGCTGATATTTTTGCCTTTGAATTTAACCTCCAAAGTTTCTCTGTTGTACCTTCTGCCTCCGCAAACATCACACGGAACATATATATCTGCAAGGAAATGCATTTCAATTTTTATGATACCGTCGCCCTGACAAGCCTCACAACGACCGCCCTTTACATTGAAAGAAAAACGATTTTGTTTAAAGCCTCTGATTTTAGCGTCTTCAGTTGAAGCATACAAATCTCTGATGTCAGAAAAAACGCCTGTATAAGTAGCAGGGTTTGAACGAGGAGTTCTGCCTATCGGGCTTTGGTCGATATTGATGACTTTATCTAAATTATCTATACCTTTTATAGTTTCAAACTTGCCCGGTTTCTTTTTTGCACCGTTTAACTCATTTGCGAGTTTTTTGTACAAAATTTGATTTACAAGGCTTGATTTACCCGAGCCTGATACACCCGTAACTGCTACAAATTTACCGAGAGGTATCTCAACATCGACATTTTTAAGATTGTTTTCACAAGCACCGATAATTTGAAGTTTTTTACCGTTTCCTCTTCGTCTTGATTTAGGAACGGGAATTCTTTTTGCTCCACTCAAATATTGTCCTGTTATTGACTCTTTACAGTTCATTATATCTTCTACTGTACCGCTTGCAACAAGATTTCCTCCGTTGATACCTGCACCGGGACCTATATCTACTATATAGTCAGCGGCAAACATAGTATCTTCATCGTGTTCAACAACAATAAGAGTATTGCCCAAATCTCTCAATCGTCTTAAAGTTTCAAGCAGTTTTTCATTGTCCCTTTGATGCAAACCGATTGACGGCTCATCAAGAATATACAACACACCCATAAGAGAAGAGCCTATTTGAGTTGCAAGACGAATTCTTTGACTTTCGCCGCCCGACAATGTACCTGCTTCACGAGAAAGCGACAGATAATCTAAACCTACCGAATTTAAGAAATTGAGCCTTGATTTTATTTCTTTTATAATTAAATTACCTATCATCTGTTGTTTTTCGGTTAACTGCAAATTATCTAAAAACTCAATCTCTTCATTTATTGATTTTCTGCAAAACTCATCAATATTTATACCGCCGACGGTTACTGCCAAACTTTCTGCACTTAATCTTGCACCGTGACAATCGGGACACTCGGCAGAAACCATTACCGTTTCAATATCTGCTCTTGCCCACTCTGAATTAGTTTGAGAGTATCGTCTTTTCAAGTTAGGAATTACTCCCTCAAACTCATTTTTATATTCTCCCGTACCGTAATCGGTAGTTCTTTTCATTTTGATTTTTTTGCCTTTTGTACCGTAAAGAATTATATCTATAACTTTTTTAGGCAACATTTCAACAGGCATATCAAGTGAAAAGCCGTATTCCTGAGCAAGTGCTTCCATATACATTTTGGCGATTGCACCGCCCTCTGCAACATTCCATCCGCTTGCGTGAATTGCACCCTGATTTATGGAAATCTTTTTGTTAGGTATTATAAGTTCAGGGTCAACTTCCTTGAATGTACCGAGTCCTGAACAAGTTTTACAAGCACCGTACGGATTATTAAAACTGAACATTCTGGGGCTTAGTTCTTCAATGGAAGTACCGTGTTCGGGACAAGCATAGTTAAGAGAAAACAACATTTCGCTTTCGCCCACAACATCTATAAGTACAGTTCCGTCAGAAAGTTTTGTAGAAGTTTCAATACTGTCGGCAAGTCTGCCCTCTATTTCCTCTTTAATTACCAAACGGTCAACTATAACTTCAATTGAGTGTTTTTTATTTTTCTCAAGTTTGATTTCTTCCGACAAATCATAAACAGAACCGTCAACTCTTACACGAACAAATCCGCCTTTGCGAATATCATCGAGTTCCTTGACAAATTCGCCCTTTTTACCTCTTGCAACGGGCGACATTACCTGAATTCTTTTACCGTTTCCAAGTGCCAAAACCTTATCTACTATTTGGTCAACTGTTTGTTGTGTAATCTCTCTGCCACACACCGTACAGTGAGGAATACCTATTCTTGCATAAAGTAAACGCAAATAGTCGTATATTTCCGTTACCGTACCGACAGTTGAACGAGGGTTTTTGGATGTCGTCTTTTGGTCAATTGATATTGCAGGACTCAAACCCTCAATATAATCAACATCGGGTTTTTCCATCTGTCCCAAAAACTGTCTTGCGTAACTTGAAAGACTTTCTACATATCGGCGCTGACCTTCTGCATAAACAGTGTCAAAAGCAAGGCTTGACTTACCCGAACCCGAAAGACCTGTAAAAACAACAAGTTTATCACGAGGAACAGTAACATCAATATTTTTCAAATTGTGTTCTCTTGCACCTTTAATAACTATATCTTTACTCATTTTTCTCCCTTTAATTCCATTATTTTATCTCTCAAATATGCTGCATGCTCAAATTCAAGCATCTTTGCAGCCTCTCGCATTTCAACAGAAAGTTTCTTAATAAGCGACTCTCTTTCCTGTTTTGAAAGTCGTTTCTTGATTTTTCCTGTTTTTTCTTTTGAAGATATTTCTATAACATCACGAACGCCTTTTTTAATTGTTTTAGGTATAATGCCGTGCTTTTCGTTATACTCAATCTGGATTTTTCTTCTTCTGTATGTTTCGTCAATGGCTCTTTCCATAGAAGGTGTTACCGTATCTGCATACATAATAACTTTTCCTTCTGCATTTCTTGCGGCTCTGCCTATTGTCTGTACAAGAGAAGTTTCACTTCTTAAAAACCCTTCTTTATCTGCGTCAAGAATTGCCACAAGAGAAACTTCGGGAATATCAAGACCTTCACGAAGCAAGTTGATACCAACCAAAACATCAAACTCGCCAAGACGCAAATCTCTTATAATTTCCATTCTTTCAATCGTATCTATATCGCTGTGCATATACCTGACTTTTATGTCAAAGCCTTTAAGATATTGAGTCAAATCTTCTGCCATTTTTTTAGTCAATGTAGTAACAAGAACACGCTCTTGTTTTTCCGTCCTAATATTAATTTCGGAAACAAGGTCGTCCATCTGGTCATCAGTCGGTTTAACTTCAATTTCAGGGTCAAGCAATCCTGTCGGACGAATGACTTGTTCAGCTATAACCGAACTGTGTTCTTTTTCAAAATCTCCCGGTGTTGCAGAAGTAAACACAATTTGATTGACTTTATTATAAAACTCATCAAACATAAGAGGTCTGTTATCAAGAGCACTCGGCAATCTAAAGCCGTACTCAATTAAACTTTCTTTTCTTGCTCTGTCTCCTGCGTACATACCTCTGACCTGTGGAAGCATTACATGGCTTTCATCACAAAAAATCAAAAAATCATCGGGAAAATAGTCAAGAAGTGTAAACGGAGCAGCTCCGGCAGGTCTTCCGCTCATAACTCTTGAATAGTTTTCAATACCTTTGCAAAATCCTGTTTCACGAAGCATCTCAATATCGTTCATTGTGCGTTCTCTTATTCTTTGTGCTTCAATCAACTTTCCTTTTTCTTCAAAGAAAGCTACTCTTTCTTCCATTTCCTGGTATATTTCAGCTAACGCAACTTCCATTTTTTCTCTGCTGACAACATAGTGAGACGCAGGATAAATACAAGCGTGCGACAATACTGCCTCTGCTTTGCCTGTTATTGGATTAATCTCCGATATTCTGTCAATCTCATCTCCGAAAAATTCAACACGAAGTGCATTTCCGCTGCTGCCTGCCGGAAAAATCTCAACACTGTCGCCTCGTACCCTAAACTTATTTCTGACAAAATTTATATCGTTTCTTTCATATTGAATTTCTACAAGTTTTGCAAGAAGTTCGTCACGCTCTTTAACCATACCGGGACGAAGAGAAATAACCATATTTCTGTAATCAATAGGGTCGCCTATTGAATAGATACAACTTACGGACGAAACTATGATAACATCTCGTCTTTCTGACAAAGACGCTGTTGCACTGTGTCGCAGTTTATCTATTTCTTCATTTATTGCACTGTCTTTTTCAATATATGTGTCAGTCGTCGGCACATACGCTTCAGGCTGATAATAGTCATAATAACTAACAAAATATTCTACTGCATTTTCAGGGAAAAACTCACGAAATTCACTGCAAAGTTGTGCCGCCAATGTTTTATTGTGAGCAAGTACAAGTGTGGGTTTATTTACATTTGCAATAATATTTGCCATCGTAAAAGTTTTACCCGAGCCTGTTACACCCAAAAGAGTTTGCTCTTTATTGCCCGACAAAATGCTATTTGACAATTTTTCTATTGCTTGCGGCTGGTCACCCGTTGCAGAAAACTGCGAGTGCAATATGAATTTGTCCATTTAAAAACTCCTTTTTACAGTCTATGTAGTAAACAAATTCACTTTTTGAATTCTTACCGATATAGTATAACATTTTAAATAAAAAAAGTACAGTAAAATAGAAATCTTAAAAATAATTTATTTAATTATCATAAAATAATTAACATTGCATTAATATACTCTGTTGTAATATTACCAAAACATACAATTATTAAACAAAACCCCCTGATCAATACAAAGTTGAACAAGGGGTTTTGTGATTTATTCAATATTAAAATCCATTTGACTTTAGATTTTTTTGATATGAAGAAAGTTCTGTATATACTTCCTGCTTTAAAGGATTTTTCTTATTCTTTTTAACGGTATAGATTTCAAACACTAATACGGCAAGATTGATTACAAGTGCAGCAATACTTAGCACGAGTTTCGGTGCATCTGATTGTGTTGAAACTATTGAAAAATACTTATCTGCCGACGAATAGTCAACGGTAAGCGAAAACATTGCGAACAAAGCGAGTGTTTGTGCTCTGTGTTGAAGCCAAGCACCTCTGCTGATGAAAAACTCTGTAATGGTACAAGCCAAAATAATAAGTACGCCTGCATAAAAAGACCTATTGGAAATACAGTTATAACAATAAGAGATATTCCACACATCATAGGCAATTATCCAAAACCAAAGTTGGTCTGCCCATACCATATCTTTTGTTTTGTTTTGAGATATTTTAATTCCCATCCAGCCTGTAATTGTAATGATATTTATTATACCTGCAACTGCATTAATGATATTCCAAGAACCGCCTATCATTTGAAGACCTGCTTCAATTTCGCCTGTTTTTGAGAAACACTGCAAATCAGCGACAACAGCTTCTAAAATATTTATTGCCAATATAAGCGGAGGAAACATAAGCATAAACTTATTTTTCTGCAATTTGGGAATATATCTTAACAACATAAATCCAATAACTCCTGCCAACGCAGAATATGTTTTTACCCAAGCAAACCAATTTCCGCCTACATTTCCACCCGAAGTATTAGGCCAGATGAATATAGTTGCAATTATAGGAAATACAACATACATTGCTATTCCTGCCCACTTAAAGCGTCTTGTAAGTTCATTTAACAAAATTAAAACAGCAAGAAATCCTAAAAACACTAAAATACTGATTAGCGTATAATTTTCAAAAAAGAACATTTTAATACTCCTCTGTAAAATTCACATACTTAAAAACGAATTTCCAAATCACTGATTGGATATGCCTTACACGAATGAATATATCCGAACAATTCATCTGCATATCTTAAAAGTGCGCCTTTTGCCGTGAACACCTTACCCGAAACAAGTTGAACACGACACAAACTGCATTCGCCCGAACGACAGCATACATTTACTCTTACTCCCGAGCGTTCCAAAGCAGTAAGCAAACTTTCGGAGCTTTTCGCTTCGATAACTTTATCATTAACTTTCACTTTGAATACTTCTTCGCCTGTTAATTCAGCAGGCCAACCGGGTTCGTTCCAAACATCTCTGCGTGTGCCAAACACTTCTCGTCTTATTGCCTTTTGCGGTATGTTCAATTCGCCGAGTGCCTTTTGGCAAAATTCCATCATTATTGATGGTCCGCAGATATAATATGTACAATCATTGACATCGCTTACATGACTTTTTATTCTGTCTGCGTCTATAAAACCATACTCAACGCCGTCTTTTTCTTCATCGGAAAGAATAAGTGAATAATGGAAATTAGAATGTTTTTTAGACATACTTAAAAGTTCGTCATGATACATTGCAAGTTCCTGTGTTCTGCTTCCGTACAAAAGTGTAACCTGTCTGTCTTCTCCGCTTTCCAAAATAGTTCTTATCATACTTACAAACGGTGTAATACCGCTTCCGCCACCTAAAAACACAGAATTTTTAGAATGGAAAACGGGCTGATAACGAAACACGCCTGCAGGTCCGTTTGCTTCTAACTTATCGCCTACTTTTAATTCATTTAACAAATAGCCCGAAACAAATCCGCCATCAACAGCCGCTACCGTTATTTCGTAGTAACCCCTTTGAACGGCAGAAGAAGATAAACTATACGGTCTTGATGTTCTGACGCCGTCAATTTCACAAAAAACATTTATATACTGTCCTGCTTCAAACGGCGGCAAATAACCGTTTTCCGATACAAAACGAATTCTTTTTGCTATCGGACTTACAGACTCAATTTCACTTACTATCAAATTTAATACAGAAGGATGAAGTTCTGCAATTTTTTTCTGCACAACGCCTCGTTCCAAAGAAATGTCTTTACCGACTTTTTTAGCAAAAGCAAGTTCTTGAAGCACTTCAGAACCGTTGTTCATTGTGCCAATAATCATATCCTTAATAGGTTTACTCATATCACTTATCCTCCTTCAAAATTGCTTGTGCAATTTTATCGCCATATTGATAATTTGGTCCAAATCCACAAGTGTTTACCCAACCGCTTGCAAAAGTAAGACCTTCGATGAACTCGTCTTGCGGAAAGAAGAATACACTCGACTTCAAATCCTGCTCATATCCGTAAATTGCACCGCCCGGATGACCGAGATAACGCATATGTGTAAGAGGTGTTGCAACTTCCATTTCTTCTATATGTTCACGAATACCCGGAAAACGCTTTTCAAGTCGTCTTATTACACCGTCTGCCGCATCATATTTTGATTTATGATATTGCTCGGGAGTAAGTTTTTCCCATGCTTCGCCATACTTCAAAGTTCCTGCCGTAATTATTGATGTACCTTCAGGAGAAACACACGGGTCGTCTATTGTATAACAAGTTGCAACAATAGGGTCAACTTCCGTATTTGTGAAATATGCATTTTTAAAATCTTTATTTGCGTCAAGACTGTCGTAAATCAAATTGAATGAATCCGTAAAACCGATTTCACTCGGAGGGCAGTCCAAACCTATAAAGCAAGTCAATGCCGAGATACCTGTTGTGTAACTGCGAAAATATTTTCTGCATTCTTCAGGAACTTCCTCATCTTTGAGCAAGCCTGCATAAGTTTGCGTCGGAGAAATATTTGAAATAATTTTGTCGGCTTTGAAAATGCGTCCTTTTTCATCTTCAATGCCTGTTGCTTTACCGTTTTCAAGAATAATTCTTTTTACACCGCAGTTAAGAAAAACATCGCTGCCGTTCTTTCTGATACTGTCCATTATTCCCTGACTCATCACCTGACTTCCGCCTCGCAGGTAATAAGGCATATCAACAGTATATAAGTACATACATCTTGCCAAAATAGAAAACGGAAATCTTTCAGGCGGCATTCCCATAAAGCACCAATATGCAGACAGACAAAGTTTTAATTCTTCACTTTTGAAAAATTCGTCTAAAACATCTTGAGTACTTCTTACGCCGTATTTTGCCAAAACTTTATAAATTTTTGGAAATCCTGTTTTTGTAATGAATTTTTTTAATTCAGACGGATTTGCAGGACTTTTTGCACTTTTAGCCAAGAAGTCGGCAATTTCTTCGTTGAATTTCCAAACCATATCAACATAACTTTTTATTGCATCAGCTTCTTGAGGAAACTCTTTGCAAAGCAGTTCAACAGTACCGTTTTTATCGGCAGGCAACGCTACTCCTCTGCCATCAGGAAGATTGACTTTATACAAAGTTTCAATCGGTATCCAATCAATTGAGTCTTCAATACCCCATTTTCTAAACAACAATCTGGTTGGACCAGCATTTTCTTTTGTATTCATCCCGTTAAGTTGATGGAGTGCTACTTCAAATTCAAATCTTCCTCTGCGAAATGAAGTACCGCATCCTCCCGGAATATTGTGTTTTTCAAATACTGCAACTTTTTTGCCGTTTGATGACAGTGTTGCGGCACTTGCCAATCCACCGTTTCCGGCACCTATTACAATTACATCATATTTATCCATAAAATTCCCTCCCATATTTTAAATTACAAAAAGTAGATTATTACAGGTACTGCAATCAATATTAAATTCAGCACCATACACGCTATTTGAACAGGCTTGCTTTTTACTTTTTGAATGAATTTTTCAAGTTTTTTATTTTCTAACTTTTCTTCAATATCTTCTTTACACGCAATTTGGAAAACGCCGCCACATGTCAAACTGTTTGCCCTAAACATAAGCCAATATCCCGGATTCATAGTAAGAAGAACGCTTATAATCGGCGAAGCCAAAATACCGATATGTAAATAGCCGATTGAAGGTTTGAATTCACCAACTACAAACAGCCAGTTCCATATAGTATAGGCTGCAATCCAGCATATAGTCCCTATCATAACAACTTCGTTTGACTCGAACAATGTTCCTGATGAATGTGCGGCATTTGCAGTGTAAACACCGCTGAACGGACCGGCAACATTTGCAAACCATTCACCAGATAACGTAAACACAGATGCACTTAAACATAAACCTGTAACAAAGTTAAACGGCTGATGATTTTTCAGCAAGTCTGTCAAGGTCGCCTCCATACAGTTAATTGCAAGAAAAACCAAAATCAATTTAACAAACAATTCGCCTCTCATCAGTCCGAAAATCGGAAGCAAGATTAAGGCACGCATTATAACAAGCGTTGATAATTTAAGTCTTTCAAACATTACGGTTTTTAACTTAAACAATACGATTAATGGAAGCACTACATTGACAACAACATTTACCCAAAGAGGAAAATATGATGTCAACATTGAAACGAAACAAATTAAAACAGTCCATATAAAAAATGTCTGCATTTGTCCCAATTTACCAAATACTTTCCGGAAAAAGTTTTCTTTTTTCATAGTAACCCTTCTTTCAAAATTCTGTGGTCAGACCAACACTTCGTTAAAATAATAACACACTCTTTTTAATAATTCAATAGTTATTTAACAATTTTTTAAAATTTTTTGTTTAATTTGAATACGACATTTTTTTAATCAGCGATAATTATTGTTGATAATATACATATTTGGTGTTAATATATAATAAATGTACAAAAAACAAAAGGAGTGTCTAAAACCGTGCCATTTCAGAAAATAGTATTACCTACAATGAAAGAGATGTTTATACAGCAACTTGAAGCAATGATTTTATCAGGAGAACTTCAACCCGGAGATAAACTCCCGAATGAGCGTGAACTTGCCACGAAAATGAATGTCAGCAGAACAATAGCAAATTCAGGAATACAAGAACTTTCAAGAAATGGTTTTGTTTCCATCGTTCCGAGAAAAGGTACTTTTGTAAACAACTATCTTCAGGAAGGAAACTTGGGTACCTTAACTTCAATCGTAAGATATAATAACGGCCATTTTAACAAACAACTGCTCAATTCACTTATGGAATACAGAATAATAAATGAAAGCAAATGTGCATACTTAGCCGCTTTAAATCATAATGACGAAGATATTGAGCATTTACAAAATTTAATGAAAAAATTAAAATCGTGTCAAACAACAGATAAAGCAGTGCAAATAAGCATAAAAATACACCATACAATATTTGCCGCTACACACAACATCATTTTCCCAATGGTTTACAACACATTTGGAGATATGCTGCAATCGCTCACTCAACTTCTGTTTCAATATTTAGAAAAAGAAAGAGCATACGACGAATTGACAAATATCATAAATGCAATAAAAGACGGCGATGCGGAAAAGGCAAAACTGCTGATGAAAAACTATTCGCTTTATTGCCGTGAAATAATAGCAGAAAACTATCGTTAAAAGTTTTATTTTGTTTATCTCTTTTTTATTTACATTTTATAATTTTAATGTATAATAAAAGGTATGAAAAATTTAACAGTAACAAAAAACGATGCTAACCAAAGGCTCGACCGTTTTTTAATGAAAACATATTGTACATTGCCAAAATCTGTAATGTATAAATACATAAGAAAAAAGAGCATAAAAATTAATAAAAAAAGAGCGACGCCTGAACAAATATTAAATGAGGGCGACTTGATTGAACTTTATATCAACGATGAGTTTCTTTGTGAAAAAAGACGCAGTTACGACTTTTTAAAAGCGTCAAAAAAACTCGACATCATTTATGAAGATGAAAATATAATCATTATTGACAAGCCCGTCGGTCTTCTTTGTCATCCCGACAAAAATGAATTTACTGACACGGCTATATCAAGAATTAAACGATACCTATACGAAGAAAGAAAATGGAATCCTGACGATTCTAAAGGCTTTTCCCCGTCAATCTGCAACCGACTTGACAGAAACACACAAGGTCTTGTTATTGCTGCAAAAAACGCTGACAGTTTAAGGATACTAAACGAAAAAATAAAAAAAAGAGAAATCTCTAAATACTACCTTGCAATTCTTAACGGAACACCAAAAGAAAAAGAAGGTACAATAAAGGGATACCTTACTAAAAACGAACAAAAGAACAAAGTTTCTTTTTCACTTGAGAAAAAAGACAATTCAAAAAACAGTGAAACAAGATACAGAGTTCTTGAAACAAAAGGAGACAAATCTCTTGTTGAAGTAGAACTCATCACAGGCAGAACGCACCAAATAAGAGTTCACTTCGCTTCAATCGGCTGCCCTCTTTGTGACGACGGAAAATACGGAAAAGAACAAGGACGATTTCGCCAAAAACTATTTGCTTACAAACTCATATTTGACTTTAAAACTGATGCGAAAGAATTAAATTACTTAAATAAAAAAGAAATTGTCGCTTCGACAAATATTTTTTTAAAGGAGTTTTAAAATGAAAGAAAAGTACGAAAGATTTATACGAATTATCTCTCCTCTGACTGTTATCACGATATTTATTGCCGATATTGCAGTAATATTTTTTGCTGTTTTTGCAGTAAAAAAACTTATGCAGGCACCGTCGGGAATGCTGATTATAATGGTACTTCTCGAACTTATGGCAATAGTAGTTGCCGTACTTGTTACAAAGCAGATATTTTCAGAAGGTATTGCATTTCGTGAAGATGAATTTGAATTTATCGGTCTTGACGACAAAAATGTTTTTGAATATGAAAACATTTACAATGTTACTTATGAAAAAGACACAAAAGCAAGTTTTGTAAAAAACTTCATTGACAGACATTCAATCATATATATTGAAGACAAAAATCACGATATTACTTCCATCGATATCGGTCTTACCACAAAGTACACTACTGAATTAGTTGCAAAAGAGATATGTGAAAGATGCGGTATAAATTTTGTTCCACACAAACCCGATGAAAAATTTTCGTTTAAAAAGAAAAAGCAAAACAACAATGATAAAGAAAACGAAAACGATAACAACAATTAATTTTAATATAAGGTGAAATTGAATTATGCAAAAAAAATCTAAAGCGTGGCTCAATCATTTGGTTGTCGCACTAAAAGGAATGTGGATAGGCGGAACGATGACTGTTCCGGGCGTAAGCGGCGGCTCTATGGCAATACTTTTGGGAATTTATGACAGACTTATTTTTTCCATAAGCAAATTTACAAAAGATATTAAAAACAACATCATATTTCTTGTTGAATTTGTGCTTGGAGCGGGCGTCGGTCTTGTTCTGTTTTCACAATTTATACTTATGTTACTTCAAAAATATACAATGCCTACAAGTTACTTTTTTTTAGGCACAGTTGCAGGAGGCATTCCTCTCATCATCAAAGAAGCAAACATTAAAAAAAGTGATTTTCTCAACAAAAAGACAGGAAAATACGACCACTATACAGTAGGAAAAGTTTTTCTTTACATCTTATACGCATTTATCGGAATAGGTTTTGTTTACCTAATTTCTCTTATACCTGAAGGTGTTTTCGCCGCTAATGAATCGGGTATCCAAAACTTTTTGATTAAAATAGCAGGCGGTGTCATTGTAGCAATTGCTCTTGTTTTACCCGGCATTTCCGTTTCACAAATGCTTTTAATGTTAGGACTTTACGAAGAAGTATTCGGTTCAATTAAAAACTTCGATATATTGCCTCTTATTCCTCTCGGTATCGGCTTGGTGGCAGGAATAATATTGTCAACACTTGCAATCGGAAAAGCGATTGAAAAACATCCGCAGGCAACATACATCATTGTGTTCGGCTTTGTTCTCGGAAGTTTACCCGAACTTTTCCCGGGTATGCCAAACGGTTTGGAAATTTTTGTTTGCCTTTTGACTGCAATTTTAGGATTTGCAGTTATAATGCTGATAATGAAAGGCAGCGACGCAGCAGATAAAGCATCTAAAGAAAATTTAAACGAATAAAAAAAAACGACGCAGTTTTGTTTATGAACCGCGTCGATTTTTTTACATATTTATTGTAAAAAATTTATTTCAAGATTTGCCGTTTCAAAAATTATTGAAACTAATTTTTGATTGCTGTTTTGAAAAATAACAAACGGTCCCAAATCCGTTTTTCCGTAATATTTATATCCCCCATCAACTTTTTTTGCATTTAGATTTTCAGCACCCTCAATATACATAAAAGCATTATACAGTGCAATGCAAGAATTATTTTTATTGATATTGTTTATATCCATAGTTTCACTAATATCATTACTTTTAACAATAAAATCATTTTTTACACACTGCATTATCATTCCGTTTGCTTCGGTGGATTTTACCGTAACAGAAACGGAAGCATCTTTTTTTCGACATATTTTGCAGTTAAAAGAAAAATCGCCCGTTTTAACAACTGCATCACTTTCAAAAACAGTTGTCAGAACGGGCGAATAATTTTGTTTTTCACAAGCCGTAAAAATCATTGACGACAACAACACTGCAACGAACACAGCAAAAAACTTTTTCAAAAGCAAACACTTCTTTACTCAAATTCTGACATCATTGCTCCTAAAAGTTCTGCCATATCCGACGAGGTCATACCTCTTTGTGACAACTCTCTTGCAGTTATATCTCCACACATACCGTGAACAAAAACGGCAGTTTTAGCCGCCTCTAAAGGCGACATTTTCTGTGCAATAAACGAACCTATCATACCTGCCAAAAGGTCTCCCGTACCTGCTTTTGCCATACCCGGATTGCCCGTTGTATTTACAAAAACTTCTTTGCCGTCGGTAACTATTGTATTTGCACCTTTCAGCACTACAATCGTTTTTGTCTTTTCTGCAAAAGCTTTGGCATAGCCTATTCTGTCTTTTTGGACAGTTGCGACATCTGTACCGACAAGCCGTGCCATCTCTCCCGGATGAGGAGTAAGAACTACTGTTGAAGCAATGCCTTCAAGTAATTCTATGCGATTAGACACAATGTTTATTCCGTCTGCGTCCAAAACAATCGGACATTTTGCATTTTTTAATACTTGTGCCACCAAAACTTCAGTATCGTCGTTTATATCTATACCACAGCCGACAACTATACTGTCAGCCCAATCAAACTCGGGTAAAAGCGAGTTAACGCAACCCATAGAAAATGTTTTATTACTGTTTTCAGCCAAAGGCAAAAACAAAGACTCACACAGTTGTGATGCATACGGAACATAACAAGACTTTGGAAATGCACACTTCAAAAGTCCCACGCCTGTTTTTAACGCTCCTTTAGCACAAATAATGCCTGCACCCGTCATCTTTTGGCTTGAACAAATGTTTAACTGATGACCGAAATTGCCTTTATTTGAATTTAATGAACGAGGTTGGAAATTTTTGGCTATTTCTTTTTTAGTTATTGTTTCAGCGTATTTCTCTTCATAGCAATCTTGAGGTATTCCGATATCTACCGTCTTAACTTCTCCGCAGTACATATTTCCGGGAGGCAATATATGTCCATACTTCAAAGTTGAAATTGCAATTGTAAATTCTGCCGATACGCACTTGCCTTCAATACTTCCGTCAGTAGCATTTACACCACTCGGAATATCTACCGAAATAATATGAGCATTGCTCTCATTTATCATATCAAATGCTATATCAAACGGCTGCCTTGCTTTTCCGTGAAAACCTATTCCAAACACACAGTCAACGACAAAGGGAGATTTAATGCAGTCAATTTCATCAATATGAAAAACATCAATTTTGTCGTCTTTCATTTGCTCAAAATACATTAACGGCTCGGCAGTCTGCGGAGTTTTATCTACCAAAATAACTTCAACTTCACAACCGTAGCGTTTTAACAAAGACGCTATAACAAAACCGTCTCCTGCATTTTTTCCGTTCCCGCAAACAATTGATACTTTAGCACCTATAAGTTGTTCACCGTATCTTTTACAGATTGCAAAAAAGCACTTTTCGCCTGCTCTTTTCATAAGTTCTGCTTCGCTGAAATACTTTTCAAATGAAATTTTTTCAACTTCTCTGATTTCCTGAGCTGTTAAAATCTTCATTAAATCACCCCTTTTGTTTATTTAATTTTTAATCATTAATCAAAACAACGGCAACGGCATAATTTCCGTCATGACTTATTGATAAATCTGTTGAATTGACATTTAAATACGGTTTCCCGTTTTTATTGTGGAAAACTTCTACATCCGTTATCGGATATGTAATACCTGTACCAAGCGCTTTGAAATATGCTTCTTTTGCTGCAAAAATGCCCGCAAAACTTTGAACGCTTTTACAATACTCTATTTCCTGTTCGGTAAAAACTTTTTTCAAGAAACGCTCGTTTTTGATACTTTTTTCCATTCTTGATATTTCAACAATATCGACGCCGATTTTACTCATCTGCTTCACACTCTTCAAACTCGAAAGGTTTGATTACAAAAGAAAACGCAAATTTCTTATTGCCCTTTGCAATTTTATGTTCAGCAGACGGAATTGGACCACAGGCATTTGAGCCTGCACCAAGCATATATCCGTCAATATACACCGCAGTAGTATTTCTTTTTTCAATTTCTTCCTGATGAGAAACTTTTGCCAAATCTTGAGAAAGACTGTGTCTTGCGTTGAAAACAAACGGTTTTCCGATTGCTTCAAATCTAACACCTATTTTTCCTTTACCCGTAAGTTCTGCAAACCTTGTTTCAGTACGCATTCCGCTTTCTTGAGGTTTAATATACTTATGCTCCATATTTGAAACGGTTGTTTCATAATTACCGAAAACAGCCTGCTCTTTAAAATCAGACAAATTCTCAATATCGCCCAAACCAAAATATTTGATATTTTCAAAATGCGACGGCAATTCGACAAGAACACCAAATCGTGGTATATTTCTGATTTTTGAAACATAATCAAAAAATACATCTACCTTGATTTCTCCGTTGCCGAAAATTTCATAGTTAACACGAGCATCTGCAAGGTATTTATAATTCGGAGTACTGATTAAATACGAGTTTTCCAAAACAACTGACTTATCAAGAATCTTTCTCTTTGACTTTGTAAGACTCGCTTTTGCATTTGCCAAATCGTACTTTTCCCAATTTTTCTTCATATACATATCGTTGTCAAGAGGAGCCCTAAACAATACAGGCTCAATACCCTTTTCAAAATATGCAGGCGTCTGATTAACAAGTTGCTCGCCTTTATAAATATAACTCATTATTTTGCCGTTACTTTTATTTACAAGCAATTCAAAATCATTCGACTGAATATAGAAATTTTTAGAATTAAAATTGTCAAAAGTTTCTGCAATTTTAGGTGCGTCACAATCGGGTGCAGTAAATTTACACTCTGCATCACTCAAAACAAACTGTTCACTTGCAACTTCAAAATCGTCTTCATAATATTTGAAAACAATAACGGTATGGCTGTCTTTTTTCACGGACAAGTCAATTTTAATTTTCTCTTCTCTTTGCGGTTCAACACTAATGTCGAAACCACCGTTTTTTACTGACTTGCAATCTTCAAAAACTTCGTATTTTACTGTTAAGTCTGCATTTTCAAAATACTTATGATTAAAGAACTCATACTCGTTATCGGTAACTCTTTTGGCACGAACGGGACGATAGCAGTTTTTCATCTGTTCTGCACCCGGATGTGCCTCACGGTTTGGAGAAAACAATCCGTCAACACAGAAGTTTGAATCGTGCTTAATTTCCGAATGGTCGCCGCCGTAAGTAAACTTAACATCTCCGTCTTCGTGGTAAACGGCATGGTCGGCAAACTCCCAAATACAGCCACCTATGAGATTGTCGTACTTGTAAAATGTTTCAACATATCTCTCAAGATCGCCTGCACCGACACCCATAGCGTGAGCGTACTCACAAGCAAAGTACGGTTTTTTGAAATATTTTTTTATTTTTCCTTGACCGATTTTTTCTACAAGAGAAACTTCAGGATACATCATACTGATAACATCATAGCCTATACGGCGAGTTCTGATTGCACCTTCATAGTGAATAGGAATATCGGTAAGTTTTTTGAGATTTTGATAGCAATAATCTTGACATTTATAACCGCCTGCCTCATTGCCTAAAGACCAAAAAGTTATAGAAGCGTGGTTTTTGTCACGCTCAAACATTCTGTAAACTCTGTCCCAATAATGTTCTTTCCATTTGAGATTATTACTTATTAAATTCGGTTTATATATTTCACAAACGCCGTGTGCTTCAATATCAGCCTCGTCCATAACATAGATGCCGTACAAATCGCACAAATCCAAAAATGTCGGGTCGGGCGGATAATGAGAAGTTCTTATTGCGTTACAGTTGTATTCTTTGATAATTTCAATATCTTTTTTCATCTCGTCGCCTGTCATACAATAGCCTTTATCTGCCGTTGTATCATGGTGATTTACGCCGAGCAACTTAACTCTTTTGTCGTTGAAATAGAAAATGTTTTCTTTAATTTCAATATGCCTGAAACCGACATTTTTACGAACAATCTCTACAATTTCACCGTCAATCGAAAGAGTAAGATAAAGTTGATAGAGATACGGATTCTCTGCCGACCACTTTTTAACTTCAAGGTCTTCAAAATCGAGCGTTTCTATTTTTTCTTTGCCGACCTCTACCGATTTAGATGAGAAAAGTTCGCCGTTATCAAACAATTCTGCCGTAAGAACACAATCTTCCGTAACTTTCAAAGACGGAAAAACAATCATAGAGAAATTTTGCTTTTTACGGTCAAATGTTGTTTTGATTTGAAAATCATAAATAGAATTGTCTTCAGTTCTTGTGAGCAAAACATCTCTGAAAATTCCGTTTGAACGAAACATATCCTGTGCTTCTATATATGTACCGTTGCTCCATTTATGAACAACTGCAACAACTTCATTGATACCCTCTTTTAAAAACTCTGACACTTCAAATTCGGCAGTATTGTGAGAGCCTTCGGAATAACCTGCAAACTTTCCGTTTACAAAAACATCAAGACTGCCTGCAACACCTAAAAAAGTCAAGGTATAGTTGCCTGAAATATCCATAAGTTTAAAACTTTTAAGATATACACCGACAGGACAATCCGACGGAATATGAGGAGGTTTTACATCAAACGGGTACCTTTGGTTGATATAACAAGGTTTTTCATAGCCTGTGTATTGCCACATAGACGGAACACTAACAGTGTCAAAGTCAAAATTTTCCGTATCAATTTCTGTCGGAAGTTGTGAGCAGTTTTCGTAGTATTTAAACTTCCATTCTCCGTTTAAAACAGCGACCATAGAAGACGAATATCTTTCTGTGAGAATGTCTGTTTTTTCAAGTTCCTCTTTATCATTGAAAGGAATGAAGTAACTTCTCGGCTTCATAAGGTTTTTGCTGAATACGGCAAAATTTTTATAGTTGTCTGTTTTTAAATTAAATTTCATTTTTTCCTCCGATTAAGGTTAAAAGTGCTAAACTCACCTTATTTAAAACACTTATAATATTATACTTTAAATTTAACACAGAAAAAATAAGTAGTCAACACACATAGTAAAAAAGATATAATATTTTCAATAAAAAGCAAAAAAAGGTGTACAACCTATAAAGGTCGTACACCCATTTTTAGTTATTTAAGATAATTTCTTAATCAGTCAATAAGACCTTTTTTTCTCATAACAAAGAAGATAGCGGTTGCCAAAACAACTGCAACTGCTGTAAGTACAGCAAACGCTGTTACAACATTTTCAGTTGCACCTGTGTCAGGAATTGTAGGAGAATTTGCATCTTCGTCGTCTGAGCCCGGAATTACAGGAACTTTATCTCCGTCGTTGCCGTTAGGAATTTCAGGGTCTGTGGGTTGATCCGGGTCTGTCGGCTTATCAGGGTCTGTAGGCTGGTCTGGGTCAACAGGTTTTTCAATAACATCGCCTGTCGGAACACCAAACATATCGAGTACCTGACCGTAAGCATTTACTTTACCTGCTGATTTAAGTCCGTCAAGAGCACCGATAACAGTACCCATAATGAATGACGGGATACCAACATTGTTAAGTAATGTTAAAAGTGATGCGTAGTTAGCATCGTTTGCAAACAATACATCATAAATATAGTAGAAAAGTGTTGAGAAACAAGAATCTGTTTCGCCTGTTCTGAGAAGAGCGTACATATTTTTAATAGTAACGCTGTCAATTCTTTCTACTGTTGCACAATTTGCAAGTGCTTTCCAATCGATTGGTTCAAGTTGAATTGTAACTTTTCCTGCTTCCATACCTACAAGGCTTGAAAGGTCGATAGGCGCTTTGAGCAGACCATTAATAAACTCTCCGTCGATTGTAGGAACTTCAAGTCCGCCTACAATACCGCCGACGATAGAGCCGAGATTGTCAGGGTTAAGTACATCTCTTAAAGCAGAATCCAAAACTTTACCGTCAAGAACATAAGCAAGTCTCGGAAGAACGGCGATAAGACCGTTAAGCGGGTCAGCAACAATCGGGTCAACAATGTCTTTGAAAAGAGCATTGATTAAAGGTCTGAGCGTTTCGTCATAAGCGATATATTCAGCACCTTTACCGTATTTTTCAGTATTTGCTTCTTTAACATTTACATAATTGTCATGCAAAGCGTCAACATCAGGTAAATTCAAACCTAATTGTTCAAGTGCAGGAAGAAGTGCACCGTAGATACCCGGTGTTCTTTCAGCAGTGGCTGAACCGATTTCATCTTTTGCAAACCAAGAAATACCGAATTTGCTTGTTCCAAGAATAGCAGTAATAGGACGAAGTACTGCAAGAGCAGCATTTACAAAACCGTCTTTGTCGCCGTCTGTGAAGCCAAAGTCTTTTGCTTCAAATTCGATAGCAGCAACATCTGCAAATGATTTTGCAGATTCCATTTTTTCAACAGCACCTGCAAATTTTTCTTCAACAAGGAATTTTTTAAGGTTGCCTACTGAAATACCCAACAGTCCGATATAACCGCCAAGTGACGGGTCGGATTCGATAGTAACATACAAATCCAAAATCATTTCAATCATATCTGCTTTGTAAAGATTTTGAGACAAAACAGAATTGAGTCCGTTTGAAAGGTCAATTCCAAGAACAGGACCGAGGTCTTTAACAGTTTTCCACAAACCGTCAACAGCACTTTGAATACCGCCTGTTGTCCAAGCAATATTTGATTCTGTTTCAGGTCTTACAAACTCTGTTTGTTTGAATTCTTTGATTTCTTTTGAATAGTCGTATGGGTTTTTGATATTCATAACAAGTTCTTTGAACTTTGTCATAACATCGGCATTGATTATATCTTGGTATCCGCCGATTTTAACAAACATAGCTTTTGCTTCAGCTAACTCTTCATAAGTTGTTTTTTCAACTGACATTGAATTAACCAATTTTTCAAATTCAGGAACAAGAACTCTTGAAGGATAGCCTAAAACTTCGCTATAACAACTTGATGAAGATTTTTCAACAACTCTTGTATATTTGGTATAAACTTGTTCAGGTGTAAGAGTTGAGGCATCTGTATATAAGTTTTGAATTTCATAAGCAGGATAACATTTACTGCTATTCAAAACTGCAATGCCTGCTTTAGCAGTATCGGAAGCGTTGTTGATTTTATCAATCAATTTGTTTGCTGCTTCCAAATCTGTTTTGCCTGTTGTGAAAATTTCTGCACCGATTTTTACTGCTTCAAAATAAAGAGAACCTGCACCTTTGTATTCCGCTTTTGAATCGATAACATTGCAAAGTTCTTCAACAGCTTTTGTGTTTGGTTCTAAAAATTGAGGAATGGTGTTGTCTTTTACAAAAGCATTGAAATCGTCAATATACTTTTGAGCTGACATTCCATCTTTCCATTCATATTTATAACTACCATAAGAACCTATTCTTGAAACATAGTCTTTAAATTCAATTTTTGTGTCAGGTTTTTTACCTGTCGGTGAAACCATATCGATATATTTTTCAACAACAAGTCCGCTTAATTCTTTAAACATAAGTGTAGCGTCTAAAGAATTGTTAATGTAAAAACCGCCTTTGAATGTTTTCAAAGAACCTGCATATTCAACAGCATCTGTTGAGAGTTTTTTGAAGTTTTCTTCAAGTTGAGTGAGCGCTGCAACAAGCTCTTCGTCTTGAGTGAATGTACCCTGTGCTTTGTCGTAAGCAGCAAACACTTTGTCGTAAAGATATTTACCGTTTGAAGACTTAACATTGTAAGGTGCCATTGCGTCAATTGCCTCTTTTAAAGCTTGTGGCAATGTACCGATTTTTTCTTCAAGTTGTGCCAACTTTTCTTCGTTTTGAAGAACTTCGGCTTTGAGTTGATTTGAAGGAGATTTTTCTTCATTTGCAACTAACTGTGCTACATAACTTGCCAAAGATGTAAATTTTGCTTTATCCATCTCTGCTCTTTCTTTATCAGAAAGTTTTTTTGTAGCTTCAGCTGCTTTGTCGAGTGCTACACGAGCTGCTTTTTTCTTATCTGCATTAGCAGAATAAAGATTATACTTGTGACTTGAAAAAGCATCTACGGCTGTTTCTGCATCCTGAACAGCAGTTGACTTGTCTTTTGCATCTGCTGCAAAAGCGGCAAATCCGACTGTCAGGCTTGACATAGCAATAAGAACTGCAAGCAAAACGCTGAGCAATTTTTTAGATTTTTTCATTTTATCCAACCTTTCATATAATATAGAACGAAAAACAAACCGTCCTACCAAACATTATACCTATTGTTAAGAATTTGTAAATACTAAACGATGACAAAATATTGTATTTATTTTTGTATATCTTGCACAACAGTAGTAATATACTGACTTTTAGCATAGATTTTATTATTAAATTTAGCACTTTAAATTGCTTTTTTTACAATAAGTTGAATTGATTTTTACCGAAAATAAAACAGACCGAATACAAACCGATTTCTAAAATAAACAAAATAATAATAAAATATTTATTATTTGACACAGTGTTGAAAATTCTATTAAAGTATGGTATGATTATAATAATATCCAAAGCAAGCATTTAAACGATAATTTTGTAAATATTATAAATACTGCAACAGTAGGAGAATTGCCATGACTCAAGAAGAAAGAAATATCAAGAGTAAAACAGAAATCATTACGGCAACAATAGAAGAGTTTGCTGAACATGGCTTTGAAAACGCATTGCTTAACAGAATATGCAGGGACAACAATATATCAAAAGGTAAAATATACCACTATTTTCACTCTAAAGAAGAACTTTTCTGCGAGTGTGTAAACTATATTTTTCACAAGTTTTGCGAACATATCTCTTGCTTCAATCCTGATAAAGAAACAAACATCTATGAAAATCTTCACAAATACTATGTACAAGTGCTTGATTACTGGTCAGAACGCCCTACCTACTATGTTGTTTTAAATATGTCTTTAAATACTTTTAATAAAAGTATAGAAGAAGGAATACAAAATGGCAAAATGGAATACATTGAAACAGTAAAAAACAAATTATTAGAAATAATAAGCATTGAAAATAACAATTTATCATTTTCCGAAGACGAAAAATTTGCCGTAATCAGAGCAGTTAACGAAAATATTTTTTCTCATAAATTTTCAAGAATAATCAATTTAACATTGGAGAAAAAGTTTGAGGAAGCAGAAAAACTCAAACTTGAACTTATGAACTTCTACGACAGGCTGATACAAATATTTCTCTACGGAATATTGCCGAGATAAATGTAAATCAAAAAAGCGTACGACTAAAAAAACAGTCGTACGCTTTTTATTATTATAAATATTATAAACATATATTAATACTGCAAATACATAACAAAGAGTCTGTAAATCAACGCTCTTTACATATATCTCATTGTTTTATTTATGCAAGTAAATCACTTTACAAAAAATCACTTAATCTTTTTAGGAACCCACTTTGTATCATTTTTGTATGGATTTTCTTTACCTTTAACATCGTACCATATCTGCGGGTACTTTGCATTTTTATTTTCAGTTGCAAGACTTGTATCGACAGTTGCACTTTCATTTTCACGCACCATTCTGCCGACAATGACTATACGAACATCTGCCCTGTGTTTTTTCGTATCAAGTTCTCGTGTACAAGTTGACAAGGTTAAAAACTTGTCACCCTCTTTAATATCTACTCCCGTATTGTACATTGAGCGTGTTTTAAGTTCATTTACATAGCCTTCAAAATTGATGCTCTCCATATGAGGATAGATATAGTTGAAAACATAGCCGTTATCTTCCGACTTTGAAGCAGATGTAATAAAAACAGAAACTATTTTCCACTTATGCATCTGTGTTCTTGTATTGAACTCTATAACAGGATGTTCTTTATAAAAATCAAAATCGCTGTACTTTGTGAGTTGACTGAACATAGTTTTGTCAAGCCAATTATGACCGTGAATTACAGTATTTGTATCGAGAGTTTGAGCGTTACAGTCTTTATCCATAAAGATTGCTCCTCTGCCCTCTTTTTTCTTTTTAAAATTGTTTTTTAAATAGTAATCATTATTGTCAGTTTGAACAACAGGATAGTCAACATGGGTGCCGTCAATTTTTATCCAGCCTACAAAATCATTGTTTTCTTGATAGTAGTCATTGTACTCGGCAGGCACTGTTGTTTCTTCTTTCGTTTCGCTTTCACTGACGAAATTTTCAGGTTCGGAAGTTTCGGGTTTATCCTTTGAACTCACAAAAAAATACACACCGACTCCTATTGCAGCTGCCAACACAACGCACAAAACGGATATAATTGTCTTTTGCTTTTTACTTAAATTTTTAAGTTTTTCCATATATATCACCCCAAAGAATTTTCAGTGTTTTTAACACTTTCTTTTTTTGCTCTTGTAATTGAATAAGTCAAAGCATACACTTCGTCTGCACCGCCGAGAAGCAACATTTTTGCACACTCATTAAGTGTAGCACCCGTAGTTTTAATATCATCTACAAGCAAAACGGTTTTGCCGTCTAAAGTAATGCCTTTCTTTAAATCATAAGCACCGTAAACATTTATTTTTCTGCTTTGCAATGTCTGTTTATGCTGAAGACCGTTATTAATAATTTTCTTCAAAAGACTTTTATACGGCACACCGAGCATAGATGCCAAATCTTCTGCAAGAAGCCGGGACTGATTGAAACCACGCTCTCTTTCTCTTTTTCTGTGAAGAGGAACATCTGTTACAAAATCAAATTTAATATCAGGATAGTGATTGTCAAAACAAAGTTTCATACTTTCAGCCATATCTTTCGACATATATGTATATCTGTTAAACTTGAAATTATACACAGCGTGTTTGATACGCCCTTCATAATAAAAAGGAGCAACTACTGATTTATAATAATGCTTTTTATCTTTACAAATACAATCCGACTTACTGTTACCACAAAATAAGCAGACAGGCTCTTCTATTACAAAACTGTCTTCGCCTTTACATTTATCGCAATACTCTTTATCAAATTCTACCATATCTCCGCACAATTTACAACGGCGAGGATATAAACAAATACTTAACAATTCAGTCAATTTCATACAGTTAAATACGGTGAAATTTGTTCATATACACCGTCTCCTATGCCTGAAATATTTTTAATTTGCGCTACGGAGGTATATCTGCCGATTTCGTTTCTGTAAGATACAATCTGCCACGCACGATTTTCACCGATACCTTCAATTTTCATCAAATCTTCAACTGTTGCAGTATTAAGATTTACAGGATATGCGAATTGTTTTTCACTGACAAAAGCATTGTTATTTTCAGAATTATTTTGAAAATATGTTATATCTTCATCAACATTTGTATTTTGAGCATTTTGTGAAGCAGAAGAAGTATTGTCATTATTTTTAACAACAATTTTAGGTTGAGAAAGTCCTATATACAAAACAACTATGCCAAGCATAAACAACCCGATACCTATAAGTATAAAACTTTGACCTTTATCGCTTTTCAAAGCGTTTCTTCCCCTTTTTCATTCTGCTGTTATTGTCGGAAAAATTTTTATTTTTCTTGTTTTTGTCTGAAAAATTATTTCTTAAAGGAATATCTTTTATCAAACACTTTGCCGAACTGCCTATTAAATCTCTTCTGCCTGCACAAATGAGTGCTTTGCGTACAAGTTCATATTTAGACGGGTCATAATACTGAATCAACGCCCTTTGCATTGCCTTTTCTTCCTTGCTTTTTGCAACATACACTTTTTTCCATAGTATATGGGTCAAGTTCCGTATAGAACATACAAGTAGAAATTGTACCCGGTGTGGGATAAAAGTCCTGTACCTGTTCAGGTCTGATATGATGGCTTTTTAAAAACAAAGCGAGTTCTACTGCATCATCAAGCGTACTTCCCGGATGGCTCGACATCAAATACGGTACAAGATACTGTTCCTTGCCGATTTTTCCCGTATATGAAAAATACCTTTTTGAAAACTTTTCATACGCCTCAATATACGGTTTTCCCATCTTATCGAGAACTGCCGCCGAACAATGCTCGGGGGCAACTTTTAACTGTCCGCTGACATGATACTTCACAAGTTCTTTAAAAAACTCATCGTTTTCATCGCTTAACAAATAATCATATCTTATACCGCTTCGGATGAAAACTTTTTTAACACCGTCAATTTTTCGGAGTGTTCTTAAAATATCAAGATATTCACTATGGTCAACTTTCAAGTTAGGACATTGTTTAGGTGCAAGACACTTTTTACCCTTACACAAACCGTGTTCGAGCTGAAAATCGCAAGACGGATTTCTAAAGTTTGCAGTTGGCCCGCCGACATCGTGAATATACCCTTTAAAATTCTTTTGCTGTGTTAAAAGTTTAGCCTCTGCAACAACGCTTTCTTTACTTCTTTTTGTAATATATCTGCCTTGATGAAAGGCTATTGAACAGAAATTGCAGGCACCGAAACACCCTCTGTTGTGAGTGATTGAAAACTCAACTTCTTCTATACCCGGTACTCCGCCGTCTTTATCATACATAGGATGCCACGCTCTCATATACGGTAAAGCATACACACGGTCGAGTTCTTCTGTTTCAAGAGGAGGCATAGGTTCGTTTTGAACAACCATAACAGAACCGTGCTTTTGTTTAACCATTCTTCCACGAATATGGTCTTGTTCATCCTGTTCTATTCTGCAAGATTTGGCATACTCTTTTTTTGAATTTCTTACATTATCCAAAGACGGAACTTCCACACCGCTGTATGGAGTATTTCTGACATCTGTTTTATAAACAGTGCCTTTGATATATGTAATATCACTTACATCGGCACCTTCGTCAAGGCTTTTTGCAATTTGACAAACAGCTTTTTCGCCCATACCGTAAATAAGAATATCAGCACCCGAGTCGATAAGAATAGACGGTTTGATTTCATCATCCCAATAATCATAATGTGCAAATCTTCTTAAAGACGCTTCAAGTCCGCCTAAAATGACAGGACTGTCGGGATAAAGCCTCTTAATAATTTTACTGTAAACAATGACTGCACGGTCAGGTCTTTTTCCGATTTTCCCACCCGGAGAATAGGCATCTGTACTGCGCAGTCTTTTAGCAGCAGTATAGTGAGCAACCATAGAGTCGATATTTCCGCTTGACACCAAAAAGCCAAGTCGTGGCTTTTGAAACCTTTTAAAATCTTTGTCGTTGTGCCAATCAGGCTGACTTAAAACTGCCACTCTGTAACCGGCATCTTCAAGAACTCTTGTAATTATTGCTGCGCCAAAACTTGGATGGTCAACATAGGCATCACCGCACACATAGACAAAATCTATATAGTCCCATCCTCGTTCTTCAACTTCTTTTTGAGTTACGGGTAAAAAATTATTCTTCAACACTTGTTTCTCCGAATTCATTATTTTCTTCTATTGTAACTTGCTCTGATACGGCATTCGTTGAATATGCCTGCATTTCAAGCCATTGCTGACGATTTATGAGTATCTTTCTTCCCTTTGAGCCTTCACTCTGACCTATGATACCTTTATCTTCAAGCTGGTCTATAATTTTTGCACCTCTTGCATAGCCTACTCCCAATTTTCTTTGCAAGAAACTTGTTGAAGCAGTACCGTTTTCCAAAACCAAATCAACTGCTTTTTCAAACAAATCGTCAAGTTTTTCAGACGGGTCAACATCGTCAATAAACGGTGATGATTTTTTCTCTGCAACGGCATTTTTCTCGATTTCTTTTTGAATTTCGTCACTGTACTCACTTTCGCCTTGATTTTTAATAAAATCACAAAGCGACTCTACCTCTTCATCACTTATATAACAACCTTGAACACGAAGAGGTTTGCTTGCACCGACGGGATTGAACAACATATCGCCGTGTCCGAGAAGTTTTTCCGCACCCGCCGAGTCAAGTATTGTTCTTGAGTCAATTTGAGAACTTACGGCAAGTGCAATACGGGATGAAATATTTGCTTTGATAAGACCTGTAATAACATCAACCGACGGTCTTTGAGTTGCAATAATCAAATGCATTCCTGCGGCACGAGCCATTTGAGCAAGACGGCATATTGAGTCTTCGACTTCTTTCGGAGCAGCCATCATCAAGTCTGCAAGTTCGTCTATAAATATTACAATTTTCGGCATCGGCTCCATTTCAGGATGATTTTTAACATACTTATTGTATCCGCCGATGTCTCTTACGCCTGTATCGGAAAACTTCTGATAACGCTGAAGCATCTCCGAAACTGCCCAACCGAGTGCACCTGCGGCTTTTCTTGCATCTGTAACAACGGGTACAAGCAAATGCGGAATACCACTGTATTTTGAAAACTCAACTTTTTTAGGGTCAATCATTAAAAATTTAACTTCATCGGGGCTTGCTTTATAAAGCATTGAAACGATGATTGAGTTCATACATACAGATTTACCCGAGCCTGTTGTACCTGCGATTAACAAGTGAGGCATTTTTGCCATATCGGCATAAATACAATTACCTGCTATATCTTTACCCAATCCTGCCGTCAGTTTGCTTTTTTGCTTATCAAACTCGTATGTATCTATCAATTCACGCATTGTAACTATATTTTTAACTTTATTCGGTACTTCGATACCGACTGCCGCTTTGCCCGGAATGGGTGCCTCAATTCTGATGGAAGCAGCAGCTAAATTAAGCGCTATATCATCTGTCAAATTTGTGATTTTTGATATTCTTATACCCGGAGCAGGTTTTAATTCATATCGTGTAACGGTAGGGCCTCTTGAAATATCTGTAATCTTTGCATCAACATTAAAGGAATGGAGAGCGTCAATTAACTTCTCGGCATTATCCTTCAATTCTCCGCTGATATCTTTTGTATCGGCAGGTTTTGCCGTTGAAAGCAAATCTACACTCGGGAAAACATAGTCTTCGACAGTTTTGCTCATAGCCTCTTTCGGAACTTTTAACTTTTCTTCTTCAGTAATTTTTCCGACAACGGCAGCAGCACTGACAATATCGTCGATACTTTTTTCGGCAGTTTTCTGCTTACTGTTTTCTTTTGAAAGTCTTTCCTTTCTGTGTTTATCGGCACTGTTATTTATTTCATCAATCAAATCTTGACTGATACCGTTATCATTAATATCTCCCACAACTTTTTTATTTGCTTTTTTTACAGGCTTTTCTTCATCTGTTTGAGGAGGATTTTCATCAAGTTCAACATCAATATTGAACTTTTTTCTTCGTCTTTCTGCAACTTTTTCTTCAATTACGGGTGTAATTTTTTCTTTTGTCTTAACAGCGGGTTTACCTATACCCTTAAAAAATTCAATAAGAGTAATACCGCTTAACAACATAAAATCTATGAATATAAGCACAAGGCTGATAATAATTGCAGGTGCTTTTCCGCAAGTGAGCAAAAGACCGCCCGTCAATGCTCCCGTCCAACCGCCGTTGAAAGTTTCGGGTGCTGAATAATATGCGTCTTTAAGTGCTTCACCATAAGAAACACCGCCGTCAAAAGTTACAATATGTATAAAAGAACAGAGCAATACAACCATAAATACAGATTCAACAGTCTTAACAATAAAAACACTTGTCTGCGGTTGCTTTACTGCACTTATAATATTAAGGATAATTGTAATGACGGGAAAAATTATTGCCCCAAAATAACCGAAAATTCCGAGATAGACATTGTGAACAAAATGCCACGCCCCATCGCCTTTTATAACTGCCACAAAAAATGCAAGAACTGACAGAGCAAATAAAACTATACACGCCACTCTGTTCATTTCGACCGAAGCTGCAGATTTATAATTTTCAACTGCCTGCGGTTTTGCTTTTGATTTTTTTCCGACAGGTTTTTTACCGTTAGATTTTGTCGTAGTTTTTTTCTTACTGTTTGCGGCATTTCTGCTGCTGTTTGCCATAATTTTATACCTCTTTTTTTATCTGATGAACAGTTGTACAACGCCGACAACCGTAACTATTGAGCCGATACCTAAATTGTACCACATAAAATAATTTAAGTAATTTTTTCTGACCGTCCACATAAAAACTCTTGAAGCAACAAAAGTAATTGCAGCTGCCAATACGACAGCGATTATTGAAGGAATGACTGCTGCTTCAATATCGGCAGAAACAATTTCAACTATTCCTTTGCAGAGAAATATCGGAAACGCAAGTGCAAAAGCATAATTTCCTGCTACTCTTCTTGAAACACCCATCATTGTACCTATACACAAAACAGAAACAATAACGGAAAAGCCGGAAGTATTAACTGCGACAAGCGCCGTTAAACCTGCAACAAGTGCAAACACCCAATCAATATCTCTTTCTTTTCTGTTTTTTGAAGAAACAACTTTTGTAAAGCCGTATAACAAACCTGCCGTTAACAAAAATGCAACGCCTTCGCCGAAAACAGTACCGTTATATGAAAAATATCTCATAAAACCGCAGACATTTCCGTAATCGCCGGCAGGGATAATGAGAATTAAAAATACAGAAAATGAAATTAAAGAAGCGTATGTAAATATTCTTGATTTTTTTGAGTTTTTAAGACTGAATTCTTTTTTAAACAATTCGCCGAATCCGTTTACAAATTCCGCCGTTTCCGTCCAAAACATTTTAAAAAATGAAACTAAAATACCGACGGCAATACCTATATGTATAACGCCCGTGAGAGCGTTTATATTTCCGCTGAAATCATTTGAAAAATCTCTGTATATTGCTGAAAAACCACTATATGAAAGTGGAAATATCTCACAAATTGCTTGAGCGATTGCCTGTAAAATCGCTTTTAAATACAACATTGTTCTTTCCTCCAAAAAGTTGAGCATTGTCAATAAAATAACCAAATCTCAAGTAATCGTACGGATTGCTTGACCTATATTGTGAAGTGTGTCCCAAAGACCAATCATAAAAAACATCTGACTCATTAACTATTGTGTAAAGCATTGTCTTCCCCACTTTCTGCAATTCGTTTTTCAAGGAAATCGAGTGCATCGCTCAAGCCGCCTATTTCGTCTATAAGTCCGCATTTGACAGCACTTTCTCCGTCAAGAACCGTACCTACATCCATAACCAATTCGCCTGTTTTCATCATCAAACTTCTAAAATCTTCTTCAGAAATTTTAGAATTGCTTTGAACAAAATTAACAATCCTGTCCTGCATCTTTTCAAAGTACGACAATGTTTGAGGAACTCCTAAAACAAGTCCGTTCATTCTCACGGGATGAACAGTCATAGTGGCACTCGGAACTATAAAACTCTTATCGCACGACACGGCAAGCGGAACACCTATTGAATGACCTCCGCCGAGTACAAGTGACGCACTCGGAGTTTTCATGGTCGCAAGCAATTCTGCAATGGCAAGTCCAGCCTCAACATCTCCACCCACTGTATTTAAGATGATGAGAAGTCCGTCAATTTCTTTACTTTCTTCTATTGCAACAAGTTGTGGAATTACATGCTCATATTTAGTTGTTTTATTTTGACTCGGCAAAATGAAATGTCCTTCAATTTGTCCGATTATCGTAAGGCAGTGTATAAATCTGCCGTTTTTTGATATGGTTATAGAGCCGTTTTCTGTTTCGTTTGAATTTTGCTCCTGCATTTCTTCTTGTGTTTCAGACATCAAATCACTCCGTTCAAGTATAGTATGTCCAAAACACAATAGATATTAAGTATATTATCACAAATATAAAAGTAATTCAACATATTGTTAATATATATTGAATCTTAGATTAATTTTGATATTTATTATGACAAATTATTGACAATAACTTATTAATATTATAAAATAAGTTCGTTAATCTTTTGAAAAACTAAAACGGAGGAATGATAAAATGGGACTTACACTTGCTCAAAAGTTAATCAAAGCCCACCTTGTAGAAGGCGAAATGATTTCGGGTACGGAAATAGGTCTTAAAATTGACCAAACACTTACACAAGACGCAACCGGAACTATGGCTTATCTTGAATTTGAAGCTATGGGAGTTGACAGAGTAAAAACAGAAAAATCTGTTGCTTACATTGACCACAACACCTTACAAACAGGTTTTGAAAACGCTGACGACCACAGATTTATTCAAACAGTTACAAAAAAACACGGCATTTATTTCAGCCGTCCTGGAAACGGTATTTGCCACCAAGTTCATCTTGAACGCTTCGGTATTCCGGGTAAAACACTTATCGGCTCTGACAGCCACACTCCGACAGGCGGCGGTATTTGTATGCTTGCAATGGGTGCAGGCGGTCTTGATGTTGCAGTTGCAATGGGAGGCGGTACATACTATATTCCGATGCCTAAAATGACAAGAATTAACCTCAAAGGTTATTTAAAACCTTGGGTTTCCGCAAAAGATGTAATTCTTGAAGTATTGAGAATTATGAGCGTAAAAGGCGGAGTCGGAAAAATCATCGAATACGGCGGCGAAGGCGTTAAAACTCTTTCAGTTCCCGAAAGAGCAACCATCACAAATATGGGTGCAGAACTCGGTGCCACAACTTCTATTTTCCCGTCAGACGAAATCACTCTTGCCTTTTTGAAAGCACAAGGCAGAGAAGATGATTGGACAGAAATTTTACCTGATGCAGATGCTCAGTACGACGAAATTATAGATATTGACCTTTGTTCTCTTGAACCTATGGCTGCAATGCCTCATATGCCTGACAATGTTAAAACAACAAACGAGATAGGCAAAATTAAAGTTGACCAAGTTGCAATCGGTTCTTGCACAAACTCATCTTATACAGATATGATGAAAGTTGCATCTATTCTTAAAGGAAAAACTGTTTGTCCGAGCGTTTCTCTTTGTATTGCTCCCGGTTCAAAGCAAGTTCTCAATATGCTTGCATTAAACGGTGCTCTTTCCGATATGATAAGCGCAGGTGCAAGAATTCTTGAATCTGCATGCGGTCCTTGTATCGGTATGGGACAGTCTCCGAACAGCAAAGGCGTTTCACTCAGAACATTCAACAGAAACTTTGAAGGCAGAAGCGGAACAAAAGACGCAGGAATTTACCTTGTATCTCCCGAAGTTGCGGCTGCATCTGCACTTACAGGCTATCTCACAGACCCGAGAGAACTCGGAGACGCTCCTAAAGTTGAGATGCCCGAGCATTTCATTGTAAACGACAATATGATTGAATCTCCTGCATCTGTTGAAGAAGCTAAAGATGTCGAAGTTCTCAGAGGACCAAACATTAAACCATTCCCGAAAACAGAACCTTTGCCGGATGAAATTTCTGCAAAAGCAGTTCTTAAAGTAGGCGACAATATCACAACAGACCATATTATGCCGGCAGGTGCAAAAATACTTCCCTACCGTTCAAACATTCCTTACCTTTCAAAATTCTGTTTTGCCGTTTGTGACGAAACATTTTCAGAAAGATGCAAAGAAGAAGGAAAAGGCTTTATCATCGGCGGTTCAAACTACGGTCAAGGTTCAAGCCGTGAGCACGCTGCTCTCGTACCTCTTTATTTAGGTGTAAAAGCAGTAATCACAAAAAGTTTTGCAAGAATTCATGTTGCAAACCTTATCAATGCAGGCATTCTTCCTTTCACATTTGCAGACGAAAGTGATTATGATAAAATAGACCAAATGGACGAACTTTCACTTCCGAACATCAAAGAAAAAGTTGAAAATTCAGAAGAAGTTATACTTAAAAACATAACAAAAGGCGAAGAATACAAACTTGTTTCAAACTTCTCGAAGCGCCAAAAAGATATCCTTCTCGCAGGCGGACTTCTTGACTATACAAGAGAAACTAACAAATAAGGAGAAATAAATATGACACCTGAAGAATTAGCAATTGAAGAAGCAGTTGAAAAATTCAGAGGACTTATGAAAACTCAACTTGCTCGTGCAAAAAAAATCAAAGAAGATAAAGATTTCACAGATTACGACGCACTTGACACAATCGTTATCGGTATCTGCGGCGGCGACGGAATAGGTCCCGTTATCACAAAAGAAAGTGAGAGAGTGCTTGCATTTCTTCTCAAAGACGAAGTTGAAAAAGGCAAAGTACAATTTAAAGAAATTGACGGTCTTACAATAGAAAACCGTGCCGCTTGCAACAAAGCAATTCCTGATGATGTTTTGGCAGAACTTAAACAGTGTCATGTTATTCTCAAAGGCCCTACAACTACACCGAGAGCCGGAGACCCATGGCCGAATGTTGAGTCTGCAAATGTTGCTATGAGAAAAGAACTCGACCTTTTTGCAAATATGAGACCTGTTAAAGTTCCCGAAGAAGGAATTGACTGGACATTCTTCCGTGAAAACACAGAAGGCGGTTATGCAGTAGGTTCACACGGCGTAAATATTACAGATGACCTTGCTGTTGACTTTACCGTTGCAACTCAGGAGGGCTGTGAAAGAATTGCCCGTCTTGCTTACGACTATGCAAAAAGAAACAACAAAGGTAAAGTTTCAATCATCACAAAAGCAAATATCATCAAAACAACAGACGGTAAATTCCTCAAAACTGCTCAAAAAATCGGCGAAGAGTACCCTGAAATCGTTACAGACGATTGGTATGTTGATATTACAACTGCAAAGCTTATCGACCCGCTCAGAAGAAAAGACTTCAAAGTATTTGTACTTCCAAACCTTTATGGCGACATCATTACTGACGAAGCAGCAGAATTTCAAGGCGGTGTAGGTACTGCCGGAAGTGCAAACATAGGTAAAAAATATGCTATGTTTGAAGCAATCCACGGTTCAGCACCAAGAATGATTAAAGAAGGCAGAGGCGACTACGCAGACCCTTGTTCAATGCTTCGTGCTTCCGTAATGCTTCTTTCACATATCGGATATCAAAAAGAGGCAGACGCACTTGAAAGAGCTCTTGATATTTGTATGTTTGAAGAAAAGAAACTTAAAATTACGGGTCGTGATACAGGTTGCACCTGCAAAGAATTCGGCGATTATGTTATGGAAACAATCACCGAACTTGCAAAATAATAGGAGAAAACCATGGAATTTGAAAGAAAAGATGATATATCAATCTCAGTAATTAAAAGACTCCCCAGATATTACAGATTTCTTCGCAATTTAAAAGAAAACGGAATTATACGAATTTCATCCAAAGAATTGGCGGAAAAAATGGGCTTAACCGCTTCTCAAATTCGCCACGACTTTAACTGTTTCGGCGGTTTCGGTCAGCAGGGTTACGGCTACAATGTTCCCGAACTCTATGCTAAAATAGGAAAAATTCTTTGCGTTGACAAAAGATTAAAAACAATTTTAATTGGTGCAGGTAATCTCGGCAAAACTGTTGCGGGAAAACTGTTCGGTCAAGATTCGGGATTTCAACTTGTAGGTATTTTTGACAAAAACGAGGCTATTTGCGGAAATATGATTAAAGGCATACCTGTACGCCATATAAATCAACTTGAAAATTTCTGCATTGACAACAATATTACGGTTGCCGTAATTTGTATTCCTTCAAATGATATGAAAGATTTAACAAATCTTCTTGTAAATATGGGAATTAAAAGTTTTTGGAACTTCAGTGACTACGATATTGCTATGAATCATCCCGGTGCACTTGTCGAAAATGTGCATTTGAGCGACTCGCTTATGACTCTCGGTTACCTGACCAACACAGCATACAGCGAACAACTTTCGGAGGAATAATAATGCAGAAAATCAGTAAACACGAAATAATTGACATTATTGATTACAACGACCATGCAATCATTTTTGTAGAAAAATTGCCGTTAATTGAAAATATGGCGAAGTTTAAAGTCAACTATTTAGTTTATGATTTTGATACAAAAAGCATCGAAAAAATTACCAAAAACGCCTATCTCTTAAAAAAATTCGGGCCTGAATTTAAGAAAATCAGCGAGCAAATAAGCAATTTTGTATCTTGCGACGCAGCAATTTTATATGACAAAAGAGTGCTTATGATTTACCCTAACGGAGAAGCAGGTATTTTCAACAGAGACGGAGAATTGATTTGGAGCGGAAACTTTACATACCACGACGAACCGGTAAACAGTTTGGCGCTTGAGGGCAAATATTTTTGGTGCGTTTGCAAAAATGAAAACTGTATCATACGATATTCTGCTCAAAATATGAAAGTTGATTTAAGAATAGGCGGTAAAAATGCCCCCACTTTCCAAAACCCCGAACATATCACATACGATGACGGCGACTTCTATGTTTGTTGCGACAGCAACAAAGTAAAAAAAATTGACGGTATAAACTACGGCGTTGATGATTATATTGAATCTAAACAACATATCATAAGATTTAAAAAGCACAAAAATAATGCTGTAATATGTACCAATTCGGGCGCTTATGTAGTATAAAAAAAGCACGGTTATCCGTGCTTTTTTTATATATTTAATTCTTCAAGCATTGATTTAATGATTTTACAGGAATTGTCAAACTTCTTTTGTTCATTTTCCGTCAATTTCATTTCCAATATTTCACGAACACCGTTTGCATTTACAACGGCAGGTACGCCGACATATACATTTTCGTTACCGTACTCTCCGTTTAAAAATGTGCTGACAGAAAAAATGCTGTTTTCATTGTTTAATACTGCTTTTATAAGTCTTGCCAAAACCATACCTATACCATAATTTGTGGCACCTTTAGCCTTTATGATCTCGTATGCCGAGTTTTTAACCTTGAACTCGATATCCTCCATATCCTGCATTACAAACTCGCCTTGAGACGCCACTACTTCTTTGAGAGCCTTAACAGACACCATAGCGTTTGACCAAGCAGTAAACTCTCCATCTCCGTGTTCTCCTATCACATAGGCGTGAATATTTTTTGGATTTACTTCAAAATATTCTCCCATCAAAAAACGCAGTCTTGCACTGTCAAGCGATGTACCGCTTCCGAATACTCTGTTTTTTGGAAACCCCGACAATTTCATAGTTACATAAGTCAAAACATCAACGGGATTTGTTGCAACTATAAAAATTCCCGAAAAACCGCTTTTCACAACAGGCTCTATTATTGATGCAAACACTTTTACATTTTCTTCAATCAACTCACGCCTTGTCTGATTTTCGTCTTTTTGAGGAACGCCTGCACAGATAACTGCTATATCTGCATCATAACAGTCTTCATAATTTCCGCACTCTATTTTCATTGCCGACGGAGAAAAAGGCAAACCGTGATTTAAATCTGCCGTTTCTCCTTTCAGACGCTCCTTATTTATATCTACAAGCAGGAGTTCATCACAAATACTTTGATTTAAAACAGCGTATGCACAACTCATACCGACTGCACCTGTACCTATAACAGCAACTTTTTTCGACTCGTATATATGCATAAAAAAATCACCCACACTTATTATTGTCAAATGTGGGTGATTTATAATATTTAATATTAAATTTAATTTAAATTATTTGAAAAACAACGGCAATTTTTGAAGAAAAACAATATCTTTTCTGTCTGCCGCATCTCCCTCGGCAAGAACAGCCGATTTTGCAACAACATTTGCACCGAACTTTTCAAGCAACTGACAAACTGCATTTAAACTTTCGCCTGTCGAAATAACATCGTCAACAACCAAAACTCTTTTACCTTTCAAAAGGTCGCCGTCCTCATGTCCCAAAAAGAGTGTCTGTTCTTTTTGAGTGGTAATGGAACGAACAGTAACGCTTTCGGGATTATCCATATAAACTTTAACGCCTTTTCTTGCAACAATGTATTTCTTTTTACTCTGCTTACTCATTTCATAAGCAAGAGGAATACTTTTTGCTTCAGGTGTAACGATATAGTCAAACTCCGGACATATTTTGAGAAGTTCTTCGGCACAGTGTTCACACAATTCAACATCGCCGAAAAGAATGAATGCAGCAATATCAAGATGTTCACTGACTTCAAACATTTTGAGTTCACGCTTTAATCCTGCAACTTCCAAAGTATATGTTTCAGCCATTATAACATACCTTCTTCCATTTTTACTCCGCCGAGAATATGAAAATGAAGATGCATTACGGTTTGACCTGCGTCGCTTCCGCAATTTGCAATAAGTCTGTATGAGTCGATACCCATACTTTTTGCAATTTGGGGAACTTTTTCAAATATATGCGAAACATATTTGCTGTTTTCTTCATTTATTTCATTCATACTTTCAATATGAATTTTCGGAACAACAAGAACATGAACGGGCGCCTGCGGATTGAGGTCTTTAAATGCAAGGCACATATCATCTTCATATACTTTCTGAGACGGAATATTTCCGTTGATTATTTCACAAAAAACACACATATTTTTCACCTTTCAGCCAATAAACGATTTAACAGTATCGGCAACAGCATTGATTGCGTCGTCTAATTTTGAAATATCTTTTGCACCTGCCATAGCTCTGTCGGGTTTACCCCCACCGCCACCGCCGGCAATTTTTGCAATTTCTTTTACAAGGTTGCCCGCTTTAACGCCTTTTTCAATAGCAGTTTTTCCGCAAACTGCAATGATATTTGCTTTTTCGCCGTTTATACCTGCAATAACACCCACGACATTGTCGCCTTTTTCTTTCAGTTTATCGCCCATTTCGCCCAAACTGTTTGGTGCTACACCTTCAAGTTTGGCAGTATAAATCTGTAAACCATCAATTTCCAAAGGCTTTGAGAACAAATCTGCACTCTTGATTTTTGCTATTTCGGAATTGAGTGCTTCGATTTCTTTATCTTTTGATTTTGACTCTTTTGCCATAGCTTCAATCTTTGCATCAAGTTCATCTGCTGAACCTGCTTTTGCAAAAGCACACGCAGCGAAAATAATATTATTATTTTTATTGATATAATTCAAAACATTTTTGCCTGTAATGGCAGTAATTCTTCTGACACCTGCTGCAACAGAAGTTTCTGAAATAATTTTAAACAACCCGATTTCGCCTGAATTTGAAACATGGGTACCGCCGCAGAATTCAACAGAAAAATCGTCTGCAATAACAACTCTGACAACGTCGCCGTATTTTTCGCCGAACAATGCCATAGCACCGAGTTTTTTAGCTTCCTCAATAGGCATTTCCTTATTTTCAACACATTTTGCACTGAGAACAAACTCGTTTACCAAGTTTTCTGTCTGTTCTATCTCTTCCTGTGTCATAGCGTTGAAATGCGTAAAGTCAAATCGTACTTCATTTTCATTTACAAGTTGACCTGCCTGCTCAACATGAGTTCCGAGAACCTTTCTGAGTGCTGCTTGAAGTAAATGTGCAGCCGTATGATTTCTCTTAATATTGTTTCTCTTTTCAACATCATAAGAAACCGTAACAATATCTCCGACAGAAATAACACCGTTTGAAACACCGTTATGCATAAATACGCCTTGAGCATTCTTTTTAGTATCGGCAACTTCAAACTCAACAATACCGTTAGAAATGACACCGCTGTCGCCTACTTGTCCTCCCGACTCGGCATACAAAACGGTTTTATCCAAAATCAAAGACGCTTTTTCGCCCTCGCCTATCACATCTTTAAGTTCGCCGTTTGAAATAATGGCAACAATCTTTGCCTCCGTTTTATTCTCACTATAACCTAAAAATTCGGTAGCAGAACAGTCTAAACGAATACTGCCGTCTTTCCAAGCATCTGTATCTGATGCTTTTCTCGCACTTCTTGCCGTTTGCTTCTGATTTTCAAGCAACTCATAAAAACGCTCTTCGTCAACTGTCATACCTTTTTCTTCAAGAACATCTTTAGTCAAATCAAGAGGAAAACCGTATGTGTCGTTTAATTTAAAAGCATCGTCGCCTGAAAAAACAGTACCGTCAGTCTCACTGATAAATTTATTTAAAAGTTCAAGACCTGCATCTATTGTTTTATCAAAACTCTCTTCTTCGGAAAGAAGAACTTTTTTAATGATTTCCTTTTTCTCTTCAAGATATGCGTAAGCGGTTAAATTTTCTTTAATGACCGTATCGCATACTTTATAAAGGAAAGGCTCTTTAATACCAAGCATTCTTCCGTGACGGCAAGCACGCCTTATAAGACGCCTTAAAACATAGCCTCTGCCGTTATTTGACGGAATTACACCGTCGCCTATCATAAATGTTGATGAACGAATATGGTCAGTAATAACACGCAAAGAAACATCTGTTTTCTTATCTGTATGATACTTAACACCCGAGATATTGCAAATCTCATTCATAATATTTTGAACTGTATCTACTTCAAAAATGTTATCTACACCCTGCATGATACAAGCAAGTCTTTCAAGTCCCATGCCCGTGTCGATATTAGGATGTTCAAGCGGTGTGTAATTTCCGTTTCCGTCATTTTCAAACTGTGTAAATACATTGTTCCAAAACTCAACATATCTGTCACATTCACAACCAGGACCACAATCGGGTTTTCCACAGCCGTACTTTTCCCCACGGTCAAAATGAAGTTCCGAACAAGGACCGCACGGACCGCTTCCGTGTTCCCAAAAGTTGTCTTCTTTACCGAGTCTTACTATACGGTCGGGAGAAACTCCGACTTCTTTTGTCCATATTTCAAAAGCCTCGTCATCGTTTTCATAAATTGTAATCCAAATTTTATCTTTCGGCATTTTAAGAACTTCTGTACAAAATTCCCAAGCCCAAGCAGTAGCCTCGTGCTTAAAATAATCTCCAAAAGAAAAGTTACCGAGCATTTCAAAATATGTTCCGTGTCTGTCGGTTTTGCCGACACTTTCAATATCGGGAGTACGGATACATTTTTGGCAGGTTGTAACCCTTTTTCTCGGCGGGGTAATTTCGCCTGTAAAATATTTTTTCATGGGCGCCATACCCGAATTTATTAATAAAAGACTGTTGTCATTATTCGGAATTAAAGAAAAACTCGGCATACGAAGATGTCCTTTGCTTTCATAAAAAGAAAGAAATTTTTCTCTTAATTCATTCAATGATGTCCATTCCATTTTCTCACCTCTTAATATAAAAAACACAAGGGCAACGCTTTCGTTGCCCTAAGTATTTTAGAGTTTTTCTACAAGTTTTTTAAGTTCAACGATTTCTTCTTTAGTAAAAGTAAGACCTTTGCTCATTTTGGAATGATCGGGTGACCAGTCACGAACGTCAATCTTTGGCTCTCTGCCATTCCATGAAATCAAATTAACTTCTCTTGTCCATCCTCTTGCAGTTTCGGAAATAACTCCGATATGCTCTGTTATTTCGTATTTAATTTCCGGCATCTTTTTCCCTCCTTAATTATTTATTTAAATTTTTAACTATTTCAACTGTTTCTCTTGCTATCATTCGTTCTTCATCTGTTGCAAGAACAAATACTCTTACAGAAGAATTGCTGTCTGTAAGTTCAGCTTCTTTGCCTTTTACGGCTGTACGGTTGATTTCTTCGTCAATCTTAACTCCCATATAGCCGAAGTAGGAGCAAATTCTTGACCTTAACCAATGACCGTTTTCACCGATACCGCCTGTAAATACAATGGCATCCACACCATTCATTGCTGCGATATATGAACCGATGTATTTTGCAATTTGATATGCCTGCATTTCGTGAGCAAGTGTTGCTCTTTCGTCGCCCTCGCCCTGTGCTGCAACAATATCTCTGTCGTCTGAAGAAATTCCCGAAATTGCTTCAACACCTGAATGTTTATTGAGAATTTCATCCATCTTATCAGGAGTGTAGTTCAACTTTTTCATAATGAAAGTTACTACACTCGGGTCAACGCCGCCTGAACGGGTACCCATCATAAATCCGTCAAGCGGAGTAAAGCCCATTGAAGTATCTACAACTTTACCGTGTTCAACGGCAGTTACGGAAGAACCGTTGCCGAGATGACAGGTAATGATTTTTAAATCTTTAATATCTTTGCCCATATAGTGAGCACAGTGATTGCTGATAAACTTGTGTGATGTACCGTGAAAACCGTAGCGACGAACTGCGTACTTTTCATAGTACTCGTACGGTACAGCGTACATATATGCCTTTGGAGGCATTGTGCTGTGAAATGCCGTATCAAATACCATAACCTGCGGAACATCAGGACCTACTACTGCAAGACAAGCCTCATATCCCTGTGCGTTTGCAACTGCATGAAGAGGTGCAAGCGGTGCTAAATCACGAACATCTTTGTGTACTTTTTCATCTACAAGAACGCTCTTTGTATATTTATCGCCGCCCTGAACTACTCTGTGTCCGATAGCGTCGATTTCATCAAAAGAGTCGATAACTTTTGTATCGCCTTCGGAAAGAAGTTTCTTAACCTCATAAAACGCTTCTGTATGGTCTTTTACTGTTTTGTCAAAAGTAACAGTATCTTTACCGGGTCGCTTATAAATTACATTGTTAGTGCCTGCCGTTTCGGCCATGCCTATTCTTTCTACAACACCTTTGGCTACAACAGACTCGTCTGTCATATCCATCAACTGATATTTTAACGAAGAACTTCCGGCATTGATAACAAGAACTTTCAATTTTATACCTCCAACATATTGAAATAAATAACTACAACAATTATAATAATATATAATATATTAAAAATCAAGCAAAATATAAAATTAATATAAATATTTAATTTATATTATAATATTAAACAACATATATAATAAAAGCATATATATTAAAAGCAATTAAAAAGGAAACAGAAATATGATAACAGGTGTTGTTTGCGAATTTAACCCTTTTCACGACGGACACGCACACTTAATAAAAGAAATTAAAAAAAATAGCGATACCCGAGTAGTTGCTTTTATGAGCGGGAACTTCGTGCAACGAGGCGACGCCGCAATTTTTGACAAATATTCAAGAGCAAAAACTGCCGTAGAAAACGGTGCAGATCTTGTAATTGAGATACCTACCGTCTTTGCGGTACAGTCAGCTGAAGGATTTGCAAAAGCGTCAACAGATTTGATGAAAAAAAGCAATGTTATTGACTCGATAGCTTTCGGTGCCGAGTGTTCAGATACTGAAAAACTCAAAGATATTGCAGAATTTTTAAAGAAAGAGGAAACGCAAAAATTAATTTCAGAAGAAATGAAAAACGGTGTATCTTACGCTAAAGCAATACAAAATATCGCAAAAACAGATATTTTGACAACTCCTAACAATGTTTTGGCTATTGAATACCTTAAAAACTGCAACTTACCTGCTCTTGCCGTAAAAAGAATAGGTAAAGGCCACGACAGCGACGATATTTTTTACAGTGCAAGTGCAATACGGGAAGAACTGAAGAAAAACAATAAAGACAACTTAAATTTTGCGACGCTTAAAAACTGTGAAAATGCAATACTGTACAAACTGCGTACTATGAGTAAAAGCGACTTTTCGCTTATTCCCGATGTAAATGAAGGGCTTGAAAACAAAATTGTCAAAGCCGTTGCCGAGAACACAAATATTGAAAATATTATAATGGCAATAAAATCAAAACGATACACTCACGCAAGAATAAGAAGAATTATTTTAAGAGCTTTTTTAGGTATTTCAAAAGACGATATACAAAGTGTTCCGTACTTAAAAATCTTGGCTTTTAATGAAAACGGAAGAAAAATTTTAACTAAAATAAAAAAGCAGTCATCACTTCCCATTATAACAAAACACAAAGACACAAAAGACCTAAACGGCTATGCAAAATATATTTACGAAAAAGAATGTATGTTTACAGATATATATTCATTAATGTTCAACGAGCCGAAAAACTGTTCATTAGAACAAAAAAACAGTGTTTTAAAACTATAAATTCACATAAAAAAGCAGGTGAAAAACACCTGCTTTTTTGTCAGTCAATTTTAACATTACTGCTTTGTCTGCCGTGATATATTGCATTTCCGATATTTATCGGAGAAAGAAAAACTTTAAGTTGTTTCATCTTTGTCTTAACAGTATTTTTGTCAATTTCAACATCACACAAACTGCTGACACTCAAACTTTTTATTTGTTCCTCGACAGTCATACTTTCATCTAAATTCATTGTGACTGTTTTTGAATGATTAGGCAGCAAATCAAAATAGTTGTCGCTGAAAGGAAGAGTTGATTTTGAACTGTTTATTTTTACAAAACGAGCATATTTATCGCTTTTTAAATTAATGTAAATTTTACCGTCTTCTGCATAACAGTCAAAATTGATTTTTGCTTTCGGCAAATTCAAATCTTTTTCTTTATTGAACAAAAATACCTTTTGCATCAAAAACTTGTCATTTTTGAAAAGACTGACTGCAAGACCTGTATTTTTACTGTTATATTTACTCATCAGCGACTTCATACTGAGTTCAAAAACTTTCTTGTTTTTAACGGCATTTACACGGACAAGTTTACCCGACTTTTCGATAGTACCTTTAGAAAAATCAAATATTTCATACTGCACGGTAACATTTTTAGCCTTATTAAAATCATTCAAAGCAAAGATTTTGATATAATCGTCAGTATCTTCAATCGAAACCGAAAGCGGAGCATTGAAATCCTTTGCAGAATACTGCAAAGACTTATAATTACCCATATAGTCTATGCTCGACCAAGAACAAACACCCCAGCAATCGTTCAACTGCCAATACATTGAGCCGTTGCATCTGCCTTTATTTCTGCGCCAATGTTCAGTAGCGTCTGCTATGCACTCCTGCTGAGTCACTTGAGAAAGATATACATAATCTTCAAAGTTCTTCGGAAGATTAAATCTTGACGCCATATAATAAATCATTTTTTCATTGCCGTTTACACACTTTTGATGGGATTTAAACACAGGACTTGACAAAGAATAGTCTTTAGGCTCTGCAAACTGTTCAATCATTTTCATATCGGGCAAACTTTCAAAACCAAACTCACTGCAAAAACGAGTGTATCGTTTTCTGTAATAATTCATAGGACGAAGTCCGTGCCATACAGTCCACAAATGCGTATCTCCCACATTGTCACTGCACACACCTTTATTGTGAGAAATACCGATAGGAGAGCCTTGTGTATATGGTGTTGACGCATCAATTTTTCTTATTTCAGGTTCTAAAATATGATAGAAAAACTTTTCGGTCCAATCAACATATTTTTTCATATGAGCCCAACCAGAATGCATATCTTCAATCTCGTTGTTACCGTTCCACAATGCTAAAGACGGATGATGACAAATTCTTTTCACAACGCTTTCGACTTCTGTCTTAACATTTTCCAAAAAATCATCTTCAAAAAACGGATACGCCTGACACGCAAACTGAAAGTCCTGCCACACGAGAATACCTCTCTCATCGCAGGCATTATAGAACTCGTCGCTTGCGTAATATCCGCCGCCCCAAATTCTTATCATATTCATATTTGAAAACAGAACGGCATCCAAAAGACTGTTCAATTTGTTTTCGTCAAATCTTGTAATAAAGCAGTCCGGCGGAATATAGTTTGAACCTTTAATGAACAACGGTACACCGTTTAGAACAAACTGGAAATTCCTTCCGTACTCATCTTTTTCTCGATTAAGTTCGATTGTTCTCAGACCGATTTTCTTTTCTGAAAAGTCAAGTTCGTCATCGTCGCCAAACAGTTTAACTTTTACGGAATACAAAGGTTGTTCTTTTTTTTGCGACAACTCGTATGTCCACCAAAGCTGAGGATTTTCAACTGTAAACTCGGCACTTTCTCCGACAACTTTTTGACTTTCTCCGTTTGGATGAGTGAGAGAAATCTCACACTTTACTTCTTTATCACAGTTATATTTTTTAATATTTGTATTGACGCTGACTTTTACCGATTTTTCACTGTGCGTCTGGCTGACGCTCACAAAATCTATTTTCGCCGATTTTACAAACTCAAGTTCAATATCATCGGATATTCCGCAGGAAACCAAAACAGGTCCCCAATCCCAACCAAAATGATACTGCGGTTTTCTTATGTGAACAATACCGTTTTGACCGTTTGCATTTCTCGGCGTCGGCAATTTTTCATACTTTTGTGAAACATATTTTACTGCCGAAAAGAAAACAATTCTTATTTCATTTTGTCCTGACTTGAGAAATTCTTTAACAGGAAAACTATGCTCAACAAAACAGTTATCGGCATTTGACACAAAACAGTCATTTATAAAAATATCGCATACCGTATCAAGCATTTTACAATTCAGAAGTATCTCGTCGAACTCCAAATCTTCATTTGTAAGTTCAAAAGTCCTCTTATACTCCCAATCTTTTTCGCCTACCCACTGCACATCTTTTTCATTGAGTGCAATATACGGGTCGGGTATGTCTCCGTTTTGCATCAAATCCAAAAAATTGCATCCGGGAACACTCGCCGTTTTAAACTCCACGTTATTTAGTTCTCTGAACAGCCACTGTCCGTTCAAAAGTTTTTTCATATACAATTCCTTTCTTATTTCAAACTGAAATCTGCAAAAATCGGAAAATGGTCCGAAATATCTTTAAGATATTCGTATGACAATACTGCAAAAGCATCAACTTCTGCTTCCCCTTTTAAAAAAATATGGTCATACGACGGATAATCCCAATTCTGCAAATTTCCCACAATTTTATTATTGCAAAGCATTTTTGTATCTTTTAAATTATTTAAAATATTGCTATACAAATCGGGATAATCAATCGGTTTTGTATTCGGAGTATCTTCCATAGTATTAAAATCGCCTACCGAAAATACGGGACATTCATACTTTTCATACAAATCATTTACGCAGGAAATCAATTCGTCTTTTTGAGTATTCATAATATTCATATACATATCTTCTTCGCCTTCACGAAGCAAACTGAAATGGGTATTCGTAACAGCAAATCTTTTACCGTCTTTCTTTGTTTCAAAAACAGCCCAAACGACCCTTCTTAAACGAGGATTATCTTTTTCCGAATATGTAAAATTTCCTTTTTCAATGACATTTAATGTATCGGAATTATAAACCATAGCCGTCATTCTGACAAGAGAACCCGTCGATACAGGATAAAGCATTTTATAACCTTTCGGCAAATTGTGCTTTATACAACAAAACCAACCGTCGCACATTTCCTGAATGCCAATTACATCGGGTGCGAATTTTTCTATCAAAGAAACATATTGCTTTGCTCTTGGTTTAACGGGTTTTCCTCCCCAACTTTTATAACCGACCAAAAGATTAGACGACATTATTCTTATATCTGAATTATTTTGAAAATATGATTTTTCAAGTTCACTTTCAAAACTCTCAGGAAGTTTTTCATTTGAAATGTTGCCTCTTACCAAATAAACCGATGTCGGTACTATTGCAACAAGAAGACATACTGCTGCAATTGCCGATAAAATTATTTTAAAACACTTATTCATATAAATCAACCCAAATCCATATTTTCTGTATATTCGGAATCATTTTTTATAAATTTTTCATAGTTTTCATTTTGCCAAACTTTTACATAGTCAATCATAAAATCATCTGCATCTTCGTCGTGACTGAATTTGCCGATTTTTTGACCGTGAGGTCCATAGCCGTCGCCTGCGTCAATTTCAACAGTAAGTCTTAAAAACTCTTTAACTTTTGATACATTGCCGTCTGCTGTTGCCCAAGTCGGCTTTCCGTCAATATAAAAAACATAGTATTCGGGAGTCCACTTCAAAGCAAATGTATGATACCCATCGTACAAATCCTGTTCAAGATTTCCGATATAGTCGGAAACTTTGGCATCCTTTCCGTATCCGTCCCACAAAAGTGCGTGTCCCATTTTTGAGTCTTTGCTTTTTCTGAAAGCACTTTCATATATATCTATTTCCGTACCGTCTTCTCCTTCATTGCCGACTTTTCGCTGATTTGATGACTGAAGCCAAAAAGCAGACCACATACCGTCAGAATTCGGAAACTTTACACGACACTCAAAATATCCGAAAGCCTGAGAAAAAAGCAATTCATCGCTTGTACCCTTATTATCATTGCTGTTTCCTACAACTTTTCTTGTTTCGATGCCTGAAGTAAATCTTCCTTCTTTAGGACAATCGCCGTCACATTTATGATTGTTTTCATATCGTGAATGAATTATGGCATTTGAATCTTTAACTTCAACCATTTCAAGACACCACCAACAAGCCTGTTCGGGTTTCCTTTTCTTGTCACTTTGCCATCTGACAGCATGAGGAGAAGTTGTCCAAATCTCTTTGCTTCCCTCGTATCTTTCTCCGAAAACGATATTTTCGTTCAGTTTTGTTCCGTTAAAGTCATCTTCAAAAACCATATACCATCCGTCTTTGTTGAGTTCGGGCAAAGATAAGTCATAGTCTTGATTTTTCCAACTGTCATCGTCTTCTTTTCCGGTGTTTTTTGAACAACCGCATAAAATTACGGCAGCTGCAAGCACCGACACCGTGATAAGTGCAAATATTTTTTTCATAAAAAATCTCCTTTATAAATTATTTTTTATTTTTTTGAACTTAAATTCTGTTTTTTATCTTTATGAGTAAGCCCTGTCTTCTTCGCAACTTCTTTGAAGTAGTTATATCTGTATTTATTTTGAATTTGTTTTCAAAATTGATTTTTTCAGCACTTTTATATCTAAATCCAAGTAATTTTTCATCTATATGCAAAGTAAATTTTTGTGCTTTGTTTGAAAAATTATAAATAGCGATAAGTGCTTCATTATCTTTTAAATATGTTGTAGTCAAAACATTTTCATTATCTGTACGAGCAGGATTTTTACTGTGCCAATAGCCGAGCATCTTACTGTTTTCAATTTGAAATTCGTCCCATACTCTGTACATTTGAACGGCGTTTTTATGTCCCCAACCGTAACGGTTATTCATAGCATAAATCATACCGAGATATAAATCTCCGCCGCCCTCAAGCATCTGTCCCGTCAAGCCGTACGGAATACCGCTGACTTCGCTGAGCATATATTCGGGCGAGTAGTTTTTATATATAAAACCTTCACCGAGCCATATACTGTCAAGAAACGGCAAAATATCTGTATAAAGATTAAGACAACTGATGTCGCCTGCTCTCTTTTCCTCGTGATTCCACATATGCATATCTATCAAACCGTTTACCTTTTGCAAAACTTTTCTTGCTCGTTCAAGAGTAGTTCTGTCCAAAGATGTATCGTCAATATATATGCCCTTGATACCGATATTTTCAACGAGCCAATTCAAGCCTTCTATATAATAATTGTCAAGTCGTGTATCGGGTTTCACTATAAAAGAAATATCGTGGTCGTTTTTATATTTAACAAACCAACCGGGTATAATATCTTCTCCGAAATTTTCAACAAGCCATTGAGGTTTTTCTTTTTGCCAAGAATGACTCACGCCTTTTTTTCGCAAAATTATTTCATCGCCGAGTGCTTTATATACAAATGTTTCAGCCATGTGATTGCTATGCTCACGCTCTGTATAGTAAAGTTTAATTCCGATATTTTTTTCTTTTGCGTAATCAACGGCGTTTTTGAGTCTGTCCGTTTCATAAAACGGATAATTTATAAACGACATTATCATATTGCCCTGATGAAAAATTACATCTGTCATACCTTTTTTACAGGCGTTATCAATTTCTTTTGTTTCATTTTTTAATTTATTGTTATGACTGTATCTTACCGAAAAAGCCTTTTTGTAATCAATAGGTTTAAGAGGTGTAATATGGAGTTCAAAGTCAAATTTTCTTTCCTCTCCCTTTTTAAATAAAAACTTACCTGTTGATGCAAAAACACTTACACAATCGCTTTTTGTTTTAACATTCAGCGTACCTTTTCCGTGATTATCCCAAGTTGTCGTGGGAATATTTATCGGCAAATTTTTATAAAAAATATTTACGAGCGGTCGGATATAATTTTCCGCTTTAAATTTCACACGCATACCGCAATTTACACTGCCGACATAAAAACAATCGTGATGTTTGTCATTGTCCCACTTCTCACAAATATCGGCATCTTTAGACGCTCTAACGCCCAATCCGTGCATAAAATCTGCCGAATTTTTATCTACATCTATTTTAAGCCGAACATCATCTGCCGTAAAGTCTTTTTTAGGATTGACTGAAACTGAATATTTCAAAAGTCCGTCATAGAATAAAACCGAGTTGACATTTGCAACATACAAATCGTTTTCACACTTGCACAAAGTCTTAATTTTATTGCCGAAAACAGATGAAATCACTTTACCGTTCGGCAAAGATTTACCGTCGATTAAAAACTCTATACTGTTTTTTAAAAGAGTTTTTTGAACACTGCTTTCAAGTTCAACAGCTTCGTCAAAAAATGAAAAAACCTTCGACGGCAAACCGCAACGGCTGAGTTCTATTTTTCTTCCGAGAACTGCCAAAGTTGTGGTTTCCGTTTCGCCGTTTGTAAAAAAAGACGGTTTAATATACGGTTTTACAATCGTATCGTCTTGATACAAAGTCGAATTTAACCACTTCAATCTTGAAAGACGCCACAAATCGTTATATCCGTTATTTTCCACCTGTTCATTTGTGATAGAAACCTCGAGTTTAAAATCTTTCACGCCTATATCGGTAATTATTTTAACACTGCATTTTGTTGTTTTTACAATTTTTTCTTTTGCCTGCACAACGAAAAACAACGGTTGAATGTTGTCTTTTTTCAGATATACGGTTTGTTTACCTTTATTTCCGAACTTATCAACAATATCCGTATTTACACAAAATCCGTCAAGACTGTCATTTTCAAAGTCGAAAATAATTTCTTTAATTGTTTCTCCGCAGTTTGAAACGGCACCTATCTGAACAACATAGGCCTCATTGCAAGACATCTTAATCTTTTCGCACGAGGACATTTTTTCTTTTCCGTTTAAAATGCTCAAATCATCAAAATGAATTATTTTATCCACTCTGTCAAATAAATATAAATCCATATTTGCCCCTTTTAAAATTTTATATTATAATTTTGATTATAAATAAAATAATTTGAAAGTAAATTCAAAATACGGTATAATACATATATAAATCGGAAATCGGAGTTTAAAAAAATGTATCAAAGCAATTCATTTTATATTGAAAGGCAAAACGAAATTAAGAATTTCAGTCCACAAGTACACAGTATCTTCAATATTTTAGCTGATGAAACATACACGCACTTTAACACGTAAGACGAAAAATCACAGCATCCTGAAAATATAACTGCGTTCATTCACTGTGTTGACGGAAAAGGCGAAATCACTTTAGAAAACGGCAAAAAAATCATACTTCAAAAAATTAAATTTGTAATGTTAAAATTCAACGATATTGTAAAATACAAAAGTATATCAAATATTTGGGGCTATCGTTGGGTAAATTTTGTTTTAAAACACCCGACTGAAGAGTTTTGTCTGAATAAAATATATAAAGCATCGCTCACCGACAATTCAAATTTGATATTCAATAAAATGCTTAACCACGCCACTTCCAAAATTCAAAATGAAAACTACATAGACGCTTTATTTAGCCTATATGTTTACGCAATATTTCTTCATAAAGAGCAGGAAGAAATTAACTATTTAACTCCCAACAACAAAAAATTGATAGATGAAATATGCTCGTACATTGACCAAAAAATTTATTCTAAAATTTCGGTTGATGAAATTTCCGATTTTTTTGATATTTCTTCAAGAAGACTTCATCAAATATTTTCAAAAGAACTCGGCATTTCCCCTAAAAAATATATCATAGACAAAAAAATGAAAAAGGCATACAAATTAATCACAGAACCTTCTCTTCCTATAAATAAAATTGCGTATTCCCTTTCATTTAGCTCCCCGTATCACTTTTCTTATGAATTTACAAAAATATACCATCAGGCACCGTCGATGATAAGAAAACGGAACTTCAAAAAGAAAATATTTTTAAAACCGATAATTCAAAAGATGATAAATAATTGCAAAAAAGCAGTCAAAACTTGTTCGTTGTTTGACTGCTTTTTCATTTAATCTTAATTAGTTTTATTTTTTCAACATCAAAAAAGAAATTTATTAAAACAATTTAGGTATGTACGACGGCTCATCAATAATAACCGACGGATTTTCTTTAAAAAGTTCATCGAACTTTCTAAATCCCCAAGTTACTCCGACAGCCTCAATACCTGCGTTATTTGCCGTTTGCATATCTATATTTGTATCGCCGAAATAGAGTGCCTCTGACCTTTTACAGCCGGCCTGTTCCACTGCTTTGACAGCCATAGTCGGATTTGGTTTTGTAGGCACGCCGTCAACCTGACCGACTATTACATCGAAAAAGTTTTCTCCAAAGAAACAGTCGAGTATTCCGACAGCGGATTCCTGAACCTTATTTGTGCAGACACAAACTTTAATTCCTTTTTCTTTAATTTCTTTTATGGCGTCAATAATTCCGTCATACGGTTTTGTTTTGTTTAATTTGTTTTTATCATAGTATTCCATAAAAACATCGAACGCTTTGTCAAGTTCTTTTTCAGACAATTTGCCTTCAAAAATTCTCTCCACAAGTTTTCTGTTACCGTTTCCTACAAAATATTTATACTCGTCGTATGACCACTCTTTATCTTTGCCGAACTGTTTGAGTGTATAGTTTCCTGCGTCGCCCAAATCTTCGATAGTATTTATAAGCGTACCGTCAAGGTCAAACACTGCGCATTTAATCATTAAAAAATCACCTTTAATTCTTGTACTGTTTATGATGCCTTTATTTTCATCCATAAATCAGTATAATATTTTTCTGTTTCTGTACCGAGATAGTTAAATACTTCTGAATTTTCTATTATTTCTTCTGAAGGAAAAATTTCTTCTTCACTCTTTACTTCTTCATCCAAACTGTCATATACTGCCTGATTTGGAGTTGAGTAATAAATATAGTCAAAATTCATTGTCGCAATATCTTCACGGCACATAAAATTTAAAAACTTTTCTGCATTTTCTTTATTTGTACAACTTTTTGGAATTACCCATGAATCCATCCAAATATTTGTGCCTTCTTGCGGAACTGAAAAAGCAAGGTTTTCATTTTCCTCAAAAGCAAGATATGCTTCGCCATTGTAAATAACCGACATATATGCACTGCCGCTGCTTACCTTATTTCTTGCAGCTTCATCAAGCAAATAGGACTGAACAAGCGGTTTTTGTTCAACCAAAAGTTCAGACGCTTTGTCAAGTTCATTTTTGTCTTTTGTATTCAAATCGTAACCTAAAAGTTTTAAAGCGACAAACATTGAATCTCGCTCACTGTTAGGCATTACAATTTTTCCTTTATACTTTTCGTCAAACAAAACATTCCAAGAAGAAACATCTTCTTTTGAAACTTTTTCCGTATTGTACAAGATACCTACCGTTCCCCAAAAATGAGGGATACTGTATTCTAAATTTTTGTCAAAACTTCTTGACATTTTTTTATATGTTTCGCCTATGTTTTCAAAGTTGGGAACACTTGAATAGTCAATAGGTAAAACGAGATTTTCATTTATAAGTTTTTCTACCATATAGTCTGATGTGCATATTACATCATACTCATTTGCCCCCAAAGTCGCCTTTGCATACATATCTTCAGGTGCTGCATATTCCTCATATACAATTTCTATTCCTGTTTCTTCTTCAAAAATTTTCATTATTTCAGGGTCAAAATAGTCGCCGTATGCAAAAACATAGAGTTTATTTTCTGCTTTTTTTGAAGTGCAGGAAGTCATAAACATTGCCGTTGTCAAAACCAATGCCATAACGAGAGATACCGACTTTAAAAAATGTATTTTTTTCATCTTGACCTCCTCTTTCTTCTTCCGTCTGCCTGCTTAAATTTATTTCTGTTTGCAAGAACTAAAACTATAAGCACGCACACAAACATAAGCGTTGACAAAGCATAGTATTCGGGCTGAATTCCTCTTATCCTGTTTGTGTAAATTTCTGTTGAGATAGTATTGATTTCAGGACTTGATGTGAAATAAGTAAGAGTAAAATCATCAAGCGAAATAGTAATTGCCATCAAAAAGCTTGTCAAAATTGACGGAAACAAATCGGGCAAAACAACACTGAAAAACGCCCTGATATGAGAAGCACCCAAGTCAAGTGCTGCTTCATACGCCGTATTGTTATTAATATGCATTTTAGGCAAAACATTCAAAATAACATACGGTAAAGTCAATGTTATATGCGCTATTAAAACAGTCATACTGCTGAGTCCGCCGAAAAATCTGATAAACAGCAACATAAAAGCAACACCGGTAACAATATCTGCATTTAACATAGGAATATTTGTAATACCGACATAGAGTCCTTTAATTCTTTTATTCATTGCAGAAATACCTATACACGCAACCGTACCCAAAACAGTTGATATTGTAGCGGCACCGAGTGCAATAAAAATTGTATTTACCACTGCGTTCATTATTTCTTCACTTTGAAAAAGAGCAATGTAATTATCAAAAGTGAAACTTTCAAAATTGAAAGACGAACGAGAAGAGTTGAACGAAAGCACCGTCATTACGACAACTGGCAAATATAAAATCACAAAAATAATACCGATATACGATTTTTGAAAAAACGAGGATATTTTTTCTTTCATATCATTACCCCCAGTTTTTCGTCTTTACTTCCTCCCGTCAACATCATACTTACAGTTACGAAAGCCATAAGCACAAGTGCCTGTGCTGCTCCTGCATTGTAAAAGCCTTTTGTAAAGTTCATTTCCACAATATTGCCTATAAGCAAAATTTTACTGCCACCAAGCATTTCTGCTATTGCAAAGTCTGAAATTGACGGTACAAAGACCATAGTGATACCGCTGATAATTCCGGGTATTGAAAGCGGGAAAATAATTTTTCTCAAAACGGCAAATTTACTTGCACCTAAGTCATGAGCCGCTTCTATGAGCGATTTATCAATTCTTGATATTGAATTATAAATAGGCAAAACCATAAAAGGAAAATAATCGTATGCCATACCTATAACAATAGCCTGAGGAGTTGATAAAATGCTGAAATTCGGAAGTCCCAATTTAGTCAAAATCAAGTTCAGCACACCTGTATCTTCAAGTAAAACATTGATTGCAATTATTTGAAGCATAAAATTCATCCACATAGGAAGGATGATAAAAAACACTATCAATTCCTTATTTGTTGTTTTCAAATTATTTAAAAACAATGCAAGTGGATACGCAAGCAAAAAACAAAGCAATGTACTGCAAAAAGACAATTTTACAGTCAGCCAAATTGATTTTAAACTATATGCGTTTGTAAAAACATTTTTTATATTTTCAAAAGTGAACGCTCCGCTTTCATTTACAAAAGCGTAATACAAAACGAAGCAAATCGGCAAAACGATAAAGCCTACTATCCATACTGCAAAAGGCGATGAAACTATATATTTGCTTTTTTTAGAGAACATCTTTTTCTTCCTCCCAATCATAGTGGGCGTCTGAAATATGGTCCATTTCATCGCTGAAACTCGAATAGTCGCCGAACTCGCCCGAATACTCACTCCTTTTCATTATGTGAATTGCATCGGGTTCAATATACATACCGACAGTCTTTCCCTCTTCGTGATAGTCAGTTGTTTGAATCATCCAAACAAAGCCACCGACATCCGCAAGTATTTCATAGTGAAGACCTTTAAATGTTACAGAAGTTATTGTACCTGTAAGAGTGGAGTCTGCGCCGACTTCGACAATATCTATATCTTCAGGTCTGATAACGGCGTCAACAGGTTCATTTTTTGCAAAGCCTTTATCAAGGCATTTGAAAACTTTACCGCCGAATTTTACAAGGTAATCGTCAAGCATAACGCCGTCAACTATATTGCTCTCGCCGATAAAATCTGCTACAAAGGCGTTGACAGGCTCGTTGTAAATATCTTCAGGCGTACCAATCTGCTGAATTTTACCGTTATCCATTACAACAACTGTGTCACTCATAGAAAGTGCCTCTTCCTGATCGTGAGTAACATATATGAAAGTAATGCCGAGTCTTTGCTGAATATCTTTAAGCTCTCGTTGCATATCTTTTCTCAATTTAAGGTCAAGAGCGCTCAAAGGCTCGTCCAAAAGCAACACATGAGGATTGTTTGCAAGCGCTCTTGCTATCGCAACACGCTGTTGCTGACCGCCCGACAAACTGTCAATGCTTCTTTTTTCAAAACCTTTTAAGTTTACAAGTTCCAGCATTTCTGTAACAATTTTTTTTATTTCTGCGTTTGACTTCTTTTGAAGTTTTGGTCCAAAAGCAATATTGTCATACACATTCATATGCAAAAAAAGAGCATAACGCTGAAAAATAGTGTTAACCTTTCTCTTGTGCGGAGGAACATTATTAATAACTTTTCCCTCAAACACCACTTCGCCTTCATCGGGCTCTAGGAACCCTGCAATAATTCGAAGTGTAGTAGTTTTTCCGCAACCCGAAGGACCCAGCAGCGTTATGAACTCTTTATCTCTGATATACAAATTTAAATTATCCAGCACCTTTTCATCACCGTAGTTAAAAGTGATGTTTCTTAAATCAATTAATTTTTCCAATTATGCACTTCCTTTTTGTAACCCGATTTACGCAATGCGTATGTTTATTTCTCTATTTATTTATTTTATATTTAAACAAAGTAATTATATTAAATAATTAATTTTTACCTTTGTCAACATATTTTTCAATAATTTTCAATTTATTTTTTTACTAATCTCATAGCCGTCATAAGCAAGTTCGACTGCGTCATATACTTTAGAAAAATCACAGACCAAACTGTTAGGCTTATTTATGTGGTCATCTTGCGAAAAAGGTACAAAATAGTAATTTTTGTAATTTAACAAATTGCCTATATTTTTTGCGGCACCGCCGAGAGCATCATTTGTAGATACACCTATAACGACCGGACGGGAATTTCTCAAATGCGATTTAACAGCCATAGTAACGGGTGTATCGGCTATACCTCCCGAAAGTTTTGCAAGAGTATTTCCCGTACACGGAACTACTGCAAGAACATCAAACATTTTTTTAGGGCCGATAGGTTCAGCCTGTTCAATGGTATGAATTATCGACTTACCTGTTATATCCATTATCCTTTTTCTGAAATACATAGCGTCGCCGAACCTTGTATCCGTTTCATAAGCATTATAAGACATTATAGGTACGACATCTATTCTCTTTTTAACTATTTCTTCAAGTACCTGCAAACTCTTTTCAAATGTACAAAAAGAGCCTGTAAGTGCATATCCTAATTTCAAAAAATCACTCCTCATTAACAATTATGGCATCGGCTATCAACTCTCCCGCAGTTTTAACACTGAACTTTGAGGGAAGTGCAGGGCCGTATATCAAACTGACGGACAGTGCTTTTGCGCTCAATTCGTCAACTCCTCCCGGAAAAGAAGCAACATCAAGCAACAACGCATCTTTTTTGATTGATTTAAGTTCTTCAAAGCAAAACACTAAATCATCAACAGTATTTATGATAAAATCAAAATCTCCGTTATTTTTTAATTCATTGAAAAATATATGCTTATATCCGTCAAATTTGACTTGTGCTTTTGAGACTTCGCTTCTGGAACAAATAGTTATGTCTGCACCGCAGGAACTTAAAACTTTTGCCGTTGCCTTTGCAATTCTGCCGTAACCCGTTATCAAAACAGAAGAAGAAAACAAACTTCTGTCGCTGTTTTCAATAAGCATTGCAACTATGCCCTCAGCAGTCAAAAAGGCGTTTTTAAGGACATAACTTTCGTCATTAAAACAATCATAAACTTCGTTGCCGTTTTGCTTGAGTGACCGCAACATTTTTTCATTAATTTTAGCACAGTAAACAAACTTGTTTTTTATGTTTTTGATATGCTTTTCTTTTGTGGGAACGGGCAAAATTACCGTATCGCAGTTTTCAACAGATTTAACCTGTTCAAAACCGTTTTTCTCCAACTTTTCACAAGCATACAACATTCTTTTGTCATCTTTGAACGGAACAAAAAACTTTTTCATATAAAACACCTCATCAGTTTCTATAACATAATATGTAAAAAATTTGTTGCTGTTACCAAATGGGGTTTATTTTTCTTATATTTTGTTGTATAATAAAAAAGCAGTATAAAATAATATTTAAAATACAGCCAAGCCACAAAGGAGTACCTTTTTAATGGATATAGATAAATTACTTAAACAATCAAAACACATACATTTCATCGGAATCGGCGGAGCGGGAATGTGTCCGCTTGCCGAAATACTTTTAAAACTCGGATACACGGTAAGCGGTTCCGACAATAACGACACCGAAACCTTCAGAAGAATTGAAAAAGAGGGTGCAAAGTGTTTTTTGGGACAAAAAAAAGAAAACATTTCCACCGATACCGATATGGTTATATATACAAATGCAATTTTATCGGGAAATAAAGAACTTGACTATGCAAAAGAAAATTTCCCCTGCTTTGAAAGAGCAGAACTTTTAGGTGCTTTCAGCCGCCACTTCACAAATTGTATAGGTATTTGCGGAACACACGGAAAAACTACAACTTCTTCAATGACTACGGTTGCGCTTCTTGAAGCAGGTCTTGACCCGAGTGCAGTCATAGGTGGCAAATTACCTGAAATTGACGCATACGGCAGATTTGGACATACGCAAAACTTTGTTTGTGAAAGTTGCGAATTCAACAACACATTTCTTAAAATGAACCCCGATATGACAGTCATTTTAAACATTGACGAAGACCATCTCGACTTTTTCAAAAATCTTGAAAACATAAAAAAATCTTTTGCTCAATTTGCAAATAACACAACAAAAACAATCATTTACAACGGCGATGATGAAAATGTACTTGATACCGTTTCAAGAGTCAAAGGCAAGAAAATGATTTCTTTCGGGCTTGGTAAAAACAACGAATGGTATGCCGACAACATAGAAACTCCCGACGGTTTTCACAGTGATTTTGACATTTATCATAACGGCGAATTTGTTATTAAATGTGATTTATCCGTTCCGGGCGAACACAATGTTTTAAATGCCTTATCGGCATTTGTAGCATCTTATGAAAGCGGTGCTTCGCCTGAACTTATATGCAAGGGATTGAATAAATTTCACGGTGCAGGAAGACGATTTGAAATTTTAGGTGTTTATAACGGCATCACTTTGGCTGACGACTACGCTCATCACCCGAAAGAAATTGAAGTTACTTTAAAAGCCGCTAAAAAAATGGGTTACAAAAATGTTTGGGCAGTGCATCAGCCGTTCACATATACAAGAACAAGCCTTTTGCTTGATGATTTTGCAAGAGTTTTACAAATTGCCGACAAGTGTGTTTTGACGGAAATTATGGGTTCGAGAGAAGTTAACACCATAGGCATCCACACAAGCGATTTAGCTGAAAAAATACCCGGTGCAGTTTGGTTTGAAACTTTTGAACAAGTTGCCGACTATGTTCTTAAAAATGCTCAAGAGGGCGATTTAGTCATCACTCTCGGCTGCGGAGATGTATATAAAATATCTCGAATAATGATTGATAAAATAAATAAATAAATAAATGATAAAAAACAGGCTGTTAAAAAATCAACAGCCTGTTTTTATTTAGTTTATATAATATTTCATTTTATTAAATATCTTTTCATATTCTTCCGAAAACAAACTGTTTTTGTTCCATATAAATGTAAAATCGTGTGTAACAGAAAAATCATTCAATTCAATTTGCTTCAAAATACCTTTTTTAATTTCATTTTCCACGGCAGATTTATATAAAAATGAAATTCCGCAGTCATGGCACAAAAGATTAACAATTGTATGGATATTTTCTATTTCTATAATGTTTTTAAAATTTCCTACCGACATATTTTTTAAAGACAACGCTTTTGTTAATACTGCTCTTGTGCCTGAACCGTGTTCTCTTACAATAAGTCTTTCATCAACAAGGTCTTTAAGACAACTGACATTTCTGCTGAATTTATGTTCGGCAGATGCAACTGCAATATATTTTTCATTTTTCAAAATTCTTATACAATAGTTTTCTGCTTTAAAATACCCCTCTACTATTGCAAAATCTATGCTTCCCTCATACAAATATGACAACAGTGTTTGAGTATTGCCGTATCTTACATTGAATTCGACTTCAGGATTTTTCTTTATAAAATCTGCCAACGCAGGTACAACGGTATATTCTCCCACTGTCATTGTTACACCGAAAGTAACAGTATGTTTATTTTGCATACTTTTTTGCATACGCTTTTTTAAAGTATTTTCATCATTTCGCATAGTTCTCAAAGTGCTGCAAAGCAACTCCCCTGCCGATGTGAGCAATATGCTTTTATTATCTCTGACAAACAACGGTGTTTCATATTTTTGTTCTAAATATTTTATATGTTGTGAAACGGCAGGCTGAGTCAAATTTAATTCTTCGGCAGCACGGGTAAAATTCATACATTCGCAAACTTTTAAAAAAGTTTCCATTCTGAAATCAAGCATAAAAAACATCCTTTAACAAATATTTTGTAAATCTATCATAACAAATTTTTATGATAATATCAATAATTATAATTTTACAAAATAGCAAAACAGTTTTATACTTGAATTACAATAAATCGGTAAAGGAGAAGTCAATATGATATATGATATAATTATAATAGGTGCAGGACCTGCGGGAATAAGTGCAGGAATTTATGCAGTAAGCAGAGGCAAAAAAGTATTGGTAATAGAAAAAGAAAATGTCGGAGGACTGATTGCTAAAGTATCCACTGTAACTCACTATGCAAGCGTAAAAGAAAATGAAACAGGACAAATGTTTGCAGAAAGTTTAAAAGAACAAGCGAAAAATGCAGGAATTAAAATAATATACGAAGAAGTCATAAAAACAAAACTAAAAGACGAAACAAAACAAGTTATAACAAAAGACAATATATATAAATCAAAAAAAGTAATAATCGCAAACGGCACTTCACCTAACAAATTAAATATATCGGGTGAAAAAGAATTGGCAGGCAAAGGTATGCTTATGAACGCCGCAAGAGATTGTGAAAAATACGCAGGAAAAAATGTATATGTTGTAGGCGGTTCTGACGGTGCGGCAAAAGAAGCAATTTTTTTGTCAAAATACGCAAAACAGGTTACAATAATTCACTTTGAAAACTCATTAGGTTGCATTGCAGAGTTTAAGAACAAAATAAATGCGGCAAAAAACATAAAAGTCAAATTAAATTCAAGACTTCACGCTGTTTACGGAGTAGAAAAAGTAGAATCGCTTGATATATCTGATGAATTAACAGGCGCTATTGAAACAATATGCGATTCGGGTTGCGGTATTTTTGTTTATGCAGGTACAAATCCAAACACAAACATATATGATGAACTTGAACTTGATAACGGCTTTATTGCTACAAATGAAAATATGGAAACAAAAATCAACGGTGTTTACGCAATAGGAGATATACGAGAAAAGAAAATTCGACAAATATCACTCGCCGTTGCAGAGGGAACGATTGCGGCAATTAATGCATCATTATAATAAAGGAGAACACAATGGAATTTATAAAGAAAAACTTTAAAGGTCTGCTTCTGTGCCTTGCCATATCTGTACCGTCATATTTTTTAGGAAAAAAGTTTTCAATTATCGGCGGTCCTGTATTCGCCATATTAATCGGTATGGTTTTAGCTCTTATCATAAAAAACAAACAACCTTTTGAAAGCGGTATAAAATTCACTTCTAAAAAGATTTTGCAATATGCAATAATATTTTTAGGTTTCGGAATGAATTTGGAAGTTGTTATGGAAACAGGCAAGCAATCGTTACCTATTATTTTATGTACAATTACAACATCATTATTAATAGCGTTTATTTTGCATAAGGTTTTACACATACCGACGAAAATATCAACACTTATAGGCGTAGGCTCATCTATATGCGGTGGCTCTGCAATAGCCGCAACGGCACCTGTAATAGATGCCGACGACGAAGAGGTGGCACAATCTATTTCTGTAATTTTTCTGTTTAATATATTAGCAGCTCTCATTTTCCCCGCTCTCGGAACGGCACTTGGGTTTTCGACTTCAAGTGGTGAAGCATTTGGAATTTTTGCGGGAACGGCAGTTAATGACACATCTTCTGTTACTGCAGCAGCTTCAACTTGGGACAGTATGTATAATCTCGGCACTCAAACATTGGACAAAGCGGTTACCGTAAAATTAACAAGAACACTTGCAATAATACCTATAACACTTTTCCTTGCTTTTCTCAGAACAAAAAAAGAAAAATCAAAAAACGGCGAAAAAGTATCTGTAAAACATGTTTTTCCGTTTTTCATACTTTACTTTATAGGAGCAAGCATTATTACAACAATAGCAGTTTCATTGGGCGTGCCGAGCGAATTTTTCACACCGATGAAAGATATTTCTAAATTTTTGATTATTATGGCTATGGCAGCAATAGGATTTAACACTGATATTGTAAAACTTGTAAAAAGCGGAGGCAAACCGATCATTATGGGAATGTCATGTTGGGTTGGAATTACCGCTGTAACATTGACTTTACAACACTTGATGAAAATATGGTAACATAACAAAAATGTCAGTTCAAAAGAACTGACATTTTTGTTTATGCGTTATCGTTTTTGTTCAAGTAAGTATTTATCGGCTTTGAGAGCCTCTTTTGTAAAACTGTTATTTTTCCACCACGCCAAAAGCGAAGCAATCACGGTTACAACAGATGAAACACCTGCATAAAGTTCTTCATCGCTGAACGGCAAAGGATTTTTTCCGAAAGCCGTGAGCAAAGAATTTACAAGTGCCAAAGCCAAAAATACAGTTCTTGAAATCGTTCCCAAAGAAACTTCTGTGTTCAAAAAATCACCTCCTGAAAGAAATGGTTAAAATATATTTTAACCTTCACTAAACACTATAGAGATGATTTATTTTTCTTGCAAACAGTCGTCAAAAAATACGGACTTTGTCAATATTTTTAAAAATTATATTCAAAACGATAGTATAAAAAGGCTTTCAAAAAACGATTTTTTATACAATATATTCGGGCAAATAAAATAAACGCCTGAAAAATCAAGCGTTTATTTTTTCAATCATTTCTTTATATTCTTCAAAAGTAAGCATTGAATTTAAAACATCCAAAAAAGAATTTGAAGAAAGAAACTCAGGCAAATCGAGCAGTTTTAAAATTTTTTTCCTTTTTTCTTTACTTCCGTCACAACCTGACAGTCCGTCTTCAAAAAGCGTTGCAGTCGTGATTAACCGGCGTTTTTCGTCTTTACACTCAACTCCGAGCGAATTAAGTCTTTCAAGCAAAATTTTGCTGTCTATACCCTCTACTCCGAGTTTTCCCTCTTTTGAATACTTTGTTTTTCTCTTTTCTTTTCCGAAAATATCGGGTGCATAAATATTTTTGATTTGACTTTTCGGAACAGCCGACTCTATATAATGACGAATTTGAAAACCGCTTGCATCAGAGTCTGTTAAAATGATTATTCCTCTTTCTTTTGCAATTTTTTTTATAAAATTGAGTCTTAATTTATCCTTATATATTCCAAAGCCGTTTGTTTCGATAATCAATGTATCAACAATATTTGAAAGTTTAATTTTATCATATTTACCTTCTACAATTATTGCTTCTTTAATTTTCAGCATACTATCCCTCTTTTGCAGCCACAAGCAGTTTAACAAGTGCTTCTTCAATGATAAACTTTGCGTCAACTGCCGTTGATTTAAGTTTAATATCCGCTTCGTTAAGAACATCAACACATTTTCTGAGTTGTTCCAAAGAAAGTCTTGAGCAATCACGAAGTGCATTTCTGAGTGCAAACTCTCTGCCTCTGTATCTGTATGCATCAAAAATTTCTGTCAAATCTTTTCCCGATGACTTTGCAAGTTTTGCCCTGTACATATCAACAAAGCAAGAAGATACAACAGACAATATGATTATCGGCTTTTCTCTTTGTTCAAACAAAGTATTAAGTATTGAATATGCAGAATTGTAGTCATCTCTCAAAATTGCTTTTGAAATATCATACACTCTTGCTTGAAGCGACTTTACGCAAACAGAATCAATATCTTTTTTTGATATTTCTTCATTTTCACTGAAAAAACAAAGTTTTTCAAGTTCATTCAGCAGTGTTGTCAAATCAGAGCCCACAATCGAAACCATATATTTAGCATCGTTTTGAGAAATTGTTTTTTTTCTCTTTTTAGCACCTGATATAATAAGCTTCACCAAATCGTACTCTGTTTTTCTGTCAAGTTTAACACAGCACGCTGATTTTGTAAAAGCGTTTTCTACACTTTTAAATTTAGAATTTTTCTTTGTATCAAACTCTACGGTATCGTACTTAAATATAAGTATCGTACTTTCAGGCATATCTGAAATATACTGTGAAAGTTCTTTTACTTCATTAGTACTTGAAAAAGGATAATCTCCTACTAAAACAAGCCTGTATTCGCTCATCATAGGCATCAATTCACAATTTCTCAAAATATCGTCTAAAGAATAAGATTTTCCTTCAAAATACCTAAAATCAATATCTGTCGCTTCTTTAGGAATAACTTTAGACTTAATTTTTGAAACATAGTAATCTTTTAAATATGTTTCATCCCCATAGATTAAATAAGCATTTTGAAACTCTTTTTGTGATATTTGTTTTTTCAATTCAGACTCAGTTATCTTTCCCATTCAAAGTCCTTTCTGTAAATCGTTTGCCTGTTTTGAGAAAAAGCAAACATATATCCGTTTTCGATACTCAACTTGTCTTTATTCGGAGACTTTTTAACAATGCAGTTTGCGTTTTCACAAGTTGTTTTTCCGTTGTTTGAAACAAACAGTTCGCACGAAGAAACGCAGTTCTCTTTTGAATTATCAAAAACAATCCTTTTACCATATATTTCAATTATTACTTTCCAGTCGTTGTTACTGTTATGTTTATATTTTACATTAACTCCGTGCCATAAATCAACACCGATATTTTTATTTATTATGATATTTTCACACTTCAAATTCATACTTATTGCGTCATTTTCATACGGCACAACAATATTTTGCACTTGACACTGACGAGATATTTTTTCTGCGTTTTCACATTCATTTTTATTATACGAGGGAATTATCCACAAAACAACCCTTTTATTTTTTCCTGAAGCGACATCCGTAATATCGTAGTATGTTGATTTACCCGTTCCTATAACGGCATACTCGTCATCATTACAAATAACAACGGAAGAACTGCCGTACGATGACGGAGAAACACGAACATATATACTTCTGTCATTCATTACAAACACCGAGAGAGATGAGATAACAAGAATTAAACTGCTGATAATTGCAGCAATTTTCAGTGAATATTTATTTTTGAAGAAAAATGCAAATGCAAAAAGCAAAAGAATTGTCCCTACTGCAATATAAAATACAGTATCGGATATTGACACTGTACTGAACTTGACACCTGCAAAGGCTTCGGTAATTTCAATGATTGCTTTTCCTGACAAATCCGTTATAAAAATGAGAATATCGGAAACAACAGGAATAAAGTTAAGCAAAAATGCAAGAAGCGACAATACCATAGTTATGTTTGCAAGCGGAACAAGAACAATATTTGCCAAAATTGACGACAAACTGACAGTTTGAAAAAACAACAACATTATCGGCAATGTAAACAATGTTACTCCGACAGTTACAATAACGCTTTCTGCCGTAATGATAAAAATTTTAAACAAAATGATTTTACGGTTATTTTTATATGTCAAATTTTCAGGTAAATAAGAAGTTGCTTGCTTTACAACCGTAAGCAAAGCAAGTGTTGCACTGCAAGATAACAAGGCACTTATATCAATCGCCGCAAATGGATTTAAACAAATTATAAAAACTGAAAATCCAAGAGAATTTAAAGCATCTGCCTGTTTCTTCGCTACGCCTGCAACGAGCATTACACCAAGCATTATCGACGAGCGAATGACCGATTTTGTAAACCCGCTCAAAGCACAATATGAAACAAGTGCAAGGAGAACAACAGAAACATTTAATTTTTCATTCACACGCAGTCTTTTCAAAAACACATACAACATTCCACCCAAAATTGATGTGTTTAATCCGCTTACTGCCATCAAATGCGTTACGCCCGAAGAACGAAAATAAGAATATGCCCGTTCCGACATTTCACTTACATCGCCGATTAAAAGTGCGCACGACAATGCACCCCTGTCATTTCCCATATTTACAGCGAAAAAATTTTTAATATCTTTTCGCAAATCTATAATATATTTATTCAAATTAAAAACTGATTTACCGGTTTTCGTATATTCCTCAACATTTGCGGTAACATAAATATTTTTAGAATAATATCCGTATGAATCAAGAGCATTTGTACCGGTTGATTTAAATTTCACTCGACATAATATTTCATCATAAGCCTCTGCGTCAATTATTTTATCCGATTTAAGCTTAACATCAATATTTTTCGGTGCACCGTCAAATTCTATATTTGAAACTTTCGCCTTATAAACATATTTATCGTTGGATTTTTCAGGTAAGTCTGTAATATATGCATTGCAGACAAGCGTTTTGCCGTCTAATGATTTTACTATATAATCTGCCGTAGAAGTAAATGAAATAAACAAAATACAGGCAAGCAACGCCGAACCGAGAGAAATCGGCACGGCAAGTGCAAGCCTGTATTTTTTAATAATCAACGAAAGCACGAGCATTACAATAATAAATCCTGTAAAATACCCTGCCATATTGGGAAAAACATTGAGAAAAATAAGTACAACTGCCATTGAAAAACCAATGTGTGCAAAAATTCTCTTCAATGTTATCCCCTTTCAAAATTTTATTCCACTATTTCCATCAAGAAACAGTACGAAAGTTTTTCGCCTGCGTGAATAATGTACGGCTCACGCAAACATGAGAAGCCCGGCATATCTCCGCCTACACCTCTTTGACACATATCTATTGTAACATAGTTGAAATCTTTATACTCAATTTCATGAACATGAGTAAATTTTTCAAGTTCATCAGTCGTATAGTTATGGGCGCTGAAATCGATTGTTTTATCGTAGTATGCAGTAAATTTCACGCCGAAACCGTTATCGTCGGTAAACGATACATTTCTGACATCGGTTCTGTTACCGTTTTCCTGAGGACGCATATAACGATGCTCAAGTCCTTTGACATCTGACTGATATTCGCCGATTTTTGCACCTCGCTTACGGTCGCAATAAATTTCCTGCGGACCTCTGCCGTACCATTTAACATTGTCAAACGACTTGTCAAACGCCATTTTATATCCGAAACGAAGCATTTCAAAATTCGGAACACCGCTGTGATTTACATAAAGTCTTCCGTCGTTATATACACGATATGTTGTGAAGACTTTAGAAATAAACGGAACTGACATAGCACATCTTATTTCAACATAGTTTCCTGTTTGTTCAACTTCTGTTTTAAGCATCTTTACGGAATTTGTAGCAACTCTCCATTTGTAAAGAGGATGAAGTTTAATAAGCGGAACAACAAAGTTAAGGAAATCTATATCGTTATCCGTAAGAGCACGGAAATAGTTTGGTTCCATAGGCTGAACAAGAATTTCTTTGCCCTTATGCTTGTATGAAACTACTCTGCCGTCTTTTATTTCAACTGAAAAAGCACTTCCCTTTACAACAGCACCTTTTGCAGTTTTTTCAAGATTGAGCAATTCTTTTGACTTTTTGAATTTCGGCTTGCTTCTTTCTTTGATAACAAACTGATTCCATGAAAGTTCATAGTCAGAGTCGCACCAAATTTCTGCATCTTTTTTAAGGAAAGAAACAGTTAAAACACACTCTTTTTCAGGTAAATTTTCAACATCATAGTCAATTTTGATTTTTTTGGTCGTAAGAGGAGCAACTTCTATATCAAGTTCTCCCATTTGAATTTCTTTACCCTCTGCTTCTATCTTCCAAACGCATTTGTAGTCTGAAACATCTGTAAACAACATCTTGTTTCTGACTTCAAACTCACCTTTTTCAAGGTTGACATCACTTGTAATAATATACTGATAGCCTTTTTTAACTTCGTATATAGACGGCTGAAGGCTTCTGTCGGCACCGATAATACCGTTGGCACAGAAATATGTATTTGAACCTGTCAAAGCAGTTGTGTTGGGAATATCTATTGCAGGACGAGGCTCGTCTTTTTCAAAGTCCGTACCATAGAGCCATAAGTCTTTGCCGTTTTCGTCTTTTCTTCTGAGTGCTTGGTCAACAAAGTCCCAAATAAATCCGCCGCACATATTGTCATATCTGTCGAAATCGTCAATATATTCTTGGAAATTTCCGAGTGAATTTTCCATAGCATGAGCAAACTCACAAAGTATTACCGGTTTTCCTTTATACATTTCAGGTTTAATCGGTTTGCTGTCTGCGGCAAGTTGGTTTGCTATATTGTCATAAAGGCTGATTTTAATTTCTTCTTTTTTACCGAGTTTTTCCATAATATCTTCTGTCGGATACATTCTCGAAATTACATCTGACTTTGTAAGGTCAAAATCGCCTTCATAATGGAACTGTCTTGTATCGTCAAGTTTAAGCGCTGCTTCTTTCATACGGGCATAGTTATCGCCGTCGCCTGCTTCATTGCCCAAAGACCACATAAAGATACAAGGATTGTTTCTGTCACGCAAAACCATTCTTTCAATACGGTCAACAACAGCGTCGGTCCATACAGGATTGCTTCCGGGTACGCCTTTTCTTCTTACGCCGTGTGTTTCAACTTCACACTCGTCCATAACATATAAACCGTACTTATTGCACATTTCATAAAAATAAGGGTCATCCGGATAATGAGAAGTACGAACTGCGTTAATGTTATGTCTTTTCATAATTCCCAAATCCTGAGAATATCTTTCAACAGGTACTGCCCACGCATGATCAGGGTCAAAATCGTGACGGTTAACACCGTAAATCATAAGCGGTTTACCGTTAAAGTAAATTTTCTCACCTATAATCTCAACCTTTTTAAAGCCGACTGTATATGTTTTTACGCTTGATATAGTTCTGCCTTTTTTCAGTTTGATAACCAAAGTATATGTTTCGGGATTTTCTGCCGACCATTTGCGTGGATTTTCAATATCTTTTTTAAAGCTGAAAACAGTCGTGTCGTCTTTTTCTTCAATTGTTGCTTCGCCGAGATTTATTTTAGAATTTTTATCAATAAGTTCTGCCGTTACAGAAACCTTTTCGTTTGTTTCGGCATAATTTTTAACATATACATCAAGTTTTGTATCGGAATTTACACAATCGTTGTCAAGATATGTTCTGAAAAAGAAATCTCTGATACAGTTTTTCGGCTCACTGTATATATACACTTCTCTGTAAATACCGCAAAGCCACCACATATCTTGGTCTTCAAGATATGTACCGTCGCTGTATCTGTAAACTTTTGCCGTAACCTGATTTTCGCCTTTTTTTACAAACTCAGTAATATCAAACTCGTGTGGAGTCATTGAGCCTTGAGAATAGCCGACAAATTCACCGTTAACATAAACTTCAAGAGCGGCTTTCGCAGCACCGAAATGAATGAAAATCTCACGATTATCAAAATTCTCCGGCAAATCAAAATTTCTTCTGTAAATACCTATTTCCTGAAGACTGTGATTGATGCAAGGAATTTTTCTTTTACTTCTGCTGATAGCTTTCGGGAATGTACTTGCATAGTAATACGGAACACTATAACCCTCTGTCTGCCATACAGACGGAACTCTTATTTCACCCCATGAAGAGTCGTCAAAATCTATTGCATAAAAATTTTGAGGTTCATTTTCAAGACCTCTTTGCCAATGAAACTTCCATTGTCCGTTCAATGTCATTTTGTATTCCGACTGCTCGCCCGAAAGTGCTTTTTTCTCACTGTCGAACGGCATTGCGATAACATGTCCGTCTTCTTTATTGATTTTTATAATAGACGGATTTTCCCAAAAATGTTTTGAAACCATTAATTAACCCCCTTAAACTGTTGATAATAGTATAAATTAAAATTATATAAAAGTCAACAAATGAAAACTTGTTAAAGCCGTTGTAATGTGGTACAATAAAGCAAGAAAATAAATTTTAACAAATGAGGCATTTATTAATGATTGAACGAGTAAACAAAAACAATCTTGACGAATACGAAAAATTTATCAAAAACCATCCGAGAGGTCTTTTTATGCATTCTTCAAAATGGGGAAAAGTAAAGTCTTCATGGAAATGGGAAGCAATCATAGACCGTGACGAAAACGGAAACATCAATGGTACTGCCGCTGTGCTTATACGAAGTGTTCCCATAATTAAGTCTTCTTTGCTTTATTGTTGCAGAGGTTTTGTATGCGATATTGATGACACACAAACTTTTGATGAACTCTTTGACGGTCTTTTACAACTTGCAAAAGAGTACAAAGGTTACTGTATCAAATTTGACCCTGAAATAAGCAAAGAACACACCGAGTACAAAAAACACTTGATTGACAAAGGTTTCAAAGAGTTAAACCCCGGTTGCCTTGACTTTGAAAATGTACAGCCTAAATTTGTATATTGCTTTGACTATGACAACAAAACGGAAGAAGAATTGATGCTTCAGTTCAAATCAGATTACAGAAACCGTATCCGAAAAGCGTCAAGAAAAGGCGTTGAAGTAAAAATTATGGGAAAAGAAGCACTTGATGATTTCACGGCGATAATGCGTGAAACAGGCGAAAGAGACGGTTTTTCAACAAGACCTGCATCCTACTTTGCTTCCATTATGGACAACCTCGGAGACGATTGCCGTCTGTATATGGCATATTATGAAGGCAAGGCTATTGCCGGCACACTCGCTATCAGATGGGGCAAAAATGTTATGAAATATCAATACGGTGCTTCTTCCAACTCCAACAGAAATGTTTATCCCAACTATCTTTTACAGTGGGAAATGATAAAATGGGGCTTGGAAAGCGGATGTCGTATCTACGATTTCGGAGGAATAAGCGGAGATATTGAAAACACCGAAAACTCCCACTACGGTTTGTGGCGTTTCAAACACGGGTTTAACGGATATATGGTTGAATTTGTCGGAGAATTCGATTATGTCATAAATCCGTTTGTTTACAAAGCATATAACATTGCAACAGAACTTAGGAGTAAATTACGCTGATGAGCAGATATGTTATTGAAAAAGAAAAATTAGTTCAAAATATTGAAATACTGAAACAAAAGGCAAAAGTACAAATTATCGGCGTCGTTAAAGGAAACGGCTACGGTTTGGGAATTAAAGAATTCACAACCGTACTCAAAGAAAACGGAATTAAAACTTTCGCAGTAACGGAAATCAGGGATATTCCCGTTTTAAGAGAAATTCTAAAAGATGAAGATATACTTGTAATGCGTTCAACTTGTTTAAAAGATGAAATTGAAACTATCGTAAAGTATGATTGTACGGCAACGGTCGGTTCTGTTGAAAGTGCAAATATGCTAAATGAAATTTCAAAAAGCGTCGGGAAAACAACAAAAGCGCATATTAAAATTGACACAGGTATGGGCAGATACGGTTTTCTCTCTTCCGAAATAGATTCAATTATTCCTCTTTATTCTCTTGAAAATATCAGTTTTACAGGAATTTACACTCATTTTTCAAGTGCATTTACAAATGCTGAACTAACAATGGCTCAACTTGAAATTTTTAAGGATGTTGTAAACCAACTGAAAAAAGAAGGAATAAATGTCGGAACAATGCACGCCGCAAACTCTCCCGCCCTTTTAAATTGCAAAAGCGATGTATGTCTTGACGCAGTCAGAATAGGCTCAGCGTTTACGGGAAGAGTCATTACAAAAAGCAATATCGGACTTAACAGAATAGGTATGCTTGAAGCTGAAATAGTTGATGTCAAAAACTTACCTTCGGGTTATTCTGTCGGCTACAACGGAAAATTCAAAACAGAAAAGCCCACAAAACTTGCAATTATACCATTCGGTCACTATGACGGATTTGGAATAGAAAAGTCAACTGAAGAATACAATCTTCATACTGTTTTAAGCACTGCTAAAAAATATCTTAAAAAGCAAAAAATATGCGTTACGGTAAACGGAAAACAATTTGCCGTTGCGGGAGAAATAGGACTGTCGCACACTGCGATAGACATTACAAATACAGACATTAAAGTCGGAGATACTGCAAAAGCTGACATTTCTCCGCTTTTTGTAAATCCTCAAATTGAAAGAATTTATATATAAAAGTACAAAAAATCGCACCCGTAAATCAGGTGCGATTTTTTTATTTTTTCGCCTCTTTATACGCTTTTTGTATAAACAAAAACATTTCTGCAAAAAGCAGTATTAAAAACAACCATATCAACCAAGACGGCAATTTATCTTTACTGAAAGCCGAAAACAAAGTCAAGACAGATGTAAAAGAAACTATTGTAACTTTCAGACAAATCAACATATCAAACATCGTTCTGTAAACAAGTTTCTCTGCTTTCTCACTTTTAGGATGCGGCACATTCCAAAACTTAGGATATTTTCCTGCAACAGTCAAAAGAAGCCATATTGACCAAGAAACTATGGGTAAAAAAAACAAACTGTTTTTACTGCCGTAACTGTCTGCCTGACCTTTAAAACCATAATGCGTTACAACAGTTTCGGGTATATCTTTCCAAAATATTAACAAAACAAGCGTTGCAATGATAAGAATTGCGACAGATATGATATTAATCACTGTATCTCTTTTTTTGTGTTCAATTTTCATACTGCAACTCCACCGTATTTAAACCTTTTTTTAATGACATTTTCTTTTCATTGAATAATATCATTTTGTCGGAATTTGAAAAATAAACAACTTGATTTACATACTTATCATTTGTTTTAAACTCGTTTTCCGAGACTCTGAAACAATTGTACATTTCAGTTTGACCGTTATTCTTTTCATGAATAAAAGATTTTCCAAAAACAGTTTCACAAAGACACTTAAAATGTTCATTAACATCGTTATCGCAACTGCCTCCGAAATCCTTTTTCCAAAAATACTTCACACTTAAATTTCTGATATATTGAAACTGCAATTTTTTATTGCTGTGTTTAAACCAATCGGAAATCATAGGCAAATATTCTTCACCTGCAACAACTTTTTCAAATCCCACATTTGACTTTGTACAGTTTTTTTTGAGTCTTTGACCGACAACACACGCATCTGATACAAATCCCCAATTCAAGTCGCCGTTTTCGTCAACGCACTGCATACAGGCACCCATTGTATTCATCAAATCTTCAAGATACTCAAACTTACCCGTAAGCAAATACAAATAATATGATGCATAGTTTTTCCAACTTGTCCAACCGTGAGGACAATTAAGCATATTTGCAAAAAAGTTCAAATCGTACCTTGCTTCCCAAAATCTGAGCGTACATCCTCTCATTCGGCAATCAGGCAAAATATTTTGCTCAAGGCAACGATGTTTTTTCATCAAAATTTCCGCACAATTTGTCAATAATGTTTTTTCGTCACCACTCGGCAATAAAGTTGCAAGATAACCTATTTGCAAACATTCACAAGAAATCATACCGTCTTCAAATGTCATTTGACCTTCTGTTTCGATGTTGTCCATCAATTCACAAAGATTTTTTATTGCTCTGTACGCACTGTAAAAATGAACTTGACTTTTTTCTTCCAACCCTGCCGTTTTTTCGACAATCGCCAACTCAAGCATGGATTTTGCGGGATAAATAACGCAAGTATAATGCACCCCATGACTTCTGTAACTTCCGTCTTCGATTTGCAGTTTCATAAGCCATTTTGCCATATCGTCTGCATAGCACAAATATTTAATATCGCTTGTCAGTTCATAGAAATCTGCAAGGATTGAAATAAGTGTTGACACATTTTGGAGTCTGTTAGGATATGCCTTAGTTTTCAGTTTTTTTCTGTGATTTCCCTTTGTAAGAGTCTTAAAGAAATAATCAAATTGTTCACATAACTGTTTTGTATAATCTTCGTTTTTAATTATTTTTGCATATTGAAGCATTGTAAAATATCCGTAATAACTTTCACAATGACTTCCGGGTTTTTGTTGACAGGCACTTGCCTTTTCGGCAGCACATTTTAAATAATAAAACCAATCTTTTCTAACAAAAACAGACAATTGAGCAGAATTTTCATTTTTAATGATATTCAACCCGTCATTTAATTCATCATCATACTTTTTACCGTCAATAAATAAATTTTCTCCGCTTTCAAGAGTAAATTTATTCACTTGAGGAATATGGATGCCCGAATACTTTTCGACAAAATCATAAAGTTCATTTTCATCTGTTATTTTACTGTAATATAATTTAAAGCACAAAGTTTTTCCGACTTCAAAAACATTGTTTTCTACATGTCTTTGAGGTTGTCTGTAAGTATTATAAAACTCAACACAACTCGTATAAATTCTGTGACCGACATCGGCAAAACTTTTGTTATACTCGTTTTTCCAAGATACTATTTTCGACGGCGAACAAACCGAAAACATTTCACCATTCGGAGTAATAAAACATGACCAAAATCCATTTTTCTCACAACGCATTGCCGTTGGAAAATATTTATCATTCCACTCGGGGTATTTTTCCATATATGTATCAATTCCGAGTCTGAAACCAAATCTTTCAAAATTTATTTTCGTATTTGCAGTAATATTTATGGATATTTCAAGTACGCTTCCAAAAACATTTTCATCTATAACAAAATCTATACCGTCTTGAGAATACTTTCCTGTTTTATACGGAACTACTTTGATTTTTCCGTCTTTTTCAAAGTAAAAATTTTTACCGTACTCATCTTTTCTTAAAATCTCATCAAACATAGACACACCAACCTACTATTTTAATAATCTTTCAAAGCGTTTTCTCCATTTTTTATTGTATATAAAAGTTACTAAATCTATTAATCTATCGTAAATGAAGAAAAATGCATTTGCAAGAACATAAATCAAAATTATTCCGAAAACTCCCATAAATTCTTCAAACGGAATTCCAAAAATATAAACAAGCAAAAATTCAGCAACTGTTATTGCCAAATTAAATACAAGCAATTTTGAAAACACAGAGAAAAATTTTGAATTTATTTTTTCCAAACTGCTTTTTATGATAGGATAATATCCGAAAAACGAAGCATACAAAAGAGAACATTCTTTATCAGTGCTTAAAAACAAAGTCAATACTGAAGTTACGAAATAAACGAGAAAAGCTGTACTTTTAGAAACGCTTTTGCAAAGGACTATCAAAATCATACCTGCAAAAACAGGCATTAAATACGAAAAAACTGACGCAAATCCCGAAAAAAACAATATTGCAAAACTAAGCGCACAGGTTACACCTGCTACCGCAACACGCAATGCAATTTTCACTTATATCACCTCTGATTTAGAATATAAGATACCACAAACAGATTGTTTTGTAAAGATTTGTGAATTAATAGTAAACTATACAAAAATGAGCAACATTTTTCTTTACTTTTTTAACATTTCGATATATAATTACTATGCTTAATCATATAAAAAACAATTTTTCAGAGGTGTTAGACTTGAAAAAATCAGCAGTCATTATTTTATCAATAATACTTGCAATAAGCGGTGTTTTTGCCGCATGCTCATCTAAAAAAGAAGAAGAAAAAGCAGAAAACACAACGGCAGGTCTTTTTGCTGAAGAAGAAATCATCGACGAAGATAACTCCAACGCTGCAAACGAGCCGGACCCTGAAACTATTTCCAAAAATGCCGTTCCTACTAAAAAAGAAATTAAAATTACAAGTTTCACAACCAATCCGGAAAACACAGAGGGTAATTCGGGAGAAACAACTTCTCCTGAATTGACAACGGATAAGGGTAACAATGTTGTTCCTCCTACAAGCGATGAAGGTATAAAGGTTGAATTTTCAAAAGACGACCAAAATAAAATCTGTTCTTTACTTAACATTCCAAACATTTACAAATACAACTACGAAAGCAAAAACGGTATTCCTACCGAACTTGCAACTCATGTTGCCGTAAGCATTTTGCACAGGTCAAGCACCGAAGCAACTTTCCCGTCGGGTACTGTTGTGCTTGAACTTTTCAAATATTTCGGACAAACAGTTGTAGATTTTAAAGCAAACTGTAACCAAGCAGCAGCAAACAGCGGTGCACCTATAAGCTATATTAAAGCAAATGATGTCTTTTCATCTCCTGCAGTTGAAGAAGACACACATATAGTTACATTTAAGGAAGCATACCAACTTGACGGCAACAACTATTACAAAATAGTAGGTACTGTAAAACCTATTGCAAAAAACTGCAAAGTTAAAACAGTAATTGCAATAGTCCAAAAAAACAAACTTGATGCAAACTACGGTTTCAGTATCAAAGGTTTAAAGTGGATTTAAAAACTAATTAAAACAATTAAACAATTTAATAAATATCCACCCGCATAGCGGGTGGTTTTTCAGTTTCGGGCAAAGCCCTAATATTACTGGCGGCACACAAGTGTGCTGTTCATTGGCCTGCCAGCCATGCAACTGTTACTTACTACCCATAAATGGGTCCCGTGGGTCAAACATTGACGATTGATCGCTTTCTTTATCCCTCTTTAACTGATTGGCTACATATTCTTTTATTGCCTTCGTGTTTTTCCCCACGGTATCAACGTAATATCCCTTGCACCAAAATTCGCGATTTCTGTATGCGAATTTCATATTTCCCCATTTTTGAAATATCATAAGCGCACTTTTTCCTTTCAGGTATCCCATGAATCCCGAAACGCTCATTTTTGGCGGGATGCTTACCAGCATATGTATATGATCCGGACATACCTCTCCCTCTATGATTTCTACTCCTTTCCATTCACATAATTTTCTTAGGATTTCTCTTATCTCCAAACGCTTATCTTCATAGAATACTTTTCTTCTATACTTTGGCGCAAACACTATGTGATACTTGCAATTCCATTTTGTGTGTGCTAAACTATGTGTACTATTTTCTTTATCCATTTTTACCTCCGTTTTTGTATATTGTTTGGACTGGCAGGTCTTTCACATTATACTCTTTTCGGAGGTGTTTTTAACTGTTTAACTTTTTTCTACCACGCGACTATCGCGTGGTTTTGTTTATACAACAAAAAAGACAGGTTAAAACCTGTCTTTTTTTATAATAATTACAATATTGGAGAAAACAGCAAGAAAAAGTTTTCTCTTATTTTTTCTTTATTACTTCGTGTTTTAAAGTCTTGCAAAGTATATTGTTTTGTGTTTTCTATATCGTTATTAAAAATGTCTATATACTCATTTACGAGTTTTTTGTCATAAAACACACCGCATATCTCGTCATCTACCAATAAACTTCTGATATCAAGATTAACAGAACCGATACAACAAATTTTATTATCAATAACAATTGTTTTAGCGTGAATATAACCTTTATATTTATATACTTTTGCACCGTATTGCATCAGTTGACCGCAATAATAATTTGTAACAGGGTCAAGGAAAAAACTTGCTTTTATGCCCGGAATTATTATTTCAATCTCAACGCCTGAAGCAGCAGCAGTTTTGAGTGCGTCTATGGTAGATTCATCAGGTATAAAATACGGAGATTGAATTCTGATATGGCTTTTGGCACTTCTTATCATACTCAAATAGCACATTTTTATAGACTCTTTATCCGTATCGACGCCACCGACAACAAATTGACAAGGATACTTTGATACGGGATATTTGTAAGAAAATGCTTTATCGGCAGACTTTTCAGCGTCTTCAAGATGTGCTTTTTTAACATTGCAAAACCAATCTGCCATATACGACACTTCCAAAAGTCCGCAACACTGACCGGTTAATCTAATTTGTGTATCACGCCACGGATTTTTAATCTCTGCCATATTTGCATATTGTTTTCCGATATTCATTCCACCGATATATGCAACCTGATTATCTATAACAACAAGTTTTCTGTGACTTCTGAAATGTGTTAAAAACGGTTTAACTCTTTTAAATCTTCCCCCTGCCTCAACAAAAGGGCGGAACATTTTTTTAGGAGAAGAAACATTTGCAATAAAATCACACATTACAATAACTTCAAGTCCCTCACTCGCTTTTTGAGTGAGTATTTTCATAAACTCATTTCCGACTTGGTCATTATGAATTGTATAATATTGGATATGTATTGTATTTTTTGCGTTTTTGAGATCGCTGAAAAGTTTTGTATAGTGACTTTTTCCGTCTGTAAAAATTTGATAATCATCATAACAGGTCAATTCACTGTCATTATATGCCTTATTGAAATTAATTACCTGTTTTTGAATATCGGAAAAATCAAAATCGTTTATATCTTCATAAACAAAATTTTTACTGTAATTGAACTTTCCCTCATATCGCTGTACCAATTTTGCATTTCTCAGTTCTCGAGTAATCTTGATACTAAATGTACTGCCGAATATCAGATAGATACACGCCCCGAGATATGGCAAAAACAGTAAAATTAAAACCCAAACCATTGCTTCTGACGGATTTTTTCTTTCAAAAAAGATTACACTGAGCAAAAGCAAAAAGTACAAAATCAAAAGTATTATTTTCATATCCGTTCTCCATTTTCAACACAATCGCAGTTTTTAACAAACCATTGTAATGATAATTTAACACAGAACACAAACTATGTCAAACAAAAAAGCGTACACAAAGTACGCTTTTAAATCTACGACAAAACAAACACAAAATACTAACTATTATGTCAGCTTTCGTTTAAGTTTTTTTAATATCTCTTTTTCCTTTCTTGAGACCTGAACTTGAGAAATGCCTAAAATTTTTGCAACACTGCATTGAGTCTGCCCTTCAAAATATCGCAGTTTTACTATTTCCTGTTCTTTTAAAGGAAGTGTGGAAATAACTTGATTAAGAGTTATTCTGTCAAAAATTTTTTCAGAATTATCAAAAGGCACATCTATCTCATTTTCATTTTCTGCCGTACCTGACAACGACAAAACAGGACTTAAAATATTTTCAAGTTCACAAATTTCTTCCTTAGAGCAATTCATAACATCTGCTATTTCACTGACAGTGGGGGAACGCATATATTTATTTTCAAATTTTTCCTTTTCCCTCTGCAAAAGCATAGATTTTTCTTTAAGACTTCGGCTTACTTTTACTGTACCGCCATCCCTGAAAATTCTTTTTATCTCTCCCATAATAACAGGAACTGCATAGGTAGAAAATTTATATCCGAGTGTTTCATCAAAATTGTCAACGGCTTTAATAAGTCCTATACAACCCGTTTGAAACAAATCGTCATACTCAACGCCTTTTCCTTTAAACCTGCTTGCTATTGAATGAACAAGACCTATGTTTTTTTCTATAAAAGCGTTTCTTTTATCAGTTACCACTTCGACTTACCCGATATTTTCTTAAAAAGTGTGACTGTTGTGCCGGAAGCAACTTTTGAACGAACTTTTATTTTATCGCAAAAACTTTTCATTACTGTAAAACCAAGTCCTGCTCTGTCAGACTCTCCTGTCGTGAAAAGAGGAGTCATTGCCTGACTCAAATCGTCTATACCGCATCCTTTATCTTTAATTGTAATTTTAACTGTATTGTCATCGTAAATATTTCCCGTTATGTAAATTTTTCCGAATGTATCTTTATATCCGTGTACAATAGAATTTGTTACTGCTTCTGATACTGCTGTCTTAATATCCGACAATTCTTCAAGAGTCGGGTCCAACTGTGCAACGAAAGCCGACACAACTACTCGGGCAAAACTCTCATTTGAACTTTTGGAATCAACAGTTAATTTCATCTCATTTTTTGACTTCATTGCTTTTCTCCTTTATAGATGCGATTGATGACAAACCTGCAAGTTCCATTACTTTTTTAGTTTGTCTTGAGACATTTCTTATTTCAAGTTGTCCGTTATAACTCTGCAAGGTTCTGTATCTGCCCATGACAAGACCGATACCGCTTGAGTCCATAAAACTGACATTTTTAAAATCAAGTATCAAATGTTTCGGCTTTTTAAGTGTAATTGCATCATCTACTCTTTGTCTTATCGGTACAGCAGTATGGTGGTCTATTTCTCCGTACAAATATACTGCAAGCGTTTCGCCGGCACTTTCAATAGTAACATTCATCGTACTTCCTCCATATTTATATTTTAATATTATTTAGCAATAAAAATACCGCCGTGTTACGCACAAAGAATAACACGACGGTACTGAAAAATATGACGAATTATGTTCACAAAATATAATTTCTGACTTCACGGCACAGATAGAATGAGCCACAGACAAGAATTTTGTCACAATCTGTTTTTCGGGCTGTTTCTATTGCTGTTTTTGAATTTTCGACACATTTTACATTATTAAATTTTTCACTTATTAAATCATATAAATCTTTTGCAGGCATACATCTTGCATTATCACACTGCGTTACAATGATTTTATTACAATACGGCAACACGGTATCTATATATTTTTTACAGTTTTTGTCTTTCATCATTGCAATTACAACAGTTATATTTTCGTCTTTAGGCAAAAAACTTTCAAGAGTGGCTGCTGAACTTTCATTATGAGAACCATCAATAATAAATTTACCGACACATTCCTGTCTTGCAAAAAGTGCAGGATAGTCGCAAATATTATTTATGCCGAGCAACGACAAGGCGGTTTTTGCGGTTTCAAGATTATTTTTCTTGAAATCGTTTTGCTCTTCGACACAATAAAGAGTTGCATTTTTTTCAGTGCAAACATTTTTTACAATATGCTCAACACTTTTATTTGGATAAAGAACAACTTTTGAATTGTTTTTGATTATACCTGCTTTATGCTTTGCAATTTCTTTAACAGTATTTCCGAGGAAATTTGTATGGTCAACGGAAATTGAGGTCAAGACACAAAGTTCTGTATTTTCGATTGCGTTTGTACTGTCTTCAAGACCGCCCATTCCGCATTCAACAACGGCAAAGTCAACTTTTTTCTCTGAAAAATAGAAATACATAAGTGCAGTGAGTCTTTCAAACTCACTCCCTTCGCCCTTTACAAACGGAAGATAGTACGCAAAATCTTCTTCGCTTATATTTTTTCCGTCAATTTGAATTTGCTCGGTATAATCTGTAACAAACGGAGAAGAAAAAAGTCCTGTTTTAAACCCGTTTTGAGTGAGCGTATCTGCAATAATTTTTCCGACTGTACCTTTACCGTTTGTACCTGCAATATGAATGATTTTATAGTTATTTTGCGGATTGCCCAATTTTTCAAGCAGTTTTTCTATTCTTGAAAGTCCCGGAATAATTCCGGGACTTGAATTGAACAATATATCATTTAATGCTTGTTCGTATGTCATACTATTTACCGAGATTTTCAATAGAATTTTTAAGCATTTCTATTTTTTCAGTCAAAACAGAAGCGTCTTTTCTGTTTTGCTCAACTACTTTTTCAGGTGCTTTATTTACAAAGCCCGGATTTGAAAGTTTCTTTTCAATAAATGCAAGTTTATCTTCGCACTGAGCAAGTTCTTTTTCAAGTCGTTTTCTTTCGGCTTCAAAATCTACAAGGTCGCCCAACGGAATATAAATTTTTGCATCATTTGTAACTATTGTTACCGACTTATCGTCATTTTCAAAACTTTGAGCAATCTCAACATCTGAAGCAGATGCAAGTCGTTTAAAGAACTCTTTTCCGTTTTCAAAAACATCTGTTTTTAAAGTTTCAATTTTAACGGCTGCTTTCTTTGACGGCGGAACATTCATTTCTGCTCTTCTGTTTCTTACGGCTCTGATTGCATCCATTATCATTTCCATATCGTTTTCTTCTGTCGGGAAATTCAAAGACTCATCATATTCAGGCCACTTTGAAATCATTACAGACTCTTCACTGTGCGGAATTGCCTGATATATTTCTTCTGTAATAAACGGCATAAACGGATGAAGGAGTTTAAGAATGCCTGTCAAAACATACACTAAAACAGCCTTTGCCGTATCTGCATCTTCGCCTGACTGAAGTCTTATTTTTGAAATCTCAATATACCAATCGCAAAATACATCCCAAATAAAATCGTAGAGTTTCGCAACTGCAATTCCGAGTTCAAAGTTTTCAAGATTTTCAGTAACTTCTTTTGCAAGTTTATTGAACTTTGAAAGTATCCATTTATCTTCAACTGCAAGTTCTTTGGGAAGTGATGCATAATCACCGTTATCGTCAAGATACATTAAAACAAATCTTGCCGCGTTCCAAAGTTTATTTGCAAAATTTCTTGATGCCTTAACTTTATCGTCTGAAAAACGCATATCGTTACCGGGTGCATTACCGGTTGCCAAAGTAAATCTGAGTGCGTCTGCACCGTATTGGTCAATAATCTCAAGCGGGTCAATACCATTGCCGAGAGACTTACTCATCTTTCTTCCCTGTGAATCCCTTACGAGTCCGTGAATGAGAACTGTATCAAACGGAACTTCTCCCGTATGTTCAACAGCAGAAAATATCATTCTTGCAACCCAGAAGAATATAATATCATAGCCTGTTACAAGAGTATTGGTAGGATAGAAATACTTTAATTCTTCAGTATTATCGGGATAACCGAGAGTTGAGAACGGCCAAAGTGCAGAACTGAACCATGTATCAAGTGTGTCAGGGTCCTGATGAACATTTTTACTGCCGCACTTTGTACAAGTTGTAACATCTTCTTCACTTACCATCAATTCTCCGCAATCTTCACAATAGTATGCAGGAATACGGTGTCCCCACCAAAGTTGACGAGAAATACACCAGTCTTTGATATTTTCCATCCAGTGATAATAAGTTTTGTCAAATCTTTCGGGAACAAATTTAACTTTGCCTTCTTTTACAACATCAATGGCAGGTTTTGCAAGAGGCTCCATATTTACAAACCACTGCATAGAAATTCGAGGTTCGATTGAAGAACCGCATCTGTAACAAGTTCCTACATTGTGGCTGTAATCTTCTGTTTTTATCAAAGCACCTTCTGCTTCCAAATCTTCAACTATTGCTTTTCTTGCTTCATTGCGGTCCATACCGCTGTATTTACCCCAACCCTCTTTTATATGTGCGTCGGGAGTCATAATATCAATAACTTCAAGATTGTGTCTTTTACCTACTTCAAAGTCGTTCGGGTCATGTGCAGGTGTAATTTTAACTGCACCCGTACCGAACTCGATATCTACATAGTCGTCTGCGACAACAGGAATTTCACGATGAACAATCGGCAAAATCAAAGTTTTACCTACTAAATCTTTATATCTTTCATCATTTGGATTAACCGCAACGGCAGTATCGCCTAAAATAGTTTCAGGTCTTGTAGTAGCAAGTTCAAGGTAACCGCTTCCGTCTTTAAAAGGATACCTCAAGTGCCAAAAATGGCCTGCCTGATCCTCATACTCAACTTCTGCATCAGAAATGGAAGTCAAACAATGCGGACACCAGTTTACCATTCTTTCGCCACGATAAATGAGTCCTTTATTATACAAATCAACAAAAACATGCTTAACTGCCTTTGAACAACCTTCGTCCAAAGTAAATCTCTCTCTGTCCCAATCACATGAAGAGCCGAGTTTTTTAAGCTGCGACACAATTCTGCCACCGTACTGTTCTTTCCAATCCCATGCTCTTTCGAGAAACTTTTCTCTGCCGATGTCTTCTTTGGAAATGCCTTCTTTTCTCATTGATTCAACAATCTTTGCTTCGGTTGCAATAGAAGCATGGTCAGTTCCGGGAAGCCAAAGTGCTTCATATCCCTGCATTCTTCTCCAACGAATTAAAATGTCCTGCAATGTTTCGTCAAGTGCATGTCCCATATGAAGCTGTCCTGTAATATTTGGGGGTGGGATAACTATTGTATATGGTTTTTTGTTCGGATTTACTGTTGCATGAAAATATTTGTTATCAAGCCAAAATTTATATGTTTTGTCTTCAACTTCAGCAGGGTCATACTGCTTTGCCAAATCTTTTGCCATTTAATTTCCTCCTAAAATATAAAAAACTTCCGACTCAAAATATGAGACGAAAGTAAAACTCCGTGGTACCACTCAAATTGCGAAAACGCCACTCAATTCTTTAACGCAGAAATACGCCCGAAACTACTGAAATTTTCATATCGGAAGCTCACAAGCTACCTTCACTGCCTACTTCTTATTGTCTTGCACCGTCCGACAACTCTCTGAAAGAAAAGTACAGTTACTCCTCTTGGTCTTTGCCTTTACTTTTTATAATAATATCATTATAAAAAAACTTTGTCAATATACAAAATATAAATGATATTTAAATATAACATAAACGCAAAACAAAAGCCTGTGTTTTTTGACACAGGCCGTTTCGTTTTTATTAAGTTTTTAAATAGTAACAACAAATTTTATTTTTATTGTCTGTAAAATTATTTGTGAATACTTTTCATTTTCATCAAATGAATTATATTTTTTAAAATTGATTGTCAAGAAAGGATTTGAATAAAGAAATATTCAAATATCTGTTTATCAGCCCATTGGACCTGTCCGCCTTTCATAAATTTTAACAATCACATTTAATAATTGTAATTTTATTGCAATTATAACAAATGCTGATATTTAATGTAATCCACTAAATATTAAACTCACCTTTTACATAGGCTTCAATCACATATTTCTTTGAACTTTATTTTTATTGTTCAATTTCAGTAATTTATTTTACATTTACTTTTTATTTTTATTTTTCAATCTCAAATATGTGATTTAATATTTAACTTAAATTTTTATCAAGTTAAACCGAAACTTACCTTTGCATTGGTATATCCTCACTACTTTTAAATAATACTTTGCTTTCGCCGGCATATCGCAGATTTTTGCCACTATATTATTTAATTGTGTTTAGCACTTGCTGCCACAACTGATTCTGCGTTAGCATACTAAGTGATAAATATATCTATAACCCGCCTGCAAATTCCGTTTTTGCATCTGTCGATTAAAAATTCGCTCTTATCAGTTAGCTTCGCAAGCGCTTCTGTAAACCGGCTCTGCTTTGTCCATCGGAAACGCCTCCTTTTTTAATATAGAAGATAATTTGAAAAACTACGAATCTACTTCATTCGTCTCTTTATTTCTTTCTATCTCTTATCTTCAATTACATTATAGCATTTATTTCGTAAATGTCAATAGTTTTTTTGAGTTTTTTTAGATTTTTTTGTAAACAATATATAAACTAACAATTAATACTTTTATTATTGACGAAAAGATGATTTTCGGTTAAAATATAGTATATTAAACAGACGGAAGTGAATAATATGAATAATGAAAACGAATTTTATGAGCCTGAAATTATAGGCGTAACATCTGAAGACGGCGAAGAAATACTTTTTGAATTGCTTGACAGATATGAAGAAAACGATGACACATATATCGCAGTAACACCATACTATGATAATGCAGAAGATATTGTAGAGTCCGACTGCGAACTTATCATACTCAAAGTTTACGATGAAGACGGTGAAGAACTTCTCGGTATGATTGAAGACGAAGACGAACTTGACAGAATATTCAGAATTTTTGAAGAAAAACTTTCTGACTTGTACGAAATCGAACCTATGGATGAATAAAACAAACCCTGCCTTTCTCGATAATCAGCAACTTAAATAACCCAACACTTTTATCTTCGGGAATCAGGCTCCGAGTGCAGATTGCAGACCTCCCGTTCAAACGGAAGAAGGGAGCGAGAAACACACGGGATGATACCCACCTGCTTTGACGCAGGTTATTATCAGTACTGACGGCTGGGCGGGGATATAAAAAAGAGCGTTTTTAAACGCTCTTTTTTTATTTTTCTTTTTTATTTATAGTTATCTATATTTTTTAGAAGCCATTTTGCAACGCCGTCATCATTATTCGACAATATGATTTCATTTGCATATTTTTTTAAAGACAAGTCTGCATTTTCAACGGCATAGCATTCATCTGCAATTTCAAACATTGAAATATCATTTATTCCGTCGCCAAAACAAACGATTTTTGAACATTCTAAAATATCGGCAAGTTTTTTAACGGCTTCCGCCTTACTTGTACCCTTCGGTGCAATCTCAAGCCACCAATCGCCTGAATAAATATCCTTTTGAAAATAGCAAGTATATATATCTTTCAACAAAAGATACATAGGCTCCAATCTTTCTTTTTTATCTATACAAGTAAAATAAAAAATATTTTCAAACACAATATTTTCATCGTCAAAAAGCGGACTTTTTCTGCTGTCGCCTACTTTTGTATTTAAGAAATCTTTTTGCTCTTCGCTGATTTTATTTTCATAGTAATAAAATTTTTCTTCCTTTTCATTTTTAGTATAAACAAAAGGATAAACATTGTTTTTTGTCAGCAAATCATAAATAAAAAATATATCGCTGTTTGAGAAAAAAGTTTTACTTAAATATGTACCGTCTGACTTATTTTTTATAAAAACTCCGTTATACACTATTGTAGGAACATTTGTCGTAATATTCTTTATAATAGGAAAAGCAGAATAATCTGACCGTGCGGTAGCAAAAGCAAAATTCACACCTGTGTTTACAATAAAATTTATAGTATCACAAGTGAATTTTGAAATTATTTGATTGTCATTCATTAAAGTTCCGTCAAGGTCGGAAACAAACAAAACAGAATTATTTTTCATATCATAAAAACAAAAGTCGGCAATACTTTATGCATCGCCGACATTTTTAATTATTCGCCTTTCATACCAAGGAGTTTTGCACCGTGTTTAACAACATCTACAGAAATTTTGATTGAGTCAAAGATTGCTGCTTCGATATCGTCAGGTGTACAACCAAGTTCTTTACAATCATCGGTAGGAATAAACAAATTCATACCCATAATGTCTGCAAGACCTACCGGATCGATACCGGGGTCAACATTACGGTTTGCATAGTCTTTTCTCATATGTAAACCAAATGCTTTAAATGTCCACTTCGGAACGTCGCAAATTTTTCTGTCCTGAACACCCATAGCACGATAAACGATTTTAAGGAACTGACGCCATGTGAGGTTGTAGCAAGAAATACCGTATGCTCTGAAACCTTTTTCTAATTTTTCAGTAGCACCTACGATTGACTCAGCAACCTGACGAACTGTAAGCATTGCAGTACCGCCTGCAGGATACATTGTGAACGGCATCTTTTCAAATCTTTCGAGTTGTTCAATAAGGATTGTCCAAACAGGTCTTCTGCCCGGTTGTGTGCCGAAAATGTAAGGAAGCTCAAGAACTGCTACGCTCATATCGTCGTCAGCATACTTCTCAGCAACTTTTTCCTGTTCAATACGGCTTCTGATGTATGGGTGTTTTGCACAAAGGTCCATTTCAGGTCTTGCTTTAGCAAGCCAAGCAAAATATGAGCCAAGAACCGTGCAGTGCTTGATGCCTGATTTTTTAGCAAGTGATAAAAATCTGTCAAGCGGGTCGATATTGAATTTCTTGTATGCATCATATACAGGAGCAGGAAATTCAACTCTTTCGTCAACGCCTGCTGCAAATACGAAAGCATCGCAACCTTCCATTGCCTTTAACAAGTCTTCATCGGAAATTTCAAGGAAGTTACCCCATGTGATTTCCATTTCTTCAGGAATAGGTGCACCTTCCGGAAGAGGCGGAAGAGCAATAGTTTTAACCTGATGTCCACGATCAATAAAAATGCGTGCTGCGGCTGAACCTAAAAGGCCTGTACCGCCAATGAGTAATACTTTCATAAGTACTGTCCCCCAATCAATTATTACGATTACAAGTATAGTACCTTTATATTAAAATGTCAACACAAAAATAAACAAAAAATAAACGGAATATAAATAATAGACATTTTTCTATTAAGATTGGAAACATATAAAAATAAAGCGATGTTTTGGCAACAAAAGCAGTGAATAAACTGCGAATTTTACTGTCAACATCGCTTTAAATTAAATATTAAAATAAACTTAAACAGGATGAACTTTGCTTTCTATATCGTCGTGCTTACCGTCAAGTCCGTACTTTTTATCTCTGCGTTTTTCAAAGAATTTAACAGCAACCTGACCAAATTGAGCGTATGAAAGTATATCTTCTTCCTGCTCATAGAACTCTTTGATGTCATCTTTAAATGTATCGAGTTCGGGTTTGAGCAAATCGGCAGGACGGCAAGTGATAATTTCATCATCGCCAACAATTTTCTTCTTGAAATCATCGTCGATTTCACAAGGTGTTTTACCGTACTTACCTGCAACCATATCTTTAAATTCTTTTGTTACCATTTTATAGCGTTCGCCCATAATAACATTGAACACTGCCTGTGTGCCTACAATTTGAGATGTAGGGGTAACAAGAGGAGGATAGCCCGAATCTTTACGAACTCTCGGAACCTCTGCAAGAACTTCATCAAGTTTGTCTGCTTTACCTGCTTGTTTAAGTTGAGAAACAAGGTTTGAAAGCATACCGCCCGGTACCTGATACAAAAGAGTATTTGCATCGACACCAAGCATTTTTGTATCAAGCAAACCGCTTTCTATATATTTTTCACGAAGCGGAACAAAGAAATTACGAATTTCTGAAAGAAGTTTAATATCAAGACCTGTATCATACTCGGTTCCTTGAAGAGCCGCTACCATAGACTCTGTTGCCGGATGAGATGTACCCATAGCAAGAGGACTCATAGCTGTATCTATAACATCTACACCTGCTTCAATACCTTTAAGCAAAACCATAGACGCAAGTCCGCTTGTATAGTGAGTATGAAGTTGAATAGGAATATTAACAGTTTCTTTAAGTGCTTTTACAAGGTCGTATGTTCCGTACGGAGTAAGAAGACCTGCCATATCTTTAATGCAGATAGAATCAGCGCCTGCATTTTCAAGTTGTTTTGCATAATTGCAATAATACTGTGTGTCGAACACAGGTCCTGTTGTATAAGAAATAGCAGCCTGAACATGACCGTTATATTTTTTAGCAGCATTGATTGCTGTTTCAAGGTTTCTGACATCGTTAAGAGCGTCAAAAATTCTCATAATGTCGATACCGTTGTCAATAGATTTTTTTACAAAATAATCAACAACATCGTCTGCATAGTGACGATAACCGAGCATATTTTGACCTCTGAACAACATTTGAAGTTTTGTGTTCGGGCATTTTTTACGAATGGTGCGAAGTCTTTCCCATGGGTCTTCATCAAGGAAACGAAGGCATGAGTCAAAAGTAGCACCGCCCCAACATTCAAGTGAATGATATCCGACTTTGTCCATAGTATCGAGAATATCAACAAATTCTTCCGTTCTCATTCTGGTTGCAATGAGAGACTGATGAGCATCTCTTAAGACAGTTTCGGTAATTCCAATTTTAGCCATTATAGACACTCCTTAATTTAGTTTAAAGTTAAAATAACTGTTCCTGCCTCTACGCTGTCGCCTTTTGCAACATTGATTGAAGCAACTGTGCCTGCCTGAGGTGCAACAATATCGTTTTCCATTTTCATAGCCTCAAGTACGCAAAGAACCTGACCGTTTTCTACTGCCTGTCCTATTGAAACTTTAATATCAAGGATTGTACCCGGCATAGGAGATTCTACTTTTACCGAGCCTTCTGAACCGCCTGCTTGAGCAGATGCAGATTCAGCAGGAGCTGCTGCCGGTGCAGGAGTTGCTGCCGGTGCAGGTGCTGCTGCAACAGGAGCTGAAGCATTGCCGGACTCATCTACTGTAACATCGTATGCTATACCGTTAACTGTAATTGTATATCTTTTCATTTATATGTCCTCCCGAATTATTTAACAGAATGTTTTCTTGCTATTGTTGTTTCTCTTTTACCGCTGAGAATATCAAGAGCAGCACAAATTTTCAAGCGTGTTTCAGACGGTTCAAAAACATCGTCAACCTGTCCGCAAGCAGCTGCTGTCAAAGGCGAAGCCTCTGTTGAAATATATTCTTTTAAAAGTTCTTCACGGTTTTCGCCGTCTGCAAGACGGTCGTTATAAAGAAATGCAACTGCCGAATCAGGTTCAAGCGCTGAAATAACAGAAGAATTCCAAGCATAGACAAGGTCTGCATTTGCACCTCTGCCGGCAAGAACGATATATGCCGAACCGATTGCTTGACCTGTGATTATTGAAATCTTCTGTGTTGTTGCTCCCGCATACACACAAGCAAGTTTTGCAGCCGATTTAACAATACCTTTGTGTTCTGATTTTTCGCCTTTTTTAAAGCCTACTGTATCTACAACTGTTACAACAGGAATACTGTATGCATCGCAAAGGCTTACAAAAGAAGCTGCTTTTTCACAAGCACAAGGACACACTTCTTTGCCTGTAAAACCTACAAAACCAACAGTTGAGCCCATAACAGTTGCAAGTGAAGTTACAACTTTTGAAGAATAGTCTGCTTTTAATTCTACAACGCTTGAAGCGTCTGCAACAGAATCTATAATTTCTTTAACATCTGAATTTTCATCCAAAGTTACAGAACTTTGTGAAAAATCAAAAACAGGAAGTGCAGAAAGATTGTTTGACGGCATAAGCGATACAACATCTTTTACCGCATCGAGAGCAGTATCAAAATCGTCGCAAACAATATCAACAGTTCCGTTTTCACAATTGTCTTGAGCAGAGATTTCACAAGGTGCTCCGAGATAGTATTCGCTGTCTTTTACTGCTACTACTATATCTGCCGCTTGAGCAACAAGTGTGCTTGTACCGAGACAAGCGCCTGCTACGAGTGAAATTTGAGGTACAACACCTGAAATTGCAGTACTTGCTTTTAAAATCTCGCCGTATGCTGCAAGAGCTTCAATTCCCTCTGAAACCTTCATACCGTTGGAATCATAAATTCCTACAACAGGACAGCCTGTTTTAGCGGCAAGGTCGTAAATTTTTTTAATCTTTGCACATTGTGCTTTGCTGACAGCACCGCCGTCAACCGAAATATCTTGACTGAAAGCATAAACAGCGTTGCCGTTTACAGTACCGAAACCTGCAACAACTTCAACTTTACCGTCCGATGATTTTGCAAAAGCATCAATTTCAGTAAAAGAAGCGTCGTCAAATAACTTTTCGAGTCTGACTAAAGCCTCAGTGCTTTTTTCCGAAAGATTAGCCACTTAATGTTCCTCCTTGAAAATGTTATTAAAATAACAATCTTGCATAGTATAATAACACTTTTTACTTAAAATTACAATAGTTTTTAGTGTACAAATTATTATGCATATTTTAAGATTATATTATTAATTTTTTAATCAAAAGACACAACTATCTGTCTGATTTTTTATCTGTTGACCTCAACAACTTTTTAATTTCAAATTCCGAAAGTTCTCTGTACTTACCTACCTGCAAATGTCCGAGTTTTACGGAACCTATTGAAATTCTTTTTAAACGAATAACATCAAGACCGACGGCTTCACACATTTTTCTGATTTGTCTGTTTCTGCCCTCTGAAATAATAAATTCCAAAACGCACCTGTCGTCGCCTTTAACAAGTAATGTTACCTGACAAGGAAGCGTTTTTCTGTCGTCGATAAGAACACCGCTTCTGAGCTGATGAATTGCATCGTCTGAAACGCTTTGTCTTACTGTAACTCTGTACACTTTGGCGTACTTATGTTTAGGGTGCGTTATAGCATTTGCAAAATTTCCGTCATTAGTCATAAGCAAAAGACCTTCAGAGTCTTTATCAAGCCTTCCGACAGGATAAATTCTCTCTCCGACATCGCTTACCAAGTCCATAACCGTTTTTCTTCCGAGTTCGTCACTGACTGTTGTAACATAACCTCTCGGTTTATTAAGCATTATATAGACAAAGTTGTCATTTTTCATAATACGCTTACCACGAACCGTTACAACATCTTTTTTCGGGTCAACCTTATCTCCGAGTTTTGCAGGATGACCGTTGACCTTTACTTTTCCCATCTCAATGAGTTCTTCACTTTTTCTTCTTGAAGCAACTCCGCAGTCTGCCATAAATTTTTGCAGTCTGACTTCAAATTTACTCGACATATTCAATATATTCCTCTGCTTTTATTTTTACCTTTTTAATTAGATTACCGTTATAATAACATAAAACTTCTCCGATTTCATCCCCTTTTTTTACAGGAGCATAAATAAACGGAAAAATTTTCTTCTTAAAGGTAACAAGATTTTTATCTTTAACCATTATCGTTTCATCGGAAATTCCCTTCAACTTATCTTTATTTCCACCCACTACATCTACATAAACCTCATTATAAAGCGAAATATTCTGATATTTAGAAAAACATATTTCATACAATTTTTCATGGTCATGCCAATCATCAAAATCGTTTAGAGTTACACAGATGAGCCTCAAACCGTTTTTAGTTACCGACGATACAAGACAGCGTCCGCTTTTTTTCGTAAACCCTGTCTTTACGCCGTTACAACCGTCAATTCTGCTTAAAAGTTTATTGTGGTTATAAAGCGTGACTTTTTTGCCGCTTATCAAAATATCTGCACACTTTTTACTGCACAAAGAAGCAAACACTTTATTGTTCAATGCAACAGAAGTCAGCAAAGCCATATCATAGGCAGTCGAATAATGATTTTTAGAATCAAGTCCCGACGGAGTAACAAAATTTGTTGAATTCATACCGATTTGTTTTGCTTTTTCATTCATCATTTCGGCAAACTTTTCAATACTTTCTCCAAGAAATATTGCCGTTGCATCGGCAGCATCGTTACCCGACGCAAGAAACATTCCACACACTAAATCAAACAATGTAATTTTATCGCCCGATTTAAGTCCGAGACTGCTTCCCTCCGATAAAAGCATATCACTTGTAATATTGACTGTTTCATAAAGTTTATCGCTTTCGCAGGCAATAAGACAAGTCATTATTTTTGTTGTTGATGCCATTGAAAGCCTATCGAATTGATTGTGTCCGTAAATGATTTCTCCATTTTGCGAATTTACAACAACGGCAGATTTTGCACTGTCGCAAAAAGTTTGTGCATTTACAGAAAAACAAACAGATATAACAAACACAAAAGACAAAAAAACAGATATAAACTTTTTCAAAAAAAATCACCCACATATTAATATGTACGGGTGATTTTTAATATAATTCTTATTTTGTTTCTTCTGTTGTTTCTTCAGCAGTTTTGTCTTCTTTAGTTGTTGAAAGCAAATCTGAAAGTTTATCTATGAGTTCAGGAATCATAGATACTGCACGGTCAGCAGAACTTGTGTAATTATTAATCTGCATCATTCTTACTTTACCGCTTTGAATAACAATAAATGCAACAGGTGTAATGGTGATACCGCCGCCACCGCCGCCGCCGAAAAGTTCAGCATTTTGCTTTGAAGGCAAGTCTGTACCGCCCGATGTAAAGCCATAAGTAACTTTTGACACGGGAATGAGAGTAGTGTCGCCTGTAACCATAGGTTCGCCTATGATAGTGCTGACATCAACCATCTGACGCATTTTTTCCAAAGTGTTTTCCATTATTTTGTTTACCGGAGTTTCTTTCATAATCTTTTTTCCCTCTCAATAATTATTTATTTTTTATGAAATTGACAAGAAATGTCTTTCCAGCAGAAAGCACAATTCCAAGCAAATTTTTCACACTTAAACTTATTACAAGGTCAAGCCCTGTTTCTGTATATGGTGCAAGAAAATCGGCATATATTTCTTCTTCATAATTTTTAACTTTCATACCGTTTCTTACTGCACCTATAAAAGGATAGTAAACGGAACAAACTCTGCCGTGAGTTTTTGCTATTTCAGCGGCATCGTTTCCGCCTGTAATTATTTTAACATATAATTTTGAAATATAAAAGTCTTTTATTAAAGTTGACAATGCCGACACAACTGTATAGTACAAAGTACTTACAAGTCCCATTATACCGCAAATGCCGTCTTTATCGTATATATTTTTAATAAAGTTCGGTTTTTGCTGTGCAGGCGTTTGATTTTTCTCATTTGATTTTTCAGTATTTTCGTCGCTTTTCGACGGAGTATTTTCCAACTCGTTATTCTGTGTTTCGTCCGGAACAGATGAAACGATTGTCTTGTCAGACGGGTTATCCGATTTTGTTTCACTTGCCTGTTTTTGTTTTTTTGACTTTTTATTTTCAGCAACAACTTCGGCTGTTTCTTTTGGAAACAGTACAAAATTGAGCAATTCCGACAATTTAATGTCTTTTTCAAAAAACAACACTTTAATGCGGGTTGACCACCCGTTGTCGTATGTAATAAAAAATGTTGCTCTTATTGAAAGTATGAAAGCAAAAACAGCCACAATAACGGCCATCACAATTAAAAAAGCAGTCACTTAATATCCCCTTTCAGTAACTAAATCGCTCAATCGGTTTTTTAACTTTCAGAAACCTTCTGCGCTTGTTCCATATCAAAAATAGTTGTTTGCGAATTGTCCTTTTTTATCGACTCAACATCTTCGTCGGAAGGCAGTTCCGGTAAATCTTCAAGCGACTGCATTGAGAAACACCTGAGAAATCTGTCGGTAGTACCGTAAACAAGCGGTCTTCCCGGTAAATCCATTCTGCCCTTTTCTTCAATTAAGCCTTTTTGTACCAAACCTGAAACTGAACCCGAGCAATCTACACCTCTCACTTGCTCAATAAACGCTCTCGTTACAGGCTGATTGTAAGCCACAATTGCAAGCACTTCAAACGCTGCCTGCGATAAAGGTGTATTCTTCTTAACCTCTAACAAAGCCCTTACATCTTCCTGATACTCTTCTCTTGTGCAGAGTTGATACTTGCCGTTCATTCTGACAAGGCAAATACCTCTGTTATTTTCATCAAGCATTGCGCCGTAATGCCCGAGTAACTTTGTCATAGTTTCAATATCTATATCTAAAACTTCTGCAAGTTTGGAGGCTTCTATCGGCTCTCCCGACGCAAAAAGCATTGCTTCAATTTTAGAAATCACATTTTCATTCTTCAACGGACGGTTGCTCCTTTCCCGTAAGTTCAACGGACGGGTTTTGCATCTCGCCGTCTATAACGACTTTTTTAGATTTAATGAGTTCAAGCACTGCCAAAAAAGTAGCCACCATATCGGACTTTGAAGCAGAGTCTTTGAACAAAGAAAGAAAACTGACTTTTTTTCCAAACGACAATTTTCTCAAAACAGAAACAACTTTTGACTGAACATTTACAAACTTTCTTTGAACGATAACTTTAAAACTGTCTATCGGAGGAGGAAGTTTTCTCTGTGCTTTTCCTGCCGCATTTATGTATGCGTTCAAAATCTCATTCGGCTCGTGAAAACGCTCGTACTCATAGTTGACATAACTTTCTTCGGGTGTTCTGACAAACCTGTTAAACCCGTCGGTATTTTCAGAAAGTTTTTGTGCAACATACTTTGCGTCTCTGTACTCTATAAGTTCGCCTGTAAGTTCCTTTTTTAAAACTTCTGCTTCTTCATGTTTCGGAAGCAAAGACACCGTTTTTATGTAAATGAGTCTTGCCGCCATTTCAAGAAACTCACCTGCGACTTCAAAATCTTGCTCCTGCATACTGCGTACATAGTCAAGGTACTGTTCAACAAGAGTAAAAATAGGAATATCGTTAATATTGATTTTATGTTTAGAAATAAGATGAAGCAACAAGTCCATAGGGCCTTCAAAAACTTCAGTCTTATATGATAATTGTTCCATTTTTCACCTTAAACAATTTATTTGCGACTGTAAAAATCAACTTCACATCTTATATTAAGTTATACAAGCAAATTTAAAATAAACTCCGGAATTATGCAGAGAAGTCTGAACAACTGTCTTGACAAAAATGCAATAGGTCTGTCTAAAAATCCCAAAAGCAAAACTGCCATTAAGCCGTACATTATATATCTCTCATACTTCATATAGTTATAGTATGCTTTATCGCTTAAAAAACAACCGATAATTCTCGAGCCGTCAAGCGGAGGAATCGGCAAAAGGTTAAAAACGGCAAGCGAAATATTTATAGTTGCGGCATAGGAGAAAAATGTAATGATTGCTTCTATAACAATATTACTTCCTGCTTTTATTCCTATAAACATAAAAATGTATGAAAACGAAACGCTTATCCCTGCCATAATAATATTTGAAAGCGGACCTGCAAGTGCAGTCAAAGCAATACCGTTTTTCATCTTGCCTTTTTTAAACTTATAAGGATTTATCGGTACGGGATTTGCATAGCCTATACCGAAAAGGAAAATCATAATTGTTCCCAAAATATTCAGATGTGACAAAGGATTAAGAGTAAGTCTGCCTTGTCGTTTTGCAGTGTCATCGCCCAATTTGTATGCGACTAAGCCGTGTGCATATTCGTGAATAGGCAAACAGCAGAAAACTACAAAACAGCTTGATAAAACAAACATTACAGCACTGTAATAATCGCCGTTCATTAAATAGTGCATTAAAGAAAACATACGCTCAATCCTTACTAAATATAATTATAGATTACATTAAAAACAGTGTTTAGTCAAGTTTTTTTGCCGTTACAATTCTGTCATTATTGTAACAGTCTTTGAACACACAGACATTTTCAAACTTTTCGGAAAAGATTTCCTTAACCGCATCTGCCTGTTCATTGCCTATTTCAACTGCAACAAAGCCACCCGATTTCAAGCGACTGCTCCATATATCGCAAATTGCTCTGTAAAAAGAAAGACCGTCTTTGCCTCCGTCAAGAGCCGAAACAGGTTCTTGTAAAACTTCTTGTTGTAATCCGTCAATATCTTCAGTTCTTATATATGGAGGATTTGAAACTATCAAATCGGCTTTCGGCAAATCAAAATCAGGATTTAAAACATCGCCCTTTACTGCCTTTACATTTGCACAGTCATTTGAATTTTCAAGCAAATATTTAAAAGCGTCATCGTATTTTTCAACTGCATATACAAACGAGTTTTTAACCTTTTTTGCTATTGAAACGGCAATACAACCACTGCCTGAACATAAATCATATATTATAGGTGTGTCTAAAGTATTAATAATCTGTACACATTTTTCAACAAGTTCTTCCGTTTCAGGTCTCGGAATTAAAACTCCTTTTCCGACTTTAAAGGTTGAATCGTAAAAATCCCACTCTCCGAGAACATACTGCAACGGCTCACCCGATTTAACACGCCACAACAAATCGGCGAACTTTTTCATTGAAACGGGAAAATCCTGTTTTTGTCTGAAATGAGATGTCTTTACTCTTGCACAATGGCACGCAAGACAAAGTGCTTTAAAATCCGCTTCATCAACACCGTTATAAGATAAAAACTGTTCTCCGTACGCAACTGCTTCTTTCAGTGTCATTTTATTTCATCATCCTCCGGATTATCTGTAATTACAGCCTTAAATGCAGCGATACCTACTTCAATCATAGAATCATCCGGTTCCTTTGTGGTAAGTCTTTGCATCCATAAGCCCGGTGCAGAAAGTATTTTTACAAAAACATTGTCGTGTCTGCCTGCATATTTTATAAATTCGTATCCTATTCCCATAATAAGAGGAACAAAAAGAAGTTTAAGCAACATCCATAAAACTCTTATTTCTGCGATTTTCGGGAAAATAAGTGCAAGAGGAGTCGATATAAAAATGCTTATTATAAGCATTACAAATATAAACGATGTACCGCAGCGAGGATGAAAACGGGTTTGCTTTTTGACATTTTCCACAGTAAGTTCAAGTCCCGCTTCATAGCAAGCGATTGTTTTATGTTCCGCTCCGTGATACATAAAAGTTCTTTTAATATCTTTCATCTGTGAAACCGCTGCAATATACGCTACGAAAATGACTATTTTCATAACGCTTTCAATTGTTCCCTGCCATACGGTTATCGCACCGTCGCAAGCGTTATTTATCAAATTAAAAACAAGAACGGGAAGATAAAAGAAAATTGCAAACGCAAGTATAAAACCAAGCACCGTTCCGAGTATCATTATAAAATTCATAAGTTTATCGCCTAATTTATCCATAAGCCATTTTTCAAACTTACTCATTTCCTCAGCTTCAATGTCTTCCATACCCGAAACTTCAGCACTGTGCATCAAACACTTATATCCTACAACCATAGAATCTATAAACGCAAACAGGCCTCGAATTATCGGCAATGAAAAAAACTTATTTTTATTTCTCAAACTTTTAAAAGTATGATAGTCAACTTGAATATCGTTATCGGGCTTTCTTACGGCAGTAGCTATACCTTTCGGTCCCTGCATCATTATTCCCTCTATAAGTGCCTGACCGCCCACCGATGTTTTTCTTGCCTTTTTATTTTCCATAAAAATCTCCGTTCATTTTTTCTTTTATTTTACTGATTTTCAGAAAGCAACGGCAACACTACCGTAACCATTGTTCCTCTGCCCTCTACACTGTCTATATCTATTTTTCCTCCGTGCAACTGTACAAGTTCGCTTGTAACTGCAAGACCTATACCGGAACCTCTCACGGAAAGATTGGCTTTATAGAATTTTTCTTTAACATGAGGCAAATCTTCTTTTGAAATGCCACAGCCCTCGTCAACAAATAAAATTTTAAAGCACTGAGGAGCAATGTCTTTTTCTTCGTCAGTTATTATGCCTTTAACAAAAATACGACTTCCTGCCCGTGAATACTTAAGAGCATTATCCAAAATATTCATAAATACCTGTTTTAATCTGTTGGGGTCTGCACTCGCCGGTGCACACACTTCGGGAACACTGTACTTAACATCTATTCCTTCTCTGTGCGCTCTTTCTATGAAAGTAAATATTGTTTCGTCAAGTTCTGCAATTATATCGCACTTTTGAAGACGCAAACTCATTCTTCCGCTTTGTAAACGGCTGAAGTCAAGCAACTCTTCAACAAATCCCTCAAGTCTTGCACTTTCATTTACTATTACCTGCAAACCTCGTTTTGTAAGTTCGTCTTCGGTTTCGGCATTTTCAAGTTTAAGAGTTTCTGCCCATCCTTTTATTGATGTAAGCGGGGTACGAAGTTCGTGAGAAATAGTTGAAATGAAGTCATTTTTCATTTTATCGCTTGCCGCTATTTCCTCTGCCATACTGTTGATATTGTCGCACAATTCGCCGATTTCGTCTTCACTTTTATTTTCAATTCGTGCGTTTAAATTTCCCTTTGCAATTAGTTTTGTTGTTTCGGAAATTTTTTGAACGGGAATGATAATAGACCTGATGAAATACAGATTTGAAATTATCAAAATCATAAAAAACGCTATTAAAATTATTCCCAATATTAAATAAATCGCAGAAATCTGTTTATCTACCTTTTCAAGTGAAGCAATTACTCTTATTGCACCGATTTGGTTTGAGTCCTCGTCGTACAAAATTCTTGTAACAGCCATCGCTTTTTCGCCGGACTCAAGTTTACCTGTCCATTTTGCAGTTGAATTTTTAGAATTGAGTGCCTCTTCATAATCAGGCATCGATTGTTTTTTTATATTAAAACCCGATGATGATGAAATGACAACGCCGTCCGAGTCAATAACCCAAACGGTAGTTTTGTCTTTATAAGAGTAATCTTCAATAAAATTAATTGCAGTAGCGGCAAACGGTGAGCCCGACTGCTCATAAATAGAAAAATAATTATTGGCAACATTTGACACGCCTGCACTTATAACATTTTCAACCGAACTGTAATAATACGAACGCAAAGAAAAACAAGCGGCAACAAAAACTGCAATAAATATAAGTGCAATAACACCGACAACATTTACAAGCCATTTCAGTGTTATTCCTTCTATTTTCAATTTTTTCAGTTTAAGTTTAAGTTTTTGCATTTCTACTCCTACTTGATTTTATATTTTTTATACATTCGTTATATCGTCATTAAAATTAACTGTTAAAAGCATTTTTCATAATTTTTTCTTCAAGGTATTTATTAAAACAATCATACTCATTTTGAGTTATCTGCTGCGGATATGTCATAATCACAAGACTGTGTCCGTAATTTCCTCTGTGGTACGGAGGGTGAATATGCTTAAAATCGTTTTTGACAAAACCGCATTTTTTATAAAAATGAAGTCTTTTTTCAGAAACCGTATCAACAGGAGGGTCAATTTCAAGAATTACTGTTTTATTCATTTTACAAACAAGTGACAAGGCATTTGTGCCATAGTTTTTTCCTCTTAATTCAGGCACAATACAAAGATGCTCAATGTAAATAAATTTGTCCGTTTCCCAATACAAAACAAGTCCTGAAAAAACATTTTCATCATAAATCAAACCAAAGTGATATTCTTTGTCTGACAAAATCTTTTTTTGGGAAAACAATTCTCACTGCTCAAATTCCGGAAAACTGTTTTTGTAAAGATTCATTGCTTTTTCAAACATATCGTGATTTGAATTTGTGATATACTTAATTTCCATTAAAATCAATGCTCCGTGATAGTTTTAATTTTTAATCCATTTAATTTTCTGTTTACTGCAAAATTAAAATCATTTTCTTTCGGTTATCCATTTATATCCGAGTCCCCAAATGGTAACTAACCTTGTAGGGCTTGACGGATTGTCTTCTACCTTCATTCTGAGTCTTCTTATATTTACATCGACGATTTTTTCATCTCCGTAATAATTTGCTCCCCAAACATGTTTCAAAATATCGTTTCTTGAAAGTGCTGCGTTTGGATTTTTGAAAAAGAACTCAATAATTTGAAATTCAACTTGCGTCAATTCGATAAGTTTATCATTTTTTGAAAGCGTTCTGTTTCTTAAATTCAATTCAAAATTGTCAAGTTTGATTATATCGCCGATAACATCGTTTTTGCGAAAACCTTTTGCCATTTCAACACGTCTGTAAACTGCATCAACACGAGCCATAAGTTCACTCGGGGAAAACGGTTTTGTAACATAATCGTCTGCACCGAAAAGCAAACCCGTTACTTTATCCATTTCCTGTGTTTTTGCACTGAGCATTATAATTCCGAAATCTGCAGAGCGTTTTCTCAACTCTTTACAAAGAGTAAGTCCGTCCATTTCAGGCATCATAATATCTAAAATTGCCACATCAAAATCACCGTTTGCACGGTCGAACAACTCAAGTGCAGTTCTTCCGTTGTCTGCCTGCTCAACTTCATACCCGCTTCTGCGGAGGTTGATAACAATAAACTCACGGATTGATTCTTCATCTTCTGCAACAAGAACTTTTTTCATTTGTTTTCCTCCTTAGTATTCGGTGAAATTTTGTTTTATATATTCATAGGAAATATCATACTCATTTTCCTGTACACTTACGAGATAGCAAAACGGTGCTTTTTCATAAAGCATCTGATAGCCCGCAAATGCGTCTTCTGAATACTCTGCTTTAAAAACTGTTTTTAAAGAAAAGAGTATTTTGTCGTCTTCCTTATCTTTAACAGTCAGTTCTCTGTTTTTTTCGTCATACATAGGATAGGTGTTTTTAAAGACTTTATCGTCAACGCTCAAAAAGTAACCGTCCTTATCATTCAGAACACTGTACTGTTTGTGAAAAAGAACATAGTTTCCGTAGGTTTTCCAATTTATCAATTTCAACTGCGACGGAACTGAAGCGTCATCGCAGTCCATAGGAATTTCTATCGACTTATCTCCGTCTATATCTCTGCAAGTAATTGTATTTGAACGGTATGTTTCTTTTGTAACGCCTGTTTTATAGTCGTAAAAAGGAGAAATGATTGTATCGTGTTTATCCGACCAATAAACTATTTCCGTTATCATGGAATTTTGACCTTTAACAGCATCGGCATAAACAACAGCACCGTTATCATCACTTTTGTCAACAGTTATATTTGAATAGGAAGTAATATTTGAATCAAGTTTTGTCGAGCCGAGTTTCTTTTTTGCATTATTCTTGAAGGAATACAAAACAGCCGACGAACTTTCCGAATCGGAACTCGGTGTATTAAAAATCAAAACTTCGTTTAAATTATCGTTATTCAAATCTGCCGTAGCGTATTTTGAAAATGATAAATCCTCATTCAATACACTCAATTCAAAACCGTCTTCGGCAGAACTGTATGAATAAATAGACAAAATATAATTAGAATTATTACTGATAACTTCCCAGCTTACCAATATATTTTCCTGACCGTTACCCGTTAAATCACAAAAAGAAATCTCGCTGACATCGCTTCCCTTTCCGACTATTGACGATGTAACCTGCCACTTTCCGTCACGAACGGCAAGCAAAGCCATATTTACAGTGCCGAGTGCATCAGACGGCTCATAGAATACTATTGCCTCCGACTTTCCGTCGCCGTTTAAATCTTTTTTTACAAAAGAAGATGTATAGTTACCGTTTATACAAGTTTTAAGCGTATATTTTTTTGCATAGTCGTCAAGTGCTTCTGAAATTTTCGCATCTTCTCCAAAAGGAGATATGGGAGTAATGAGTTCGTCAAGCGAAGACGAAATATGAAACGAACAGCCGGAAAACAAAAAGGATATTAACAATATCGGAACAACAAGTTTAATAAACTTTACCAACTTCAGATTTCTCGCCCCCCAAATGTAACTTTATTTTAATTATAATAACATATTTTTATAATAAAATAAATAGATATTTTAAAATAGTTACACAACAATTACATTGCAAGATAAAAAAGCAAAAAAAATAAACCTTAAAACCGTTACCGATTTTAAGGTTTATATGGTGACCCATCGGAGATTCGAACTCCGGACACCTTGATTAAAAGTCAAGTGCTCTGCCAACTGAGCTAATGAGTCGTTTCGCCCCATTTTGCTTGGGGCGCTGGCTGGGGAGGCAGGATTCGAACCTACGCGTGAGGGAGTCAAAGTCCCTTGCCTTACCGCTTGGCGACACCCCAATATGTTTGGGTAAATATTTAATTAAAAAAGTGGGGTGGGATATGGGATTCGAACCCATGATTTCCAGTGCCACAAACTGGCGCTCTAACCAACTGAACTAATCCCACCATAAAAATTCAGCCTTTTATTGAGTGGCAGAAAAAGTGGCGCGCTTGAAGGGACTCGAACCCCTGACCCACTGCTTAGAAGGCAGTTGCTCTATCCACCTGAGCTACAAGCGCATTGGAGCGGGTGATGGGAATCGAACCCACACAACCAGCTTGGAAGGCTGGGATTCTACCATTGAACTACACCCGCAAGCGACGGTCATTATTATAGCCGAGAAGCTCGCATTTGTCAATACCTTTTTTGAAAAAATTTTAAAAATTTCAAAAAAATATCAAACAAAAAAGAAAAGTGCAATTCCTAATTCTTACAAATTATGCACATCACCGTTAACAATTAGGAATGATACCATATACTTAATCCACTGTCAAGCATATATTTAAAATTTGGCAAAAAGATTTAGAATTATACAATAAATATTGTCATTATAATAAAAAACATTTTTTATTACATTATTCTAAAAATAAATTGAGCACAACAAAAAACAAAGCCGCATATTCCTACACGGCTTTATTTTTTTATCAATCTTTAAAATCAGTTAATTTTAACTGAAAATTCACCGTTTTCATCTGCCGAAACAGTAAATTTCTCAAGTTTAACATCTTGATTGAACACAATTGCATTGGCAAGTTTTTCTTCTACTTCCCGTCTGACTGCGTCTCTCAAGCCTCTTGCACCTTTTTTGCCGCCATAGGCTTTCTTTGCAAGTGCAACAGGAACTGTTTTATCATAAACAAGTTCAATACCTTTATCTTTAAGCGACGGCACAAGTTCATCAAGCATAATAACAGCGATTTTTTCAAAATCATCGAAAGTAAGATTGTTGAAAATTACGACTTCATCTACCCTGCCTAAAAATTCGGGGCGTAAAAATCTTTCAAGCGCTTTCATAGTTACATCTTTTGTAATATCATTCTCCGACATACCAAAACCAAGCGTATTGGAGTCAGTCGAGCCTGCGTTTGAAGTCATTATGATAACAGTATTTTCAAAATTCACTGTTCTTCCCTGTGAATCTGTAATTCTGCCCTCGTCAAGAATTTGAAGCAAAATGTTTAAAACATCTTTATGCGCTTTTTCAATTTCATCAAACAAAATGACACTGTACGGCTTTCTTCTTACCTTTTCAGTCAACTGTCCGGCATCATCATAGCCGACATATCCGGGAGGAGAACCGATAATTCTTGAAACGCTGAATTTTTCCATATATTCGCTCATATCAAGACGAATAAGCGTATCGGGAGAATCAAAAAGATTTGATGCAAGTTGCTTTACAAGTTCAGTTTTACCTACACCTGTCGGGCCTACAAAAATAAATGACTGCGGTCTTTTTTTCGGAGAAATCTGTACTCTTCCTCGTCTTACGGCATTTGCAACTTTTTCTATTGCTTCGTCCTGACCGATAATTTTTTTCTTGAGGTCAACTTCAAGATTTGCAAGTTTCTTAATATCGCCCTGTTCAACTTTTGAAGCAGGGATACCCGTCCAAAGACTGATAACCTTTGCCAAATCTTCTTCCAAAACATAGTTATCCTGTGCCTTTTCAATAAGTGCAGGCAACTCGTTATCTATCGCCATAACTTTTGATTTAAGTTTTGTGATAGTTTCATAATCGGGAACAGTATCGTTTTCGGTTACCGAAAGTTTATCTATATTTTCAAGCAAATTGCTTTTTTCTTTTTCCAAAAGTTGTGATTTACTGATAGCGGGATTTCTTAAATTAGCACAAGTACAACTTTCGTCAAGAAGGTCTATTGCCTTATCCGGCAAATATCTGTCGGTAATATATCTTTCTGACAAAATAACAGCTTTATATACAAGTGTGTCAGAAATTCTTACTCCGTGATATTGCTCATAATATTCCTTTATACCGAGCAACATATTGTATGCGTCATCAACAGACGGTTCTTCAATTTTAACAGGCTGAAATCTTCTTTCAAGAGCAGCGTCTTTTTCAATATACTTTCTATACTCAGTAAATGTGGTTGCACCTATTACCTGAATTTCTCCCCTTGACAAAGCAGGCTTAAGAATATTGGCAGCGTTCATAGTACCTTCACTGTCGCCTGTACCTACAAGGTTGTGAACTTCGTCTATAAAGAGAATTATATTGCCCTCGTGCTTAACTTCGTCAACAAGGCCTTTAATTCTTCCTTCAAACTGACCTCTGAACTGCGTACCTGCAACAAGTGCCGTCAAGTCAAGCAAATATATCTCCTTATCCGCAAGTCTTGCAGGAACTTCTCCTTTTGCAATTTTAAGCGCCAATCCTTCAGCGATGGCAGTTTTACCTACACCGGGTTCGCCGATAAGACAAGGGTTGTTCTTTGTTCTTCTGCACAAAATCTGAACTGCTCTTGCTATTTCCTGTTCTCTGCCGATAACATTATCAATCTTGCCTTCTTTAGCACGTTTTGTAAGATTGTTACAATAACCGTTCAAGAATTTTCTTGACTCATCTGAAGAATTCTTTTTCGGGCGTTTTGTACGCTTTTTTGTTTTTGAAGCGTCGTCATCGTCATCAAAATCTGCATCAACTGCTCCGTCTCCGAACATATTTCCAAAAGGCAGAGTTTGAGCGCCGTCCATATTATCAGGATTAAATAAAGCACCCAAATCTCCGAAATCGAAATCTTCCATATTGTCCATAAACTGACTCATTTGTTCAGACGCCATTTCCAAATCTTCGTCCGTAAGCCCCAATTTATCTATCATATTTTTTACAGGTCCGATATTCAATTCTTTTGCACACTGAATACAAAGTCCCTGAGGCTCATTACTTGAATTATCAGTACGCTGAATAAAAATGACAGCGGGTCTTTTACCGCATCGTGAACACATTTGTTTTTTCATTAAATAAAATACTCCTTATGGGTTAAGCATTGTCTTTTTGCTCTTTACCCTCTTTAATTTGTTTTACAAAGCCCGGAATGTAGCCAAGCAAAGAACAAAGGGTTGCAACGGCAGAAATGCCTACAAGCACCCAAGTAGCAATTGTATTGAGCTGAATACCGGTAAACTCTACAAGCGCTCCGTTTTGACCGAAGCAGATGATGACAATCATAACAACATAAAAAACGGTTGTTGCAACTTTTCCCCACATTTCTGCGGCAGTAGGACGCAGTCCTTTAGCAAGAAGAATTGCACCGCCTATGAGCATTACGACTTCTTTTGCAATGAAAAATGCAAAAAGATACTTAATACTGTCATCCTTATATGTAATTATAAGCACTATTACAATTGCCATTTGTGAAAGTTTATCTGCGATTGGGTCTAAAATTTTTCCGAGAGCGGAAATTTGATTGTACTTTCTTGCAATTTTACCGTCAAAAAGGTCTGTTAAAGCTGCAACCGTAATTACGATACAAGCCTCAAGAACATAGCCTTTTACAAACAAAACGGCAAAAACGGGGATGAGTAAAATTCTTATAAATGAAAGCAAATTCGGAATTGTCCAGCATCCCTCAAAAAGTGATTTCATATTAGTTTTTAAATCCATTACATATACCTCTCAATTCATATAAATTTGTTAATGGGATTTACTTCATTAATTTTTTGTATAATCAAACTGTCGTTAAGTGCATTTACAAAAGTATCGCCTTCAACTTTAGGCGTGATTTCTGCAAAAGCGTTAATAACAGCACAAAAAGCAAAAACTACAACCGCTGCTTTTACCAAACCCAAAACAGCGCCTAAAAGTCTGTCTGTTTTACCGAGCAAAGAGTCTTTTTTCGGAATCAAGAGTCTTGACACAGCCCAAATCAAGCATGAAATGAGCGCCGATACAATCACGAACATTAAAACTCTCACAATTGTAGAAACAACAGGCTGAATAGCCGAGTTATAAATTTCTTCCGCCATACGCTGTGTGTCTACCATAATTGATATTGACTCAAACTTATTTTGTAAAAATCCGAAAACAGACTGAGGCAGTGCTGACAACGCCGAGTTAATACTATTAAAAAATTCGTCTAAATTGCTTGAGGCCTGCAATTTTTGATTTATAGACTCAATAACAAGCGGGCTGATTTCGTCCATAACAACAGGTGTAATATGTGAACTTGCCACAATACCGAGAGGTATTGTAACAATGACACGCCCGAGACTTATTGCCGAGTAAACAAAACCTTTAAAATAATTTAAAATCATTATAAAAATAACGAAAGCAACAATTATAAAATCAACATAATTCATTAAATCACCCTTTAATCATAAACTATGACATTCAAGTATTGATTGCTTAATATAGAAAAGTCGCTTTGAGATTACCGTAAAAGAAGAAATAACTCCGCAATCAATTTTTTGCAAAACTTCTCCTTTTTTATTGCAGCACAGTATTTCGTTGTCTATATACAAATAAAAATTGTCGCTCGCAACCTTCATTTGTTCAGGCACCTGCGATATTGTAAACGAACAGAAAACTTTTCCGTTCGGCTTTATAACGCAAACAGAAACGCTGTCTGAATTTTCATAATCCGTTCTGCAAACTGTAAGATACCCCGAATCGTTATAACAATACGAATTTATAATGCCTTTTGAATTTTCAAAAACATCTACAAGTTTTTTTCTGTCTGATATGACACAAACGCCTTCCTGACTGACACAATATAAATCTGTTCCTGAAAATCTCAAATCGTACAAAGTAGGATAAATCAAATCGAACTCTTTTGAAACAGTACCGTCTTTAACTTTTAATATGCTAACTTTTGTAACAAGTTGCGCATTTTCCGAATTAAAACACGAAAATGCAACATAGTTACCCGAAGAATCGACAGACATCTCTGCGACATAGCCTAATGATACATCATACGATATTGTTTTTTCAAGTGATTTTGAGTAAACAATTATTGAACATTTTGAAGAATCTGACAAAGTTGCAACTGCCACTATGCCTCCGTTGCTTACGGTAGCACAAATAATATTATTTTCAGAAGTTGCTTCATATATATTTTTACCGTTTGTTTCCAATCTGAATTTTTTACCGCCCTGATCATATACAAGAGCATAGGCACCGTTTGTTTCAAGAACGGGATTACTGTACTTATGCGTAACTTCATTTTTAACTTCGGCGTCCGAAGGATTTAAAACACGAAAAGAACCCGATGTTAAAACTGCCACATCGCCCGACACGGCACTGCAAACAGCGTTTTCGGATGAGTCAAGCGATATTGGATAAATACTTGAGTCATAACCTGAACTGAGCGAAAACTTGCCGTTCGAGTCAGTATGAGATTTATTGAATGATGAAAAATCCATCTCCGAAATACGAAGTGCAAGCAAGACAACAACTGCGACTGCAATTACTATCCAAGCAATTTTCTTTTTTTTCGCTTCTTTTTGACGCTTAACTTCTTTTCGATGCTCTTCTCTTTGCTTATGCAGTTCTCGTTTTTCTGCATCGTTCACAAATCTCACTCCTTAATACTCAACTTTATTCAAATACAAGCCATACGGCGAAGCAGTTTTTCCTGCCAAAGTTCTGTCTTTTTTTTCAATGATTTTCGGCAATTCGTCTTTTTTTATTTTTCCCTGTGCAATAAAAAGAAGCGTGCCTACCATAATTCTTACCATATTATATAAAAATCCGTCTGCACAAACTGTAAAAATAACAAAATCGCCTTCTCTTTTTACATTTGCATAGTAAACTGTCCTGACAGTATCTTCAACATCTGTTCTTTTAGAGCAAAAGCCTTTAAAATCGTGTTTTCCGACAAACGCCTGTGCCTGTTCGTCAAGATACTTTTCATCCAATTTATAGGGATAAAACATAGCCCTGTTTTCATAAAACGGATTTCTTATTTTTGCATTGTAAATCTTATATACATATTCTTTTGCTTTACAGGAATATCTCGGATGAAAATCATCTGTCGTATCCTCACACTCAAAAACACAGACCGACTTCGGCAAATATGTGTTAAGTGCAGTCAAAATTTTTTCACACGGAATGTTTTTTTCAGTTTTAAATGCAACAAAATATACATTTGCATGCACACCGCTGTCAGTTCGTGAACAGCCCTTAACAGCAGGTCTTTCAGAAAAAACTTTTTCCAAAGCATCCTGAAGTGCTTCTTGAACGGTATAGGCATTTTTTTGAACCTGCCAGCCGTGAAACTTACTTCCGTCATATCTGAGTTTTAACAAAATATCTCTCATATTATTTTACCAAACCGGAAATTCAAAAGAAAAATCGCAGCATAAATGAGCACGACAACACCTATTGCAACAAAATCTCTTGAATGCATTTTGGGAACATTCATTTTTGTTCTGCCTATGCCTCCTCTGTAACACCTGCACTCCATAGCGTATGCAAGTTCTCTTGCACGCCTGAAACTTGAAACAAAAAGAGGAATTAAAACAGGTACCAATGCCTTTATTCTCTGAATTAAATTACCGCTGTCTAAATCTGCACCTCTTGATTTTTGAGCATTTGTAATTTTTTCCATTTCCTCCATTAAAGTAGGAATAAATCTGAGTGCAATCGTCATTGTCATAGCAACGGTATGTGGTGCTTCCGGTTTAAAAATTTTTATTGGAGCAAGCAAACTTTCAATAGCACCCGTAAGCATAGTAGGAGATGTCGTATATGTCAAAAGACTGCTTACCAAAACAAGAACTATTATTCTGACAGCCAAAAACACCGCAGACACTATTCCTTGTTCAGTAATTTTTAAAAATCCGATTTTTACAAGAGTTTCGCCCGTTCCGTAAAACAAGTTTAGCACCATAGTAAAAATCATTATAAATATGAGTGGTTTCATACTTTTTAAAATTGTTTTTGCCGAAATCTTTGAAACTGCGACAAGAACAATTGAAAAAATCACAATTAAACCGAGTGAAAAAAAGTTTTTGCAAAGAAAAACCGAAATGAGCAAAAACAAAAGCAAAACACACTTTACTCTTGCATCCATTTTATGAACAACGGAATTGCCCGGGAAATACTGACCGATTGTAATATCGCTAATCATTTAATTTCCCCCTGTTCATAAGTCTTTTTATTTCTTCTACACCGTCTTTTACAGTATAAATATCTGTTCTGCAATCTATTCCTTTTTTCTTCAACTTTGAAAAAACTGTTGTAATTTCAGGTACACTGAGTCCTATTTCTTTCAATTCATCAACATTTGAATATACCTCTGCAACAGTTCCGAACATTTGAACTTTTCCGTTATTCATCACAAGAACTTTATCAGCAAGTTTTGCAACATCTTCCATAGAATGAGAAACTATTATAACGGTACTGCCCGTTTTTTGCTGATAATTTTTAATAAGCGACAAAACTGTATCTCTGCCCTTCGGGTCAAGTCCTGCCGTTGGCTCATCCAAAACAAGAACTTTAGGCTGCATGGCAATGATTGACGCTATTGCAACTCGCCTTTTTTGTCCGCCGCTTAAATCAAACGGCGATTTATCCAAAATATCTTTATCAAGTCCCAAAAACTTTGCTGACGACAAAACTCTCTTTTTAATTTCTTCGTCATCAAAACCCATTTTTTTAGGTCCGAAAGCAATCTCTCTGAAAACATCTTCTTCAAAAATCTGATATTCGGGATACTGAAAGCACAATCCTACCGAAAACCTGACATTTTTAATATTGCTTTTATCTTCCCAAATATCTTTTCCTTCCAAATAAACAGTTCCTGAATCTGCTTTTAAAAGGCCGTTTAAATGCTCTATCAAAGTAGATTTACCTGAACCTGTGTGGCCTATAATGCCGACTATCTCGCCTTTTTCAATACTGAAACTGACATCGCAAAGTGCATTTGTAGCAAAAGGAGTGCCTGCGCCGTAAAGATATTTTAAATTTTCACATTTAATTATTTCCATTAAAAATTCACTCCAAAATACTTGCCAGAAAATCTGCGCACTCGTCTGAATTTAAAATTGTTTTTTCTGTTTTATTGTCAAAATTCAGTTTATGAAGCAACTCTGTTGATTGTGGAACATCAAGTCCGAGTTCTTTTAATCCGTCAACATCTGAAAAAACTTCCTGCGGTGTTCCGTCTTTTTTTATTTTTCCGTCATCTACTACAATAACACGGTCCGCCTGCACCGCCTCGTCCATATAGTGAGTAATAAAAACAATTGTTATTCCGTCTTCCCTGTTCAACTGTTTTGCACTGTCCATTACTTCTTTTCTGCCGCTCGGGTCAAGCATTGCCGTCGGCTCATCAAACACTATACACTCCGGTTTCATTGCCATTATACCTGCAATGGCAACTCTTTGTTTTTGACCGCCCGACAATTTATTTGGTGCTTTTAATCTATTTTCGTACATGCCGACTCTTTTGAGTGACTCATCAACTCTTTTTCGGCATTCTTCAGAACTAAGCCCGAGATTTTCTACACCGAAAGCGACATCTTCCTCAACAATGGAAGACACAATTTGGTTGTCAGGATTTTGAAAAACCATACCTACTTTTTGACGAATATTGAACAAATCGTCATCATTTGCCGTTTCCATACCGTCAACGACAACTCTGCCATTTTGCGGAACAATGATGCCGTTCGCAAGTTTTGCAATAGTAGATTTACCTGAACCGTTATGTCCCAAAACTGCTACAAAAGAACCCTTTTCAATACTTAAATTGAAATTTTCAAATATCTTAAATTCTGTTTTTTTACCGTCTTCATCTTCAACAAAATAAGAAAAAGACACATTTTCATATTTAATCTGTTCCATCTGTATCATTCATCCAAACAGCCGTTGCACCGCAAGGCAAAATTTCTTTACTTTCTTCTACCGGCAAACCGATTTCATCTGCCGTAACAGTTCCGCCCTTTTGAGATTTTATAACATCTGCAAGTATATATTTCATTACGGAAGCCGAAAGCCCCGTAGTATAGGAATTTAAAAGCATCATCAAAGCATTATCCGAAAGAACTTTACTGCACAATTTCACAAAATCATAAATCGAGTCCTCAAGTCTCCAAACTTCGCCTTTAGGCCCTCTGCCGTAACTCGGCGGGTCAAGAATAATTATATCGTATTTATTTCCCCGTCTGATTTCTCTTTCGACAAATTTTATACAATCGTCAACTATCCATCGCACACTTTCTTTTTCGACACCCGAAGACTTTGCATTTTCCTTTGCCCACTGCACCATACCTTTAGACGCATCTACATGAACGACAGAAGCGCCTTCTTTAAGACAGGCAACAGTAGCGCCGCCCGTATATGCAAACAAGTTCAGCACCTTGACATCTTTTCTGTTACTTTTTCGTATCGTCTCTCTGACAAAGTCCCAATTTACTGCCTGCTCGGGAAACAAGCCCGTATGCTTAAATCCCATAGTTTTAATATTAAAAGTCAAATCGCCGTATGAAATTTTCCAAGACTCAGGCAGATTTTTAAACACCTGCCAATTTCCGCCGCCTTTATTTGAACGGATATATCTTGCGTCTGCATTTTTCCAAATCTGATTGTTTCTTTCGCTTTTCCAAATAACCTGCGGGTCGGGACGAATTAAAGTTTTATCGCCCCAAATTTCAAGTTTTTCGCCGTTTGAACAATCTATTAATCTGTAATCTTTCCAATTTTGAGTATATCTCATACTAACCTCATATTTATAATAATTGCTGTTGAGCGTCTTTTTCATAGCCCAAATGCGCATATCCTGCCGAAGTAACGCATCTGCCTCTCGGAGTTCTGCTTAAAAAACCGAGTTGCATTAAATACGGCTCGTAAACATCTTCAATGGTAACGGCTTCTTCACCTACTGCTGCGGCAATCGTTTCCAAGCCGACAGGCCCGCCGTTATAATTCTTTATCATAGTTGTGAGAAGTCTTCTGTCTATCAGGTCAAGACCGAGTTCGTCTATTTCCATATTTGACAATGCGTCTTCGGCAGCTTCTTTATCTATAACGCCGCTGTGTCTTACCTGTGCAAAATCTCGGCTTCTTTTAAGCAAACGGTTTGCAATTCTCGGTGTACCCCTTGAACGCTTTGCAATTTGCATAGCCCCCTCGTCGTCTGCCTCAATGCCCAATATTGACGCACTTCTTTTTACAATTTTGAAAAGCTGCTCATCTGTATAGAGTTCAAGTCGTAAAATAACGCCAAATCTGTCACGCAAAGGTGCAGAAAGCTGACCTGCTCTTGTAGTTGCACCGACAAGAGTGAAATTCGGCAAATCAAGTCGAATAGACCTTGCCGACGGCCCTTTTCCGATGATAATATCAAGTGCCCTATCCTCCATTGCAGGATAAAGAACTTCCTCAACGCTTCTGTTAAGTCTGTGAATTTCATCTATAAAAAGGACATCGCCCTCTTGAAGATTTGTCAGCAAAGCCGCAAGGTCTCCTTGCTTTTCTATTGCAGGACCGCTTGTAATTCTGATATTTACGCCTAATTCGTTTGCAATAATTCCTGCAAGAGTTGTTTTTCCCAAACCGGGAGGTCCGTAAAGAAGAACATGGTCGAGTGCTTCGCCTCTCGTACGGGCAGCCTCAATATAAACTGCTAAATTTTCTTTTGCCTTGTCCTGTCCTTCATAGTCAACCAAAAACTTCGGTCTGAGTGAACTTTCAATATCTTTGTCATCTTCAATAAAATCAGAAGTCACTATTCTGTTTTCAAAATCCATCTCTGCCAAAACAAAAACCTCCTAAATTACAGTGAAGAAGCAAGCAATTTTAAGCCCTGTCTAATCATTTCGTCAACTGACAACGACTTATCCATCGAACTTACTGCCAAAGCAGCGTCTGCCTTATTGTACCCCAAAGCGACAAGTGCCTCTACTGCCTCTGCCGAATCCGAACCGTCTTTAGAAGACACTGCAACCGATTGAACATCGTCATCTGCAAAACTAACGCTTGTCATTTTACTTTTAAGTTCAAGTATCGCTCTTTCGGCAATTTTTTTGCCTATACCCTGTGCTTTTGTAAGTGATTTATAATCGCCTGAAGCGATACAAAGCGCAAGTCTTTCGGGAGTAAATTCGGACAAAATCGAAACTGCCGCCTTCGGTCCTATTCCCGAAACACCTATCAAAAGTTTAAAACACTCAAGTTCATCTTGTGTTTTGAAACCGTACAAATCAAGAGCATCGTCTTTAACGCTCAAATGTGTGTAAAGCAAAACTTCTTTATTTACTTGAGGTAATGATTTTATCGTATTTAAACTTGTATAACACTTAAACCCTACTCCGCCGCACTCAACAACTGCAAACGATGTATCGGAATAAATCAAATTGCCTTTAATACTGTAAAACATTTTTCACCCAACTGTTCTTCATTAAAATTCATAAATTTTACTGTTCAAAACTATTCAAACAAAAACCAAAATCTGTATTTTATATATATCTGCTGATATTTCCCATAAGCGAACCGCTTGAATGTCCGTGACATATCGCCATAGCAAGTGCGTCTGCCGTATCGTCGGGTTTAGGAATTGACGGCAAGTTTAAAATCAAACGAGTCATTTCCTGAACCTGCTTTTTTTCGGCTCTGCCGTAACCGACAACAGACTGTTTTACTTGTAAAGGCGTATATTCAAAAATCGGAACGCCGTAGTTTTGTGCAGAAAGAGTTATGACGCCTCTTGCCTGAGCAACATCTATTACCGTTTTAGCATTATTATTGTAGAAAAGTTTTTCCATACTCATAGCATCGGGTTTATATGTCTTGTGCAAAATACACATTTCGTTATAAATCTTTTGCAATCTGAGTGGAAACGGAGCTTTCGCCTGCGTTGTTATTGCTCCGTAGTCTATAACTTTAAACTTGTTTCCCTGATATTCAAGAACACCCCAGCCGATAATTGCATATCCCGGGTCAATTCCCAATATAACCATAGTTACACTTCTCCATAATAAATTCAAAATATTATATCACAACACCGTAACGTTTGCAATATTATTAAAATATATTATATTAAATTAACAAAAAAGCACCTTATCAAAGGTGCTTAAATCAAATTATCCATAAAAATTTCAATATCATTTTTTGAAATTTCACTTTTATTTGTATCTGTTGACGGAAGATAAAATTTTGAAACAATTTTTCCGTTAAGCACGGTAAAAGATTGTCTTAAAGTTTCACACATATAGTTAAAAGAATTTTTATCATCTGTACCCGAACAAATAAAAACTCCTACTCTTTTCGGTATCTCAATCGGAGGTTTTATATTTCTGAAAAATCTTGCAGAATAATAACGCTGAAACCTGTCTATAAGATTTTTCATAGGTCCCGTAAAAAAGTTGTTGTATATAGGAGAAAAAACGACAATATACTCTGCAAGTTCAAAATCAGCAAAAAAGAGGTCGAGGTCTTTAACGGAACAGCCGTTTTTAACTCTGCAATACCCACAATCTTTACAAGGTGCAGGATTTAAATCGTACAAATCATATTTTACAAGTTCAAAATCTTTATCGCTTAAACAATCTTCAAATAAATAAACTGCTTCGGAGCAAGCACCGTCTGCACGAGGACTTGCATTTAAAATCATAATTTTCTTCATAATACCCACTGCTTTATTTTTAATACAAACAATACAGAAATTATAACATAAAAAAGCAAACAGTCAACAAACAAAACAATTAAACAGTTTAAAAATATTGAAATTATCTTCCGACTGTGTTAAATTAAAAAGAAACAAAAATATGCAAAGAGGTTTTTATATGACTGATTTTTTAATAAAAAAGTTTATTAAAGACAAAAACAACAGAGAAAGTTACTCTATATTAAGCGGAATAGCCGGAATTGTATGCAACATTTTGCTTTCGATTTCAAAATTTATAGTAGGTATAGTGACAAATTCGGTATCTATCACTGCCGATGCGGCAAACAACCTTTCAGACGCATCGTCAAGCATTGTTACGATAGCGGGAGCAAAAATTGCAAGCAAACCTGTTGACGAAGACCATCCTTTCGGACACGGCAGAGCAGAATATATAAGTGCAATGATAGTTTCATTTTTCATTTTTATAATGGGATTTGAACTTGCAAAATCAAGTATTGTAAAGATTTTCAATCCTGAAGATGTAGTGTTTTCAATACCGTCGCTTATTGTGCTTTTGCTCGCAATACCCGTAAAACTTTGGTTGTCCTATTTCAACAACAAATTGTACAAAATCACGGGCAATCAAAATATGAAAGCTACTATGCAAGACAGTTTGAACGACTGTTTTGCAACAGGTGCAACAATCATTTCTCTTTTGGTATCGGCTTTTACAAAATTTAATATCGACGGATACATAGGCATAGGCGTTGCAGTCATCATCTTCCTTGCAGGCTACGATATTATAAAAGACATTATATCAAATTTACTCGGAAAAGCACCTGATGAAGAGTTCGTTAAACAAATTGAAGATATGATGCTTGAAGAAGAATACATTGTAGGCGTTCACGATTTAATCATTCACGATTACGGTCCGGGAAAAACAATAGTCAGCGCTCATGCAGAAGTGCCCGCCGACAAAAATATTATGGAAATACACGATGTCATTGACAATGTAGAAAAGAGAATTTCAAAAGAACTGAAAATCGCTATATGTATCCACATGGACCCGATAGTAACAAACGACAGCGAAGTGTCAAAATACAGGGATATGGTTGCCGAAATAATCGAAAACTACTCATCTGACTTTTCTTTCCACGATTTCAGAATGGTAAAAGGCCCGACGCATACAAATTTGATTTTTGACCTTGTTACTCCTAAAAACTGCAAAGAACAGCCATCTGAAATAGTTAAAAACTTAAGAAAAGCCGTTCGGGAAAAGGATGAAAATCTGTTTATTGTTGTTACGGTTGAACACTCGTATTTAAAAGATTAATTAAATGACAAAATAAAAGACCGACTCAAAGAGTCGGCCTTTTATTTTGGAAAAACAATATTCAACTTTTATTTTTCAATTTTCTTTTTCTTTGAAGCAACAAGAATTGTTGTCAACGCCAAAGCAGATACAAGCATCATCACGCTCCAGAAAAGTACATTTTCATTTGCACCTGTATCGGGAGAAGTAACTGAACTGTCAATGATTTTGCTTGAGATATTTCCGCTGTTTGAGTCGTTACCTCCATTACTGCTTCCGTTATCGGAATTTCCGCCCGGAATAACAGGAAGAACACTTTCAGCCTCTTTAACAGTTACTACAACACTGCCTTGTTTACCGTTAACAAAGTTGCTGTCGCCATGGTTATATGTCCAATAAACAGTAACTTTATCGCCTGCTTTATAATTAGCAAGAGAAGTATTTGTCAAAGCAGTTTTATGTCCTGCGTCCATATACCATTTAAGACTTCCCGATTTCAATTTATCAAGGTCGTCATGAATAGCGTTAATTACAGTAATCTTTGCATTTGGAAGTTTTGAAAGGAGTTCTTTTTCTCCTGCTGTAACTTCCGCTTTATTTGACACATTCACATTGAAATCTGCCTGAGAAATTGAATAACTAAATTCAACAGAATTTGTGCCGATAAGGTTTCCTTTATCTGTAGATGCTACTGTAACAACAACAGTACCTGCATTTACAGGGTCTGAATATTTAACAGTATATTCTTTATCAAAAGTAAAGTCTTGAGAATATCCCCACAAATTAAGTTTAACATCAACATCGGCAGTTTGTCTTAATCCGTTGTAAATCAAGCCGTCTTCTGCATTCATATTTACAATGTCTTTTGAAAGAGGAAGTCTTACTGATGCTTTGCTCGACTGCTTTAATGTGCCGTTTCCTTCTGTCTGCGACAAACCTGCAAGCAATGTAATATGCGAATGGTCTGCCGAAGCGTCTGTCTTTTCGCCGAGTTCGATTTTTCCGTTATTTATCAAATTGCCGTTTTCGGCAATTCTTAAATCTGTATCATAATATCTGCTGTCTATTTTATTTTGCTTTACTTTAAGTGTAGTATCCGTAGAAATTTCCAAATTATAGTCAATAAGAGGTTGACCGAACACTGAAATTTCTGCATCACTGTCATTTAAAGTTACGGTATTGCCTGAAAGCGTAACAGAATTTTCGTCAGCACCGCTTGTAAATATAACAGCGTCCCACTCTGATTTTGTACTTTGGTCTCCGATACCTTGAGTGGCTACGATAACCGCTTTACCGTCTTTACCTGTTGTGAAAGTACCGTTTCCTGTTTTTGTGCCTGAAAGCAAAATTTCGGTGCCGCCGATGCTTTGGCATTTATCATTTCCGCCCTCAGCAACAACTACGCCGTTGTTAACTGTTACGGTACCTGCATAGTCTTGGTTGTAACCGCTGCCGATACCCGCACCGCCGAGTTGGTCTAATCCACGAGGTTTGCCGCCGATAGCACGAACTAAACCACCATTAATAGTTACATTACCTGTAACCTTAGGTCTGTTTGAAGGGTCATTTGTGAAATAACCGCCACCGATTCCGGCACCGCCGCCTGAACCTTCTGCTCTTACATTACCGCTATTAATAATGATATTTCCGCAGTTTGAAAGACCGTTTGCTGCTGAGCCCCAACCGCCGCCGATTCCGGCTGCACCTGAACTGCCTGTATAATCGCCTGCTATGGCATTTAATGAGCCTTCGCCTTCAATAGTGAGAGAAGAACCCGGTTCAACCCAAACAGCAGGATGATTTAATGCTCCGTGAATTTCACTGTTACCTTCGAGGACAAGCGTAACTTGAGCATTTCCGCTGATAGAAATACCTGATTTAGCAGCAGGTGCTTTGATAATATTCAAATTATCAATTATAAGTGTATGCTTGCCACCCTTTACAGTAATGTTGTGTTGCTTCCAAATCAATCCACTGTCTGTTGTTCCTGTAACTCTGTGTCCATCGCAATTATCTTTACAAGAGTCATCAAGCACCAAGTCGTCTTTTGAAATATCGTGAGTTTCTGACGCAAAGGCAGTAATAGGAATAATGGAAAGAAGCAAACACAAACTAAGAAAAACAGATAAAACTCTTTTTTTCATTTTCAGTACCCCTTTTATAAGTAATGTTTAGTTTTCTGCTTGATAATTTTTTACTAAAAAATGCATTTTTATTTGGAAATAAATTCCAAAAGTTTGTTAATTAACTATCACAATTTTAAACTAAATTAACTTAAATGTCAACATATTTTAACTTTTGTTCATATTTATTTAATAGAGGAATTAATTTAATTTTATTTATAGACAATTATCATATTAAAGTCCATAATTCTTTTTACACATTCGCAAATGTGTAAAAAGAATTTCAAAAACACTTACAATAAATTTATAAAAAATAAAGCGACAGTTAATATTAACTGTCGCTTTATTTTTTTGGAAAGTGAAAAAAACTACTTATTTAACTGCTTTTTTCTTCTTTGAAACTGCAATACCTGTTGCACAAGCTCCTGCAACAACCAAAACCATCATAGTTACTGCAAATGAACTTTCGTAACCTGTATCCGGGATTTCCGGTGAATCAGCATCGCCGTTATCTCCGTTTGGAGTTGTCGGTTCTGAAGGATCTGAAGGACCTACAGGGTCAGTAGGATCTGTAGGGTCTGTTGTTTCATCTTTTTCCCATTGAGCAACATATGTAGCGTCTGCTGTTACAGTTTCGCTGACTTCAGGTGCCCAGCCTTTGAAAACATAGCCTTCTCTTGAAGGTGTGCCGTCAAATGCAGGAGTTTCAGTGCCTTCTCTGAGGTCTGTATATACTTGGTCTTTGAAAACTTCTTCATTTTCAACGCCGTCAGTATATGTTACTGAATATACTTTAGCTGTTTTAGCAACGATTGTGTGAGGTTTATCAACATTTTTAAATGTGTATGAGAACTCTTTTTGGTTAGCAGCTTTTTCTACTTCTTCGCCGTCAACCAAAACAGAATCAATTACATAGCCATCGTTTGCTTTGATTTCAAATGTTTTGTCTTCGCCGTAAACTACTGCTTTTTTACCCTCATCTGTGATGGTACCGTTTTCATCGATTTCAGCAGTAATGATTGGTTTGAAGTTTGCAAAAACTTCATAAGTAACAGGGATACCATTAATTTCAGTACCGTTTGACAAACGATTTACCGAAATTCTTTTACTTTTAACACCGTTTTCATCGAAAGTTTGGTCATATGAAGTCTGCCAGTTTTTAAAATGATTTCCCGGATCTACTTGAATACCGTGTTCACCATACTCGCTGAAAGAATATCTGAATTTACGCTCGCCAGGAATGTATACACTGTCGGCACGGTTACCAAGATCTTCCCCTTTAAACCATTGATGATATGTATAACCTGCCCATTCCCATCCTTCAGGAACAGTTGCGATGAATTGACGCCAACCTGAACCTTTTGCGAAAGTATCTGCTATTTCGTTACTCTGAGCTTCCAACTTTACAATATCTTCTTTACTGTCTTCAGTTGCATTGTAAGTTGCATATACTCTTATTTTTGCATCTTTGTTATGACTGTCATAACTATACATTTCTTTATATCTTTTTGTATCATTTGCATCGCTGATACCTGCAAAAGCAACCATCGGAGTTATGCCGAGCAACATAACCAATGACAGCAAAACAGCAAGAAGTTTTTTTGTTTTTTTCATATTAATTACCCTTCTTTAAATAATATTTTTTTCAAAAATGCATTTTTTGAAACGACAAAATTGTTCGATTCATAATTGTCAGCTAACTACTGCCTATATACACCAAATCAAAAAAACAGTCAATAGTTTCTATTCTTAATTCACAATGTTTTAACAAAAAATGTTAATTCTTTTCACTGTTAGACCCCCCCCCCTACATTTTGTCTAATATTATCTTTTTACACTTTTGCAAATGTGTAAAAAGAATTTCCGATACTCAATTTTAATAAAATTTATTTATATGTGATAAAATTCACTTTTTACGCAAAAAAATGCGTTTGAAATTTAAACTTCAAACGCATTTTACACTTCTTTATTTTACACAAATCTATAATTTATTGAGTTTTCTTTGCACCAATCTTCAGCCTTTGTGCGAAGATACTCGTCTTCAAACTTTTCGTAAGTATCACTGATTTGCTTATATGCATTAAAATACTTCCAAAAAGTATCGCTCAATTCTTCATCGCTTACGCCCTTAAAAATTTCTGCAAGTTTTTTGTTGCCGAGTTGTGCTATAAACTTTTTTATTACTTCTTCTTCACTTATTGTAAAATAAGGAATATAACCTTTTGAAACAAGATAGGTCGAAGTGCTCAAATCTGTTTCATTCTCAAAATCGCCCAAAGTATCAACACTTCTGAGCATATAGTCAGACTGACTAAACCAATAATCAAACTTGTTACTCCAACCTTTTCTAAGTGCTTCTTTTGTAATCTCAAAAATTTCAGCCATTCTAATTTGCCTCTTATATACTACATATTTATATAACATTCAATACAAATTATTAATATTAAATACATTAATATTAATTGCCTGCATTATTCACTTTATTTGATCGAATTCATCAAACCGCCGTTTTTGATGATATTTTGTATAAACTTCGGAAACGGCTCTGCTTTATACTTTTTACCTGTTGTATTGTTTGTGATGACACCGTTGTCGAAGTCAACGCTGACATTGTCGCCCTCTGCAATATCGTTTGCAGCCTCTTCACACTCAAGAATAGGCAAACCGATATTTATTGCATTTCTGTAAAAAATTCTTGCAAAAGTGGAAGCGATTACGCAAGAAACACCACATTCTTTAATAACAAGAGGAGCATGTTCTCTTGAAGAACCACAGCCGAAATTTGCTTTTGCAACTATAATATCGCCTTGTTTTACTTTATTAACAAAATCTGCGTCAATATCTTCCATACAGTGCATAGCAAGTTCTTTAGCGTCCGTAGAGTTAAGATACCTTGCAGGTATTATAACATCTGTATCAACATTGTCGCCGAATTTATGTACAAAACCATTTGCATTCATAACTCTGCCTCCTTAAACTTTTGACGGGTCTGCGATATAACCCATAACTGCCGAAGCGGCAGCAACATAAGGACTTGCAAGATAGATTTCCGACTCGGTATGTCCCATTCTGCCGACAAAGTTTCTGTTAGATGTAGAAACAGCCTTTTCGCCTTTTGCAAGTATTCCCATATGTCCGCCCAAACAAGGTCCGCAAGTAGGTGTAGAAATGATTGCACCTGCATTTATGAATATCTCGGCAAGACCTTCTTTAATGCACTGTAAATATATATGCTGTGTTGCAGGAATTATAATTGTTCTGACATTTTTAGCAACTTTTTTACCTTTTAAAATCTCTGCGGCAGCACGCATATCTTCAATTCTTCCGTTTGTACAAGAACCTATAACGACTTGGTCAATATATATCTTTTCACATTCGTCAATTGTTTTTGTATTTTCAGGAAGATGAGGAAAAGCGACTGTCGGTTTTAAATCAGAAAGATTGATTTCTATTACACTGTCATACTCTGCATCGTCATCAGCCTCAAAAACAGTGTATTCTCTTTCGCTTCTTCCTTTTACATAGTCCAAAGTAACTTCATCAACAGGGAAAATACCGTTTTTGGCACCACATTCAATTGCCATATTGCAAATGCAAAGTCTGTCGTCCATAGAAAGATTTTTAACACCGTTTCCGCAGAACTCCAAACTTTTATACAAAGCACCGTCAACGCCTATCATACCGATGAGATGCAAAACAACATCTTTGCCGCTTACAAACTTCGGTTTTTCGCCGCTTATAACAACTTTAATAGCAGACGGCACCTTAAACCACGCTTTACCCGTTGCCATACCTGCCGCCATATCTGTTGAGCCGACGCCTGTTGAAAATGCACCCAAAGCACCGTATGTACAAGTATGGCTGTCTGCACCGATAATGCAGTCGCCGCACGTTACAATACCCTGTTCAGGCAAAAGTGCGTGTTCTATCCCCATATTGCCGACATCGTAAAAATGATTTATATCATGCAATATTGCAAACTCTCTGACCTGTTTACAGTTTTGGGCTGACTTAATATCTTTATTAGGCGTAAAGTGGTCCATTACAAGTGAAATTTTATTCTTGTCAAAAACACTTTTTTTACCAAACTTATTCATTTCATTTATGGCTACGGGAGATGTAACATCATTTCCGAGAACCATATCTAAATCTGCTTCAATTAACTGTCCTGCTTTTACGCTGTCAAGTCCTGCGTGAGAAGCAAGAATTTTTTGTGTCATAGTCATTCCCATAAATACCACCCCAATTTATACAATAGAATCTATGATTGAACTGCATCCTCTTTTAAGTGCGGTTACGCCTGTTCTTGCCATTTCTATTATTCCGTACTTTTCAATATCTGTAATAAAATCGTTTACTGCTTCGTTTGTACCCGTAAATTCAAGAGTGATGGATTTTTCGGAAATATCTCTTGTTCTTGCACCGTACTTTTGATTTATATTCAAAATATTGTTTTTATCTTCCATAGTATCTGCTTCTACTTTAACAAGCAAAAGTTCCGAAGAAATTGATTCAGAGTCTGACAACAACAATACTTTTTTTACAACTTCAAGTTTTAAAAGTTGCATTTCTATCTGTCTGAAGTTTTCTTCTTCCGTGATACACGCTATTGTCATACGGGAAAAATGAGGGTCTTCAGTTTCCGAAACGGTAAGTGACTCAATATTGAAACCTCTTCTTGTGAAAAGACTTGCAACACGCTGTAAAACACCGCTTGCATTTTCAACAAGAACGGACAAAATCATTTTACTTTTTGTATCCATAAAATCTCCCTCACATTTCTTCAATAATATCCTCGCTCGCACCGCCGGGAGGAATCATAGGTAAAACATTTGAATCGGGTGAAATTCTGCAATCAATCAAAACAGGCTCGTTAAGTTCTATTGCAGTTTTCATAACTTCATCTATTTGGTCGTTTTTATCTATTCTAAAGCCTTTAATGCCGAAAGCCTCTGCAACTTTTACAAAATCTGTCTGACGATGAGGGTCTGTGTCAGCATATCGTTTGCCGTAGAAAATCTTTTGCCATTGACGAACCATACCGAGAACTGTATTGTTCATAATAACCATTACAACAGGAACATTGTAACTTCTCATAGTAGCAAGTTCAGTCAAATTCATATGGAAACCGCCGTCGCCTGCAAACATTACAACTTGTTTTCCTGTTCCGACGCTTGCACCTATTGCGGCACCCATTGAGTAGCCCATAGTTCCGAGACCGCCCGAAGTGAGCAATGTGCGAGGCTGTTTAAACTTATAAAACTGTGCTGCCCAAAGTTGATGTTGTCCTACATCCGTAACAACGATTGCATCGTCATTTGTATATTTATCGGCAGCCTCAATTACTTTTTGAGGATTTACAAAATCGCCGATTTGATTTTGTACAAACGGATGTTTCCACTCTGTAATTTCTTTTTTCCAATCACTGTGGTCGCCCTGTTCAATAGCCTCTGTAAGCATAGGAATGATTTCCGCAATATTGCCTCTCAAATGATAATTGGAAACAATATTTTTATCCATTTCAGCAGCGTCGATATCTATATGCAAAATTTCAGCGTTTGGTGCAAACTTCTTTCTGTTACCTGCAACACGGTCGGAAAATCTTGCTCCGCAGGTAATCAAAACATCGCACTTAAAAGCAGCTCTGTTTGCTTCAAATCTGCCGTGCATACCAATTAAACCTACATGAAGTTCATGTCCGTTCGGAAATGCGCCGAGTCCCATAAGTGAAGAAACAACAGGTGCGTCGAGTTTTTCTGCAAATGTAATCAACTTTTCGCCGATATTTGAAGAAATTGCACCTCCGCCGACATATATGAGTGGCTTTTTGCAGTTTGAAAGAAGTTCAACTGCTCTGTCTAAACAACTCTTTTTAGGCAATGCAACTTCAGCGGGTTCTTGCTTTTCACAAGGTGTGTACTCACACTCTGCCGCCGTAACATCTTTACAAATATCTACAAGTACGGGACCTTTTCTTCCGCTTTCTGCAATTTTAAACGCCTTTCTTAAAGCGTCGGCAAGTTCCGTAACATCTTCAACAAAAAAGTTATGTTTTGTTATAGGCATAGTAATGCCTTTAATGTCTATTTCCTGAAAAGAATCTCTGCCTATCAGAGAAGTAGCAACATTGCAAGTAACGGCAACAAGCGGTACGGAGTCCATAAAAGCAGTAGCAATACCTGTTACAAGGTTTGTTGAGCCGGGACCTGATGTAGCAAAACAAACGCCCGTTTTGCCTGTCGCTCTCGCATAGCCGTCAGCAGCGTGCGAAGCGCCCTGTTCGTGCGCTGTTAAAATATGTTTGAAAGTATCACCGTATTTATAAAGCTCATCGAAAATATTTAGTATTGTACCTCCCGGATAACCAAAGACTGTATCAACGCCCTGTTCTTTCAAAACTTCAAGAACTATCTGTGAGCCGTTTAATTTCATAAAAGCACGCTCCTTTATTTTTTACAAATTTTGATTATATATTTTAAATTATTTTTTATTTAAAGTCAAGAAAATTTATCAAACTACTATAATGTTTATAATAATCAGAGTTAAAATAAGAATTCAGAAAAGAAAAGTTTTATTTATTTCATTGATATTATTTCTGCAATATGAAAAACAAATTAAAATTTATGTATTTCAATATGATTTACTTTTCCACTTGTAAATCGACTGAAAATAATATATACTCTATTGGTAGAATTGAATTTTATTCCGAAACGGAGGAATTTTTTAATGAAACTCGGAATTGTCGGATTGCCGAATGTAGGAAAAAGTACACTGTTTAACGCTATTACAAACGCAGGCGCACAGTCTGCAAACTACCCTTTTTGCACTATTGAGCCAAATGTAGGAATGGTTTGCGTACCTGACGAAAGACTTGACAAATTAAGAGAAATGTATAATCCTGACAAATTTACACCGGCAACGATAGAATTCGTTGACATAGCCGGACTTGTAAAGGGTGCTTCAAAAGGCGAAGGTTTAGGAAACAAATTTTTAAGTCACATAAGAGAAGTTGATGCTATCATACATGTTGTTCGTTGCTTTGAAAACACGGATATCACTCATGTTGACGGCACAATAGACCCTGCAAGAGATATTGAAACTATAAATCTTGAACTTATTTTCAGTGACCTCGATATGCTTGCAAGAAGACTTGACCGTTCAAAAAAAGCTATGAAGGGTGACAAATCACTCGCTTTTGAAGTGGATTTTCTTGAAAGACTTATTGCAGAAATGGAACAGGGCAAAACTGCAAGAAGCATAGAAATGACGGACGACGAAAAAGAAATACTTAACGATATTCCGCTTTTGACATACAAAAAAGTTATTTACGCCTGCAATATGAGTGAAGATGATTTTGCAAACGGAATTGAAGACAACGAAAATTACAAAAAAGTTGAGCAAATTGCGTCGGAAGAAGGTGCAGAAACATTGCCTATATGTGCAGAAATCGAAGCACAAATAGCAACACTTGAAGAAGACGAAAAGCAAATGTTTCTTGCAGACCTCGGACTTGAAAAAAGCGGTTTGGACCGTCTTATCAAAAAAAGTTACAAACTCTTGGGACTCATTTCTTACCTTACGGCAGGAAAACCCGAAGTAAGAGCATGGACTATCAAAGAAGGAACAAAGGCGCCACAAGCAGCAGGCAAAATCCACACCGATTTTGAAAGAGGCTTTATCAGGGCTGAAGTTGTACATTTTGACGACTTGATTGCGTGCGGTTCAATGACTGCCGCAAAAGAAAAAGGTCTTGTAAGAAGCGAAGGTAAAGAATATGTTATGAAAGACGGAGATATTGTACTGTTCAGATTTAATGTATAAAAATCAACAAAACTGATACCGTAACTGTTTTCATAATAAAGTAAGGGCTGTAAATCAGCCCTTACTTTTTAAATTATTGTGTTTTTAAAATCGTTTTATTTTAACTTCTTAAAATTCTTCTTGACACTTTCACAAATGTGTCAAAATAATTTTAAAAAAATTGCAAGAAAATCAAAAATTGTGCAATTTCTACAAAATTTTTATTGACAAAGAAACATTTTTGAGTTATCTTTAAAATGAGTGGAGGAACTATGTCTGAAAAAAACTATTTAACAGATACTCAACTACTCGCCCTTGCATTAAGTGGCGACAAAAATGCCATAAATACGCTTATACTTAATTATCGCAAAATGGTAGAATCAATAGCCGAAAAATACCGAAATGCCCCGATTGACAAAGACGATTTAGTTCAGGAGGGCTTAATAGGTTTTATCGGTGCAATTTACTCGTTTGATGAGACAAAGGAAGCTTCTTTTAAATCCTATGCCTACACCTGTGCTTCAAACGCCGTAAAATCAGCCCTGCGAAAAGTGATGCGCAAAAAAGATTTTCCTGTGGATACGGTCGTTCCTCTTGAAGAAGAATATCTGTCTGCAACCGACAAATCTTTAAGTGCAGAAGAAACATATCTTTCCACTGAATATGTTTCAATGTTAACACAACTGCTGGAAGAAAAATTATCCGCATTTGAAAACGAGGTTTTGAAACTCCATACAATGGGATACAGTTATTCTGAAATTGCAGAAAAGCTTAACAAAAACTCAAAAGCGATTGATAATGCAATGCAAAGAATACGCAAGAAGATATTATCTTCAGCCGAATTCAAAAACTAATAATCAAAAGAGGTAACTAATGATGTACGAAGACAAAACACTCACTTGTAAAGAATGCGGAAACGAATTTGTTTTTACTGCCGGCGAACAGGAATTTTATGCTGAAAAAGGCTTTGAAAACGAACCGCAACGCTGTAAAGACTGCCGAGATAAGAGAAAGGCTGCTATGAAAGCTCCGAGAGAGATGCACAACGCCGTTTGTGCCGCTTGCGGTGCAGAGTGCCAAGTACCGTTTGTTCCGAGAGATGACAGACCGGTTTACTGCAGCGAATGTTTCGCAAAAATGAAAGAAGAATAATATTCAATAAAACGAAGACGGCTGACACAGGTCAGCCGTTTTTTTCTTGCACAGGAAAATAAAATAATAAGTTTATATGCACCTGTACTTTTGGTCTTTTCAAAAAATATTGAAAAATATCTGTTTTCCTATTGACAATTCAAATCAACTGTGATAGTATGTTAAAGACTTACGGAGAGATACCGAAGTGGTCATAACGGAACGGTCTTGAAAACCGTCGTGTCGCAAGGCACCGTGGGTTCGAATCCCACTCTCTCCGCCATTCAAAGAAACCAACAATTCAGTTGGTTTCTTTGCTGATTTTTATATTTTTTAACGGCGTTACAACACGGAGAAGTACTCAAGTTGGTGACGAGGCACCCCTGCTAAGGGTGTAGGTCGGGTAACCGGTGCGAGGGTTCGAGTCCCTCCTTCTCCGCCAAAAACAACCACCCTCAAGGGTGGTTGTTTGTTTTTAACACAATACCGATTTAAATAAGTATATTATATTATATGATAGTTTTAAAATAGTAAATAATATGACTTCAATAAAATCATTCATTATGACAAAACAAAAGGAGTGATGGTATGACAAACGAAAATCAAAAAGAAAGCCCAACACAACTAAATCAACTCGGCGTCGCACCCATAGGCGCACTGTTAAGAAAATTTGCAATTCCGAGTATCATAGCAATGATTGTCGGAGCTCTTTATAATATCGTTGACCAATTATTCATAGGAAACAGCATTGGAGAACTCGGAAACGCCGCTACTAACATAGTCTTTCCTTTGACAACTGTATGCACTGCCATCGCTCTTCTTTTAGGTATAGGCGGTGCGTCTGCATTTAACTTATCTATGGGCGAGGGTAAAAAAGATAAAGCCTTATTTTACATAGGCAATTCTGTTTCACTTTTAGTCATTTTCGGTCTTGTTTTAATGGCTGTTACTCTCATATTTTTAAACCCGATACTCATCGTTTTAGGTTCACCCGACGATATACTGCCTCTTGCTAAAGAATATCTGCAAATTACGGCAATCGGCTTTCCGTTTTTAATTTTATCAACAGGCGGTACCCATCTTGTCCGTGCAGACGGAAGCCCGAATTTTTCAATGTTTTGTAATATTGTCGGTGCAGTAATAAACATTATACTCGACTATGTTTTTATATTCATCTGCGATATGGGTATGGCAGGTGCGGCTCTCGCAACTATCATAGGACAAGCTGTTTCTGCCGTTATAATACTCGTATATATGAGTAAATTTAAAACAGGAAAACTTACTAAAAGCCACTATAAACCGAATTTCAAATACATCAAATATTTAGCAAGTCTCGGTATGGCTCAATTTTTCAATCAACTTGCAATGATGGTCGTTCAGGTAATAATGAACAATTCCTTAAAATACTACGGCAGTTTATCAATTTACGGAGAATCAATTCCCCTTGCCTGCTCGGGTATAATCAACAAAGTCGGATTTATATTTTTTGCAATTTGCATAGGCATTGCTCAAGGTATGCAACCTATAACAAGTTATAACTACGGTGCAAAACAGTATGACAGAGTTAAAAAAGCAATTAACTATGCCATGATAACAGGCTCATTAATATGCGTTGTCGCTTTCGCTATATTCCAAATCTTCCCGAGACAGATAATTGAACTTTTCGGAAACGGAAGCGAATTATATTTCTCTTTTTCAGAAAGATATTTCCGTGTATATCTGTTTTTCACATTCATCAACAATATTCAGCCAATGTCCTCGACATTTTTCTCATCTATCGGAAAACCGGCAAAAGGAACATTTTTGTCACTCACAAGACAAATCATTTTTCTGCTTCCCCTCTTGATTGTTTTACCGATATTTATGGGAATAGACGGAATTATGTACGCAGGTCCTGTCGCAGACCTTTTGGCCGCTGTAATCTCTGCATTTTTTCTTGTTAAAGAACTTATAAAAATAAGCAAAGTTTAAATTCACTGCAACAAAATCTTTTAAAACGAAGAATTTGTTGCAGTTTTTTTATTCTTGACATATACCCCTTATGGGTATATAATCAAATTAAATTAACAAACACTAACCAATATTGAATAAAGGAACAAATATAAAATTATGAATAATAATATTAATGATATACAAAATACCGATACAAATAATGAAAAAGAAAACTGTTTTTGCGAATGCAGAAAAAAATCCACACCGAGAAGTGAAGAAATGCAAAAATCACTTCAAAACCGTCTTAACAGAATGATGGGACAACTTGGTGGGATTAAGAAAATGATTGACGACAACCGTTATTGCGGAGATATACTTATTCAAATTGCAGCGGTTGAAAGCGCTTTACAAAATTTAGGGTACATCGTACTGCAAAACCATATTGAAACCTGCGTCAAAGAAGAAATCATAAACGGCAACGAAGATATTATAGAAGAAACGATTGAACTTATAAAGAAATTGAAATGACGGTGAAAAAATGAAAACAGAAAAATTCAATATAGGAGGAATGACCTGCGCAGCCTGTCAGGCAAATGTCGAAAAGTGTGTAAGAAAACTTGACGGCACAAAGGAAGCGGAAGTCAGCCTTATTTCAAACCAATTAAAAATAACTTACGATGAAAATTTGCTCGACGAAAACAAAATAGCAAATGCAATCAATGAAATCGGATATACGGTAAATAACGGCAATCAGGAAAACGCTGACAAAAGCGACAAAAAAAGCGATTTTGAAAAGAGAAAAGAACTTTCATTAAAAGAAATAAAAAGTATGAAAAACAGACTTATATCGTCTTGCATATTGCTTATTATTTTAATGTATATCGCAATGGGAAGTATGCTTTCCTTACCTATGCCGAGCATTTTGACAGGAGTTGAAAACTCTCTTATCAATGCACTTTTACAGTTACTTTTGACTATTCCGATAATCATCATAAACAAGCATTTTTTTGTAAACGGTTTTAAAGCATTAGTTAAAAAATCTCCAAATATGGACACTCTCGTAGCAATCGGTTCGTCTGCGTCTTTTCTTTACGGTTTATTTTCGATGTTTAAAATCGCTTACGGTTTCGGTCATCAAAATTTTGAAATTGCACACAGTTTTTCTCACGAATTGTATTTCGAGTCTTCGGCAATGATATTGACTCTTGTTACAGTAGGCAAATATCTTGAATCAAAATCAAAATTAAAAACAACAGACTCTATTGAAAAACTAATGAATTTAGCACCGAAAACGGCAAACATAATCGAAAACGGAAAAGAAAAAACAATACTTGCCGACGATTTGAAAAAAGGCGATATAATCATAGTAAAGCCCGGAGAAAAAATTGCAGTTGACGGAACGATAATTGAAGGAACGGGATATATTGACCAAAGTTCAATTACAGGCGAAAGTATCCCTGTTCAAAAAAATGTCGGCGAGGAAGTTATATCGGCAACGATTAATAAAAACGGTTCTTTTAAATATAAGGCATCTAAAGTCGGCGAGGAAACGACTCTGTCGCAAATAGTCAAACTTATTGAAGATGCAGGAAATTCAAAAGCACCGATTGCAAGAATTGCCGATAAAGTAAGTGCTGTTTTTGTGCCGATTGTACTTGCAATATCTTTAATTACCGCAATAATATGGCTTGCAGCAGGTCAAAGTTTTGAATTTGCATTGTCAAATGCAATAGCGGTTCTTGTAATATCATGCCCTTGCGCACTCGGTTTGGCAACGCCCGTAGCAATAATGGTCGGTACAGGAAAAGCGGCAGAAAACGGAATACTTATAAAATCTGCCGAAGCACTTGAAGTTTTACACAAAGCAGACACGATAGTACTCGACAAAACAGGTACGATAACAAAAGGCGAACCAGAAGTTACCGACATTATCGTTCTTGACAAAAAATTAGATGAAAACGAATTTTTAAAAATTTGTGCAAGTGCAGAAAAACTGAGCGAGCATCCTATTGCTGACGCAATAGTAAAAAAAGCAAAATCTTTAAATTTAGAAACATATACGGCAGAAGATTTTTCGGCAGAAATAGGATTGGGAATTAACGCAAAAATCAATAAGAAGAGCGTTATTGCGGGAAACGAAAAATTTTTAAATAGCAACAACATACAAATAAATGACAAAGAAAAAATAATAAGCAACTTAACAAAAGACGGAAAAACCCCCGTATTCTTTGCCATTGACAATAAACTTTCGGGAATTGTCGCTGTTTCAGATACAATTAAAGACTCAAGCGTTGAAGCGATTAAAAAATTCAAAAAACTCGGCTTAAATGTCATCATGCTGACAGGCGATAACAAAGATACTGCAAACGCCGTAAAAAATCGACTTGAAATAGACGAAGTCATTGCCGAAGTTTTTCCAAAAGATAAAGAACAAAAAATATCACAACTCAAGCAAAACGGAAAAACTGTTGTAATGGTCGGCGACGGAATAAACGACGCTCCTGCACTTATGCAGGCAAATGTCGGAATAGCAATCGGCAAAGGCACCGATATTGCAATCGACTGTGCAGATATTGTATTGTTGAAAAACACTTTAGACGATGTCGTAACTGCAATAGAGTTAAGTAAAAAAGTGATGAAAAATATCAAAATGAATTTGTTTTGGGCATTTTTCTACAACATTTTAGGAATACCTGTTGCAGCAGGAATACTCTACCCTGCCTTTGCAATCAGGTTAAGTCCAATGATTGGTTCGGCTGCTATGAGTTTAAGTTCAGTATGCGTTGTAACAAACGCTTTGAGACTTAAATTCTTCAAAACTAAAAACAATATAAACAATGAAAAAACTGATGAAACGAAAGGAAAAATTATTATGAAAAAAACATTTAAAGTAAACGGTATGATGTGTGAACACTGCAAAGCAAATGTAGAAAAAGCATTGAATACAATTCAAAGTATCAAAGAAACAGAAATCGACTTAGAAAGCAAAAATGTAACAATTTCTTCCGAATGTGAAATAGGCAACGATGAAATTAAAGAAGTGATAGAAAACGCCGGATATTCGGTTGAATTTTAAAAAACAGACATTCTTTTATTGCCATTTATATTCTTAAGTAGTATAATTAACACGCAGAGAGGGGTACTTGCTATGAATAAAATAAAAATGGACAAATTAATTGATTCTTTTCCGATTATTGCCGCAATAAAGAATGACGACGGACTTGAAAAGTGTCTTTCAAGCGACTGCAAAATTGTTTTTGTGCTATACGGCAATATAAATACAATTTCAGATATTGTAGGAAAATTAAAAAAATATGATAAAACCGTTTTTGTTCACACTGATTTAATAGAGGGATTATCGGCAAAAGAGGCGTCAATAGACTATCTTTTAAACAACACTTCACTTGACGGTATCATATCCACAAAAGTCTCGCTTTTAAAGTTTGCAAAAGCAAAAGGTCTCTTAACAATACTCAGATTTTTTGTTATAGACTCACTCGCTTTAAGCAACATTTCTAAAAACAAGGATGAAAAATGTATAGACTTCATTGAGATTTTGCCGGGACTGATGCCCAAAGTAACAAAGACCGTTATTGAACAAACAGGCAAAAGAGTTATCACGGGAGGACTTGTAACAGACAAGTCAGACATATTGACAAGTCTTGAGGCAGGTGCCTGCGGAGTGTCCTCCACCAATTCAGATGTTTGGTTTATGTAATGCAAAAAATACTGTAAATTTTTTGTTGCATTGAAAAACATTTTGTGCTAAAATAAAAATATTAAATATATACCACGAGAATTGAGTAATGGTAAAAAGCGACTGAGTCGCTTTTTACTGTTGCTCTTTTTTTGCTTCAGAGAGGGATTTTTATGTATGATGTTGCAATTATAGGCTCAGGAATTATCGGTTCAGCCTGTGCCTACACTCTATCACAATACAAGTTGAAAGTTGTGATGGTGGAAAAAGAAAACGATGTTTGTATGGGTACAACAAAAGCAAACAGTGCTATCATTCACGCAGGATTTGACCCAAAGCCAAACACACTGATGGCAAAAACAAATGTTCCGGGAAACAAAATGTGCAAAGAAATTTGCAAAAAACTTTCCGTACCGATTAAAGAAATCGGCTCGCTCGTCGTTGCATTTGACGATGAAGAAAAAGAAACTTTGGACACGCTTTTTGATAGGGGTATTGAAAACGGCGTTTTGGGTATGGAAATTTGGGACAGAGAAAAAATTTTGGAAAAAGAGCCGAATATTTCGGAAAAAGCTGTGGCTGCACTTTGGGCACCGAGTGCCGCTATTGTCAATCCGTGGGAAATGGGACTTGCAATGGCGGAAACAGCCGTTGTAAACGGTTGTGATTTAAAACTGTCATTTGAAGTCAAATCTATCGACAAAGAAGAAAACTGCTATTTGATAAAATCTGAAAATGACGAAGTAAGGGCGAAGTATGTTATCAACGCAAGCGGTGTAAATACAGACGCTGTCAGCAGTATGGTAGGAACACCGAATTACAAAATTGTTCCGACTGTCGGAGAATACTATTTGCTTGACAAATCCGAAGGAAAAACCGTTTCAAGCGTAGTATTCCCCTGCCCGTCTAAAAAAGGCAAAGGAGTTTTAATAGCACCTACCGTTCACGGCAATTTGATTGTCGGACCTACGGCAACTGTAAAAGAAAGCAAAGAGGATACTTCAAACACTTCGGAAGGTTTAAATTCAATTCGTGAAAAAGCGTCTAAAGTTGTTCCAAATATCAATTTCAGACAAAACATTCGCAACTTTGCAGGAATAAGAGCAAACTCTACCGTTGACGACTTTATCATTGATTTTGTTGCCGAAAACTTTTTAGAGCTTGCAGGCATTCGTTCGCCCGGACTGTCAAGCGCACCCGCAATAGCAAAATATGCAATCGAACTTTTACAGAAAAAAGGTCTTGTATGCAATAAAAAAGATGACTTTAAAGATGAAAGAAAACACATACGCTTCAATGAATTGAGCGAAAAAGAGCGTGCAGAATTAGTAAAGGAAAACTCATCTTACGGAAGAATTATATGCAGATGCGAAACTATAACGGAGGGCGAAATTATAGACGCAATCAATTCGCCTATCCCTCCTTGCTCCGTTGACGGTATCAAACGCCGTGCAGGAAGCGGTATGGGCAGATGTCAGGGAGGTTTCTGCGGACCGAGAGTTGTGGAAATTTTAGCAAAAGAAAAAGGCATTTCTCCTCTTGAAATTTTACAAGATGCAAACGGAAGTTATATTTTAACAGGCGAAACAAAGGAGGAAAAATGATATGCAGTACGATTTAATAGTCATCGGCGGCGGTCCCGCTGGTTTAGCAGCGGCTTATGCAGCAAAAAACAAAGGACTTAAAAAAATACTTATAATAGAAAGAGATAAAGAACTCGGCGGAATACTTAACCAATGTATTCACAACGGTTTCGGTCTTCACTACTTCAAAGAACAATTAACAGGCCCTGAATATGCCGAAAGATTTATTGATATGGTTGAAAAGACCGATATTGAAATAATGCTTGACACAATGGTACTGCAAATTACAAAAGACAAGACAGTACACGCAGTCAACACTAAAATCGGATATATGATTTTAAACGCAAAAAGTATCGTTTTGGCAATGGGTTGCCGAGAAAGAACCCGTGGTGCAATCTCAATACCGGGTACAAGACCTGCTGGCATTTTAACGGCAGGCGCAGCTCAAAGATATGTAAATATCGAAGGCTATATGGTCGGCAAAAGAGTTGTAATTTTAGGTTCGGGAGATATCGGACTTATTATGGCAAGAAGAATGACGCTTGAAGGTGCAAAGGTTCTTGCCTGCGTTGAACTGATGCCATACTCAGGAGGTCTTCAGAGAAATATTGTGCAATGTCTTGAAGATTTCAACATACCGCTTTATCTTTCACACACAATAACAGATATAAAAGGCAAAAACAGAGTCGAAAGCGTAACTGTTTCAAAAGTTGACGAAAACAGAAATCCCATACCGAATACAGAAATGACTTTTGACTGCGACACAGTTCTTTTAAGTGTCGGTTTAATTCCCGAAAATGAATTGACAAGAGAGGCAAAAATTGAAATTGACCCTCGAACAAACGGTGCTAAAGTTCTTGAAAACAAAGAAACATCGGCAGAAGGTATATTCGCCTGCGGCAATGCACTTCATGTACATGACCTTGTGGATTTTGTAACTGCAGAAAGCACTTCGGCAGGCGAAGCAGCAGCTGACTATGTAATCAATGGTGAAAAAGACAGAGAAAAAATAATAAATGTCAAAACAAACGGTGCAATCGGTTACACAGTTCCCCAGAATTTCCGTTCAGATTGCGAAAACGGAGTAGAATTTTACTTCAGAGTCAGAAAAGTCTTCAAAAAAAGCAAGATAGTTGTTAAAGACGGCGAAAAAATCATTGCAAACTTCAAAAGACAACATATGGCACCGGGTGAAATGGAAAAAATACTTATACCAAAAGTTTTAACGGATAAAATCACTTCAAACGAAATCACAATTTCAGCTGAGGAGGATGAACAATGACAGATTTAATTTGCATTATGTGTCCGAAAGGATGCAGACTCAAAGTTGACGAAGAAAACGGATATAAAGTAACGGGCAACAGTTGTGAAAAAGGTGCGATTTACGGCAAAAACGAACTGAAAAATCCTACAAGAGTCATCACTTCCACTGTAAAAATCAACAGTAAAAATTACAGAAGACTGCCTGTTAAAACAAATGGAGAAGTTCCAAAAAGCAAAGTCGAAGACGCAGTAAAACTACTTGACAAAATCACTGTTCAAGCACCCGTAAAATGCGGCGATATTGTTTTTGAAAACATTTTTGACAGTGGCGTTGACTTTGTAAGCGCAAAAACAATTAAAGAGTAAATACAATAAGTTCAATATAATGTAACGACAAAAATATATAAACAAACAAAAATAAAGGCAGAGTTAATATTAACTCTGCCTTTATTTTTAAAATTCTTTTTTAGTTTGATGACAACCATACTGATTATGCATATCAAAGAACAACTGAATCAGACTTTTATAATACGTAATAAATGTACCGCTGTCTATCATTTCAAATATTTCATCCATTGTTGCCCACTTGACTTCTTGCACTTCATCATACTGCAAAACTAAATCGTTTATATTAATTTCTTTTTCAATTAAATAGACATCATCAAATCCCACATCAAAATTTATTGTTAAATGTGGTTGAATATTTTGAAAATCAATTTTCAAACCAATTTCTTCAAATAATTCTCTTTCAATGGCAGTTTGACTTGTTTCTCCCGAAACAGCACTTCCGCCCACCGTTATGTCCCACATATTTGACCAGCCTGACTTGAACGGTTGCCTTTTTTGAATTAACATTTTTCCTTTTGAATTAAAAATACATGCATGGACTACCAAATGGTAAGCACCTTTTTCAAACTTGTCTCCTCTTACCATTTTTTTATTTGTTTTTGTTTTATCGCTGTTATAAACATCCCATAACTCCATACAAGTATTTATCCTTTCAAATTTAATATTTATTCAGTTATTCAATTTTTGACTTAAAAAATCTTGTCATTTCATCTATGATTATTTTACCCGGCTCACTGTCTTGTTTCAAGATGCTGAAATCGTGAATTTGCATATCTTTTGTCCAATTATGAAACTTTACATCAATACCGTTAGTAATAAGCACAGAATAGCACTCAAGTGACTGACTTTGAACAAAATCTCCCTTTGAAGTTACAAGATAAAACGGTGCCATTCCCTTCACGGCAACTCTGCCGAAATCGGCAAAATGTTTATAGCACGCTGAATTTTTGTAATCATCGCCGAACACCATTTTTCTGTTTGCCAAAACAATGGGATTATTTACCGTAAAATTGATGACGGGAGAAGTTGCACCGATTGCTCTAAATCTTGTTTTCGGTACTTTTACACCCAAAAATTCTGCATACTCTTTACGAACACAAATCGCCTCTGAAAGACAAACAAGATTTCCGCCTGCCGAATCTCCTGTCAAGAAAACTTTTTCAGCGTCGCCGTGATAGTTTTCTATATTTTCAAAAACCCAATTATACGCTTCAAAGCAATCTTTCAACTGTTCGTCAAGATAAACCTTTTCTTCATCACCTGCAAGTCGATAGTTAATATTTACAACTACAAAACCTTTTTGTGCAAGTGCAATACAGTATGGTCTGTTAATTTCCTTATATCCATACATCCAGCCACCGCCGTGAACATCTATTATAACAGGCAATTTATCGCCTTTTTTTACACTTGACGGATAATATATGTCAAGCAAATGTCCCCTTTTGCCGTCACGAATATACGGAATATCGAACAGTTGTTTTACATCGTCGGGTTCAACATATTTTTGAATACGCCTATTATCGTTATTTCCCGAAAATTCCCATATCAAATTCAAAATAGGTTTAAAAATATCCATAATATCTCCTCTTTAAAATAAATCACACAATTTAAGCATAAAATATATCAGGTGATTTATATGAACAAAAAAATTTTAAAAACAGAAACAATTTGCTTTTTCATTGTTTTGGTTGTAGGCAGTCTGTTTCACTTTCTGTTTAAATTGAGCAATCAAAACACGCTTGTCGCACTCTTTTCTCCGATAAACGAAAGTGTTTGGGAACACTTAAAAATGCTTTGGTTTCCATACTTTTTCACATCGTTTTTTGAAAAGAAATTTATCAAAAGCGAAAGTTTTTTCTTTTCAAAGTTATGCGGCGGTATTGTCGGAATTATTTCGATTGTCATTTTTTTCTACACATACAGCGCAATAGCTGGAAAACACTTTTTGTTTATGGATATCGTCTGCTTTATTTTAGGAGTATTTTTAGCATTTTTGACAAGTTACAAAATCATTGAAAAGCAAAACGAAAACTGCAAAAAGTTTGAAACAGTCAGTATATTTTTAATAATAGCCGTAAGCATACTGTTTTTTGTATTTACTTTTGCACCGCCTAAAACAGAAATTTTCAGAGACAGCACAAACGACACTTACGGCATATACAAAACAAATCAATGAACAACCTTATAAATATTGCACTCGTACGGTCTGAGAGTCTTTGCAGGATAGTCATAGCTTGAAGCCACAAGTTCAAGATTTTCGATTTCCAAAAATCTTTTTCTTGTTCTTCTTACCATATTGATTTCCACTATGAATTTTTCGTCGTTAAGTTCTCTTTCAAAGCACAAAATATCCGAGTCTTGAACATCTATACGATTGGATTTAATAAGTTCAAAAGTGCCGTATATGAAAGCCTTATTTTCTTTTCTTAATTTGATAAGTTTTTTATAATAGTTAAGCGGACTGTCTTCTCGGGTTAATTGGTCTTTAACATTGTAAACAAATGAATCTTTATTTACTTTTATCCAAGGAGTTCCGTCAGTAAAGCCTGCGTTTTTGCTGTCGTCCCACTGCATCGGCGTACGGGCGTGGTCTCTTGTCCCGCACATAACTTTTTCAAATGCCTGTTGAGGTGTCTTTCCTTTTTCAACAAGTTCGACAAACATATTTATTGCTTCAACATCACGCAAATCTTCAACAGAATTGAAATCGCCGTTTGCCATTGCAATTTCCTGACCTTGATAAATAAAAGGAGCACCTCTGAAAGTAAGCTGTACGGTAGCACAAAGTTTTGAAATCTCGTCTCTGAAAGCAAAATATTTATCTGCTTTTGATGTAATACGGGGATTGTCGTGATTTTCAAAAAACAAAGTCGGCCAACAACGATTTCCGTAATTCATTTGCCACTTAACAAGATGTTTAAGTGCAATTCTGAAATCATAATGATAGTCATCATACCTTCCGTGAGGAAGATTGTCTAAATGGTCAAAATTGAAAACCATTGACAATTCATTTCTGTTGTCTGCCGTAAGTAATTTTGAAGTTTCTAAGCCTAATCCTCCGCACTCGCCGACACTTACGCAGTCTCTGCCTTTAAACGCCTGCATATTTAATTCGTGCAGAAATTCGTGCAAACGGGGACCGTAGAAATACCATTCAGTTCCGCTGAAGCCGAAAATATGTTGTACGAGAGGAACAGAATTCGGGAAATTCTGCCATTTTGAAATGAAATTGATAACATCCATTCTAAAGCCGTCGATACCTTTATTCAGCCACCAATTTATCATTTTATATATATCTTGTCGCATTTTTGGATTTTCCCAATTCAAATCCATTTGCTTTTTTGAAAAAAGATGAAGCGCCCATTGGTCTAAATTTTCATAATAGTTCCAAGCACTGCCCTTAAATAAACTCTGCCAATCGTTAGGCGGAGTTTTTGTGCCGTCATCGTCTTTCCAAATATAATAATCGTGGTACTTGTTGTCCTTGCTCTGCTTTGCCTGTTCAAACCACTCGTGTTCATCACTTGTATGATTTATGACAAGGTCCATAATAAGTTTCATACCACGCTTATGTACTTCATCCAAAAGTTCGTCAAAATCTGCCATTGTGCCGAATTCCGACATTATTTCGTAATAGTCGCTTATATCGTAACCGTTATCGTCGTTTGGACTTTTATACATAGGACTGCACCAAATGCAATCTACACCGAGTTCTTTTAAATAGTCAAGTTTTTCTATAATACCTCTTATATCTCCTACACCGTCGCCGTCGGAGTCTTTAAACGAGCGTGGATAGATTTGATAAAAAACTGCTTCTTTCCACCATTTTTCTTCAATTTTTGCCGACCTATCGTCAACGATAGAATTTTTCTCACTGTTGAGTAAATCGCACGCATACTCTAAAGTTTTTTTATCTATAACCCCTGCCGTCAAACCTTTAATTGACTTGACCTTCAATTTAGCAACCTTTGATTTTCTGAACTTATTTATATCAATGTCAAAAAGCGATGTAATGGCATCAAACAAATCTTTTGCCATAGGATTTTTCATAGCTTCAGACAAACTTGTTTCGAGTGTAATTTTTTCCATATATGTTTTCCTTTCAAGTAATCGCAGTAAATCAACCGACTGCAAAACAAAAAAGTCGGGCAAAAGCCCGACTCAAAAATTTATTTGTTGTATCCTTTTTTGAAGCGTTTTGCCCCTGCTTCTCTAAAGTCTTCTATACCGCCTTTTTCATCATAAAGACGAGCTGCTTCAATACAAATATCTGCAGAAAGACGGATACATTTTTCACTGATATTATCGGGTGTATCAAGTCTTGTGTGATAGTATGTTTTCGGGTCGTGGTTTACGCCGCAGAAGCCTACTGCTTCAATACCGTATCTTGAAAAACCTTCAGCGTCAACAGCACCCGGATAAATGTCTGTTTCACGCAATTTTATACCGCAGTTTTCACCTGCTTCATATACGAGTTCGCCGACTGCATTTGAGTTTTTCTGAGTACCTGTACAACCTTGAGTATAGATTTGAAGTTGCTCAATTTCACGCATAGTATCCATAGCAACAAAAACAGTTTCAACTTCCTGAAGTTCTTTTTGATGCTTTTTAGCGTATGCAACAGCACCTCTTAAACCTGCTTCTTCAGAACCGCTTAACAAACAACAAACTTCTGTGTTTTCAAATCTTTCTCCTCTTTCAGCCATTTCTTTAACAACAGCCATAGCACAGTAGCAAGCAGAAATATTGTCATTTGCACCGTCAACAATAACTTTCCAGTTAATGAAGAACATAATAGCAATAAAGAAAGGAATGAGGATAATACCTAAAATACCATAAACAAGCCAGAATTTTGAATCATAGCCAACGCCTGCAATCTGACAAACAAGCCAAACTATGTTTAAAACGAACATTACAATCAAACCGCCGATTGAACCGCCCATAACAGGAGCAAGCGTTTTGATTTGACCGTGTAAAGAGTAAGTCCATTCGTTAGCAGCGTCTGTATGACCGCCGAAAATAATTCTTCTTTTTACTTCACCTTTCGGTGCGCGTCTTCCCATTACATTTCGTGAAACTTTTTTTGGGAACAAAAAGTCAACAAATTCACGATACATCAAGAACTCGATAACAAGACAAAGAATACCTATACCGAGCAAAACTATCGAAACTATCGGCAATGCAACAGAGTTTACAACACCTTTATATGAAAGCCAATAAAGTATAACTGAAACGATACCAAATACTGCAGCGGCAGGTATCCAACCCATAAATGCTGCCGGATGAAGATCAAAATCTTCCATTTCAACGCTGTCGCACCATTTTTCAAGTTCGCCCTTGAAATACTTTTGTGCCTGACGCTCCGAATGAGTTCCAGGACCTCTGTCCTTGAACTTTTCACATATGTATCTGATGCCGTCTATCATATATTTTTGAGTGGCATCTGAAACACCTTTTGTAAGTCTTGCCATAATAATACCCCCTATTAATTATTACTTCATCATTATAGTATATATTCACAAAAACTTCAATGATTTAAAAGCTATTTTTTCTTCAACATTAAAAAATTATAAATTATTTATAAAATCATTCACAGTTTTTTATATAAAATAAACAATTAAAAAATCACACCGATTGTACCGACAACTATTAAAGCAAGTCCGAAAAGCGATTTTTTTGACAATTTTTCTTTAAATACAAAATAAGAAAATACTACGGTAACTAAAATGCTTAATTTATCTATCGGCACAACTACGCTGACAAGTCCGTCTTTGAGTGCTTTATAATAACAAAGCCACGATGCTCCGGTGGCAATTCCCGAAAGGCACAAAAACAAAAGTTCTTTTTTCGGTACATATTTGATATAACTCTGCTTTTGTTTTATAAAAACAATCAAAAATGACATTATTAAAACAATAAATGTTCTGATTGCAGTTCCTAAATTTGAGTCAATATTTTGAACGCCGACTTTTCCCAAAACAGATGTCAATGCGGCAAACACAGCCGACGAGGTCGCCCATAAAATCCACGATTTGTTCTTTGTGCTTTTCTGTGATTTTTTATACACCATAAGAAAAGTACCGAAAGCGATTGCAGCAATACATAAAACTGTAACAAATGTAAAATGTTCGCCTAAAAAGACTATTGCAAAAATCATTGAAATGACTGTACTTGATTTATCAATTACTACAACTTTATTTATATCTCCCATTTTAAGTGCTTTATAATAGCAAAGCCACGAAGCACCTGTTGAAATTCCCGACAAAATTAAAAATATCCAAGTATGTAAATCTATGTCTGTAATTGAATTTTGTGAACTGACAACAAAAACCATCAACCATGAAAAGACAAATACAACGCAAGTTCGTATAGCCGTTGCAACATCTGAATCGGTGGTTTTAACACCTATTTTTGCCAAAACAGAAGTAAGTCCTGCAAAAAGTGCAGAGCCAAACGCAAATAAAACCCACATAAAAACGCCTCTGAAAGTAAACTTTCAAATATATATTGTTTTATAATAACTATATTTATTATATCACTAATTCAATTACATTGTATAAATATTTTATAACATTAATAAACGCAATTAAACGCTCTTCAATTTCAAATACATTTTGCGGTCAAAGACAAAAAATAAAACACCTAACTGAAAAGTTTAGGTGTTAAATACTGCAATACCAAATGAAATTAAAAAAGTTTAAAAAAGGTTTGACTTATCAAATTCGGCTTAAATAAAAAAAGCCGTCTCAAGAAGTTTGAAAATGTTTCAAAAACTGCTGAAAACGACTGTGTTTTGGAGCTGATAACCGGATTCGAACCGGTGACCTCATCCTTACCAAGGATGTGCTCTGCCACCTGAGCCATATCAGCAAATGGCGACCCGGAACGGGCTCGAACCGTCGACCTCCAGCGTGACAGGCTGGCGTTCTAACCAACTGAACTACCGGGCCATTTGATACGAGTTGTATTATATATAAAACTCTGTAAAATGTCAAGTATATTTAAAAAAATAAAATAAAAACAGGCAAATTTTAATGTGAACTGCAGTACTGCGTACTGTTTTCACACTTTTTAAGCTGCCTGTTTCTTTTTCACTCTACTTTTTCAGAATTTGCATATATTTTGTGCATTCTGTCATCAGGAAACTCACTGTCAAGATATTGTTCAAAAGAGTTCTTCGGTGCAACGCCTTCAGCTCTTGCATCCATTCTAAATGCAGCAGAAGCACTAAACGCACAATCAAAAATAAAGAATACAATAAAAGCCCATGTCAAAACTTTGCCGAGAGTAAAAGGTACTTTTTCAATGACTTTTGACATAAACGGATAGCAAACCTTTATCCAAAACAGCCCCAGAACTCCCCAAAACAACGAATACAACAAACAAACTCTTCCATTAATATTCAACGGCACATTGCTGTAATCCCAAGCACGAACACCAAAAACGATTTCTTCTCCGAGAGAAGCTATGTATTCTGTTACCGTCCCTACAACGAAAGAAACTAAAAAGATTTTGTACCATTTAGCATCTTTTATTTTGTACAATGCAAGTGTTAATATTACTGCACCCATACCATAAACTATACTTATAGGTCCATAAACAAGTGACTTCCTGCTCTCTATATGTCCGAGTTTAATCAGACACCAAAGTGTTTCAACAGCAAATCCTACTACACAGCTGATGGCAAATATCCACACTAATTTGTAAAAATTAAGTCCCTGTGCAAAACTCTTTTTATTTTCTTTTTCAACTTCTGTTTTTTCTCTGTTTACAGCAATGTTTTCCATATTAAAAGACTCATCTCCTAAAGTCGCATAATAGCACAAAGAAATGAGCCTTTCAATGAATTATTCAAATAGTTAATAAATATATTACTATTTATTTATAGTTTGTTTAGTTATTTAAAAAAAGATGTTCCGTCAATGTTCCAAACAGGAATCCAACCTGACGGAATTTTTACCCACAAGTTTCCGTACTTGTTTGTTTTTTTAGCCAAAACAGTTATTTTCGTACCTGATTTTAGAGATGCATAAGCATTTTGATTTTTAGATGTTGCGTGCTTTCTGCCGTCTTTAGTTAAATCTTTCACCTTTTTTCTGCCACTTGAAGCACTGTAAGATTTATAAACATTTCTGACGGCATTTATAACATAGGTTTTTCCGACGGTAACTTTAGGCAAAACGGGATTTTTCTGTTTTCCTGTAAATGTTACCAAATAATAACTCGGACTTCTGTCGATTGTTGCTTTGCCTACTTCCTTGAGATTTACCCAAACTTCTTGTTTATCGGCTTTTTCTATTCTGTTTTTTCTCGGCAATTTTGAATACTTGCCGTTGTAATACTGGGGGTCAAGGCATTTAACAGTATCTTTGCCGTCAATACCGAATGCTACAACATAATGCCCTGCCGTTGAAAAAACATTGTACTCATCGCCTTGATTTATTATCGCTAATTTTCCTGATTTTAAATGACTCAACAACTCTGCATTTTTTGAAGTTGTTTTATAGGAAATGTCATATTTTTTTGAAAGAGCGTTCAACAAAGTACCTATATTTGTTCCGCTCCATACTCTTGCACCGCATTTTTTTGAAAAAGAAGCCATCTCTTTTACAGTCATCACAGTTGAATTATAATAACTGTTTAAAACACACAATGCGACACAAACTCCGCAGCCCGATGTTGCTACGGTTTTATTATTTGAGTTGTAGGAATAGTCAATATCTTCATAATCAAGTTGGTTGTAATAATACATTACTTATCACACTCCTTCATATTCATAACTGCCGAAATACCTGCCGCTACAGCGCACACTCCCAAACCTATGAGAGCATTTTTAGCCGTTTCTTTTGAAGTGAAGTCGCCTGCAACAATATTTACGAAAATATATCCGACGGCTGTCTGGAAAAATGTTCTGACAGCTCGTTTTATACAAACTTTACTCATCGTTCTCAATTCTCCTTTCAACTCTGTTTATTCTATGCTGAATTTCTTTTATTTGTTCCTCTGCAACAGGTATTCTCGATGCAAAGTTATTGTGTTTGTCAACTTTCTTTTCAAGTTGCGCAATTCTGTAAGCGGTCAGTCTGGATGCGGCTATTATTCCGCTGAAAGTACCTATACAACTTCCCACTAATGATAAAATTGTATTAATCATCTCTGAATTCATTTATTACCTCCCTACCTTCAAAGCATTTTTCATATTAGTAAACTCTTTTAAATGCGTCAATGAAAATACAGGCAAAGAGTATATTTTTACTCGTGCTTTATATTCGATATACAAAAAAGGCTATCATTTATTTGAATATTTATGTGTATTTTTTATAAATATTCTAATTATTATTCATTTAATATTGACTTTTATACAATTCGGTGTATAATTATGTATAAATTGATTTGGTGGTGAATAATATGACAAAAGTATTTATAGACGGAAATCAAGGCACAACAGGACTTAAAATCTTCAACCGTATAAAAAGCAGAAAAGATATTGAACTGCTTACAATAGAAGAAAGCAAGCGAAAAGACAGCAAAGCAAGAAAAGAAATGATTAACGAATCAGACATCACTTTTCTCTGTCTGCCCGACGTTGCCGCCAAAACTGCCGTAAGTTTAACAGACAACAAAAACACAAAAATCATAGACACTTCAACTGCACACAGAACAAGTGTATTATGGGACTACGGCTTTCCCGAACTTTCGGACAAATTCAGAAAAAATATTGAAAACTCAAGCAGAGTTGCAGTTCCGGGATGCCACGCAAGCGGATTTAACGCAATCGTTTACCCTCTTGTTAATTGCGGAATTTTACCGGAAGACTATCCGATAGTCTGTCACAGTATCACAGGATACAGCGGCGGCGGAAAAAATATGATTAAAGAATATGAAAGTGACAACAGAAATGATGAACTTTGTTCTCCGCGCCAATACGCACTTACCCAACAACACAAGCATTTAAACGAAGTAATGTTTATAAATTCGCTGAAAAGAACACCTATTTTTTCGCCTATCGTTGCAGACTTCCCTCAAGGTATGGTTGTAACAATACCGATTTTTTTAGACATGATGACAAAAAAATGCAATTTAAACGACATTCACAATATTTTCAGCGAACATTATCAAAACTCGCCTTTTATAAAAGTACGAGAACTCGGATATTCCGAAAAAATGATAGGTGCTAACAATTTTGAAAATCGTGACGATATGGAAATCGAAATAAACGGAAACGAAAAGCGTGCAGTCATAACGGCAAGATTTGACAACTTGGGAAAAGGTGCTTCAGGCGCCGCAATGCAGTGTATGAACATTATGTTAGGGAAAGATGAAACAACAGGACTTATTTTAGGAGATTGATATGAAAATTATAAACGGAGGAATTACCGCATCTAAAGGATTTTTGGTAAACGGACTTTACTGCGGAATTAAAAAAACAAAATTTAAAAAGGAAAAACATAAAAACGATATAGCAATTCTTTATTGCAAAGAGGACTGCAAAACGGCAGCAGTATATACTCAAAACAAAGTAAAAGGCGCACCGATAATTGTTACAAAAAGCAATTTACAAAAAACAAACAATATTTCCCACGCAATAATTGTAAACTCAAAAAATGCAAACACTTGCAATGCAGACGGTGTGGAAAAAGCAGAAAAAATGTGTGAACTCACTGCAAAGGAACTAAAAATCAAAAAGGAAGAAGTTATAGTTGCCTCAACAGGTGTAATAGGTTTGACATTACCAATTGAGCCGATAGAAAATTGTATGCACACGCTTGCAACAGAAATATCTGCTGATAAAAACGAAGAATTTGCGACAGCCATAATGACAACCGACACAATAAAAAAAGAATACGCAGTAGAGTTTGAAATTGACGGAAAAATATGCCATATAGGAGGTTGTGCAAAAGGTTCGGGAATGATTCATCCCAATATGGCGACAACGCTGAACTTTATAACTACCGATATAAACATCACAAACGATATGTTGCAAAAGGCACTCAGTGAAATTGTAAAAATCACATATAACTGTCTTACAATAGACGGCGATACATCAACAAACGATATGGTTTGTCTTATGGCAAACGGTTTAAGCAAAAACAAGGAAATTTCTGAAGAAAACACCGACTACGAAATTTTCAAATCTGCTTTATATGAAGTTATGATGAATTTGACCAAAATGCTTGCCAAAGACGGCGAAGGCGCAACAAAAATGATTGAATGCACCTGTAATAACGCAAAAGACCTTGACACTGCAATAACGGTTGCAAAAGAGGTTGTAGGTTCTACCCTTTTTAAGTGTGCAATTTTTGGAAAAGACGCAAATTGGGGAAGAATTCTCTGTGCGGTAGGTTATGCAGACGCAGAATTTGACATTGAAAAAGTCGATGTTGACATTAAATCAAAATTTGGAAAAGTCAGCGTATGCAAAAACGGAAGCGGTATTCCTTTTTCTGAAGAAGAAGCATTTAAAATTCTCGAAAGCGATGAAATATATATAAATATAGACTTAAATGACGGAAAAACAAATGCTAAAGCATGGGGATGCGACTTAACATACGACTATGTAAAAATAAACGGAAGTTACAGAACTTGAGGTAAAAAAATGAAGATAACCAACAATCAAAAAGCAGGCATCCTCGCACAAGCCTTGCCGAACATTCAAAAATACAGAAACAAAATAGTTGTTGTAAAATACGGCGGTAACGCAATGATTAACGAAGAACTTAAATCTGCCGTAATGAGCGACCTTGTACTTCTCAACACAATAGGAATAAAAATAGTTCTTGTACACGGTGGCGGTCCCGAAATCAGCAAAATGCTCAACCAGTTGCAAATTGAAAGCAAATTTGTTGACGGCTTGCGAGTTACCGACAAGGAAAGCGCCGATGTTGTACAGATGGTTTTAGCAGGAAAAATAAACAAAAATTTAACTTGTCAAATCGGAAATTCGGGTGGTAAAGCAATCGGTTTAAGCGGTCTTGACGGAAAAATGCTTGAATGCAAAAAACTTGACGACAAGCACGGTTTTGTCGGTGAAATCATCAACTGCAACGCAGAAATCATAATTGACACAATCAAAAGCGGATTTATCCCCGTAATTTCTTCAATAGGCTTTGATAAAGACTCAAACACATACAATATAAATGCAGATACGGTTGCAAGCGAAATAGCGTCAAAAATCGGAGCAGAAGCACTCATTTCAATGACAGACACGATTGGACTGTTAAAGGATATTAACGACGAATCAACTTTGATAAATGAAGTTTTTGTTTCCGATTGTCCTAAACTCATTGCCGACGGAATTATCAGCGGCGGTATGATACCTAAAATTGATTCAATGATAAACGCCATACGGCAAGGCGTAAAAAAAGCATTTATAATAGACGGACGGGTAAAACACTCAATACTTATAGAACTCCTTACCGACGAAGGTATGGGAACAATGTTTAGAGGTAGATAATGAACACACAACAAAAAACAGACACATACACTGCCAATACTTACAAACATAAAAACGCAGTTTTAACAAAAGGAACAAACGCAGTCGTAACAGATGAAAACGGCAAAAACTATATTGACTTCACTTCGGGAATAGGCGTAAATTCTTTTGGTTTTTGCGATGAAAAATGGATTGAAGCAATAGAAAAGCAACTTCATAAAATTCAACACACAAGCAACATTTATTACAATGAGCCAAGTGCCGTGCTTGCAGAACTGATTTGCAAAAAAACAAAAATGAAAAAAGTATTTTTCGCAAACTCGGGTGCAGAGGCAAACGAGTGTGCAATTAAAGTTGCGAGAAAGTATGCAAAAGACAAATACACAGAACAAAAAAACACAATCATTACTTTAAAAAACTCATTTCACGGCAGAACAATAGCAACGGTTTCGGCAACGGGACAAAATGAGTTTCACAAAGACTTCAAACCTCTTTTAGACGGTTTCAAACACACAGAGGCTAACAACATTAAAGCTTTAAAAAACATTGTAACTGACGATGTTTGTGCTATAATGTTTGAATGTGTACAGGGAGAAGGAGGAGTAAACACTCTCGACCTTGATTTTGTAAAAACGATTGAAAAAATTTGCAAAGAAAAAGATGTACTGATGATTGTTGATGAAGTACAGACGGGAAACGGAAGAACAGGAAAACTATACGCATACGAACATTTCGGACTCAAACCCGATATAGTTACTACGGCAAAAGGACTCGGCGGAGGTTTACCGATAGGTGCTTGTATTTTAGGCGAAAAAGTTGAAAACACTCTCACTTACGGTACTCACGGCTCAACATTCGGTTCAAACCCGATAGTCTGTGCCGGTGCTATATCCGTTTTGGAAAGAATTGACGATGAATTTTTAAATAATGTTGAAAAGAAAAGCAAAATCATTTTCAACTTTCTCAAAGAAGTAAAAAATGTCGAAAGCGTAAGCGGTTTAGGTTTGATGATAGGAATTAAAACAAACAAAAATGCAAATGAAGTGGCAGAAAAATGTCTTGAAAAAGGCTTGCTTGTACTCACTGCAAAAGACAAAATCAGACTTTTACCGCCACTCACAATAAGCGAAAGTGAACTTTCAGAAGGCTTAAAAATATTGAAAGAGGTAATAGAAGAATGAAACATTTATTAAAACTTGCAGATTTATCTAAAGAAGATATTTTTGATATTTTAAATTTGGCAGACCAATTAAAATACGAAAACAAGCACAATATTGAACATCATCATTTAAAAGGCAAAACACTCGGTATGATTTTTCAAAAAAGTTCCACAAGGACACGAGTAAGTTTTGAAGTTGGAATGTACCAATTAGGCGGTTCGGCACTCTTTTTATCAAGCAAAGACCTGCAAATCGGAAGAGGAGAACCTGTTGAAGATACGGCACGAGTTCTCTCCCGCTATCTTGACGGAATAATGATTAGAACTTTCGACCAAAAAGAAGTTGAAGATTTGGCTGAATACGGCTCAATTCCAATCATCAACGGTCTTACCGACTACTGTCATCCGTGTCAGGTACTTGCTGATTTAATGACGATACGAGAGTTTAAAAAGAGTTTTGACAACCTCAAATTCTGTTATATAGGCGACGGAAACAATATGGCAAACAGTTTAATTGTAGGTATGATTAAAATGGGAATTGAATGTACCGTTGCCTGCCCTAAAGGATATGAACCCGACGCAGATGTAATGAAATGGGCAAAAGAAAACGGAAAATTTACCTGCTCTGACAACATTGAAGAATGCGTAAAAGACGCAGATATTGTTTACACGGATGTTTGGGCATCTATGGGACAGGAAAATGAAAAAGAAGAGAGAAACAAAATTTTCAAAGAATATCAAATCAACGAAAAATTTATGAGCCTTGCAAAACCTGACGCAATGGTGCTTCACTGTCTGCCTGCACACAGAGAAGAAGAAATTACGGCAACTGTTTTTGAAAAACACGCTGAAGAAATTTTTGAAGAAGCAGAAAATCGTCTTCACGCTCAAAAAGCCGTACTTGTAAAACTTCTGGGATAAACTATATAACCAATTAAAAAATACTCAATCAAATATTTAAAAATAAAAAATCGCCGAACATCTGTTCAGCGATTTTTTTATTTATTATCTGTAATGGAAATTAAAAGTTCAGTATCACTTTAACAATACGACAGAGTGTGCAGATATTCCCTGCAAAGCACCTGTAAAGCCAAGTCCTTCTTCTGTCGTAGCCTTTACATTTACTTGACTTAATTCGATTTTACACGATAAAGCAATGTTTTTTCTCATCTGCAAAATATGAGGCAACATTTTCGGCTTTTGTGCAAGAATTGTTGCATCTATATTCTCTATTTCATAGCCTTCATTTTTTACCATTTCGGCGACCAAACTTAAAAGTTTCATACTGTCTGCGCCTTTATACTTTTCATCTGTATCGGGAAAATGAGTTCCTATATCCCCAAGTGCCGCAGCACCGAGCAAAGAGTCACATACTGCGTGAAGCAAAACATCTGCATCGGAATGTCCGAGAAGACCGAGTTCATACTCAATCTCTACACCGCCGACAATCAATTTTCTGTCTTTTACAAGTTTATGTACATCGTACCCATGACCTATTCTCATAAAATCACCTCATATTTACTATACTTTCGCCGAGAGGCAAGTCTTCGGGAGTTGTAATTTTAATATTATTATAATCCCCCAAAGTAACTTTTACATTGTACCCTTGCATTTCAACCAAAGCACAGTCATCTGTTGCGTTTATTCCTTTATTTACAGCATTTTCACACGCTTTTTTATAAATCTCAAAATCAAATATCTGCGGAGTTTGAATTGAAATCAAACTGCTTCTGTCAGGTGTTGATACAATAAAACCGTCTTTATCAACGACCTTTATAGTATCTTTGACATACACACCCGTTGCCGCCGCTTTATATTTAACGGCGTCTGCCAAAGTTGACTCAATTACCGTTTGAGTAACGAAAGGTCTTGCACCGTCGTGAATGACTATATAGTCACAATTTTCTATACTTTCGACTGCATTTTTAACGCTTTGCTGACGGGTTTCTCCGCCGACAACAAAGTTAACGGGACTGTCGCAAAACAATTTTTTCATTTCACACAAATCATTTTCTTTGCAAACAACAACTACTTCATCTATCAATTTACAGTTTAAAAAAGCGTCAACGCTTCTTTTGATAACAGGCACACCTGATATTTCAAGAAAAACCTTGTTTACACTTGATTTCATTCTTGTACCCGAGCCTGCACCGAGAACAACTGCTGTTACTTTCACTTTTTAATCAACCTTTCAACAACCTCAACCGACGGAGTTACATACACGGTTTTATAATCCGTATAAATTACCTTTCCGGGTTTTGCACCCGACGGTTTCTTCACATTTTTAACTGTGGTAAAATCTATCGCAACATTTGAAGAATTGCTCTGTTTTGAATGAAAAGCGGCAATTTGAGCCGCCTGCATTATCGTTTTTTCGGGTAAATCTTTCCCGTCGGTTCTAACGATGATATGACTTCCCGGGAAATCTTTTGAATGAAACCAAACATCACTTTTCCTTGACTCTTTCAAAGTCAATTTATCGTTTTGAATATTGTTTCTGCCTGCAAAAATCTCAAATCCGTCATCTGAAATATACTCATAAGGCGGCAACGGTTTTGAATGTTTATTTTTAACATTTCGTTTTTTAAGATAGCCCATTTCGGAAAGTTCTTTTTTAATTTCTGCTATATCCGATGAACTTTGCGCTCTTTCTATTTCATCGAGTACTGTTTCAAGATACGCGCACTCTTCCTCTGCAAGTTCAATGAAACCTGTAAGTTTTTGCTCGGCAACTTGTTTTTTTCTGTACTCTTTATAATACTTTTGAGCGTTTTGAGACGGAGTAAGCGATGGGTCGGCAGATATTTTCACTTCTTCGCCCGTATAAAAATCGTTTACCGTGTAAAGAAGAGAACCTTTTTTTAGAACATACATATTTGCACTGATTAAGTCGCCGTACATTCTGAACTTTTCTTTATCTTCACAAGCCTCAAGTTCTTTTTGCCTGTTGAAAATCTTTCGTCTTGAACGCTCACAAAGATTTGACACGGTAATATATAAATCGTGTGCTTTTTGCTTAGTCCTTTCCCGTCTTTCTCTTTCAAAATAATAGAAATCAAGCAGTTGTCCAAATGACTCGTACTCTTTTTCAACAACAAGACTTCCGTATTGTGAAATAGGAATAAATGTAAAGTCGAATGCTCTGTCATTTTCAAAAAGAATATACGGTTTTGGATTTTTTGCATATAAAAGCAATTTTTCGACAGTTAATCCTGCTTCAAATTCTCTTGAAATAACGGGCGAAATACCCATAATATTTTCCATCGCTGCCTTTGAAATACTTTTTTCACTGCCGTAAATTTTACCGTTCAACTCATTTAAGTCACAATCAAAAATATTGTATTTTTCCTGTTTCGGCGGAAAACAATATTTTTTTCCCGGTAAAATTTGTCTGACAGACGATTTGCTTTCATCTATTCTTTTAATAGAGTCAACAATAACACCGTCTTTTACAAGAATGATATTGCTTCGTCTGCTCATTATTTCAACAAACAAACTGTAAACAACTTCATCGCCGAGTTCGTCGGTCGCATTGAATACTAACTCAACTATTCTTTCAAACGACTGCTGACGAATTTCAACAAGTCTTGCACCGGACAATCTTTTTCTCAAAAGTAAGCAAAACATAGGCGGTTTTTCGGGATTTTCAGGCAATATGTTTGTTATATGTACCCTTGCACCGTCTGCTCTTGCGCTTAAAAATAATTTTTTAGCACCGTTTCTTGTTCTGAACGAAAATACAAGTTCATCTCTTGATGGCTGATGAATTTTCTCTACTCTTGAATTTAATATTTGATTTTCGGTTTCCTGCTTTAATAAATTTAAAAAAATTCCGTCAAGAGCCATAATTTACACCGTTTTAATAGAATTAATCTGATTTGCCGATAAAAATTCAACATCAGTAAATATATTTTTTAATTTTTCAAAAAACATAACTGTCGGCAGATATTCCGTTTCAAAATGACCTGCCGAAACGACTGCAAAACCGTTTTGTTCTGCGTCAAGCATTTCGTGATACTTCATATCTCCCGTCAAATACACATCTGCACCGTAATTTTGTGCTTCAACAACAAAATCGTTATCCCCTGCCCCTGAACAAACGGCAATTTTTTTTACAGGTCTTTCACTGCCTGCATATCTGACAGCCTTACTGTCGAGTTTATTTGCAACATTTTTTGCAAAGTCGTGCAAGGTAACTTCGTTTTCAAGTTCTGCAAAAGTCAAAAATCCGTTTGTTGATTTTTCAATAACACGAGCATTCAATAGTTCAACTAAAATATCATTTATACCGCCGTCTGCCTTATCCAAACAAGTATGACAGGAAATAACACTGACAGAATTTTTGATACAATCATATACAACACTGTTTGATAAAACGGACTTTTCTCCTGAAAATATCACGGGATGATGCGACAAAATCAAATCGGCGTTTTGTTCTTTTGCAAAATTTACAACCTCTTTTGTAACATCAAGTGAAACAACAGCTTTTTTTACTTCTCTTCTGAAATCACCAATCAAAAAACCGCTGTTATCCCACGACTCCTGCGTTGAAAAATCAATAAGTCTGTCTAAAAAATCATATATATTTTTAACGGTTGTCATAATGTTCCTCTATAATTTCTATGATATGCGAAAAATCGTTTTCGCCTTTTTGTTTATTTTTAAAATAATTAAGTAAATGCAAAATATAGCCCTTTGCAGAACTGTCATTGTAATTTTCAATATTAAAAAGGTAAAAATACGCTTCGTCGTGAGGTAAAACTTTGCCTGTATAATATGCATCGAAAACGGTATAAAACTTTTTATTTTCTTCCAAAAAAACTCTTTTACCAAGTTCAAAACCGTTTTCACAAAGGTACTTTGCAACTGCTTCTGCGTGAGTCATAGGCTGAAAAATCAAGTGAACTTTCTCATCTTTTAAAAAATTGCAATCAGCAATAATATCTCTGATAAGTTCTCCGCCCATTCCTGCAAAAACAAAATCGAAACACTCGCCTTTTTTATACGCCTTTAAGCCGTCTGACAAACGGCACTCTATTTTGTCTGACAAATTTGCAAGAGAGACATTTTTAACGGCACTTTCAATAGGGCCTTTATTGATGTCCGATGCTATTACAAAATCTGCAATATTGTTTTCAACAAGATATATAGGCAAATATCCGTGGTCACACCCAATATCAGCAACAGCAGAGCCGTGTCGCACAAACTCTGCCGTTGTTTTAAGTCTTATGGGAAGTTGTTTACGCTTCATTTTTACTCAAAAATTCATTTATTTTTGAAACGAGTTCATCAGCGTCTGTTCCATGCACCATACAAGCAGCTTCAATGCTTTCGCCCCTTGATGCAGGACAACCGAGACAATGCATACCCATTTCCAAGAAAAACGGAGCGGTGTCAGGTGCTTTATCAAGAATATCGCCGATAATTGTTTCTTTTGTTATTTTCATATTTATACCTCTTTCTTCTTAATATATAATTTACTGTAATATAATTATATTATTAATCACTTTATATTGCAAGATACAAAATATCTCTTTATTTATTAACATTTTTATGTTACACTATGAACGGTGATATAAATGAACAATGATTTTAATTTTGAAACAGAAAACAATGAGCCTCAATTTGACGCCATTGCAAACGATATGGAAAGCGGTGTTCTTCGCAGTAAAGACACCATAAAAGTCGCTATTTGCTATATTTTGACAAATGTTAAGGAAAGCACAACCGAACAAATTATTATAGAGGCAATGACTGCGGGAGAAATTGCAAACTACTACGAAACGGCTGACGCTCTTGCGGAACTTTTAAAAGAAAAAGTTATTGAAAAAGACGAAAATGATTTTTTAAAGATAACGGAAAAAGGAAAAACATCGGTACAGTTTCTTGAAGACAACTTGCCGAAAACAATACGAGAAAAAAGTATTGCGACAGTTTCAAAACTCGCTTCAAGAGAAATCTACAAAAAACAAATTCACAGTGAAATTGAAGAGTGCGAAAACGGCTTCAGGGTAACGCTTCATGTAAACGATAAAGAACAGGACTTTATGTCGCTGACTTTGTATGTTGCTTCAAAAGAACAAGCCGTTCTTATAAAAGAAAAGTTTACCAATGACCCTGTCAAAGTTTACAACAGTTTAATCAATTCAATATTTAAAAACTAATTTTCATTTTATTTTAAAATCAAAATATAAAACAAAAAAAGCCGAATAAATTGATTTACTGTCTTTAAAATCAATCTGCTCGGTTTTTTCTTTTAGTAACATCAACCCATTTTTCAAAATTCGTTGCTCTGATTAACTCGCTTTGTGTGAGTTTAACAACATTGTCATAGTTTCCTGAATAAACATATATAAAATCAAGATCTTTTAAAGACTCGTCAACATATACAGGCAAAAAATTACTGTCAAACGGACACAGTCTTGAATAACTGTACCCCGTTATTTCTTCCAACTCATTTTCCTTTACAAGTTTTGTTTTCTTGCCAAACTCATTTTTAAGTTTCTTTCTGCTTATGTGAAAAACATCGCTTGCCAAAAGCAAAAAAGAAAATTTGCCGTTATCAAACGCCATTGTTTTAGCGATTTTTGACTTTTCGCAATTCAAAAAAACAGCAGTGTCTTCCGTTGAAACGCAACTTCCCTCAAGAGATACTATTTTTTTATCCAAAGAAAACTTTTTTAAATGGTTTGCCGCTTTTTCCAAACTTTTTTGATTGTCTGCTTTTGCCTGCTCGATAAAATGCTCTATATCTTTTAAATCCGAATAGTTTTTTCCGTCAAACATCAATTTTTTTGCAAGATAGAAAAACAAAATGTTTATAACGACAAAAAGGATAACAAGAAAAATACAAGCAATTACTTTTTGCGTAACAGTCATTAAATCACCACCTAAAAAATATCTTTTATTAAAATAATAATACCATAAAAAGTTATTTTATTTCAACCAAACATTGCACAAATTTAATTATTAAGTTGAATAAAGTTTTGATATATTATATAATCTATTATATGAAAGGTGTGATATTTTGACAGACATTTATGAAATTCAGGCAAAAACAATTTTAAGTAAAACCACAATCAGACCAAAAATTGCCGTTGTACTCGGAAGCGGTTTGGGTTCTCTTGCAGACGGAACAAGAAATTGTGAAATCGTAGATTTCAAAGACATTTTACACTTCCCTGTTGCGACTGCACCGACGCACAAAGGCAGATTTGTTTTCACTAAAGTAAACGGCACACCTGTTGTATATGTTCAGGGAAGAACGCATCTTTACGAAGGCTACACACCTAAAAAAGCAATCAATTATGTAAGACTTCTCAAAATTATAGGTGTTAAATACCTCGTTCTGACAAATGCAGCGGGAGGAATTAACACTGACTTTAACGCAGGCGATTTTATGCTGATTAACGACCATATTTCCTGCTTTGTACCGTCGCCCTTAATCGGAGAAAATGACGAAAATTTCGGTGTTCGCTTTCCTGATATGAGTAACTGTTATAACAAAGATTTACAAAACTTGGTTAAGGATGTTGCAAAAGAAAACGAGATTGAACTTAAAGAGGGCATATATGTTCAACTTACAGGTCCTCAATTTGAATCTCCCGCCGAAATACGATTTTTAAGAACGGCAGGTGCCGACGCAGTAGGTATGAGTACGGCAATAGAAGCCATTGCGGCAACGCATGCAAATATAAAAGTTTGCGGAATTTCGTGCATTACAAATATGGCTTGCGGAATACTTCCACAACCTTTGACTGCCGAAGAAGTTTCCGAAACTGCCGACAGAGTTGCACCTGATTTTAAAAAACTGATATTAAAAACGATAGAAAAAATCGGAGAATTAAATGGATAACATAAAATACGAAAACAACAAAGTTTTAATTTTAGACCAGACTCTTTTGCCGAATGAAGAAAAATATATAGAAATGCGTACAAAAGAAGATTTTTATGACGCAATAAAAAAGTTGCGTGTACGAGGCGCTCCTGCAATCGGAATTGCTGCAGCCTATGCCATGGCTGTAATAGACGAGGACAAATATGAACTAAAAAAATATCTTGACTCTTCACGCCCCACCGCAGTCAATCTTTCATGGGCAACAAGCGAAATGATTAAAGCCTATGAAAACGGAGAAAATCTTGTTGAAAAAGCTATTTCAATTCACAAAGAAGATATTGAAATGTGCCTAAAAATCAGCGAATACGGTCTTTCTCTTTTAAAAGACGGCGACTCACTTTTAACACACTGCAATGCAGGTGCGCTCGCAACTTCAAAGTACGGTACAGGTTTAGGACCTATTTTACTCGGAAAAGAAAAAGGCTACAATTTCAAAGTCTTCAGCGACGAAACAAGGCCGTTGCTTCAAGGTGCAAGACTTACAAGCTATGAACTGCAAAAAGCAGGCGTTGATGTAACGCTTATCTGTGATAATATGGCGGGACTTCTTATGAAAAAAGGTATGATTGACGCAGTCCTTGTAGGCACAGACAGAATTGCCGCAAACGGCGATATTGCAAACAAAATAGGTACAAGTTCAGTTGCCGTACTTGCAAAATACTACAATATTCCGTTTTATGTATTGGGACCGTATTCAACAATTGACTTTAACTGCAAAAGCGGCGACGATATAGTTATTGAAGAGCGTGACGCTGACGAAATTAAAGAAATGTTTTTTGAAAAACCCGTAGCGCTCAAAGAAACAAAATGCTATAACCCTGCTTTTGATGTTACCGACCACGAACTGATAACGGCTATCATTACCGAAAAAGGTATAGTAAAAGCACCGTTTGAAGAAAACTTGAAGAGGTTATATAAATGATTAGATTTTATAACGGAAAAATATTGACGCTCAAAGACGGTTTTGATATTTCAAATGATGAAGTTTGGGTAAAAGACGATAAAATTTTTCACATAGGAAAAAATGACAACTTAGTTGCCGATGAAGAAATTGATTTGAACGGCAATCTTCTTATGCCCTCTTTTAAAAATGCTCATACACACAGTGCAATGACTTTTTTACGCTCGTATGCAGACGACTTGCCACTTAACGAATGGCTTTACAACAGAGTATTTCCACTTGAAGCAAAATTGACTGCCGACGATATATATCATTTGTCAAAACTTGCTTTTGCAGAGTATCTTACAAGCGGAATTTCTGCCTGCTTTGATATGTACTATTTCCCGGAAAATATGATAAAAGCAAGCATTGAATGCGGTTTCAGAAGTGTTCTTACCTGCGGTTTAAATGATTTTCAGGAAAGTTTAGACAAACTTGAAAATTACTATAACAAGTTCAATAATTATGACAGTTTAATCTCGTACAAACTCGGTTTTCATGCAGAATATACAACTTCAAAAGAAAAAATACAAGGCGTTGCAAAACTTGCCGAAAAGTACAAAGCACCCGTATATATGCACGCAAGTGAAACCAAGTCAGAAGTGGAAGAATGCGTCAAAAAATACGGAAAAACTCCGACTCAATTATTTAATGATTTGGGAATTTGGAACTACGGCGGCGGTGCATATCACAGCGTTTGGGTAAACGATGACGACCTTCAAATATACAAAGACAAAAATGTTTGGGCAATCATAAACGCCGGTTCTAACTGCAAACTTGCAAGCGGAATTGCTCCTGTTCAAAAAATGTATGACAAGAACATAAATGTCGCAATCGGAACCGACGGTCCTGCGTCTAACAACTGTCTTGATATGTTCAGAGAAATGTTTTTAATCGCCGCAACGCAAAAGATTTCTTTATGCGACGCCTCTGTACCCGATGCAAACAAAATTCTTTATTCAGCAACAGTCGGTTCGGCAAAAAGTATGGGACTTGACAACTGCGATGTTATAGATGTCGGAAAACAAGCAGATTTAATTGTTATTGATATGCACAGACCGAATATGCAGCCTATAAACAACATATCCAAAAACATTGTGTATTCAGGTTCAAAGGAAAATGTAAAATTGACTATGGTTGACGGAAAAATTCTTTATCAAGACGGCGAATTTAAAACTATTGATATTGAAGAAACATACAAACAAGCACAAAGAATTATAGATTCAATGAAATAAATAATAAAAAACAGACTTGATTTGCAATTTGCATCTCAAGTCTGTTTTTTATTTATCTGTCGTATTCGTCTAAAAAATTTATTTTTTTACCGTCTTTTTTCCAAGCGATTATTTGACCGATATTGACATTTTCAACACTGCGAAAAATATTTATATCTATCTGTGGGTTTATTTTTCTCAAAGATGAAATAAGATTTTTCATTTCAAGTCTTTTTGAGTCGTGATACTCATCGGCAACATCCTGCGTAAACTTACAAGCACACTGCAAAAAACGAAGTTCGTTGTAATTCTTCCAAGAAATTATGTCTTGCTCCTTAACAAGATACAACGGGCGTATAAGTTCCATTCCCTCAAAATTTGTTGAGTGGAGTTTCGGCATCATAGTCTTCATTTCTGCACCGTAAAACATACTCATCAAAATCGTTTCAATAACATCATCAAAATGGTGTCCCAAAGCAATTTTATTGCAACCGAGTTTTTTTGCATTGTCATAGAGATAACCACGCCTCATTCTTGCACAAAGATAACACGGACTTTCTTCAACATTTTCAACAGCACTGAAAATATTTGACTCAAAAAACTTTGCATCAATTCCAAGCGTTTTCATATTGTCTTCAATAAGTTGTCTGTTTTGTTCGGCATAACCGGGGTCCATACATAAATATTCAACATCAAACTCAAAGTCGCTGTACTTTTTCAAATGAGAAAACAAAACTGCCATTAATGCAGAGTCTTTGCCTCCGCTTATACAAACTGCAATTTTATCGCCCGGCTTAACAAGTTCATAGTCCTTAATCGCACCTACAAACCTATTCCATATACTTTTTCTGTACTTTGTTATTAAACTTCTTTCTACAAGTTGTGCCTTTGTCATTCATTCACCTTAAGCAGTTGTTTCACAATAAAGGCAACGGTAAGTTCCCGTACTTTCATCCGTCAAAACAAAAGTGCTTTCCACATTTTCGTGATTTGTAATACAATTCGGGTTTTTACAGTGAATTACACCTTTCAAAGTTTTCGGCAAAGAAATTTTCTTTTTTTCTGCAAGTTCACCGTTTTTAATAATATTAACAGTCAAATTTGAGTCTATATACGCAATTTTATTCAAATCAATATCATCGGAATTGCCCTCGATTTTAAGGACATCTTTTTTTTCCATCAATTTTGACTTTGCATTTTGAATAAGTGCAACCTGACCGTCAAACTCGCTCAAATTTAAGACATTATAAATTTCCATACCGAGTCCGGCTTGAATATGGTCCAAAACTATGCCGTCTTTAAGTTCATCAATTTTCATTTAAAATGCCTCCCCATTTCAAAAGAGTAATGATAATTGCTTCTCTGACAAATTTACCGTTTTTAACCTGTTCAAAATACTTTGCTCTCGGGTCGTCATCAACCTCTGTTGCAATCTCATTTACACGAGGAAGCGGATGCATTATTGTAAGGTCAGGTTTAGCATCTTTTAACTTTTCAAGGTCTAAAATGAAAGCGTCTTTATGTTTCAAATACTCATCTTCAGAGAAAAATCTCTCTCTTTGAACACGAGTCATATACAAAATATCGAGTTCGCTCATTACATCTTCCATTTTGTCCGTTTCAACATATTCTATTGAATTTTTATCAAGAATATCTTTAGTGATATATTCGGGAACGGCAAGTTCTTCAGGAGAAATGAGCACAAATTTAATACCTGTATATCTTGACAACGCTTTAATCAAACTATGAACTGTTCTGCCGAATTTTAAATCTCCGCAAAGTCCGACAGTCAAATTGTCAAGTCTTCCCTTTTCTCTTTTTATTGTCAAAAGGTCGGTCATGGTCTGAGTCGGGTGACTGTGTCCGCCGTCGCCCGCATTTATGATAGGACATTCTGACTTCAATGAAGCAACACGGGGCGCACCCTCAAGAGGATGGCGCATAGCTATAATATCTGCATAGCAAGAAACAACTCGTATGGTATCGGAAACTGTTTCTCCTTTAGATGCAGACGAACTTGACGCTTCAGAAAATCCGAGAACTGAACCGCCGAGTTCAAGCATTGCAGCCTCAAAACTGAGTCTTGTTCGTGTACTCGGTTCAAAAAACAAAGTTGCAAGTTTTTTGCCCTTACAAATTTCACTGTATTTTTCTCTGTTGTCAATTATGTCAAGTGCAAGAGAAATGACACTGTCAATTTCTTCAACCGTAAAATCTGTTGTATCAAGAAAATGTCGCATTGAAAACACCTCGTGTTATAAAGTCATCCATGAAGGGTCGGAAGGATTTTGCTGAAAAGCCTTTAATTTCTTAATATCGCCTTCACTGATATAACCTTCTTCTGCGGCAGTTTCTGAAAGAGCGTCAAAGTTTGAAAGACTGTAATTCACTACATTTGCTTCTTTAAGACGGTCTAAACCTTTTTGCAAACCATATGTAAAAATTGAAACTATGCCGAGAACATCTGCGCCGGCTTCTCTAAGAACATCTACAACTTCGATAACAGAACCACCTGTTGAAATAAGGTCTTCTATAACTACAACTTTTTGACCTTTTTCAATTTTGCCCTCAATTTGATTTTGTCTGCCGTGGTCTTTATGTCCCGAACGAACATATCCCATAGGCAAACCGAGAATAGTTGCAGTAATGGCAGCGTGTGCAATACCTGCCGTTGAAGTACCCATAAGCACTTCTGCTTCGGGGAACTTTTCTTTTACTGTTTGAGCAAGACCGTTTTCAACATCTTCTCTTACTTTCGGAAAACTCAAAGTAAGTCTGTTGTCGCAATAAATAGGGCTTTTAATTCCTGAAGCCCAAGTAAACGGATCGGCAGGCTTTAAAAAAACTGCCTTAATTGAAAGCAAATCTTTTGCTATTGTCTTTTCTAAACTCATATAAAGTCCTCCTGTAATTCAATTTTCAAATTATTTAAAATCTATAAAAACTGCTTAAATTTAACCTATAAACTCTCTGCAACATCTTTCATACGCTTCAACAGGGTTTTCGGCAACAGTAATAGGTCTGCCTACTACTATATAGTCAGAACCGATTTCTTTCGCTTTTTTGGGAGTTGTAACACGAACTTGGTCGCCGATATCTCCGTCTGCAAATCTAACACCGGGTGTAACTGTCAAAAATTCTTTTCCGCAGGCGTCTTTTACAAGCGACGCCTCCAAAGGTGAACATACAACACCGTCAAGACCTGCGATTTCAGCGTTTTGAGCATATTTTTTAATTGTATCGTTTATAGTTGCGTTAATCAAAAGTTCGTTTTGCATTCTTTCTTCACTTGTAGAAGTGAGCTGCGTAACTGCTATTAAAATAGGTCTTGTGCCGTCTTCTCTCGTCAAACCTTCAACAGCGGCTTTCATCATATCAATAGTTCCTGCTGCGTGAAGATTTGTCATATCTACATCAAGTTGTGAAAGAACTGCCATACTTTTTTTAACTGTGTTCGGAATATCGTGAAGTTTTAAGTCTAAAAAGATTTTATGACCTCTTTTTTTGATTTCACGAACAATAGACGGACCTTCTGCATAGAAAAGTTCCATACCAATTTTAACAAAAGGTTTTTTATCTTTAAATTTATCGAGAAATTCAAATGTTTTTTCTTTATTTGAAAAATCACAGGCAATAATAACATCTTTACCCATCAGTCAACCACTCCTATAATATCACTTAATTTTTCTATTCCTAATTTTTCCATTTCGCTCGGCAAAGTTTCAATAATGTTTTTACAAGCGTAAGGGTCAACTAAATTTGCAGCACCCACTTGAACTGCAGTTGCACCTGCCATCATCATCTCAATAACCTGCTTTGCAGTTGAAACACCGCCACATCCCATTACGGGAATATTGCACGCCTTTGAAACTTGATAAACCATTCTGACAGCGACGGGAAAAATAGCATTTCCCGAAAATCCACCCATTTTATTTGCAATGACGCTTTGACGCTTTTTAAGGTCAATTCTCATTCCAAGCATTGTATTTATAAGACAGATACCGTCTGCACCTGCTTCTTCACAAGCCTTTGCGATTGAAACTATATCTGTTACATTCGGACTTAATTTGATGAAAACAGGTTTAGTCGTAACTTTCTTAACTGCTCTTGTAACCTCTGCCGCACACTCTGGAGAAGTACCGAAACTCATACCTCCGCCGTGAACATTTGGGCAACTGACATTTACTTCAAGAATGCCTACTTGCTCTTCCTTATCTAAAATTTCACAAGTGTATGCATAATCTTCAACAGAAAATCCCGAAACATTTGCTATTACTTTTTTATGGAAAAACTTTTTTAAATTAGGCAATTCTTCCGAAACAACTTTTTCAACACCCGGATTTTGCAAACCAACAGCATTTATCATTCCGCAGTCGCACTCTGCGATACGGGGAGTCGGGTTACCGAAACGAGCGTCTTTTGTAGTGCCTTTAAAACTGAACGAGCCTAAAATATTTATATCGTAAAAATCTTTAAACTCATTGCCGTAGCCGAATGTTCCGCTTGCGGGAATAATGGGATTGTCAAGTTTAAGTCCGCAGAGTTCAACGCTTAAATCTACCATACTATTTCCTCCCTTTCAAGCACGGGACCGTCTTTACAAATTCTTTTACTGCCGTACTTTGTTTTACACGAACAACCCATACAAGCGCCGAAACCACAGCCCATTTTTTCTTCAAAACTATACTGTCCTGAAGTTTTGACCGTCTTTTCAATCGCATTGAACATAGGCATAGGTCCGCAGGTATAGAAATAGTCGTATTCTGTCGGGAAAGCGTCAGTAACAAAACCTTTTACACCGACACTTCCGTCAACCGTAGTAACGGTAACATCTGCACCGAGTTTTTTAAACTCATCTTCATAAAACACTTCGTCTTTAGTATTAAATCCGAGAATAACCTGAGGCTTTTGACCGAGTTTAATAAGATTTTTAACAAGATTGTACAATGGAGGAACACCTACACCCCCACCAATTACAAGAGGTTTCTTGCAATCGGTTTTAATAGTGTAGCCGTTTCCGAGACCTGTCAAAACATCTAAAACAGTGCCTTTTTCCATATCTTTCATTATTTCCGTGCCTTCGCCTACAACTTTATAAATGATGGTTATTGTTTCATCATCATAGTCGCAAACAGAAATAGGACGGCGTAAATACTTTGACTCAATTTTGATATTTATAAACTGACCGCTTGCGGTAATATATTGTGTGTCGCCTTTTAAAATCATTTTATAAACATCTTTTGCGATTTTTACATTTTCTTCTATTGTGTAAAAATTTTGTTTATACATAAAACTTCCTCAATTATTCAGAATCTATTGTTGAAACACCGATTGTTATATCTTCAAGAACATCAAGAAGAACACGAACGGTATCAAGAGATGTAAACATAGTAACATTGTTTTCAACGGCTGCTCGTCTGATTTCCGAACCGTCAGAATGGCTGTCGCCGTGACTTACATCAATAGTATTGATAACATAGGAAATATGTCCCTGACGGAGTGCAACAAGAATTTCATCGCTTCCGTTTTCTGTTAATTTTTTACGAACTCTTGTTTTAATACCGTGTTCTTTAAGATACTTTGCAGTACCGCTTGTTGCCTCAATATTGAAACCGAGATCATAGAAACGCTGTACAAGTTCAAGTGCGTTTGCCTTGTCTGCATCTGCAATCGTTACAAGTACGGTACCATAGTTTGAAACATTGAGTCCCGACGATTGAAGTGCCTTATAAAGTGCTCTTTTAAGGCTCTTGTCATAGCCTATTGCCTCGCCTGTTGACTTCATTTCAGGGCTTAAATATGTGTCCATACCTTTGAGTTTTGAAAAACTGAAAGCAGGCGCCTTAACATACCATCTTTTCTTTTCTTCTTTATAAACTTCTGTAATGCCTTGTTCTTTGAGCGAATGGCCGAGAATAACTTTTGTTGCAATATCAGCCATTCTTACGCTCGTTGCTTTACTGAGGAACGGAACAGTTCTTGAAGAACGAGGATTTACTTCGATTACAAAAACATTGTCATCATCGTCTGCTATGAACTGAATATTGTAAAGACCTACTATACCGATTGCTTTACCGAGTTTAACGGTATAGTCAAGAATTTTATCTTTAACAGCCCGAGAAACGCTGAATGTCGGATAAACAGAAATGGAGTCGCCCGAGTGAACGCCTGTTCTCTCAACATGTTCCATAATGCCCGGTACGAAAACATCTTCGCCGTCACAAATAGCATCAACTTCAAGTTCCTTACCCATAATATATTTATCTACAAGAACAGGCTGTTCTGTATTAATTTCAACTGCCGTCTGCAAGTAGTGGCGAAGACTTTCTTCGTTTGCAACAATCTGCATTGCACGACCGCCAAGAACGAATGAAGGTCTTACCAAAACAGGATAGCCGATTGAATCGGCAACTTTTACACCCTCTTCAATATCAGTAACCGCCTGTCCTGTCGGTTGAGGAATGCCGAGTTCAGTCATAATCTTTTCAAAACTGTCTCTGTTTTCTGCCTTATCAATAGCAGCAACATCTGTACCTATAATCGGTACGCCGAGTGCATCGAGCGGAGGTGCAAGGTTTATTGCAGTCTGACCGCCGAGAGATACGACTATGCCCTGTGGTTTTTCAAGTTCAATGACATTCATTACATCTTCAACAGTCAGAGGCTCAAAGTAAAGTTTGTCGGAAGTTGTATAGTCTGTTGAAACTGTTTCAGGGTTATTGTTTATGATAATTGCTTCATATCCTGCTTTTCGTATAGACCAAATAGCGTGAACTGTTGAATAGTCAAACTCTACGCCCTGACCTATTCTTATAGGACCTGAACCAAGAACAATGATTTTCTTTTTATCCGAAACTATACTTTCATTTTCATCTTCGTATGTTGAGTAAAAATACGGTACATAGGAGTCAAATTCAGAAGCACAGGTATCTATCATTTTATATACGGGGAAAATATTGTTTTCTTTTCTCATCAAGAAAACTTCCGAAGCGCTCATACCCCACAACATACCTATAAATTCATCTGAAACGCCCATCTTTTTAGCATCTTTTAAAATTTCAACATTGTTTTTGTTTTCTTTGATTGTTGTTTCAAAGTCAACAATGTTTCTAATCTTCTCAAGGAAGAACATATCTATTTTTGTTGAGTTATAAATAAGGTTAAGGTCACAGCCAAAACGAATTAACTGTGCTATTGCGTGAATTCTGTCGTCAGTCGGAGTATGAATATACTCAAGCAAAGACTCTATTGACCAATCATCGAACTTTTTGTTGTAAATATGGCAAACGCCTGTTTCCAAACTTCTGATTGCTTTGAGCAAACTCTCTTCCATTGTTCTGCCGATACTCATTACCTCGCCTGTCGCTTTCATCTGAGTATTGAGCGAGTTATTTGCATCTGAAAACTTATCAAACGGGAAACGGGCAACCTTTGTAACAACATAGTCAAGTGCCGGTTCAAATGATGCAGGCGTGTTGGCAAGTTCTATTTCATCAAGATGAAGTCCGACTGCAATTTTTGCAGAAACTCTTGCTATCGGATAACCTGAAGCCTTTGAAGCGAGTGCTGAAGAACGGGATACACGAGGGTTAACTTCAATAAGATAATATTGAAAACTGTGCGGGTCAAGTGCAAACTGAACATTACATCCGCCCTCAATTTTGAGTTCTCTTATTATTTTCAATGCAGAGTCACGAAGCATATGATACTCTTTATTTGTAAGAGTTTGGCTCGGAGCAACAACTATTGAGTCGCCTGTATGAACACCGACAGGGTCGATGTTTTCCATATTACAAATAGTGATTGCCGTATCGTTGGCGTCACGCATTACTTCATATTCAACTTCTTTATAGCCCTTGATGCTCTTTTCTACAAGAACTTGATGAACGGGAGATAAAGCAAGTGCATTTTTAAGCATCTCTCTGCACTCTTCTTCATCGTCGGCAAAGCCGCCGCCTGTACCGCCCAAAGTATATGCAGGTCTTAAAACAACGGGATAGCCGATTTCTGCTGCCGCTTTGAGTCCTTCTTCAAGAGTATTTGCAATTTCGGAAGGAAGTACGGGTTCGCCCAAACTTTCGCAGAGTTCCTTGAAAAGTTCACGGTCTTCTGCTCTTTCAATGCTTTCAAAAGAAGTGCCGAGAATTTCAACCTGACACTCTTGCAAAACACCTTTTTTAGCAAGTTGTACTGCAAGGTTAAGTCCTGTTTGTCCGCCAAGACCCGGAACAATTGCGTCGGGTCTTTCGTGACGGATAATTCTTGCTACATATTCCAAATTCAAAGGTTCCATATAAACCTTATCGGCTATATCGGTATCTGTCATAATTGTTGCAGGGTTTGAGTTGATAAGTACAACTTCATAGCCCTCTTCACGAAGTGCAAGACAAGCCTGTGTTCCTGCATAGTCAAATTCGGCAGCTTGTCCTATTACGATAGGACCTGAGCCTATTACAAGTACTTTATGAATATCTGTTCTTTTCGGCACTTACGCTTCCTCCTTTTTCATCAAATCAATAAACTTATCAAACAAATACAAACTGTCCTGCGGTCCCGGTGCACTTTCGGGATGGTACTGAACGGAGAACATTTTATATTTTTTACACTCTACGCCTTCGGCTGTATTATCAAGCAGATTGATATGAGTAACTTCAAGTTCTGTATCTTCAACAGACTTTGCATCTACCGCATAACTGTGGTTTTGAGAAGTAATCTCAATTTTTCCTGTTTGAAGATTTTTAACAGGATGGTTTCCGCCTCTGTGTCCGAATTTCATTTTAAATGTTTTTGCACCCATAGCAAGAGAAATCATCTGATGTCCGAGACAAATTCCGAAAATAGGAAGTTTTCCTTTGAGTTTTCTTACTACTTCAATAACTGTCTGTACATTTTCAGGGTCTCCGGGTCCGTTTGAAAGGAAAAGACCGTCGGGCTGCATTTTCAAAATTTCTTCTGCCGAAATATTATACGGTACAACTGTTACATTGCAGCCTTTTTCATTAAGTTTTCTTACAATATTCAATTTAATACCGCAGTCAATCGCAACAACATCATACTTATGATTAGGTGTTCTTGAATACCAACGCTTTTTACAGGAAACTCTTGATACCATATCTGTCGGTATTTGATAATTTTTCAATTTTTCAAGTGCTTCCTCTTTTGAAACATCGGCATCTGTAATGATGACCTTTTGGCTTCCTTCATCACGGATAATTCTTGTTATTTTTCTTGTATCAACTCCGTAAATACCCGGAATGTTGTACTCGTCCAAAACTTCCCCAAGTGTTTTTGTATATCTGAAATTTGACGGAATATCGTTATATTCTCTAACAATAAGTCCACCAATAGTCGGCATCTTTGTTTCATAGTCTTCATCTGTCATACCGTAGTTGCCAATCAAAGGATATGTCATACATACCATTTGGTCGGTATAACTCGGGTCTGAAACAATTTCTTGGTAACCTACCATAGATGTGTTGAAAACAATTTCGTTTATGGCTTCTCGGTTTGAGCCGAAACCGTAACCGTAAAACTCCTGCCCGTTTTCAAGCACAATTTTTTTATTATAAGGCTTCATAAACAATTTCTCCTCTCAATACAGTTAAAAGGTTTTCACCTTGTAATTTCATATTTTCAAACGGTGTGGAACGCCCTTTGCTCGCAAACTTTTCGGGTTCAACTGTAAACTGCTTTTCTAAATCTATCAGGCACAAATCGGCTGACTCGCCTTTTTTTATTTCTCCGCCTTTAAGATTGAAAATCTTTCTTGGCGAAACGCACATCAACTCAACAAGTCGTTCAAGTGTAATAACACCGTTTCTTACAAGTTTAGTATATAATATAGGAAACGCAGTTTCAAGTCCCACTACACCCATTGCACTTTTGGCAAGTCCTCTTGACTTTTCATCTTCACTGTGCGGTGCATGGTCTGTTGCTATTGCATCAATAGTACCGTCTTTAATTCCCTCAATGAGTGCATCTCTGTCGGCAGATGACCTGAGCGGCGGATTCATTTTAAATCTGCCCTCATCTTTCAAGTCTTCATCGCAAAGCACAAGATAATGCGGTGCAGTTTCGCAAGTAACATTCACTCCCCTGTTCTTCGCCTCTCGTATGAGTTCAACGCTTTCTTTTGTTGATATATGGCAAACATGGTAGTGACAACCTGTTTTTTCCGCAAGTTTTAAATCTCTTTTAATAGGTCCCCATTCCGACTCCGAGCAAATACCTTTATGATTATTCTTTTTGCAATACTCTCCGTCGTGAATATATCCTCCGTGAAGCAAAGAATTATCTTCACAATGTGCAGAAATTACTTTACCGATTTTTGCACATTTTTTCATTGCCTCTTCCATAAGTTCGGCAGTTTGAACACCTGTACCGTCATCGGAAAAACCGACAACATCGTTCTTTATTTCATCAAAATTGATAAGTTCACCGACACCAAGCCTGTTTTTAGTTATTGTACCGAACGGCAAAACATCTATAACAGCATCTTTTTTTATTATATCTGTCTGAACTTTAAGATTTTCCGCACAATCGGGCGTCGGTTTAAGATTGGGCATTGAGCAAAGCAAAGTATATCCTGCTTTTGCACCTGCCTGTGTACCTGTTTTAATCGTTTCCTTATAAGAAAAACCGGGCTCTCGAAGATGAACATGAACATCTGCAAAACCCGGCAACAATAAATATTTACTCTTACAATCAACAATACGATTAATATCTGTTGTATAAATATCAGAAAAGGAAACACTAAGGCCTTCAACAACGGAGCCTCGTATTAAAACACTCATTTTTTTGAACTCATTGTTTTGATAAACAAGAGCATCTTTAAACAGAACCGTCATAAAACACATTCCTTTCCAACACGGTATTATAAAGTATTAATATAATAAAGTCAACAATTATTTTTAATAATTTTTTAAAATGTTTTCTTTAAAAAAATCGGATTAAAATGAGTATTTTTTAATAAGAACAAATGTACTAATTTGTAGAATTCTGTCAACACTTTTTTAAAACATTTGTTTTATCGGTACTATTAAAGGTACTCTGTTTGTTATATATATTGATTAAATTTTCCCTTTTGCTAAAATGAAATTGTAGAGCAAAGGAGGAAAATTTATGAAAAACAAACTTAAAAAATTTATAAAATCTATTTTGCTTTCAATATGTTCATTTTCAATAGGATACATCGTTTTCAATATACCCGTTTATCTTTTAGACAACAATTTTTTGCTGATGAAAGTTTCGATTGCACTTGAAGTGATACTGTTCTCTTCCGTTTTTGTTGCCGTTATTATTATAAAAGAAAACAGACAAAAAAGCAAAGAAAAAGAAATGTTAAGACAGAAAAGACACGAAGAAAGAATTGATATGTGCCGAAATTACTATTCAGGCACAAGTTATGTTATTCTTGATAAATAAATTTTAAAAAAGCAGACAAAGCACTTATTAAGTTTTTTACTTTTTTAAGCCTTGTCTGCTTTTATTTTGTCATTTATTTGGATTTTTCATAGTAAGAGAAATTCGTTTTTTATTAACATCGACAGAAAGCACCCAAACCGTTACAATATCGCCTACTTTGAGAACATCTGACGGGTGTTTGATGAATCTGTCAGTAATTTGAGAAATATGAACAAGTCCGTCCTGATGAACACCTATATCGACAAAAGCACCGAAGTCGATAACATTTCTGACTGTGCCTTTCAGTTCCATACCCTCTTTTAAATCTTCCATACCCATAATATCCGTTCTCAACATCGGAGGAGGCAATTCATCTCTCGGGTCCCTGCCGGGTTTTTGAATTTCTTTTATAATATCAACAAGTGTCGGCTCTCCGACTCCCAACTCTTTTGCAAGTGCAGATGTTCCGTTTGTTTTTGCTATGAGCGATATTGCAGAAGTATTGCCGTTTCGTATATCTTCATCGCTGACCGAACAGATATTTAAAAGTTTTTTTGCTACATCATAACTTTCAGGGTGAACGGCTGTTGAGTCAAGTACATTTTTACTTTCTCGAACACGCAAAAATCCTGCACACTGTTCAAATGCTTTTGGACCGAGTTTTTTTACCTTTTTAAGTTCAGAGCGTGAAGTAAAGCCCCCGTTTTCTTTTCTAAACTCTACAATATTTTTTGCAACAGCAGTTGAGATACCTGCAACTCTTGAAAGAAGTTGTGCAGAAGCGGTATTCAAATCTACACCGACAGAGTTTACGCAATCTTCCACAACGCCGTCAAGCGCACCGTTAAGTTCTTTTTGAGGCATATCGTGTTGATACTGACCTACGCCGATGGCTTTCGGGTCGATTTTAACAAGTTCTGCAAGGGGGTCCTGAAGTCTTCTTGCAATTGAAACGGCAGAACGAAGAGAAACATCATACTCGGGAAATTCTTCTGCAGCAAGTTTTGATGCGGAATATACCGAAGCACCTGCTTCACTTACAACCATATATGTGATACCTCTGTCAAGTTCTTTTATCAAATCAGCGGCAAAAACTTCTGTTTCGTGAGACGCTGTACCGTTGCCGATTGCAAACATTTTTACATTGTATTTTTTAACTAAATCGGTAATTATTTTTTTAGCCTGTTCTGTTTTGTTATGCGGCGGTGCACAATAAATTACGGAAGTATCAAGAACATTTCCGTTCTCATCTACAACTGCAACCTTACAGCCTGTTCTGTAACCCGGATCAAGACCGATTGTAACATTGTTTTTTACAGGAGGCTGCATTAAGAGTTGTCTTGTATTTCCTGCAAAAACTTTAATGGCACTTTCACTTGCCAAATCTGTAAGTTCATTTCTTATTTCTCTTTCAATACTTGGGAATATAAGTCTTGAATAAGAGTCGTCAATAGCCTCTGCCACAATATCGGAACATTTGCCCGTACCTTTAATATGAAGTTGTTGTAAAATGGTAATGGCGTTTTCCTTATCAAAATTCAAAGAGACTTTTAAAAATCCTTCTTTTTCCCCACGATTGAGTGCAAGTACCCTGTGATGAGCAATTTTTGAAACAGGCTCACTGTACTCGGCGTACATTTCATATACACCTAACTCATCTTGTGCCTTTTCGCTCACAATCACGCCGTTTCGTTTACACGAATAGCGAATTCTCTTCCTGCCGTTTGCGTCATCGGAAACAAATTCTGCAATAATGTCTTTCGCACCGTTGATTGCATCCTCAACACTTTCAACTTCTTCATTCAAATATTTTTCTGCTTCATCATATACAGAACCACAGTTTTTTGCCTGCTCATATATAAAGTCTGCCAAACCCTGCAAGCCTTTTGCTTTTGCAACAGACGCCCTTGTCTTTCTTTTCGGTCTGTATGGTCTGTATATATCTTCTATTTCAGTTAATGTTGCGGCACTTTCAAGAGCATTTGCCAACTCTTCTGTCATTTGCCCTTGTTCTTCAATAGACGCAAAAACTTTTTGCTTTTGTTCTTCAAGATTTCTTAAATAAGCCAGCCTATCGTTTATCTCTCTTAATATTTGGTCGTCAAGCGAACCTGTAACTTCTTTTCTGTAACGGGCAATAAACGGAATTGTATTGCCCTCGTCAATCAACTTAACCGTTGCTTCAAGTTTATTTTGGTTTACTGAAAATTCTTTTGCGATTTGTGAAATAATATCCATATAAAAACCCTTTCTTTATTAACAAATAAATTATACAATAATTCTGAAAATGTAGCAAGTTTAAAAGAAAATTTAATTAAAGTAAATTTAATTAAAATAAAAATATAGAATTTTTAACAATTATATGGTAAAATATAAACATAGTACATATTGGGCATATTGTACTAAAAAATAACAAGTATTTTAATATACATTAAAGGAGAAAATTATTATGAAACCATTAAATATAAGTATAGACAATTTTACAGAGGAAGTTATCAATTCTCAAAGACCCGTTTTAATTGACTTTTGGGCTTCTTGGTGCGGTCCATGCAAAATGCTTGCACCCGTTATTGATGAAATTGCAAATGAAAAAGACGACTTTAAATTTGTTAAAATCAATGTTGACGAAGAAGAAGAACTTGCAATGAAATATGATATTAAATCAATACCGACTTTAGTTATTATCAAAAACGGTACAGAGGTTAACAGAATTTCAGGATTTATGCCAAAAACAAACATCTTGCAATTTTTAGGAGAAGCATAACTGTATGAGCATATTAAAAAAAGAAATAGTAATCATCGGCGGAGGAACGGCAGGACTGACTGCTGCAATTTATTGCCAGCGTGCAGGTAAGCAAGCACTTGTTTTGGAAAGCGAATTTTACGGCGGTCAAATCATTAACACTCCCGAAATTGAAAACTACCCTGCCATTGAAAACATTTCGGGTTTTGAATTTGCCATGAATTTAAAAACTCAGGCAGAAAAGTTAAATGCAGAGTTTTCAAATGAAAAAGTTATAAAAATAGAAGACGGAATACCGAAAAAAGTTTTCACTACTGAAAACACATACGAGTGTGACGGCATTATCATAGCAACAGGTGCCTCAAACCGACCGCTTGGATTGGAAAATGAAAAAGATTTTGTCGGCAAAGGTATCTCCTACTGTGCAACCTGTGACGGAATGTTTTACAAAAACAAAACAGTTGCTGTTGTCGGAGGAGGAAACACGGCACTTGAAGACGCTTTTTACCTTTCAAACATTTGCGAAAAAGTTTACCTTGTCCATCGCAGAAATGAATTTCGAGGTGAGCAAACACTTGTAAACAGGCTTAAAGAAAAAGAAAATGTTGTCTTTGTATTGGATTCCGTTGTAGAAAAATTAAACGGAGAAAACTCAATAGAAAGTATAGATGTTTTGAACAAAATTTCAAATGAAAAGACAACTCTATCGACAGACGGTGTTTTTGTTGCCATCGGTCAAATACCAAATACTGCCGAATTTAAAAACACAGTCGCAACTGACGATTTCGGATATATAAAAGCAGATGAAAACTGCGAAACAAATATTGACGGTGTTTTTGTCGCAGGCGATTGCAGAACAAAAAATGTCAGACAACTTGCAACTGCTGCTGCGGACGGTGCTGTTGCCGCCACAAAAGTTTGCGAATATTTAAATTGTAAAATATAACAAATTTAATCGAAATTTATTGTCTATTAATACCATTGACATTGTTGTTTTTCTGAACTATACTGAGATTGGCATATAGCAACTAAAAAATTCAAATTAACGGAGGTGTTATTATGGGAATGGAAGTTGTTGCCCAACGAGTATTCGACCCACTGTATATGTGGCTTGACATCGGATTTCTTGTAGTTTTCGCAGGTCTTTTACTTTACAAAAAGAAGTATGCAACAGTTATTGTAGGATTGTTGGCAGGTGTTCTTTACCAAATTGTAGATTATGGAATTTTTCACCTGCTGACCCACTCAAGAAGTATCTCGGAAGGATACAGTCTGTTTTGGGTACTGCTGTGGATGTCAATGAGTTACGGCTTTACCAATTTCGTTTGGATATGGCTGTGGATTTCAAAAGACAAACATCTTTTTGAATGGACAACACTGATTTTAGGTTGGTGGCTTTGTTGTCCCCTTATTACAAAAACATTTGGTACGGGAGAAAATCTAATCACCATCCAAAGAACAACAGGTGCATATCACGGATATATGGCAATCATTCTTTTTGTCGGATATTTAGGAATTATAATTTGGAACATATCTCATAAAAAGAGAAAAGAACAAATAAATATGCCGTGGTTACTCGCAATCGGTATTCTTGTACAATTCGGTTGGGAAGCAGGTCTTTTCCTTGGCGGAATACGAAGTGCAGCACTTGGTTCGGCAGTTGAAAAACTCGCTCCTATGATTATCAATTCACTTCTTGAAACAAATCTCGGAATGCCTTACATCTTCCTCATTTTCATTGCAGTTTCAATGAAATACACGGAAGACCTAAAAAAAAGAAAGCATCCACTCTCCTTTGTTGACAGAATTATTGAAAATAACAACGAAAAAGTCAAAAGTGAACAATTCTCCGAATATCTCGGCGAGTAATTTTATTCTAAAAAATATTATTTCACAGTGTTTGAAGCACAAAAAGTACCGTAAACAAACACACAAACAAATTCACTAAAAACGGCAAAATAATTTACAATTTATATCAAACAAAAAGACTGTATTTTCCAAATGGAGAATGCAGTCCTTTTTTATCATTTCGTTTTTAAATTTAAAACAATCAGTCCGATTTATCGACAGTCTGTGTTTTTTCCTGCCAACCTGCGTACAATGTAAAACTTTGAGTTACAGTGTCTTTTTCAATATCCCAACTCTGTGTACAAGCACGGTCAATATACCAACCATTAAACTCATAGCCCTCCTTAACAGGTTGTTCGGGAACAGGCACTGTTTCGCCGTGCATCACTTTACAACTATCAACATACGAACCACCGTCTGTGTCAAATTTAACGGTGAAACCGTTGTTTTGCACAAGAATGAACATAGTCAAAAGCAGTGCGACTGCACCTACTGCAACAAGTATATTTGCAGTTTTTACAGACATTTTAATGTTTCTGTACAGTCCGCCCGGCTTTCTTGTAGTGGGCATTTGCGGCATTGCAGAATTTTCATCATCAGGGGGGGTAATGTTTTTATTATCATCAGCCAACGGTTTCACCTCTTTTGTCAATTTGTAATTGTTATATTATTTACGAGCAAGGTATTTACGCATATCTATTGCACAAGCAACAAGAATGATAAGACCTTTAATGATATAAAGCATATTTGCGTCAACTGAAAGGAAGTTAAGACCTACAAATATGATTTGAAGGAGTAATACGCCGATTACGATACCGCTGATTTTACCTGTACCGCCGACAAATGATACACCGCCGATAACGCAAGCTGCGATAGCGTCACACTCGTAGTTAAGACCTGTATTTGCCGAACAAGAAGCAATACGAGCGCCTTCAATAAAGCCTGTAATACCGTACATTGCACCTGCAAGTACAAATACTAAAACAATTGTCCAAAATACATTTACACCTGAAACATTTGCAGATTCTTCGTTTGAACCTACTGCAAACATATTTTTACCAAACTTTGTTTTGTTCCAGATAACCCACATAATACCTGTAAGGATTACTGAATAAAGAACATACTTAGGAACAGCTACACCGCCGATTGTGAACAATGTGCCTCTTACTGCTTCTGTGTATGAAGGGTCAAGACCTGAAAGAGTCTGTCCGTTATTTGTACCAATCATAAGGTACATAAGAACTGCACCGAAAACGATTAACTGTGTTGAGAGTGTAACAATGAAAGGATGGAGTTTAAACTTTGCAACAAAGAAACCGTTTACAAAACCGATTACACAACCGATTGCGATAACTAAAAGCAGAACTAACGGAAGAGGAACAACACCTAAATCCGGGAACATTTTATTTGCATAAGATGTCATCTGCAAAAGAGAAGCCGCAATACAAGCAGTAAGACCAACGCAACGACCTGCTGAAATATCTGTACCTGTAAGCACGATAGCACCGCCGATACCGAGAGCGATTGGCAATTTTGCGGCTGTGAGAGATATTATGTTTACAATTGATGACAGCGAAAGGAAAGCCGGTACCTTGATTGCGATAAACACAATAGCAATCAAAATTATAATATACATAGCGTTATTGAACAACAAATCTGTTATTGTTCTACGCTTATCTGCCGCATTCATTTCTTTAAAAGCGGCAATTTTGCCTGATAGATTATTTTTTTGTTTTACGGTAAGCTCAGACATATCTGTATTTCCTCCATTTCTTATACATATTTGGCAGCAAGTGCCATGATTTCTTCCTGAGTAGTAGTTGCCGCATCAACTTCGCCGGCGAGTTTACCACCTGACATAACTAAAATACGGTCGCATACGCCGAGCAACTCGGGCATTTCGGAGGAAACCATAATAACAGTTTTTCCCTTATCTGCAAGGTCAATTATTAACTGATAAATTTCATATTTAGCACCGACATCTATACCACGAGTCGGTTCATCTAACAAAAGAACAGTCGGGTCTGTCAAAAGCCAGCGTCCGAGAATTACTTTCTGTTGGTTACCGCCCGAAAGAGAACGAATTTTTGTTTCCTGATCGGGAGTTTTAATTCTCATGGCTTTAATACACCAATCTGTGCTTTCTTTCATTTTCTTTTTACTTAAAAACGGTCCTACCTGATATTTTTTAAGGCTTGAAATAACAGCATTTTCTCTGATATTCAAAATGCTGAAAATACCTGTTGCACGCCTTTCTTCCGTAAGCAATGCAAAACCGTTTTTTATAGACTCTCTTGAGTTGCGGTTTTTGATTTCTTTGCCTTCGAGCATAATTTTACCGCTTCGTCTTGTTGCAATTCCGAAAATATTTTCAAGCAATTCTGTTCTGCCTGAACCGTCGAGTCCTGCAACACCAATTATTTCGCCTTTTCGTGCTGTAAATGAAACATCCTTTAACTGTGAGTATTCAGCAGTAAGGTCTTTTACTTCTAACAAAACATCTCCCAAAACATTGTCTTTAGGGGGATAACGATTTGTCAATTCACGGCCAACCATAAGTTTAATTATTTCATCTGTTGTTAAACTGTCTGCCGACCTTGTAGCTATCCATTTACCGTCACGCATTATTGTTACTTCGTCTGAAATACGAAGAATTTCTTCCATTTTATGAGAAATATAAATAATACCGCATCCACGGTCTCTTAACATATTTATAATTCTGAAAAGATGTTCTACTTCTTCTTCTGTAAGTGATGAAGTAGGTTCATCAAAAACGATTACTTTTGAATTGTAAGAAACTGCCTTTGCAATTTCCACCATTTGACGCTGTGATACGGGCATTTTGCTCATTATCATCTTCGGGTCAACATCAATTTCAAGTTCGTCAAATATTTCTTTTGTAGCCTTGTACATTTTCTTTTCGCTTGTAATCGGAATACCTTTTGCAACTGTCGGGAAACGACCGAGCCACATATTGTCCATTACATTTCTTTTAAGTGCCTGATTCAATTCCTGATGAACCATTGCAACTCCGTTTTCAAGAGCTTCTTTTGAACTTTTAAAATTGATTTCTTTGCCTTCAAGATAAATGTTTCCGCCGTCTTTATTGTACACTCCGAAAAGGCACTTCATCAATGTTGACTTTCCGGCGCCGTTTTCGCCCATCAGCGCATGTACAGTTCCTCTTTTTACTGTCAAAGAAACTTTATCAAGTGCTTTAACACCTGGAAAAACTTTTTCTATATTCTCCATTCGCAGAAGAACAAGTTCATCTTCCTTACTGTTTTCGGCACCTATATTTTTATTTTCATTTCTGTCCATACGAACTCGTCTCCTGTCTGCTGTATAAGTTATTCGGTAAGGGAGCCGAATTGTTTTTCACTTTAACAGCAGCCACGCACAAGGCGCAGCTGCATTTAATGTTAAATTATTTATTTTCGCCTGTATAGGTTTCGTAAGGAATGTTTACACGCCATGTTCCTACTACTTGGTCAGCCTCAACACCTTCAAATGTTGATTTGCCTTCGAGCAAGTTTGTTGTAACAGTTGTGATAACCTTAGCCATACCTTCTGCGTTCTGTTTGATTGTACCAACCATTGTGCCTTTTGCGATAGCATCTTTTGCAGCGTCTGTTGCGTCAACACCGAATACCGGAATTGTTGCGCCGCCTTCTTTATTGTAGCCTGCTGTCTGAAGAGCAGAAATAGCACCTACTGCCATTTCGTCATTGTTTGCAATAACGAGTTCTACCATATTTTTGTTTGCTGTGCTGTGTTTTGCAAGGATTGTGTTCATATATTCCATTGCTGCACTTGATGACCAAGCACCGTTTTGGTCAACAAGGTAAAGGTTTGTGTTAGATGGGTCATAGAATTCAAGTTTTGCTTTGCCTGCTTCTGTGAGAACTGCATTACAGTCTTCAACACCGTACTTTGTACGAGCAATAGCTTCCATATTGCCTTCTTGACCTTTGAACATTACATAACTAATTTTGCCGTCGCCGTTTAAATCAACTTTGTCATAGTTTGCAAGAAGATATTCGCCAATCATTTTACCTTGCATATGACCTGCCATTTCGTAGTCTGTACCAACGAAAACTGCTTTGTCGTAGCTTGAAATAACTGACTCATCAACTGAACGGTTAAAGAAAATAACAGGAATGTTATTTTGCTTTGCAAGGTCTGTGATTGTTTGAGCAGCGTCATTTGAACCTGTGTCAACAACATTTACAATAAGTGCTTTTGAGCCTTTTGAAATAGCTGTCTGAACCTGCTCTGTCTGAGTTGTTTGGTTACTGTTTGCGTCATAGTTTTGGTATTTTACACCTGCATCATCAAAGATTTTATCTACTTCTGCACGAACACTTGAAATATAAGCATCGCTGAATGTGTAATAAAATACAGAGATTTCGCCTTTGTTGTCTTTCTTATTGTCTCCGTCACCTGAACCGCCGCTGCAAGCTGCAAGTCCTAAAGCAAGAACAACTGCAAGACATAACGCAATTATTTTTTTCATTTTCATTTTGAGTTCCTCCCTATTATATTTAATAGTATTTTTTTGGTTGATTATTCTCTCGTCAACCGTTGATTTAATTATATTCTCGCAAGTCAATTTATTGAATATGATTTTTTATTAAAAATGTACAATTTTTAACTTACTTAAAAATATAAACTGTTATTATTGACAAAAGAACAGTCATTTTTTTGTGACATTTCACAAAAAGAATGGCAAATGTTGATAAAACCCGTACAATTTGCTCTTGAAAATACACTTTAATGTTAAAAAATTCAACACAGCCTAAACAAAATAGACAATCGGTCAAAACTTTTAAACAAAAGTCTCTGACCGATTATATATAATGTTATAATTATTATTAAATATATGGAGTTATTTTATACAAATGAAAGTTTTTAATTATTATTGAAATCTAAATAATATTTTTTGATTATTTTCATCATACATATTTTCTTTGGTGATTACAGTAGCAGATGTATAAACTTTAGAGTCAGTTTTTTTGCCGTCTATTAAATCCTTTGCGTTTTTAACACCGAGATACCCCATAGCAAAAGGATTTTGAACAACCAAAACATCCATCTCGCCTGTTTCAAGCATACCTATTGATACAACATTTGTGTCAAAACCGATAGCTTTTACTTTATCTGCAAGAGAAAGTTGTTTAATGGCGTTTCCCACTCCGAGTGTAGTCCATTCATTAAATGTTACGACAATGTTTATTTGAGGATACTTGTGCAAAAGAGACAAAGTGCCTGCCTGTGCACTTGTAGTGTTGGAATCCACATTTACGGAAGCCGTTATTTCAGCATTTGAAACACTTTCAATATAATCTCTGAAGCCCGCTTCTCTGCGTTGTCCGTTGTCGGTACTTTGGTTATAGTTTACAATTCCGACACAGACTTTTTCATTTTCACTAAAACCTTTTATTGCGGCTTCGGCAGCCTTTTTCCCCGCTTCATAGTTATCCGTACCAATAAACATATCGACCATATTTGAGTCAACACCGCTGTCAACCGTAACTACTTTAATTCCTTTTTTTACAGCCTCGTTTATAAGTTCTGTTGATTTATAGTAGTCTATTGCCGAAAAAACTATTGCGTCAACATTGTTTTCAATGGCGTTTTTTATCATTTTATTTTGAGTGATATAGTCTTCTTCACTGTCAGGTCCTTCAAAAGTAACAGACACATTGTACTCCGTTGCCGCCGAATTTACTCCGTTTTCAACATTTCCCCAGAAATCAGAAGTTGTTGACTTGACAATTACGGCTATATTTTTTTTCTCTTTATTTCCTCTCAAATGACAGGCACAGCATCCGAAAACTATTGCAACGCAAAGAAGAACGGCTATGATTGACTTATACTTGAATTTCATTTTCGTTTTCCTTTCGTATTTGAGGTATTCTCACTGTAACAACAGTACCTTCATCAAGTTCGCTTTTTATACTGATGCCGTATTTTTCTCCAAAGTAAATCTTCAAACGGTCATTTACATTTTTTACGCCTATTCCGCTTGAGTCACTATGCTCTTTTTCAAGAATTCGCTTGCACTGTTCCTCACTCATACCTACGCCGTTATCTTCGATTTCAATTAATATATCGTTATCGTCGGCTTTTTTAACTCTGATTGTGATTTTGCCTTCATCAACCATTCTGTCAATACCATGATATATTGCATTTTCAATCAAAGGCTGAACGGTAATCTTATTGCAAAGACAGTCTTCCAAATCTTCATCAACAAAAAACTCGTAAGTAAACTGATTTTTATATCTGTAACTTTGAATAATCAAATAACTTTCGGCGTGTCGCATCTCGTCTTTAATCGGTATAAGTTCCTTGCCTCTGCTGATACTTATTCTGAAAAGTTTTGCCAATGCTCCTACCATTTCAACTGCATCTTCATTTTTTCCCTGCTCGCACATCCATTGAATTGAGTCAAGAGTATTATATAAAAAGTGCGGATTTATTTGCGCCTGAAGTGCTTTAAGTTCTGTTTTTCGCAAAGTTATTTCTTCTTTTCTGACTCTTTCCATCAACTGTTTAGTCATCTTTGACATATGTTCAAAAGAATCTGACAAAACTTTAATTTCGGCAACGCTTTCATCATCGGCTTCATATTGAAAAGAGTCAGGGGACTTTTCAAAATTTTTCATAGCCTTAACAAGTCGTCCTACGGGTGCCGTAACAATTTTTGAAAAGACAATAAGAGTCAGCAATGCCAACACGGCACAGCAAAAAAACGAAATTAACACGCCTCGTAAAATCTGCGTATTTCTTTCAGTTGCCAAATCATCAATAAAACTCATACCGACAATTCGCCAATTTCCGTCAGACGCCGTATTTAAAGTATATATAGTATTTTCTTGATTATGAACACCGTCGGAAAAAGACGAAACTTTTTCAACATTTTCTTCCTTCAAACCGGAAAATAAAAGTTGTTGCTGGGGATGATAAACAACATTTCCGTTTTTGTCGATTATATAGCAATAACCGTGAGTACCTATACCGACATTGTCAATATACTTTGCTATTTCAGAAAATTTAAAATCAATTGCTATATAAATATCGCCGCCGAACAAAGCATTTTTTTCTTTAACGGCAATAGTTACAACCCACGGATATTCCTCCTGAAAAAGATTTTGCACATGAGGAGAAGAAACGGCAAAACCGTCTGAATTTTCAAACAGTTCTCTGTCAAAAGACAAATTTCTTTCAATATTATCTTTAATCTTTCCGTTTTCAGTTCCGCAAGCCAATAACTTTCCGTTTGAATCGTATATCATAACGGAATATATATCATTTTGAAGTCCTGTTATAATTGAAATCTTTTTGTCTATATCTTCCGTACTGTCCGCTTTTGCAATTTCTTTGCTTATTTGAGCGAGTTTTTGCTTCATCTCATCAAGATAATTGTCAACGGCAATCGTTGTCTGTTGAACCGACTGTTCAGAACTTACAGAAGTATTTTTCAGCAAAGTTTTATCATATACTTTGGCAAACATAAACATACATATAGCAACGGCGGCAATAACAGTAACGCTGATTGCTATAATAGTGAGAGTTGAAAGATGAATGCTTTTATTGTGCTTTTTCAATACTACACCTCCGCATTTCCCTCTCTGATTTTATTCGGTGACTGACCGTAAAACTTTTTAAAACAATAACTGAAATAATGTTGGTCGTTGTAACCGCACTTTTCCGATATTTCGTGAATTTTCATTGAAGTGCAGGTCAGCATATCGTATGCTGCTTTCATTCTTCGTTCCGTTACAAGTGCAACAAAGTTTTTCTTTTTTGTCTTTTTGATAAGCGCACTCAAATAGTTCGGACTTACTGCCAAACGAGTGCTGACGCTTGTTAAAGACAAATCGTCCTTTCCGTATTCCTCGTCAATTATGTGCAAAACCTTATCGCACAAAATTTCAGTATCTCTTTTTCTGCTTCTTGAAATGATGTCCATAGCACTGAAACAAAGGTTTGTCAAATCAAATCGCATATTTTTTTCACTGTCATAAAACGCCGTTTTTGCATAAATCGGGTTTGAAGAAACAAGTTCTGTCAAAGCCGCTCTGTCCGAAACTGCACTGACGGTTCTGTAAACAGTCGCAAGTATTTGTATGATAAGAAAATCTGCACTTTCTTTGTTTTTTGACTCATAAAGACTTTGTAAAAAATCTTGTAAAGCCTCTTTTGTACCTACTTTGAGCAACTGTTCAAGTTTAAACACAGACTTTTCAACATACTCAAACTCAAACTCCGAGTCATGTTCCTGGTCATCAATAAAACGAACATCACTCGTGCCGTCAACTGTGTATCTTCTTGCCGTTACAGCCTGAAAATACGCACTTGAAGAATCTGAAAAATCTTTAAACTCTCTGCTGACACCGATAGTACAACTTTGTCCGAGAACTCTTTTTGCAGACTGAACAATTTCAAGAACGGGCAAACCCAATTCAGATGAAATATTGCCGTTGGGACTTACTGCAAAAGTTACAATCCTGCCTGAAACAAAAAAACTTTCACTTTTAACATATTTGTCAATGATTGCACTTATAAACGAAATATGTTCTTTTGTTGTACAATTTTTATTTTGTGCATTTTTAAATTTAGAAACAAAAATTGCAAAATTATCTGTTTTCCCATCTGTCAAACCTAACTTTTCAGCACGCATTTTTAAAATGGACTCGTCTGTATCTTTTACTGAATTTCCCAAAATCAGCGGAAGTAAAAATTCTGTTATTCCAAGCCTTTTTGAATTTTCATCTTCTTTAATCATTGGAGATTTTGTCATACTTTCAAATCTCTCGTCCATTCTTCCACGAATTTTCAAAAGTTCATTTGAAAACTCACGAGATGAAATAGGTTTGAGCAAGTAACTGATAATATTGTATTTTATGGCAGTCTGGGCATACTCAAATCTGTCATATCCGCTCAAAATAACTATCTGTGTTGCCGGTCGTATTTCTCTTATTCTTGCGGCAAGTTCAAGTCCTGACATCATCGGCATCTTAATATCAGTCAGCACAAGGTCAGGTTCAAGTGTTTCGACAAGTTCAAGTGCTTCAACGCCGTTTTCAGCCTCGCCGATTACACGAAAGCCCGCTGTTTCCCAATCTACTCTTTGTATCAATGCATGTCTTTGGTCTTCTTCGTCGTCAACTACAAGAACTGTATAATTCATATTTTTCTCCTGATTAATAAAATTTGCACATATTTAACATATAAATAATAATTATTTAAGTTAATTTTACCATAAAAAGAAAAACTAATCAATTAAAAATAAGTATTATACAATTTTTTATAATTATTTAATTTTTTAAAATAAAAATCTCCCTAAAGCGTTTTGCAATAGAGAGATTTTCAAACTATTCAATTACCAATTTTCAGCATAGCGATGAATTGTATTTTCTATGCCTTTTGCAACACTATTCGGGTCGTACATTGTTTTATCGCAAGCCACACGGAATACCATAACACCGCCTGCACCGCTAAACAAAGCATACGCTGTTTTGTCTCCTGCCAAAGCCGGCGAACAAAATGTTCCGTCATATATTTGGTCTTCTGTCAAAACATTGTAATACTTGTTGTCCCAATAATTTGCCTGAGGCAAAGTACGCCAATCGCCCCAATAAGGACTAAGGTTTACAGGTCTTCCGTACGCTGCTATACCTATGTTGATTTTTTTAATATCCGCACCGTTATCAACAAATGCTGCAAACCCTCTTGAGCCTGCTGCAAAGAACTTTGATAGCCGTCTTTATCCTGACCGTCATACGCCATATATTGAATTTGGTCAAACCTGTCAAGCGTTTCTTCTGTCATACCAAGTGCGCCTGATGACAAAGCACCCGACAAAATTGCATTTGGTTTTGTTTTTTGGATGCCGTCGTCCAAGCGGGCGATAAAGTTGTCAAAAACTTTCCAATCATTCGGCGTCTGCGGATATTCCCAGTCAATATCAACTCCGTCAATATCGTACTTTTCGGCAAATGCGATTGTTTGGTCGGCAATGCTTTCCCAATACTCTGTCATATAACCGTTAACACCGTTTTCAAGGTCTTGCCATGTACCGTCTGCAAGTGTTGTAACTATCAATTTCACTTCGTGTTCTTTATTAGAACGCTTTGATATAATTTCTTTTAAAGCACTGATTTCACGGGAGAATTTTTCTTCTCCGCATTCGCCGAAATTCATTTTACCGTTTTCATCCCAATGCACTGCACCGAAAACGATTATTGTACTGTAAACATCATAAAAACGAGCATAGTTTTTAACATAATCTTCGCCTTTTGCCAAAATTTCTGTCGGGACATCTCCATCAAGACGCTGATATGCAGTAATCTCAAAACTGCCGACATCTCGCTTTGGTTCATTGTAAAGTCTTAAAGATTTGATTTTTGCAGGTGTTTCGCTGTCTTTAAACTTATCAACATATCAACGAAATAATATGAAATATCAATTGCTATTTCAATCATCAAATGAGAAATTCTGTCGTTTTGTATATAGCTCCAAAAAGCTTGGGGGATTTGTTCCTTTTCATACTCAATTTCTTCATTGCTTTTTTTTACCATTTCTAAATTGTCCTCAAACCAAATCCATAACTTTACCAAAGATTCATCTGTGTAATCTAAAATTAAATTACTGTTGTTTTGACTTATGTAATCTTTGAGTACATTTATTCTGTCTTTTGTTTGAGCAAAATACCATTCTGTAAATTGAAACGCATCTTCAACTTTTGCATTTTTAAAATCTTCTATATATAATTCATCCGGAATTATTAGTGAATTATATTGTTCTTGCTTGCTTTTTGACATTTTATATTCTCCGATAATGATATAATAATTACTATATTTTTGAAATCAAATCATTTAGATATTCACCGGAATATCCTGTTGCGGTATGAATTGATTGTGGCAAAAATTTTAAATATCCTGTTAATTGTTTTTGTCCCATTTTAATTGCTCTGGGATTATATGGTTTCTGTTTATAAATGATACTGTTTTCTAAAAATAAAACTATATATTATGATAATGTAAAACAAACTTATAAAGTATTCATATGTTAAAAACCATACATACAAATATTTTGTAAGTTTATCTTATTAGAATATTCAAGTTTAATTACCGAATAAACTAAAACAATATATTCCAAAAATCCCAACGGATAGGCGGACAGTTGTCCCACGACCATCGTTGTTCAATCCATTCGGGTTTATAGTACACTTGATTTGCATAAACAATCAGTAAAAAGACAATGCTTAAAACTACTACTGCTATAAGTGCAGTCATATTTTTACTTTTCCAAACAACTACACCTTGAATGTTGTTTTTTCCGTAAAATAACGGACACAGCAAATTAAAAGTCGGCAAAAAAATTGAAATAAAATAAGTTCTAATTATATGCCTTGGATCAACAATGTATGTACCGAATTTTGTATGAACAATATTTAGAACAATCATTATAATTGAAATCATACAAATAACATACGGCAACTTATCTAACTTTCTCATATTCGCCTCTTTTAACTGTCATTTTCAACTTTATAAATCTTGTTCCTTCTTTTGCTTAATTCTTCCATAAACTCATCTTGGTTTTCCACACTGAAAACAAACGACTCCATAGTTACCAATTTTATAACAACATAATAATCATTTATTCCACCCATAAAGTCATTATTATGTTCATATTTTATACTTTCAAAATCTTTTATTTCGCAACTTATTATATTTTTATAATATATAGTATAGTTCATTTTGCGTTTAAATTTAGTAATGTAATGTCTGTCAATATCCAAATGGTCATCATAAAGAAATATGCCTTTAGCCATAAATTTACATCTTACAGCCAATACAATACCTATAACTACACTTAATATCATTAAAATATAAAATAAATCTATGTAAAATGAAGTTTTGTACAAAGATGTATGACCGAATATCATTAATATAAATAAAGCGAAAATAAACGGAATTGCAAAATTTATCATTGAAAATGCAAACTCTTCCAATCGTTCAGTAGTTTTGGATTTATAGTAAAACTTATAATATTTCATTTTATCTCCCTGCCAATTGTGTGGCAACTCAAGTAACCCAATTCACCGACTCAACCGTCGTTTTCAGTAATTTTTATTGCACTAAACTCAACATAGTACATTGAACCTGACGGGCAAAAGACCTCGTGAGAAAAGTATGAATTGTCTAAAGAAATAAACTCATCAATTACATATTGGTCATACGAATACGGTTTAAAGTGTTCTGCATTAAAATCAATTTTTAACGCACGAATATTTTCATAACGAATTTTGACGATTGTGTTTTCATTACTTTTATACAACGATACAACTAAATCATTTTTATCGGCAGGCACTGTGCTGTTTTCTATGCAGACAATATACCAATCGTGAAAACCGTTGTATTTCAAATATTTATCTATCACTAATTTAGGAAGATACGGTTTTACGGATACATTAAAATAATCGTTGTAAATTTCTATTTGTCTTTCGGAATTTTCAATACTTTTATCATCAATTCCATTATAGTCTTCTATATTTATAAATTTCATAATTACCTCTTTTCTTAACCAAGTACACCTGTTGGTGGGATTATTTCAAAAAATACAAAAAGAAATATTATACCAATACCTGTTCCAATACATATTGATAATAACAAAGTAAAAACTACCATATTTCCAAGATTACTAAAATCAAAACTAAATTCTTTATTGTTTTGATTATCTTTATATTGTTTTTCTTTAGCATCCCAATCCCATCCAGAATTTTCTTTAATTTTCTTTTTTATCGATTTAGGAGGTGAACCGGTAGACCCATCATGTGGGCTTCCGTCATCATTTTGAGAATAAGTTTTTCTTCCATTAAAAACATGAATATGTTTTTTAGTTTTAGTACTTGTATTCTTTTTATCAATTCTATAACTCCATCCATTCCCCAAAGAATAAGTAGGAGAATATCCTTGATGATCAATCATATTTATAGAATCATTGTAGCAATAAGCAAAAAGATTTATTCCGAGCAAAGTGTCAATACTCACAAGAGAGAATATATCTGCATTGATAAACCTGCAAATATTCGGGTCGTAGTAGCGTGACTGAAGATAGTAGTACCCTGTTTCGTTGTCATAGTAATAGCCGCGATAACGCAGTGGGTTGGCTTCTGCTATCTCCAAATCTCCCGTAATATCTAATATTTCGCCCCAATCACCGTAAACATATTCGCAGACGATATATCCGTCTTCATCTATTATTGCAGTTACATCTCCGAATTGGTTCGTAACATAGTAGTACTGTCGGTCATTATACAACATTCCGACAGGCGTATCGCCTGTGTCATATTGGAAATATACGAAATTCCCGTCCGTGTCTTGTTGCGACACTCAAATCCTACATTTTTTCATTTATTTCTTTTACAAACTCTTTTTGATTTTCGACCGCAAAAAAGAATTCTTGCTCGTTATATGTTGTCAACATTACAAATTCTTTTCCTTTACCGCAAATAAAATTTGCAGGTATATTGTACTTTTTAAAGTTATATGCGCTATTTTCTATTGCTTTACATTCGGTTATTTCGCTATATCTTATTTTAGGTTTTATATTAAATATATGACGCTTAGTGATTGCATAAATAATTTCAATATATTCATCATATATAAAAACACCTTTTAAAGTTTTTGTATATTTAAAGTACAGAAAAAAAGCAATAATCAACATAAAAAGCAATGTAATATTTCCGACAACAGATAAAGTTGTCGGAGGTTGAATTAAAGCACTCAAAAATACAGCCTTGATAAATATGTATATACAAATAGTTACCAACAGCAACAACAATATTTCTGCAATTTGTTTAAATCTGCTTTTCGGATTATAAAATTTATAAAACTTAATTTTAGATTTATTCATTATACAGTTCCCCACAAATGTCCGTTTTGCTTGTGCAGAAAATTTAAAAACCGTTAACGGTCTTGACAATTTAATTCATTTTAAATATAAAATCACATTAACTGTTGCTCATTGACAATCAGTTTAAAATCAAGTCCCAAAGTTTGTGCAGCATTTTTGCACATTTTCATTCTTTTCATAAAAATATCGAGATAATCTATAACGGGGCTTATCCTTGTATCAATATGTAATTTCAGTTTGATGAGCGTTTTCTCCTGATTGATTTTCAATTCGGATTTTTCAACAGAATAGTTCACTCTGTCGTGAATATCAAACTGCGACATATCGCTTTTTCTTACTCTTGAACGACGAACATCGGATTTATCTGCCAAAATCAAAGCAGCAGCGAGAGGACTTACAGCCACACCTGTACCCTCATCGTGATTTCCGACAGCGGTTACAACCGTTGACAAATCTTCAGCGTTCATTCCGAGTTTGTCAAGAATACGGAAAGTCATTATTGCACCCGACTGCGAATGGTCAACCCTGTTTACAACATTGCCGATATCGTGCATATACCCTGCAATTTTAGCAAGATTAATCAAATGCTCGTCATAACCGAGTGTTTTTAAAATATACGCCGTGTCTTCACAAACTTTTGTAACATGGGCAAAAGAATGCTCCGTAAATCCAAGTTTAATCAAAGACTCGTCGGCTTTTCTTATGTATGTGTTTATATCTTCATTGTGTTTGATTTCATTAAAAGTTATCATAATTTTTACTCCTTATATGTACAATTATACTATCAAAAAAGAAGTTGTGCAATAAAAATGTGTGCAAATTGCAAAAATCTAAAATAATGTAAGAAAAGTGGTAGAAGAAGTGGTAGAAAACGGCAAAAAACAAGAACCAAATCGGTTAAGATTTGGTTCTTCCGGTGTCTTTATATAAATGTTCCCATTTTTTAGTTCATTCAATAATCATTGAACTATTACTTAATTGCCACTTTGAAAACTTGCGTTCATCACCATTTTCATCAAACTTAATGGTAACATCAGATGTTGAAACATTAACAATTTTACCATGACCGTATGTATTATCAATTACTCTCGTACCGATAGCAATTGACTGCATATCAAGTTTTTCAGATGATGTGGTAACATTCTCTTCAATCGTTGTTTCACCATAAATTTCATCAAGCTTTTCCTCAAGCGTTCCTTCTTTTGCATAAGGAAGGGCATCAAGTTGTTTAAAATTATGTTTTGTGATTTTTACATCTTCATCAAAACCAAGAATAAAACTTGTTGCAATCTTATATATAATTTCAGTCGGTGCAAGTCCATACACTTGCTTTTCAAAAATATGTTTCAATCTGTCTGTGTTATCAGGATATAATTGTTTAATTCTGTTGCTGTTATACAAACGCTTAACAATCTCTGTGATATACAATCCGGATTTCATATATAAATCAATAAATGTTTTATCCGGCATATCAAAACAACCGGGATTTTCTTTTTCTAACAAATCAACCATCTTCTTAACCATATCCTTCGGAGTGAATATCTGGTTTGTTTTCTGCGGCGGAATGTAGTCAAAAATATCTTCTATACTTTGTTCGTCAAAGTAATTTGCAAGTTTTTTCTTTAACGCTAAAAATTCTTTAACAGAATCATCAAAAACTACCGAATCAAATAGCCGACCTTCAAATTGTTTTTTTTCACCTGTTTCTTCATCAGTGTACATACCGCCGTCACGGAGAAATCTAAACTCATCAAGTGTAATGCTCGTTACTTCTTTGAAAACATTGTCCGGAATTATATCATCAAATGTTGCAAGGGTAACAGTATCATCGCCGTAAGCCATAAGAAATGACGGAATAGTACGCGTAAAACCTCTTAAATGGTCTCTTATACCCTCTTCTATAGTTTTCTTTTCACGTTCAATTTTATTTGTTTCAACAGTACGGACAGCCTTCTTTGTTGAATCTCGAACAAGATTATCAAGTGCAGCGTTAACCTTTTCTTTAAATGTTTTTTCTTTGTCCTTAAGTTTCTGTTCAAATTCAGCTTCAATTTCGTCAGTTGAACGACCCGTTTCAAAACGAGAAGCCATAGCGTCAAGCTTTTGTTGTTCAGTAACATTCTTATCGATTGTAAAGTCACCAACAAGTGATTCAATGATTCTGTTGCTGTCTTGCTTAATTGTTGATTGAATACGATTTTGGTCTGATTTTTTCATATCGGTACCATAATAATCTTTAGCCGTATCAACAACTATATCCATTACCTCTTTACCGAACATATCCTTCAAGTCTTTTAAAATCTGCTTTTCACTTTGTTTTTCAGTATTGATTTTCTCAACAGCAGTTTCAATAATATCTACGGCGGGACCGTAAACTTTGTTACCGAAAACAGCGGTTTCCTGTCCGATTACATATTCTTCCGAAAGTTCAACCTCGCCGTCATCATTAAGATGCAAATTTTCTTTTACTTCATCAGTCATTTTGCCTCTTAAATCAGGTTCTTCGGCAGGTTCAAATTTTTCAAGAATATCTGTTACAACCTTCGGTGCACCAAAAATATTACTAATATTTTGGAATAAGAAATTAGACATAAATCCTCTGCGAACGACCTCAGCAGAACGAATCTTGCGAGGAATGGAGAGCACCTTTTCAGCATCAAGCTCAATCAACTCGCCTTCTTCATCTTCACCGATTACCGGGAAGAAGTTGAGAAGCTCCCTGATATTCTTTTTCCTTTGTCCTATATCTCCGCGACCGCTTGATGTACTTGAATACAAATCATTTGCAAACTCTTCAAAAATCGTCAAAGTCCTTGCAGGATCAAAATCAAACACATACGCATTTTCTTTTCTCTTAAATTCAGTACCGTTCTTAAACAGGCAAGGATTTTGAGCACGAAAAGCAGCTTGCATATATAAAGACGGACTTTTCATATTGCTTAACATCAATACTGCTGTCCATTCCGGAATCGTGATACCGGTTGTCAATTGTCCGACTGACAATGTAATTGTCTTATCATATTTACTGATTGCATCTACAACTTTATCATAAGATTTTTGAGTTTCTTCCTCATCGTTCAATTTTCCGTCGCCCGCGGCAAGAACAATACAATAATCCTTAAATACAGGGTGTTCTTTGAGCTTCTTTGCCAATGCTTTTACACTGTCAACTCTGTCAAGCAACCAAAATGTGTGGTTAAGTTCATCTCTCAACTCTTGCGTAGAAAACGGGAACTTTTCCTGTGTTACCATAGCATCAAGGAATTTATCAACAGAACTGTTATATACAAATCTCCCGGCTTCATTTGTCTTGAAAAACTCGTTTAAATCAAATGCGTATTCTTCTGTTTCGCCGTTGATTTCTACACCTTGTGATAATTCATCTCTTACTATTTCAGACATTTGGTAAGTATAAAGATTAAGCTGTGGCAAATTTCTGTACGGATTATTTTCATCAACATTTGACCATTCATGCTTTTTCTTTTGCTCATCGGCATAAGTCCAGTTATAAATTGCATCACTGTTAAATTTGTCATTTGCAATAGCTTTAAAAGGAGTACCTGATAAATGCAAAGTGAATGAACGCTTAATATGATTAAAAGCAACATCGGTTTTGTATGTATCCACACCCTCATGTGCTTCATCAATTACAAGAACATCCCATACCATTTCAGCGATCTCGACAAGCTTATCAAATTTACCGCCGAAATAAACAGAACCCTTTAAATCTTGCAGTGAAACAAACTCAATACATTTTTTCTTTTCTTCACTTTCTTCATTCAGAACAATGCTTTCAACAAATTCTTTTCTTGAAAGAACACCGGGTTTTCCTTTAACAGTCTCTGCCTCACTTACAAAATAATAACCCGATTCAGTACCTAAAAAGTTCTTATAATCTTCCAACCATGAATTTGCAACAGCAGGTCTGTTAGTAACAACAAGAACCTTCCCTGCATCAATTCTTTTTATAAAATCATAAACAGACAAAGTCTTGCCAAAACGAGGCTTTGCATTCCACAAGAACTCACCGTTTTCATGATTGTTCTTATATTCAACGGTCATGGTTACTGCTTCATCCTGCTCATCGCGAAGAGTGTACGGAACTGTGCCTGAGATTTCAACAATCCCACGATTATCTCTAAAGTCCATGAGGTGCAATCTCGCATCTCTCGGCAAAACACGAAACCACTCTGTCAGTTTTGTTTTACCGTTGCCGTCTTGCCTTGACAATCTCTCAATACCTTTTTTTGAAAGATAAGCATGAAACATATGGTCCGTAAACACATCATTTGTACCTGAGAAAACAGCATTTTCTACCCACTCAAGCTTTGTCGAAACATCAGCAGTATCGTTCTGCTGTCCGATTCTTTTACCGGCAGTCTGTTCACTTTGCCCGATTTTTGTGCAACCGCTGTGTTTTGGATAGTCAGGATGAGTATAGGCATATATTACAGGTACAACTTGGCTTGCAGTTTTAATATCAGGCTTTTTCATTTATGCCATCTCCTTCACATTTTTTTCGATGAAATCAATTTCTTCTTGAGACAAACCATACTTTTTGTAAAGCTGTTCGTCAACTTCTGATACCGATTGTGTCCAATCAATATCAGAAGTTGACGTAAAATCTTGCATAGGAACATATTTCCAAACTTGTTTAGGGTTATTCTGAGTTACTTTTAATATACCCAACATAGCTCTGGCAAACTTAGTTTTTACATATTTCAAAATAGCTTCAGCTTCTTCTTTGGTATCTACTTCGCCAATAGATATAAATGTTTCAGTAAAGCCGATGAGCGGAGTGCCGATGAGCGGAGTGCTTAATACCTCTCCTATTGCACCGCTACCGTTTGCTTTTGGTACTAATACCTTATATTTATATAAATTAGAAATATCTTTTATATAGTCTTTTCTAAACCACCTATAAGTTCTCTTGTTCTTTATGTTACCAAACATCTGGATATACTCATGAGAATCATTTGGCTTTTCTTCTGTAAATAATTTAGGCATCCTTTCAAATGCAGATGTGCTAATACGAGCATCTGATGTCTTTGATAATTCTTCCGGCTCTTCTTCGTATGCAATAGGCGAAAATCTATACACACCTCTATTTGTCATAATTGTCATTAAACTAATAGGATTATGTTCTTCAACCTTTTTCTTAATACTATTCAACTCTTCATGTTGCAAAAAGGCTCCTATTTTACCAAAATTCTTAGATTTATCATAGTATCCAATACAAACGCCACCTTTTATATCTGTATTCTTGAACACTTGTGAAGATTTTTGTTCGTAAAACAACACTTTAAAACTATCATTATTAAGCATTTTCTGATTCCATTTAGTAGGAGTACTACCTGTATTAAACAAAAACCTTGCCGGAGTTATTAATTCAACAGCATCAGCAACCTCAAAAGCAGCATCATAAAAGAAATTGTAAATTGGTCTATCGTTAGCATTATCACCGACTGCTTCTTTTTGATACGGTGGATTTCCTATTGCAAAATCAAATTTCATAATTAATTACCTTCCTTAATGCTGTTATACTCTTTAGATTTATTGGCTTTCCAATCATATATTCTGCAATTATAATTTTTCTCGTCAACTTTAGATTCTTCATCGCCAAACAAACTGATTTGATATATTTCTTCAGTCGCTTCTCTGAACGGAACTGTCCCTGTTAAGCCGTCCATTTGCCAAAAATTCCAAACAATGATATTTGTTATGGTCTTTAAACTGTTGTTGAGTGGTTTTTTGTTCCATCTGTTTTCATAATAATCAACAAAAGTCAACAAAAGATTGATGCGGGCAATAAGCAAATTGTCGCCCTGATACTCATAGCCGTAAACAGATTGGTACGCTTTTTTCACCCAATCAAGCCATTCTTCTTCATTATCAACATTCTCGTTAATAACCCTGATTTTTCTGTCAAGAATTCCTATTCTGTCAGCAACATCAATAATATCGCCTGTTGCGGCGTCGTACCTTGAAACGATATAGGGAGCCTCTCCGCAGGTGATTTCCAACCGTTTGGAATAAATATACTCCTGCCATGTTTTATCTTTCGGAAATTTTATTTTTTTACAATTTGTTTTCCAGCCTTCTCCAATTTCTTTGTTAAAAATCTCACCACGCCCGAACCACTCAAAATCACAATGATTATTCATTTTATTGCATATCCAAGAAGGGGTGAATACTTCTGCTTTATTCTTGGTTCTTGCTGTTTGCTCATCCTTAGATTTCAAAACTCTCGGTTGCAAATCAAAGGCTTCATTACGCAAAAGATTTACAGTTATTTCATCTGTTGGAAAAATTGAAAAATCTTCAGAACCATAACGGTCTGTTGCAAGAATGATATTATTTTTTGTTGTTTTATCCTTCAACAAATATCGCAACATATCCGATACAGGATACTCATCAATATTAATTAAACTTTTCATGGGTTCACCTATTAAATATAATCATATATTATTATAACATAAACATAAATAAATTAAAGGTACAAAAAGTTACAAAATTATATAACAAAATAACAAAAGTTATTGCTTTACATTTCAGTTTTATTTTATAATTCAAATATACAGTTTTTTATACCATAGGTAAACAGCGATTATTTTGCAGTACAAAAAAACGGACAATCCGACGAGGCTTTGTTGAATTTTTAATCATAAAAATGAAAAAACAAAATAATGTAAGAAAAGTGGTAGAAGAAGTGGTAGAAAACGGCAAAAAATAAGAACCAAATCGGTTAAGATTTGGCTCTGTATCAGTGGTTGCGGGGGAAGGACTCGAACCTTCGACCTTCGGGTTATGAGCCCGACGAGCTACCAACTGCTCCACCCCGCGATATTTAGTTGTAAACAGGCTTAACTGCCTTGTGCTTATATATTATAACATTGTTTTTGCATTTGTCAAGAGAAAAATTAAATTTTAACTTAAATATTTATTTTACAGAATGAAAAATACTCCTGCAAAATAAATCAAATGCATTTGCAAGAGTATTTTTTTATTTAAGTAATGTTAATGTCGTTTTGTAAAGTCGCTGTAAGTCTCACAAAATCGTGCCTGAAAAGACGGCTTTTCATTTCCTGCATACAGATGGGAAATGTCGCCGAATGACAAACATCTGAATGAAGCAACTCCCCTTTCCCGTTCTTCAGTAACAACAGTTGTCACAGAACTCGGCAAAGCACAGAAGTTATGTAAAAACGGCATGGCAGAAGTTCCGAAAAGGAGCGATAAAATTACGCTTTCTACACCAAAATGACAAAACAAAACTATTGTTTTCTTGTTTGCTTTTTTAACTTTAAAATACTTTCCGTTATTTTCATATCCATACTCTTCAAGCAAGTCAAACAAGCCTTTCTTTACAAACTCGTACTCTTGTGTAATTCCAAAGTCTTGAAATTCTTGCACACCGTACCACTTATCAGCATCATAAAAATCTTGATTTTTTGTCCACTCGGCAGGCATTCTGTCCCAACAGATTTTCGAGCCGTGCGGAGTTAAATTGCTGCCGAATTCTCTAAGCCACTCAAGAGTATCAGCACACTCATTTCTTGCATTTAAAGTATATGATGCAGTCTTTTTTGCTCTGCCCAGAGGCGAACAATAGATTGCGTCTATTTTTTCTTTTTTAAGCCTTTCTGCAAGAAGTTCGGACTCTTTTACTCCCTTTTTGGTAATACTGTCGTTTACATAGTCAGGGTCTGCATGTCGTACAATTAAAATTCTCATATTCATCACCTGTTGCTATTTTAACATAATTGTCTTATTTTTCAAAATATGTTATATTAAATTCGGTGATAAATTTGAAAATACTTATAGACGCAGACGGTTGCCCCGTTACAAGACTTGCAGTAAATACGGCTAAAGAATACAATATTGAGTCTGTAATTTTTTGTGATACATCTCACATTTTTAAAGATATTGACGCAAAAACCGTGACTGTTTCGCAAGGTGCAGACAGTGCCGATTTTGCACTTGTAAATACAGTTGAAAAGAATGACATTGTAGTTACCCAAGACAACGGACTTGCCGCTATGGCTCTTGCCAAAGGAGCATTTGTACTAAATCAAAACGGAATGATTATAAATGATTTCAACATTTCTTTACTGCTTGAAACGAGACACCAAAGCAAAAAAATGCGTCAAAGCGGGAAGCATCTCAAAGGTCCTAAAAGAAGATGTGTACAAAATGATATAGATTTTGAAAACGCTTTAAGGAGAATTATAAATGAAAATATTGATTGTACCTGACAGTTTCAAGGGCAGTTTATCTTCAAATGAAGTCTGTGAAACATTAAAAAGTTCAATAAAAAGCAATTTCAAAAATTACGAAGTAAAAGCAATTCCTTTTTCAGACGGCGGAGAAGGTTTTTGCGAGTGCTATAACGAAATAGCAAACGGAGAAAAAATAAATATTGATACGCTCGGCACATTTCTTGAGATGCAAAAATCTTTTTACATTAAAAACAACGACACGGCAGTTATTGAAAGTGCCTGTGCAAGCGGTTTAAAGAACAAAAAAGACATTTTAAACTCATCAACATACGGTACGGGACAAATCATTAAACACGCAATCGAAAACGGTTGTAACACAATAGTTTTAGGCTTGGGCGGAACGGGAACAAACGACGGCGGAATAGGTGCTTTAAGCTCAATAGGCGTTGAATTTTATAACAAAAACAATAAAATATTAGAACCCATAAGCAAAAACTTAAATGAAATATCTTACATTTCAACTAAAAATGTAAGTGAAAATATCAAAAAAGCAAAATTCATTTATGCAACCGATGTAACAAATGAATTTTACGGAAAAAACGGTGCCGCCTATGTTTTTGCAAAGCAAAAAGGTGCAACTGAAAATCAAATTTCAGAACTTGACAAGGGACTTCAAAACTTAAACAATGTATTTATAAAGCAATTCGGTACAGATGTTCAAAACATAAAAGGCTCCGGTGCCGCCGGTGGTCTTTGCGGCGGTCTTTATGCAATGTTTTCAGGTAAAATTAAAAGCGGTTTTGACTTTTTAAGCGAGTATTCTCAACTTGAAAAAGAAATAGAAAAAGCCGACATTGTTATAACAGGTGAAGGAAAAACAGATAAACAGACGCTTATGGGAAAACTGCCGTTTAAAATCTATGAACTATGTAAAAAACACAATAGAAAATGTTTTATTATTTCCGGAATAATTGAAAATGTTTCTTTTGCAGACAAAATGATTTCTTTGAAAAATAATGATATTTCAACAGAATATTCCATTATTCACGCAAAAGAATTATTGGGAGCAAATGTAATAAAATTATTGCAATAGTTTTGATTTTTGTTATAATATTAATATTATTTACTTTAAAGGAGAATATATTATGAAAGCAAGACTTCCTAAACATAGAGAATTTTTAATCAAATTTGAGAACGACTACGATAAGCAAGACGAAGCATGGAACGCTCTTAATCAAATTGTCAAAGACTACTCAAAAGACGGAAAGTCAATTTATTCCGAAACTTTCATTGAAGACAATGAAGAAAAGGTAAAAGAACTTCAAAAACAATACGAATTTACTTATGAAATTATTGAAAAGCAGTGATATATTATGAAAGATACTAAACTTTTTACGGTTGCCACTGCGCATTTAGACACGGTTTGGCGCTGGAGTCTGGCTAAAACTATCGAGGACTATCTTATAGACACTATTTCAAAAAACTTCTGTCTTTTTGAAAACTACGACAATTATAGATTTAATTTTGAAGGTGCATTTAGATACGAACTTATTGAAGAGTACTATCCGAATTTATTTAAAGATATTCAAAAGTACGCAAAACTCAAAAAGTGGAACCCTATCGGAGCGGAATATGAAAACGGCGATGTAAATATTCCGTCACCCGAAGCTGTCATCAGAAACATTTTGATAGGCAACAACTATTTTGAAAAAAATTTCGGTATAACAAACAACGAACTTTTCCTGCCTGATTGTTTCGGGTTTAATTTGGCACTGCCCACCATTATGAAACATTGCAATATCAAAGGTTTCGTCACTCAAAAAATTGCCTACGGATGTTGCACGGAATTGCCTTTTAAGTTTGGTATTTGGAAAGGCGTTGACTCAAGCGAAGTTTACGCAGTGACAGACGCAGGCAGTTACAAACACTCGTTTGACCAAATTCAAACAGACGAGTCTGTATATGAAAAAATTGCCGACAACTACAACAAAAGTTCAATTCCTTTTGCTTTGCATCTGTACGGAACAGGCGACAAAGGCGGTGCACCTGATGAAAAATCCGTATGGAGCGTCAACGATGAAATTCAAAGAAATAAAACAAATGCAACAAAAGTTTTTTCTTCTACACCTGATGAATTTTTTGAAGAAATAGATTCTTTGAATGATAATGATAAAAAAATGTTGCCGAAATATGACGGCGAATTCTTAATGACAAGTCACGGCGTAGGATGTTATACATCAAGGTGTATTTTAAAATATTTGAACAGAAAATGTGAAACTATTGCAGATGCAACGGAACGTTCTCTTGTTTTTTCAAATATTTTAAACGGCTTACCCTACCCCAAAAGCAATATGAATACTGCGTGGAAAAAGATAATTACACACCATTTTCACGATGACATCACAGGCACCTCAACTATGGAAGTCGTAAACGACAGTGTTGCCGACTATTATTCTGCAATTTCCATGATGAAAAATGAACTTTTGGCTTCTGCTAAAAGTATGGCAGAAACGGCAGACACATCTTTTTGCGATGATTGTGCGATAATTGTATTCAACCCAACGCAGTTTGAAAGATATGAAACAATTGAAACTGCCGTAAAAATCAAGCACAATGCAAATTATATAAAAGTTTTCGACAGCAACAACACAGAACTTAAAAGTCAGGTTATTTCAAAAAAAGGAAAGAATTTCAAAATTGCTTTTTCAGCAAAACTAAAGCCTCTTTCATACACTGCTTTCAGTGTTGTTCCAAGCGAAACACCCTGTAAAACAGAGTCTGATTTAAAAGTTACAAATCATTCGCTTGAAAACTCAAAATACCTTGTTCGTTTCAACAAAAACGGCGATATAGCAAGCGTATTTGATAAAAAACTACAAAAAGAGATTTTAAAAAAGCCTATAAAAATTGCTTTGATGAAAGACAATGGCGATTTGGCTTATCCGTCTTGGGAAATAGCGAAAAGCGACATAGATAAAGAGCCTGTTGCATACGCAAACTCACCTGTTTTTGAAATTGCAGAAAAAGGTGCGGCGAAAATCAGTATAAAAATATCAAGAAATTTGGACTATGCAACAAAAATAGTTCAAACTGTATCACTCTCAAGTGAAAGTGAATATATTGAAGTCAACAACTTTGTAAATTGGCAGTCAAGAAGAAGTATGCTCAAAACTGAGTTCAGTTTCAATGCTGAAAACTACTATGCAACATACGATTTAGGAGCAGGCACAGTCAAAAGAAGCACCAACACTGAAAATCTCTACGAAGTTCCTGCACAAAAATGGGCAGACCTTACAAACCTTAATAATGACTACGGAGTTTCGGTAATTTCAAAAGATAAAACAGGATGGGACAAACCGGACAATTCTACTTTAAGACTGACTTGTATCCATACTCCTGCCGGTGCCTATACAAAAGAAAGCAGACAGGACTTACAGGATATAGGCAAAAACACTTACTCTTTTGCAATATATTCCCACGAAAACGACGCTCAAAACGGCGTTTCAAAAACAGCTGAAAACTTTTGTCAAAAGCCGATTGCATTTCAAACTACATCAAAATCTAAAGGTATCGGAAAAAGTGAAATTGAATTTTTGAGTATTTCAAATGACAATGTTGTTTTAAGAGCATTAAAAATGAGCGAAAACGATAACTCAATCATACTCAGAGTTAATGAAACAGCAGGTAAAAGTCATGATAATGTTAAAATCTCTTTTAATTTTGAACTTTTAAATGCCTGTGAAACTGATGGTGTTGAAAAAGCAAAACACAATATAAAATTTGACAAAAATTCAATTTGCATCAACATTAAACCGTTTGAAATAAAAACATTTAAACTCAACTTTAAAACTCAAAAAGAGCAAAAATCAAATGAGTACACATACTTAAACCTTGATTTCAACGCAGACGGCGTAACGAAAAACTCCGAAAGAAGAAGAACGATACTTGCCGCAAGCGGTTGTTCACTTCCTTACGAACAATTTCCAAAGGAAATAACGGCAGGACTTTCAAAATTTCAGCTTGCCGATAAAGACAGTATGCGCACTGTTTTGATACCTCACGGAGAAGAATTTGAAATACCGGATGGTACAAATTCAATTTTGATTTTGGGTGCAAGTATGGCAAAAGACAAAGAACTTTGTTTTTACACGGATAATCTTGAAAGAAAAGTAACTTTCTACGATTTTTCCGAGCCTATCGGACAATGCGATATGGAAGCACTTAATCAAAAAGCGTATGTTAAAGACGCAACATTGGGTATAGAGTTTTCCCATACTCATCATCCTCTTGATGACAATTTCAACCATAAGGCAAGATTTTTCATTTATGAAATAGAAGTCAATAAGCAAAAAACACTCAAATTGCCTGACGACAACAGAACAGTAATTCTTGCAATTACTGCAGTTAAAAAAAGTTCGTCAATCAAATTGACATCAAATCTTACAGACGATTTTGAAAAGAACTTTGAAGAAACTGAAATTGCACTTGGAGAAAAACTTATTGACAATCTTGACAATGTAACAATACGCTTCGGAAAAATAAAAAAGCAAAAAAATAAAAATAAAAACAACGGTTGGAAAAAGAACAACATCATATCCAATATAATTCAGTCTTATACAGAAAAGGACTGATATTCAAAATTTAATGAATAAAAAATGAACATCCCGATTATGCATAGACTGTATAATCGGGATGTTTTTTGTAATGTAAACAACTTTACAAATATTTTTAAAATTTCGTATTGTGGAAAACAGTGTGGAAAACGCTGAAAACCTTTTAATACAGTGTGGAAAAGAATGTTGAAAGTGTTGAAAATGTAAAGTAAATTGCTTTTTTAAACAAATTTTCAACATTTTTTCAACAATAGAACTTTCCAAATATACAAAGTGCCAAAAATTATCAAAATGAATATGCAAAAAAAATACCCGCAAAAAGCGAGTATTTTTATTACTATAAAAACTTGTTAATTATTTTTTAAAGAATTGAATAATATCTGAAAATGCTTCATCGTCAGTTTTGCCTGCATTATCAAAAGAAGAAACATTGTCTGTCGGTGGAGTAATTTCTTTGTTTGCAGTTGAGTTTTTGCTCATTGCTGACGGAGCTTTTGGTTTGCCGTCATCGTCACCAAAACGAGTAGCGATAACTGTGATAACCATTTCATCTTCAAGGTCTTCATCGAAGTTAGCACCCCAGATGATTTCACAATCAGGATGAACTGCTTCTGTAACGATTGCAGATGCAGCATCGATTTCTTCAAGACCGATATCTGTTGAAGCTGTAATATTGAGAAGTACACCTCTCGCACCTTCAATAGAAGTACCAAGAAGCGGGCTTGAGATAGCCTGTTTAGCTGCAACTTCTGCTTTGTCTTTACCGCTTGCACGACCAACGCCCATGTGAGCATAGCCTGCGTCTTTCATAATTTCAGTAACATCGGCAAAGTCGCTGTTTACAAGACCTGTTGCATTTACAAGGTCTGAAATACTTTGAACACCCTGACGAAGAACATCGTTAGCGATTTCAAAAGCATTGAGGAATGTAATCTTTTCATCTGTAACAAACTTAAGGTTTTCGTTCGGAATAACCATCAATGAATCTACATACTGAGCAAGGTCTTCGATACCTGTCTGAGCCTGCTGCATTCTGTGTTTTCCTTCAAAAGCGAATGGTGTTGTAACAACGCCAACTGTAAGTATTCCTAAATCTTTAGCGATTTTTGCAACAACGGGAGCAGCGCCTGTACCTGTTCCGCCTCCCATACCTGCTGTGATGAATACCATCTCACAACCTGTAAGAGCGTCTGTGATAGCGTCTCTGCTTTCTTCAGCAGCACGGGTACCAACCTCAGGTTTAGCTCCTGCGCCGCGACCTTTTGTAGCCTTTTCGCCGATAAGTATTTTATGAGTTGCTGCAGATTTCATAAGAGCAGGTTTATCAGAGTTTACTGCTACAAATTCTACATCTTGAATATTGCTTTTAACCATACGGTTTACTGCGTTTCCGCCGCCGCCGCCGACACCTACAACTCTGATTTGTACAACCTTGCTGTCTTCAGTATCAATTTCATATCTACCCATACTAAAATTCTCCTTTATCATTAACCCTAAATAATTATTTTCCTAAAAATTGTTGTAGCATAATTTACTACTGCAAATGATATTGTAACAGTTATGTAACTTTTTTGCAACCGTTTTTAATAAAAAACATCAATATTAATGCCGAATAATAATAAAATTTTCACTCAATTATTTGTGCAACTTGTACATTTTAGTGATTTAAGCACATTTCTGTAAAGTTGTATCGCTTTACAAAATATTACAAAATTTATTTAAGATTATTCTTCTGTAAAGTATATTGACTTGTCACTTGTAAGGTTTAAAGTGCCTTCGGCAGCCGCATTTGTCTCCTGAAGTTTATCAATACTTGCCAATGCCTGATTGATTTTATAGTCAATTGTATCTTCACTCAAATCTGCGAAAAGGATATTTATTCTGTTATCATATACAAGGATAGAATGATTTATATCTTCAGCCTTTATTTGAGTAATTTTTTCAACTTGATTTTTAATAACTGCATTCGCTAAAATCGCAATATTTTTATCTATTGTCTTATTGTCAAAAGTAAGTATTTCACCCGGCTCGCTTTCTTTCAGTTCTGTACTGCTGATTGTAATTACACCCGACGGTACTGCTTCTGCTTTATTTTCGAGTATTTTAAAATCAGCATCAACAAGTAAGAATTCTTTTTCTGCCGTTTGAATTGCAAATCTTGGCTCGCCCTCGACGATTTCTATTGTAACGGTACTTGGAAATGTGCGTTTTATCTTTGCATTTCTTATATACGGAAGATTTTTTTTCAACGCCGTTTCCGACTTTTCCGTATTCAGCAGCAACATCTTATCTTCCGTTGACAATTCGCTTACTTTCAAAATTTCATCATAAGAATACTTTTCACTGCCGTCAACTTTAATTTCTTTTACAGGGAAAACAAATATAAGAGAAATAAATATTAAAACAGCAAGCAAAAGAAATACTGAAATAAAAGTTACTGTTTTTATCGCCTTTTTATTTTTTCTTCTTTTTCTTATATTTTTCTTTTTCTTCACCGTACTTCTGTTGCTTGGCTGTCTGTATTCTGCCCTTTCCTGTTGAGTATATCTTCTCGGCGCTTCAAGTCCGTAATCGTCTTGAACCGATGAATCGTACACTCTTATTTCAGGTTGTTTTGCATTGCCTTTATTTTTTCTTTTTTTACTGTTTTTTTTCGTTTTTTTATCTTTAGATGAAACTGAAGTCTGTTTATTTACATACCTTTTAGGCGGCTCAAGATATGAGTCGCCTAAATTTATTTCTTGAGTTTTTGCTCTGCTTGAAAACTTCTTCTTATCAGCCATTACACTCTTTTAATGTCGGCACCTAAACTGCCGAGCATTTTCTCCATTTTTTCGTATCCTCTGTCAATATGTTTGACATCATCTATTTCGGTAATACCGTTTGCACGCAAACCTGCAATTACCAAAGCCGCACCTCCACGCAAATCTGTCGCCGTGACTTTTTCTCCATGCAGCTCCTTAACACCTTGAACAAAAGCAGTTTTATCGGAAACTTTTATTTTTGCTCCCATCTTTCTCAACTCATCAATATGCTTGAATCTGTTTTCAAAGATATTTTCTTCAAAAACGCTGAGTCCTTTTGATACCGTCGCAACTGCCATCAAAGGTGCCTGACAATCGGTAGGAAAATCGGGATACGGCATTGTTTTGATGGTATCGAAACATCTCAATCTCTTTTTTGATGATAATTTCAAAGAATTTTTATCCAAATATATTTTACAACCTGCATCGCAAAATGCAGATATAATAGGTGTTATATGAGAATTTATTATATTATTTATAACAATTTCGGAATTTGTGACAGCTCCGCAGCACATTAAAGTTGCTGCAAGTATTCTGTCGGGAATTACGGTATGCTCACAAGAAGACAATTCCTTAACGCCTTCTATTGTGATTGTTTTACTTCCTACTCCGTAAATCTTTGCTCCGCAAGAATTTAAAAAGTCTGCCAAATCTTGTATTTCAGGCTCTTTTGCAGGATTTACAATAGTTGTTGTGCCGATTGCGGTAGTTGCCGCTATCATAATGTTTTCCGTTGCACCGACACTCGGAAACGGCAAAACTATATTGTTAGCATATATTTTATTCTCACAACTGCAACTGATACAATTATCAACCGTTTGCAGTTTCATACCCAACATTTTCAATCCGTACAAATGCAGGTCAATAGGTCTGCTTCCTATATCGCATCCGCCCGGGGTACAAAGGCACGCCTTTTTCATTCGTGCTGAAACAGGTGCCAAAAATATTATTGAAGAACGCATTTCCCTCATCATTTCCTCGGGAATATCGCACTTATCAATCACGGTAGTATCCACCGTAAGCGTATCGTTTTCTTTAGTTACTTTTGCACCTAAATATTCCAAGATTTCGCAGGCTACCGAAACATCGCTCAAATCGGGACAATTATGTATGACATTTTTTCCTTTTGCTATAATCGTTGCCGCCAAAATAGGTAAAACAGAGTTCTTTGCACCGTGCAATGTCACTTCTCCGTCGAGCTTATTTCCGCCTTTTACAATGAATTTATCCATTTTTACACCCCTTTGTCATCGCTTTATACTATGACAAAAAAGGAAAAAGGTTAAATCATTTTTTTGCTAAATCCACAATAATATTTGCTATTGAAGAACGAGCGTTTACAATAGCCATTTTTTTTGCATTTTCACTCATTTTTTGAAGAGCATATTTATCTGCTGCCAATGTATCTATCGTTTGCATCAATTTTTCAGAAGTCAAATCTTTTTCTTCTATAATTGTTGCCGCACCTCGTTTTACAAGCGACATTGCGTTATGATACTGATGATTTTCAGCAACATAAGGCGAGGGAATAAGTATTGACGGTTTACCCATTGCAAGCAATTCGGAAATTGTACTTGCACCTGCTCTGCCGACAACAATATCTGCCGCCGCAAGACACTCATCCATATTATCAATATACTGTCTTACAACTATATTTTCGCACTTTTTAAGTCCTGCTTTTTCAAGGTCATCAAACATTTGACTGTTGTTTTTTCCTGCCGAATGAATATGATAGCAAGACTTATCTTCAGAATGTTTTACAAGTATATCTATCATAGCGTCATTGAGAGGTTTTGCACCGAGAGAACCGCCTGTTGAAAGGACAAGAACTTTTCCGTCGGGAATATTTAATTTTTTTCTCGCTTTTTCTCTGTCTGCACGAAGTATCTCGCCCCGTACGGGAAGTCCCGTAACAACAGGTTCGTTTTTACAATTCATTCTCGATTTCGCATCTTCACTTGTGAGCATTACTTTATCTACAACTTTTGCAAGCGATTTATTTGTGATACCGGGAAAAGAATTTTGTTCATGTATGCAAGTAGGTATTCCCATTTTTGCAGCCACATTTAAAACAGGACCGCTGACATATCCGCCAAAGCCCACTACAACATCGGGTGAAAAATTTTTAATTATTTTTTTACTTGCAGAAGATGATGAAAACATATTGCACACTGTTTTTACATTATGCACAACAGCAGACGGAGAAAAACTCCTTCTGAAACCTGAAATTTTTATTGTTTCAAAATCAAAACCCGCATTTGGAACAAGTGTGCTTTCCATGTGGTCGGCTGTACCGATAAACATTATCTGTACATTTTCAAAATTTTCTTTTATATATGAAGCAACGGCAAGAGCAGGATTGATATGACCTGCCGTACCGCCTGTTGCAAAAATTATTTTCATTTTTTACACCTCAATTTATCTTTTTAATCTTCGTTCTTCTCGACACGGACAAGACGACGCCCATCTCTCCCAAAAGCATTAACAACGCCGTACCGCCGTAACTGAAAAACGGCAATGCAATACCTGTATTCGGAACGGTATCGGTAACTACCAAAATATTGAAAATTACCTGTATTCCGACTTGAGAAATAATGCCGATTACCAAAAATGAGCCGAATTTATCTTCACAATTCATAGCAATTATCATACCACGCCAAACAAGAAGCGCAAACAAAACTATGATAAGTGCCGCACCGATAAAACCGAGTTCCTCACAGACAATAGAAAAAATAAAGTCATTTTGCGGCTCACTTACATAGAGAAACTTCTGTTTTGAGTTTCCCAATCCCTCGCCGAAAAGTCCGCCTGAACCGATAGCATAAAGTGAGTTATTAGTTTGCCATCTTGCACCCGTTGGCTCGTAACTTTTGTCAAGCCATGCCGCTATTCTTTCCTGCACATAAGACGGTAAAATTTGAGGTGTTGCTATTGCCACCGTTGCACCTGCAACTACAACACCGGCTCCTGTCGCAAACAATCCCATCGGTGCACCTCCTACCCACAGAAGAGAAGCTCCGATAAGAAAAACAAGTATTGTACATGACATATGATGTTCAAGATAAATCAAAACACAACATATAGCAAGCATTGCGACTGGATAAATGACACCGTATGTTAATTTTTTCATTTTATCATAATATTTTGTCATATACCACGAGAGCAATACTATTATGGTAAACTTTGCTATATCGGACGGTTGAAGCGTTATCGGTCCGAGCGGTATCCATCTTTTAAAATCTTCAACATCTGTATGATAAAAAAGGACTACAACAAGAAGCAAAAAAGTAATTGCAACTAACGGCCACATTACCACATTTACTTTGAGCCATTTATAATTAAGCCGTGAAAACAATGCCATTACAACAAAACCGGCAACCAAAAACAACAACTGTCTTTTAAAGAAATAAAAACTGTCCCCGTATTTATAGTACGCATAAGCGTAACTTGATGAAAGTAGCATTATGAGTCCTATAACGGACAGTGCGACAACAAGTATAAAAAAAGGAATGTCTATACTGCCGGTATTCACAATATACGACTTTTTAAATTTAGAGTCACTTTGCTTACCGTTATTTTTCATATAAACACTCCTTGAAAATTTTTATTTTATTTGATGAAACAATCCCCGTAATAATAGAGTAAAACACCGATAATACAGCCTATTGCATTTACAAGAGAAAAAACAATGCAGATTTTCTTTTCTTTCCATCCGCACATTTCAAAATGATGATGTATGGGAGCCATTTTGAACACTCTTTTTCCGTGTGTTATTTTAAAATATCCTATTTGAATTATATCGCTCATAGTTTCACATACATATACAATTCCTATCGGCAAGAGCAACAAAGGGCATCTTATGGCATATCCGAGAGCAACTACCAAACCGCCAAGAAAAAGTGAACCTGTATCGCCCATAAATGTTTTTGCAGGATTCCAATTCCACACAAGAAATCCAAGCATACCGCCAAGCAATGCAGCGGCAATTATAGAAAGTCCGTAAAATTCGGCTATAACGGACATTGCAATAAATGCGATTGCAACGGTTACTGTTACAGAAGAACACAAACCGTCAATACCGTCTGTCAAGTTTACCGAATTCACACAACCGTAAATTATAAATATACCTACAAGCCAAAAACAAACTGCACCAAATCCGTGACTCATATCTACTTTTCCCACAAAAGGAATATACCACCAAGTGTTGTGAGAAAGCCAAAGAGTCGCAAGATAAGCAACTGCAACGGCAAGCTGACCGATTGATTTTTGTTTCGGTGTAAGTCCTTCGTTTCTTTTCAGTTTAATCTTGATGAAATCGTCCAAGAAACCGATAACTCCGCATCCAAATGCAAGAAGCAAACCTGCTATAAGTGCTACCAAGTCCGAACCTTCTGAAAATTTGCTTGAAGCACTTTCTAATTTTCCACCGCTGAAGTGGAAAATCAAAAGAGAAACAACAGAAGAAACGATTATGCCTATTATAAACATTAAACCGCCCATATTCGGTGTTCCTTGTTTTGACTTATGCCATGAAGGTCCAATGTCAAGTATTGTTTGTCCGAACTTCAATTTTCTAAGCCAAGGAATGATTATAAAACCTAAACTTGCAGTAACGCCGAAAGCAATTACCAAAGCAATTATAATTATTATCGTACTATTCATTTATTTCCACCTCTTATAAAAGGACTCAATGACATCCTCAAGTTTCATACCTCTTGAACCTTTAAAAGTAACTGCATCGCCTTTTTCACACAACTGCACCAACTTTTCACAGAGTTCTTCTTTATCATCAAAATGAAAAACATTTTTCATTCCGTTTTCCGTTGCACCTTTTTGAATAAACTTTGCCTTTTCTCCATAGCAAACTAAAAAATCAATATTGCTTTTTGCAACAGATTTTCCGACGCCGTAATGCAGACTTTCCGAAGAATCGCCGAGTTCAAGCATATCTGCAAAAACGGCAATTCTTTTTTTTGCTTTCAAAGATGACAAAGTTTCAATTGTGGCATTCATAGAGTCGGGAGAAGCGTTGTAGCAGTCTTCAATAACCGTAATTTCATTAAAATCCACTATTTTTTGACGCATTCCCGACGGAGTGTAATTTGCAAGTGCATTAACAGAAGAATTTTCATCAACCCCTGTGTAATAACCTGCTGCAAAAGCGAACAAAGCATTATATACATTGTGTATCCCTATCGTTGGAATTGTTACATTTACACATCTGCCGTTATAATTAATTTTAAAACTTGTCTGCAAATCATTTTCGCAAATATCAACTGCTCTGAATTGGCAATTTTCATTTTCAATTCCGACAAGAACAATGTTATAATCATCATTTTTCACAGTTTTAAGTAAATCGTTATCACCGTTCAAAATGAGAGGAGAATTTTTTGGCAATCCCTCAAGGATTTCAAGTTTTGCTTTTAAAATACCTTCTCTTGAACCTAAATTTTCAATATGTGACACGCCTATATTTGTTATCATGGCAACAGTCGGCTTAACCTCTTTTACCATATTGCTGATTTCACCGAAATGATTCATACCCATCTCAATGACAGCCGCCTGCGTATCTTCTTCCATGCTGAACAAAGTTTGAGGCATTCCAATCTCATTATTGAGATTTCCCTGTGTTTTTATACAATTATATTTTGCGCTTAAAACGAGATGAGTAAAGTCTTTTGTTGTTGTTTTACCAACACTTCCCGTTAATGCTACAACGGGAATATCAAACTTTGAACGATAAAAACCCGACAATTTAAGCAAAGCATCTTTCGTGTTTTTCACAACAATAACCGGACAGTCAACATCTACCGCTTTTTCTGCCACAACTGCCGATGCACCTGCTTTTTCAGCGTCTTTTGCAAAATCGTGAGCATCAAATCTTTCGCCTTTGATACAAATAAAAAGCGAGCCTTTTTCTACTTTTCTCGTATCTATCACAACGCTTGTAATATCTGCTTCGCCATTCGTTTTTGCATTTAAAAATTCGGCAATTTCACTCAATTTTAATATTTTCATATATTTTATTTTCCTTCTAAAATTTCGGCTACCGCTTCTCTTTCGTCAAAATGTATCGTTCCGCTCGGGAGAATTTGATATGTTTCATGCCCTTTACCTGCAAGCAATATAATGTCGTCTTTTTCTGCATGTTCAATTGCATATCTTATTGCTTCTTTTCTGTTTTCCTCAACAACATAAGGCGTTGAAATATTTTTCATACCCGAAACAATATCATCTATTATTCTCATCGGTTCTTCGCTTCTCGGATTATCGGAAGTAACAACACAAAAATCTGAAAGTTCAGCCGCAATTTTACCCATAAGCGGTCTTTTCGATTTATCTCTGTCTCCGCCGCAACCGAACACTGTAATTACTCTTCCTTTTGCTATTTCTTTCAAAGACGAGATAATATTTTCAAGTCCGTCGGGAGAATGAGCATAGTCGATAATGACTGTAAAATCTTTGTTTGTAGGCACAACTTCTATTCTGCCCTTTACTCCGCCTGATTTTGCGATTGCCGACAAAACCGACTTAAAATCTATACCGAGTGCCAAAGCCACAGAAGCTGCACAAAGAGAATTGTAAACAGAAAATCTACCCGGTACGGGGCAATGAACTCTTCCTATCGAATCAAGCGTTACAAGTTCGTACTCTACGCCGTTATTTTTAAAATTAACATTTTTAGCAACATTTTCAGCGTTATTTGTATTTACCGCATATCTGTAAACTTTACAGTCAAGACCATTTACTATTTCAAGACCGTATTTATCATCTGCATTTGTAACTGCGATTTCACTTTGCTCAAAAAGTTTTCTTTTGGATTTGAAATAATTTTCCCAAGTTTTATGATAGTCCAAATGGTCTTGTGTAAGATTTGTAAAAGCACCTATCTCAAATTTTATACCGCTTACTCTGCCTTGAGCAAGTGCTTGAGATGAAACTTCCATTACACAATACTCACAATTTGCAGCAACCATTTGCGAAAATAACTTTTGAAGTGAGTAAGCATCGGGAGTTGTATATTTTGCAGGGTATATTTCATCTCCTATCATATTTTGTACAGTACCGATAAGACCTACTTTATGCCCTGTATTTTCAAGTATTTGTTTTATTAAAAAAGTAGTTGTCGTTTTTCCGTTTGTACCTGTTAAGCCAATCAATTTCAAATGCTCTGACGGATTTTCAAAATAATTTGAACAGATTTTTGAATATGCAGCTCTTGAATTTTCAACTAAAATTTGTCTTTCAAGTCCCAAATCCTTTTCACAAACTACAACGGGAGCACCTTTTTTCAGCATCTGTTTTGCCACGCTGTGACCGTCAAAAGACGCACCTTTAATGCAAACAAAAAGTGTGCCGTCCTTTACAAGTCTTGAATCCTCCGTAACATCTTGAACTTCAATATTTTCATCGTACGCATTCAAAACGACTATATCTTTTAACAACTCTTTTAATTTCATTTCTGTTCCTCCCAAAACTCGTATAACAAACTAATCGAGTACGGAAACATTACTTTTAAATGTTACTGTAATAACCGAACCGATTTCTTTTTCAGTTCCCTTTTCTTCACTTTGTCTGTATGCAACGGAAGTTGCACTGTCCAAACCGCTGCCGCTGAACTCAACATTTAAGTTGTTTTTAGCAGCAAGTTTATTTACTTCACTGACGGTCAAGCCTGTAAAATCAGGCACTTTAACCATTTTACTGTCTTCATTTTTTGTATAGAGAATGACAGTAGCACCGTTTGGTATTTTTGAAGAAGCATCAGGAGATTGTTTAATAACTTTATCTCCGTCGCCGATAATTTTATAATCAAAGCCGTTAGCACCCAACTCGCTTACTGCCTGTTTAACATTTTTGCCTGTAAGCGACGGTGTTTTAACGGAAAGTTTTTTAAGTTCTTCTTGTGTATATTTTGGCTCTATACCATACTCTTTCATTGCCTGTTCAATAACTTCTGCGGCAATCGGAGCACAAAGAGCACCGCCTCCCAAGTCTTTGTTTGGTTCGTCTATCAAAACAAGGACTGCTATTTTAGGGTCATCTGTCGGAGCGACTGCACCGAAAGAAACAAGATATTTTGATTTTGACTCTGTTGATTCACTAAGCTTTGTAGATGTACCTGTTTTACCGCCCACACTGTAACCTGCTACATAAGCATTTTTACCTGTACCGTTATCTACAACACCTTTCATCATCTTCAAAACTTTTTCAGATGTTTCTTTGCTTATTGCCTGTCGTACTTCCTTCGGAGTTGTTTTTGAAACAGTATTTCCGTCCGAGTCAAGAATTGAAGATACTAAATACGGCTGCATCAAAACGCCGTCATTTCCGACTGCCGCCAAAGCAGAACAAACTTGTATAGGCGTCAAACTGTTTGTCTGGCCGAAAGAAGCAGATGCAAGCGTAACACTTGAATTCAGCCTTTTTTTATTTACATAAATAGAATTGTTTTCACTCGGCAAATCTATTCCTGTTTTTCTTGTAAAGCCGAAACCCTCAAAATATTTGTAATAGTTTTCAGCACCGAGTTTTTTACCGATTGTTACGAAAAACGGGTTACAAGAGTTTTCCAATCCCTGAGTAAGATTTTGAGTTCCGTGTCCCGAGTGATTGTGACACTTCATAACTCTGTCTTCTACAACAATTTTTCCCGTACAGTTATATGTAGTATCAAGCGAAACAACATTTTCTTCAAGTGCCGCACAACTCATAAACACCTTATAAACCGAGCCGGGTTCATAAACACTTGATACCGTAAAATTATCCCATTGATTTGCCTGTGCTTTTTTTAAAGCTTCAGATTTTTTTTCTTTATCCGTAATTTTGTCTATTTCTTTTTTTGTTTTGTCATAAGTTATTTCATACGGCTCGTTTATATCAAAGTCGGGCATTGAACTCATTGCCAAAACTGCACCTGTTTCAACATCCATTACAACACCGTAAGCACCCTTACACTGATATTCATGCATAGTTCTTGAAAGACCTTTTTCAAGATAGTACTGAATATTTTGATTGAGAGTTAAAACAAGACTGTTTCCGTCAACTGCCTCAACAGATGTGGCATAGTCATTCGGAAGTTTATTTGACTTTGCATCCTTAGCAGTAATTATTCTTCCGTTTTTACCTTTTAATTCATCGTTATAGTATGCCTCTAAACCGTAAACTCCGTCTCCGTCGTAATTCGTAAAACCGATTACAGAAGATGCAAATGAGTTGTATGGATAGTATCTTTTTGATGTTTCTTCAAATCCGATTGCTTTTTTCAATTTATTTTTTGAAGAAAACTCACTTATTTTTTCTTTATCTGCATTTTCTACCTTATTTTCAACAACTTGGTATCTGTTTTCTTTTTTTGATTTTTCAAGTAATTCTTGTTTTTCTTCTTCATCATATCCGAGAATTTCTGACAAGCCGTCAACCAAAACAGTTCTTTCGTTTTCATCGTTTATAGCCTGTGGGTCTATGAAAAGTCGCCATGCAGACGCTGACTTTGCTATGACATTCATATCACTGTCGTAAATCGTACCTCTCATAGCCGTAACTTCCGTATCGCTCAACTGTTGCGCCTGTGCTTTTTCGGCATACTCATCGCCTTTTATTATTTGAAGATGGAACAATCTGCCTATATCTACTGCATATCCCAAAAAAATGAAAACAAGGACAAGTGCAAGAAGTCTTTTATAACTTAACTGTGACATTCTTTTTTTCATTTTTTCCATCTCCTTTTGCTGAATTTTGCTTTTTTCGACAAATTTTATATTCCTAATAATATGATTTGAGAGAGTTAAGAAAAATCCCCAACTCTCTTAATAATACTGCTGTTAAATTTAAGATATTACCTGTTTATTCTTCAAAATATCAGACGGTTCAGGTGTTTCAAAACTTCCCTCTCTGTTCATCTTAAATGACGACACATCTATATAGTTGATTTGACTCGACTTCATTTTAACCATACCGAGTTTGTTTACTGCATAGTCATCTATTTGACTGAGTGAAACCATTGCATCAAGTTCACTTGTGAGCCTTGTATTTTCTGACTGTGATTTTTCAATTTCTGTTTCTATTGAAGAAACTTCGTGAGTCAACTGATTTGTGTATGCAAACAAAAAGACGGAGGCTGCAAGAAAACAAAAGCAAAGCAACGATACTGCCATCACTTTCATATTGAACCTTGTACACTCTTTTTGTTCTGCTTTCAACTGAGCATAAGTGATTTTACCGGGTTGAACTACTTCAAAGCGGTTTCTTCTTTTTTGCTCTTTTTCTTTTACTGCAGCACCGTTCCTCTGTGCCTCAAAAAGACTCAAATCGTATGCGGCACCGTTATTGGCGTATCTTCTGAAATCACCGCTGTTAGTCATCTTTACCCTTCCTTTATATTTTTACAATTAAACTCAATTTAAAATTCCGTTAAAATTTTTCAAAAACTCTTAAACGGGAAGACCTCGCACGAGGATTTTCTTCAAGTTCTGCTTCTGACGGAGTTTTTGATTTAAAAGGCAATTTGCCTTTCGGTTTATTTCCGCAAACGCAAATCGGAAAATCTTTCGGACAGGTACAACCTTTTGTCCAAGACGCAAATTTTTCTTTCACTATTCTGTCTTCCAAAGAGTGAAAAGTAATGACCGCAATTCTTCCTCCCGAAGACAAACATTCAAATGCGTCGTCAAGTGCATTTTCAAGTTCTTTCAACTCGCCGTTTACTTCTATTCTTATCGCTTGAAAAGTGCGTCTTGCAGGATGTGAGTCACGCATCGCTTTCATAGGCATACTTTTCTTTATAACATCTACAAGTTCAAGAGTTGTTTCTATCGGCTTTTCTTCTCTTTGACGAACAATGTTCCCTGCTATTCTTCTTGCAAACTTTTCCTCGCCGTATTTAAAAATCACATTGGCAAGTTCCTGCTCCGAATATGTATTTACAACATCATAAGCACTGAGACCGCTTTTACTCATTCTCATATCAAGAGGAGCGTCGTTATGAAAACTGAAACCTCTTTCGGCATTGTCGAGTTGAAAAGAACTGACGCCTAAATCAAGCAAAAATGCGTCCAATTTTTCTTCATTATATTGTTTCAAAATACTTTTAATATTTGAAAATCTGTCATTTACAACAGTTACATTGTCAAACTGTGCAAGTCGCTCATTCAAAACTTTAACTGCGTCAGGGTCTCTGTCAATCGAAAAAAGTCTTCCTCTTCCGATTTTTTCCGCAATTGCCCTTGAATGACCGCCGCCGCCCGAAGTACCGTCTGCAACTGTCATTCCGTCTTTTAAATTCAGTGCATCTATTGTTTCTTCAAACAACACACTTTTATGAACAAATTCCATCAGTTTTCACCGCCGTACTGTTTGTCAAGCACTTCTGCAACATCAACAATCTGAGAAGCGGCATTGTGGTCGTAAACTATATCGTCTTCGTTCCAAATCTCAAACTTGTCCATACTTCCGTACAGAACAATGTTGTTTGTATCCTTAACATTTATAGCGTTTCTTACCTCGTCTGAAAGAAGAATTCTTCCCTGCGAGTCAACCTTTAGATATTGAGTAGTATCTAAAATCTGCGTCATTGCAGCTTTCGATGTAGAATACTTTGCACCTTGAAGCTTATTCATAAAATTGCTAAATCCGCTTTGAGTGTAAACATGCATACAAACTTTTTCAGAGTTCGTAAGACCCGGAGGTGTAATGAAACCTACAAACTCATCGTCATCGTTGAGTTTTCTCCACTTTGCCGGAACAGACACTCTGCCCTTTGAGTCAATGGTAAAATGATTTGTACCCAAAAACATAGTATTTACACTCTCCTTTCTTACAGATTTAGAACACTAAAAACCCGAAGTTCTCTCATTTTTCAAAACTCGGGCAAAAAACTTATGGGTTCACTATTCTTTTTATGCTTTTTTATGGTTTTTCTTCCCACTGAACTAATTATAAAACATATAATACTTAAAAGTCAAGTGTAAAGACAAAAGATTTACAATTAAAAATCCTGTAATTTTTGTTAATTATTACATAATTATGCAAAATATTGTTTTATTGGAAGAATTATGATATAATGATGTCGTTATTCTCACAAGAGTTTTGTGAAATATTATGGAGGATTTTATATGGCTGACTACAAAACAACCTGGCGTGAAAAAATCGGGTACGGAATAGGTGCCGTAGGTCTTGACCTCAGTTACGGAATGTTCTATTCATACCTTGCCTACTATTTAAGTTCCGTTTTAGGACTGAAAGAAGGATTTTTGCTTATACTCACTCCTTTAGCAAGAATTTGGGACGGAATTAATGACCCAATGATGGGTACAATCGTTGATAACACAAGAACAAAATCAGGAAAATATCGACCGTGGATAATTATCGGTGCATTGTCAAATGCAATCGTGCTTTCACTTTTATTCACAAGTTTCGGTTTGAGCGGAACTAAACTTTACATTTACATTGCTGTTATGTATGTTCTTTGGGGAATGACAAACACAATGGCAGACATTCCTTATTGGAGTATGGTTCCGTCTTTCACAAACGACCCGAATGACAGAAATCTCATTTCAACTGTTGCGAGAACTTTCTCCGGTATAGGTCAAGGACTTATTACCATTCTCACACCCATTGTACTTCCGATGCTCAGCACCGGTATGACAACAGATAAAGGTTACAGTGCAAGCGGTTTCAGCAAATGGGCAATTATTTGTGCAGTTGCACTCGTATGTTTCTCACTTATTTGTGTATTAAGCACCAAAGAGAGAAATGTTGTATATAACGAAAAATCAAAATTCAGTTTCAAACAAATTTTCAAAGTTATCAAAGGCAACGACCAACTTGTTATTTTTATGATTTTTGCAATGCTTTCAAATGCAGGTTGGTACTTAACATCAGGAACAGCCGTTTACTACTTTACAGATGTTTTAGGCGAACCGACAGCTCAATCACTTTTCTCAACAATCGGAGCAGTCGGAAGTGCAGTTGGTTTGGTTGTTGTACCGCTTCTTTCAAAAAAATTCACAAAAAGAGTCATTTACCAAATCACTCTCGGTATTGCAATCGTAGGATATGTTTTAATGTACATATTCGGACCTGTTATGAAAAACACAATTTTACTTGATGTGTCATACATAATCTCATCAATAGGTATAAGTGCAATGTTTGTATGTCAAACAATTTTCCTTGCAGATATAGTTGACTATGGCGAATACAAATCGGGTAACAGAAATGAAAGCATCACTTTCTCTATGAAAGGCTTTTTACAGAAAATGGCATATACAATTCAAACGATTGTTCTTTTCGGCGGACTCGGTTTGGTAAACTATAATTCACAAATAAGTTCTGCAACAGGAGCAATTAACGATACTACTAAAGGCGTAATCGGATTTATCGCTTTCGGTATTCCGCCGCTCTTGATTTTAGCGTCGCTTATTTTGTTCTCAAAGAAATTCAAAATTTACGGCGAACTCGCAAACAAAGTTCACGATTATATCAGCGAAAAAAGAAGTGCTGAACAAAATGAAAAACAATAAATATAACAAATAAAAGCATAAAAAAGCCTTGCAGAAAATAATCTGCAAGGCTTTTTATTATGTAATTTATATTTGTTTCACAGACTGTTTTATAGACAATAAAAAAACGGCATACGCCGTTTTTTAATCTATTTCAATTGAAATCTTATCGTCGCTTTTATTTGCAGCAGCACGCATAACTACACGAATTGCTTTTGCGATTCTGCCCTGTTTGCCGATGACTCTTCCCATATCATCATCCGCTACATGAAGATGATATACAGTTACGCCCTCTTCGTCAGGTTCATCAATATCAATAGAAATAGCGTCAGGATTTTCAACAAGTCCTGCCACGATAGATATTAACAATTCCTTCAAAGAAAACACCTCCGAAATTAAAGGATGCCTTCTTTTTTAAGAATGTCTTTTACTGTGTCAGTAGGTTGTGCACCGTTGGCAATCCATTTTTTTGCTTTTTCTGCATCAATTTTAATTTCAGCAGGGTCCACCATTGTGTTATATGTGCCTATTTCTTCAATGAATCTTCCGTCACGAGGAAATCTTGAATCTGCAACAACTACACGATAAAAAGGTGCTCTTTTTGAACCCATACGGCGAAGTCTGATTTTTACTGCCATTTTAAATACCTCCATTTTAAAGATTAAATTTAATTTATATTCAACCAAAAGAATTGGGTGAAGCCTTAAAAACCAAAAGGATTTTTACCTTTTGCATTCATATATTTTTCTGCAAGTTCAGGATTTTGCTGAAGCGCTCTACGCATTTTTCTGCTCATTTTCGGGCCGCCTTTGCCACCCGTAAATGTTTTCATCATCTTCTGCATTTGACGGAACTGCGTCATAAGTCTGTTGACATCTTCAACTTTTCTTCCGCAACCTGCCGCAATTCTGCGTTTGCGTGAAGGATTGATAATGTCGGGATTTTCTCTTTCTTTAGCCGTCATAGATTGAATTATTGAACGATTTACATTGAAAGCATTTTCATCAATGTCTTCGTCTTTAATTTTTCCGCCTATTCCGGGTATCATTTTGATTGTATCTTTTATACTTCCCATTCTTTCAATTTGTTCAAATTGATCCATCAAATCATTCAAATCAAACTTATTTTTGAGAAGTTTCTTTTCAAGTTCAGCTGCTTTCTTTTCGTCAAGTGCCATTTCTGCACGCTCGATAAACGAAAGAACATCGCCCATACCGAGAATTCTTGAAGCCATACGGTCGGGATGGAAAGACTCCAAATCGCCGAGTTTTTCGCCTGTACCGACAAACTTGATAGGTTTACCCGTAACTGCTCTTACAGAAAGTGCGGCACCGCCTCTGGTATCGCCGTCAAGTTTTGTAAGAATAACACCGTCTATACCGAGTGCTTCGTTAAATGTTTTTGAAACATTTACGGCGTCTTGACCTGTCATAGCGTCTATAACAAGAAGAATTTCGTGTGGATGAACTGTTGACTTTATGTTTTTAAGTTCGTCCATCAACTGTTCATCTATATGCAAACGACCTGCGGTATCTATAATAACATAGTCATTTCCGTGGTCTTTTGCAAACTTAACAGCCTCTGTTGCAATCTCAACAGGATTGCCCTGTCCCATTTCAAAAACAGGCGTGCCTACTTGTTCTCCGACAACCTGAAGTTGTTTTATGGCAGCAGGACGATAAACGTCACACGCAACAAGAAGCGGTCTGTGACCTTCATTTTTGAGTTTCAAAGAAAGTTTTGCCGAGTGAGTTGTCTTACCGGAGCCCTGAAGACCGCACATCATAAGAATTGTGGGAGGATGGTTTGCAATCGCAAGTCGGCTTTCGCTTCCGCCCATAAGTTGTGTCAATTCTTCATTTACAATTTTGATAACCATTTGACCGGGTGTAAGCGACTCCATTACATCGGAACCTATTGCACGGTCGGTTACTTTTTTTGTAAACTCTTTTGCAACTTTATAGTTAACATCGGCCTCAAGAAGTGCCAAACGCACTTCACGCATTGCCTCTTTTACATCTGATTCAGTTAATTTACCTTTAGCACGAAGTTTTTTGAAAGAATTTTCAAGTCGTTCGCTCAATCCCTCGAATGCCAAGTAATTACCCCCTGACGACGAACATTACTCGCTTAAAATTTCTGCGAGTGAACGAATTTTTGTAACATTGTCGTTTATTTCACGAGAAAGGTCGTGTGAAAGATTGTACTCATTAATAGTTTCTGCACAAGTGAGAATTTCTTTAAGACCTTTTTTCAATTCATCGTGTTTCATTGCCAAATGAAGTTTTGACTCCATATCAAAAAGTTGTGCTTCAGCACGCTTTATAGAGTCACGAACACCCTGACGGGTTATACCTTCATTTTCTGCAATTTCGGAAAGTGAAAGGTCTTCGTCATAATAATAAACAAGAAAATCGTGTTGTTTTTGGGTGAGCATCTCACCGTAAAAATCAAGCAATACAGATATTTCAAGATTTTTTGCCATTATTACACTCCTCTCACCTGTCTGTAAAGTATTTGTTCTTTACAGATTGATATTATACTAAATACATCGCCTCTTGTCAACAGTAAAATTATATATTTTTCAATAAAATATTATTGTAAATAACACAAAAAAGAGTTATCGAAAGACAACTCTTTAAATTCTTTAAAAATTGATTATTTATGCTTTTTTCTGTTGATAATTTTAACTAAACGAGGTCTGTTATATCGCTGCATTATTATAAAAATCATATCAAAAAGGCAAGCTAAAATTGAGGTAATGACAAATACGATTTTTGCACCGAAAAACATTGAAAAAGAAATCGGAACAAAACTTAAAAAGCATATAACAAGATGAATAATTTCATTTCTGCAAGTAGTGTTTGCGACTTTTTCAAGCATTTCAAAACTGTTTTTGATTGAATATGAAGCAGGATTGTAACTCGGCATAAATCTTTTCCATTTTTTAACTTTCAAAAACTTGTAGAGATTTTTTTCAAATGGCTTTTCAGCAAAAAAACTGTCAGTGTATTTAAAACTGCGAGGCACAAGAACACCTACAATAAGACGCATTGCAAAATGGTACAAAGTCGTGCCGAAAGTAACAGCCAATGTTATATACAGTTCAGCATTAAATTTTAAATAAAGCCCCGAAAACAGTGCAGTCAGCACAATTAAAATCGCAGTAACGACTTGTATAACTCTTTTCATACAACACCTATAATTCATTACAATATTTTTTAAATAATTCTTTTAATCAATTTTCCTTTTTCTCGCTTCCATTGAAACTCCTGCAAATTATCATCTTTAAAAAATTCAAACATTTCATCAAAATCGCTTGCAAGATTATAATTATTAAGTTCTTCAGATTTTATCCAAAACACATTGCCTTCAGACGATGATTTTAATTTGCCGCTAAACTCATTTGTTTTGTAAAAAAACACAATGTATCGAACATTTTTGTCAGTCTGCCACTGTTTAACACCGCATATTTTAGGATTTTTAATATCAAGACCTGTTTCCTCTTTTACCTCGCGAATAACAGACTCTACAATACTCTCTCCTTTTTCAATATGTCCCCCGGGGAAAGTTATACCGCTCCACAACTTGCTTACTCTGTCCTGTACTAAAATGTTGCCGTCGTCATCATATATCATACACATATTTGTAAGTTCTGCTTTTTCGTAACTATGCATAGAAATTCACCTAAAACCTTTAAATTCAGTTTAGCATACAATTTGATTTATTGCAATAAAAAAGCACCTCCGAAGAGATGCTTTTAATTATTATCATATATTAGCCGTTGATTTGTTTTGCAATTTCTTCTGCGAAGTTTTCTTCTCTTTTTTCAAGACCTTCGCCCTTTGCAAAACGAATGAAACCGTTGAGTTTGATTTCTGTGCCGATTTTAGCAGCAACGCCTGCAACATATTTACCAACTGATTCGTGGTCTGTTGCTTTAACAAACTCTTGTTCTACAAGGCAGTTTTCTTTGAAGTACTTCGACATTTTACCTGCAGCGATTTTTTCGATAACCTGCTGAGGTTTATTTGCCATTTTCGGATCTTCTTTAAGCTGAATAGCAAGAATGCCTTTTTCGTGTTCGATTACATCTGCCGGAACAGATGCTTCGTCAAGGTAAAGCGGGTTCATAGCAGCAATTTGCATTGCAACATCTTTGCCCATTTCTTCAAAATCAGCATTGTCAAGCATTGCTTCGTCAGCGTCAAATCCAACCATAACGCCAACAGAACCGCCTGCGTGGATGTAAGTAGCAGCAACACCTGTCATTGTTTCAAAACGACGAACTTTCATATTTTCACCGATTGAAAGGATGAGTTCGTTGAGAACTTCTGTAACTGTCTTGTCTGTTGAATCGTATTTGCAAGCCATAAGAGCTTCAACATCAGCAGGGTCAAGAGCAATGATTGTTTTAGCAACGCCTTTTACAAAGTCCATAAATTTTTCGTTTTTAGCAACGAAGTCTGTTTCGCTGTTTACTTCTACAACAACGCCTTTTTTAGCGTCTTTATCGTAGTATGAAAGAACTACGCCTTCTGCAGCAATTCTTGATGCTTTTTTAGCAGCTGCTGCAAGTCCTTTTTCACGAAGGAAGTCAATTGCTTTGTCCATATCTCCGTCAGCTTCTGTGAGAGCTTTTTTGCACTCCATCATACCAACACCTGTTTTTTCACGAAGAGCTTTTACATCTTTTGCTGTAAATGCCATAGTTTGTTCCTCCTATACTTAATATCAAATAATCAAATATAATTGTCTGTTGTATAAAAACTTGATTAACTAAAATTATTCTGCAACTTCTTCTGTTGTTTCTTCTGCAGTTTCTTCTTCAGCGTTTGTGTCGCTTCCGTCTCTGCCTTCGATAACAGCGTCAGCCATAGCGCCTGCGATGAGTTTAACTGCACGGATAGCATCGTCATTACCCGGAATTACATAGTCGATTTCGTCAGGGTCACAGTTTGTGTCAACGATAGCAACAATCGGAAGACCGAGTTTGATTGCTTCAGATACAGCAATTCTTTCTTTTCTCGGGTCAACAATGAACATTGCTTTTGGAACTCTCTTCATTTCTGTGATACCGCCGAGATATTTTTCAAGTTTTTCGATTTCAAGTTCAAGTTTTGCAACTTCTTTTTTAGGAAGCATATCAAATGTGCCGTCTTCCTGCATTGTCTTGAGTTGAGCAAGACGAGCAACTCTTGTACGGATTGTTTTGAAGTTTGTAAGCATACCGCCGAGCCAACGAGCATTTACATAAGGCATAGCGCAACGCTCTGCTTCCTCTTTAATGCTTTCCTGAGCTTGTTTTTTAGTTCCTACGAAAATGATGTCGCCGCCGTCTGCTGCGAGATCTCTTACGAACATATATGCTTCATCGAGCTTTTTAACTGTTTTTTGAAGGTCGATGATATAGATGCCGTTTCTTTCTGTGAAGATGTACTCAGCCATTTTAGGATTCCATCTTCTTGTTTGGTGTCCAAAGTGAACACCTGCTTCGAGGAGCTGTTTCATTGATACTACATTTGCCATTTTAAAATCCTCCTTTAAGGTTAAATTCCTCCATACTGCACTATGGCAAAAACCCGTTCTTTACAACCTTGGGTCAAGTGCAATATGTGCGTATTCATTACGAATGCTCAAACATTTTAACATACAGACCAAAAAAAATCAAGAACTTTTTTGTTATTATTTGTTATTAATTTTATAAAAATTAATATATTACATATTGCAATTATGTTGCAGTTATGATTTTTGTAAATATTTTCCGATAAAGTGTTTTTTTGCATTGTTTTCAAGCCTGTCGTCAATTTCCGACAAATTATTTACGCCATATTTCTTTTTTAGAGAATTTAAAATAATTTGGTCGGCAAACTCTTGATTTTTCGGCAAAAAAGGGCCGTGAAGATAAGTGCAAATCGTATTTTTATAATATGCGCCTTCCGTTTTATCAACACCGTTATTCCCATGTCCTTTAACGACTTTTCCAAGCGGACTTACAGTGTTTAAATATGTTTTTCCAGAATGATTTTCAAAACCCACCCCGACGGTATTACCGTTTTTAAAAGCAATATTTCCGACAAATCTTTCTTCAGAAGCAACTGTATAAAAATCCAACGCACCTATAAAATCCAATCTTTCTCCGTCTTTTTTAACATAATACTTTCCTAAAAGTTGAAAACCTCCGCAAATCGCAAGAAAACTTTTATCATTCTCAATTTCACTCTTTATAACTAAATCTTTTTCATATTTTTTTAAATCTGACACAAGTATGCTTTGTTCAAAATCCTGACCTCCGCCCAAAAAATAAATATCATAATCGTCAACAAGCGGCAAGCCGTATGTTATTTCGTCAATTTGCACCTGTATTCCCCTTTTTTCGCATCTGTATTTAAGACACAGAATGTTGCCGAAATCTCCGTACAAACTGAGCAAATCGGGATATATGTAAGCAATTTTCAAAATCAATTATAAAACTCCTTTTTATCAAATTCTTTTGCAAAAAAAGGTCGAAGACTCATCATCGATGTATATGTAGGAACTATATAAAAATTCTCTTTTGAGGCTTTGGCTATTTTCGGGAGAATTTTATAATTTTCCCTTTCAATAAGTTTAATTTTACTTTCGTCAAAACCGTTCAATTTAAGGCAAAGAGCCATCTCATACGCCCGACTTCCGCAAACATAAATATCAGAAATTTTATTTTTTACATTTTTAATTCCGTCAAAATCCACATCATAAATCCAAGAAATATCTCTGCCGTCGGCAATATTATCATTTAAACAAAAACATATTTTAAAAGAACTGAACATTTGTGCCTCGTTTTCAATTTGTGAATTGACAAGAGAAAAGCCGGCAGGATTTTTAACAAGCATAATCTTTGCAAAACATTCGGGCATTTCAAATGTTTCACATCTGCCGAAAGCACCGTCAAAACTTGAAACCGCTTCATATATATTTTCTCTTTTTTCTCCGAAAGACAAAAGGGCTGCAACAGCTGCAAGCGAATTGTAAACATTGTAAATTCCCTCTAAATTTACAACGGCTTTCTTATCAAAAACATTCATTTTAACACAAGAGCAATCACTGTCAAGAGAAAAAATTTTTGATACAAAAACATCCGGTTGTTCACGCTTATATCCACAGTTTTCACAAAAAAATCCACCTAAATGAGAATACACTGAATAATTGTATTTATACTGTGAACCGCAAAAAATACAGTTTGGAGCATCACTGTTTTCTTTTCCCGGGAAATGTTGATAAGCACCCCTTTCCACCCCGAAAGTCAAAACATTGTTATTGATTTTTTTTGAAATTGAATATGTCAAAGGACAGTCTGCATTTAAAATGACGGTAGAATTTCTGCAACGCAAAACAGATTTTTCTATAACGGACAATGTACCCGTAACCTCACAATATCTGTCAAGTTGGTCTTTAAAAATATTTGTAACAACTATTATTTCAGGCTCCAAAAACTTTGAAACCTGATTGAAGGCATTTTCGTCGCACTCTATGATTGCCGTGTCTTTTTTACACTTGCCGAAAATATTGCAATGAATTATGAAAGCTGTAACTATTCCGCTGAGAAGATTTGCGCCAGATCTGTTTATGAAATAATTTTTCCCTGAAATAATCATCTCTTTTTCTATAATTCGGCAGGTAGTGGTTTTGCCGTTTGTACCTGTTACCAAAATAACTCTCACGCCTTTTGAAACGCTTTTCAAAATAGGTTTATAAAAAAACAAAGCGACTTTCCCAGGCAAAGTCGTAGCACCTTTTTTAAAAAACCTCAAAATGCAAAAGACAATTTTTGCACATAAAACGGCAACTATTTTCATCTGTATCCCAACTTTCTAATAATTCATATTTATTTACAGATAAAAATATGATAAAATATCTACGGTGATTTAAAATGGTTGAAAAAATTGTAAAAACAGTTTACGAGGCAGGCAAAATTATTTTGAATGCCGGCAAAGATAAAAATGTAAAAGAAAAAACAAGCAATGTCGATTTGGTAACTGAATTTGATGTACGAGTGCAAAATTTTCTCTTTGAAAGCTTAAAAAAAGACTTCAAAAATTGTACTTTTTTGAGTGAAGAAGGAAAAGAAAATAAAACTTTGGAAAATGGATATTGTTTCATCATAGACCCAATTGACGGCACAACAAATTTTGTAAAAGATTTCGGACATTCAGCAATTTCCGTTGCACTTGCAAAAGATAAAGAAATCGTTGCAGGCGTTGTTTATGACCCGTTTTTAAACAATATGTTTTATGCTGAAAAAGGAAAAGGTGCCTTTTTAAACGATGAAAAAATACACGCATCAAATTGTGAAATGGAAAATTCTCTTGTACTTTTCGGCACTTGTCCGTACAATCACGAACTTGCCGACGACACATTTGAAACTGCCAAAAAAATTTTTCTGAATTGTATAGAAGTCAGAAGGTGCGGAAGTGCTGCACTTGACATTTGCTATGTTGCAAGCGGAAAAGCCGACCTGTATTTTGAATATGTGCTTCGTCCGTGGGATTACGCAGCAGGTACGCTTATTTTGGAGGAAGCAGGCGGAATATCTATGACGCTTGATAAAGACGCTCTTACTTTTGACAAAAACTCATCATATCTTTGCGGAAATAAGAAGAATATAGATGAATTTTTCAAAATAATCAAATAACTTTCAACAAAATAAACATATACGACAAAATCGGTTAGTTTATGTAAACCTTGAAAAGCAAAACAGATTTTGGTATAATAGATATAATGTATTAATACAATCATTATTTAAAACAGAACGGTGAAGAAAATGAAAATTCTTGAATCAGCAGAAAACTATCTTGAAACGATACTGATTTTACAAAACAAAAACGGCTCTGTCCGTTCCATCGACATAGCAAACGAACTTGAATTTTCAAAGCCGAGCGTCAGCATAGCGATGAAAAGACTTCGTGAAAACGGCTATATTGATGTTAAATCAAACGGTTATATTGAATTGACCGAAACAGGTAAAGAAGTTGCAGAGTCAATTTATGAAAAGCACACTATACTCACTCAATGCCTTTCACTCATAGGCGTTTCTGAAAAAACCGCCGAAGAAGATGCCTGTAAAGTCGAACATATCATCAGTGAAGAAACATTTTCTGCAATAAAAAATATTTTAAAAAAACACAAACATTAAAAAAATCAGCCATTCGGCTGATTTTTATTATAAATAACATTTTTACACATATCTAAAAGTCCTAAAATACTCCCTTTTACTCATTTGTTATAAATTATTTTGTTATAATAATATCACAAAACAAACCGCACAAAGATTTAAAAGGAGTATATATTTATGGACGAAAACAAATTTTTAACTATTTGCAAAATTTTTCTTTCAGTATCTGTTATTTCTTTATTTGAAAACACGCTCAATGTTTTCTTCAACAGTGAGATAATTGATAATATAATAATTGTTCTAAACATAATTTCAATGATTTTATGTTTTTCTGCTCTTATTATGTTTTTCAAAATAAATAAGAAAAATAAAAATAATGACAAATAGCAAAAATCATATTACAGTTTTACAAATTAGTATATTAAATTCAACTAAGTTAAAGGTATAATGATGAAAAAAAACGGTTTAAATATAATTATAAGTAAAAACAAACCTGAAAATTTATGTGAACGCAGTGAAACGGAAAAAAGAGTTTACGAAACGCTTGAAAAGTTAAACATTACATACACCCGTGCAGACCACAAAAAAGCTGATACTATGGATGTTTGTGAAGAAATAAGTAAAGTTTTAGATACAAAAATTTGTAAAAATCTCTTTTTATGCAATAGAAATAAATCCGAGTTTTACTTACTTATGATGCCTGCCGATAAACCGTTTGAAACAAAAACAGTTTCAAAACTTGCAGGCAGTTCTCGTTTATCCTTTGCCGACAATATTTATATGGAAGATTTTTTAGACACAAAATCGGGCTCGCTTTCTGTTTTGGGACTGATGAACGACAAGGAAAACAGAGTTCGGCTTTTGATTGACAAAAGTGTAATTGAAAACGATACAATAGGCTGTCACCCCTGTGTTTCAACATCAAGTTTAAAAATTGCAACAACAGATATTTTAAACATTTTCCTGCCGTTCACAAATCACGAACCGAAAATCATAGACATACCGTAAAACAAATATCCCGGATAATCAAAAAACCTCTTTTCGTAAATTTACGAAAAGAGGTTTTTTCTTATAAATACAGACAAAATTACAAAACACTGTTCAGGAACTTAACAAACTGTTTTTGACCTTCTTCAGTGCGTTCAAAAACACCGCACTGCTGCAATATTGCTGCAAAAACTATACCTATTTCCTTTTGTAAAATTTCCATACAGTTTTCTTCGGTAATTTCGTACTTTTCTTTTATCATTTCAGCCCATTCAGCGTGTTTTGAAATTCTTTCATCAACAGAAATGTCCGAACCGTCAAGAATAGCATTTTTAAGCAATTCCATTTCGCTTTTAAGTCTTGACGGAAGAACTGCAAGTCCCATAACTTCAATAAGTCCGATATTTTCCTGCTTAATATGATGATATTCGGGATGCGGGTGATAATATCCGCTTGGGAACTCTGGAGTTGTTATGTTGTTTCTCAAAACCAAATCGAGTTCAAACGCACCGTCTTTAAATCTCGCAATCGGTGTAATTGTATTATGAGGAACACCGTCGGTTTCTGCTAAAATAAACGCATCTTCATCTGTATATGTACGCCATTTTGCAAGAATTTTACCTGCCAAATCACAAATTTTATCTGTGTCTTCGCCTCTCAAACGAATAACGGACATAGGCCATTTTACAATGCCTGCCTCAACATCTTCATATCCATCAAAAGTGAAGTTTGTTTCAATTTCTGCTTTTGCCATTGCAAAAGTATAGTTACCGCCCTGAAAATGCTCATGCGTTAAAATTGAACCGCCAACGATTGGCAAATCTGCATTTGAGCCTACAAAATAGTGTGGGAAAATTTTTACAAAATCAAAAAGTTTTCCAAAAACTTCACTGTCTATTTTCATAGGTGTATGCTGACCGTTAAAAACAATACAGTGTTCGTTATAATATACATACGGCGAATACTGCATAAACCAATCTTGATTGTTTATAGTAATAGGAATAATTCTGTGATTTTGTCTTGCCGGATGATTTACTCTTCCCGAATAACCTTCATTTTCACGGCAAAGCTGACATTTCGGATAAGCACTTTGCTTCATTTTTAAAGCAGCCGCAATTGCTTTAGGGTCCTTTTCGGGCTTTGAAAGGTTGATTGTAATATCTATATCGCCGTACTCTGTCTTTGTAACCCACTTAATATCATTTTTAACTCTGTATTCTCTGATATAGTCTGTCTTGCGACTGAAGTTATAATAAAAATCTGTCGCATCTTTCGGACTTTTTTCGTACTCGTTTTTAAACTTACTTATTACTTCAGACGGTCTCGGAGTTAACAATCCCATAATTTTTGTATCGAACAAATCTCTGTAAACAACAGAATTTTCACAAATACCTTTTTCACAGGCATAGTCAAGAATTACCTTTAAAATTTCTTCCAAAGAATACTCATTTTCAACTTCACATTCTTCAAAAGAATCAAGTTCCAAAGTTTCGAGCAATCTGTTTACAGTATATACAACATCTTCTTTTTTAATCAGGTGTTCTCTTTGCGCATACTGTGTCAAAGCTGTCAAAGCCTCATAAATTGTCATATAATAAAACTACCTTTCTTTAAACTAATAAATATTATATCAGTTTTTTTACTTCTTGCAACTGATTTTTAAATATTTTATACAATATGGTGCTTTTATAATAATTTTTCTAAATAAAAAAATAAAATAATTAACAATACAATATCGCCAATATACTATTTCAAACTTTAATTAGGAAAAACGCTTGAAAAATCATTAAACAAAAACAACAATCCTACCGAAAAAAATAAACAAGCATTTTGTAACTGATTTCCTATCAAAACAAAAAATTTCATAAAAAAAGACAGATACAAACTGTATCTGTCTTGCTGGAGGCACCACCCAGATTTGAACTGGGGCGTAAAGCTTTTGCAGAGCTCTGCCTTACCACTTGGCTATGGTGCCGTATCCTATTTTAAAAATAGACTCTTAAATAAAAATATATTTAAGAGTCTGATGGAGCGGATGACGGGGCTCGAACCCGCTACCTCCACCTTGGCAAGGTGGCGCT
>UQEU01000002.1 GCA_900540085.1 uncultured Eubacteriales bacterium
CTAAAGCTTTTCCTTTTCCACCTGCATAGCAGGTGGTTGTCTTTGTTGCAAACAATATAAAAGACACCGTTTCTCTCAAACAGAAAACGGTGTCTTTTTAATTACTGACATTTAATAATCTTTTTTAATAACTATTAATTGTGAAATTTTCATTGAAATAAACTGTAAAACAAGTGAAATCAAAATGCAAATTAAAAACATCAAAACAACATTTACATTGCTTATCTTTGTAATAAAGTTTGACTCAACAATATTACGACCGCCTAAAACACCGCCTCCGACTGCACCGATTAAAGCATACAGTACAACCAAAATAATTCTTGATTTTGAAGAGCCGTATTTGAGTGTTACGGGTATTTCTATCGAAATAAGTGATGTTTCAGCCAAAAACATTATCATTAAAAATAGTAATAAAAGAGGCAAATTTTCTTCAAGATTGTTTTTTACAATTCCGCTGATGAAAAAGATGAAAACATAATAACATATTGCTGAAAAAACAATCAGCATATTTGTAGCATATTTTGCAGTGATATATTGCCTTTTAGTAGCACAATTTGCCATTAAATACTTATTAAAACCTGTTCTTTCGTCATTGTCAATGATTGAAAACATCAACATTCCGCAATACAAAATAAAGAATACCGAAAATAAAATATTTTTTCCGACAACACCGATTATTCCGAACACTCCTAAAAAAATGAAGTAATAAACAACAAAATTTTTCAAAAAATACAAGTCGGATTTTACTAATCCTTTTATCATAACTTTTCACCTCTTACCATAAACAAAATTATATCTTCTATTGACGCATTTTCAAAGGCAAAATCGCCTTTTACTTTTTCTTTTTCTACAAGTGCCTCTATAAAATAATTGTTCTTTTTAAAGCCCTTTACGGCAGACTTGTCTATTTTTTCAAAATCGTCTTCTGAAACACGGACAACGCCGAAATTTTCCTTTAACAAGTCTTTTTCACTGCTGAAAACAATTTTCCCCGAATGAATGAATGTAATATAGTCGCAAATTTTTTCAAGGTCGCTCAAAATATGTGATGAAATAAGAATTGTATTGTCTGCACTTCGTGTGTATTCGTTAAAAACATCTAATATTTCATCTCGCACAATCGGGTCAAGTCCGCTTGTCGGCTCGTCTAAAATAAGCAGTTTCGCCTTGTGCGACAAAGCAGAAGCAATCATAGTTTTCATTTTCATTCCTCTTGAAAACTCTTTAAACTTTTTGTTAAGAGGAAGACTGAACTTTTCGGCATAAGATAAAAATGTGTCTTTCTGCCAATTTCTATGAAGTCCAGACAAGACTTTTTCAATATCTTTCAGTGTCAAATATTCGTTAAAACAAGGCTCGTCAAACACAATTCCTATATCATCTTTAACTTCACTGACAGATTTGCCGAAAACTTCTATCGTTCCGTTGTCAGCATTTACCAAATCCAAAATAAGTTTTATTATCGTACTTTTGCCTGCACCGTTTTCGCCGACAAGACCGACTATTGAACCTTGCGGAATTGCCATATTTATATTGTCAAGGCAAAAACCATTGTAAGTTTTACTTACATTTTTAAGTTCTGCTGCATTCATTATTTTTCACCCATTTCAAAATCTATTAAGTCAATTAAATCTTTTTTTGTTAAATTACACATTTTTGAAAGCGACACTGCTTGAGATATAAGACTTTCAACTTTCTTCAAATTTTCTTCTTTAAACAATTCGTTATTTCTTTCGGACACAAAACAGCCTTTCGCAGGAATTGTGTATATGAAACCCTCTTTTTCAAGTTCGTCGTATGCTCTTTTTGTTGTAATAACGCTTATACGCAAATCTTTCGCTAAATTTCTTATTGACGGCAACGGTTCATTTGCCGACAAAGTACCGTTTATAATTTGTTCTTTAATCTGAATAAGTATTTGCTCATATATAGGATGTGTACCGTTATTGCTTATGATAATTTTTATTTTTCTCACCTCTTGTTTACTGTACATACACAGTATATACAGTAGTTACAGTTTTGTCAATACCTTTTTTCAAAAAAAATAATGCGAAAATTTACGCTGTCAAACGCAAATCTTCGCATTAAATATAATAAATATTAAAATAAAAAACTATTAAACCCGAACTATCTCTTTACCAAAAGGAGCAAGACTGAGTTTTGCAAGTTTAAAAAACTGTTGACCAAAAGGTATGCCTATAATGGTAATACAAAGCATAATACCGACAATAACATTTTCAAGTGCCATAGGAATACCCGTAAAAATCACCCAAAAGACATTGGCAATCGTGCTGATTGAACCGCCCCTGTCAACAACATCTTTTTTAAACGGATTTAAACTGAGTGACGCCAACTTAAAACATTGTTGACCGAGCGGAATGCCGATAATAGTGATACACCACAGCACGCCGCAAATAAACCAGCAACAAGCAGTTGCAAATCCGCCGAAAATTATCCATAAAATATTACCGATAGTTTTCATTATACATTAATCTCCACATCAATACCCAAAAGGTCTTTATTTTCGTCCAAAATAGGTTTGATAACTTCATTTAAAAAGTCGGCAGTTTGTTCAGGAGCACGACCTACAAAGTTTTCAGGTTTCATTGCAGACATAATCTCTTCTTTAGTCATATTGAAAGCAGGGTCTGCTGCAATTCTGTCAACAAGGTCGTTTTTACCGCCTTCGACTTTAACAACACTGCCCGCAGCCATAGAATGAGTACGGATTTTCTCGTGAAGTTCCTGTCTGTCTCCGCCTTTTTTAACAGCGTCCATAAGGATGTTTTCAGTAGCCATAAACGGCAACTCGCTCAAAAGACGAGCCTCTATAACTTTAGGATAAACAACCAAACCGTTTGAAACATTGATAAGCAAATCAAGAATACCGTCTGTTGCAAGAAAAGCCTCTGCAACGGAAACACGCTTGTTTGCACTGTCGTCAAGAGTTCTTTCAAACCACTGTGCAGATGCAGTCCAAGCAGGATTTAAAGCGTCTATCATAACATATCTTGAAAGAGATGCAATTCTTTCACTTCTCATCGGATTTCTCTTATATGCCATTGCTGACGAGCCGATTTGATTTTTTTCAAAAGGTTCTTCAATTTCTTTAAGATTTTGAAGAAGTCTTAAATCGTTTGAAAACTTGCACGCACTTTGTGCAATAAGTGCAAGTGAATTTACAACGATTGTATCAAGTTTTCTTGCATAAGTTTGACCGCTTACAGGGAAACATTTTGAAAATCCCATTTTTTCAGCAATTTTCTTGTCAAGCATTTTGCACTTTTCGTGGTCGCCGTCAAACAACTCTAAAAATGATGCCTGAGTACCTGTTGTACCTTTTGAGCCAAGAAGCATAAGACTGTCTATTGTGTGGCAAAGTTCTTCATAGTCAAGCACCAAGTCCATAAGCCAAAGAGTTGCTCTTTTACCTACTGTTGTAGGCTGAGCCGGCTGAAAATGTGTAAATCCCAAACATGGCATAGACTTGTACTCGTCTGCAAATTTTGAAATTGTGTAAATTGCATTTACAAGTTTCTTTTTAATGAGCATAAGACCTTCACGCATAGTGATGACATCTGTATTGTCGCCTACATAGCAGGAAGTTGCACCCAAATGAATGATTGGTTTTGCTTTTGGACATTGAACGCCGTAAGCGTAAACATGACTCATTACATCGTGTCTTACAAGTTTTTCACGCTCTTTTGCAACATCGTAGTTAATATCGTCTGCGTTTGCTTTGAGTTCGTCTATTTGTTCTTGTGTAATATCAAGACCGAGTTCTTTTTCTGACTCTGCAAGTGCAATCCAAAGTTTTCTCCAAGTTTTAAATTTAAAATCAGGAGAAAAGATATACTGCATTTCCTTACTCGCATATCTTGCGTTAAAAGGAGAATTGTATGTATTATTTGCCATTAGTTAAGCCCTACTCTCTTCATCATTTCTGCATAAGCGTCTTCTACTTTTCCGAGGTCTCTGCGGAAACGGTCTTTGTCAAGTTTTTCGTGAGTTTCAATATCCCAAAAACGACAGGTATCGGGACTGATTTCGTCTGCAAGTACGATTGTACCGTCAGCAGTCTTACCAAACTCAAGTTTAAAGTCGATAAGTTCTACACCGATAGATTTAAAATATTCTTTAAGAACTTCGTTGATTTTAAATGCCATTTCTGTGATTGTGTCAACATCTTCTTTTGTAGCAAAACCGCAGGAAATAGCGTGATAGGAGTTGATGAGCGGATCGCCGAGTTCGTCGTCTTTGTAAGAAAACTCAAGTGAAGGAGCAGTAAAGTCCATACCTTCTTCAAGTCCGAGTCTTTTACAAATTGAGCCTGCCGCTCTGTTTCTGATGATTACTTCAAGAGGAACGATTTTTACTTTTTTTACAAGTGTTTCACGGTCGCTGAGTTCTTCTACAAAGTGAGTCGGAACGCCGTTTTTTTCAAGAAGCTGCATAAGGTAGTTGCTCATTTTATTGTTTACAACACCTTTGCCTGCAATAGTACCTTTTTTAAGTCCGTTAAAAGCAGTTGCGTCGTCTTTGTAGTCAACGATTACAAGATTTGCATCGTCTGTTGCAAAAACTTTCTTTGCTTTTCCTTCGTATAACTGTTCTTTCTTTTCCATTTAATTTTCCTCCTAAAATTTTAGAATTCTTTATATAAATATTTTAAAAAGCTAAAATATATTAAACTAAATTAAACTAAACAAACTTAACGAAACATATAGTTATATAAACGACAGTCTGAACAATTTGAAAACAAAAATCTGTCAAACTTCAATTTCGCCGTTGAACACCGTTTCGGCAGGACCTGTCATATATACACTGTCGCCGTCTTTTTGACTCCATTCAATTTTCAAATCTCCGCCAAGCAATTTTATGGTTACTTCATTGTCAACAAGTCCGCAAAGCATAGCCGCAACAGCAGTGGCACAACTTCCCGTACCGCACGCCAATGTTTCGCCCGTGCCACGCTCCCAAACTCGCATTTCAATCGTTTTTCTGTCAATTACTCTCGCAAACTCTGCGTTTACTCTTTGTGGAAAACGACTGTGACTCTCAAACGCTTTTCCCACTGTTTCAAGCGGAAAATCTAAAACACTTTGTTCTATAAAAACAACACTGTGAGGGTTGCCCATAGACACACAGGTCGTTTCGTATGTTTCTCCAAGCACCTCGATAGGCTCTTTTATTGCAACTTCTTTGTCACAGATAAACGGTACTTCACTGCACTTCAATATCGGTGCACCCATATCTACCCTGATTGTTTTTACTTTATTATCTTTATCGTCAACATTGAGCTGAAGTTTTTTTATGGCTCCCATACTCTCTACGGTAATGTCCGTTTTGTCTGTGAGTCCGAAATCGTAAACATACTTTCCGACGCATCTTACGCCGTTTCCGCACATTTCCGAGCGAGTGCCGTCAGCGTTGTACATTTTCATTTCAAAATCGGCAATTTCAGACGGGTTTATAATTATCATACCGTCAGAACCTATACCGAAATGCCTGTTTGAAACTTTAATGGCAGTCGATTTTTCATCGGCAATCTTTTCTTCAAATCCGTTGACATAAACATAGTCGTTTCCGCAACCCTGCATCTTTGTAAATTTCAAAACAAACACCTCTTTTAAATGATTTCTTCAATAATTTCAGAACTGACAGTAATGATTTTTTTACCTGTAATCATACTCTGATTTTGTAAAAATTTATGAGCCTGAGCCTCTGTAAAGCCTTTCGTCTGCATCAAAATATGCTTTGCTTTTGAAACAATCTCACTTTCGTTGTCCGAACGCTCCGTAAAGCCTGCCGTACTTGAAACAAGCACCGAAACAGTGTCTAAAAACTCATCAAAATTCAGTGGCATATTGAAACTGACAAGATTGCTCATATAACTTTCTTCGCCGTTTTTGCTGAGCGAAACAACATCGAAACCAAAAGGCAGTTTTTCAGCAAGTTCAACAGAACTCATATCGCTCAAAACCGAAGCGCACACTATAACGCCGCAGTTCATCTGCGCAGAAATACCGAGCGCCGTTGCACCGAGCGCACAAATGTGTGAAACATGGTAGCCGTTGCTTTCAAGAACATTTCTTAAAAGCATTGCCGTTTTCTTGACAGGATAAACAACTATAATGTCTTTCATTCGCTTTTACACAGCCTCCCGATTTGAGAATATTATAACATATTAATTATATTTCAGGCAATAGAAATATATAATAAATATCACAAAACGCTATATATTGTACTGTATAAGTGTAAAATGTATTTTTTGCAACAACTTGAACATATTTTGACAATTTTCTCAAATTTCTTGTAACAAAATAACCAAATAGTTCTTGAAATTTTTATTCGGCAATGTTAAAATGTAAATAGATAATCAGGGCAATAGTACTTTTAATCAATATTTTTTAAAAAATATATGAAAATATTAAAAAGCAAGGAGTTTAAGATGGCAGTTATACCAAAGGATTACGAGTTTCCGATTTATCTTTTTCATAGCGGTACAAACTCAGAGGCATATCGCTTTCTCGGTTGTCATAAAATTGATGACGGCAAGTACGCTTTTAGAGTATGGGCTCCCCATGCAGTAGCCATATCTGTCTGTGGCGATTTCAATAACTGGGATGAAAACGAAGACCCGATGAAACGCCTAAACAAAGAGGGCTTGTGGGAAGCAGTCATTGACGGCGTAAAACAGTTCGACTGTTACAAGTACGCAATCACGACAACTAAAGGCAATGTCATTATGAAATCGGACCCGTACGCTTTTCACAGTGAAACAAGACCTCAAACGGCAAGCAAGGTATATGAACTCGGAAATTATAAATGGCACGACAAAAAATGGTTTGATTTGCGTCGCAATTCCGATATTCTTAAAAAGCCGGTAAATATTTATGAAGTCCATTTTGCGTCATGGAAACAACACGAAGACGGCTCTTTGCTTTCGTACAGAGATATGGCAAACGAACTTGTACCGTATGTAAAGGAAATGGGTTACACTCATATCGAGTTGCTTCCGATTATGGAATTTCCTTTCGACGGCTCATGGGGATATCAGGTTACAGGTTATTTTGCACCTACATCAAGGTTTGGCAAACCCGAAGATTTAATGTATTTTGTTGATGAGTGTCATAAGGCAGGCATAGGCGTTATTCTTGACTGGGTGCCTGCACACTTCCCCAAAGATGCACACGGACTGTATGAATTTGACGGTCAATGCCTTTACGAATATCAAGACCTCAGAAAAGGCGAGCATAAAGAATGGGGTACAAGAGTTTTCGACTATTCAAAAGAAGAAGTGCGTTCTTTTTTGATTTCTTCTGCTGTATATTGGATTAAGGAGTACCACTTTGACGGTTTGCGTGTTGACGCAGTTGCAAGTATGCTGTACTTAGACTACGGCAGAAAAGACGGAGAATGGGTAGCAAACAAAAACGGCGGAAATGAAAATCTCGAAGCAGTAGAGTTTTTCAAACAACTTAACACAACGGTTTTCAAAGCGGAGCCGTCGGCTATGATGATTGCGGAAGAATCTACTGCGTGGCCAATGATTACGATGCCACCCGATGTCGGAGGACTCGGTTTCAATTTCAAATGGAATATGGGTTGGATGAACGATATGCTTCGCTACACATCTCTTGACCCGCTTTTCAGAAAAAATAACCACGACTGCATCACTTTCAGTTTCTTCTACGCTTTTTCGGAAAACTTTATACTTCCAATCAGCCACGATGAAGTTGTACACGGCAAATGTTCGCTGATAGGCAAAATGCCGGGTGAATACGATATGAAATTTGACGGTATGCGACTGTTTTTAGCATATATGACGGCACATCCCGGCAAAAAATTACTCTTTATGGGTACAGAGTTCGGTCAATTTAAAGAATGGGACTACAAAACAGAACTTGACTGGCTCTTGCTTGACTATGAAAAGCACAGAAAGTTGCAGGGTTTTGTAAAAGAACTCAACGAATTTTACAAGAGTTCGCCTGCTTTTTGGCAAAACGATTACAGTTGGGACGGATTTCAATGGATTTCAAGCGATGACAACCAAAACTCTGTCATTGCATTCAGACGAATTGATGATGAAAAAAATGAAATTATTTCTGCTTTCAACTTCACTCCCGTCAGTCATGAAAAATATCGCATAGGCGTACCCGAACAAGGCACATACAAGGTTGTATTTGACACTTCGTTAAAGAAATTCGGCGGAGAAAAATCAAGACTGAGCGGAACATACAAAGCGAAAAAGAAACAAATGCACGGCTATGACTACTGCATTGACATAAAACTAAACGGACTGAGTGCTGTTTATATTAAAAAAACAAAGTAACGGAGGAAAAATTATGGCTAACAAAACAAGCGTTGTGGCGATGCTTCTTGCAGGCGGACAGGGAAGCAGACTTGGCGTTTTAACCAAAAGCATAGCTAAACCTGCTGTTCCATACGGCGGAAAATACAGAATTATTGACTTCCCGCTGTCAAACTGTTCAAACAGCGGTATTTATACCGTCGGCGTACTCACTCAGTACCAACCTCTTGAATTGAACGACTATTTAGGCAACGGTCAGCCTTGGGACCTCGACAGAATGAAAGGCGGAGTTCATGTTCTTTCGCCGTACGAGGCAATCGGCGGTGCAAAATGGTACAAAGGTACTGCAAACGCCATTTACCAAAACATCAATTTTATTGAAAAATACGACCCTGAATATGTTGTTATTTTGTCGGGCGACCATATCTATAAAATGGACTACTCCAAAATGATAGATTTCCACAAAAAGAACAATGCCGACTGTACTATCGCAGTACTCGAAGTTCCGTGGGAAGAAGCAAGCCGTTTCGGAATTTTGGCGACAGATGAAAATAACAAAATTTATGAATTTGCCGAAAAACCGAAAGAACCGAAAAGCAATAAAGCGTCTATGGGCGTCTATGTTTTCAGTTGGGATAAATTGAGAAAATATCTCATTCAAGATGAAAACACAGAAGGCTCAAGCAATGACTTCGGAAAGAATATTATCCCGTCAATGCTTGAAGCAGGCGAAAGAATGTTTGCCTTTCCGTTTAAAGGATATTGGAAAGATGTCGGAACAATCGCATCGTTATGGGAAGCAAACCTTGACATTATAAATCCAAATGTTGACCTTGACCTTTCCGACACAAGTTGGAAAATTTACAGCAGAGCACCTGAAGCACCGCCCCACTATATAGGCGAAAATGCAAAAGTGGAAAATTCTTCTGTCAGCAAAGGCTGTGAAATTGATGGAAATGTTGATTACAGCGTTATTTTCTCAAATGTTACTATCGAAGAAGGTGCAGATGTCAGATATTCTGTACTTATGCCCGGTGCAACAGTTAAAAAAGGTGCAAAAGTTTACTATTCAATCATTGCAGAAAACGCAGTAATTGAGGAAAACGCAAAAATCGGAGAAATTCCCGAACAACTTGACAATCCTGAAGATTGGGGAATTGCAGTTATAGGCTCAAATGCAAGAATTACAGAAGGAAAATACATAGAGCCGAATAAAATGATAGCATCGGGTGAGGAGGTTTGAATATGAACGGAAAAAATGTACTCGGCATTATATTTGCAAATGCCCATGAGGAAACTCTCAGCACGCTTACCGAAATGAGAACAATGGGAAGTGTTCCTTTTCTTTCAAGATACCGATTGATTGACTTTCCGCTGTCAAATATGGTAGAAAGCGGAATTACAAAAGTCGGAGTAATCACAAACCTCAACTTCCGCTCACTGATGGACCATGTCGGTATGGGAAAACCGTGGGATTTAAGCAGAAAGACAGACGGTCTTTACATACTTCCTCCGTTTTCAAGCAACAATGTTTCAATGTGGGGCAACCAAATCGACGCAATATACGGAAACATTGGCTTTTTCCACCATTCAAATCAAGAGTATGTACTCTTGACCGACTGCAATACTGTTACAAGTATCGACTACAATCTTTTATTTGAAAAGCACGAAGAAACAGGTGCAGATATAACAATTGTCGGAGTAAAAGGCAAAAAACCGAGCAAACTTCACTCTACTCTTGTTTTTGACAAAATTGACTCTGACGGCAGAATTACGGAAATGAGTTTTGACAAAGACTCTGACGACGAAGTTATTTACAGTTCAAATGTAATTTTGATGAAAAAATATCTTCTTGAAAGTCTTGTTTCGGCTGCACACGCAAGCAACAAAGTTTCTTTCCAAAGAAGCGTCATAATGTCAAATCTGAAAAATCTAAAGGTTTACTCCTACATTCCCGAAAATTGTTTTGCAAAAACTATTGATTCAATACAAAGTTACTACAATATCTCTATGTCTTTGCTTTACAAAGAAAACAGAAAACGACTTTTCTCACCTCTGCCCATTTACACAAAAGAGCGTGACGATATGCCTACACTTTACGGTGTTGACTCAAAAGTTTCAAACTCGCTTGTTGCAGACGGTTGTAAAATTGACGGTGTTGTTGAAAACTGCATTCTCTTTAAAGGTGTTACCGTTGAGGAAGGTGCAGTTGTTAAAAATTCAATCATAATGCAAGATTCAATTATAGGTAAAAATGCAAAAATAACCTGCGTAATAGCAGACAAAGATGTGCTGATACGAAACGGAGTTGAACTCAGCGGAGCAATTTCGTTCCCCGTTTGTTTGAGCAAAGGCACAAGAGTTTGAGGAGGATAAAATGAAAGTTCTATATGTATCAAGTGAAGCCAATCCGTTTATGGCTTCAGGCGGTCTTGGTGATGTTGCAGGAAGTTTGCCTGTTGAACTCAGAAAAAGACTTATCGGCTGTCGTGTTGTAATGCCTCTTTACGACTCCATAAAACAAGAATACAAAGACAAGATGAGATTTATAACTTCTATTTCCGTTCCTGTTGCATGGAGAAGACAGTATTGTGGTATTTTTGAAGCAAAATACAACGGCGTTATATTCTATTTTCTTGACAACCAATACTATTTTAAACGAGATGGTATTTACGGTCATTACGACGATGCAGAGAGATTTGCATTCTTTGCAAGAGCCGTTATTGAAATTATACCGGCTATCGAATGGAAACCCGATATTATTCATTGCAACGATTGGCAAAGCGCACTTACACCGCTGTATTACAGCAAATACTACGCTACGCAGCCCGGATTTGAAAATATTAAAACAGTATTTACAATTCACAACATTCAGTATCAGGGAAAATACGGAAACGAGTTGCTCACGGATGTACTCGGAATTGACGAACAAGATTCAAATCTTATCGAGTACGACGGTCTTGTAAACTTTATGAAAGCAGGAATTGAATGTGCAAATAAAGTTACAACAGTTTCCCCGACTTACGCAAATGAAATTTTAGACCCGTGGTACTCACACGGACTTGACGCTATATTAAATGAAAGGAGCTGGAAACTTCAGGGTATTTTAAACGGAATTGACACCGTAAGTTACAATCCCGAAACTGACCCGAATATTTTTGCAAATTACAATGCAGACGACTTTAAAAATAAAGCGAAAAACAAGGAAGAACTGCAAAAGCAACTCGGACTTGAAGTAAGAAGCGATGTGCCTCTTATAGGAATTGTTACAAGACTTGTAGGACACAAAGGCGTTGACCTTATGGAAGCAGTGCTTGAAAAGTCACTTTGGGAAAGAGATGTACAGTATGTTGTTCTCGGTTCGGGCGAATGGCAGTATGAAAGTTATTTCAGAGAACTGCACAATAAGTATCCCGAAAAAGTCAGTGCTACAATCGGTTTCATACCTGAACTTTCGAGAAAAATTTATGCAGGTGCAGATATGTTCTTAATGCCGAGCAAAAGCGAACCCTGCGGTCTTTCTCAAATGATTTCACTTCGATACGGCACATTGCCGATAGTTCGTGAAACAGGCGGTCTTAAAGACTCAATTACAGACTGCGGCGACGGCGTCGGCAACGGCTTTACATTTAAAACATACGATGCTTACGATATGCTCGGAGCAATTTACCGTGCTATTGATGTTTACAACAGCCCATCCGATTGGAAAGTACTTGTTAAAAGAGCACTTGACTGTGATATGAGCTGGGGTAAAAGTGCAAATGAGTATATAAAAATGTATAAAAGTCTATTAAAAGGCTGATAAAACAAAGAATTGAAAATATCATAAAAAAATCGTCGAAATTATAACTTCGACGATTTTTTATTTTATTATTTGTTTTTTTAATTTCTTTCATTGACTGAAACACAATCACAATAAAACACTGCTCATATATCCATTACTAATTAGTAATACAATATCAAGTCGGCATTTCTTATAATAAACAAAACAACGACAGATAAAATCTGCCGTTGCTTTGCGAAGAAAAGTATATAAGTATGTATTATAAATATTACATATACTATATATCTGTTAAATTATGCACAGAAACCTCTTTTTTTAATTGAAACCAAAACAAGTGCAAGACCTGCCTATGCAACTGAAGCGATTACAACAGCTGTCATTGAAGAAGCGTCTTCTGTTGCGCCTGTATCAGGGATTTCAGGTGTTTCAACATCGTCAGGATTTGACGGAATTGTTGGTTCTGAAGGTTCTGTTGGTTTTTGTGGGTTTGTCGGTTGTTGAGGGTCTGTTGGATTTTCAGGGTCAACCGGAGGTTTTGGAGGTTCAGGTCTTTCGTGACCGTTTGCTACTCTGAGAAGAGCGTGAAGTTCAAATGCAGAATCTTCTTCAGTGTTCTCCAAAATATAAGTAATGTAGTCTGTTACTTCCTTAGGTACATCAGGTGCAACTGAAGGAAGAAGAGGAAGAATGTTTGTAATCAATGCTTTGTTTTCTGCTTTGTTGAGATTTGTATAGAGATAGTGGAAAATAACATTGAATACATCTGTTGTATCTTCTGCATTTGCAAGATTTTCAAGGTTCATGCTGTCAAATTTCAAAGCACCGTTTCCGTCAGCACCAAATGAGATAATATCAAATCTTTGACCTACAACCTGAGCTGCAAGAACATCGTTGATAAGGTAAGCGATAACGCCTTCCAAATCGAACATTGTGTTTTCGCCTTCGCCCTTTGTAGGAAGTACTTTAATAACATTGTTGATTTCTTCCAAAGGAGTTTTGATAGGCGAAAGGTCAAGACCCGGTACAAACATACCAATCATTGGCTCAAGAGTAACAATCATATCATAGAGATGTGGCATAAAGTATGTCAAGTTAGAATAAAGAGCAATGTTGTTTTCGTCTTTAGCAACATTTTGAAGAACAGAGATTAAGCTCTGTGCAACATCAGGCATAACAGCGTTAACTATTGTTTTAAAGTAGTTTTGAAAGTTAACATGTTTTTCGCCTTCTGCTGTACCCGAAATGATTTCATATAAAGATTTTTCCTGTTTAACGCCCAATGCACCAAAAATGCCGTCGATTGAAGAAATGAATTTTTCTGCGTTTGCATCACCGATTGAAGGTGTCATAGAAGCACCCATCATTATAACCATAATAACTGTATCGGTCATATTTTTAGTTAAAATCGTTTCAATAAATCTGTTTAATTTAGCAGTAAATTCTGTTGCGTCTTTAACAGTTACGGGATTTTCTGCAAAATAGCCTGTGAGAACTTCTGCCGTTACATCTGTTGCAGATGCTGCAGCCATATAGTCTTTAAGACCTGCAAAAATTTCCGGTTCCGCTGCTACATAATAATCAGCTGTTTTTGCTTCGGGAATGAAGCTTGTAAGTGATGGGAGCAATTTGTACATTTCTTGTACTGTGTTGCCTGTGAATGCACCTTTAGAAAGTAAGTCATTTGCATCTGCAATAACTGTTTCATACACTTCTTTGCTTGCTTTTTCTGTGTATGTTGCCTTGTAACTTTCAGCAGCAAAAGCCGAAAAAGCACAACTGATTACCATAACAAAAACAAGAAATGCACTCATGAATCTCATCGATTTCTTTGCTTTCATTTTTTAATTCTCCTGATGAAATAAAATAAAAATTATAATAAATGCGAACACACGCATAAATTAACGCACAATATGAATATAGTACAATATCCGCTCTTATTTTTTTGTTTATCCATTAACAATGTTATCATATTTCCACAAAATAATCAATGTTAATTAATAATTTTGTCTATTTTGTATATATTCTTGATATTTGTTTATCAATATTAAAGTTTTGTTTGTTAAAATACTCCAAAAAACAGACTTTTATATATTTATCAATCTGTTTTTAAGCAATTCATATTTATTTTTTAAACAATTTTAACTTTTCAACAAAATTTTCCCATAAATTATACCGTTTGACAATTACGCATTCATGTGTTAATTTAATATTAAGGTATATAAATATATAAAAAGGAGAATATATATGAGATTTTTTATGTGCGAGCATTGTAAAAACATTATTACTTTTGTAGATGACAAGGGCGTACCTGTTTTTTGCTGCGGTCAAAAAATGACTGAACTTGTTGCAAACACAACTGACGCCGCAACAGAAAAACATCTTCCCGTAGTCAAAGTTACGGATAACAAAGTAATTGTAAACATCGGCGTTATCGACCACCCTATGACAGAAGAACATTTAATAGAGTGGATTGCCGTTGAAACAAGCAACGGTTTTCAAATGAAATACTTGCACGCAGGCGACGCTCCGAGTGCTGAGTTCGATATTGCAAACGAAGAAATTTTAAATGTTTACGCTTACTGCAACCTTCACGGTTTATGGAAATCATAAAACACACGAACTGTAAAAAACATCAGTACAAATCAATACAATATAACAAAAAATGCGATTGTTTGTTCAATCGCATTTTTTGTTATTTTTATTTTATGATATAAATTAAATTACGGTTTTTGTTTTCCACTTGCCTTTAATAAATCTCGTTACAAAGAATATACCTCTGAAAATCCAGTCGGTAAACATTGCAAACCAAACACCCGTAAGTCCCAAATTGAGTCCCCAATCACAGCCGAAAACATAACTCAAACCAAGACGGCAAATGAACATTGACGCAAATGAAACTGCCATGGTAAACACGGCATCGCCTGCCGCTCTTAATGAGTTTGGCAAAGAGAATGAAACAGGCCAGAACAAAATCGTGAAAACAGAACAATATTTCAACACTTCGCACGCCATAACGGCAGAAGCGTCCGTGAGGTGAAAAAGCGAAACAATCGGCTCTGCAAAGAAAAACAAAATTGCACACATTACACCCATAGAAAGATATGTTGTGAACATCAGTTTTTTTGTATATTTAACGGCGTCGTCAGGTCGTCTTGCTCCCATACATCTGCCGACAACGGTAATCATAGCCAATCCCGTAGCCTGACCGGGTACATTTATAACACCCGCAACACTGCTTGCTATTGCATTTGCCGCAACTGCATTTGTGCCGAAACTTGTGATAAGACTTAAAACAAGGATTTTGCCTATTTGAAAAAGTCCGTTTTCCAATCCGTTCGGAATACCGACAGACAGGATTTGTCTGACCATCTGTCCGTGATACTCAACTTTGAAAAGATTTTCAATACGCATCTCGTTGCTTTTTCTCTGCCACAAATACACAATAAATACAGCGGCGACAATTCTTGATACCAAAGTGCCTATTCCCGCACCGAGTGCACCCATATTGAAACCGTAAATCAACACGGCATTTACGCCTATATTTACTATATTTACTATCAAAGAGTTAAACATTGAAACTTTGCTGTTTCCTATTGAACGAAAAAGTGCAGCACCTGCGTTATAGACTGCCATAAACGGATATGCAACGGCAGTTGCAAGAAAATATGACAACGCACTTTGCATTACAGACTCCTCTATGTTTCCAAAAACGAGAGTCAAAATATGCCGTCTTAATACAAGTGCAAGAAGCATTATCACAAGCGAAACAACCGTAACAGTGTAAAGCAACTGCTTTGCCGCTTTTTTTGCGTCTTCTTTTTTATTTCTTCCTATATACTGTGAAACGACTACTGCACCACCCGTTGACAGTGCCGCAAATATCTGTAAAAGCAACAAATTTATATTATCTACAAGCGACACGCCCGAAACTGCCGACTCGCCTGCCGTTGTAACCATCACGGTATCAGCCATACCGACGCTCATAAGCAAAAACTGTTCGGCAACAAGAGGCAAAACCAACTTTACAAGCGATTTAAAATCAAAAAGCACCGTATCACTCTGTATATCCTTTTTCAAACTCCCACCTGTCATACGCTTCTCCTTTCTGCATTGCTCATTTCAAAAAGCAACTGAAAAAAATCACTTTTTAAAAATAATAAATTAACCACCATTAAAATTATATCATTTAAAACAATATTAAACAATATATTACTTTAACAAACAGATACTTTTCCAAAGAAAATATTTTATACAAAAATTAAAGCGTACAGAAAATTTTTCAATCTCTGCACGCCTTTATAAAGTATAATTATTTTACTGAAAATCTGAACTCGGTAACGGTTTTAAATTCCTCATCCGCTTCAACCAAAGCATTTGGGAAATTTGAATTGTGAGGTGTATCCGGATAGAACTGTGTTTCAAGTGCAAGACCTCGTCTGTAAGTAACACTGCCGTTTGACACTTTGCCCGGATTTCCGTCTTTTGCAAGCCAGCCGCCGCAATAAAGTTGTACGGCAGGCAAGTCTGTGTAAACTTCCATCACTCTGCCGCTCTCGTCTTCTTCAAGATGTGCGCAAAGTTCAAGAGAGCGTTCTTTGTTTCTCAAACAATAATTATTGTCGTAACCAATTCCGTCAATCAGTGCAGAAAACGGCTCGTCAATCATATCGCCGACTTTGTGAAGCGTTGTAAAGTCCATAGGAGTACCTTTAACCTCAAAAAGTGCGCCTGTCGGAAGCTGGTCGTCATCTGTTGCCGTACAATAGTCTGCACAAATCATCAATTTATGTTCTTCAATCGTGGTATCTTTTCTTCCCGAAAGGTTAAAATAGGAATGATTGGTAACATTTACATAGGTTTTCTTGTCTGAAACAACAGAGTATTCAAGGCGTAAAACATTTTCGTTAGTAAATGTATATTTAACAGTCATTTTGAGATTTCCGGGAAAACCGTCAAGCATATCGGGTTTAAAATACGAAACAGTTACAAAATCGTCGCCTGTTTCTTCAACATCCCAAACATTGAAAGAAAATCTGCCGCCGCTGTGAAGAGTCCATCTTCCCTGATTGTTCGGCAAATCGTACTGTACACCGTCAATGGTAAAACTGTGGTCTTTAATTCTGTTGGCAACGGGACCTACAAGTAAACCCTGATAGCCCAAATCGGCGTCAAGATAGTATTTAGGCTCGTCAAAGCCCAAAACAACATCTCCGTTTTTACCGTTTTTGTCAGGCACGAATATGCTTTGTATTCCTCCGCCGAGAGTTTGAATACTTACGCTTGCACCGTCAGCATTTGTGATGGTATAAAGTTCAACATCTTTTCCGTCGGGCAATGTGCCGAAATGTTTTTTTGAAACGCTCATAGTTATGTCCTTTCACACAGATAAATAATAATTGTTTTAAATATATTAAAATAATATATAATATATAAAATATCTGCTAAAATATAAAAATATGAGAAATATTATATTTAAACAAATTATATATTATTTTGTAAACAAATTCAATACTTCCTTGACTTTTGAAAAAAGAATAAGTATCATCAAATTGTAGAAGTATGCCTATCGGCAAGTAAGGAGAATTGTAATGGATGCATTTCTTTCATTTTTAATAAGCGTTTCAAGATATGTACTGCCTGTTTTGGCGTTCATCATTTTACTTCGTTGTGTCGCTTCGCTCATACGAAACCGACCGAGAGTACACAAAATGGCTGAACTTGTAAACTCCGAAACGGGAGAAGTCATAGAAATAAACCATTGGGAAACATCTGTCGGCAGAAGCAAAAGTAACGACATTGTCATCAATCTGCCGTCTGTTTCAAGGTTTCATGCAGTTATTGCAAGAAAAAAACAAGATTGGGTTATTACCGACACATTTTCAAAATCGGGCATATATATTGCAGGCAAGAAAATTGAAAAGTCGCAGGTACTTCAAGACGGCGACTTCATCAATATAGGCGGTGCAAACTACAAGTTCAACTGTGCGGAAGCGATAGGCGTATCTGCAAGAAATGAGATACGAAAAACTGCACGAAACAAAAACAACGGCGTTGCGTATGCCGTGCTTGTAGATGTCAACACAAAAATGCCTGTATATATCCGTAAAAAAGATGTTTTAATCGGCAGAGGAAACCAATGCGATATTAAACTTTTATCCGACACGGTTTCTTCAGAACACGCAAGAATACACTTAACTTCAAAAGGCTGGGCATTGTCCGACCTTGATTCTCACAACGGAACAAGACTGAACGGCAGATATATCAACGAGCCACAACTCATTTTTGACGATGATATGATTGCTTTCAGCGACAGTGTATTCATCTTCTATCAACAGTAAAGGAGGGTAACGATGGCAAAAAATAAACGACGAACTAAAATCAAACCTATAAACAACTTCGCTCTGCTTTTTTTAATTTCAATTTTTCAAACAATTACAAGCGTTACCGCTGCTTTAAGCGTTGATAAAAACGGTGTTCAAATCATCATTGCGATGGCAATATTTATAGCAATTGAATGGCTGTATGTAATAGTTTTTTACAATGTTTTTTACAGACGAAACTTTGAACTCGAATTTATTGCATTTTTTCTGTGTTCGGTGGGAATTACCGTCATAGGAAGCATTAATCCGTCGTCTGCAATGAAACAGTTGATTATGATTGTTGCAGGAATTGCAGTTCACATTTTTCTTGTATTTTTAATGGGAAATGTTGACCTCTGTATGAAACTGCGTCTGCCCGTTGCAATATGTGCAGTTGCTCTTCTTGCACTCAATATTTTACTTGCGAAAACGACAAACGGCGCAAACAACTGGATAGAAATAGGAAAAGATACAGGCATCACTTTTCAGCCGTCGGAATTTGTAAAAGTTGCCTTCATCTTTGTAGGTGCCGCCACACTTGAAAAAATACAGACTTCAAAAAATATTTGGGCATTTTTAATATTCGCCTGCATTTGCGTCGGCTCACTTTTCATCATTAAAGACTTCGGCGCAGCACTCATATTCTTTGTAACATTTCTTATTTTGGCATTTATGAATTCAGGCGATATAAGAACTGTCATCTATTCCGTTACGGCAGGTGTACTCGGTGCAGGAATGATATTGAAATACAAACCTCATGTTACAAAGCGTTTTGCCGTTTACCGTCATATTTGGGAAAACTACAACGGCTCGGGACGTCAGCAAACAAGAGTTCTTGTAGGTATCGCTTCGGGCGGTCTGCTCGGTCTCGGTATCGGTCAGGGCTATGTCAGAAATGTATATGCATCTTCAACCGACCTTGTTTTCGGCGTAATATGTGAAGAATGGGGATTTTTGTTCGGACTTATGGTAGTCCTTTCCTTTGTGGGCATTGCTGTTTCGGCACTCAAAAATTCCATTGCAAGCAAAAGTGCATTTTACAGTATCACTGCCGTTGCAGGTGCAGGAATGTTGCTTTTCCAAACTGCACTCAACATTTTCGGCATTACCGATGTGCTGCCTCTTACGGGCGTAACTCTTCCTTTTGTAAGTCAGGGCGGTTCATCTATGATTTGCTGTTGGGCAATCCTCGCTTTCATAAAGGCTTCTGATGTGAGAACTTATAACAACGGAGGTGCTAAAAAAATATGAAAATGATAACAAAAAGAGGCGTCTTCCTCTGGGTAATAATTATATGTTTTTTAGGCGGACTCGGTTTTCTTTCCTATTCATTCGTAACCGAAGCAAACGAGTGGGTAATGCACCGTTATAATTACAATTTATATTCTCACGGCTCATTCATAGGTTTAGGCACTATTTATGACAGAAACGGAGTTGAACTTGTAAAAACAGACGACTCTGAAAAAATATACAACGATGACGAGGGTATAAGAAAGTCCACACTTCACATTGTGGGCGACAAAAAAGGTTTCATCTCAACAGGCATTCAAGAAACTATTGACGCCGACCTTACGGGTTATTCTCTTTTAAACGGTGTTTACAACATTAAAAAGGCAGGCAGAGGAAACGATATAAAATTAAGCGTTGACGCCGATGTCTGCGAAACGGCATTAAAGGCACTTGACGGCAGGAAAGGTACAGTCGGCGTTTTCAACTATAAAACAGGCGAAATAGTGTGCAATGTTTCTGCACCGACCTATGATGTCAATAATATTCCGAAAGATATTGACTCAAACGACAAGTACAGCGGAGCGTATATGAACAAACTGATAAGCGGTCTTTACACTCCGGGCTCAACATTTAAAACCGTCGTTACAATATGTGCTATTGAAAACATACCCGACATTATGGACAGAACTTGGAAATGTACGGGTTCGTATAAGCCCGAAGGCGGCGGAGAAATTATATGCAACGCCACTCACGGCAAACTCAACTTAAAACAGGCTCTTTCAAAATCGTGCAACTCAACATTTGCTCAAATAGCAATTGAACTCGGCACGGAAAAATTGACACAAACCGTAAAGAAACTCGGTCTTACCTCGCCTGTTTATATAGACTCAATCAAATCTTCAACGGGAAGATTTGACCTTTCCGATGCAAAAACCGACGATTTGGGCTGGGCAGGTATAGGTCAATATACAACTATGGTTTCCCCTGTTGCCATGATGCGTGTTATGGGTGCTGTCGGAAACGGCGGAAAAGCCGTTCCTATGACTTATATGTACCCCGACTCCTCAAACAATCCTCTGAAATCAACTGCGTCGGGAAAAGAAGAACAACTTATGTCGCCCGAAACGGCAGAAAAATTAAAAGAACTTATGCGAAACAATGTAAAAACAAACTACGGCGATTATCGTTACAAAGGCCTGCACCTTTGTGCAAAAAGCGGTACTGCTCAAATTGACGATGTAACAGAGCATAATACTGCGTGGTTTGTAGGATTTATGGACGACAGCGAAAACCCGTACGCTTTTGTTGTTGTAATTGAAAAAGGCGGTTCAGGTTCACAAAACGCAGGTCCTGTTGCAAACAAAGTTTTACAAAAGGTTGTTGATAAAGATTAATGGAAAACATTGAAACACAGAACAAAAAAGAAAAGGCTTTACTGATAGGTGTTGACTGTGGATTTTATGATGCAGAAACATCAATAGAAGAACTTGCCGAATTGGCCGACACGGCAGGTGCAGAGGTTATGGCAACAGTTTTGCAAAAACGCTCTGCACCAAGCAGTGCAACTTATATAGGAACAGGCAGACTTGAAGAAATCAAGCAATTTTGCAATGCAAACGAAATAGATTTAATAATAGCCGACGACGAACTTACACCGACGCAGGCAAGAAATATAGAAGACGAAACAGATGTCAGAGTAATTGACAGAACAAATCTTATACTCGACATTTTTGCAAAAAGAGCAAAAAGCAGTGAGGGTAAAATTCAAGTTGAACTCGCTCAACTCAAATACTCCCTTCCACGTCTTGCAGGAAAAGGCACGGCACTGTCCCGTTTGGGTGGTGGTATCGGCACAAGAGGTCCCGGCGAAACAAAACTTGAAAGCGATAAAAGGCATATACGAAAAAGAATACAAAATCTGACGGCAGAACTTGCTGAAATGGAAAAGCGAAGAAAATTAATGCACGAAAGACGCAGAAAAAACGGTGCTTTGAGCATTGCGATTGTCGGCTACACAAATGCAGGCAAATCAACTCTGATGAATTTGCTTACAAACGCAGGTGTTCTTGAAGAAGACAAACTTTTTGCCACCCTTGACCCGACTGCAAGAAAACTCAACTTGCCAAACGGCCAAAGCGTAATGCTTGTCGATACGGTAGGTCTCATTCGCAGACTTCCCCACCATCTTGTTGAAGCGTTCAAATCAACGCTTGAAGAAGCCGTTTATGCCGACCTTATACTCAATGTATGTGATGCATCAAGCGAAGACTGCTATGAACATATAGAAGTTACAAATAACCTTATAACATCGCTCGGATGCGGTACAACACCTATGATAACGGTGCTTAACAAGTGCGATTTAGTAAACGAAAACGAACTTGTATTTATGGGTAAAACCGTAAAAATCAGTGCAAAATATGCAATGGGAATAAACGAATTGTTAAACGAAATAGTTAACAAACTGCCTAAAACAAAAAAGCGTGAAAAACTGCTTGTACCTTTTAAAGACGCCTCACTTCTTGCAAAAATCAGAAATGACGGAGTAGTTTTCAGCGAAGAATATACACAAGACGGTATATTGGCAGATGTTTTGGCAGATATTTCACTGCTTGACAAGTTCAAAAACTATATTCAGTAAATTACACCTTAAACTGTACTTTTTACAAAACTGCACGCATAAAATCTTTTAGGAGTGATTTTATGCGTGTTATGACTTTTAAAGCAAAACCAAAAACAATTTTCGGTATTTCAATGTGTCTGCTCGGAGTTTTGGTAATGATTTTAACATTTTTCGGTAATCATTCTGCAAAACCCGCAACAAAAACCTCTTCCGAAATAAGCGGAGAAACCGAAAAAGACAGAGCCGACTTTTTAAAAAGTTTCGGTTGGGAATTTGAAGCGAGATATTCACAAAAAGAATTTAAAATACCTATGTATTTCAACGATGTTTACAAAAATTACAATGAAATACAAACCTCGCAGGGTTTTAACCTTGAAGACTACAAAGGTAAAAAAGCAACTCTTTATTCCTACAAAATAAACAATTACAAAGGGCATGAAAAAGATGAGTTTATATACGCCGACATTCTTGTTTACAACGGAAAGATAATAGGCGGAGATATTTGCTCGACAAACGCCGAAAACGGTTTCATGCACGGTTTTAAATATGCAAAGACTTGACAAACTTATTGCTAAATCAAGCAATATTTCACGCAAAGACGCAAAAAATTTAATAAAAAAAGGCGAAGTATCTGTTGACGGTAAAATCATGCTCAACTGCGATGAAAAAATCAGCGAAAATGCAAAACTGACTGTAAACGGGAAAAGCATAGAGTACAGTGAATTTGTATATATTATGCTGAACAAACCAAAGGGCGTTGTCAGTGCGTCGCAGGGAAAAGAAAAAACCGTCATAGATATTTTACCGAACAATTTGAAGAGAAACGGACTTTTCCCTGCCGGCAGACTTGACAAAAACACGACAGGTTTTTGCCTGATTACAAACGACGGAAATTTCGCCCACGATATTTTAAGTCCGAAAAAACATGTGGAAAAAGTTTACGAGGCAGTATTGGACAAACCGTTTGACGAAACCGTTATTAAAGACTTTGAAAACGGAATGACTCTGTCAGGGGAAAAACTCTTGGAGGCAAAACTTGTGCCGAAACCTGATTTTTACAACGCCGAAATTACAATCAGGCAGGGACTTTACCACCAGATTAAACGAATGTTTAAAAAGCACGGTATAGAGGTTTTGGAATTGAAACGCACAAAAATCGGCGGACTTTGGCTTGACTGTTCTTTAAAAGAAGGCGAATGCAAAATTCTTGGTAAAGAAGAAATTGAAAAAATAAAGACACGCCGATAATTAAAATAAAAATCAAAAATTTACACTTTTTCTGTCAAATAATCGTTTTTTGTACAATATATTGTGTAAAATATTTTAATTTTAAAGTATTATACATATCGCACAAATAATTACTAAAGAATTATTAAAAAAGGTTGCAATATCATCAACTATGTTGTATAATATTAACAAATAGTGTACAAAATTTTTGTGCAACTTTATTTGCAAGGAGGAGTAATTTTGCCAAACAGATTGTTTCAAAGTGTAATTCATCAAATGCGAGAGGCAATAGACAGAACTATCGGTGTGGTTGATGAAAGCGGAAATATTATTGCAAGCAGCGACCTCGGTCTTGTAGGCGATGTCAGAAAAGGTGTTATATCAGCAGGTGTTTTTAACGGACTTCAAATCTGCGTTGAGTCTTGCACATATAAAGCGTTCGGAAATTCGGTTCACCCCGAATATGCAGTTTTTGTTGACGGCACAGACGAACTCTCTAAAAGATACGCTGACCTTATCGCAATTTCTCTTAATCAAATTAAAATTAATAACGACGAGAAATTTAACCGTTCAAACTTTATAAAAAATGTCATTCTTGACAACATTTTACCCGGCGATATTCTCATCAAATCAAGAGAACTTCGCTTTAACAATGACGCAACACGAGTTGTATTTTTAATCAGAATAGGTCAACAGACAGATGTTTCTGTTTTCGATGTAATTCAAAACTTCTTCCCTGACAAAAGCAAAGACTTCGTTGTAAATATCAACGAAAAAGACATTGCTTTAATCAAAGAAGTTCGCCCAAATGTTGACACAAAAGACCTTGAAAAACTTGCACGCTCTGTTTGCGATACTTTATCAACAGAGTTCTTCATTCAGGCAGTTGTAGGTATCGGTACTTGTGTAACGGGAATTAAAGAACTTGCTCACTCCTTTAAAGAAGCACAGATTGCACTTGAAGTAGGTAAAGTTTTCGACACTGAAAAAACAATCATCAGCTATGAAAATCTCGGTATTGCAAGACTTATATATCAACTCCCCACAACGCTTTGTGAAATTTTCCTTAAGGAAGTTTTCAAGAGAGGCTCAATCGACGGTCTTGACCAAGAAACATTGTTCACAATTCAAAAGTTCTTTGAAAACAATCTCAATGTTTCCGAAACTTCGAGAAAACTTTTCGTACACAGAAACACACTTGTTTACAGACTTGAAAAAATCAAAAAACTCACAGGTCTTGACCTCAGAGAGTTTGACGACGCAATCGTTTTCAAAGTTGCTCTTATGGTAAATAAGTATCTTAACTCAAGCCCTGTAAAATATTAATAAAACTGTATTTAAAATCGCTGAAACGCACTGTTTCGGCGATTTTTTTATTTTTCTAATTTTCAGCATTAATTGTTTATAATCTGCTCTCAATTTAATTCTATTGTTGATTTATGATATAAATTTCTAAAATCCTTGTTGATTTTTTGTATAAAATGGTTTATCATTGACATATAGTTTTCTTTAACGGAGGAGTGTTTTGTTGTATTTGTCAAATATTTCGGGAGATATACCTGTTTCCTGTCTAAATCTTGTCGGCTCGCACGACAGTGCAACTGCCTTTGTTTCTTTTTCAAAATGGGCAAAGTGTCAGACTTTGAGTATTGAAAAGCAACTTGAAGCAGGCGTTCGATTTTTCGACATAAGACTTTACGCCGCCAACAATACAATACGGCTTGTTCACGGCTCTGCCGACTGCTACTGTGACGAAACGAAAAAGAATTTTCTCACTTTTGATATGGTCTTGGATACGCTTACAAGATTTTTACACGAAAACCCCCGTGAAACAGTCATTGTATCAATAAAAAAAGACAGAGGTTTTATGGGAATTTTTGCAGAGAGATTTTTTTCTCTTTTTTATAAAAAATATATTTCGGAAAACAATATATGGTTTAAGGAAAACAGAGTGCCGACGCTTGAAGAAACAAGAGGAAAAATCATTTTATTTCGCAGATGCAGAACAAGAATTAAAGATGATTGCGGACTTGACTTTTCCATTTGGAAAAATCAAAAAAGCGAAAAAGACACGGAACCTTTCAAGGTAAAAGTAAGTGACAATGTTTCAGCCTATGTTCAGGACAGTTACAATGTTGAGCCTTACAAAAAGTGGAAAATCTGCAAAACATTTTCCGAAAACGCAAAGCCTGACAAAAATACGATAGCCGTTAATTTTTTCAGTACGGCTTCAAATTCCGCTCCGTGCAAAAACGCCTCTGTCATCAATAAATTATTTAATGATTTTAAAATCAAAACAGATAAATGTTCGGGTTGGTACATTCTCGACTTTGTCGATAAAAATATATGCGATAAAATAATGGAAACAAACACAGCAATTCACTCAAATCAATAAAAACTTTTAAAAGATATAAAAAATCAGAAAGGTATGACCGTATGAAACTTGCAGTATTGGGAGGAGGCGGAGTTCGTTCACCGTTTCTTGCAAAATCTATATCACTCAGTGCAAAGGAACTTGATATTTCCGAAGTTGTTTTTATGGACATCGACAGAGAAAAACTGCTCATATACGGAAAAATAGCAAAAAAAACAGCAAAAATCATCGCTCCCGATTTGAATTTTGTACTTACAACCGACGCAGACGAAGCATTGAAAGACACCGATTTCATCATAACAACTATTCGTGCAAGAAGTGACGAGGGCAGAGTTTTTGACGAGCGTACGGCTCTTAATTTAGGACTTCTCGGACAAGAAACTACGGGTGCAGGCGGTTTTGCAATGGCACTGCGCAGCATACATATTATGAAAGAGTATTGCGAAAAAGCAAAAAAACTTTCAAAGCCGAATGCTCCGATTTTCAATTTCACAAATCCAAGCGGTCTTGTAACTCAAGCGATGCACAGTTACGGCTACGACAATGTTTACGGAGTATGTGATGCTCCGAGCGGTTTTATACGACAGTTAAAAGATATTTCTGACAACGACAATCTGTCAGTAAAGTGTTTCGGACTAAATCATCTTTCATGGTTTTACGATTTTAAAATTGACGGTAAAGATGTTACCGACGAAATTCTTTCAAATAAAAAATTGTACACCGACACGGAAATGAGACTTTTCGACAAAGAACTTATCTCAATGTGTGAAAACTTTTTGCCTAACGAGTATCTTTACTTCTACTACTATCGTGAAAAAGCAATCGAATCGGTACTCAGCAGTAAAAAAACAAGGGGCGAAACTATTTGCGAGATAAATAAAAATATGATGAAAGAATTGAAAGAAGTTGATATTGACAAAGATTTCGACAAGGCATTTCACATATTTATGAGCCACTACACAATGCGTGAAAACAGCTATTTTTCAATAGAGTCGGGTACTGTAAGAAATAAAAAATTTTCCGTACCGACTGTTGACGAATATATTTCTCAAGAAGACGAAGGCGGATATGCGGGAGTTGCCCTTGATTATATCCGTGCAAAAAACAGTGAAAATCCGACTGAAATGGTTTTGTCGGTGCCGAACGGCAACGCCGTTGATTTTCTAAAAAGTGAAGATGTATGTGAAATTTCCTGCACCATTGACTCAAACGGAGTTCATCCGCACAAAGTCGGTTATATACCTGAAATGTGCAAAAATATCATCAGAACAGTTAAACAATATGAAAACCTTACAGTAGAAGCAATTATCGAAAAAAACAAGCAAAAAGCCGTACAGGCGCTTATGATTCATCCGCTTGTATCATCTTACTCTCTTGCAGAGAAACTTGTTGATACTTACACTGAAGAATACAAAGAATTTATCGGAGAATGGAAATGAAAAACGAAGTTGCCGTTATCGACAGAATTACAATAGACTGTATCTACTCCGATTTTGAAAATTTTTCAAGTGCCGGCGAAGAAATATGCACTAAAAATTTTTCTCTTTCTCTGGGTGGTGGCGCCTGCGTAAGCATTTCAAGACTTTCCTCAATGGGTATTCCTACCCGTTTCGGAACCTTTTTGGGAAAAGACAGACTGAGCGAATTTGCATCAATGTTGCTTGAAGATTTTCAACTTCAAAATGCGAAAAACTTTTACAACGGCGAAAAGTGTCCGATAGTTTACAGTACTGTTTTTTCAGGCAAAAACGACCGACAGATTTTAAGTTTTGATGAAGAAATAGATGAAAATATTTTAACCGATGAAGAAATGTACAATTTTTTCAAAGGCAGTAAAATTTGCTTTGCACCCAAAAGAGAAAGTGTGTTGGAAAAATTAAAAAAAGACGGCACAATAATCGTTTATGACTCTCATTGGGTAGAAAATCAAACTGTAAATGATATTAAAGACATTATAAAATACGCCGATTTTTTCACTCCCAATGACAAAGAAGCAATGGCTTTGACAGACACTGAAAACGCAAAAGACGCTTTAAAATCATTGACCGAGTACACAAAAAATCCAATTGTAAAAACGGGCAAAAACGGTTGTATCGCTTTTATCGACAACAAAATTGTCAACTTCCCCGCCCCGAAAGTCAAGTGCGTTGACACAACGGGTGCAGGCGACAATTTTCTTGCAGGTTTGATTTTCGGTATTTATCGCAATCTTCCGATTGAAAAGTGCGTTGAACTTGCAAATATTGCAGGAACATTGTCTGTAACTGAGAAGGGCTGCTATTCGGCGAAATATGATTTAAACAATTATTTATAAGGTTAATATTATGAAAACTTTTTATATCATTTTAATCATTGCAATTATCATAATCGCCTTAATTTTTGCGGTATGCGCAATTATCTATAATCAACTCGTATGGCGAAATACATTTAAAATACCTAAGTTCATTGAAAAAATGATTGCAGGAAATGAGATGCCCGACGAATATGAAATCCTTGCAGAAAAGCAAGAAGAGCATTTTAAAACACTTCCTCTTGAAGAAACCGAAATTGAAACAAAAGACGGTTGCCGACTTAAAGCGCATATACTGTTGCCCAAAAAAAGCAACGGACTGCTTATCATAGCCTGTCACGGTGCAAGAAGCAACGGCATAGGCGAATTTGCATTTATGTCCGATTGGCTTTATGAAAACGGCTATACCGTCATAATGCCCGACCATCGTGGTTGCGGTGAAAGTGACGGAAAATATATGGGATACGGCACACACGAAAGTAAGGACACATTTTTATGGCTCGACTATGCAAAAAAACAATTTGAAAATATGCCGATTTTTCTGCTCGGCGTCTCTATGGGAGCCGCAACAGTGCTGATGATGAATGATAAACTTGAAAATTATGACAACATAAAAGGCACTGTCGCCGACTGTTCATATACTTCTGCTTGGGAAGAGTTTTCGTATCAACTTAAAACTTCTTTTCATCTGCCGAATTTCCCTATACTTCACATTTGTGATTTATACAATAAAATTTTGACAGGTTTTTCTTTCAAAGACGCATCACCTTTAAAAGCCGTAAAAAATGCAACAAAGCCAATACTTTTCATTCACGGTGAAAAAGATGACTTTGTGCCGTTTTATATGCGTGATGTCTTATATGACAACTGTTCTTCCGAAAAATTTAAGTTGGGAATAGAAGATGCAGTACACGCAAGAAGTTATTTTACAAATCCGAAAAGTTACGAAGAGGCATTGGAAAAATTTTTTAAATTTTGCCTTGAAAAAAAATAAAATGAAAACTGTTTTAAATAAAAAAATTTCTTTAACTCCGAAAGACACAAAAACAAATATAGAAATACCTTTTGATATTGAGGAGAACGCAGACAAATTAAAAATTTCTTTTAAATATCTGCCCAAAATTTTAGAAGACGAAGAAAAAGCAAAACAACTCGTAAAAGACTGCATTTTAAAAGACGCAGACAAATTTGCAGATGCAAAAGAATACCAAAACATACAGGAATTTTTACCGCTCAAAAACCTTGTAACAATCAGCGTGTATTCTCCCGATGAATATATCGGAGCGGCGCACAGACACGACAACGAACAAACAATTTTTTTATCGGAAAAAATCAGCACTCAAGGCTTTATTCCGACAAAAATATCACTCGGCGAATGGAAAATTGTTTTAAATATTCACTGTATCATCACGGATATTTGCAGTTGCTCTGTCGAGATTGAAACAACGAGGTGAAATATGGACTGTTGGCACGCCTGTGAACTTCATTGTCACACAACTCACAGTGACGGAGAGTTCAGCGTAAATGAACTTGTAAAGACGGCAAAAGAACGGTTGCTCGACGGTATATGTATTACGGACCACAACACTGTATCGGCTTGGGAAAGTGCAAAAAACATTGTTCAGCCGACAATTTTAAACGGAGTGGAACTGACAACATTTTACGGTCATATACTTGATTTGGGAACAGACGGGTACATTGATTGGGAAAATGCAAAACCGAATAATATAGATTTAATTTTAAAAAAAGTGCGTGACAAAAACGGTCTCACGGGAATTGCTCACCCGTTTCAACTCGGCACACCGATTTGCACGGGCGGCAGATGGGAATACAATGTCAAAGACTATAATCTCGTGAATTATATGGAGATTTGGTCTGAAGGCAATCCTTTTATGAACACAGCTAACAACCGTGCGTATGATATGTGGTTTTCACTTCTTGACAAAGGATACAAAATTACGGCAACTTTCGGCAGAGATTGGCACAGCGCCAAAGACAATATATTTCCGACTGCCTGCACATATTTAAAAAGCAACTCAAAAAAACTTACAAAAGAAGATATGTTGCTTGCAATAAAAAACGGCGATACGGTTTTGAGCGTCGGCCCGCTTTTTATTTTTAAAATTGACAACAAAAATGCCGTTTTTGAAACGGATTTTACAAGATTTAACAAAATAAATAAAGATTTAAAAATCAAACCGAAGAAAATACGGCTTTTAACAAACGGAAAAAAGGAAGTATTTTCTGTCGAATATAAAGAAAAACTGTCGGTAAAAGTATCTTTAAAAACAGGAAACTATTACACGGCAGAACTTTACGGAATTATAAACGGCGAAGAAAATTGCCTGATTTCTTTAACATCGCCTGTTTATATCGGATATTAAAATAAAATTTGAAAGGAAAAAGTTATGGCAAACACAGCAAATTCCACGCAAAAACGCTATGTCGGAGTTAAAGAAACGCTCATTTACGGCATAGCAAACAGCGGTCAGGTTATCGGATACAACCTTGTGCGGCAACAGTTAACGCTGTTTCTTGTAACTGTTTTCGGAATACCTTGGCAAGCCGTAACAATAATGATTTCCGTTATGGGCGTTTGGGATACCCTCAACGACCCTATGATGGGTACAATCGTTGACAAAACACGAACACGGTACGGTAAACTTCGACCGTATCTGCTTTTAGTTCCCATTCCGCTCGGCATTTTTACCATACTGTTTTTCGGCGGTGCAGAGTTTTTAAAAAATGTTGACTCGCCAACGACAAAAATAGTTTATATGTGTATTACATACTTTTTATGGGAGTTTTTCTACACGATAGGAGATATTCCTTTTTGGGGACTTTCTGCGGCAATTTCTCCAAACCCCGACGATCGTTCAAGAGTAATAACATCGGCTCGACTGATTTCAGGCGCAATCGGCGGTCTTGTTGCTCCCATCATTTCAATTTTCATTGACCTTCAAAACAAGGGCACCATCGGAATTGATATGCGGCAATTATTCTTGATTTTCGGAATTGTAGGCGGTACGCTCGGTATGGGACTATTCTCACTTGCAGGCATTTTTACACGAGAGAGAGTTGTCCAGACATCAAAAGAACCGAAAATTTCCGACTGTTTCAAAGCACTGTTTAAAAATAAGCCTTTAATTTTAATTGTAATCTCAAACATTCTCGGCACAGTCGAAAGCATTGCCGACACATTTACACAGTATTTTTACCTTTTCACTTTGGGAAGTGCAAGCTACTCGATTATAGCAGGCGTTCCCGGTGTAATTACAGGGTTTGTAGCATATACATTTATACCGGCACTTGAAAAAAGATGGTCGTCAAAACAAATCATAGTTCGTGCAGTAATCGTAAAAGCAATCGTATCATCAGCAGTATTTATAATAGGTGCAAAATGGTACAGAAATCCGGCTGTAATCATACCTCTTATGATGATTTGGGGCGTTGTAAATGCAGCAGTTTCAAGTATCAAAATGGTAATACCGACAAAGATGATAGGCGACACCGTTGACTATGTCGAATGGAAAACAGGCGAACGAAATGAAGGTACTTCTTTCTCACTTCTCACTTTCATCAGCAAACTCACAGGCTCTCTCACAACAGCCGTTTCAGTTGCTATAATGCCTCTTATCGGTCTCGAGGAAGTCGGTCAGGATATGATTTTGGCTGAAGGAGGAGAAATAAATACACGCTTTATGCTTTGGGCTATCGTAACAATCATACCTGCCGTACTAAATCTTTTCTCGCTCATTCCGTTTAAATTCTATGACCTTGAAGGCAAAAAACTTGAGAAAATCCAAAGCGACCTTATAGTTCGCCATGAAAAAGAAACACAGTCTATTTCACAGGAGGGCTAAATATGATTGAGAATAAATGTCCGAAATGCAACAAGAAACTAAGCCCTTTTTATTTCAAGCCAAATTGTCCTTACTGCAATTGCAATATTATGAATTATAATATGGAAAAAAGACTTGAGGAAGATAACGAAAAGGCTGAAGCAGAATGGCAAAAAGCAGAAAGACTTCTTGCCAAATTTACAAAAATATTTAAGAAAAAGAACAAAGAGGGAGAAAAAAATGAATAAAACAAAAAGATTTTTCGCAGTCATCTTTGCTTTGATAATGACTTTTTCATCATTTGCAATTTGTGCAAATGCAGATGAAAACACAAAAGAACTGAAATTTAAAGACGGAAAATTTAAAATTCTTGTTTTGGCAGATGTCCAAGACACCGACAAACCTCAACAGGAAACCGTTGATTTGATGACAAATGCAATCGACAAAACTCAGCCTGACTTGATTGTGCTGACAGGCGACAATATTGCGGGCTGGTGGAGAAATGTTACACCTGAAAAAACAAAAAAAGCAGTTGAAAATGTTGCAAAAACAATCAACGACAGAAAAATTCCGTTTGCACTTGTTTTCGGAAATCACGACCACGAAGGTCTCAGCGACGAAGTAAACCAAATGGAAGAGGCAGAAGCAAAAGAACTTGTTTTATCGTGGTTTAAAGAGTATGAATACTGCCTTGCTGCCGAAGGTGAAGAAATGACAGGTCTTGCAAACTACAATCTCACCGTAAAAGACTCTGTGGGAGAAAAAGATATTTTCAATATGTGGTTTATGGACTCAAACACCTACTCTGACGAAAGCGAAGGCGGCGGATACGGCTATGTCCACAAAGACCAGATAGAATGGTACGAAAGTAAGTCTAACGAACTTAAAGAAGCAAACGGCGGAAAGCCATTGCCGTCATTGGTATTCCAGCATATAGCAGTGCCTGAAACATACGAAATGTTTAATGAAGTACCAAAAGGTACAAAAGGTGCAATCAGAGGAAACGCAGGCCACACAAAACAATACTATGTTGAAAATCCTGACTATGTTTTACAGGGCGAATTGAACGAAGGACCTTGTTCGGCAAATACGGCAAACGACGGTCAATTTGACAGTTGGGTAAAACAGGGCGATGTTATAGGTGCAGTTTTCGGACACGACCATATCAACACATATACAGGCGAACTTGAAGGTATAAAACTTATGGCAACACCGGGTGTAACTTTCCATGCTTACGGAAACAACAGAGGTGTTCGCACTATCACTTTAAATGAGTCAAATTTAAACGATTTTGAAACTGAAGTTTTGTTGTTCAGCGACCTTGTTGACTATGAAGTAAAAAATATTTTCATTAGAGAATTCGGTTACGAAACATACAGACGCAAAATTATTCCTGCAATTATCGGTATATCTGTCGGATTGGTTGTGATTGCAGCGACTGTCACGGTAACTGTAAAAGTTGTTAAAAAGAAAAAGAGCGAAAAAAATAAATAAGCCATAATAAAAGCATCGGTTAAACCGATGCTTTTATTGTTTGCAACTGTCAGTTGACAAACTTCAAACTCAACTTTATAGACATTTATTTTGTCTTTTGCTAAACTGTATCAAAAGGAGTTGAATTAATTGAATATAGGCGAAAGAATTTATGAATTGAGAAGAAAAAACAGTATGTCACAGGAAGATTTAGCAGAAAAGATGAATGTTTCCCGTCAATCAATTTCCAAATGGGAAAGCAGTCAAAGTGTTCCCGAAGTTGAAAGAATAATACAGTTGAGCAATATTTTCAATGTTTCAACAGATTGGATATTGAAAGGAGAAAATTCAAAAAAACAAACAAGTCAATCAAACAAGAACAATTTAAAATCGGTTCAGACAGTGTCAACTGCACTGAATTATACAGGATTTGTAATCGGAACTTTTATACTTTTTGAAAAGCAGGCAGTTTGGGCAGTTGCCGTACCCATTGTTTTTTCTATACTGTCGCTTGCAATTTACTTTGCAGTTTACAGCGACAGCGAAAACACAGATGAAAAGAAGCAATCATTGAATACTTTTATAAAATTAAACATATTCATATTTTCTTTTTGGATATTGTTGTTTATTCCTTGCATTATTGTAATTCGTGCATTTTCAGTTTTAAGTTTTATACCCAATTTTTTGTTAGTACCCGCAATTATTTTAATTGTTACAATATATCTAACAATTTGTATTTACATTTTAAAAAAGTGCAAAAAATAAGCCTGCTGAATTCAGCAGGCTTATTTTATTACTTATAAACTTATGCAAGTTCTGAGAAGTATTTGATAGTTCTAACCATCTGTGATGTGTATGAGTTTTCGTTGTCATACCAAGCAACTACCTGTACTTCATAGAGACCGTCTGCAACTTTGCTAACCATTGTCTGAGTAGCGTCGAAGAGTGAGCCGTATCTCATACCAACGATATCTGAAGAAACGATTTCGTCTTCGTTGTAGCCGTAAGACTCTGTTGCAGCAGCTTTCATAGCGGCGTTGATGCCTTCAACTGTAACATCGTCGCCTTTAACAACAGCTGTAAGAATTGTTGTTGAACCTGTTGGTGTAGGAACTCTCTGTGCAGAACCGATGAGTTTGCCGTTGAGTTCAGGAATTACAAGACCGATTGCTTTTGCAGCACCTGTTGAGTTAGGAACAATGTTAACTGCAGCAGCTCTTGAACGACGAAGGTCGCCTTTTCTTTGAGGACCGTCAAGAGTCATTTGGTCGCCTGTGTAAGCGTGGATTGTAACCATGATACCGCTCTGGATTTCAGCATATTCGTGAAGAGCTTTTGCCATAGGAGCAAGGCAGTTAGTTGTGCAAGAAGCAGCAGAAATAACTGTGTCTTCAGCTTTAAGAGTGTCGTGGTTTACATTGTAAACGATTGTAGGAAGGTCGTTACCTGCAGGAGCAGAAATAACAACTTTACGAGCACCGGCTTTGATGTGAGCCTCTGCTTTTGCTTTTGATGTGTAGAAACCTGTGCATTCAAGAACTACGTCTACGCCGAGTTCGCCCCAAGGAAGTTCTGAAGCGTCTGCTTTAGCGTAAATTTTGATTTCTTTACCATCAACAATGATTGAATCATCTGTTGCAGAAACTGTATCTGCAAGAGCATATTTACCTTGTGATGAATCATACTTGAGAAGATGTGCAAGCATTTTAGGACTTGTCAAATCGTTGATTGCAACTACTTCGTAACCTTCTGCGCCAAACATTTGACGGAAAGCAAGACGGCCGATACGACCAAAACCATTAATAGCAACTTTTACCATTTGAAAAACCTCCAAAAAATTTTAGAATAAATATTAAATCGGCAGGCTTTAAATATAAAACATTTATGTCCGCCTGATTTTTTTCTTTATTATTCTATACTTTTTGTTTGCAATAATCAAGTGATTTTTCAACTTATAAAAAGTTTGTTGATTATCGACAAAATGACAGGCAAAAAATGTTAAAAAAATAACAAAATAAGCAAAACATTGAAAAGTGTTACGATAAATACAGTACACTTTACTCATCATCGTCTTGTACATAAACAACATTGTCATCATTCTTCATTTGACTTTGAGAATTTTTTACTCTGAAATAAACGGAAATGTCAATGATTGAGAAAACAATAAACGAAATTCCTATAAGTCTTGTTATGATAACTGCCGAGTGGAACGGATTGAAAATAATCAAAAATCCCGCAATCGTTACAAGCACTGCCGTAACTGCCGAAAGCCACCATCCCGGCATCAAAAGTTTAATTGAAACCGATTTGAAAATATCGCCTATACCTTTAACGACAAGAAACAGTCCGATTAAAAACTGAATGATTGAAATAAAAAATTCACTCTTAACACAAAGCACTATACCGAAAACAATCGCCAAAGCTCCCGGCACAATCGCAAGTGCAGACAAAACGGACGAATGGTTTGATATAAACGAAATGACAAGCACAACGCCGAGCGCAATTAAAGCAATACCTATCACATAGCAAATAACATTTACCGTAATTGAAGGAAACGCAAGTAAAATTACGCCGATAATCATAGCGATGATACCCGAATACAAACTCAATTTTTTTGCACCTTTTAAAAATTCAAGCATATTAACCCCTCCTGAATAATTTAAAAATCAATCGTCGGAGCCCTCAATATCAAGGACGCCGTCTGAAAAGCCCGAAGCAGTAACGACAGGCATTTCTTTTTTCTTTGTCTTTGAGCAGGAAGCAAAGCAACTGCACACCAATATGACTGCCAATATCAAAGCAAATAACTTTTTAAAAATTTTCATTTATCCATCTCCTTTATTTTATACATAATTATATAAGATTATTTCACTTAAATCAACCGAATACGGCAACATTCACGCTAAATTTTATTAAAAATTATTTTTTACGGTTGTATTATAACTGTTTAATGAATTATATATTATAATTTGACAAAACCGACAGTATTTGCTATATTTAAAATATCTGCCGACCTGAAATTATGCTGCGGCAGTTGTTTTAGGAGGACTCAAAATGAAAGTTAGAAATTTATTGTCAAAAACGGTTGAAACCGTTGCTCAAAGCGACTGCGAAAGCCAAAAAATAATGATTAAAGGCTCATATATGAAACAGATGAGCAGTGGTATATATTCTCTTTTTGCACCGACAAAAAGAATAACAAAAAAAGTTGAAAACATCATCCGTGATGAAATGGACAGAATTGACGGTCAGGAAGTTATGTTTCCTGTTGTAATGCCCGCTTCACTTTGGAAAAGTTCGGGAAGATTTTATTCAATCGGAAACGAGATGGTGCGTTTTTCCGACAGGTCAAACAAAGAAAACGAGTCAAATATGGTACTCGGTATGACTCACGAAGAAGCGGCCGTACACCTTGCAAGCAATGTTGCCCAATCGCACAGCGATTTTCCTTTTATGATTTACCAAATTCAGACTAAGTTCCGTGACGAGCCTCGTTCAAGAGCAGGACTTATCCGTGTGCGTGAGTTCACTATGAAAGACGCATACTCTTTCCACACCTCGCAAGAAGACCTTGAAAAATACTATGACCGTTGCTACAAAGCATACGAAAGAATTTTTGCAAGAGCAGGCGTGCCTGAAGTTATCGCAGTTAAAAGCGACTCGGGTATGATGGGCGGTTCTGTTTCTCACGAATTTATGCTTTTGACAGATATTGGCGAAGACTCGATTGCAATATGCCCCGAGTGTAACTACAAAGCAAATATGGAAGCGGCAGACTGCGTATTTGACAACAGCGACAACACCGTTGTTGAAGAACTTGAACTCAAAGAAACGCCAAACGCAAAAACAGTTGCCGATGTTGCAGAGTTTCTCGGAAAAACGGCAAAAGATGTTTGCAAAGCCGTTGTTTACAGAAGAAAGGACAACGATGAGTTCATTCTCGCATTTATACGAGGCGACCTTGAAATCAACGAAACAAAACTCAAAAACCTTATCGGTGCAGATATTTATCCTGCTGAAGATATTTCTGACGCTGACTTTGTTGCAGGCTTTATAGGTCCTATCAATCTCAAAGCAAAATGTCAAATCATTTACGACAAGAGTGTTGACGGTTGTGCTTCAATGATATGCGGTGCAAATAAAGAGGGTTATCACTATACAGGCGTAAATGTCAAAAGAGATGTCGGTGATGTCGAATATTTTGATATTTCTAAAATCACAAACGGCTCTGTCTGTCCCGTTTGCCATAAAAAATCAATAACAATTAAAAGAGGCATTGAAGTCGGAAATATTTTCCAACTCGGCACAAAATACACCGAAGCTATGAATATGCTTTATACAGACAAGGACAACACGCAAAAGCATCCTATTATGGGCTGCTACGGTATCGGTGTAGGCAGACTTGTTGCGTCTGTTTGTGAAGCAAAAAGATATTCACGCACAAGATTTGACAAAAAAGCAGGCAAAGAAATCACTGCTTGGTATCCGCTTTGGCCAATGTCTATTTCTCCTTGGCAGGTACAAATCTGTGCTTTAAATGCATCTAAAAACGAAGATGTACAAAAAACTGCCGACAAATTGTATGAAGAACTGACTGCTCTCGGTGCAGAAGTTCTCTATGACGACAGAAGTGTAAGTATCGGTTCTATGCTTACCGACGCTGACCTTTTCGGTATTCCGCTTCGCATTATCGTAAGTCCGAAAACACTTTCAAGAAACGCTGTTGAGTTCACAAAACTCAATCTCGAACCTGAAAAGACAGAAACTGTTGACCTTGATTTTGACAATGCCGCAAAAACTGTATATCAGGAAATTAAAGCAGAACTTGAAAAGTACAATATATAATTTAATCGCAAAAAATATTTAATTCATAAAAACACAAAACGCCCGAAAATTCGGGCGTTTGATTTATGCGAGGATAATATGAAAGAATACTTTGATATAATCACAAAAGACGGAAAAGAAACAGGAATAAAAAAGGAAAGAAACGCAGTCCACACAGACGGAGATTGGCACAAAAGCGTGCATATATGGGCAAAGGAAAACAACAAAATACTTTTTCAAAAACGAAAAGACGACAAAGAGAGTTTTCCCTCTTGCTACGACGCCGCCTGTACAGGTCATGTTGACGCAGGCGAAACATATCTGCAAGCGGCAATACGAGAAGTCAAAGAAGAAATAGGACTTGAAATTGACGAAAAAAATCTTTTACCTGTTTGCAAAAAACATTTTTGCGTAGATGAAAATTTCAACGGCAAAAAATTCATTTCAAATGAACTCACACAAATATATCTTTTAAAAGACTGTGATTTTTCAAATCTTTCTTTTCAAGAAGAAGAAATCAGCGAATTAAAATGGTTTTCTGTTGAAGAACTGAAAAAAATAATTAACGGCAAAAATTTTTGTGCTTCATACAGTGAATTTAAAGAAATATTAAATTTCGCAGAAAAAAACAATATATAGAAATAAGTAAAACACGGTGTAATTCAATAAAATGGGTTACACCGTGTTTTTATAATTTAATCGTATTTTTCACATAACGGTATAGTCAGAAAAATGCTGTCTGAATACTGAATTTAACCGTCTAAAGACTGCATTCTAATTGACAATCATACGGTTCATTTTCAACATGTTTTTGATTGTAAACTTCTGCCTCGACACAACCCATTGATTTGTAAAAAGCTTGACTCTCAACGGCTGAATGTGCAGATATATAGAGTTTTTTCGCTCCGTTTTGTTTAGCCCATTCTTTTGCCGCAAGAAAAAGTGTTCTGCCTATTCCTTTATTTCTCATATCCTCTGATATATGGATACTTGACAAGTCGCAATATCTTTGTTCATCATCAAATATTTCCGATTCTACCGAAACAAAGCCTTTTAATTTTCCGTCATAAAAAGCAGCATAAACAAAGCCGTTAGAAAGGACTGTATTTTTTAAGCAGGAAATTAAAATTTGATAATCCTTTTCAGTCCAATCGTCAACAAAAGGAGCGTCTTTGAGTATCCATTTGCCATTTTCTTTACGCCAACATTTTGTAACAATTTGATGCCGAATAAAATCATTAAACAACTCCGGACAAATTTCTTCTTCACACAAAACTCTGTATTTTATTAAAACATTATTTTCCATTTTTTCTTTACCTTTACATTACCTTACCGCTGAATTTTGATTTTTCTATTTTTAACTAAACAAACCGAAAGTTATTTATCTTCAAAATTTCTGTAAAACTCTATCCAAGATTTTCCGAAAGTACGATATGCAATAGGCATATAAACGCATAGAATTAGTAAAGCCGGAACTAAAATAGAGCCGATAACACCAACACCAACTTCTATATTTTTGATATTAGAATAATCATTGTCAGTTGTTACTTTAACGATTTCCTGTTCATCATTTACATAGACTTTTACTTCATCGCCAAATTCGTAATTTTCAGCAGATAATCCGTAATCTTTAAGGGCATACTCATATTTCTTTGAGTCATGCGTCCAATAAAAATTACCGTCATAGTCTATTCGTGCCATAACATATCCGTTCGCACCGTTTGGAGTAGCAGCATTTTCCATATTTTTTGAAAACGGTGTGTTAAATGCAAGAAGTAAAAATGCAATTATAACGGGAATACAACATATAATGACAAATACAGCAGTCCGTTTCATCAGCGAATTATAAGATTTTTTTATTTCATTATACTTTTCTTTAGGCAAATGTTCTTTTGCTCACATCAATGCAAAACGCTGTGCTGTTAAATTAAGCCCTGCTGAAATATTTGTTAAACTCATAAAAGTCTCCTACTCTTACCGAATTTTAGCCATCAATACTTAAATAATAAAAATCTGTGAATAGTCCCACATTCAACACTCACTTCAAAGTATAATATAATTTATTTTTTATATATTATACTTAAATCTCCATCAACAAATCCTATACCAATACCACAATATTCTTTTAACATATTAGAATATTTACCTGTATCAAGATAATTTTTCAAAAATGAAGTATATAAATCTTCTATTGTTTTCCAATTACTTTCTTTTACTAAAACATAAGGGTTTTCTCTTGTTGCATACACTTCATCGCAAGCCCAATCTGAATTATTTTCATCAAAAGTAGTAGTACCCACTAATTCTATAGACCACTTATTATTACTATCTTCATACAAATTAAAGTTAATTGCTCTTATATTACTTGGAAGTTTCTTACTTAAAACTCCATCCAACCAATTAAAAAATTCTATTTCTTCAGATTTTTTATTTGCATTTCCGGAAGTTCTCATTGCTAACTTTGACAACGAACTAATTGCGTGTCCTAAATCAAATCCCATATTCTCATCTCACTTTCAAATTATTTGTTTTATTTGTAGATATCCATAAAACTTTGAAAATTATTTTTGTGTCAAGGAAAAGCTTTATTCTTCTATTGTAAGATTTTTTATTTTTTAATACTTTTTGCAAGTTTCTTGCCATACTCTCTGATTTCGATAACCATATCGCCGTCATCACTGTAATAGCAACCTTTCTTGCTGAGTATTCTGTACTCTGCCTCTTTAAGTCCCATTATAACAAGACCTCCGACAACGCCTGCCAAAAGTACAATTATGAAAAGAGGTATTCTGCAAGTAAGCCAATCACCGCTTCGCAACGGCAATGTGAAACTCATATAAATTTCACCGTTTCTGAAAAGTTCTGCGTATGTATAATCAACTGCGCCGTAAGTATAGTTGCCAATCATATATTTCGGCAAACTGCCGTCTGTATAAGCCGTATTTACAATACCGAAAATTGCCGTCAAAAATCCGCCGAAAGCCGAACCGACCATTAAACCCGGAATTACGGTAAAAGGACTTCTGTAAGCATAAGGCATTGAAAACGCAGTTGTCAGTTTGATATTTTCAAAAAATGCATTAATCGGGCCGCTGACAGTTATGTTGAAATCGTCTGTGTTGCTTTTTCCACCCTTTTTAAATATTTTATTGAAAAGAACGGCAAAAAACGGTGTCCAACCTACCGTTATAAAACAAACACTGTAAATCGTAATGAGTCTTGCATCTCCCGTTTGAAGATACGCTGAAGTTGCAACACCGAACGCTGCAAGTGATACAGGACCGATAAGGTCAAAGCCAACCATAAGTCCCATAACTACCGCCGACAAAATGATATTTCCTGTCGTCAATGTCGTGAGTGCGTCTTTTAATTTTTCTGCAAGCACGGCAAAAGGAATTTCTATTCCGTATTTAATAACACAAAATGTGATTGCACACGCAGCAACGGGCAAAATCAAAATCATAACTATTAAATCGACTGCTTCTATAATAGTAATGCCCTCAACTTTTGACTTACCCTTTGACATTTTCGCAATCATTTTATCAAAGCCTTTTGCAATTTTAGGCTTCAGATTTGTCCAGCCTATATATAGATATTTGATTAAAAGCGACAAAACAACTGCCATTATCAAATAACCCATATACCCTATTGCAGTAGCCTGCCGGTAATTGTCGGGCGTTGAGAAAAATGCGTTGTACATATATTCGGCACTTGTCGAACCCTCTCTGAAATGACAAAAATATATTGACAACGCCAAACTCGGTGCAATGGCAGGTATGCCTGCAATCAAATATGAAAGCACTGAAACCATTGCGACAAAAAAGAAATCTGTCGCCCAAAACAAAACAAACCAAAGCGTAGGTTCATTTTCAGGCGAAATCGCCCCAAGCCAATGATACTTTTGCAAAATGTTTTGCGCAAAAAAGAAAAATCCCGCTCCAAGAGCCCCAAAGAGCTGAACAACAAACATAATTTGCGTGGAACGATAGATTTGCTTTTTTACATCAAGATATAACTTTTTCATTTTATTTCCCCCTAAAATAAAATTTTTGTGATAAATTGATATAATTCACCCACTATATTAAATTGTATTTTAATTATACCTTGATTTTTTCAAGTATGCAATATATAATTATTACTGTCAGTTCGCAATATCCTGACACTCGAAAATTTATTTTCGTAAAACAAAAACTACGGAGGAAAATTTAATATGAAAAACAAAAAAACGCAATTCATTGTCTATTCGGCTGTGTTAGCGGCGCTTTATGTCGTCTTGACTTACGCCCAAAACTTTCTGTTGCCGGGAAGTACGACAATGGCAATTCAATTCAGAGCAAGCGAGGCACTTTGTGTGTTCGCATTCTTCACACCTGCGGCAATTCCGGGACTTACAATCGGTTGCTTGATTTTCAATGTTTCAAACGCCGCCGCATTGCCTGTTGACTGGCTTGTAGGCACTGTTGCAACACTTTTGGCAACATTTACAATGTGGAAAGTGAGAAATGTCAAAATCAAAAACTATCCGATTTTGGGACTTTTAATGCCTGCAATTTTTAACGCTCCGATAGTAGGTGCAGAACTTTCTTTTTATCTCGGAGAAAACGGGTTTACATGGCAAGTTTTCGGCTTAAACTCGCTTTATGTATTTATCGGAGAAGCGGCTGTTTTGCTGACTTTAGGCAGTATCCTTTATTTTTCGCTAAACTCAAAAAACTTAAAAAAAATACTTTTTCAAGATTTTTAAAAATAAAAAATAACAAGTAAGAGGCATCCTTCAAAAAAGAATGCCTCTTACTTTGTGTCTCAATTAGATATTATTGTGTAAATGCGGCGTAGCTATTTGCTATGCCGTTTTGACATTTAAGAAAGACTGTTCTCTATGTACTTATCAAAATTTATTTGTGTGCGTTTTCAAAGGCAAGTCTGATTTCTTCAGGCATATCTTCAGGTTTAATGGAACTAAGGTGTTTTTCATCTCCGTCTTTAATTGCCTGCTCATAATACCAGCATTTGAATTTTATCATATCAAGTGCCTTATTCATTCGCTCAATTTCAACCTCTATAATTTCTTTTTGTTTCAAAAACAACTCTCTGCGTTGAGGATATGTTTCACTCCCCTTAACACACCAATCCATAAACAGTTTAATATCTTTAATTTCAAGTCCTGATTTTTTTAAGCATTCAATGACACGCAAAGCCTCAAGTTCTTTGTCGCTGAATTTACGGATACCCGATACACGATTGATTTCAGGGAACAATCCCTCCTTATCATAATAACGCAATGTGGAAATCGGTAAATTAAACATTTCCGATACTTGTCCGATGGAATACATAAAAATAATCTCCTATTTTTTTTTAAAAAAGTGTTGACCTAAAGTCAAGTTTAGGTGTTACAATCATAATATAAAATAAAATTAAAAGTGTCAAACACTTTTCGGAGGACTTAATTATGTCAAAAAACATTCTTGTAATAAGCACAAGCTTGAGAAATAACAGCAATTCTGAAATATTAGCCGATTCATTTATTGAAGGTGCAAAAAGTGTCGGAAACAATGTAGAAAAAATAACGCTGAAAGATAAGAACATTGCCTTTTGTAAAGGTTGTCTTGCCTGTCAGAAAACAAAAAAATGTGTCATAAACGATGACGCAATTGAAATTGCAGATAAGATGTGAAATTCAGATGTAATCGTATTTGCCACACCGATTTATTATTACGAAATGAGCGGTCAGATGAAAACACTCCTTGACCGTGCAAATTCACTTTTCGCCCGTGACTGCAAATTCAGAGATATTTATATGCTCACAACTGCTGCCGAAGATGAGGACTATGTCTCCGAAAAAGCGGTAAGCGGATTAGAGGGTTGGATTGACTGCTTTGAAAAAGCTGTTCTTGCAGGCACAATATTTTCAGGCGGCAACGATAACGCAGGCGATATTAAAAATCACGCAATACTTCAAAAAGCCTATGATATGGGAAAAGCAGTATGATGGGAAAAAAGCCATTTATTCTGTTGGCAGGTGTGTTGTCTGTTCTCTTGATTTTGGCAGGTTGTAGGGCAAGTGGCAAAATTTCTGACAATTCGGCAAAGCAGTCTTCAGCACCTGCAGTTTCATTGACCGAGCAAAAAGACAACAAAGAAAACTTTTCATCACAGACAGAAAACAAAACGGAAAATAAGGAAAATGCAGAAATGAAAATGAAAGTACAGGTAGGAAATTACACTTTCACGGCAACATTGGAGAACAATGTTGCTGCCAACGCCTTTTCAGAAATGACAGAGCAGGCTCCTGTAATAGTTGAGATGAGCGATTATTCAGGTTTTGAAAAAGTAGGCTCGTTGAATACAAGCCTTCCGACAGACAACAGACAGACTGCAACCCACGAAGGCGATATTGTTTTATATAACGGCAACCAAATCGTCATCTTCTACGGCTCTAATTCTTGGAGTTATACACGATTGGGGAAAATAGATAACCGACCTGTTTGAAAGAAGCACTCGGCAACGACGATATAACGGTCACATTTTATATAGAGTGATTATAATGGAATTAAAAGAATTTTTAGACTATATGAACAGCGGAAAAACCGTGATTGCCAATTCGGAAGTTCACAAGTGTATGAGTGAACTTGCACAAGAAGCACTCAAACTGACGGCAGAATTGAACGGCTCGTATCATACGCCTGAAGAAGTGCGTTACATATTTCAACAGATAACAGGAAAGCCGATTGACGAGTCATTCAGTTTGTTTCCTCCTTTTTATACCGACTGCAGTTCACACCGATTTGTATGACCGAACTGACATCATTCCTTTTGATAAGATTGAAACATTTTTCAAAAATAATATGTAACAACAAAACTGCCACGAAAAAAACCACACCTTAAATTTAGGTGTGGCTTTTTAGTTATTTATTAACTTTGTCGATATAATTATCAGTCTTTAAAAACTCCGTCAAAAAGGTCAATGTTTGCCATTCTCATAACGCTTGAGAAAAGTCTTGAACCGTTAACAGGAAGAAGTTTTCCGAAAATATCCATAGCCCAAGCATCTTTACCGTGTACCTGAAGAGCTTTTTGATGAGCAATACCATTCACAATCATCTTAACCATTTTATCGCAATCGGTAGAAATCATATTCATCATTTTCTGACCTTTACCGCTTGTTTCGCCTTGATTGCGGAAGATGTCTGTCTTTGTAAAGCCCGGACAAACGATACCTACATACATTTTGCCTCTGTACTCTTCACGCATTGCTTCGCTCAAGCTTTTGAGTGCAGATTTTGATGCACTGTATGCAGAAGTGCCTGCAAGACTCATAAGAGCTGCTGACGAGTCAACATTAATGATAGCAGGTGTGTCGCTTTCCATAAGTTGGTCAAAAAGATACTTTGAGCCGTAAACGGCAGAATAGAAGTTGATGTTCATTACTTTTTCAATATCTTCGATAGAACATCTGTCAAATCTCATAAATTTAGGAAGAATACCTGCGTTGTTGATAAGAACATCTATCTTTGTACCGTTATCTTTGAGTTGTTGAGAAAACTTTTCCCAATTTTCTTTAACAGATACATCGAAAAGTTCGTATGAAAACTTGCCTGCATAAAAGCCGAGTTCTTCAACAAACTTTTTCATCTTAACTTCGCTTCTTGCAACGCCGATAACATTGCAGCCGTATTCTTTTATCAATTTTTCAGCAATGCCTTTACCCATACCGCTTGAAGCACCGGTAATGACAACTGTTTTTCCTTGCATCCACATAATAATGCGAGCCCCCTTTTTTCAATTACCTACATTATACAATAAGTAAATAGGTTTATCAACACTTTTTTAAATAATTCATTTTTGATTAACACATTTTTCGTGAGCCTTATACCCTGCTTTCTTTGCACTTTCTTCATTCTCAAAATATTGTCGGTTTTTCTCATTCGGTAATGCAGAGCAACCGTCTTTGTGATAGACCTTTGTATTTTTATTTCCTATAATTTTAAAATCGGTCTGTCCTTCGTAATAAAACGGGTCTGAATCCTCTGTGATATTTGATTTCTTATCGCTGTTTGTATTTGTTTTTTCGTAAGTGAATTTAATTTCTCCGTTTTCATCGACAGTACATATAACGCTCCCCGACATATCTGTTCTGTAAACAGTGGCGCCTGCGTCTTTGAAGCGGGAAACTGCGTTATCTCCCGGATGATTGTAAGAATTGTCTTTCCCGACACTTATAACAACATATTCGGGCATAACTTCACGCAGAAAAACATAGTTGGAAGACGAGTTGCTTCCGTGATGTCCTGCCTTTAAAACATCGGCTTTAACATTATAGCCTGCTTCCAAAATATCTTTTTCTTCAGAACGGCTTGCATCGCCCGTAAATAAAAAAGATTTTCCCCTGTAAGTCAATCTCAAAACAACGCTTGTGTTGTTCAAATCGTCTTCATTGTTCGTGATAGGTCCTACGACTTGAACCTTTGCACTGCCTAAATTAAATGTATCGCCGTGTTCTGCATCACTGTACGGAATTGAATGCTTTTTTAATGAGTTATAAAACTTTTGACTGTAACTTGTATCGTGTCCTCCGGGAGAAACAAGTGCTTTTTCAACATCAATTTCTTCTATTATGTCAGGGAAACCACCCAAATGGTCCTCGTGAGCGTGCGTACTGACAATTAGATTTAGAGTTTTTATTCCCAAATCTTCAACATAATCTGCCACCAAATCGCCGTCAGCAGCGTTTCCGCTGTCTATCATCATATTTTCGCCGTCACAACTGACAAGTATGCAGTCTGCCTGACCGACATCTATAAATCTGACGGTAAACTCCGAATTGTCAGAAATGCCCGACACATTTTGCGACGATTGGCTGCTTTTTATTTCGGAAGAACAAGAACAACAAGTGAACAATATAAACATTGCAATTAAAATCGCAGTAATTTTCTTAATGTTTTTCATTTTACGCACCTATTTTTTATAAAATTGTTAATTTTTTTCGTTTATTTTTGAAAAATAATTTAATTTGATTGAAATATAAGAATATTTATAGTATAATATACTCAAGTTTATTTCTGTATTATCATTAATAAGGAGAGAAGTATAATGGACAGAAGAATAAAAAAAACACGTTCGGCAGTTTTGCACGCAGCATTTGAACTTTTGATGGAAAAAGATATTGACAAAATCACTGTTTTGGAAATTTGTCAAAAAGCAGACATTAACAAAAGCACATTTTACCTGCACTATAAAAATGCAGAAGACTGTTTCCGTCAATGCATTGACACTTTAATGGATCAGTTGCTTGCATATTGTCAAGATTTTGACTACTATAAAATCCAAGAACATCCTGAAGAAAACATCAGTCTTATTCTTGACCAAATTGAAGCCGCAAAACCGACCCTTGAAAAATTCAAGGACAGTAAATTTTCAGGTCAGGTAATCAAAGAATTAAAAGAAAAATTGGTAAAAGGAATTGCCGAAACAAACGGTTTCACAAAAGATAACAATTTCTATGAAATAGTTACCATCACATTTATGGTAGGTGGATTTGTTGACGCTATCATAGAACCGTTGCCAAACTACGACAGAGAAGTTTTAAAAGTTGCTTTCACAAGAATTTTAACAAAAAGAAAGGCTCAAAGCAACCTTACCGTTTAATTTTTTCATCTGTACTATTTTGTTCAATAATCTTCAGATAATTTTTTAATTTGTCTGAAGATTATTTTTTTATATATTTATTTTTACCGAAATATTGATATGCACCTGAATTAAAATAAAAACTTCAATTTGCAATATCATTATACACCTGTATTTTACAAAGTTGGAGGAAAGTTCAATTTTAGACTTTAAAAATAAATATTTTAAAATAACTCTTGACAAAACAACCGTTTTGTATTAAACTTAAGCAGTTGAAAGATTACGAGGTGTAGCGAAGTTTGGCTATCGCACCTGCTTTGGGAGCAGGGGATCGCAGGTTCGAATCCTGTCACCTCGACCAAAAAATAGCCGTTTTCAATGGTTTTTGAAACTTCTTCAAACCTGTTGAAACGGCTATTTTTCTTTATTTAAGCCAAATTTGAGATATTAACCCCTTTTCAAACTTTTTCAATCCTGCGTGGCGTTGCAGTACTATTGCAGTACTAAAAATAATCAAAATAATAAAGAGCACTAAAAATAGTGCTCTTTATTTATATATAATGAAAATTTATTATTAGCACAATTAGTATCATAACTACTGTTACAGTACACTTGATGATTTGTATCAACAAACAAAGGAACAATAATATTTACGTCTATCAGATAAAATACCATTCTACTCTTATTGGATATTTTAACTTGATAAACTTTATCTTCGAATATATTGCTAATTTTTTCATCATTAAAACCATATTCTTTTAAAATTCTACTTACCAACTTTATTGTAGCATTTTCAATCTCATGACAATGCATATTGCCATCATTAAGTAATGAAGAAAAATTTTGAATATTAGAAATGTGTTTAAATATATTAATAGAAGCTTTTAACAAATCCAAAACTTCATTTTCGTCTTTAAAGCAATTATTAAATTCTTTAATATTTATCGAATTTTTTTTGAAAATCTTTAAAATTAAAGCAAACTATATCATTACCATTTAATCGTACTTCAGAACTGTCAATTTTATAGTTGCTATGGATTTTGGGCGATTTAATTTTATTTTTTGTCGTGGACTTGACATACAGGGACGCAGATCGTGCAAGCGTATCAGTGGTAGTTCCGCTCGCTTCAACAGAATTTTCATTCGATTGTAGGGCGAATCGGTATGCATCACTTCGTCGGGTTTATAGATGTTCCAGAAGATTAATTCGCCCCTCGCCGTTTTCTTTCGCTCTCGCAGTATCTCTGCGGTGCTCGGCGACAACAAGATGGTTCGTGTTCTCCTCTCCTTTCGGTTTTAGTATCGCCCCATGTAACGCCGCCGCCTTTCTTTTATGCACCGTCCACGAGATATTCAACCGTCCGGTCGCTTCATCAAATTCCGACCACCGCAGTCCGCAGATCTCACCACGCCGCAGTCCCGTGGTCATCTCGGTGTAGAAGAAGTCGCTCTACATCTCATCCTGCATCACCACGCTCATTAACTTTTCGAGCTGTGCTTCGGTGAGGATCTGCTTGGTGCGTAATTGTTTTTTGGGATGGTTGTGCCGTCGGTCGGGTTCTTGACGATGAGCTATTCCGTCGCCCGCAGGTCTTTTGTTTGCAATTTTATCATCTCCTTTCTGTAGCACAACAACATACCACAACTCTTTTCGAATATCCAGCGAGTTTAGAAATCTTCTTCACTTTCCCATTCAATCAACAGAGGTGTCTCGATTTGATGCTCTACATAATATCCGGCGAGGATTTAATCGAAAGGAATTTTACCACGCAGTCTCCGAACGTTTTTGTAAGATTCGTGGCGAAGTACATCCACTTCATACTCACAGTACTCGTAATGGTCTGCGAGGATCTTTGCGATCATTTCGAGATCGATCGCATAGCGGAACAGTCCTTTTGAGATTGCTTTCTTAATTTCTTCTTCGTGAGACTCCATCGCCTTTGCAAACTTTTTGCCGAGGATATCCTTGTGCTTGTCGGTCACCTCATTCTCTGTCAAAGGGGCTAACGCAACTGGGATTCTTTGAGTGGAGCGATAGAGCGACCGAAGCGAAAAGAATATATCTAATGGTGAGATATCTGAAAAAGTGGCTCTGAAAGAAATTGAGGTTAATGACTAGCTAATTGAAAAAGCGGAACCGAGCATAAACTCGATTCCGCTTTTTCTTTGTCAACTGCGGTGCAGTTTTTATATTTCTTCTACCATTTCCATGCCGACCATGACCTTGACCATAATCCTTAGTTTTTCCATCCGCGATCCTCGCTTCATGTCGCACTCGCACGGGCTGATGTTACCGTAGTACAGATCTTCAAGTGTTGTCATATGCATTCCATCTCACATAAGAAGAGAACGACTTAGCATCGGTCATTCCCGATATTGAGTCGCCCTCTAATTTCATTTTGTCTGCTGCGATCAGCGCATGCTTGACGATCAGCATCTCTACCCACGTCCGTTCGTCGTGCTCTGCCGGACGACCGTTCCTAAGATACTCCGCCATCACCGCACTCATTACGCCGTACTTTTCGCCGATGTAGACTTCTTCTACAGTTATTCGTGCCATATTCGCACCTCCTTTGCAGTACACAACAGTCCACAGGAGTTTGCGAAGTCCATAGATTTTTTGCTTTTCTTTATTCCTTGAAAACACCAAATGTACCTTTAAAACCATATTTGCGTAACTTGATTTTTTTAATCCGTAGTGCAGCCGAGTCATTTGATTCGAACTCTGTAAAATACCAAGTTGCATTCGGAGATATGTTAGCAATTATTTTTTTGATATAGACACTATCAACTTTCCCATAACTAAACCCATATGAATATACTTTGTCGATAGAGGAATTCAATTTCTTGAAAAATTCATTATACTTTTTCAATGGTGAGTTAGTATCTTTTCTGAAAGACAGTATCATCTCATCCAAAAATGATGAACTTATGCAGGGTCCCTCATCAAAATTTAAATTCTGATAAAGTCCTGTTCAGTCATCTTTTTCATGCCCAAAAATCAGTTTTTGACCAATTCGATTATGAATGTGAATTACTTTTTTGATACCATATAGTTTTTGGAAAGTTTTGGTATAATTAAAAGTGAAAAACTGCATATTAGGATCTCTAAACAAATCAATCAATGTTTTCTTTGGCATAAATTCAGAACCTTCGATTCTTTTTTGGATATTCTTTATCCACACCCTAAAAAAGTCTTGCCATATTTTCGAACAATTGATAAAGCCGCTTATAAGCACATCCATGTATAAAAGATAATTTTGCATTAACTCTTGATCTTCTTCGTCGGTTTCATCTTCTTTATGATTGGGCCTAGGAAATTTATTATCAAAGTTAATATGGGCGAGAGCCTCTTCAAAATTACACCAATTCTCGCCAGCAGATTTATCCATTGAGTTTAATAAAATTTCCGTAGCAAACTCATCTGGATCAATATTTGAAAAATCCTCTAGATACACTACCTCATCTCGAAGGTTCACAACCTCCGGATACATTTCAATGATGAATGATCTAAAATCACTATATTTACTTGGAATACCATGAGCAACGTCAAATCCATTACCAGCAATAAATAATGAGCTAATATCGATCCCTCCTAAATCAGCACACCATCACAATGATCCACTTCATGCTGAATGATCTGTGCCGTCCAACCAGTGTAGATCTTGATGCAAGTTTGCATATCTAAGGTCTGATACTTGACCTTGATGGATCTATAGCGCTTGCACGGGCACGGACCACCGAGAAGTGACAGACAACCTTCCTCTGTGTCGTACACACCGTCTTTTTTGATAATCTCGGGATTGAGCATCACGGTATATGTAGGAGCTCGTCCACTCTCATCAAGGAATGCAATGATGCGCTTGCGCACGCCGATCATATTCGCTGCCATACCGACACAACTTTCCTTGTGCGCCATCAGCGTATCAAGCAAGTCTTGAGCGACCTGCAAATCTTCTTTTATCGCAACCTCCGAATTCCTTGCAAGAAATATCGGATCATGCATTAGTTCTTTAACCATATCATCTTCCCTCGCAAAAATCTCAATATATCTTAATGCAAATTCAGAATTACAATTATTGTATTTATTGAGGCTTTCCTTGGATAGTATGTAAACAACGTATATCTATCACCTATGCAAAATTCCATCAATGCAAGTTTCAACTTTTTAGTATCAAAGTTTAAAGCGGTCTATTTATCCAGCCCGCGCGCAATTATTGTTTTTCCCCCCAAGACCTACCAAATAGTTCTTCGCCGTTAGGGGCAAGTCTTAATTTTGCATAGCGAGTAAGCATTTCTGCCGTTTTATCACTATATGATTCTTGTTTATCTAAAGCAATCACGACTTGTTTGCCACAAGCAATATATTGATTTATAATGCTTTCAACCGCATCGTCGGATATTTGTTTTAAGACAACTGAATCGTGTACCAAAATAGGCAAATTAGACAAGTGCATTATTGCTAGATCGAAGACCACAAGTCCCTTATAAGCAATACCTGTTCCCGTATCATTTGGAGTAAAGAAATGATAATTTGAAACAGTAAAATGAATTGTTGGTGCGTTGAATTTTTCTGTGTAAAGTTCGCTATTTATACGCTCCATTTCAGCATTTATCGCTTTTTCTACGATTCCAAACTGTTCGCTTTTTGCGTTTTTTAACGCTTCTTCTGCATCTTTTTTTGCCACTTTAAGTTCGTCTGCTTTTTCGTGCGCATCGTTTTCAGCGCTCATTTTATTGATTTGCTTCAAAGTATCAGCATACTTTTGCAAAACAATTTTTGAAAGATTAGGATTCTTGATCAACTGTTGCAATTGATTTTCAAGTGCAGTGACAATGGCATTGTATTCATCAAGCTGTTTTAAAAGCACTCGCTTTTCTTCCTTCAACTCATCTTTAAATATCCCCGATATTTTCTTGTGGAAAAGTTCGATTTCTTCTATATGCCTAACATTTACTTCTGGGAAGAATATTTGAAGTTCTGAATATGTAGTGCTTGTTTGCGAAAATCTGTACTCGATATTTTCATCCAACGTGATTAATTTGCTCTTTATATTGCTTCTCTCGATAACTCTTTTTTTATACGAACAGCCTCTTCAGAAGCAGTTGCATCAGCATCAAGCAATCCTCGTTCAAGACCGGATGAAATATTTGCGATTTCACGTTGCAGTTTTTCGATTTCCTTCTGATTTCTGTTGTATTCTCTTTTTCCTATTTTGGATACGTACTGAAGTTTTTGTGCCTTTTCAAAAACCGAAAGAGCATCCTTAGACGCATCTGCATTTCTTTCTAATTGTGCGATTATTTGATATCTTCCAAAAAGCTTAAGCAAAGTTAGACAAGCTTTATTTCCATTTTCACCCGAGACAGCATTTAGTGGACGAGATTCGTCGATGTTTTTCTTGCCGTATGCGCGAATATATCTGCCAACCGCATCTCTAAATGATAGTTGCGGAATATTAACATTATATTTTTCTGAAAGCCACTTGCAATAAGCAACATTTGAAAAGGATTCCATTGGATTATAGTTTTCATCGCATTTCCAAACAGTATTGCTATCCGTATTTTTGCGAGAAAAATAATAAAAACTTCCATTAAACTCAAATTTGAAGCAGATATTGTGAGGGGCGACATTATTCAAAATATCGGAAGATTCTGCGTATGTGCTTCCACCAAAAACGAAATCCACGATGAGCATAAACGTTGATTTACCAATAGAATTATCTGCAGTTTTCGTTCCCAACACCACATTTAACCCATCACTAAATTCAATTTTCTTTTGATGAAATTCTTCGCAAAATATTTCACGCAACATAACGTAGCACCTCCTCTTGATCAAGATACTCTATTTTTCTTAAAGCAAATAAACAATCTAACGCATCGATGAAATCGGAATATGAAGTATATTGTTCTCGTGTTTCAGAGTAAAACTCGAATATCTGCATATTTTTCTGTAAAAGCAGATTAAGTATAGGGAGTAATTTGCTCAATACGCTTTCTTAATACGAAGTAACTTTATTCGGTAATTTCATAAAACACCTCACAATTCTGGGCAAAAAATGATACAACCGCTTCACACGCTATATCGGATGTGGATAGTGTTTTGGTTTTAATCCATTGCACCAAATGTTGATAAATCAATTCTTTGTCTTGTGTTTTATAATTCATCTTTATAAAACAACTACGAATTTGACCTGCGAGTATGCTCTGGTGAAATCCGTTTTTACCATCCATATCTTTCAAAACATCTCTGATAAACGTGTAGTAGTCAAAAACATAATTTTTGACCTTCCTCTTTATTGTCCTCTCGTATGAATAAAACTTATTAGCAAGCAACTTGGGATCAAAAGACAAATTCGATAGTTCTTCGTCTGTAACAGTCGAAAGTGCTTGTAATATTGATTCGATTTGATCTTCGAGGTTTAATTTTCGAAGCAAGGCATCCAATTCAGTTTCCAATAGACACCTTTCTTTTATTTCCAATAATTGAGTGTATTCCTGCGCAGTTGTGTGAAAATCCTGTGTTGGATGACATTCCAAGCACAGTGCAATTTTTTTTCAAACGACTCGCAATCTTTTCCTAGTCGACGCAATCCATTTAAATTTATATATTGTTCAATGGTCGGACTATTAAGATAGATATGTGCAATCTGAAAAAGTTTTTGATCGGGTTTAACTTGTCCGCGATACTGCAACTCTTTACCGCACAAAGGACAATGATAGTTGACTTCATTCAAATGCAACCGTATTTCCGCTTCGGTCGGATTTTGTCTATCCTTATGATACGGATCTGCCTCAATTATCTTTTTTAACTCATCTTTAGTCACTTATCTTCACATCCTTTAATTATATCATTGATAAAAGTCTTGCTAAAAGCTCTTTATCTGCGGAGCAAAAATTGTAGTCTTGTATCTCTGCGGGTGTAATCCATTTAATGTCGTTGTGATCCAGCTTTTGAGAAATACCTTCCGCTATAGTAACATTAAATAGTGTGAGATGCACCGTTAAGTCTGGGTATTCGTGGATAACATCCATAAACACATTTCCGACCGAGAGTGTAATAGCAAATAAACAATTATGCCAAAATAAACGCCTATTGGATCATCATTATTTATAGCATCATTATCGCAATAAATAAAAAAATTAAAACCTGTTATAATTTCTTTTGTTGTATTTGCAATTTCAGGTATATCAGAATTAATAAACCTACAAATATTCGGATCGTAGTAGCGTGACTGAAGATAGTAGTACCCTGTTTCGTTGTCGTAGTAGCCACGATAATGCAGTGGATTGGCTTCTGCTATCTCCAAATCACCTGTAATGTCTAATATTTCGCCCCAATCATCGTAAACATATTCGCAGACGATATATCCGTCTTCATCTATTATTGCAGTTACATCTCCGAATTGGTTCGTAACATAGTAGTACTGTCGCTCATTATACAACATTCCGACAGGCGTACCGCCTGTGTCACATTGGAAATATATGAAATTCCCGTCCGTGTCTTGTTGCGACACTCAAGATTTTGTTTTGAGTATCGCAACAATATTTTCAATTTTAATTACCGAATAAACTAAAACAATATACTCCAAAAGTCCCAACGAATAGGCGGACAGTTGTCCCAAGTGTACTGCTCTTTGTACTATAAATCACGGTAATAAACTTCATTGCCTTTCATTATTAAAAACAATATCAATATTATCAGTAACACCGAAATAATAGAAATGATACCGCTCTTATTCCAAAACGCTTTTCGTATTTTTCTGTCCGACATAGGTATAAATGTCAAAAATAATACAGGTGCAATCAAAGGGATTAGTTGAGCAGTGGGATGGCTTACACCGCCGACATATCTACCGAAATTGCTTTTATAAATATCTTGTGCTATAAACCAAAAAGATAAAGCACAGACAATTAATACCGAATAATTAATTTTTTAGTTTTCATACAAACTCACACCTTTCGCTGCTAAAACAATATATTCCAAAAATCCCAACGGATAGGCGGATAATTTGTTTTTAAACAAAATCAGTTGCCCACATAGGTTTATATTTTACTTTACCGTACATTATTGATTTTAGAGTCTATAAAGTTTTTAAAACTTTCGTTATCTTTAAGACAAAAAGCATAACTTGTTTGATAATCATTCCTGTTTTTACATTTCAAAATCACAAACTCTTCACCTGTACATATTGAATTTAATATATGGTCACCTATACGGTCCTTCTTCGTTTTATCTTCTCCGTAAATATAAATTTCTACACTTTGTATTTCATCGTAATATATCTTTTTTGCAGGTTTAATGATGATATGTCTTATAAAAGAAACTGCCCAATTATATATTATAATACAATCATCTTTTATCTTTATATATTTTCCCTTTACAATGTAGCAAACTAACATAATTATTGATATTACAAAGTATAATACCCCAAAAAATATCATAGCAGGATAAACTTGCGGTTCAATAAAAAAATTTATAAATACCAAAAAGCAGAATATATACAAATAATTTGTAAAACATGATGAAGCAATTATCCTTAGACTAACAAAAAAATCAACAACATTGTTTTTCTTGTTAGAGTACCCAAAACGATATTTCATTTAACACACCTCTTTAACACTATATATAATCGTGATTAACAAAACGAATTGAAACCTCCATTATAAAAATGGCTACATCAGCAATAAAATTATATACACCTGGTATATCCGGAATAAATATATTCACCAATGAAACTATAGCATTTGTAAAAGATAAGGTAAATGATTGCCAATCATTATAAATTCCTTCTACATAATCATCATTTATAGAGACCATATCAATGATTAAACCAATAAAAGGAGCAATATTTGTTTTTTCAAAATTTGGTTTAAATTTTTTTATAATATCCATAAATTCATCTTTAGGGTTATCTATAAAGTTATGAACAATATCAGTAAATGAGTTATTAAGTATTAAATCAAATCCAGATGAAAATAAATGATTAAACGCAGTTGTAAAAAATAAAGTTGCGTTCTCCATAAATTTTTTCGAAGCACTTTCCAAACCATCAAACCATTCATTAAAATTAAATGTTTTGTCAACTAATTTAATAATATGTTCAAATATGTTTGTAAAAGTATCAATTTCAATTGCTACGCATAACCCTCTTAATGCTGCCTCAAACCAATTTGTTGTTTTATAAAATCCTGTCGGGTCAATAAAATTGATAGGGTCATTTTGACAGTATATAAAAATATTTATTCCGAGCAAAGTGTCAATACTTACAAGAGATAATATATCGGCATTGATAAACCTGCAAATATTCGGGTCGTAGTAGCGTGACTGAAGATAGTAGTACCCTGTTTCGTTGTCGTAGTAGTAGCCACGATAACGCAGTGGGTTGGCTTCTGCTATCTCCAAATCGCCCGTAATATCTAATATTTCGCCCCAATCACCGTAAACATATTCGCAGACGATTTTACCGTCTTCATCAGCCAAAGCAACTATATCGCCTAGTTGGTTTGTAATATAATAATATTGAATATGATTATAAACCAAGCCGAGAGGTGTGCCGTTTTCAGCGTATTGAAAATAAATAGAATTGCCGTTTGAGTCTTTTTGTGAAATAAGTTTTCCTTGTTCGTAGTTATAAAATGTTTTGACACCGTTTATATCTTTTAAAATTCGCATACCGTTGTCATCATAATTATAACTGTACTTATTCTCGCCATCTGTTAACTCAGATAAATATCTTCCTACTTTCCACTTGAACTGTCTGTTCGCATAAGAAACAGGATTGCCCATATCGTCGTATGTAATCGGCACTCCGTTTACCGACAACAATCTGTCTTTCCATCCATCCTGTGAATAGGCAAAATCTGACTTTTCTCCGTTAACACTTTTAGAAACAATATTGCCTCGCTCATCGTACTCATATTCACAATTGATCGTACCGTTGCTTTTAATCAACTGACCTTTTTCATCATAAGTATAGTTTTCAATATAATCTAAATCGCCATACTTACTGTTTATTGATACAAGTTTATTATCTTTGTCATAAACAGTCTCAAAACTATATTTTTTCGACAGATTTTCATAATAACGATTTACAATATTTCCTTCTTCGTCTATTTTATTATGAGAAGTAAAGGTAACATTGCTTTTTATTCTGCCTAAAACATTGTTTTCGTTTTCGTCATGCTCAAAATTGTATTCAAAAGATTTCGAAGAATTAGAAGAATTATTTGTTTCGGTTGAATCATTATTTATAATATCTCTTGAAAAAACTATGCTGTTTTCACCATGTACAATATGATAAACTTGGCCAAAATGTAAAGATGTGATATCGTCCGGTATATTTTTATCTTTATTAGATTTAGTTACAAATACTAAATGAGCTATTTCTTGACTGCCGTTTATTCCTTCACCATATAGTTTTTCTGTACAAGAATAAAAATAGTTCAATAAACTAATTGTTTTTGCGGCAAGACTTCCGTCACTATTATATTCATATGTAACATCATCTTTTTCATTGCCGTCAAAATATTGTCTGCTTACTTTTCCTTCTAAATATTCATAAGTTCTGCTTCCGCCGTTTGAGTATTTTTCAGCAATCAAATTAAACTTTTCATCATACTGATATGTTACTGCGGTTTTTCCGCCTATATCAATTTTAGAAACTTCACCATGATTTATATAATGGAATTTATAAATGTCAAACTCGGCAAGTTCAAGAGAACCTCTGTCATTGTATGTATATTCGGTAACTTTGCCTAATCTGTTTTTTACTTTTGCAACCGTTCCGTTTGAATTGTAGGAATAAGTAACGCCTGCATTCTTGTCCGAATATGTATTTGACTCGGGAAGACCGTCTTTTGTTTTGTCATAATCTTCAGTTGTTATATACTGTACAACTCTTCCGTATTCATCATATACGGTACGAGATATTTCTCCGTTTTCATTGCTGAAAACTATATTGTTCGCTTTATCATAAATATATTCAGATTTGTTGTCGCCATTCATTGAAGTAAGAACATTTCCTAGTATATTGTATGTATAATCTACCTTACTTACCGAAGAGCTGTCAGAATTTTTTGCAGTTAAAGTTGCAATATTGACTACATTACCGTATTCATCATAACTATATGATACAGTTTTATCTGTTTTACTGTCAACAGTTTTTGTGAGCAGACCGTTATCATAAGTATAACTTATTGTATCAAAGCAAGTCAATGATGAATCATAAACAGCAGGAATTCTGCCTGAATAATTTTCTTTTAATGTTGCTGAAATAATTAGTTCATTATTATCGTTATATACTGAATAGGTATAATTGTTTCCTGTCTGCTGACGAATCAATTTATCATTCTCATCATACGAATAATACAAATCTTCTTCGTTATCATTACTGTGAACTTCCGAAATCAAATTATTGTTTGAATCATATTTATACGATACTTCGTCATCAGTTGTTTTATATAAAACAAGCCTATTAAATTCATCGTACTGATATTCTGTTTTATTTCCTTTTTCGTCAACTGACGAAACTATGTTAAGAGCATCATTGTAACTGTACAAAACAGTTTTTTCTGTTGAATCTTCAATAAAAACAGTTTTATTTTTATTGTCATAAACATAGTCGGTATATGCACCGTTGTCATACTCATATGATGTTACTCTGCCGTCAGAATTATACTCTATCGACTTATCTGAACTTTTTTTCAAAAGTCCGTTTGAATATGAGTATTTACCGACGGTAACACCTTCTTGGTTTATAACCTCTGAAAGATTGTTGTTATTGTCATATTCATATTTAATCGTATTGCCTGCGGGGTCTGTAACAGATACTATATTTTTATTTAAATCAAGCGCTAAAACATATTTTCGTTCAGAACCGTCAGAAATTGTTATTGAAGACTCTTCTCGTGCTATTAATATAGAATCTCCGTACTTACTTTCGACGGACTCAAGTACACCTTCAGAATTATAGATATAATTAGTATTTCCAATTTGAATAATATACCCATTTTCACTGACATTGAGTATATAACCGTTTTTATTATCTGTATATACTCCTACGGAAGATTTTAAAAACCGGACTCTCATTCCGTTAGTCAAAACAGCAGTATAAATATAATCGCTTTCCTTTGAAACAGTGCTGTCCGTTGAAAAGAACCATTTTTTGTTTACACTGCTATACTCTCTGACAAAATCAAATGAAACCGTTTTATATTTCATTGAAAAATCAATTGAATTTTCTTTATACTCTCCCAATCGTGAACTGTCAGGAGTGATTTTTTTACTTACAATTTCATCACTGTCTTCAAATTTAGCATATACAATGCTTTCCTGATAAAGCGGCAATGCAAACGGAACAGTATATTTCTGCCATTCACCGTTTTCACCTATTTTATACAGTAAATTGTCATCATTATTTCTCGGATTAATTATACCTGTAAGACAACCGTCTGTATATAATTCGGGCTTTAAGAAATATGATTCATCAGGAGCTATTTTATTAATATCAATTTGAACAGGTTTGGAAATATTACCCGCATTATCTCTTGCATAGATATATACAGTTTGATTTTCCGAAAATGTTTTTGTATTTTCAGACTGCCAAGAATAAGCACCCTCAGTACTTGAAAAACTGTAATCTTTAATTCCCGATTCAGAATCGCTTGAGCTTGCCGTCAGAGTTACTTTATCCATAGTCCATTTTGTCGGATTGCCTGTAACGGACGAAACTGACGGTGCGGTTTTATCTATTTTATTTATTGTTTGTGTTGAAACAAGACGGATATTTCCCATAGCGTCGCGCACATAAACATAAACAGTACAGTTTGATGAAAATGTTTTGCTGTTGGCTGATTGCCAACTATATGAACCTTTTGTTGTTGAAAAAGAATACGGAGAAGAATGAAGTCCTGAACCGCCGTTGTTATCTTTCGCTCCGTTAACTGTCAGAGTAACATTATTTTGTGTCCAATTTGAAATATTGCCTGTTACACTTGTTACTGTAGGCGCAGTTGTATCATTTGTATAATTAATTACGGTATATGGACGCATTGCAGATGAAGAATATTGACGGGAAGTAAAAGCACGCCAATTATAGTTTCCGTCAGTTTCTTCTGAACTTTCAAAACAAAAGCCATAGTTTTTATTTGTTCCGTCAGCCCATTTTTGCACCATATTTGTAATATTAAATTTATACCAATACTTATTATCAGGGTCATCCGTAGATTTACTGTTTATTGTTCTTGTAGTTCCTTTTACAGAGTTATATGTAGGTCTTGTTTTCCAAGTAACTTCACCCTCGTACCAAGCGCTTGTTACCATATGAGGCGTAACTTTTGTTGTTGTAGTTCTGCCTGTCGTTTCTCTCTGCCATGAATAAGCACTGTTTATTACAGCACCTTTTTTAATTTCACTCGGCATAGTAAACTGATTTAATACTCTGCCGTAGCCGTACTCGGAAGCTCGTCCGAAACAACAAGTTTCTTCTTTGCCGTAACATATAGACGCACTTGTACTTTTATTGTATATACCTGCGTCTCTGTAATTGCCTAATTGACTTGTAGTAGGGTCAATGACTACGGGGTATTTTGTGCTGTCGCTCGTAAACCATTCATTAGGAACGGTTATTGTCATTATATAAGATGTTTCATCTTTATCTATGAGAGAGTATTCACAATCAACATAATGTGAATTTAAATCTCCCTCTACATATTCGCTGTCGTAAGCGAACGGAGCGGTAAAGGTCTGAATAACGGTATCATCATTATTAATGATAGAAATAGTGCCGTCTTCATTGAGTTTAGCCGTACAATTGTTTGTTTTTAATTCAAATGAAAATGAGTTTTTATTAATATTTCGATTAAGCACAATTTCATCTTTAAGACCGTTTAATTGAGGATAAAATCGCAAATTTGTTCCTTCACCGTAAATATTTTCATATTGAAAAACTTCAAATTTTTCGTTTGAAAATTCTGCTACAGATTCAGTACCCTCTGCTTTTGTATCGGAATAAGGGACAATAGAATAAGAATAATTACCGATTACTGCTTCTATCCCCTTTGAAGAATCTTTTGAAAAATTTATCCTGTAATCGTTTTGTCCGTTTGTGTAATCATAGCCATTATCTTTTAGTTTTTTATCGGTCTGTTTTTCAACAGATATATCCTTTGTCTTGAGATTTCCGTTATCGTCAACAAAGGAAATCGGCTCTGAAAACAGATATACGGTATTTGAACCGTCTCGGTTTTCAAGATTTATTGTATGGTCATCTGCAAGCATAGCATTTTTGTCAACTGCTGCTGCACCTTCGGTATCAACAATTTCCGAAGCATATGCAGAAAGCATAGACTGAATACCAAGCCATTCTTGAAGTCTTGAGCTTCCGACTGTCAGTGTTACTATCGTTCCGAAGCCGATAATTACAGCAAGAATGACCGATAGAATCTTTTTCCACGGTTTGTGATTTGTTGAATTTAATTCATAAAAATCTTCCATTTGTTCCGTCTCCTATAATAAAGTAATTATTATTGTTATTCTATGTAAACATATATTACACAGAACAGCATATTTTAGATTGATATACTCTTTACTATAAGTCTTGAGTCTTTATTAAAAATTTTAATAAATAAGAAGACGGTAATTCAACAAAAAAACAAAACTATGCTATAAAAACGACAAAAAAAGCAGGGTACCTGAGGTAAAAATTAAATTTTAAGAAACAGAATTGTTAAATGAAATTTATGTTCTGTATCATTATAAGACCATTCATATTTGCCATTGTTCTTTTTTGCATATTTTTTTATTATTTTTGTACCAAATCCATGGTTACTTTTATCAAATTTTGTTGTAAGTAATTGTTTGCCGGTATGTTTTGGCGGAAAATCACAGGAATTTACAACATTCAGCAAATCCATATTATTAATATGCCTTAATGAAAATTCAATACTTTTTTCTTTGCTTGATTTTGCAGCGTCAACAGCATTATCAAGAATGTTGTTAAGAAGTATAGATAATTCAGAATTATCTATATAATCTAAATTTGCAGTTTTTACTTCATAGTCAAATTTAATATTATTATTTTTGCAAACAACTATATATTTGCTGATAATTAAATCAAGCATTTTGTTGTTGGATATATTTATAATATTCCTGTTTTGAAATTCAGGATAAATCTTTTTTATATACGCTTTTACTTCATCTATATTATCAAAACTGCCGATGGTAAGATAGTGATTTTTCGTATCGTGAAACATCATCTGCAATTCGTTGTTTTGATGTTGTAAAACATCGAGATATGTTTGATTTAAATTATACAGTCTTTTTTCGGACTCCAGCTCATTTATTTTTTCTTCGCGATTGGCAAGTATTTGGTAATATATAAAAATAAATATACTTGCAATAATATATAGAATACAAACAGCTGTCGTTGCAATTTTGTATGATGTTGATACTTCAAATTCTAATGCAATAAATAAAAATATTGTACAGGATAAAATAGTTAATACAGGAAATATAAACAGTGGCAGAAATTGCTTTATTTTATTATTTTTATGTCCTATTTTTATTATTATCAATGATAATAATTGAGATAAAATAAAATATACTAATTTACATATTAATACAACGATTATAAGAATATGGACATCATCTTTATATTTATTTGTCGGAAGTTCAAAAATTGCAGAAAGTTGAAAAATAGTAATTATTTCAGTAGAAAACATAAGAGTATCAAGAATAATGCTTTGAATTGCGGCATTTTTAACTGAAATATCAAAACATAACAGGGCAAATATAAAATTTATTGCAAAAAATACAATTAAATTAATTATTTCATTTTCAAAAAGACTGAATATACATGAACTTGGCAAAAACAATAATAATCCTATTAAAATAATAAGGAAATTTGGCTTTTGCTTTTTTTCATATATTCTTGTAAAAAAGCAAAACGATATTATCATTTCAAAAAAATAAACAAACATCATTACTATAAGTCTTGACATTATTTACCCTCCATAAAATGCATAAACTTTTGATAAAAATCTGTTTGTCTGTTTCTTGCAATATTTATTTCATATTTATTGTCAAGAATAATACGCTTTCTTTCATACGATGTGACATAGTTAAAATTTATAATATAACTTTTATGCGGAGATATAAATATCGTGCTCGCAAGATTATCTTTCCAAAAGTTCATATTATGGTCGGAATGGTATTCTTTATTACAAGTAACAATTTTTGTTTTGCGCTTTTCAATTTCTACAAATATTATGTCTTGTGCAGAAATCCGTTCCACCATTCTATTATCCTTTACATAAAAACTGATTGTTGAATTATCAATCCTTTTTATTGCGTCACTCAATCCTCTGTAAAATCTTTGTGAATCAAGCGGCTTTTCAAAAAAACGAACGGCATTAAGATTTAAAGCATCATCAAGATATTTTTTGTGAGCAGTAACATAAATCAGAATAATGTGCGGATTTCTTTTCCTTAATTCTTCGCCGAGTTTTATACCGTTCATATTATCCATTTCGACATCGAGTATCGCAATATCATAATTCATATTACTCGAGAGCATATCTGACGAATCGCTAAATACACTTTTTTCAAAATCTATATTATTATCTATTGAAAAGAAATCCAAATGCTCAATTATGTTGTTAATATATATTTGTTCGTCATCACATATTGCGACTTTCAGAATAATCACCACCAAAAAATAAAGTCAATAGGCAACGCCTATTGACAAAATAATAACATATAGTCTTAATAAATACAAATTCTATTTTTCCTTGAAATCTATCAATGTGTGTGCAACAGATTCTAAAATAGCTATATCTTTATCAGTACATAAATTCAACAAATCTATTAAATTATCTTTAGAATTATCTCTGATATTTCCATAAAGAATATAATCTAATCTTGTGTCCAATCCATCACAAATTGTAATAAGAGTGTTTAAACTATATGAGCCACCATTTTCAACAGTAGAAATATGAGTTGGTGATATATGTATTTTTTTACCTAAACTTTCCTGTGTCAAATGTTGTTCTTTTCTTAATTTAACAATATGGCTGCCAATTTTTGTTGTATTGATTTTTATATTACCCATGACATCACCCACAAAAATTATACCATCATACAATAAAAATGTTCTCCTACAATATAGTATAACCACTAAAACAGATTGTAATTACAAACTAATTTCAAAGTTTTACTAATTATCAAAATAAATATATTATAAATGCCTTAAAAATAGCATAGTTTTGTTTCAGATATTGATTCCCGAAAAACTATGCAATATAATTGTTACAGTTATGGTTAATATTAGTTTTCTGATTAAAAGAAAGGAGTAATTTCTATGAAAAATATTAGTTTGAAAAACATATTAAAAAGTGTTGTTATGCTTTCGGTCAAGAACAGTGCAAACAGTACGACAAGCGGAACTGTATATCAACCAAAGGCACCTGTTGCTTTGAAGAAATTCAGCAAGATTGAGAATGGTAAATAAATTATCAACTTATTTTACTGAAAAAATGATTTCAAACGGAACAATAAGTGACAAAGATAAAGAATTATATATATATGGTTTGTTTATGTTTTTGTCACAACTTATGTTTTTTATTATAGCCTGTATATTCGGTTTTTTATTAAACTGTATTATTGAAAGTATTATTTTCTATATTGCATTTCAGTTCATAAGAAAATATGCCGGCGGCTATCACGCAGCAACCGAAACAAGATGCGAAATACTATCAACTCTGTCAATATTAGCTTGTATTGTTGTAATCAGGTTGTCAAAAACTTATGATTTTCAGACTGTTCTGCTTATTATCAGTGCAGTATCGTCAGTCTGTATATTTGTCTTTTGTCCGCTTGATACACCTGAAAAGCCCTTATCGAAAAAAGAGTTCAAATATTTCCGTAAAGTTTCTTGGGTTATATTACTTGTGATAAGCATAAATATTATCGTTTCGTATTTTTTCAAATTTCAAATGGTGCTTGTTCCTTGCTGTTTAAGTTTAATTCTTGAAAGCGTACTGATTGTTGCCGGAAAAATAAAAAAAATTAAAATATCTTATTAAAAGCAAATTTCATCTAAAGGAATAAAGACTATGAATAACAGCGATTCTTATAGAATTGCAATGCAGGTTACGGAAACCGTTATTTTTAAAAAAGTGAAGTTGGTTTTTTCGATTTGCCCAAGGTGTAATAAATATCTCGACAGAGAATATATGGTCTTTTGCAGTAACTGCGGTCAAAAATTATCTTGGAAAGACTTTAACAAAACAAAAATTATATATAAATAATTTGACCTGATGATTTTTTTCGTCAGGCTCTTTTTTGTTCTGACTGATGTTGAAACAGATAACAACTATAAGAAATCCGACAAAAATCCTCAGCAAAATAACAGAGGATTTGCAATATATTAAATTTTTGTTTTCTATTTACCTATTGACAAGGTAGGTAAATAGTGATAGAATAGCATTTGAAAAAACAGCCTACTTAAATGGTAGGTAATACAAGTTCTATTGAAATCAGACAAGAGGTAGATATATGAGAATTTACGCAGACAATGCAGCAACAACCAAAACGAGCGAAGCTGCTATAAAAGAAATGCTGAAATACTTAAACGAGATATATGCAAACCCTTCAAGTTTACATACAGACGGGCAAATTGCTGCCGAAGCGTTACAAAATGCAAGACAAAGAATTGCCGACAGACTGAACTGTTTGCCGAATGAAATTTATTTTACATCGGGCGGGAGCGAATCTGACAATCAAGCAATCATTTCTGCCGCCGTTAACGGAAAAAGGAAAGGCAAAACTCACATAATTTCAAGTGCTTTTGAGCATCACGCAGTTTTACATACGCTAAAGAAATTAGAAAAAGAGGGTTTTGAAATAACCTTACTTAATGTTCACGAAAACGGAATAATCAACCCGAGTGAACTTGAAAAAGCAATAACGGACAAGACCTGTCTTGTAACAATTATGTTTGCCAACAACGAAATAGGCACCATTCAGCCGATTGAAGAAATAGGGAAAATCTGCAAAAAACACAATGTTATTTTCCACACAGACGCAGTTCAAGCGGCAGGACACATCAAAATTGATGTTAAAAAATTAAACATTGATATGCTTTCGCTTTCTGCACACAAATTTCACGGTCCGAAAGGTACAGGCGTTCTCTATTCAAGAAACGGAATTGCACTGTCAAACATAATAGAGGGCGGTGCTCAGGAAAGAGGAAAGCGTGCAGGAACGGAAAATCTGCCTGCAATAATGGGAATGGCAATCGCACTTGAGCAATCGCTTGACAACTGCGAAAAAGACAATGAAAAAATGTTGAAATTAAGAAACAGACTTACAGACGGATTGCTTGAAATACCGCACAGTATCCTAAACGGCGACAGAAAACAAAGACTGTCATCAAATGTAAACATCTGTTTCGAGGGTATTGAAGGCGAATCATTATTACTTTTACTTGACGAAAAAGGCGTATCGGCGTCATCGGGTTCTGCCTGCACATCGGGTTCATTAGACCCGAGTCATGTACTGCTTGCAATCGGCAGACCACACGAAATTGCTCACGGTTCATTGCGTCTTTCTCTTTGCGAAAGCAACACGGAAGAAGAAATTGAATACATAATTAAATCTGTAAAAGAAGTTGTTGAATATTTACGCTCCATTTCACCCGTTTGGCGTGATTTATGCAACGGCAAAAGAAATTTTATAGTATAAAACGATAAAAGGAGTAAAAAATTATGGCATTGTACAGTGAAAAAGTGATGGACCACTTTAAAAATCCAAGAAATGTAGGTATAATAGAAAATGCAGACGGCATTGGCGAAGTAGGAAATGCAAAATGCGGAGATATTATGAAAATATATCTAAAAATCGAAAATGACATTATAGAAGATGTTAAATTTGAAACTTTCGGTTGCGGTTCTGCTATCGCTTCAAGTTCAATGGCAACAGAACTAATTAAAGGAAAACCCGTAAATGAGGCATTGGAATTGAGCAACAAAGCGGTTGCCGAAGCACTTGACGGACTGCCTGCACACAAACTGCATTGTTCCGTTTTAGCTGAAGAAGCGATAAAATCTGCCGTTAAAGACTACTATGATAAAAACGGAATTGATTACGACAAGTCGCAATTTCCCGATTGTGAACACTGCGAGCATTGTTCTTTATAACGACACAGCATTATTTCATTAAAATTCTGTGATATTTAAAATTCATCAAAGAGGTATTTATATGAAAATTTCAACAAAAGGCAGATACGCTCTGCGTGTAATGGCTCAACTTGCAAAAAACGGCAGTGAAAACTATACACCGCTTAAAGAAATTGCCGAAAAAGAAAAAATCTCTTTAAAATATCTCGAGGGAATAATGACAACGCTCTCAAAAGCCGATTTTGTAAATGCCGTTCACGGTAAAGGCGGCGGATACAAGTTGAGCAAATCGCCAAAGGAATACACGGTGGGAAGTATTTTGAAATTAACAGAAAAAACTCTTTGCCCCGTTGCCTGTCTTGATGAAAACAACAAACAGTGCAAAATGGCAGATGATTGTCTTACCCAGCCCCTTTGGTCAAAACTCAACAAAGTTATAGATGACTTTTTTGAAGAAATTACACTTGATGATTTGGTAAACAGAAAAATTTAATAAACATCTAAATATACAAAAAAGCGTCGTAAAGTTTTCAAAACAAACTTTACGACGCTTAAATTTTTATTTTTTACTAATCAAAACAGTGATTTTCAATCAATGATTTATCAATCTTTCATTGCTTTAACTTCTTCAAATGTGTCTATAACTTCCTGTTCGGGTGCTTTTGTCAAAAGCGATACAACTACAATAAACAATGAAGAGATGATAAATGCAGGCAAAAGTTCGTAGATTTCAAAAATTCCGCCTTGTAAATAGTGCCAAGCAATTACGCTCACGCCACCGCTTACCATTCCTGCAAGCGCACCCCATTTTGTTGTGCGTTTCCAGAAAAGTGCAAACAACATAAGCGGTCCGAAAGCACCGCCGAAGCCTGCCCAAGCAAACGAAACAATTTTGAAAACAGACGAGTCTTTATCCCACGCAAAGAAAACGGCAATGATTGAAATGACAAGCAAAGTTCCTCTTGCCCAAATCATATTTTGTTTTGCAGTCAATTTCTTTTTGAATGTACCTACAACTATATTTTGAGAAACTGCCGACGCAGCAGTCAAAAGCTGGCTGTCTGCCGTTGACATTGTTGAAGCAAGAATTCCTGCAATGATTACACCCGCAGCAAGAGCGGCGAGTACGCCGTTTTTTGCAAGAAGATTTGAAATTGAAATTACAACTGTTTCACTGTCTTTCAAAACCATAGACGGCTCAACATTTGACATTGCAAGACCTACAACGCCGATAAAAATTGCAGCTGCCATTGAAATGACAACCCAAACGGTCGCAATTCTTCTTGAAGTTTTAATCTTTTTACTGTCTTCAATAGCCATAAATCTGAGCAGGATGTGAGGCATACCGAAGTAACCGAGTCCCCACGCAAGCGTTGAGATAATTTTCATGGCACCGAACTCAACTGCACCGCCGTTTCCGTCTGTTGTGGAAACCATAGAAATATAGTTCGGAATTGCACGGGCATTTTCGGCAACCTGTTCAAATCCTCCTGCCGTATAAACGCCAAAGCCAAGAACAACTACAAGCGCAATCGACATTACTATACTTTGAATAAGGTCGGTTGTTGACGCTGCAAGGAAACCGCCGAGACAAGTGTAGCCGACAATAACAACGGCAGAAATAATCATAGCAGTATGATAATCTGCACCGAAAAGCGTTTCAAAAAGTTTTCCGCAAGCGGCAAATCCCGAAGCGGTGTAAGGAACGAAGAAAATGATAATAACTATTGCCGAAATACACGCAAGAATATTTTTATCATCTTTAAATCTGTTTGAGAAAAAGTCGGGTACGGTTATGGCATTTATTTTACTTGAATACTTTCTGAGTCTTTTTGCAACTATCAGCCAATTCAAATATGTACCGATAATCAAGCCGATTGCAGTCCAGCTTGCCTCTGCGATACCGCAAAGATATGCAAGTCCCGGCAAACCCATAAGAAGCCACGAACTCATATCGGAAGCCTCTGCACTCATAGCCGTTACAAGCGGTCCGAGTTTTCTTCCGCCTAAATAAAAATCATCTACATTTTTGTTTTTCTTTGAACTCCAGAAGCCTATCGCAAGAACGACTGCAAGATAAACGACAACCGAAGTCATTATTAAAATTACGGTTTTAGACACAATACTCCTCCTGATAAATATTTTAAAGATGTGTTATTTTACCATAATTATGTATATTCGTCAAATTCAAACAGGAAAATATGAGATATACGACAATTACAATCAAACATGCTTAATATTTAATAAATGTTTTCGGCGTTTTTCAAACATTTGAAAAATGCAAAAAGAAAAAACGGCAAGTTCAAAACTTGCCGTTTTTATGGTGGGAACAACAGGGCTCGAACCTGTGACCCTCTGCTTGTAAGGCAGATGCTCTCCCAGCTGAGCTATGCTCCCGCTCAAGCAAAATGAATTATATCAAAACACAATCAAAATGTCAAGAGCATTATTAAATTTTATTGATTTTCTTCAATAATTATTTTGAAAAGTTCTTTAAGCCTGTCGCTTTCGCCGTTCAGATACAAATACCCAAACAGACTTTCGAGACCTGTGGCAAGACGATAGTCAATAACCGACGCATTTTTCGCAGTATGATTGGAATGAGCGTTTCTGCCCCTTTTTGCCACTGCTTTTTCTTTTTCCGTCAAAACACAGTCTATTTTTTTCAAAGCCTCTGCCTGAAACCCTGCACGAACTTTTGCCGTGCTGAGTTTGTGCAAATCGTTTACGGGACGGTTTGCCTCACATACAAGGCTTTCTCTTACAAAAAGTTCATATACACAGTCGCCTACAAAAGCAAGGGTAAGCGGACTGAGTTCATTAGGATTTACTTTTTCTTCTAAAAATCTCATTTTAATTACTCAACAAATTCAAATTCAATATCATAAAGCGAAACAATGTCGCCCTCTTCACAGCCCTGTTCACGCAAAGCGTCAAAAACACCCGTTTTTTCAAGAACTCTCTGCATATACTGTAAACTCTCATAGTCGTCGATATTGACTCCTTTAAGCACTTTCGGGAACCAATCTGCTTCAACAAGAAAATATCCGTCATCGACTTTTGTGATTTTAAAAGCGTTGTCGTCTTTAACGAACGCTTCCATAGGAATTTCCTCTGCTTCGTATTCTTTAATCGGCGGCAACTCGCTGAGTTTTTGCCAAACGGCATTCATCAACTCTTTTGTACCTTCCAAAATCGGAGCGCAAATAGGATAAAAATCGTAGCCTTTATCGTTCACATACTTTTTAAATTCCTCTATTTGCTCGGGTTCTGCCATATCTATTTTATTTCCTGCAACAATCATAGGACGCTTTGCAAGTTCTTCGTCAAACTTTGCAAGTTCTTTATTGATGATTTCAAAATCTTCAATAGGATTTCTGCCCTCGCTGCCCGAAACATCTACAATATGAATAAGCAAACGGCATCTGTCAACATGCTTTAAAAATTCGTGACCGAGACCTACTCCGTCGCCTGCGCCCTCAATCAAACCGGGAATATCCGCCATAACGAAAGAATTTCCTTCACCCATATACACAACGCCCAAATTGGGAACAAGAGTTGTAAAGTGATAGTCGGCAATCTTCGGTTTTGCCTGACTTACAACAGAGATGAGACTGCTCTTTCCGACACTCGGAAATCCGACAAGTCCGACATCTGCCAAAAGTTTGAGTTCAAGGTTTACCTCCCACTCTTCTCCCGGCACACCGGGTTTTGCAAATCTCGGAACTTGGCGTGTAGGAGTTGCAAAATGAATGTTTCCCCATCCGCCTTTTCCGCCTTTAGCAGCAATAAAGCGTTCTGTTTTGCTCATATCTGCCATAACGGCGCCTGTTGTCGCTTCTCTGATAACCGTACCTCTCGGCACACGAATTTCAAGGTCTGCACCTTTTTTACCGTACTGTCTGTTTCCTCTGCCGTTTTCTCCGTTTTGGGCAGAGTATTTTCTTTTATATCTGAAATCGGCAAGCGTAGCAAGGTTGTCGTCAACAACAAAAACAACATCTCCGCCCTTTCCGCCGTCGCCGCCGTCGGGACCGCCCGATGCAACATACTTTTCACGGTGAAAGGCAACTGCACCGTCGCCGCCGTTTCCGCCTTTAATTTTAACTTTCGCTATATCTACAAACATATATTCACTTCCTTTTTACTTGTTAATATTAACAGAAAAGGCTTTCAAATGCAAACAAAAGCAGAAATTAAATTAAATAAAATCAGATTAAATCTTATTAGATTATATTATATACAAATATAAAACAATATAAAAACAATCAAAACACGAATATAAAATTCAGGGTGCAGAAAAATCAATGCAAATAATCTTTATTTCTTCTGACAATTTCAACTCCGGGAACTGCGTTATGCGGAAGTTTACTGAGTTTAACAGTCAAATTATCCTTTGCCGTAAATTTGTTTTCAAACGGTCTTTTTTCGACTCTGTCGTACAACGGATAAGCAAGTTTATGTTCACTTTCTCCGTTAACTCCGACTGCTGAAAGAATAATTATATCTTTATTATTCGGCATTTCAAGAACATTTACGCCTTTTACATCTATTTCACAGAAGAAAACGCACATCTGTTTTGCTATGACATCTTCTTTTCTCTCGTTGTGAGCGTGTGTAAACTCATATGCAACTTTACAATCTTTCAAATAGGCAGTTTCGCCGAGACCGACCATATCCCACGCACCGACAGGCTCTGTAGCACTGAAAAATTCAAGTGTATCAGGTTTGCCGTCACGGAAAAACTTCGCCGTACAGTCGTCTTTTTCACAAAAAGCAAGCATACAAAGTTTATCAAATTTACCGTTCAATTCAATTTTTGCTCCGTCGCACCTATACGCTTTGTCTGACGGCAGAGTAAAATCCACACCTTTATAAAATATCTTTTCGGGTTTAATTTCCAAAGGCAATGTCAAAGACGCAAAATCATTGTACTGTGCCGTATTTCTGCTTGAGTTTCTTGTAAACACCGTATAGTTTTCAGGCAAAGGAACATTGTTCTGATTGATTTTTCTTTGCTTGATTTTTGACGGTTTAAGTTTAAGTACAAACGATTTCACATCGTACGGTTCAATGTCAAACACAAGCCGTCCGTCTTTAACAACAGCATTGCCGAGTGTTTCCTCGCTTGCATATATTTCCCTTGCACTTTCAATTCCGTTTCCGAGCGTGAAATTAACATTTTCAGTAAATTTATTTTCACCCTCATTAAATCTTACAACAATTTCGTCAGTTTCTTCTGCCTTTTTCAAAGCACGCAAGATAACATTTTCTTTATCAATACTGCCAAAAGAATATTCATACCCGAAATTGCCCGAATGTTTATCTACTATAACAACACCGACGCTTTGGTTAAATTCTCTTGCAGAATTTTGAGTGGAATTAATCTCGCCTGCGTGTGAATGTATGGCAAAACCGTATCGGTTAAGCCCCGTATCCATCAAACTTTGCATACTTTCACGCAAAAAGTTTCTTGCAGGAGTGTGAACAACCGTCATTCTCAAAACATTGTTTTCAGGTTTATCCCAACCGTATTTACTGTCGCTGATAACAGATACACCAAAACCGTCTTCGGTAATATCTGCCCATTTTTGTGCAGGCACTTCATAAAGTTGTTCTGTGTTGTTCTTTCTCTTTATGGCACCCAAACCCAAGTCGTATGTCGCTGTTTCGTTTGAAACGGCAAGTGAAAAACGCTCTTTTAAAAGAGTTTTTTGTTCGTACCATTCAATTTCATTTTGCACATCTGCAAACTGCGCGCCGTTAAACAGAGAAACTACCGATTTGAAAACCGAATTACCGTGCTTTTGCACAATCTCCGTTCCTACACACGCAGGGCCGTCATACAAGATTTTTTTGCTGACAAGTTTAGGCGTTTCAAATTTCTTTTGACATACACTTTTATATGTCAACTCCCATGCAGGATACGAATAATTGCCGTTATAATTAATCAACTGATGACAAATCGGTGCTTTCAAAGTTTCTTTTCCGAATTCTTTATCAAAAATGCTTGAAATATCGCCGTTTTCATTAAATTTCACAATATATTTTTCATTTTCAATACAATCTTCACTTGCTTTTAATAAATTTTCAAAGCACGGTTTTTCATCACACTGTGAAATATCAAATACTTTATACGACAAAGACGGCAAAACGCAAGTAAAAGCAACAACGGTTTTACCGTTTTCTTTAATTATCTGTGACGGCATTTCTTTGCCGTTTCCGTCCTTTACAGACACATATTTACTGCTTATCGGAAGTTGAACTTTAACAAGTGAATTTCTCTCATATTCAAGAGAATTGTTGACAACAACGGCAACTCCCTTTACCCACGAAGTATCCATACAATCAGCGACAGAACCTAAACTATGCTCATACTCTGCCTCAAATTGATTTAAAGACAAAGCATAGTCATTCCACGAGCGTTTGTAAACACGCTGAAGAGAAGTACCTGTAATATCATCGTGAAATTGGTGTGAAATAACTCTTTTCCACGCTTTTTCAAACTGTTTTTCAGGGTACGGTGTTCCGTTTGCAAAATTGGCGGCAACAGCAGTTCTTTCAACCATATCCGCAAGTTCTTCGTTTCTTCTGTTCCACCGTTTTCCGATGGCTCTTGAGGTATAACTTCCGACGCCGTGATTTGTCATAACGAGTTCGTTGTTCCATATCGGCAGTCTGTCTTTTTGCGTTTCGCTCAAAGCGTTTAAATCATAGTAAATTTTGTCGCTTTTTTCACTCAAAACCTTAACTTCGTTTTGAGCATTTTCATTTATCTCACTCTGCAAAACGCTGACAGACCTGTCTTTCGGAGCGCCTCCCTGATCGCCTGCACCGTGAAATGAAAATGTCCACGGCAACTTGTACTTTTTCTCGTTTTCCGAGAGCTTTTTTGCATTATCTTTTTTTTCTCTGACTTTTTTATACGCCAAAACATAGGCATCAGGTTTTACTGACGCAAAACAATACTTTCCGTTTACGCCGTACCATTTTCCTATATCAAAAGGTGTTCCGTAGGCAGAACCCCAACTGAGTTTTTGAGTTGTAAATCCCAAAAGATTTGCGTGATTTATGATTGACGGCAAGGCATAGCCAAAACCAAAACAGTCAGGCAAAAATATATCTTTGCTTGTCTTTGAAAATTTCTTTTTAAAATAGCCGTTTCCGTAAAGAATATTTCTGAAAAGTGCTTCGGGCGACGGCACATTTACATCGCCGTTTTCATACGCACTTCCGGCAACATTCCATCTGCCTTCTTCGATGTACTTTTTAAGTTTTTCAAACTCTTCCGGATAGTATTCCTCAAAAAGTTCGTATCTGTATGCACCCTCAAAATTGAACTTGTAATCTGGGTACTTTTCAAACAAGTCAAAATTCTTGTAAAGAGTATTGTACAAACAGTTGTAAATCGTATGTTCAACATCCCAATTCCAAACAGTATCAAGGTGTGAAGTAGCGCAAGTATAAATTCTTTTTTCCATAGCAGCAAAAATCTCCTTTAAACACAAAAATAAATTGATTTTGCAAAAAAAATTTCCTTTTAATAATATAATAAAATTCAAAATTTTAATATTAATTACATTATTGCAGACAAAAACAAATATGTCAACATCTTTCTTTTTGTGAAAAATCACAAATTTTTTCAAATAATTTGAATTATTTAAAACGACAGCCAAACAATAACCGAAAGAAAAAATAATTTTAATTAAGTATATGGATTTATGTCAATAATTGCAAAATACAAATTACTGTGATATACTTTGAGATGATGAATAACAATCCAAAAAATCTGCTTTTTTGAGGAATTTTTATGAAACAAAATCTGATGAAAAAAGACTTTTACAATTTTACGAGAACTGACACAAAAATTGTTAAAGGATTTGCAATTCTTTTTATGGTTTTAGACCATTTATTTGCATGGCCTGAAAGAATAACAGAAGGAAGTTATATCCCTTTGTTTGTTTATAACGGTGTTCCTATTGAAGAAATCATAGGACTTATGGGTAAAATCTGCGTCGCACTTTTTGTAATTCTCTCCGGATACGGCACATATGAACAGTTTAAAAGCAGGAACAATGTAAATCAAGGTATTTTCAAAAAAATCACGGGACTGTATATTAAATATTGGCAAATTTTCGCAGTTTTCGTTCCACTTTACTTTATTTTCGGAACAAAAACAGCAAAATCGGGGTTTGAAAACCTTGTTTTAAATTTTTTAGCAATAGATATAACATATAACGGCGAATGGTGGTTTTTCACTCCATTTATCATTTTAATGCTTCTTTTTCCTTTGATATTAAAATGGGAAAATTCCAAGCACTCAAACTTTACAAGCGATATTTTAATTGTTTTTGCACTCTTTATCTTCACAAACTTTTTTTACGGCAAAATTGCAGATATGGAGTTTTTCAGAGAATTTGCAGCGTCAAATATAGCGTATCAAATACTCGACACGCTTAAACTTTCAAGAAGTTTTCTTCTCGGTATAATAATGGCAAAATATGATTTAATAGGCAAATTTTTAATGCTTTTTAAAAACAGAATTTCTATGTTTTTAATTTGCTCTGCTGTTGCCGTTATGTCTTTGCTTGGTAAGTGGAAACTCAACTATGACTATGATATGCTCTATGCCGCAGCATTCATTTTCGGCTGCGTCGGCGTTTTTAAAAGCCTGCAATTCAAACCTTTGGAAAGCGTTTTTGTATGGCTCGGAAAACACAGCACAAACATTTGGCTCATACACTCATCGCTTTGCTATTTGCTCGCTCAAAAACTGATATTTGCACCAAAATATCCTTTCTTAATTGTAATTTGGCTTATTTTGCTTTCGGTCGCAATCGGTTTTGCCATTGACAAGTTATTTTACTTTCTTGGCTTTTTGTATAAAAAAGTTACAAAATTTGCAACTATTGAAAAATAAATTTACACACAAAAAAAGACGAGATTAAAACTCGTCTTTTTTTACTGAATTATTGAATTATGACAGTATAATATAATGTATTAATATATTTAATAATATATATTAGGGCATAACATTGCCAAATACTGATAATACACAAAAACAAAAGCCACTGAAACAGTGGCTTTTTCTTGATATATTACTGCTCAACAGGGTAAACAGAAACTTTCTTTCTGTCTTTGCCCATTCTTTCATACTTAACCGTACCGTCAATGAGAGCGAAAAGAGTGTCGTCTGAACCCTTGCCTACATTGTTGCCGGGGTGAATATGAGTTCCTCTTTGACGATAGAGGATGTTGCCTGCAAGAACAAATTGACCGTCTGCTCTTTTAGCACCGAGTCTCTTTGACTCACTGTCACGGCCGTTCTTTGTAGAACCCATACCTTTTTTATGAGCAAAAAGTTGTATGTTTAATTTAAGCATAGATTACACCTCCGTAACTGTTACTTTTACATTTGAAGGGTACGCCTCTGAAAGTTGCTCTAAATGTAAATAAAGCCCTTTGAGTACCCCCGAAACCTCACGGCTCGGATTTTTGTTGTTCAAAACAAACTTCAAATACCCGTCATCAGTTTCAATCAACGCTTTTTGCATAAAAACATCTGTCAAAATATTGGCAGCCAAAGCACAAGAACCCGAATGATATGCACAAACAATATCGTCCTCGTTCGCTTTTGCATAGTTTGCGTGACCTTTGCTTTCAAAACCGATAAACTGTCCGCCGTTTTGGAAAAAAATCGTTTTAATCATTTTTAATCACTGTTGAAAATTAAGCGTTAATCTTTGTAATCTCAACTTTTGTATATGGTTGACGATGACCTTTTTTACGCTTAGCATCTTTTTTGGGCTTATATGTGAAAACAGTGATTTTCTTGCCTTTGCCGTTTTTAACAGCTTTTGCCGTAACAGTTGCTGAAGAAGCGTCTGCGCCGACTTTGATACCGTCTTCTGTACCTACTGCAAGAACATTGTCAAATGTTACTTCAGCGTCAGCCTCAACATCGAGTTTTTCAATGTAGAGAACATCGCCTTCAGAAACTTTGTACTGTTTTCCGCCGGTTACGATAACTGCATACATTAAGCTATACCTTCCTTTTTCAAGACTCGCTATTTGGGGCGGAGACACGCTCACTTTGAAAAGCCCGTAATATGCGGTGTAAATATATTACCACAACAGTCAATACAAGTCAAGCATTTTTTATGTTTTATATTAAAATTAAGTTACTGATAAACAAATAATAAATATATATATAAATGATAAGGATATTTTCGCACAATTAAATAAAAAATAATTTATATTGACTTATACTGTTTTTTGTGTTAAACTTATTTCGCTGTTACGGATTACTCGGTTTCGGGGGCAACCGTTTTCGGACTCACCTGCCCGATACTGTGTTTTTCGCTAAAGCAAATATTTTAATGAGGTGAAAATTATGACACAAGCAGAAAAACAAGAAATCATCAAAGAATACGCTACACACGAAGGCGACACAGGTTCTGCAGAAGTTCAAATTGCAGTTCTCACAAGAAGAATTAACGAACTCACAGAACACCTTAAAGTTCACAAAAAAGACCATCACTCAAGAAGAGGTCTTCTTAAAATGGTAGGTCACAGAAGAAACCTTCTTTCTTATCTTCAAAAAACCGACATTGAAAGATACAGAAGCATCGTATCCCGTCTTGGTTTAAGAAAGTAAGCAGTTTTAAGGCAGACGGCTGGTTCCGTCTGCCTTGTTTTTGATTTTTAAAGGAGAATATGTTAGCAGTAAATTGAGCGCTCAAGTTACTTGTGCGTTGAATTTACGGCTAAACCTCTCCTTTATAAATAAAATTTACAATCTAAGGAAATGAGGTAAAAAAATGTTTTTTAAGAATTTTAAAAAATGGGAAACTGAACTCGCAGGCAGAAAACTCACTCTTGAAACAGGCAAAATGGCAGGTCTTGCAAACGCATCTGTCATGGCTCGCTACGGCGACACAAATGTACTTTGTAATGTTACTGCTTCAGCAAAACCAAGAGAAGGCGTTGACTTCTTCCCGCTTTCAGTTGACTACGAAGAAAAAATGTACTCGGTTGGCAGAATTCCCGGCTCTTTCCAGAGAAGAGAAAGCAGACCGTCAGAAAAAGCAATACTCACATCTCGTTGCATAGACAGACCTATCCGTCCACTCTTCCCGAAAGATATGAGAAACGACTGTTCTGTTGTTGCTACCGTAATGAGCGTTGACCCCGATTGCAGTCCTGAAATTACAGCAATGATTGGTGTTTCTGCCGCTATTGCTATTTCGGACATTCCGTGGGACGGTCCGATAAGCGGTGTTAATGTAGGTCTTGTTGACGGCGAAATCGTTATCAACCCGACTCTTGAGCAAAGAGAAAAATCAGACCTCAACCTCACAGTTGCTTCAACAGCAGACCTTGTTGCAATGATTGAAGCAGGCGGTAACGAGATTGATGACGACACAATGTTTAACGCTATCATGGCAGGCCACGAAGAAAACAAAAAGATTGTTAAATTCATTCAAGGCATTGCAGATGAAATCGGCAAGCCGAAATTTGAATTTGAGTCAAGCAATCCTGACCCTGAAATTATGGCAGAGATTGAAGATTTCTGTATTGAAGATGTTAAAAAAGCACTTGATACAGACGACAAACTTGTTCGTGATGAGGCTCTTCTTCCTATCTATGCCGCAGTTCACGAAAAATTCGACGAGCGTTTTGAAGGCTGTGAAGAAAAACTCGACGAAATTATGTACCTTGTTCAAAAACACGTTGTAAGAAGTTGGCTCAAAGACGAACACAAACGTGTTGACGGCAGAGGTATAGACGAAATCAGACCTCTCAACGCAGAAGTTGACCTTATCGCAAGAGCACACGGTTCAGGTCTTTTCACAAGAGGACAAACACAAGTTCTTTCTGTTACAACACTCGGACCTATCAGCGATGCTCAGCAGCTCGACGGTCTTGACGAACAAACAGAAAAAAGATATATCCACCACTACAACTTCCCAAGTTATTCAGTAGGCGAAACAAAACCTTCAAGAGGACCGGGACGCCGTGAAATCGGACACGGAGCACTTGCTGAAAAAGCGCTTCTCCCTGTCATCCCAAGCGTAGATGAGTTCCCTTATGCAATCAGAGTTGTATCTGAAGTTCTTTCTTCAAACGGTTCTACTTCACAAGGTTCAATCTGTGGCTCAACACTTTCACTTATGGCTGCCGGCGTACCGATTAAAGCACCTGTTGCAGGTATCTCCTGCGGACTTATCACAGGCGACGAAGGCGTTTACGGCGACTTTATGACAATGGTTGACATTCAAGGTCTTGAAGACTTCTACGGCGATATGGACTTCAAAGTTGCAGGTACTAAAAAAGGTATTACAGCAATTCAAATGGACCTCAAAGTACACGGTCTTACACCTGAAATCATTAAAGAAGCATTTGCAAAAACTCACAAAGCAAGAAACTATATTCTTGACGAAATTATGCTTCCTGTTATTTCCGAGCCGAGAAAAGAACTTTCTCCATACGCTCCTAAAATGCTTTCAACAAAAATCAATCCTGAAAAAATCGGCGATGTTATCGGTAAAGGCGGTAAAGTTATTCAGGAAATTCAGGCTAACTGCGATTGTAAAGTTAACATTGAAGAAGACGGTCGTGTGTTTGTAAGTTGTATAGATATTGAAAACGCAAAGCGTGCTATTTCACTTATCGAAACTATCGCAAACGACCCTGAAGTAGGCTCTTTCTACAACGGCGTTGTAACAAGAATTATGAACTTCGGTGCATTTGTTGAAATTGCTCCGGGTAAAGAAGGTCTTGTACACATTTCCCGTCTTGATGTTAAGAGAACTGAAAAAGTTGAAGATGTTGTAAGCGTAGGCGACTCAATCATCGTTAAAGTTATCGAAATCGACGAACAGGGCAGAATTAACCTTTCAAGAAGAGATGCACTCATCGAGCTTGAAGGTATGACTCCCGAAAACGATATTGAAGAAGAAACAAAAAGACCGAGACACAACAATCACGGCAAAAGAAGATTTGACAAATAAGAATTTCTTGTTTGATTAAAGATTAAACAAATCAAAGTTAAACAAGACAATTTAACTTTGATTTACAGACCACTGTTTAGTTGAAAACGCAACTTTTCAGTGGTCTTTTTTAAACGGCAGGTGTCAAAATATGAAAACAAAAAATCTTAACTTAACAAACAGTTTTGTTGTAACGGCTCCGGCATTGCTCTGTTGTCTTTTATGGGGAAGTGCGTTTCCGTGTATTAAAATAGGATACAAACTTTTTGAAATAGGGGCAAACGACACTTTTACGCAAGTTCTCTTTGCAGGCGTGCGTTTTACAGTTGCAGGTGCACTTGTGATACTGTTTTCATCTGTTTCGGCAAAAAAGTTTCTTGTACCCGTCGAAAAAAGGACAATATCACGGTGCTTTTACTTGAGCCTTATCCAAACTGTTGCGCAATATATATTTTTCTATATCGGACTTGCAAACACAAGCGGTGTAAACGCCTCTGTAATTGAAGCTGTAAATGTATTTTTTGCAATCATCATATCGGCAATTTTCTTCAAACAGGAAAAACTTACCGCAAAAAGTATTATCGGCTGTACAATCGGATTTATCGGCGTTGTAATCGTAAATATCTCTTCTGGAGAAAACACATTTTCTTTCAATTTTATGGGCGACGGAATGATAGTTCTTTCTGCACTCTCATACGCCCTTTCCTCCGTGCTGATAAAGGAATTTTCAAAAAAAGACAACCCCGTTGTGCTTGCAGGCTGGCAGTTTTTCATAGGCGGAATTATAATGAGCGTATTCGGTTTTGCTCTTGGAGGCAGAATAGAAAAATTCTCCCCGTCAGGTATTGCAATGCTTCTGTACCTTGCACTCGTTTCCGCCGTTGCATATACGGTTTGGGGAATTTTGTTAAAACACAACGATGTTTCTAAAGTTACTGTCATCGGCTTTATGAACCCTGTTTTCGGTGTATTGCTTTCTGCTCTCGCACTCGGCGAAACAGCCGAGGCTTTCAGCGTTAAAAATCTCTTTGCACTCGTTCTTGTCTGCATAGGAATATTTGTTGTTAACAAAAAGTTAAAAACTAAAGAACATAAAACGACATAATATCGTTTTATACGGAAAGTTTATAAAATGTTTATCACTGTTTTGTGGAAAATAAAGTCATCAGTTGTTATAATTGATAAGACAACGCATTCAGCAATAAAAATTCACAAAATACCGCACGGTTTTTAACTATGCATATTTGAAATTTTTCTGCTCTATGCAATAACCCCAAAGGAGAAAACTTATGGCTTATAATACAGCGAGAACTATGTATGAAGGATTTAAAGAATCTGCAGATAAAAGAAAGGACGCACCTTGTTTTTACTATTACGGTGCAACGCTCACATGGAACGAAGTTTCCGAAATGATTGACACCTGTGCAGCCGCAATGGTTGCCTGCGGTGTAAAAAAAGGCGACAGAGTTACAATCTGTGCGCCGAATATGCCGCAATGTATTGCGGCAATCTATGCAGTAAATAAAATCGGTGCAGTTGCATCTATGCTTCATCCTCTTTCTGTAAAGAGCGAGGCTGAATACGCCGTAAAACTTGTAGGAGCAAAATTTGCTTTTTGTTTCGATGTTTCCGAAAAAGCATTTGACGGAATGGATATTACACTTGTAAAATGCCCTACTGCTTACTACTTCCCAAAAACATTAATGGGTACAATCTATAAAATGGGTTACAAAAAGAAAATCAAAGGCAAGACAGCACCTGCAAATGTAACAACAAAGTACGATTGGGCAGATTTTCTTAAACTCGGCAAACAGTACATAAAAGAAAACGGAGTTCCCGAAACACAAGGCGGAGCTTATGATACTGCCGCTATAATGATGACAGGCGGTACAACGGGCAACCCGAAAGGTGTAATGCTCCACAACAACGCTATCAATTCACTTTCTTACCAATTATTTGATGTAATTGATGATAAATTTGATGTTGACACTGACTGTATGCTTACGGCTCTTCCTGTTTTCCACGGATTTGGTTTTGCTCTTTGTATGCATGTTTCAATGCTTGCAGGTATTGCACAGTCACTCTTCCCGCAATTTGACGCAAGAATGTGTTCAAGTGCCATTAAAAAATATCATATCAACTTTGTTTTCGGAGTACCTGATTTCTTTGAAAAAGTTTACAAGGCAGGCTACCTTAAAGGCGTAGATATGAGCACTATGAAACTTATCGGCTCGGGCGGAGATGTTGTTCCGTACTCTCTTACAGAAAAAATGGACAGATTGCTTAAAGAAAACGGAGCAGGCGTTCATTTTGTTTCCGGCTACGGTCTTACAGAATGTGTAACGGTTTGTACATTTACAGACCCGCACAGAGAGGCTCCGCAAGGCTGTATCGGCATTCCGTGTTACAGAATTGAAACAATGACTGTTAAACCGGGTACAACAGAAGAAGTTAAGGGCGAAGACGGCGAACTTTGCGTTTACGGTCCTACTCTTATGCAGGGCTATTATCACGACGAAGAAGAAACAAACAAAGTGCTTATTAAACATGACGACGGCAAAGTTTGGCTTCACACAGGCGATATGTGCTTTATTGATGAAAAAGGCGATATTTATTACCGTCAGCGTCTTAAAAGAGTTTACAAAATCAGCGGATACCTTGTTTACCCAAGCTTTATCGAGGAAAGTTTCCGTGTAATGCCTGAAATTTACGACTGCTGTGTTATAGGCAAAGAGTACAACGGAAAAACAGCACTTAAACTTTTCGTTGTTAAAAATAAAAAGTTCAAAAATGACGATGAAGAAACACTCATTGCAAAGATTAAAGAGTTTGCTCTTCAAAACCTTTCAAAATGGAGTGTTCCGAGAGAAATTGTATTTATAGACGAACTTCCGAGAACAAAAATCGGCAAAGTTGACTTTAAAAAACTTTCTTGATATTATAAAACCGTAAGGATTTTTTCCTTACGGTTTTTTTATAAAGGATGGTGCAAAAAATGAACAAAACAGTAAACGAATTTTTAGAAAGAAATTTGCCTAAATTCAAAGATGATATTAATATATCGCTTTGTCAGGGGAAAAAAGATTTTTTTAAAATCGACTGTGCAGGTAACAAATTAAACATAAGTGCAAACAACTGTATTTCTGCATTTCACGGACTTTATGAATATTTAAAAAAATATTGCAATGTTCAACTTTCGTGGTGCGGCAACAGAAATATTGAAATTGACTCGTTAAAAATGTTCGACGGAGTTTTTTCAAAAACAACAGAACAAAAATACAGAGTTTATCTTAACTACTGTACTCTCGACTACTCAATGTGTTGGTGGGACTTTGAAAAGTGGGAAAAAGAGATAGACTTTATGGCTATGAACGGCATAAATATGACTTTGGCGGTAATAGGCAGTGAAGCCGTACTTTATGAAACCCTGCTCAATTTTAAATGTTCAAAAGAAGAAGCTCTAAACTGCATTTCAGGTCCTGCTTTTTGGGCTTGGCAGTTGATGACAAACATTATAGGATACTTGCCGCCTAAAAGCGAAAAATATGTCTATGAAAGACTTGAACTCGGCAAAAAAATATTAAATCGTCTTGTTGAACTCGGAATACAACCTATTCAACAAGGATTTTCAGGCCATATTCCGACAATTCTAAAAGAAAAATATCCCAACGCCAACATACTTATGCAAAAAGGTTGGTGCAATTATCCGAAAACGGCTCAAATAGACCCACTCGACCCTTTTTTCAAAGAATTCGGAACTAAATATCTTGAAAACTTGGAAAAATTAATGGGCAATTATCACTATCTCGCCTGCGACCCTTTCCACGAAGGGACACCGCCTAAACAAAGCAAAGAATATTTGACTGAAGTAGGCAAAATTATCAATAAAACATATCAGTCTTTTGATGAAAATTCCGTTTGGGTAATGCAGGCGTGGTCACTGCGTGAACATATTGTAAAAGCCGTACCTAAAGACAGAATTTTAATTCTCGACCTCAATTCAGAAAAAACTCTTTCCAACAAAAATCTGTGGGGTTATCCTGTTGTTGCAGGTATGCTCCACAATTTCGGCGGTAAAAATGCAATGCAGGGAAAACTTAAAAATCACTGCAAAAACACTTATCTCACGCTCAAAGAAAACGGAGCAAATGTTGTCGGAAGCGGTATGTTTATGGAGGGAATTGAACAAAATCCCGTTATCTATGACTTGCAGTTTGAACTTCTTACAAGTTCAAAGAAAATTGATTTGACAGCGTGGCTCGACAACTATATTTTAAGACGGTATAAAAAGTACAGTCTGACACTCCGAAAAGCGTGGAATTTGCTTTTGGAAACATGCTATAAAGACAACGGTTACCACGAAAATTCAGTCGGCTCAACGCTCGCATCCAGACCGCAGATGATGCCGAAAATGACGGGACCGTGCTGCTATTCAAAAGTTTTCTACGATACTGAAAAATTTGAAAAAGCAGTTGCACTTTTCTTAAGCGTAAGCGATGAATTTGAAAACTCCGACGGGTATCAGTACGACCTTTGCGATTTACTTCGTCAGGCTTTGAGCAACCGTTTTTACACTAATCAAAAAGCATTTTCAAAAGCACATTTTTGGAGAAAAAAAGACAAGGTAAAAGAAATTGCCGACAGACAACTTGAACTTTTACTCGACTTGGACAAACTCGTTTCACACCGCAGTGAACTGTGCCTTTCAAGATGGATTTGCGACGCTCAAGGACTTGCAACAGACGATGATGAAAGAAAATATTTTGATATGAATTCCCGAACATTAGTTACACTTTGGGGCGATATAAATGCATCAACCTCTGCACTCTACGACTATTCGTGGCGTGAATGGAGCGGACTTATAAAAGAATATTATTATGTTCGTTGGAGTATGTTCTACAAAGAAGTTATCAAATGTATGGAAAATCACAAACGGCTTGTCATAAAAAACGGAAATGGTTATTTGTCAAGGTCAAAATATTTGAGTTACGATTTCGGCAGAAAACTCGGTAAATTTGAACTTGAATGGGGAAAAACATATAAAGAATATGAATACCCTGCTGATAAAAATGTCATACCGTTTGCAAAAACGATGGCTGACAAATGGAATATCAAATAATTTCATAAATTAAAATAAAAAGGCGACAGTTTGAACTGTCGCCTTTTTACAATTAACATATAAATTTATTTTATAAAACTTTTGAAAGAAACTCTTGAAGTCTTGCATTTTGAGGATTTGCAAAGAAATCTTTAGGATTATTTTCTTCACAAATTTTTCCTTCATCCATAAAGAGAACTCTTGTAGCAACTTCTCTTGCAAAGCCCATTTCGTGAGTAACAACAACCATTGTCATACCTTCGTTTGCAAGTTCTTTCATTACATCTAAAACTTCGCCTACCATTTCGGGGTCAAGAGCGGAAGTCGGTTCGTCGAAAAGAAGAACTTTCGGATTCATTGCAAGTGAACGAACAATGGCAATTCTCTGCTTTTGTCCGCCCGAAAGTTGTGAGGGGTATGCGTCTGCCTTATCTTTCAAGCCTACACGGTCAAGGAGTGCAAGTGCCTTTTCATTCGCTTCGTCTTTTGTCATCATTTTAAAATGAACGGGAGCGAGTGTGATATTTCCCAAAACAGTTTTATTATTGAACAGATTGAAATGCTGAAAAACCATACCCATATGTTTTCTGACTTCATTTATATCTGCTTTTTTATCCGTAATGCACTGACCGTCAAACCAAATCTGACCTTCTGTCGGTGTCTCAAGAAGATTAAGACAACGCAAAAATGTACTTTTACCTGAGCCTGACGGACCGATTACAACAATTTTTTCGCCTTTTTCTATTTCACAGTCAATACCTTTAAGAACTTCAAGATGATTGAAACTTTTTTTAAGGTTAGATACTTTTATCACTTTTACGCAAACTCCTTTCCATAATTCTTATAAGAAGTGTTATTCCGAATACAAGCACAATATAAATCAATGCCATTACAAGATACGGCACCATAAACTCATAACTGTTTGTACCGATATAGTTAAATGCTACATAAAGGTCTGTTGCACCTACAAAACTTACTACCGATGTTTCTTTAATAAGTGCTATAAATTCATTACCTAAAGTGGGCAAGATATTTTTAACTGCCTGCGGTATAACAATTTTAATCATAGTTGTACTGTAACTGAGACCTATCGCACGGCCACCTTCCATTTGTCCGCTGTCAACCGACAAAATACCGCCTCGTATGATTTCCGACATATACGCACCGCTGTTTAGTCCGAAAACACACATTGCAACTGTAACGGAGTCCATTCTGACATTGAATATCGGAAGCAAAACATAGTAGAAAACAAGAAGTTGAACAACTATCGGCGTACCTCTGAACAATCCTACATAAAAACCGCAAACACCGTTTAAAAATTTAACAAGACCGTTTGTTTTCGGCACAACTCTTACGGTTGCTATAATCATACCGATTACAACGCCGACCAAAAGACCGACTATTGCAATAAGCATAGTGTTTTTTAAACCTAATATGACATTTTCATACCCGCCTCCGTTTACGAAGACATCTACGAATTTGTCAACTTTTTTTCCAAAATCACCCATAAACTCTAATTCCTTAAAATATTTTATTTATCATTATTTTTAATTAAATAATACTTTATAAAAAACATCTGAAAACAAGTTAAAATTTACTTTTCAATAACAGTACAAAAAAGCCGGTAGGTAAAACCGGCTTTTATTTTTTTATTTTACGCTGTTTCGTTGATAGCATTTACTATGCATTCTGCCGGAGCCGCGTCAATGATAACATACTTGAGGTTACCGTTGATGAGGTCCTGTACTGCGAGTGAACCGCTCTTGTAGCCTACTGCCTGTGCCGGAAGTCCTGCAAATTCAAATGCTTCGTCACCTTTTACATACAACAAGCCTGTTGTACCTGTCTGACCACCGATTTTGTCTGTCTTTTGAAGTTGATTTAAAATTGCAGCAACATCGTCAGCAGTTTTGCACTCGTCAAATGTTTTATCGTCTGCTGTTGTGATAACTTTTTGTGAAGCGTTGTAGTATGAATCTGTAAATGTTACATACTCTTCACGCTCTTCATTTACTGTAAGACCTGCAATGGCGATGTCGCACTTGTGCTGACCTACTGTAAGGCAAACTGCGTCAAAGTCCATATTTTTAATAACAAGTTCTTTGCCGAGTTTGTCTGCAAGAAGTTTTGCAATTTCCATATCTATACCATAGAAATTTTTACCGTCTGTTGTGTACTCAAAAGGCTCAAATGCTGCGTTTGTTGCAACAACAAGTTGGTCTTTTGAAGAATCTTCAGTTGCTGAAACTACTGCTGTCGGCTCTCCGCCTGCAAAATATTTGTCACAGATTTTGTCAAGAGTTCCGTCTGCTTTGATTTCAGCGATAAATTCGTTTACCTGTTTAAGAAGTTCCGGTTGGTTTTTATCTACACCGAAAGCATACTGCTCGTCTGTGAGTTTAATATCAACAACCTTTACTTTTGCATCGCTTTTAGCGTCATCTCCGCCGTTTTTTGAACAAGCTGCAAATGCAGTCACCATCATAATTACTGCAAGAACAACTGATACTAATTTAACTGACTTTTTCATAATGTTTCCTCCGTAAATTATTGTTATTGAATTAAGCGTTTATTCGCTTTTCATTTGATGACTCTATTGTAAATCATATTTATTCATTTGTCAAGAATAAAAATGCATAATTATCACATTTTATAAATAATTGTTAAATTTAACTATTTAATTTAGTTATTTTTATTGCAATCTTATACGATTTTTTGCATATTATACATTTTTGTATGTATATTCATTGCTTTTATGCATTTTCTTTCTCTTTTATTTTTTTGTTTTTCTTATAATTTTTAAGGTATTCATTTGTTTCCTTTATTACAATCGGACTGAGTGATATAAGTGCTATAAGGTTTGGAAAAGCCATCAATCCGTTTACAATGTCTGCAATAGTCCATACCGCTTTAACTGTCATATAAGGTCCTATAAATACGGCAATTATATAAAGCCATCTGTATATTATGATTGCAACTTTAGATTTATTAAACAAATATTCAACACATCTTTCGCCGTAATAATTCCAGCCGAGAATTGTCGTAAAAGCAAAAAACACAAGGCTAAAGGTCAAAATAAGTGCAGGCACTTGTTCGGGCAAAAAGTACATTCCCTTTTGAAAAGCGTCAATACTAACCTGTGCTCCCTCAAGATTTTCATTCTTCCAAGAACCCATCATAACGATTGCAAGACCTGTCATTGTACAAATAACAATAGTATCAAAGAAAGTACCGGTCATTGAAACAAGTCCCTGACGAACAGGGTCTTTTGACCTTGCGGCAGCGGCTGCGATAGGTGCTGAACCCAAACCTGACTCATTTGAAAAAATACCTCTTGCAATACCTTTTTGCATTGCGATTGCCATCGACGCCGCAGCACCGCCCGCAAAAGCACGAATTCCAAAAGCACTTTCAACAACTTCTGCAACAGCACTCGGAAGTTTTGAAATGTTTGTTACTATAATTAATAATATTGATACAATATAAAGCACTGCCATAAAAGGAACTATGACTGTTGAAACACTTGAAATTCTTTTTAAGCCGCCGATTACAACAAGAAAAACCAAAACAGTAAGGACAACGGCTGTAATAACAGTTGTAACTGTATATTCTGCACCTAAAATATTTACTGTATGTTTTGCTTCAGGGTCAAAAACTCTGTTTACGGCAGTTGAAATACCGTTTACCTGAGAGAAAGTACCTATACCTATAAGACCGCAAAGTCCACCAAAAACGGCAAAAAGTTTACCGAGCCATTTCCACTTTTTACCCATTCCGTTTTCAATATAGTAAAACGGGCCGCCGAGAACATGACCGTTTTCATCTATATTTCTGTATTTAATAGCAAGAAAACCCTCTGCATACTTTGTAGCCATTCCGAAAAATGCTGCAATCCACATCCAAAACAAAGCACCCGGACCGCCTGCCAAGATACCGATTGCAGTTGCAACCCCGACGATATTTCCCGTACCGATAGTTGCGGAAAGTGAAGTACACAAAGCACCGAAACTCGACACTTCGCCCTTTTCTCCCTCCTCGTCTTTAAACATAAAACGAAGAGCGGCAGGCAAAAACCTGACCTGCAAAAATCCCATTCTTACAGAAAAGTAAATGCCGACGAACAAAATAAGTATTATGAGCGGTGCACCCCACACAAAGCCGTCAATTTTTTCAAGTATTTGATTAAATTTATCCATACTTCCTCCAAACAATTCATATATACAAAATATGTGTAAAATTATTTACTATTTTACCACTGAATTCAAATTTTTTCAACGAAAATTTTTATCCGTCTTTTTCAACAAGTTATAACAAGACACACAAAGAAACGGCAATATAAAAAAGGAGCGTAGTTTCCCACGCTCCAAAAATTATTTTAACATGTAAATATATAGTAAAAATATATAATTATTTTATATCATAATTATAAAACAATAAAAATTATAACCGTATAATTTACATTATTTCGAGTGTAAAGCCGAACTTCAGCGGTTTAAGTCCTTTAAACCAAATACAGTATTCAGACGGAAGTTTAGGACCGCAACTGTTACTGCCCGTACCTCTCATAAAGCCGTCTATACAAATTCTCGTTGTGTCAAGGTCGGGTATATCTTCAATGTGCTTTGCCTTTTTAATCTGCTTATCACAGCAATGAGATGCCTTGAAGTTAACGGGGTTGTCATTTGCTCTGACAATCATTTTATTGCCTTTTTCATTGCTTATTTCAGCAAAATGAACATCGCACCTGTTACCGCTGTCCTGAGGTTTAATATACTTATGAGAAAATTCGGAAACAGTTTTACAATAAACTCCAAACGGAGCGTGTTCCGAAAAGTCTGCATAGTTTTCTTCAGGACCGTTACCCATATAGCGTACATTTTCAAACTCTTTCGGCATTTCGAGAGAAAGACCGAACTTTGAAAGTACAAGCGGCAATGGGCTGAGTTTTGAAATAGACGCAGTTACTTTAAGTCTGCCTTTTTTATCAAGTTCATATACAACAGTAACTCTTGCAATCACAAAAATGCCTCTTGTTACAATGTTGTACTTAACTTTTACGCACGGTTTTTCTTCCGTTGAAGAAATTTTGCAGGAACTTACAACTGCTTTTGCACTCATCAGTCCCGTAATCTGCCAATAAATGAGCATAAATTGGTCATTGTCTATGTAAGGTCTGAAAACTTCGGGTACAAAGCCTTTATTTTCGGCAGGATTTTGATTGATATATTGAACGCCGTTTTTAGCATAACTTTCAAGACAACCCGTCTTTGCGTCAAAAACAACTTTTGTACTGCCTGTCTCTGCAAAAATTTTACCGTTTTCCTTTTTAAATCCGACATTTTCATCAAACTCGCCGTTTTGCAAATGCTTTCTTATAACACACTGCTCTGTTGCAATTTCAAAACCTGTTTCTTTATCTGTATATATAAAGTTTACTCGTGTATCAAACGGTGTATCAAGTGCAGGGCTTTCTATTTTGAAAAGTTTTGTTTCGCCTGCCAGAACAGATAAATCCACATCGCCCTTATCAGTAACTTCACCGTTTACAACTATATTCCAAGTGATTGACATTGAATCGCTTGACGCAAAACTGTTTGTATTCTTAAACTCAAAAAGATTTCCTTCAACAAACTTTGCTCTTACGGGGCGATAGCAGGTTTTCATTTCCAAAGCACCCGACGACGGTTTTCTGTCAGGGAAGAAAAGTCCGTCAACGCAGAAGTTGCCGTCGTGGATAGGTTCGTTATGGTCGCCGCCGTATGTCCACTTATTCTCTGCTTTATCATCATACACGCTGTGGTCTGCCCATTCCCAGATACAACCGCCCATAAATCTCTCTGAAGAATAGAAAAGTTCCATATATTCTTCAAGTCCGCCCGGTCCATTGCCCATTGCGTGAGCATATTCGCACTGGAAGAACGGTTTGTTTTCGTATTTTTTACCACCGTTTCCTGCTCTTACTTTTCTCATCAAATCGGGAGTTGCGTACATATGAGAAACAACATCGTATGCCCAGCGTTTACTTCTGTTTACGCCCTCGTAGTGAACGGGAATTTCAGGATTTTTCTTTTTTAAGAAATCATAGCAGACATCTTGACATTTATAACCGCCCGACTCATTTCCGAGCGACCACATAGTGATACTCGGATGGTTTTTATCTCTTTCATACATTCTTACAACTCTGTCGAGATAGTGTTCCTTCCATTTAAGGTCGTTACTGAGTCTGTTCGGTCTGTAAACAGTTCTGTAATCGTAAAATCCGTGAGTTTCAATATCTGCCTCATCGACAACATATAAACCGTAAAAATCACAAAGCGTAATAAAAATCGGGTCAGGTGGATAGTGTGATGTTCTGACTGCGTTACAGTTGTACTCTTTCATAAGTCTTACATCAAGTTCCAAATCATCAAAATCCATCACATAACCTTTTGTCATATGCGTATCGTGATGATTTACGCCCTTGATTTTTATAGGTTTATCATTAAATTTGAACACAACGCCGTCAATATCAATATGCTTAAAACCTACATAAGTTCTGAAACATTCTTCAACGCCGTTTTCACTTGATAAAACAAAGACAACTTTGTACAATTCGGGAGTTTCGGCAGTCCACTCCAAAACATCTATATCATCGACAACTGCACTGTTATCATTGCCGAGAGTTACTGTTTTTTCGACATTTTTACCGCTTATCATAACTTCTGTTTTACAATCGCTTGAAAAACTGCCTGTTACAGAAAGTTTAAGACTGTAATTTTTTCCGTCGAAAACAGGACGGGCAATAAAATCGTCTATATGATTTTTATTTCTTGAAATGATGAAAACATCACGGAAAATGCCGTTTTCTCTAAACATATCCTGACACTCAAGATATGTACCGTTGCTCCATTTATATACGACGCATACAATTTCGTTTTCGCCCTGCAAAAGTTCGTTTGAAATATCAAACTCTGCCGTATTGTGCGAGCCTTCGCTGTATCCGACATATTTTCCGTTGACATAAACTGACAAAGCACCTGCAACGCCTAAAAAAGAAAGTATATTGTTATCTTTCTTTTCATTCATCACAAAAACATTTCTGTAAATTGCAACGGGAATATCCTCGGGAATATAAGGAGGATTTTTCTTGAACGGATAACGAGAATTGATATATGCAATTTGGTCATAGCCGTTTCTCTGCCATGTTGACGGCACCTCGAGTGAGCCGAATGAAAGTTTTTCCGTATCTATTTCATCTGAAAGTTCGCTGATTTTTTCATAATACTTAAAGTCCCACTCACCGTTTAAAACAAGCACACACTCCGAATTGAAACGCTCTGTTTTATAGTCTGTCTTTTCAAGTGCTTCAACAGACGAAAACGGAATGAAATAACTTCTTGCTTTTAACTTATTTTCTTCAAAAACAGAAAAATCTTTATAATTTGTTTTGTTAATTAAATATTTCATAATCTATCACCCGCATATAAATAACGGTCGCAATGCTGCTGCGCCCTGCGACCATTATATGATGTTATATAAATATTTTAACTCAACTGACTTGCATTTTCAAGTTCAGCCTGAAGTGCTTTTTCTTTTTCTTCTCTGAACTTTTTGAGTTTTGCTTCCTGTCCTCTTTCATCGAACTTGTAGAAGAACATAGGAATAGCCTGTCCGATAAGTCCGATAGCACCGAGTCCTGTAAGCATAAAGAAGATGACATTGAGTACAACAGTATAGTCTGTGCCTGCAATAACGCTTGACTGAGTTGTTGAAACAATGAGAGGTTTTACATAGTTTTCTGTGATTTCGCCCATCTTAACTGCATCGTAACCTACTGCACCTACGATATTGAGCATAACAACATTGAAAACTGCGATTGAAATTTTATTTACAAGGCTTCTGAATGAGAATACTGTACCCTCAAGTCTTTCGCCTGTTTTCATTTCTATATCGTCAACCGTGTCGGAGAACATTGCTATAAGAAGAACAAGGCTCATACCAACAGGGAAGTTTGTGAAGAAACGAAGAATTGTATATGTAACTGCACCTGCTACTGTGTTGTAAGGAATAATCCATACGCCGATAACAAATGTCAAAATATCTGCCGCAGCACCCAAAAGGCTCATCCATATCCAAAGAGTTTTCTTGTCCATCTTCTTGAGAAGAACAGGGATGATAGCCATTGAAAGCATATATGAAATACCGCTTCCGATTTGAAGAAGAGGAGTGAGAAGTCCCTCATTTGTAAGTGAAATGCTAAGACCTGTTACATCCTTTATCCAAGCGCAAAGCTCGTCCATAGGAATAACGCCGATACAGTTCCATTTTGCAAAGTACGGAAGGAACATTGCACCGATATTTACTATACCCGTAAAGAAAGCACAAACTGTAAGAACACGCATCTTGCTGTCTGCAAAAACTATTTTCAAGCCTTTGAAATAGTTTGTCTTTTTAGGCGGAATATAAACTTTTTCTTTTATACCGAAGTATGAAATGAAAATCGGAATACCTGCCATTACGGAGAAAATAACTGCACTCCAGAAATAGCCCTGCTTTTCGTTTTCTGCACCTGTACCCCAAAGACCTGCAATGGTGAAGAAAAGAATTGACGGAAGGATTGTTCCGATTGAACCTACAATGTTTGAAACTGAAACGGCTTTAACTCTCAACTTATCTTCAGGGAAAACAAGTGAATTAAGTCCCTGATAAGGAATATCAATAGCCGTGTAGAATGTGTAGTATATAAGGTATGCGATAATTGCGTATGCAAAGTTACCTTTTTGACCGAAATTTACAGGGAAGAAAAGGAATGCCGTTGCAAGACATGCAGGCAAAACCATCCATAAAATATACGGTCTGCATTTACCTTTTTTCGTTCTTGTTTTGTCAACAATCATACCCATAATCGGGTCGTTGATTGCGTCCCATACCTTTGTACCGGAAAGCACGATAGATGTCATGGCAAGCGTAAGACCGAGAACATCCGTAAGGTAAAGGTTAAGTGCCGTACCGATAAGTGTCTGTATAGTCAACAGACCAAACGGTAAAAGTGAAAATGCCATAATTTCTCTGAAATTGGCGTCTCTTAAATTTATTCTTTTACTCATAACACTCTCCTGAAGATAAATATTTTAGCCGTTTTTATTTCTTTATTTCAGAGTAAGAAAAATTGAACACAATACGAATTCAAATAATTCTTAAATGATTTTTCAATCATATTGAGTTCGACTGTTCTCCCCCCTGATTTTCACAACTTATATATAATACATTTTTTTATGTACTATGTCAATAATAAAAAACAGACAAAACGGTCTGTTTCTATATATCTTTTACAAACAAGCCGTTTTGTCATAGTTTTTGTTTAATTTTATCTTAAAAAATTGTCAAAAAATCAAAAATAGAACTCATCTTTAAGACTTCTTGAAAAAAGTGAATTGAGCGTTTCCATCTTGTCGCCGTTTTCATAAAGCATCTTGTAAACTGCATTGCAAATAGGCAAGTCCACACCGTACTTTTTGCCGAGTTCAACAAGTGCTTTTACGGTATAGTAACCCTCTGCAAGTTTATCAAACTTTTCTCCGTTAATAAACATTTCGCCGAACTGTCTGTTGTGGCTGTATTTTGAAAAGACAGTTGCCTCATAGTCGCCCAAATGACAAAGACCATATGCCGAAAGTTCACTTCCGCCCATAGTTTTGATAAGTCTTGCGATTTCTCTTGTTCCCCTCGACATCAACGCACCTTTAAGTGAGGAAAGTTTTGCACCGTCAAGCATGCCTGCGGCAATACCTACAACATTTTTTGCCGCTGCCCCTATTTCGTTTCCGAGCAAATCCGTACCGTAATAAAAACGGATAAGGTCGCTTGAAAACTCATCTACAAGCATTTTTTTGGTTTTCTCGTCTTCACTGTCGATAACCATACAGTTCGGCACACCGTTATAAAACTCCTGAACATGACCGGGACCGAGCCAAACGGCAGTTTTATTTGAAGCGTCTGTGTTTTTCTGTACGATTTCCGACAAACGCTCAAGTGTTGTTGTGTCAATTCCTTTCATACAAAGCACAAAAATTTTATTTTTCAAATCGAGTGCTTTTAAATCCTGCATCAGCCCCTTGAGTTGTTGGGAACTGATTGAAATTACAACAATGTCTTTATCGCAAAGGCACGAAAGATTTGTTGAAAGTTTTATCGACTCGCCGAGTTCGATTAAATCATTTTTTCTTTCTGCAAGAAACCTTGCCATATTTTTTGAACTTTCTCTTCCGTAGAGAGTTACATCGTGACCGATATGGTCAAGATACCAAGTTATAAACGAACCCCATCGTCCGCATCCTATTACCGAAATTTTCATTTTGCCCTACCTAAGCTGTGGAATAACCGCTGTTGAAATTTGGAAGAATATCAAAAGCGATATTGCGTCCAAAATGGTTGTGATAAACGGATTTGCCACAACGGCAGGGTCAAACCCGATTTTTTTAACAAGTATCGGCAGGACAGAACCTATAATTTTCGCTATCATTACCTCTACTATAAGCGTGAGTGAAACGGCAAGTGCAACAGTAATTGTTACTGCCTCGTTTTGAAATGCGAGCCTGTCTATAAGAAGCATCTTTACAAAATTGACGGCCGCAAGACTGCATCCGCAAAGAAGACCTACCATTAACTCTTTTTTTACTATTTTAAAAACATCTTTATACCGAACTTCGCCCAAAGAAAGAGAACGGATAATTGTACTTGCCGCCTGCGAACTCGAGTTACCGCCCGTACCCGTAAGCATCGGTATGAACGAGGTCAAAACAACTACTGCTTTTAATTTATCCTCAAAAGAAGTAATGATTAACTGTGTAAATGTCGCAGAAATCATAAGTATGAGAAGCCACGGCATACGCTTTTTAAATGTTTCAAACGCACCCGTTTTCAAATACGGCTTATCATTCGGAACGATAGCAGCCATACGCTGAATGTCCTCTGTACTCTCTTCTCGAAGTACATCCATTGCGTCATCGACAGTTATGATGCCTACAAGTCGTTCTTCCATATCGCAAACCGGCATAGCAAGGAAATTGTACTTGTCAAACTGATTTGCAACCATCTCTCTGTCGTCTAAAGTATGGAACAAAATAACATTTTTTTCCATAAAATCTTCAATCATATCGTCATCGTCGTGAATGAGAAGTTCCTTAACCGTTGTAACGCCCAAAATTTTTCTGAATTTATCCGTTACATAGCAAGTATATACCGTTTCTTTATCAACCGCCGTACGCTTAATTCTTTTTATGGCGTCTTCCACCGTCATATCTCTTTTAAGGTCAACAAACTCAGTTGTCATAATACTGCCTGCACTGTCTTCAGGGTACCTGAGCAAACTGTTTATTGTTCGCCTTGTTTCCTTGTCGGTGTTTTTCAAAATTCTTTTTACAACATTTGCCGGCATTTCCTCAATAATATCTACCGTATCGTCAAGGTACAACTCGTCAAGCACTTCCTGCAACTCCGAGTCAGACAGGGTATGAATGAGGCTTTCCTGCGTATCATTGTCAAACTCTACAAAAGCCTCTGCTGCATTTTCCTTACCCAAAAGTCGAAAAATGATACCTCTCGTAGCATCATCAAGTTTCTCAAGCGTATATGCTATGTCGGTAGGATTAAGTTCATTTAATTTTTCTTTAATCTCCGAATACTTCTTATTCGAGTAAAGCGACACAATTTCATCTGCCAAAAATTCATCTTGGTTAAAATCCATATAAGTCGCCCCCTTTCAATGATTTTGTTATCACATTGCATTTTCTCCGTCAAAAAATGACACATTGTAGGGTTTGTCTGTATTTATCAAGTTCTTTCTTGCCCAAAAAACGCAGGCAGAGACGATTGCAAGTCCGCATACAGTCGATATTATCGCAATATACAAAGGCGGACCTGATAAAAACGGCTTGCTTTTCACTATCTTTTCAAAGTCGCCGTCAAATAAGCATTGCTGAAATTCTTTTTGTGTTAAATTAACACGGTTGATTTTAAACTTGTACTCTCTTACGGTTTTATCTGACGCTATTACACTGATGATTACGGGTTGCTGCTGTTTTTCGTCAAGAACAAACTCAAACGGCCCCGAACAAACTGCATTTCCGTCGTGTGCCGTCGGATAAATGTTAAGAACGGTTAAATCTTTCGGAATGTACAATTTGTACTCTTTTAAATCGTCTCGTATATCGTCTTTTAAATATGCACAGTTAAATTCGATATTTTCAAGTGTATTGTCGGAATTCGTCTCAATTTCGGTGAGATTTGAATACATAAATCTATACCGACTTTCCGTAACGCCGTCAGTAACGACTGCAACTATGCCCATATCCACTCCCGCCTCGTCAGTTTCATAGTTGACAAAAAGGTTGCCGGAAGTGAGTTCATAACTTTTAAGTTTCGGTCTGACGCTTTCGTTTTCAAGAGTGAAAGTATAGTCAAATCTGTCTTTTGAAAAAGGCTCATTGATATTGCCGTTTGTAAACGACACAGAAACAAGTTTACACTCACTGCTTGTCGGTTCCTCAGAACGCACCGTACCGTCTGCAAACGCAAAGCCACAAAATGAAAAACAGTAAACAATTAAAACAAAAAAACACAAAAAACGATTGACTGCTCTTTTCACTTTACGCCCCCTCAAACATTTACATTAAGACTTGAATTTTACATTTTAATTTATTCCCGACAAACAAAACCACGATTTTTAATTGTGAAATTCACTTTTAAATATCGCCTTAAACTATCATTTCACAACAGAATAACTGATATTCGGAATTTTCTCCAACTCTTTTACAGCTTTTTCATCGCTCGTATTTACAAAATAGAACTCGTCGCTTTTGGCATTTTCGGAAATATACGAAACATCATTAACTGCAACTGCACGGTAAAATTTAATATCCGTACCCAAATCCGCAACAAGTTTATTCACAAGTTCCGTATAGTAATCTCTGTTTGCGTCAACCATTCCCGCAGGGAAATCAAAACCGTCGAGAACAAAAATTTTCACGCCGTTTGCTCTGACTTCTTCTATTATACTCTTAATATAGTTATAAGCATCTGCACTGTCGGGATTTAAGTATGTCTTACCGTTTTTATCTATATAAACAGACGCATCAAAATCGTTTAAAATCGCTGAAGAAGTATTGATTTTCGGCATTATTCCGTCTTCATAGCAATAAACTCTTGCTATCGGAGTAATATCGTTTGCATAAAGTGCCATAGCCGACTTTGAAAACTCAGCGGCAGGCTGGGAAACGGCATTTTCACTTTTTACAAGCGTAAGTTCACTGTTATACGCAACGGTACCGTCAGCCCTTTTAACATCGAAAACGGCGGAAGAATAACTGCCGTCTGTACAATACTTTATAAGCGACTCAAGTTTTGAAGCATTGTCAAGAGTCTGTGTCTGAACAAAGCAGGCGTTGAAGAACATATCTATACTGTTAAGGTTCGGCGTCTGCGAAGAATCGCCCGAAACAGAACTTGCATTTTCAGACGGCGACACTCTTATCATATAAAAATCCATAGCCGTATATCCGAAAAACACAATGGCAACGGCACACACAACTATAATGACATTTTGCAAAACAGTACGCTTTTTTTCAGGCGACACTTTTTTCTTTTTTGTTTTGGGACGCTTATAGTCAAACTTATCTGAATAATACCCGTTATAAATATATTTATCGGCAAAGTCTATCGGTCTGCCTTTTGGCTCTTCAGTCCATTTTCCGCCGTAACTTGCATTGCCGTAATAATTTCTGCGATTATTATTTTTTCTCTTTTTTACTTTTTTTGTTTTCACTTTGCACAACTTCTCAATTTACAAATTGTTTCAGACGGATTGTCACTTTTAAATACGGCAGAACCTGCCACAAGTACATTTGCACCGTTTTCAACTGCAACAGGTGCAGTTTCATAGTTAATGCCTCCGTCAACCTGAATATCGAGTTCAGGGCATTTTTCACGCAAAATCTTTACTTTCGGCATCATATTCTGCATAAATTTTTGACCGCCAAAGCCGGGTTCAACGGTCATTACAAGCACCATATCCAATTCGTCAAGGTACGGAAAAACTGTTTCGACAGGCGTTGACGGTTTGATTGCAATGGCAGTTTTAACGCCTCTTTTCTTGATTTTTGCTATTGTTTCCGAAATGTCGCTGTCGCATTCTATATGAAAAGAAATCAAATCTGCTCCCGCATCGCAAAATTCATCTATATAACTGCACGGCTCCGAAATCATCAAATGAACATCAAACGGAACATTGCACACTTTTTTCAAAGACGCAATAACGGGTGCGCCCATTGTTATATTCGGTACAAAGTGTCCGTCCATAACATCGAGATGAATAAGGTCGGCACTCTCGCATTTTTTTAATTCCGATTCAAGATTTGCAAAATTACTTGCAAGCATTGAGGGTGAAATTTTAATTTCCATAATATCTGCCTCCGTTACCAAGTATCAATATTTTAACATTATGAAATACAAAAAGCAATAATATAAAATATATAATTAAATATTATTAAAATTTATTTATAAAATATATACTTTTTATTGTAAGTTTGTCCGTACAGACAAAATATGGTTGATATTATGAATGTGTTGTAGTAGAATATATAAAACTTTTTAAAACAGCAAACTTATTAAAATTTGAAATCAAAATACAAAATCAACAAAATCATACGGAGGTAAAAAATGATTCAGGCAAACAATGTAACTGTACAATTCGGCGGAAGAACTTTATTTCAGCGTGTAAATGTAACTTTCTCTGCCGGAAACTGCTACGGTATCATAGGCGCTAACGGAGCAGGAAAATCAACTTTTTTGAAAGTTCTCAGCGGTGAACTCGAACCGCAAAAGGGCGAAGTTTTCATCACTCCCGGAGAAAGACTTTCCGTTTTAAAGCAGGACCACTTCGCTTATGACGACTGTGAAGTAGTAAAAACCGTTCTTATGGGCAACCCCCGTCTTATAGAAATTATGGAAGAAAAGGACGCTCTCTATGCAAAGCCCGACTTCAGCGAAGAAGACGGTATCCGTGCAGGCGAACTTGAAGCCGAATTTGCCGACCTTGACGGCTGGAATGCAGAGTCTGACGCTGAATTTATGCTTAACAAACTCGGTGTTTCCGACGAGTTCCACTATGTAAAAATGGCTGAACTTTCAGGTGATATGAAAGTGAAAGTTCTTCTTGCACAAGCTCTTTTCGGCAACCCTGACATACTTCTTCTTGACGAGCCTACAAACCACCTTGACCTTACGGCTATCCGTTGGCTTGAAGACTTTTTGATGAACTTTGAAAACACCGTTATCGTTGTATCGCACGACAGACACTTTTTGAACAAAGTCTGCACGCACATTTGCGATGTTGACTTCGGCAAAATTGAAATGTATGTCGGCAACTACGACTTCTGGTACGAATACACACAGATGCGTCAAAGACAAGCCCGTGACCAAAACAAAAAGAACGAACAAAAAATCAAAGAACTTCAAGAATTCATTCAGCGTTTCTCTGCAAACGCTTCTAAATCAAAACAGGCTACAAGCAGAAAGAAACAACTTGACGCTCTTGAGATGATTGAAATGCCTGTTTCAAGCCGTCGTTTCCCGTTTGTTGCTTTTCAGCCCGACAGAGAAGTAGGCAATGACTTACTTCGTGTTGACAATCTCACAAAAACAATCGGCGACAGAAAAGTTCTTGACAATGTTTCTTTTGTAATTCATCCGCACGACAAAGTTGCTTTTGTCGGCAACGATGTTGTTGCAAAAACAACTCTTTTCAAAATCATTATGGGCGAAATGGAGGCTGACGAAGGCAGTTATAAATGGGGTGTAACAACTTCTCAAAGTTACTTCCCGTCTGACAACTCAAAATATTTTGACGGCGTTGACCTCACTCTTATCGATTGGCTCAGACAATACACAACACAAACTCTTGAGACAGATATACGAGGCTGGCTCGGCAGAATGTTGTTCAGCGGCGAGGAAGCACTCAAAAAAGCAAATGTCCTTTCGGGCGGCGAGCGTGTTCGTTGTATGCTTTGTAAAATGATGCTTTCGGGTGCAAATGTTCTTGTTCTCGACGAACCTACAAACCACCTTGACCTTGAGTCAATTACGGCTTTGAACGACGGACTTATCCGTTACCCCGAAACAGTACTTTTCACATCTCACGACCACCAGTTTGTACAGACAATAGCAAACAGAATTATCGAAATAAGCGGAGATAAAATTCTCGACAAAAAAGGCACATACGAAGAATTCCTTGCAGATTTCGACGAAGAACAACTCAAAAAATATTAATAATAACAAACAAAAAGCAGGTACTGAAACTAAATTCAGCACCTGTTTTTATTTTGTCTTATTTATGAAACAGAACATAAAAAATGTCGGCAATACAAAGTACAACCGACATTTTACATATATTATTTTGTTTGTTTTTAATAAACACCCTGTGCAAGCATAGCGTCTGCAACTTTTTCAAATCCTGCAATGTTTGCACCTGCAACAAGATTGTAGCCAAGACCGTATTTTTCGGCTGCCTCAACCGAGTGTTTATGAATGTCAACCATTGCTCTGTGAAGTCTTTCGTCAACTTCCTCTGCAGTCCAGCTCAAACGCTGACTGTTCTGGCTCATTTCAAGACCTGAAACACAAACACCGCCTGCATTTACTGCCTTTGAAGGAGCGATAATAACAGACTCTGTTTCCATAAAGAGATTTGTTGCTTCTTCTGTTGTCGGCATATTTGCAACTTCAATATAGTATTTTGTGCCGTTTGCAATGATTTTCTTTGCCTCTTCAAGTGTAACTTCATTTTGAGTAGCGCAAGGCATTGCAACATCAACCTTAACTTCCCAAGGTTTTTTGTTCGGTACAAATTCTGCACCGAATTTATCTGCATAGTCTTGAACACGGTCACGAAGTGAAGCACGCATTTCAAGCATATAGTTAATTTTTTCTTCTGTGTTGATACCGTCTTTGTCGTAAACATAGCCGTCGGGACCTGAAATCGTAACAACCTTACCGCCAAGTTCGGTAATCTTCTTTACTGCACCCCAAGCAACATTTCCGAAACCTGAAAGTGCAAATGTTTTGCCCTTAATATCGTCGTTTTCGTGTTTGAAAACTTCACAAGCATAGTAAACAGCACCGTAACCTGTTGCTTCAGGTCTGATAAGCGAACCGCCGTAAGAAATGCCTTTACCTGTGAGAACACCGTTTTCAAAAGCACCTCTTATTCTCTTGTACTGACCGAAAAGGTAGCCAATCTCTTTACCGCCTACACCGATATCGCCTGCAGGAACATCCACGCTCGGACCGATATGACGATAGAGTTCAGTCATAAATGCCTGACAGAAACGCATAATCTCGCCGTCGCTCTTTCCTCTCGGGTCAAAGTCTGCACCGCCTTTTGCGCCGCCCATAGGAAGACCTGTAAGTGAGTTTTTAAATGTCTGTTCAAATCCGAGAAAGAACATAATACTCGGGTTTACTGTCGGATGAAATCTCAAACCGCCCTTGTAAGGACCGATTGCAGAGTTAAACTGAACTCTGTATCCACGATTTATTTGTGTGTTGCCGTTATCGTCAACCCAAGCCACACGGAATGATACCATTCTTTCAGGCTCTGCCATTCTTGACAACAAGTCTGCTTTAACATACTCAGGATGTTCTTCAACAACTTTTTCAAGAGATGAGAAAACTTCTTTAACGCACTGGATATACTCCGGCTTATCGCTGTCTCTCTTTTCCACTTTGGCTAATACGCCTTCGATGTAATCGTTCATCTAAAATCACCTTTCTTTGCTGAGTAAAAGCAAGTTTTTGCTCCCCTCAGCATTCAACATAACACATATAAAATGATAAATCAACAGTAAAAGGCAAAATAATTATTGTTAATTTTTTGCCAAATAATTGTTAATTTTTTGCCAAAATTAATTTGTAAAAATATTTCAAAAAAAGCCCGAAAATCAAGTAATATTCGGGCTTTCGGGTTATTTTTATTTAATCACCGTTCCGATAGAGTTTGGAGCCATTGCAGCAGCATTGCTCTCGTCTGTATCAATGTGCATTGCAAGTGCATAACTGTCAGAAACTCTTACTACAACATCGCCGAAAATGAGACTTCTGCCGTCTGTTGTCGGAATTTCAACTTTAACGATTTGTTTGTCTTCAAGTCCCATTCTTTCTGCGTCAGCAGTTGTAGCGTGAATATGTCTTTTAGCTGCAATAACGCCTTCGGTAATCTCTATTTCGCCTTTAGGACCTACAAGTTTGCATCCAGCCGAACCTGCAATGTCGCCCGACTCTCTTACAGGCGCTTTAACACCGATTGAGCGTGCGTCTGTAAGGCTGAGTTCAACCTGAGTATCTTTTCTGACAGGTCCGAGAATTGAAACGCCTGCAAGTTCTCTTTTTGGACCTACAACTGTTATTCTTTCTTCACAAGCAAACTGACCCGGTTGTGAAAGCATCTTTTTAACAGTGAGTTCATAGCCTTCACCGAAAAGTGTTTCGAGGTCTTTTTGTGAAAGGTGGATATGTCTTGCTGATATTTCTACCGTAACCTGATTGTTTTCCATAGTCTTTACTCCGTTTCATAAAATTTTAAAAATAACATAATTATTTAATTCCGAAAACTATTTTATACTCAATTAATGCGTTTTTCAAGGAATTTTTGCAATTCTGAAATATTAAAGCAAATCAACCAAAAATTGATATTTCAGCATTAAAAATTTTAAACTTATTTACAATAAAAAACGCCGTAATTTTCTTTAAATCGAAAACTGTAATTGACAAAAATGATTTTTAAGTGTATAATTTAACTAACTTAATAAGTCAGGGGTGCTTTCGGGCTGAGATAATACCCTTCTACTCGTTCGGTAATGCGAACGCAGAAGACACATATAAAGCAAATTTTGCGCCTCTGAGTACATTTGTATTCAGGGGCTTTCTTTGACTTATAGAGTAATTTTTTCAGGAGGTGTTTTTTAATGAACAAAAACACAAAAAAAATCGTTACCTGCGGTGTACTTATTGCCTTGGCGACGGTTCTTTCATTCATCAAAGTATATGAATTGCCGTACGGCGGCTCTATCACTCTGTTTTCAATGGTGCCGATTGTTGTACTCGGATACAAGTACGGCATAAAATGGGGCATTTTTTCAGGCGTCATTTACAGTGTGCTTCAGGCAATTCTCGGTGCTACACAGAGTCAGGCATTTGCAGGACTTTCGGGCGGAAATGTCGTAGTTATGGCATTTTTAGACTATGTTGTTGCATTCACGGTTCTCGGTCTTGCAGGTATGTTTAAAAACAAAATCAAAAATCATACGGTTGCAGCAGCAGTAGGCAGCGGTGTAGTGGTATTTTTAAGATTTATCGCTCACTTCTTCTCGGGCTGGATACTCTGGGGAAGCTATGCAGAAAGTTTCTTTGCAGAAACAATGAACAATGCGTTCGGTCAGTCTGTACTTGAAACATTTTCAGGTCAATCTTTGGCAGTCGTTTATTCACTTGTTTACAACGGCAGTTATATGTTGCCCGAACTTCTCGTTACCGTACTCGGTGTTCTTGCACTTATGGCAGTTAAGCCTGTTCGCAAACTCATTGTCAACGAAGACGCATAAAAGTTTCACTTTATTTTATATCGTAAAAAATACAAAAACACGGCAAAGTTTAAAACTCTGCCGTGTTTTTTCAATCATTTTCTGAAGTCATTACTATATAATTTTCTTAATTTTCACTTCGTTTTTCCATTACAAATATATCATATATAAAAAAATCGGTCAACAAGTGTCTTTTCATTCAAAATATTGTGGAAATTGGAAGCGGTTTGTGGTATGATTGTTTTATTATAGAATTTTAAGAAAGGAATATCCAAACAGAATGGAAAAGAAAAAAATCATTCTTACAGGCGACAGACCGACAGGCAGACTTCATGTCGGACACTATGTAGGCTCTCTTAAAAGGCGTGTTGAACTTCAAAACTCAGGCGAGTATGATAAAATTTATGTTATGATTGCCGACGCTCAGGCTCTCACTGACAACGCAGAAAATCCCGAAAAAATCAGACAAAATGTTTTAGAGGTTGCTCTTGACTACCTTGCCTGCGGAATTGACCCTGAAAAAACCACAATTTTCATTCAGTCACAAATTCCTCAATTAACGGAACTTTCTTTTTACTATATGAATCTCGTTACGGTTTCAAGACTTCAAAGAAATCCTACCGTTAAATCGGAAATCAAAATGCGTAACTTCGAGGCAAGCATTCCTGTCGGCTTTTTCACATACCCAATCAGTCAGGCGGCTGACATTACGGCTTTCGGAGCAGACACAATTCCTGTCGGCGAAGACCAACTTCCGATGATTGAGCAGACAAAGGAAATTGTACACAAATTCAACTCCGTTTACGGAGATACACTCGTTGAACCAACTGCATTTTTACCGACAAACAAAGCGTGTCTTCGTCTTCCCGGCATTGACGGAAAAGCGAAGATGAGCAAGTCGCTCGGCAACTGCATCTACCTTTCAGATACGGCAGAAGAAGTTTCGGCAAAAATTATGAGTATGTTCACAGACCCGAACCATCTCAAAGTTTCCGACCCGGGCAATATCGAGGGCAACACGGTCTTTACTTATCTCGACGCATTTTGCACCGACGAACACTTTGCTGAATTTTGGAACGACTACAAAAATCTTGACGAACTCAAGGAGCATTACCAAAGAGGCGGTCTCGGTGATGTTAAAATTAAAAGATTTCTCAACAAAGTTATGGAGTCGGAACTTGCTCCTATCAGAGAAAAAAGACTTGAACTCGGCAAAAGAATTCCCGAGATTTACGAAATTCTCAAAAACGGCAGCATAGAAGCTGAAAAAGTTGCAGCCAAAACTCTTGAAAGTGTAAAATCTGCAATGAAAATCAACTACTTTGACGACGAAGCCTTGATTAAATCACAAATTGACAAATATAATGTTTGATTTCAATATCTAAACTTCAACATTTTGACGCATCGCAACGCAGAATTTTTTATATTTTGCAAGTGCGGTGCGTTTAAAATTAAAATATATTTATATTTCTCGATTTTTATATTTTATATTCTGAAATTATATTAAATTATATTTTAAAACTATTTATTACAACCAAGTTTTATGAATTGACAAGACAAACCTTTATTGTTATACTAAAACTGAAATTAAAACTACATATTTACATTTGTTTTTTCAAATGATGATTTTGAGGTGGAATAATGGATAAAAACAAAGTCAGCATCACAATAGGCGGTGCTTCATACACAATCGTTTCTGAAGACGCTCCCGAGTATGTTACAGACTTGGCAGAGGCACTCAATACAGAGATAAAAAAAATTATCACGGAAAACCCGTCGCTTTCACAGACACAAGCGGCAGTTTTAATTGCACTTGACCAAATGGACGCAGCAAAAAAAGCAAGTGCGGCATCGGACAACCTTCGTGCGCAAATCAAAGACTATCTTGAGGACACCACAAGAGCAAAAATGGAAGCAGACTATGCTCGCCACGAAATTGAAAGACTCAACAGAGAAATCGCAAATCTCAGAGGAAAGTTGCAACAGAAATAATATATGAAAATCGAAATACTTGCTCCCGCAGGAAGCGGTGAGTCTTTAATTGCCGGAGTCAGAAGCGGTGCAAACGCAGTTTATCTTGGCGGTAAACTGTTCAGCGCTCGCCGAAACGCCGGCAATTTTAATGATGAAGAACTTGAAAATGCAATAAAATACTGCCACGAAAGAAATGTAAAGGTATATCTCACAATAAACACGGCTATTTTTGACAGCGAGATGAAAACTGCCGTAGATTTTGTGGGAAAAACGTTATCTTTCGGAATTGACGCCCTGATTATCTCTGATTTAGGGCTTATTAATGCTGTAAAAAACACTTACAAAAACGCTGTTTTACACGCCTCAACTCAAATGAGCGTATGCACATCCTACGGTGCAAAATACCTTGAAAAACTCGGTTTTTGCCGTATGGTACTGCCCCGTGAGATGACAAAAAACGAGATAAAAGATATATCTGAAAAGACAGAACTTGAAACGGAAGTTTTTGTACACGGCGCACTTTGTATGTGCCTTTCAGGTCAATGCAGGCTTTCTGCCGTTATAGGTTCACGAAGCGGAAACAGAGGACTCTGCGCCCAGCCCTGCCGTCTTCCGTTTTCTGCAAAGGCAAACGGTTCGGCAGACCTAAGTTTAAAAGACCTTTCTTTAATTGAAAAAATTGACGAATTGTGTGAACTCGGCGTATCTTCTCTCAAAATAGAGGGCAGAATGAAACGCCCCGAATATGTTGCGGCGGCCGTGTCCGATTGCAAAAAATCACTCGAAAACACATATACCGAAAAAGACAAAAAAGAGTTGATGAATGTCTTTTCAAGAAGCGGTTTTACAAGCGGATATTTTGAAAACAAACTCGGTAAAGATATGTTCGGTATCCGCAGTAAAGAAAATGTTTTGGGAGCATCATCACAACTGCTCAAATCTTTTGAAAAACTTTACGAAAAAGAAAATCAAAACATTGCAGTCGATTTTAAATTCATCTGCAAAAACGGTCAAAATGCCGTTTTATATGCCAACTCACTCGGCAAAAAAGTCTGTGTAAACGGAGATATTCCCGAAAAAGCACTTAACAAGCCGATTGACTGCGAAAGCGTTTCAAAAAGACTTTCAAAACTCGGCGGAACTCAATTTTTTGCAAGGCACACAGACTGTGAAATTGACGACGGCTTAATTTTGAGTGCAAGTTCGATAAACGAAATGAGAAGATGTGCCGTTGAAAAACTTTGTTTAGAATTTTCAAGACACGAAAAGACGGAGATTAAAGATTTCAACGAAGTTGAACCCGACAGAAAAATTCGCCGACCTTATCTTTGTGCAAGATTTGAAAAAGCAGAGCAAATTCCGTCAAATCATCCTTTTAAAAGAATTTGGCTTCCCATTTATGAAAAAGAAGAAAATTTCAAAAAATTCGGTGCTGAAGTATATATACCGAGCGGTTTATTCGGTTGTGAAAACGAAATTAAAGAAAAACTTGAAAAGTTGCATAAAGCAGGTGTCAAAAAAGCACTTTGTTCAACTATTGACGCCGTTTCACTTGCAAAAGAAACAGGTTTTGAAATATTTGCCGACCACTCTATGAATATTTTTAATTCATATACTGATTTTGAAAATGTCGTAATGCCGTTTGAACTCACTCTCGAACAAATTTCAAAAGCAAATATCAAAAAAGAAAAAGGTCTTATTGCCTACGGCAGACTGCCTTTAATGACGACAAGAAACTGTCCCGTAAAAAATTCAATCGGTTGTCAAAACTGCAAAAAGCACGGCGAACTTACGGACAGACTCGGAAAAAAATTTCCCGTAAAATGTTCTCCTTTGCCGTGTGTAACTGTTTACAACTGCGATATTCTCGATATTTCCGATAAATTGAGTGAAGTAAAGGCTGATTTTGCCGACTTGCTTTTTACCGACGAAAGCAAAGAAGAAGTTTTAAAAATCACATCGTCATTTTTAAAAGGCGAAAGAGCCGTTTTACACGGTGCAACAAAAGGACTTTATTACAGAGGTGTTTTATAAATGATTGTACTCGCTTCAAATTCTCCGAGAAGAAAAGAACTTTTAAAAGATATTACAGAAAACTTTGTTATAAAGTCTTCAGATATTGATGAAACTGTTTTTGACAATTTGGAAATATATGAAAGTTTGAAAAAACTTTCTTTTGCAAAGGCAGAGCCGTTTGTGCGTGACGGCGACATCGTAATCGGTGCAGATACGGTAGTTGTCGCAAACGGCAAAAAACTCGGAAAACCAAAAGACGAAAAAGAAGCGTTTGAAATGCTTAAAATGCTTTCGGGAAAAACGCACAGCGTAATCACGGGAGTAACAATAGCAAGTTCAGATAAAACCGAGTCTTTTTGTTGTGAAACGAAAGTTACTTTTTTTGAACTCAGCGATGACGAAATAAAAGAATACATTAAAACAAATGATTGCTTTGACAAAGCAGGTGCTTACGGCATACAGTCGGGCGGTAAACTTTTCGTTGAAAAAATTGACGGCGACTATTTCAATGTTGTCGGTCTGCCCGTTTCTCTTCTTGCAAGAAAACTTAAAAATTTTCAAAATATTTAATTTCATTTTAGGACTTATTTTAAAAGAAATAAAAAAATTTTAATTTTTTCTTTTTTACACTTTTGCGAATGTGTAAAGATAAAATTATTTAAAAATAGCATTAAAAATTGCATTTTTTTGACTGCCAAACTCCGATAGATGAACTAATGTTTGTCGTTTTTTGTATCTTTCGGCTTGCAATTAAAAATATCGTGTGATATAATAAATAATGCGATAAGTACCATATTTTATTGCAAACGGGGCTTATCAAACCGAAATTTAAGGGAGGAAATGGATATATGGCAGCAGACCTTCATTGTCATACTAAACTAAGCGACGGTTCAGTTGGTATAGAAGACTTGATAGCCATTGCAAAAAAGAGTGGCATAGACACCATTGCCGTAACTGACCACGATTGCCTTGCAGGTACAGTCAGAGCGCAGGTAATCAGCAAAAGATACGATGTTAAAGTAATTCCGGGTGTTGAACTCTCTGCATTTGATGAAGAAGCAGGAAAAAAAGTTCACATACTCGCCTATTTGGCAGACGCACCCGACCGTCTTGAAGGACTTTGCAAGCGTACAAGCATAGCAAGAAAACGCGCAGGTCAGATAATGATGTTAAAAGTTGCTTCTCGCTTTCCCGTTTCTTCGGAGTTCATAATCTCACACGCATCAGGCTCTACAAACCTTTACAAGCAACACATTATGCACGCACTTATGGACGCAGGTTATACAGACAAAATCTTCGGCGATTTATTCCACACACTTTTCAGTCCGGAAAGTGAAGCCAACATTCTTGCTCCTACAAAATATCCGTCTATTAGTGAAGTTATTGAAGAAGTGCATAACGCAGGTGCTGTTGCCATTCTCGCTCATCCTGCTTTCTACAACAACTTTGATGAAATAGAAAAGTACAGAGAACTCGGTATTGACGGTATCGAGGTTTGGCATCCAAGTGCTTCGGAAAAACAGATTGAAGATTTGATTAAATATTGCAAAAACAACGAACTTTTGATGACAGGCGGTTCTGACTTTCACGGTATCTACGGAAACGCACCTGTTACAATCGGCTCGTGTGCAACTCCGCAAGAACATGTTGAAAAATTGCTCGGCTACAAAGCAAAGAAAAAAAGAGCACAAAGAAAAGCGGAAAAAATTGCAGCTCAACAGACAGAAATGGAAAAATCGGGATTTTAAACACTTATGGGGAATACAGTCGTATTCCCTGTATTTTTTAAAATTTTACACAATCTTTAAATAAAGATAATAAAAACATAACATTTACAATTTATTATAAAGTCAACAAATAAGAAAGGAAGTGATAAGTGAATATGCTGAAAAACATCATAAAGTTGATTGGTATGGGTCTTGCAATCGGAAACGATTCAATCAAAACATCCGACGAAGACATACGAATTTTCAACGACCTTGTCGATGACATTGCCAACAACGAAAACGAAAATAAGGCTGCGTGAAGCCACGAGGGAACTCCTTGCCATTGGGCAGGGCTTTTTTTATTTTAAAATGTTTTTCAACTTTTACTTATCAAAATTTTAAATAATTGACTTGACTTTTCCGATTTCTTGATATACAATACACTTGAACAGTTGTTCAAGTGAGGTGAAATAATGCACAACGACGAAATAATCATTGACCTTGCAGATTTATTCAAAATCTTTTCCGACTCAACACGGCTGAAAATACTTATGTCTTTAGTTGATACGGAGCGTTGCGTATCGGAAATCGGCGACGAACTGCAAATGAGTTCAACTGCCGTTTCACACCAACTGCGAGTTTTGAAGCAAAGTCATCTTGTAAAATACAGACGAAACGGCAAACAGGTTTACTATTCGCTTGCCGACAGCCATGTAGAAAGAATTATCAACTGCGGAATAGAGCATATTGAAGAATAGGAGCAAACTATGAAAAAAAAGCACAATGAAAACGAATGTTGTGAACACAACCACGACGCTTGCACTTGTGAACACGACCACGAACACAACCACGACGCTTGCGAATGCAAACACGACCATGAGCATCATCACGATGGCTGCGGATGCGGGTGCGACCACGAGAGAGAACTCGACAAACACGAGAAAAACGAAATCATTTTCAAACTTGCCACTTCGGTAGTTTTCTTTATTTTGGGAATTATTGCAAGTAAAGTTGAATTTTTTGCACAATACGAATTTATAGCATTAATCTGTTTCGGAATTTCTTATTTATTTGTAGGATTTAACATAATCAAAGAAGCCGTTGAGGGCGTAATTCACGGAAATATTTTTAACGAAAACTTTTTAATGACAATCGCATCGCTCGGTGCGTTTGCAATAAAGGAATATTCTGAAGGCTGTGCCGTAATGATTTTATTCACTTTCGGCGAATTTATGCAAAGCATTGCACTCGGAAAAAGCCGAAATGCGATTAAATCAATGCTGAAAATGAAGCCTACGGAAGTTACCGTTATACGAAACGGCGAAGAAATGAGCATTAAACCCGAAGAAGTTGAAATCGGAGAAACAATTATTGTAAAACCGGGCGAAAAAATCAACCTTGACGGCGAAATCATTGAAGGAAACTGTGAACTTGATATGGCGGCTTTGACGGGAGAAAGCATACCCGTTTCAGTCGGCGTAGGAGACAAAGTTTTGTCAGGTTCCGTTTGCATCAACGCTACACTTAAAGTCAGGGCTGAAAAGAAATACTCTGACGGTACAATAGCACAAATTCTTGAAATGCTTGAACACGCACAAAACAAAAAAAGCAGTACGGAAAAATTTATCACAAAATTTGCAAAAATATATACACCGATTGTATGTGCAATCTCTTTGCTTATAATTCTTGTACCACCGATATTTTTCGGCGGAGAATGGAGCGAATGGGTTTACAACGGACTTTCGGCACTCGTTGCATCTTGCCCGTGTGCAATCGTAATTTCCGTTCCGCTCAGTTTCTTCGGAGGACTCGGTGCTTGTTCAAAGCAGGGAATTTTGGTAAAAGGTTCAAATTATCTTGAAGAACTCACAAAGTGTAACATAGGCGTTTTTGACAAAACAGGTACGATAACAAGCGGAAAATTCAAGTATGTAAGTTGTGAAGAAACGGACAACGAGCGTGAACTTTTCAAAATCATTTCCGCCTGCGAAAGATATTCTGCCCACCCAATCGCAAAATCCATCTGCCTTGCTTTCGGTCAATATTCCGAAAATGCAGAAGTAAAAGATGCAAAAAACTATGCAGGAAAAGGCGTAAGTGCAGTAGTTGACGGTGTGGAATACTTTGTCGGAAATGAAAAACTGATGAGAGAACTCGGCGTTGATTTTAAGGAAACAAAATCTATCGGAACTGCAATTTACTGTGCAACAAAAGATAAATTTATCGGTAATATCGTCTTTGCAGACATTATCAAAGAAGACAGTAAAGACGCAATAAAAGAGTTGAAAAAACTCGGCGTCAAAAAGACATATATGCTTACAGGCGATAAAAAAGATATAGCACAAGACATTGCAAAAAAAGCAGGTATAACAAACTTTTTCTCAAAACTTTTGCCTCAGGACAAAGTTAAAAAAATGGAAGAAATCAAAAAAGAAGGCAAAGTTTTCTACACGGGCGACGGCATTAACGACGCACCTGTACTTGCAAGTGCCGACATTGGTATAGCAATGGGCGGTGTCGGAAGCGACATTGCGATAGAGGCAAGCGATATTGTTATAATGGGCGACTCACTTTCAAAAATACCGAAAGCAATAAGAATTGCAAGACAGACAATGGCTATTAACAAAGAAAATATCATTTTTGCAATCCTTGTAAAAGCCGTAATAATCGGTCTTGCAGCATTCGGAATAAGCGAAATGTGGCTTGCAGTTTTCGGCGATGTCGGTGTCTGCCTGATTGCAGTGGCAAACTCTTTGAGAACTATGATTACCCACAGAAAATAAAGTGCTGAAATTCAAAGTGAAATATAAATGTTTGCATTTAAAAATTAAAATAAAACTGCACAAAAAACCGTACGATTTTGGTCGTACGGTTTTTGTATAACTTTTTATTCAAATGATTTTAAATTGTTTAAGTTATTTATATTCTTTCAAGCGATTTGCTCAAAAATGATTTTAAAATCTCGCTTTGCGGATTTTCAAAAATCTGCTCGGGTGTACCCATTTCTTCTATCACACCGTTTGCCATAAACATTACTTTATCGGCAACATTTTTTGCAAACTCCATTTCGTGAGTAACAACAATCATTGTACTGTTGCCTGTTTTAAGACTTCTTATAACATTCAGCACTTCTCCTGTCAGTTCGGGGTCAAGTGCCGATGTCGGCTCGTCAAAACAAAGAATGTCAGGTGACATTGCAAGTGCTCTTGCGATTGCAACTCGCTGTTGCTGACCGCCCGAAAGTTCGCACGGATAAGCACTCGATTTTTCCGACAGACCTACTTGACAAAGCAAGTTATTCGCCTTTTTTTCAATCTCTTTTTTTCTTTGTTCCTTAAACTTTTTAGCATTTGATGAGCCGTTTTCTTTTTTATACGCCTTTACCTCGTCGTTCAAAGCAAGCGACGGTGCAAGTGTTAAATTTTGCATAACGGTATATTGCGGAAACAGATTGAACTGCTGAAAAACCAATCCGAAATGCAAACGGTTTTTTCGTATTTCTTTTTCCGTCAAAGAATTTTCATCATCTGTATTTAAAAGCACTTTAGAGTCAACGCTTATAACGCCTTTATCTGCTGTTTCAAGAAAATTAAGACACCTTAAAAGAGTAGTCTTGCCACTTCCCGATGAGCCTATAATGGCAAGCACCTCGCCTTTTTCAAGCGAAAAATCTATTCCTTTTAAAACTTCAGTATCACCGAAACTTTTATGAATATCGGTAACTTCAAGCATTGCCATTTTATCAACCTCTGTAATAATTGAGTTTTTTCTCTGCCTTGTTGAATATGAGCGTCAATATACCGCAAAAAGCAAGGTAGAATGCACCCGTATAGAACAACGGCCAGATGAGTCCCTCAAGTTTAATATAGTTTTGACCTGCCCAAATGATTTCATAAACAGAAATAATCCTTGCAAGTGAAGTATCTTTAACAAGTGTAATGATTTCGTTGCTCATAGGAGGCAAAATGCGTTTTACCACCTGTTTCAAAACAACTCTGAAAAAGATTTGCGTTTTCGTCATACCGAGAACTTGTCCTGCCTCGTACTGACCGACAGGAATACTCTCTATGCCGCCTCTGTAAATTTCAGAGAAATAGCAAGCATAGTTTATTACAAAAGCTATAAGCACCGCCGCAAATCTGTCAAAAACAGACCAAGATGCAAGCCAAGTAACAAACGAATTCGGGTTTTCTATACCCTGCGCCCAAGTTCCGACAAGACCGGGACCGTAGTAAATGACAATCATCTGAAGCATAAGAGGCGTACCTCTTATCATCCAAACAAAAGTTTTCATAAGCCATTTGAGCGGCTTAAATTTACTCATTGAAGCGAAACTAAAAATGAGGCCGAGCGGTAAAGCGAAAACAAGCGTCAAAGCAAAAAGTTCAAGCGTTGTGCCGAAACCCTTGAGCAAGTCAAGCGTTACCTGCCAAAACATTTCCATTTTTCTCCTCCTGTTTTATAAATAATTGTTATAAACATTTTAATACAAAAATTATATTTTTCAAGTAAAATTTTATTTTGCGAGCGTGAGTTTATATTTGTCTGCAAGTTTTTGAAGTGAGCCGTCTGCTTTCATTTCTTCCATAATCTTGTTTACTTCTTCCGTAACATCGGAGCCTTTTCTGAAACCGATACCATACTGTTCAACATTGAGTTTAACTTCAAAAGCAAGTTCGGAGTAACTTGTGCCGTCGCCAATCATTGAGTTTGCCATTGTCAAGTCAATTACACACGCATCTGTTGAACCTGACTGAACCTCCATAAGACAGTCTGACTGTGCTGTTACTGCTGTAACATTTTTAATGCCTGCTTCCTGAAGTGCTTTTTCGCCTGCTGAACCTGCTTCGGCAGAGAATGAAAGGTCTTTCATTTCTTCAAGTGAAGAATATTTTGAAACTTCGCTCTTTTTCATTACAACAACCTGTGCGTTTTCAACATAGGCATTTGTAACATTTGTATTTTTCTTAACTTCATCGGTAATGGTCATACCGTTCCAAAGACAGTCGATTGATTTTGCGTCGAGTTCGGGAACTTTGTTATCCCAGTCAATAACCTGAAATTCTGCTTTAACGCCTAATTTTTCGGCAACTGCCTGCGCAAACTCAGTATCAAATCCTGTCCACTCTTTTGTGTCTTTGTCTTTGTAATTCATAGGTTCAAACTCTGTGATACCGATAACAAGAGTGCCTTTTTCTTTGATATATGCAAGGTCAGACGCTGATGTTTGAGTGCTTTCGCCTTTGTTGTCATTCTCTTTTTTTGAACTGCATCCTACAAAAACGGTTGCAATTAAAACTGTCGCCATAATAATTGAAAGTAACTTTTTCATAATTTTTCTCCTTCATAATTGATTAAAATTTGTGATTGTTTTTTATTATTTTTGAAAAAACGGTCTGTTTTATCGTGTTACCACTTTACCACGCTAAAACCTTTCTGTGTAAGTATAGCATAACAGACAGGCTTAGTCAACAAAAATTTTTAAACAGTTTTTACAGAATTGAGTTTAGATTGAATTTTTTTGAGAAAAAATATTGATTTTTTCATTTATTTTGCAGTAAAATATTTTCATATTTTTCATATTTCATAAAATAACGGAAAATGTAAATTATAATTTTATAGGCAGGTGAAATCATGAGTCTTAAAAATGAATACCTTATTGGGCTTATGGAAAAAGTAAAACAAAAAAATGCAGGCGAACCTGAATTTCATCAGGCAGTAGAGGAAGTCCTCGAGTCGCTTGAGCCGGTGCTTGAGAAACACCCCGAATACATTGAAAAAGGTGTTATGGAGTGCATAGTTGAGCCGGAGCGTATCATTAAATTCAGAGTGCCGTGGCTTGATGACAACGGCGTTTTACATGTAAATCGCGGGTTCCGTGTACAATTCAACTCTGCTATCGGACCATATAAGGGAGGGCTCCGTTTTCACCCGTCCGTTTACGAAGGAATAGTAAAGTTTCTCGGTTTTGAGCAAATTTTCAAAAACTCGCTTACAGGCTTGCCAATCGGCGGTGCAAAAGGCGGTGCAGACTTTGACCCGAAAGGAAAATCTGACACTGAAGTAATGCGTTTTTGCCAAAGTTTTATGACAGAACTTTCAAAGCATATCGGTGCCGAACGAGATGTACCGGCAGGCGATATAGGCGTCGGCCCGAGAGAAATCGGATATATGTTCGGTCAGTATAAGCGTTTGAGAGACGAGTTTTCGGGTGCACTCACGGGAAAAGGTCTTGACTACGGCGGAAGTCTTGCCCGTACGGAAGCAACGGGATACGGTCTTTGCTACTTTGCCCAAGAGATGCTCAAAGCAAAAGGTATGTCTTTCGAGGGCAAAACCGTTGTTATTTCAGGCTCCGGTAATGTTGCTATATATGCACTTGAAAAAGCACAGCAACTCGGTGCAAAAATTGTAAGCGTTTCCGACTCAAACGGATATATTTATGACAAAGACGGCATTGACCTTGACCTTTTGAAAAAAATTAAAGAAGTCGAGAGAAAACGCCTTGTTGAGTATGTAAAAGAAAGACCGAGTGCAGAATATCACGAAGGTTGCAAAGGTGTATGGACAATTAAATGCGATATTGCTTTGCCTTGTGCAACACAAAACGAACTTGACGAAAAAGACGCAGAAATTTTAATCAAAAACGGCTGTATCGCCGTTGCCGAAGGTGCAAATATGCCATCCACACCAGAAGCGACAAAACTTTTCATCGAAAGCCATGTACTTTTTGCCCCCGCAAAAGCCGCAAACGCAGGCGGTGTTGCAACATCTGCTCTTGAAATGTCTCAAAACTCAATCAGATATAATTGGAATTTTGAAAAAGTTGATAAAAAACTCCAAAAAATTATGGCAGGCATTTACAAAAAAACTGCCGCTGCCGCTGAAGAGTACGGTATGCCCGACAACCTCGTTGCAGGTGCCAACATTGCAGGCTTTGTAAAGGTTGCAAACGCTATGCTCGCTTACGGTGCGGTATAATTCTCATTTTCTAATATTGTTTTTAATATAAACTATAATACAATATAATACCTTAATAATACCGTTAAAAATAAAAATCATTCACTTTGCGTCATTGCAAAAAATTGAATTGATAAATTATGTTTAAATATGTTATGATATATTTGTAAATCAAACATATTTACAGACAAAATTGTCTTTCGATTTATTGCAATGACGCATTTTTGTCTGTAAAAGTAATTTTTAAAGGGGATAGAAATGAAGAAAAAAATATTGAGTATCACGGCAATTTGTTTAACATTGGTAATTTTAACGGTCGTAGGTTTAGGGTTTGTCATCACTCCCGTAATGAAAGCACCGAAAAACGATATACCCGACGGTGTAAAACCTTTTTCAAGCGAAGACGGTGTAATGAGTAATTATTACAGAATACCGTCAGTCATCACAACCGAAGACGGAACTCTTGTTGCGTCAATAGATGCACGATTCGGCGGTACGCACGACTCTGCAAATAATCTCGACACTGCTGTTTCAATCAGCACGGACAACGGCAAAACTTGGAGCAAATCGACACTTGCACTTTACTTTGACGATTGGGATAACAGCAAAACAATTTTAAAACAAAACGGTAAACTGACAACAAAAGACAGTGCGTCTTTCATTGACCCGAGTATGGTGCAGGATAAAAACACAGGCAGAATTTTTATGTTTGTTGACGCATATCCTTACGCAACAGGAGCCACAAATTCCGTAAAAGGAAGCGGATTTACCGAAATTGACGGTCAAAAATATTTAATGCTCTGCAAAGACGGAGAAAAAGATTTTAATTACACTGTGAGAGAAAACGGTGCAATCTATGATAAAAACGGAGAAAAAACAGAGTATTCTTTAAACGACAAATACGAAATTTTACAAAACGGCAAGCCCCTTACGGTAAAACAGAAAAAGCAGCGTTTTTGGTACAATATTTCTTTCGGAACTAAAACTGATAAAGAAATTGCAATGAATATTATGTATAAAGACGCTTTGTTCAAACCTCTGAAAACTTCATACATATATATGACATATTCAGACGACAACGGTAAAACTTGGGCAAATCCTGTAAACTTAAACGCTCAAATCAAACCGAACGACGAGGCTTTTATGGGCGTTTGTCCCGGCAGAGCAATACAAATACAAAACGGAAAATATGCAGGCAGACTTTTATTTACTGCATACTATCTCGACAATGAAACAGGCGTTCAAAAATTCACTTGTGTATTCAGCGACGACAACGGTGTTACATGGAATGTCGGTCAGAGTGTGGAACTTACAGAAGAAGTGCCAAATATCAGCGAAACTCAAATCATAGAATTGCCAAACGGAAATTTGCAGTCATATTCACGCACAACAGCAGGATATGTTGCAACTGCAACAAGTACAGACGGCGGAAATGTATGGAGCGACCTTCAGCTTGTGAAAGAACTCCCTCTCACAACAGGCTCAGGTTGTCAAGTTTCGGCAATAAACTATAACGGCAAAATAGACGGCTCTGACGCAGTTATTCTCTCTGCACCCGCAGGCGAAAGCAGAACAAACGGTTTTGTCTATGTCGGACTCATAAAAGAAAACGCCGACAGTACAAGCGGTTATGAAATTGAATGGACATATAAAAAGGAAATCACGGACAAAAACACAAACTTTGCCTACTCATGCTTAACTCAAATGCAAAACGGAGAAATCGGATTGCTTTATGAACAGGCAAATCAACCTCAAACCGTTGACACAGTTGTTTTCAAATCCTATACGACAGACGAACTTTGTGAAACAAAAATCGAAAAATAATATGTGCAAAATAAAAAATCATATAAAAAAGGCAGTTCAAATGAACTGCCTTTAATTTTGTTTTTTCAGAACAAACAAATCATATATTACTTTTGAATATATCTTATATCTTCTCCCTCGAATACAAGTATCTTGAAAAGACCTGTAATTCTCGAAGTAATTCTTTGGTCGTACTTATTTTCAAGTTCGCTGAAATTATAATTTGTGCTTATAATTGTCGGTTTCTCCGACAAAGTTCTGGAATTTACAATATTATAAAATGAAGCGATACTGTACTGATTTGTAAACTCTGCACCCAAATCGTCAATAATGAGCAAGTCTGCCGAAAGCAACTCGTCAAGTTTGTAGCGTGGGTTGTCGTTTCTGCCGAAATGATTTTCTTCAAGGTCGCCCAAAATGTTTTGAGCGCTGCCGTAAATAACATGGTATCCTCTGTTAATGACAACATTTGCAATGGCAAGGCTGATGTGCGTTTTTCCGAGACCTGTTGCACCCATAAATAACAGTGACGGACTTTTTTCATTAAAAGTTATGGCATATTTATAACAATTATTGCAGATTTTTTCCATCTTTTTTCTCGGAGAAATTCCGTCAAGATTTACCGTGTCGGGATAGCACCCAATCTCAAAACTGTCAAAATTGCACTTGTCAAGCGGTGCAACTTCCTTGATATTATCTCGCTCAATTTGTTTTAAAATCTTGATATGACACTTACAGAGTTTGCCGTTGACAAAGCCCGTATCTCTGCAAAGCGGACAAGTATATTGTTGTTCAAGAGCATTTTTTTCAAAACCGTTTTTAATTAGCAGTTTTTCTCTTTCTTCTTGAATTCCCAAACTTTTTTTCGACAGTTCTTCAATGTCGGCTTTTTTATTTTTTGATGCGATGATAATTTTTGCAATATTCACGCCGATTTGTGCCAAACGGTCTTTATACTCCGAAATTTCAGGTATTTTTTTCTCAATTTCATTTGTTCTTTCGTATAATTCGTTTTGTGATTTTTCACGCCTTTGTGCTAAAATGTTCAAGGCCTTTTGATAATTCTTTGCAGGATATGCCATTTATTTCACACTTTCTAAAAAATATCTGTATTATTCTTTGCTTTATCCCTGATTTTGTCGAGATTGTAAGACGGTGCACTTTCGATTTGATTTTTTGCACCGTTTTTCATTTTGTTTTTCTTATTTTCAAAATCTAACTTGTCCTGTTTAAATTGTTCGGGAGTTTTAATTCCTTTTTTGAGCCAATTTTCAACGACTGATTTTAAATATTTGTATGACGGCTCGTTTGCGTTTTCCCGTGTTTCCGTGCAGGCAAGTTCAATCATTTCATCGTCAAGTTCTTTTTGCCAACGCTCAACCGTTTTCGATTGAGAGGAAGTCGGCTTTCTGTAAGAAATGCACAACCATTCACAGATATTTTTCCACAAACCGTCTGCTTTTTCAATGGCTTTCAATTTCTTTTCTGCCTCGTCAAGCGTTGTAATACCTTCTTCAGCCCAATTTTTCGCCATTTTTGCAATGTAGGAAACACCGAGTGCTCTGCCTTTTTCACGCTCTGATTTACAGAACGAAAAAATTGTAAGTACAATTTCGGGTGTAAGTCCGTAATAGTTTACCATTTGAATAATCGTTGCTATTTCAGACTGTGAAACAGTCCTTGCAAGTGTTTCCTGTGCCGAATTTACCAAAAACTGAAGTTCTTTTGAGTTACGCAAAATTTCAACTGCTTCTTTAGGCGATATATCGGGTGGTGTAAGGTCTTTAAACTTATTTTCTTTAACGACCGTTTTTACTTCTTCAACCGACTCGGATTTTTCTTCTTTTTCTTCAAACCTTGCTTTTTTCTCCGTGTTCTGCTTTACGACCTTTTCAGTTTCTTCGCCGTCTGCCGTCGAGATGATGCCTTCTTCAATCCAAAATTCCATAATGTCTTTTACATCAGACGCAGTAATGCCGAGTTTTTTTGAAATATCTTCGTTCTCGCACCTGCCGTTCATAGACAAAAGTATCAGCAACGCTTTAATTTGATATTCACTTGCCATTTTTATGTATCGCTCGGCAACGATTTTCGGCACATTGAAAATACCGTTTTGCCACACTTCGCCGAACGGAAAAATTTGATATGTCATCTGTTTAAAACTTTCTCCATTTCATTCATCGCTTACTTTCTCACTATAATATTATCAAAAATACACGCTTTTGTAAATGGATAGTTACAAAAATTACACCATTACATTTTTTACCACAATTCTATATAAAAAAACCGACACGGCAAATGTCGTGTCGGAAATGTTCAATCAACCTGTTACGCTTATCTTCCTATAATAAATCTCACAGAGATTTTAATGTCAAATATTTTACAAATTACAGTTACGAAAGTACAGGTATCAATATCTCTGTTTTTTTCTCGTTTCCATTTGAAGATATAACGGCATTAAATTGATAAACTGGTTGATAATATGATTTTGAGTCTGCCAAATAAATTATACTGCAATTTTTGATTTCAATATCACAATCTTTTGGCAATTCGGCATCTATATTGAACTTACCGTTTTTTATTTGTTGCAATGCTTCAACTTCGCTCTTGCCAAATTCCTTTGAACAACATTGAAGAGATAAAATATGACTGTCAATTTCACCCAATTCTTCATTCGGGAACATTGTACAATAAAGCGTACCGTTATATAAAATCCCGTCGCTGACTGTATTCACATAGAACTCATAGTTTGAATTTTCATTCACTTTGAAAACTGAATTTTCAGGCAATACAACAGAAAATTTTTTTAAAGCTTCACGCACCTGTTTCTCGGAATAACTTGTATCGGGTTTCACGGAATCAATTTGGAAATAGTCTTCATTTTGAAAATTATATGAGCCATTATCCAAATTCATTACAAAATGAAATTTTGCATTTTTTGAATTTACCATATACATATTATTTTCGTCTGTAAATTCGGTATTTGTATCAATTTTCACATTTACCGTGTCAAAAAGTCTTTCTGCTTTTTCAAATGCTTTTTCTTTTGTTTCAGACTTTGATTGATAAATAAATGCAGATGTATTATCAAGAGGCGTATAGTTTACCGATACATTTATTTCATCCATATCTTTACTGTTATAGTATGATACAAATAAATTGCCGTAAGGTTTTGCACAATAATATATACCTAACCCTGCAAAAATCAATATCGGTATCAAAAACGGCAAAAAATATGCCACTGCTTTTGAATATTTTTTTCTGTGCAATTGTCTTAAAATTTGCAACAAACAATATCCCAAAACGACACCGAGCGTGTTATTCAGAATATCATCACATTCAAAAACTCCTATCTTCATAACATATTGCAATGTTTCAACTGATACAGAAAAAAGCAAACCCATTGACAGTGCGATTAAAAATTTATTTAATTTTTCACTCCAAAACGGAAATAAAAATCCGAGAGGAATAAACAGCAATATATTTAAAATAATATTACGCCAACCTTGTACCGAACAGGAATACCAAGCCAAACGGTAACTTGAAAAAAATGATTGTACATCGCCTGTATAGTTTGTTCGGTTTAAAAACACTGCACAAAAAACAATACAAAGATAAACACAACTGACTATAAGGATTATAATATTTTTTTTGCTTAATTTCTTTTCACCGTGCATTATTTTTTTGTAAACAACAAAATATGAAAATGCAACTACGCACATAAATATTGCACAAAAAACAAATGCAAATATAATATACTGTTTAAGTAAATCCAAAATATAGCCGAATTTCATTTATTTGTGCTCCTTATATATCAATTTTCTTAAACCGTCGCCCGCAAAAAACGGCAAAACAGGCAAAACAACCGAAAGTACGGCAACCGTAATATTGACTGCTTTTATCTCACTGTTAAAAAGTACAAGCGTCATATTGCTGAAACCGATTAAATAATTCAAATCGGAATTATCGCTTTTGACTGCATATTTCCAAACAACGCAAAACAACAACTGAACGGCAAAAAGCATAATTCCCCATTTAATTTTTTTCACACCGTCAATATATCCTGTTATGAAATTGAACAGACACATAAATGCAACAAAGCAAATCATCCACCCTATTGACACAGGGATTAATTCAAAAAACGGCAAAATAATATATATTGAAAATGCCGCCCAATACGCTGCAAACGGTTTAAAATTGCGGAAAAATGCTGACATAAATATCCCCCCGTTACTCCAAATTGTTAAACTCAAAAAAATTTTTATTTAAAAATACACTTTTCCAACTTCAATATATCACTCAAATTTTTAAAAGTCAACTGTCAAAAAACAATTGACAGAGTACTGAAAACTTGGTATTATCATATAGGAAAAAAGTAGTGGTTTAAGGGTGAGGACGCAGGGTATATCTATTAATTAAAAAAAGTGCGAATCAAAACGCAGAGATATGACTGAGATGACGGTTGAACTCCGTCCGCTTTCTTCTCTATATTTTATTTATCAAGCAATCCTTAATTATAGGGTTGCTTTTTATTTTAATTAAGATATGAAAAATAATTTTACAAAAATAAGGTTTAAAATCGCAAAAAAATGCACGAGAAAAATTTTCGTCTTGACAATTTTTAAAAATTTGTATATAATACTCTCACAGATGCGGATGTAGCTCATCTGGTAGAGCGCCACCTTGCCAAGGTGGAGGTAGCGGGTTCGAGCCCCGTCATCCGCTCCAGCAAGGCCTGTCGTTTGACAGGCTTTTTTATTTACAATTTCAAATTTGGTAATTTTTAACATTAAATATTATATACATATATAGATAACAGATGAAGGGCGGTGGTCTTACGGCAAAATACAACTATTTTGAAGACAGATACGAAGACCCTTCTTTTTTTGAAAAAATTTGGCTGAAAATAAAAGAAATTTTTGAAAAAATTGTCGATTGGTTTTTGAATATTAATTTTAATATTTCAGAAATCGAATTGCCTAAAATAATTAAAGACAAAAACGGCAAAAAAATCAAAATTTCTCTGCCGAAATCAAAAAATATTTCTGCCAAAACCGTGTCGAATTTCATTCTCGGTTCGGTTTGTGTTGTTTTTCTTCTTATTGTTTGCATCGCTTTTTCTTCTGCCATTTCCAAAGACGGAAAAAAGGATGAATATTTTGAGAAAAACAGTGCTAAAGTTTGCAGTCAATACCTTGCTTTATACGGTCAGTGCAATGTTTTAGACGCTTCAAAGGACACATACGACCTATACTCAATGTCCGGCATCTGTTTTATCAGGCGAATAGACTTCAACAACGACAAAAGCGACGAACTGCTCATAGTCTATATGAATTCCGAAGAATACTACGCTGAAGTTTGGGGAACGAACAAGAAAAAAGAGTTTACAAGGCTCTATTCGGGAAAACTCAACAAAAGTAAAAATGTCGAAGACGGAAGATGGGTTACAATTTTAAACAACGGCTCAAAATACTACATAGGCGAACATTCCGAAAACAACTCTGAAATCAAGTTTTTCAAACTTTCTTCAGGCAAATTTAAAGAAGTTGACGGCGCCGAATACGACTTTGACAAAAAAGTTTACAAGCGTCATGCTTTAGACATTACGGACAACTTGGAATTTATCAAACTGACTTACATAACAAAAAGACAGGCTGAAAACATTTATGAATTCTGCACTGACAGGCTTGAAGAAATCAGTTCATTAAAAAATGAAAATCAACAGGAAGCATTGCCCGAAAAGACGGAACTTGAAAAGCGAAACAGTGCATACTCCGAAATTGCGGAAAACTACGCCGCAAGATACGGAAAAGCCGACATCACAAAAGAAAAAAACAAGTTTTTCATAACGGGACTCGGTGTTGTCAAACTTTTGGACTTTGACGGCGACAATGTGGAAGAACTTTTACTTGTCTATGAGCGTGATGAAAAAGTGGTAGTCAACAACTACGGCGATTATACAACAAAAACGGAACGCAAATACTATATGGAAGTCTTTGCGTGGAACGGAAACACAGCGACAAGAGTTTTCCAAAGCGATGCTCTTGTAACTCCGACAAAAAACAAAAAGCAAAAGTTTGTACTGCTTGAAAAAGACGATGAAAAAACAAATCTCTGCACCGTTATCAACAATGTTGACGAGAAAAAGTACGACTCCGGAACATTCACGGCAAGGAGAAATGTTTTTGAAAACGGCAAATTTTCAACAGAATATGATGCAAAAATTGTTTCAAACTACGGCTACAAAAAATACTATCTGAACGGCGAAAGAATTTACAACAAAAGCGAGTTTGCCGAAAAAGGTTACGAGATACCGTACTTCTTTGACTCTGAAAAAACAGCCGACGACGACTTTGAAACAATCTTTGTTCAAACAGATGAAAATAATTATAACGATTTAAACAAAGCACTTTCCGAAACAGAAAGCACAATCAAAAAAATCGCAGAAAAATCTTAAACATAAAAAATCGCCGAAGTTTTATATTTCGGCGATTTTGTTTTATTTTTATAATCATTCAAATCAAAGTGAATTTCGTCATTTTTATCAAAACGACTTGACCAAAATAAAAATATACTGTAAGATAAGTACAAAGACTGTTTTGCAAAATGCAAAAGTCTTCAATTTTAACTTGCTTACAAATCGTTTCGGAGCGAGGGGCAATACGAAACTGCGTATTTTAAAAATTAAAATGCGTTTTAAAATTTAGGACAGTTGAAATTGAAAACATAATTTTTTTGAGGGGGAAATTTCAAAATGACAAGTACAATGTACGGAATAATCATTGCACTCGGCATTGTTTCTTTTATCGTCTTTATAGTTTTGAGAGTAAAAAAACATCTTATGCCGGCAGTCATTGCAAAAGCAATCACAAGTTGCTTTTTCGTCGCAACGGCAGGTTACGCAGTTGTAACAAAACCACAGGAAGCAGTTTACTCAATGCTCATCATGCTTGCACTCGTAGCAGGTTTATTGGGCGACATCTGGCTTGACTTGAAATGGGTGTTCAAAAAAGAAGAAAAGCAGTTTACATATTGGGGCTTTTGTTCTTTCCTTGTAGGACACATTATCTTTTTAGTCGCAATCATTTTACACACAAATGCCGATGCTGACAAAAAATGGTACATACTCTGTGCAGTGCTTTCAATAATTATTCCTGCAATTCAAATGTTTATCACAAGAAAACAAAACGATTATACGGGATATAAAGAAATCACATATATCTACACTGCATTTTTGGTAATGACGCTTCTTTCGTCATCGCTCAATATGTACTTTGACGGTTTTTCAAAAAACACGATAATGTTTGCAATAGGTGCTTTACTGTTTCTTCTGTCCGACGCCGTGCTTTGCTCGACATATTTTGACAGAAAACAAAACAAAAACACTCCTGCGTATGTCATATTAAATCATTTTTTATACTACGCAGCACAGTTTACAATAGCAACTTCACTTTTATTTATTTAATATTTTTCAACAAATTCAATATTAAATATTCAATAAAAAATCAGTCGATACCTTTCGGCTGATTTTTATTTTTATCAATTATGTTCAAAAGCACGCAATTTGTCAAAAAAACAATATATTTTTCATATTTCAAATAAATTATTTCTCATTATTGACTGAATTTGACTGAAATGTTAAAATAGAGATGCAGATAATATATGTTAAATATCAGGGAGTGATACCATGCTTAATCAAGAAAGAAAAAACGCTATAATGGACATTTTAAAAACTCACGGTACGGTTTCCGTTGCAATGCTGACAGAGGTATTGGGAGCGTCAGAGTCAACTATTCGCCGTGATATTACCGAACTTGCAAAGACAGGACTTGTAAATAAAATTCACGGCGGTGCAATGCTGAAAAATCAAAATTTTATAGCACTCGAAGACAGCGTACAAAAAAAGTCAGGCGAAAATATGAGTGAGAAAAAAGAAATAGCCCGTTTTGCCGCCGCACAAATCAACAACGACGATTTTGTCTATCTTGACGCAGGCACAACAACACTTTTAATGGCTGACTATATTGACAAAAACTGTGCCGCTTCCTTTGTAACAAACGGTATCATTCACGCAAAAAAACTTGTTCAAATGGGTCTTCAGGTCTATGTACTCGGCGGACAATTAAAGTCAACAACCGAAGCAGTAATCGGCGTTGTGGCTGCAAAAAACATACGAAGCTACAACTTCACAAAGGCGTTTATAGGTGCAAACGGCGTAAGCATAGAGAGAGGTTACACCACACCCGACGCCGAAGAAGCTTTTGTAAAAGCAACGGCGTTTGACAGAAGTTTTGTAACATATATTTTGGCAGACCATTCAAAGTTCGGAGTTGTTTCTTCCGTAACATTTGCTCCGATTGACCGTGGTTGTATCATAACCGACTTTTTGCCCGATGAAACATATCGCAGACACACGGTTATTAAAACGGTAAAATAACTTTTTTAATAGTAATTTTTTACGAAAGATTATTTTTTTTATTCAAAAGATTTTGCAAAAAGTAATAAAATAGCGTAAGACTTATTGCAAAATTTAAAAATAAAGATATAATATAAATGTAATAAAAAACAAAAAATGAAAAAAATATAAATCGCTCTGTTTCAAACTCGCCTTTGCGTCTGTTTGTATGCAGTTTGATATTTACAGAAAGAAACGAGGTATTTACCAATGGTTCAAAAAAGCACTAAAATCGTAGATAAATTAGGTCTTCATATGCGTCCTGCAAACCTTTTTGTAACTGAAATGACAAAATTCAAATCAAACATTGATATTGAATTTGACGGCAAAGAAATCAACGGCAAAAGTATTATGAACATTATGGCTGCCTGCATTAAATACGGCTCTGAAATTACAATCAAGTGCGACGGCGAAGACGAACAGGAAATGCTCGATAAAGCAGTTTCTTTGATTGAAAACGGCCTTGAAGACTAAATTAAATAATAAAAAATGATAAAACGGCTTGCAATCTTTTCGACTGCAAGCCGTTTATTTTTATGTATTTTACAATCATCAAACTTCAAAAACAGTTTGACAATTACATTTTAAATGTGTCGTCTGTATCCGAATTGTCGTCTTTTGGGATGTATTCATCCTTATCGGAATTATCGGCACTTTCAAAACCCGTCTTGTCAGTTTCCTCTGCTTCAACAGGTTCGGCAAAATCTGTTTGTGAGTCTGCCGTTTCAAAAGCGTCAATCGGCTCCGTTTCTTCTGCATACTGCGGTTCTGTCGGCTCGCTGTACTCTGCCTCCGTAAAAGTAACGGTGTCAGAATTTGGCTCGCTTGACGGAACTTCGGTAGGAATGAATGACGGTTTTGCACCGTTATTTTGCTGACCCAAATGCTGTGATTGTGAATTTCCGTTATATTGAGGAGCAGCATTTGAGAAATTTTGCGAGTATTGATTACCGTTATAGTAACCGTTTTGTGCTCTTCTGTTTCTCTCTGCGTTACTCATAAATTCATTCATATCCACTGTGCCTTCTTGAATTGAACGCATTTTGAAATTTTGATAGTAAAGTGCCATCGTTGTGTAATAGTAAGGCAACGAATATATTAAACCGATACCGAGAGTAACGGCAGAAAGTAAAAACCAACCTATAAAGCTGAGTTCAAGAACAAAAAGTTCTCCCTTATGACCTTTTGTCATCTGTCCGCTTATTCTCAAAGCGTCGAAAACATCCATATCGGGATTATCATTTAAAATCTGCCTTGCAAATGCCCAATGCAAATTTAAAATAATGCCCGGAATGATAAACAACATTGATGCAAACGAGATAGCAATATTCATAATTATTTCCAATGCAAGTCGTTTGAAATACGAGCCTGAAAAAGCATTTTTATATACATACTTTATGCCGTCGGAAATTACGGGTTTTCTGCCTCTGATTACAGAAACATAGTACCCTTGCAATGTCGATTGATTAGGCAAAAGCACAAGTGATGCAAACAAACTCAACAAAGAAACAATCATAAGAACAATAGAACTCAAAAGAGGAGCAGCATAGTTGTCGAACATATAATTGGGAAGTTCGCCTTCACCGTACTGACCGTAGCCGTTTCCATAGCCATTGCCGTAACTATTTCCGTACTGCTCAAACTCGTCGTAAAAATCATCGTAAAATTCGTCGTATAACTCGTTTGGCATCTGTTTGCAGTCAGGTTGCTGAACAGGTTTAATCTGTGAGCCGAAGTCACTGAAATAGTCGGAGTCAAAAGCGTCGGGATTTCCGAAATTGTAAAAATCTTCGCCGTTTTCATACTCTGTATAACTGTCAGAAACCGAGCGTAACATATTAAAATATATTGTTGAAGTTACGGCTGCAATAACAAGATTGACAAGCATTATACCGACAAATGTTATTATGAAAAGTTTGCAGGAATTTTTTTTGATTATCTGTTTTGACTGGGCTTTAATAAGTTTTCTGTCCATCTTTTCTCCTGTTAAAAATCAAGTTTAGACTCGATAAATGAAGCGAGTTCACTTATGGGAAGTCTTACCTGTTCCATTGTGTCACGGTCACGAACTGTTACGCAACCGTCTTCTTCGCTTTCAAAGTCGTAGGTAATGCAGTACGGTGTACCGATTTCGTCTTGTCGGCGATAGCGTTTACCGATTGAGCCTGCATCATCAAAGTCAACATTGTACTTTTTAGCAAGTGTCGAGAAAACTTCCATTGCTTTTTCGGAAAGTTTCTTTGAAAGTGGGAGAATTGCAGCCTTAAACGGTGCAAGTGCAGGATGCAAACGCATTACAACACGCTTGTCGTTCTTCTCTGCGTCAACAATTTCCTCATCGTATGCGTCACAGAGAAAAGCAAGTGCAACTCTGTCTGCGCCCAAAGAAGGCTCAACAACATAAGGAACATATTTTTCATTTGTTGTCGGGTCAAAATACTCAAGTGATTTACCTGAAGTTTCCTGATGACGATTAAGGTCAAAATCAGTTCTGTCGGCAATTCCCCAAAGTTCGCCCCAACCGAACGGGAACAAAAATTCAATATCTGTTGTAGCGTTGGAATAGTGTGAAAGTTCTTCTTGTTCGTGGTCTCTCATACGGATATTTTCTTCTTTAAGACCTAAACCGAGAAGGAAGTTTTTGCAGTAGTCTTTCCAATACGAGAACCACTCAAGGTCAGTACCCGGTTTACAGAAAAACTCCATTTCCATCTGTTCAAACTCACGAGTTCTGAAGATGAAGTTACCGGGAGTAATTTCGTTTCTGAAAGATTTACCTACCTGACAAACACCGAAAGGAACTTTCTTTCTGGTTGAACGCTGAATGTTTGCAAAGTTTACAAAAATACCCTGAGCCGTTTCAGGACGAAGATAAATCTCATTTTTAGCGTCTTCGGTTACACCTTGAAATGTTTTAAACATAAGGTTGAACTGACGAATATCAGTGAAATCACAAGCGCCGCAATCGGGACAAGTGATGTTGTGTTCTTTAATATATTCACTCATCTGTGCATTTGACCAACCTGCAGGGTTAACACCTGTTGCTTCAATGAGTTGGTCTGCTCTGTGACGGGTTTTACAAGATTTACAGTCCATAAGCGGATCGGAAAAGCCGCCGACATGACCGCTTGCCACCCAAGTTTGCGGATTCATAAAAATAGCACTGTCAAGACCTACATTATAAGGACTTTCCTGTACAAACTTTTTCCACCAAGCTCTTTTAACATTGTTTTTAAATTCTACACCGAGCGGGCCGTAGTCCCATGTATTTGAAAGTCCGCCGTAAATTTCAGAGCCGGGAAAAACAAAGCCCCTGCCTTTACAAAGCGATACTATTGACTCCATTGTTTTTTCGCTGTTTAACATTTCATTACCTCCGAGAATTGCAAATTAAAATTACTTATACCTTTTTACAGTTTACTTTATTTTTGTATAAAAGTCAAGAAAATGAACACTTTTCGATATTTTGTGACCTTTATTTATTGCAATATAAACGGATGTACCGACAAACCAAATTTATAAAAAAAACAATATTTAAAATTTATTTTTCCGAAAATGCTTCATATACCGCGTCGAAAACTGCTTTAGGCAATTTTGATTTATAAAGTTTTCTGAGCAAACCTTCAACATCATTAACTTCACCGAATTTTTTGTAGTAAGTATCTTTCTTAAATGAACTACCCTGCCATCCAGACATAATCTCAATAAGTTTATCACGTTTGGATTGTTTGGGAAGTTCACCGACATTACCGATCACTATTTCTACCGGCTCTTTTTTAAAATCAAACATAACTGCAGGACATCCATTTTTATCAAACTCTGTATTCGCATCGGTATTTTTAACAACAATGTCAGAACAAACAATATCTTTAAAAATAATTTTGTATTTTCTTTTGTCTGGAATAACACTCAAATCACCGGAAACACTTATTTTTAATGACATATTTTCGCTGTTTAATGAATTTTCAAAAAAAGTCAAAGCAACATGATTTTTACAATCTATTTTTCCGTTATCCTCATACATTGTAAAAGTGTTGTTTCCTTTATAAACCCAAACTTCCAAATTAACGGGGTTCTCACAAGAATTTCCCTTATCGGATGACAATGGTATTACGGCTCCGGATTTTGCCAAAACAGGAATTGAATTAAGACCTCTGTTAAGAGTTATCATCTTTGGTCCTTCATATTTCTGCCCCGTAAAGATATCTGTATATTCTCCCTCCGGTATCCACGATTCAACACTTCCCATTTCGGTTTCTTTGTGTTGCGGAGAAGTAATCGGACACACAATCATTTCACTTCCGAAACTGTATTGATTTTTCACTTTGTACGCATTATTTTCATAAGGATATGCATAATACATAGGTTCACACAAAGCAATTCCGTCATTATGACATCTGTAATCCATTGAAAAAATATAAGGTATAAGACTGTGTCTGAAGCGAAGCCACTCTTTGGCGTTTATATAAACATCATACCTATACTTCCAAGGTTCTTTTCCCAACAAATCATTTGAAGTTGAATGCAGTCTTAAAACAGGTGAAAATACACCGAACTGAATCCATCTTAAATATAAATCATCATTTCTGTATCCTTGATAATGACCGCCTATATCATGACTCCACCAACAATAAGCGGCATTTGCGGCATTTGCAGTAAAATACGGCTGAAAATTCAAAACCTCCCATTTTATCTTTGTATCACCTGAAAATCCCAACGGATAACGATGTGAACCTATTCCTGAATATCTTGAAAGAATAAGAGGAATTCCTCCGTTCGCTGCAATATCAAGATAATGAAAATGATTTAATGCTTTAAGAGGATCAAGCCCCTTCATATCACATTTTTTCCCCTGTTGCCAATCAATCCACCAAAAATCAACACCGTCTTTTTCATAAGGTTTATGAAGAATATCAAAATAGGAATTCCAAAAATTATCATCGGAACATTTAAAGTCGATCTTTTTTTTACTGTCAGGATCAATTTTATTTGCTTTCGCCATTTTATTATACATATCCTCAAAACTGCGAACACCGTCTGCCGGATGTAAATTGAGTGTTATATGAAGTTTTTTCTTTTTTAATTCATTAAAAAATTCTTTGTAATCAGGAAATAAATCAGTATTCCACGAATAACCGGTCCAACCACTTTCATTGATTCCAAACTTCTTTTTAAGATCCGTCCAATGCCAGTCCATATCTACAGCAACAACAGTAAGCGGTATGTTTTCATTTAAAAACCTATCTATTAAATCCAGATATTCCTGCTGTGTATAAGCATGATATCTGCTCCACCAAACTCCCAAAGCAAATCTCGGAACAAGAGGAGTCGGAGAACTTATTTTATAAAAGTCACGTATTGTTTGACGATAATCCTTACCATAAGCAAAAACATACCTATCTTTACATTTCTTTTTTCTGACAATAAATTTACCATTATCATCCAAAAGGACGCTTTTACTGTCATCAAAAAGGTACAAACCATTTTCGGTTATAAATCCTTTATCAAGAACCGTTCTTCCGAAAGTCCCGTCAAGTGATCTGCATGTTCCCCGCAAATTTTTTTGTCTTGAAAAATATTCTGTTTTTCCACTGTCCTTGTACAGCACAGAATAAGGTTTTTCTTTTTTATTGTCAAAATAATATCTGCTGTTTCAACTCTTATCAATCTTGAAGTTAAATATGTCACTCTCATATCGTCTTTAATATAAATTTGACTTGAATCTGCTTTAGCGTCTGTTTTACTTTTAATGATTCTTTAAGCATAAAAACTTAATCTCCTTTAACAAAACAACAATTAAATTAAAAATACATCATATTTTTTCAATTGTCAATACACAACACACCGTAACATAATTTTTGATAATTATATTTAAATTCAAATTGAAACAAATCAAAAAAACGATATTTAATTTTTATTCATTTTTAAATAAAACAGTTTATATATACTAAAATAAAAAACACTGTCACCTAAACAGTAACAGTGTAATTTTATTATTTTTACCAGCCCAAACGCAAAACCGTGATTTTGCACGAGCCTGTACCTTTTTTAATGCACGCCGAATGTCCTTCGGGTGTAAATACATCTATTCTGCCGACAGCCGAAAGTCCTCTTCCGCCTCTGTCTGCTACTGTATATTGAACGCCGTCAACATCTATGATTGAGCCGAGAGGAAGCCAGTTACAAGCAACGATATACGGATTTGACATACCGTTATGAACTTTTATACCGCTTGCAGTTGTACCTGTGCTTGAAGAACCGTTGCACTTTTTGCATGAGCAATAGTGAGTTTTTCTGCCTCTGATAACTTCGCCTACATAGCGTTTACCTTTGCGTTCAACTCCGTTTGGTTCAAAATTGCCTGAATATGCTTTTGTTCCGACTTTTACAACTTTTTCAACAGGTGCTGAAATTGTTGTTCTCTGAGTTTCAACATATTCACTTGCTTCGCCGTTGATATACTTAACATTGTAAGTTACACGGTCGGAGCCGTTTTTACCATTTGACACGGTCTTTCTTGAGCCTTGAAGCAACGAACTGTCTTCTATTTCTTTTGTGCCGTACTTCACTTTCTCAACTTTTGTTTCTGTTTTGTACTCTACTCTGTTGACAACAATCTGCATACCGAGTTCGAGCTGTGTTTCAGCCGACGGCTCTGTATAGTCGTTTTCGCCGAGAGTGATTTGTGCAAGTGCAAGAAGGTCAGCGACTGTACCTTCAAGCAAAGAGTAACTTTTTGTTACGCCGTCTGCCGTCAACTCTACTGAAAACGGTGTTGCGATTTTAATAACCATACCGTTTGCAACTTTGTCAGTCAAAGCAAAGTTTATTTCTTCACCTTCCGAAAGTGCAATGCCTATTTCGGAGAGTGCCTCTTCTACCGTGTTTGCATAAACACTGTAAGAAGTGATATTTCCTTTAAAGTCAATGTTTACAGATTTTAATCTGTTGATTACAATAGTGCCGCCTTTTCCGCTTTCAAAGTTTGAAATGTCAACTTTGTCGGAAGGTCCGAGCAATATTGAGTTTTGATTAAGAATTTCAAATGCCGCCGTTTCATTTGTTGTAACCGTAGTTGTGTTTGCACCGTCAACTATTTCAACATTGTACTCGCCGAGCATACCTGCAAAAGCAGTTGTTGCAAAATAGGTGATAGTAAGAACAAAAACGACCACTGTTGCGAGAATTGCACGAGATATTTTACGAATTCTCTCAACGCTTGATTGGTTTATCATCTAATTCTCCTTTTCTTGTTCGGAAATATTAAAACGCTTTAGCCGTTTTAATCCGTTGAAAAATACCAAAAATGGCGTTATTTTTTTCAACGAGCAAAATCTGTTAATTTCGCAATTACCGTAATAGTATTTCCACGAACAAGTGCCATTATATCACAAATCAACAACAAGTCAATTTTCTTTACATAAACTTTTTGTGCAGATTTCACAAGAGTATTTTTGACGGTTTACCTAAAATAGACTTAAATACGCTTTTATGTCTATTATATATTTTCACACGCTAAAGCGTGATGTTAAAATTTTGTTCATTTTCTAAAAAGTTGAAAGTTCAAAAATGTCAAATTGTAACTATTTTCTGTAATATTTTGAAATATATACTATATATTGTTTCAAAACAGCCTGTTTTAAAGTGAAATTCAATATATTGTGTTACAAATTTTTAGTACACATTGTTAATTATATGTTAATATGCTCAATTATATTGGCTTTATTACCTTAACAAAAACCGACAGAAAGATACAAAAAAAGAAAATAAAAAAACGCCTGTGAAAAACAAGCGTTTTTTGAGATTTTACATTGCATTTCAAGATATATTTTAATAGGTATATATCTTTATTTTTACATTTCTTTATATACTGTTTATATACTATATTATATATTATAATTAAATATATTAATTACATTAATATACACAAAATCACTTTGTGAACTTTGAAGGTGTAACGCCCTTATATCGTTTAAAAACTTTAATGAAATATCCGCAATCGTTGTAACCGCACTTATCGGCAATTTCGGCTATGGTCTGCGTACCCTCAACAAGTTCTATACAAGCCTTTTCAACTCTGAAATAGTTGAGATAATCAACAGGTGTTTTGCCCGTCATATTTTTGAAGAAACGGCAAAAATAGTTTGGGTTCATATCGGCTACATCTGCCAAATCTTCAAGTGAGATTTCGTGAGCATAGTTTTCATCAATATATGAGATAACTTTTTCAAAAGCGTTGAGTCTTTTTCTCATAGAAGAAGAAATTGCAACAGTTTTCGTATATTTGTCATACTCAACAATTTTACCGAGCATTGTGCCGACAGCACCGACAACGATAAGTTGATATCCCTTCGGTTTTTTAATCATAGCGTCGAAAGCATAACCCGCAATGTTAATGATTTCGCTGTCTTCCCTTGTAAAATGTGTCTGAACCATAGTTTGTGAGTTAAAATACTTTTTGCAAAGGTCTGAAGTTGCTGACAAAAACTCCAAATTAAAATCAAGACACTCATATTTGTCATTGTTATGCTTTGGTTCAATAATATGAAGCATACCGCCGCCTATAAAAAGCATTTCACCTTCCTGAACATTGTATGAATTAGTGCCTACATTTACTGTAATCTCACCTGATAAAACTCTGATGAGTTCTGTTTCGGGGTGCCAATGGTGAGTTGAATAGTAAAACGGATGGTTTTTGTCAACACTGTAAATTTCAAACGGAAAATCAAAAGTTCCGTGCATTTTTTGTTCACGATAAGTTTGGTATTTCAAAATATATCCTCCTAAAAAGCAAAATTTTTTCACTTTAGATAATTATAACATAAAATTTGATAAAATCAACCAATTTTCAACATAAAAATATTAAAATTTTACTTATTTAATAATTTGGCTATAATTTTTATATATAATGGCAACATATAGGCAATATTTTTCTTGATTTTTTGGCATTTTCGGGTTTTCGGGTTACAGAAAAGTAACAATATGGCGTATTTTGTTGTTAAATGTATTTTATTGTGTTAACATCTTTAAAATGTATAAATGCGGCTGTTTTCAGTCGCTGTTTTTTAGGAGGATAATAATGGCGAAAAATAAGATTAATGTCGAAAACGGAATTTACGACGCAAAACAGCTCGGCGTTCCGAAAACTCTTTTGCTCGGCGTTCAACACCTTTTTGCAATGTTCGGTGCAACAGTTCTTGTACCTATTCTTACAGGACTTTCTGTTTCTTCAACACTTTTGTTTGCCGGTATCGGTACACTTTTGTTCCACCTTTTGACAAAAGGCAGAATTCCTGCATTTCTCGGCTCGTCTTTTGCGTTTTTAGGCGGATATTTTGCAATCAATGCTTGGGCTGAACAGTACGGCGTGAGCGACCCTAAAACACTTTTACCGTACGCTTGTTTGGGCGTTGCTTTTGCAGGTCTTGTTTACCTTCTTATGTCGGGACTCATCAAAATTTTCGGTGCTAAAAAGATAATGAGATTTTTCCCGCCGATTGTTACAGGTCCCATCATCATTGCAATCGGTCTTACACTTTCAGGCTCGGCAATAACAAACTGTCAGTCAAACTGGCTCATCGCAATAGTTGCCATTGCAATAATTGTTATCTGCAATGTTTTCGGTAAAGGTATGATTAAAATTATACCGATTATTTTAGGCGTAGTAGGTTCTTGCATTTTCGCCGTTATTTTACACTTAACAGGCACACCTGTTTTTGATGCTGAAAAAATAAACGCTTTCAAAGAGGCTGCTTGGATAGGCTTACCTGTTGTTAAAAATGAAACAGTATTTTCACTTTTCGGCAATATTGACAAGTCGCTTGCAATAACTGCAATCATCACAATTATGCCTATTTCACTTGCTACAATGGTAGAGCATATCGGCGATATGTCTGCAATCAGTTCAACAACAAAGAGAAACTATTTTGAAAATCCCGGACTTCACAGAACACTTTTAGGCGACGGTCTTGCAACAATTCTTGCTTCACTTTTCGGTGCGCCTGCCAACACAACATACGGCGAAAACACAGGTGTTCTTAACCTTTCAAAAGTTTTTGACCCTAAAGTTATAAGAATTGCGGCATACCTTGCAGTCATCCTTTCTTTCAGCCCAAAATTTGCGGCACTCATCAGTCTTATTCCTGCATCCGTAATCGGCGGTATTTCACTTGTTCTTTACGGTATGATTTCTGCTGTCGGTGTTCGCAACCTTGTAGAAAGCAAAGTTGACTTCACAAAATCAAGAAATGTTATCATTGCAGCACTTGTACTTGTACTTACAATCGGTATCAAATACGGTGCAAATGACTCTGTAAGTTTCACAATCGGCTCTGTTACAATCGGTTTCACAGGTCTTGCAGTAGGTGCTCTTCTCGGTATCATTCTCAACGCTGTTCTTCCGGGAAAAGACTACGACTTTAACGAAGAAGAAAAAGCAGAAGCAGAAGAACTTGAGGCAGAAGAAAAAGAGGCACAAATAGAAATTTCTGCCCCTGAAAACTAATATTTCAATAACCTTTAATACAACAAAAACGGCTGTGTAAAAACAGCCGTTTTTTTATTTGTTTGTTTATTTTAGTTTTTATTATTTTTTCTCTGCAAAACATATACCAAAAAGGTGATGACGCACGGCAAAAGCAATAATAAAATCAAGCTTAAAACTGCGTTAATATGCAACATTTCAAAACAACCGTACAGAATATTGCAATATATCAGATTATTATATTGCTTTGCAAAAATCAAAATTCCGAAAACAAGCAGTTGAAGTTCGAGCAGAACAAAACCACCTGCAAACTCGCTTAATTTTTGCTTATAACCGATTGCAAAAGTACAAACGATTAACAAAATGTTGAAAATTGTAAGTAAAATGATATTCAAATATCCGTTGACGCTTTCGGGTAAAAATGCTGAAAAAACAAAGAAAAACACCAAAATCCAATATGCCAAAATCGGAAATGTATTTTTCATCACGGTTTTAAAAACAGATTTTTTATTTTTTTCTGTTTCAATTTTACCTGCAAAAATATTTTTCTTTTGCAAAAATGTACCTAAAAACACGGAAAACGGAAGTATCATTGATAAAACAAGTGCAAAAATTTTGTTCAAATGCAACTCGTCTGCACAACCGAAAAGAATGTTGAACTGTATGAATTTAAACTCAAAAAAGTCTTTTAAAATCAAAACGGCAGAAACTGCAAGTTGAATTTCAAGCAAAACAAACCCCGTCAAAAACTCTTTCAGTTTGCATTTCAAACCGATTAAAACATTTAAAACCATAAAAAGCAAACACGAAAAGGTATATGACAAAGCAAGAAAAATTTTATCCGTTTCCTCTGTCCCGTTGTTAACAAAAGATAAAATGAGTGCAGGCAAAAGCAATGATACAGATGAAAATACCCAATATGACGCTAACGGTAAGAAATTTTTAAAAAAGTTTTCATTAGTTCCCCTTAATTAAGTAAATATTATGTCTGCTTTTTTTCCTTTGTCACTTGAACAAGTGTAAAAACAGCAAAAGCAAGAATTATTACAGCGGGTATCAACCGAGAAATTAAAGCAGGTATAACTTCTGCCACATAGATATTAAAATAGTCAAGGTACATACGATTAAAAATGAAAGAAATCTCAACCCATACAAGAATTGTGAGAATTTTTGCCGTTATAATTTCCTTTTGAAACAAAACTGCACCAACAGTAACCAAAACTGCAAAAATTATGGGAAAAGTTTGATAATTACAAAATGTATCAAATGAGGCAAAAATAACTTTTAAAAGTCTGCCCAAATATTCTGCGTTAGAGTATTTATCCGATGTAAACGCTTCCCAATAGGACATTGTAACATCGTGTCCTGTCGGAATTGGAAGACTGTTCATAAAAGGGCCTATAACCAAAACATATACTTCCATCACAATTAAAAGTGAAAACATAACTTGTAAAATTGTGTAAAATATGTTTTTAGAGTTTTTCATAGAAATGCCCCCTATACTACATACTTTTATGTTTTAATTTAATGATACAAAAAGTTTTCAAAAAAACATCGGTACCACCCCTATGATATTTTCTACCTTAAATATATAGTTCTGTTTTAAATTTGTCAATACTTTATCAATAAAAAATAGTAAAAAATTTCAAAAAATATGTCAAATCTTTACATATTTGCGAAAGTGTAAAGATGAATTTGCCGAAATTCAGATATTTGCTCACAAAAAAAGCCGTGAAAACAAGTGCAGTTTTTTGCACCTTTTCACGACATTTTATTTTTAAATATTTGATTTTGAATTATTTACTGCTCTCATCAAATGAAATCTTGTGCTTTTTTCTGTAAATGATTATATAAATCATTCCGATAATTCCGCCGATTGCATTCATAGAAATATCTGTCATAGTATCAATCAAGCCGTAGTCGCCTGCATCCTGATAACCGAGCTGAATGTAATTGACAGTTTCAATCGGTTTTGCAAGCTGAAGATTTGTGTCGTAAAGCCTGTCCATAATGAACTCGTACATTTCCCACCCCGAAGCGATGGTCATAGTGAACATTATGCCGAAAATGGCTGCAAGAATAACGGAACACTCGCCCTTTTTCCGTTGCAAAATGACTGCAAAGTCATAACCGAAAGTGGCACAGACAAACCCTGTCAGGCAATGCATAAAATCGTCAAACCACAAAGTTCTGTCAAAAAATCCGACATAACTGCCGAAAACTATGCCTACAAATATGATGATATTGAGCATCGTTTGTGAAATCGGCTGAACTTCTTCTATAAAACTTCCGTTTCCGAAAACCTGAAACATATCCCACAAATGAGTAAAAACCAAACAGAAAAACGACTCGAACCCCATAATCAAATCGTGTTCAAAAGCAAACGAGTAAATCATACAACCTATGAGTGAAATGCGTGTTACAATCCAAAACGCAAGCTGAACTTTCGGTACGGATTTTATCGGGTATTTTTTAATTTTATACTGCATTATTCTTTCACCTTTAAATAAAAACTTGTTTTTAGTATATCATATTTAATTTGAAATACAATATAAATAGAAAAAATCGGCAGAAATGTTTAATATTTTACACTTCTGCCGACCGTTTTTATTTACTTTTCTGATTTATTATTCGCACAACAGCCGTTTTTTGAACACTTACTGCACGATGCACAATTACCGCAAGATGAACAAGTGCCTTTATTTTTTACCAAATAAACGACAGGCACTGCCAAAATTGCAACAATTACAATAATCGCTATAAAAGTTGATAAATTCATTTAACATCACTCTTTCTTTTTGATGGTTTTCTGAATATAAAGAACAGATAAAGTCCGACTGTTACAAACGCAACGATTGTCGAAACCGTGAATACACCTGTTGTAAAAAGCAGTGCAAATTGATAAATGCAAAATGCTGCGCTGTACGCAAAAAATGTTTGATAAAGCAAAGCAAACAAAAACCATTTCCAATTTCTTAATTCACGCCAAATTGCTGCAACTGCGGCAACACACGGTATGCAAAGAAGATTGAAAACAAGGAATGAAAAACCCGAAACCTGCGTAAACAGTTGCGAAATATCTGAAACCAAAACACCAAGCACGGAAACGATACCTTCTTTTGCAAGAAGTCCCATAATAGTTGCAACGCTTGCCTGCCAGAAACCGAAACCGAGAGGTTCAAACAGAACTGCAAGTGCCTTTCCTATTACTGCAAGAATGGAGTTGTTCATATCATCTACCATCAGGAATTTTGAGTTTTCAAATCCAAAGTTTGACAAAAACCAAATTGCAACTGATGCAAGCAAAATAATTGAGCCTGCTTTTTTCAAAAATCCCGAACCACGCTCCCACATACTTTTCATAACATTTTTAAATGTCGGCAAGTGGTAAGACGGAAGTTCCATTACAAAAGGCGTATCGTCGCTCAAAAACGGTCTTGTCTTTTTCAATATGGTACCGCTTATGACGATTGCCAAAATACCTATAAAATACGCACACGGAGCAAACCACCACGCACCGCCGAAAAGCGACGACGCAATGAGTGCAATGACGGGCAATTTTGCACCGCACGGTATAAATGTCGTTGTAATGACAGTCATTTTTCTGTCTTTTTCATTTTCTATTGTTCTTGACGCCATAACGCCCGGTACACCACAGCCCGTACCTATAAGAATAGGTATAAAAGATTTACCCGAAAGACCGAACTTTCTGAAAACTTTATCCATAATAAAAGCAATTCTGCTCATATATCCGCAGTCTTCAAGAAAAGCAAGAAATGTGAAAAGCACAAAAATCTGCGGTGCAAATCCCAAAACCGTACCGACGCCTGCCAAAATACCGTCTCGCACAAGACCTATGATGACGGGGGAACAATTTACACTGTTCAAAAGCGAAACGACCGCACCCGTTACATAGCCCTCTGTACCGAAAATGTTGTCTGTTATAAAATCTGTAACGGCACCGCCTACAAGCGATACGCTTATGTAATAAACGCAAAACATTATGAGTGCAAATATCGGCAATGCCAAAAATCTGTTTGTTACAATATCGTCTATTTTCTGCGTTGTTGACTTTTTAGTTCTGTTTCTTGTTACACATTCGCTTATAACGGAAGTTATATATCTGTAACGCTGGTCGGCGATAATTCCTTCTGCATCATCGTCATAATATTTTTCTGCCTGCTGAATAATTTGTTCTGCCTCAGGCGGTTCTTTCATTGTTTTGAGTACTTCTTCATCACGCTCAAAAATTTTTGTAGCATAATATCTGCGTTTTCTCTCGTCAATATCTTTCGGCAAAAGACTCGATATAAAGTGAATGTAACTTTCCACTCTGTCGTCAAAAGCGTGATGAATTGGCGGTATGCCCGTATTGTTTTTCGCAAGTTCTATAACTTTTTTAACCGCTTTTTTTACGCCCGTCCCTTTTAAAGCGGATATTTCAAAAACCGTGCATCCGAAATGTTCGGCAATTTCCTCTGCGTGAATTTCGTCGCCGTTTTTACGAACAACATCCATCATATTGATTGCCATTACAACAGGTACGCCCATCTCACAAATTTGTGTTGTAAGGTACAAATTTCTCTCAATATTCGTGCCGTCAACAACATTTAAAATTGCGTCGGGCTTTTCATCTACCAAATAGTTTCTTGCAACTATTTCTTCGGGAGTGTAGGGAGAAAGACTGTAAATACCCGGTAAGTCGGTAAAAATAACATCGTTTTCTCCCGACATTTTACCCTCTTTTTTCTCAACCGTTACGCCCGGCCAGTTGCCTACATATTGGTTTGAGCCTGTGATTAAATTGAATAAAAGCGTTTTACCGCAGTTTGGGTTTCCGACAAGCGCAATTTTTATCATTCTTCTACCTCTATCATTTCAGCATCTGCTTTTCGCAGCGAAAGTTCATAGCCTCTGACAGTCAGTTCCATCGGGTCGCCGAGCGGTGCAAGTTTTTTTACAAAAACCGTTGTACCCTTTGTAATTCCCATATCCATTATTCTTCTTTTAAGTGCTCCGTCGCCGCAAAGTTTTACGACTTTTGCACTGTGTCCTACTTTTATTTGATTTAAAGTTTTCATTTGTCCTCCGTAAATCACTGTGAGTTAGGTATCACTAATTTCAAATATAGGTTAGCATATTCTAACTCATTTGTCAAGAAATAATTTTCAATAATAAAAAGTTTTTTCCAAATATTAATTTTTATTAAAAACAATAGACATATTGCTTGATTTAGTTTAATATTTATGTAAGTAAACTTGAATTGCCGATTTTTTACATAAATTAAAATACAAAAAATCTTTCGGGTTTACACAACAATCAAATCATTTTATAAAAGAAAGGGTTTACTATGAATTACGAAATCAAAGGCACTCCGTTGCCCGTACTTGTCTGCACACTCGAGCAAAACGAGTCAATGGTAACAGAAAGCGGCGCAATGGCTTGGATGAGTGAAAATATGGAAATGAAAACATCGTCTAACGGCGGTGCGGGCAAAGTTTTTTCCCGTCTTGTAAGCGGCGAACATCTTTTTCAAAACATTTATACCGCAAGAAACGGAAAGGGTATGATTTCTTTTGCATCGTCTTTCCCGGGGGAAATTCTTGCAGTTGACATTGAGCCGGGCAAAGACATTATAGTTCAAAAGTCGTGTTTCCTTGCATCTGAAACAAGCGTTGAACTCTCAATGTTTTTCAGAAAGAAACTCGGTGCAGGTCTTTTCGGCGGCGAAGGTTTCATTATGCAAAGACTTTCGGGAAGCGGTAAAGCGTTCATAGAAGTTGACGGAAGTTGTGTTACATACGACCTTGAGGCAGGTCAGAGTTTAGTTGCCGGCACGGGTTATGTAGTGATGATGGACGCAAGCTGTACTATGGATGTTGTATCTGTCAAAGGTGTTAAAAATATGGTGTTCGGCGGAGAAGGCATCTTCAACACTAAAGTTACAGGTCCGGGAAGAGTAATAATTCAGTCTATGCCGATTGCAAAACTTGCAGGTGTTCTTGCACCGTTTATTGCAACAGGTTCATAATACGAAAATACGATTAATATAATGTAATAAATATATTATTATATACATTATATTAATTATTAAATTCAAATTCAAAACTCAATTAAATAAAAAAGAGCAAGACTGCGCCACACGGCAAAATCTTGTTCTTTTTTTGTTATTTATTTTCTTTATAAAAAGGATAGCGATACTTGTCATCTTCAGTAATTTCACGAATGACTTTACACGGAACGCCGACTGCCACAACATTTGACGGAATTGATTTTTTAACAACACTTCCCGCACCGATAACTGTATTGTCGCCGATTGTTACGCCCGCAAGTATTGTTGAACCTGCACCAATCCAAACATTGTTGCCTATTGTGATAGGTTTTGCAATTTCAAGTCCTTTTTTTCTCTGTTCGGGGTCTGTCGGATGCTCCGCAGTAGTAAAACAACAATTCGGAGCAATAAAAACATTATCGCCGAAAGTAACTCCCGCACCGTCATTTACAACTAAATTATGGTTTGAACAGAACGAGTCGCCGACTGTAATATTGTAACCGTAATCGCACCAAAACGGAGGAGTGAAAACAACATTTTCGCCCATCTTTCCTATTAAATCACGCAAGATTTCCTGTTGTGCTTCATAATCATTCGGATTTAGCTGATTGTATTTCCGGCATTTATCTTTACACTTTTTTATTTCCTTTTCATAATCGGGATTATAGCACCCTTAAAAAAGACAGTTTATTGGAACAATCGGTTTTTCATCCATCACAATACCTACTTTATTTTTACATTATATTTTACATTATATATAATATATAAATTATATAATATTATAGTTATTATATATTATATCATTATATTTATATCAATTTATATCTTTGCAAGTGCTTGTTCAAGGTCGGCAATAATATCGTCTGCATTTTCAATTCCGACAGAGAAACGAACAAGGTCGGGGCTTACGCCGCAATCTTCAAGTTCCTTGTCTGTAAGCTGACGGTGTGTTGTTGAAGCAGGGTGCAAACAACAAGTGCGTGCGTCTGCAACATGAGTAACAATAGATGCAAGACGAAGACTGTCCATAAATACGGTTGCAGACTCTCTTCCGCCTTTGATACCGAAAGAAACAACACCGCAAGTGCCGTTTGGCATATATTTTTGAGCAAGTTCATACTGTTTGTCGCCCTCAAGCATTGCACAGTTTACCCAAGCGATTTTTTCGTGATTTTTGAGATATTTTGCAACTTTCAGAGCATTTTCACAATGACGGGGAACACGCAAATGAAGTGTTTCAAGTCCGAGATTGAGAAGAAAAGCGTTTTGAGGACTTTGAATTGAACCAAGGTCTCTCATCAACTGAGCAGTTGCTTTTGTAATATACGCCATCTCTCCGAGAGAACTGTAAACCAAGCCGTGATAACTTTCGTCGGCAGTTGTGAGTCCGGGGAACTTATCGTTTTGAGTCCAGTCAAACTTGCCTGAATCTACAATTACACCGCCGATTGTGGAAGCGTGTCCCTCCATATATTTTGTAGTGGAATGAATGACAATATCTGCACCCCACTCGAAAGGACGGCAATTCATCGGTGTAGCAAAAGTATTATCTATAATAAGCGGAATACCGTTTTTATGTGCAACATTTGCAAACTTTTCAATATCCAAAATTTCAAGACTCGGGTTAGAAATTGTTTCGCCGAAAACTGCCTTTGTATTTGGCTGAATTGCAGCTTGAATTTCTTCTTCGCTTGCTTTCGGAGAAACAAAAGTAAATTCAATGCCGAGTTTTCTCATAGTAACATTGAAAAGGTTGAAAGTTCCGCCGTAAATAGCAGCTGAAGAAACTATATGGTCGCCTGCCTGAGCAATGTTGAAAACACTGTAAAACGAAGCAGCCTGACCGCTTGAAGTGAGCATTGCAGCCACACCGCCTTCAAGCAATGCTATTTTTGCCGCAGCATTGTCGCAGGTCGGATTTTGAAGTCTTGAATAGAAATAGCCTTCTTTTTTAAGGTCAAAAAGGTCGCCCATTTCCTGTGAACTCTCATACTTATATGTTGTACTTTGAACTATCGGGAACACTCTCGGCTCGCCGTTTTTGGGTTCATAAGCACCTTGCACGCATTTTGTTTCAATGTTCATATATCTTTCTCCTTTCGTTTGTCAATAATTTGAAATCAATCGTTTAGAAAATGTTTCATTATATCCGGACCGTGTTCAATAAACACGCCTGTTGCCTCTGCCGTTTTTTCATTGATTGAAGAAACACCGTTTTTTTCATCATTTTTATGATAAATAAGATACGGTACAGGGTCGGAAGCGTGTGTTCTTGTAACAATCGGAGTCGGATGGTCGGGTAAAATCATTATTTTATAATCATCATACTTTTTAAGCCCGTCAAAAAGTATCGGTAAAACTCTTTCGTCTATCATCTCAATGGCACGGACTTTATTTTCAGGTTCATTTCTGTGACCGCACTCATCGGGAGCTTCAAAGTGAATATACACAAGGTCATTTCTTTCAAGCAGTTCAAGTCCTGCCTTTGCTTTACCTTCAAAGTTTGTATCTATATAACCCGTTGCACCGTCAACATCGGCAACTTCCATTTCGGCACAGCCTCCTATGCCTTTAATCAAGTCAACTGCCGAAACAACACTGCCTTTAATTCCGAAAATCTTTTCAAAAGGTGCAAGTGCAGGGCGTTTACCTTCGCCCCAAAGCCAAATTGAATTTGCAGGACGCTTGCCGTTTTTTATTCTTTCAAGATTTATCGGATGGTCTTTTAAAATGTCGTAACTTTTTTTCATCATCTCAATAAGCGGTTTTGCATTTTCGCTTGTTGAGAGATACTCTGTGATAACTTTTCCCGTAATATCGTGAGGAGGAGTCATCTTTCCGAGTTCGGTAGTGCCGTTTTTCCAAATTAGGCAATGACGATACGACACGCCTTTATAGAATGTGAATTCGTCAGTACCGAGTTGCTTTTGCACCTCTTCTATCAAAACAGACGCTTCTTCTGTTGAAATATCATCGGCACAATAGTCTTCTATTGTTTTTTGCTCATACGGCAAATCATCTTGTGAGAGCGTTACAAGATTTGTACGAAGCGAAACATCGCTCGGCGACATATCTATACCGATAGACGCCGCTTCAAGCGGACTTCTTCCCGTATAATATTTCATTGGGTCAAAACCCATAACGCTCATATTTGCAACATCGGAGCCGGGTTTAAGCCCTTTTGCAACAGTCCTTACAAGACCGACTTCGCCTTTTGACGCCAAAAAGTCCATATTTGGCTTTTTGGCAACTTCCATAGGAGTTTTGCCGTCAAGTGCAGGCACGGGATAGTCTGCCATTCCGTCGTACAAAACAACAACATATTTCATATTTGTAACACCTCTTAAAGCACACTTGTGCGTCTGTTATTATTTAAAGTAATTTACGCCGCTTTCAAAGATTTTCATATCTTTTTCAAACGGAACATTTTTATAAAGGTCTGCACCCTTTCTTTCACTGTGAGCCATCTTTCCGAGAACTCTGCCGTCAGGGCTTGTGATACCCTCAACAGCACAAACAGAGCCGTTTGGATTGAACGGCATTGAATCTGCAACCATACCGTTTTCGTCAACATATTGAGTTGCTATCTGACCGTTTTTGATGAGTTCTTTAACAACATCGTCATCAGCAACAAATCTGCCCTCGCCGTGAGAAATCGGAACTGCAAAAACATCGCCTGCATTGATACTTGAGAACCACGGAGATTTTACGCTTGCAACACGGGTATAAGCCATTTGACTGATATGTCTGCCGATAGTGTTAAATGTGAGCGTCGGGTCATATTCTTCAAGTTTTTCAATCTTTCCGTAAGGAACAAGACCGAGTTTAATGAGAGCCTGAAAACCGTTACAGATACCGAGCATAAGACCGTCTCTGCAATTAAGAAGTTTAGTAACTGCCTCTTTGATTTTCGGGTTTCTGAAAGTTGTTGCAATGAATTTGCCCGAGCCTTCAGGTTCGTCACCGCCCGAGAAACCACCCGGAAGCATAATCATCTGGCTTTCATTGATTTTTTCTGCCATCTTATCTATTGTTTCCTCAATGTCGGAAGGAGTGAGATTTTTAACAACAAGAATATCTGCCTCTGCACCTGCTTTTTCAAACGCTCTTGCAGAGTCAATCTCACAGTTTGTACCCGGAAATGCAGGGATAAATACTTTCGGCTTTGCAACTTTATTTTTTGCAATGAATATACTGCGTTCTTTATAAAGCGGAACGCCTTTAATCTCTGCTTTTTTACCGCTGTCTGTCGGGAATACTTTTTCAAGTTTTTCACTCCAAGCAGAAATAAGCTCGTCGAGTGTTATAACTTCTCCGTCAATAATAAACAAGCCGTTTGAAGTTGTGGTACCGAGTTTGATACCTTCCATATCAAAGCCGTCTGCAAGTTCAACAACAAAAGATGCCTGAAGCGGTGCAAACAATGTTTCTTTTGAGAGATTTTGTTCAAAAGTAAAGCCTGTCTTTTCGCCGAATGCCATTTTACATACGCTTGCAGCAGCGCCGCCTTCTTTTACTGTTGATGCTGCAAGGATATTGCCGTTTCTGACATTTTCATAAACATTCATCATAAGTTCCATTGACTTATCAAAATCGGGAAGACCGCTTTTTTCGTCAACAGGTACAGGCAAAAGTTTTACAACAGATCCTTTTTTCTTGAATATTGAAGATACTGTTTTTGACGCCTTTGTCATACCTACTGCAAAGCAAACGAGAGTAGGAGGAACATCGAGGTCATTGAATGAACCGCTCATAGAGTCTTTACCGCCGATTGACGGAACTTTATATCCTATCTGTGCCTCAAGTCCGCCCAAAAGTGCGGCAGTCGGTTTGCCCCAACGAGCAGGCTCATTGCCGAGTCTTTCAAAATATTCCTGCATTGTAAGTCTTGCTTTTGACGGGTCGCAGCCTACGCACGCAAGTTTTGCAAGGCTTTCTGCAACTGCAAAAGCTGCCGAATGGAACGGACTCCATTTTGAAACGGCAGGAATAAATCCGTAACTCATTACTGAAGCGTCATCTGTTTCGCCGTTCAAAACAGGAAGTTTTGCAACCATTGCTTCTTCGGGAGTAAGCTGATATGTGCCTGCATAAGGCATCAATACGGTTGATGCACCGATTGATGAGTCAAAACGCTCTACAAGACCTTTTTGAGAACAAACTTCAAGTCTTTTAAGGTTTTTAACAAGTGCAGACGCAACAGGTTCGTCTTCAAGAATTTTCGGTGTTGAAGTTCTGTAATTGTCTTTTTCACTTACAGGCAAAATTTCTGCCGTTGCGTGTTGAGTAACACCGTTTGTATTGAGAAAATCTCTTGAAATATCAACAATTTTATCGCCTCTCCAAGTCATCTCAAGACGATTTGCGTTTGTTACGACTGCAACGGGAGTTGCTTCAAGGTTTTCTTCATTTGCAAGTCTTGTAAATTCTTCAACATCATTTTTATCAAGAACTACTGCCATTCTTTCCTGACTTTCGGAAATTGCAAGTTCGGTTCCGTCAAGACCGTCGTACTTTTTAGGAACTTTATCAAGGTCAATTTTAAGACCGTCTGCAAGTTCTCCGATTGCAACGCAGACACCGCCTGCACCGAAGTCGTTGCATCTTTTAATCATAGTTGAGGCTTTTTCATTTCTGAAAAGTCTTTGAAGTTTTCTCTCTGTCGGTGGGTTACCCTTTTGAACCTCTGCACCACAGGTTTCTATTGAAGATGAATCGTGTGCTTTTGATGAACCTGTTGCACCGCCGCAACCGTCACGACCTGTTCTTCCGCCCAAAAGAACGATAACATCGTTTTCTTCAGGACGCATACGAACAACATTTTTCTTCGGAGATGCACCCACAACTGCACCGATTTCCATTCTCTTTGCAACATATCCGCTGTCATAAAGTTCTGTTACCTGTCCTGTTGCAAGACCGATTTGGTTACCGTAAGACGAGTAGCCCTGTGCAGCGGCAGTTGTAATTTTTGACTGAGGAAGTTTTCCGTCAAGTGTTTCTTCAAACGGAATTGTCGGGTCGCCTGCACCTGTAACACGCATAGCCTGATATACATAGGCTCTGCCTGACAATGGGTCTCTTATAGCACCGCCGAGACAGGTTGCCGCACCACCGAAAGGCTCTATTTCCGTAGGATGATTGTGTGTTTCGTTTTTGAACTGAACAAGCCACGGCTCTTCTTTTCCGTCGATTGTTGCCATCACTTCGATTGAGCAGGCGTTGATTTCTTCACTTTCGTCAAGGTCGTTTACAAGACCTCTCTTTTTAAGAACTTTTGTACCGAGACAAGCAAGGTCCATAAGACAGACATCTTTCTTGCTTTCTCTTTCGCCGTACGCTTCTTTTCTGAGTTCAAAATAGTCTTTAATGGCTTTATTTAAGGCTTCTGTATAATCTCCACCCTCTGTAACAGAGATGGAGTCAAGATTTGTTGAAAATGTTGTATGGCGACAGTGGTCGCTCCAATATGTGTCGATAACTTTAAGTTCAGTAATGCTCGGGTTTCTGTTTTCATCTTTTTTGAAATAATCACGCACCCATTTCAAGTCTGCTTCGCTCATTGCAAAGCCCATCTCTGCGTGATACTTTTCAATCTCGCTGTCCGTCATATCAATAAAACCGTCAACTCTCGCAATATCAGACGGAATATCGCCTTTAATGTCAAGGTCACGAGGCATTTCGTCTGACGCTTCACGGCTTTCAACAGGGTTAATCATATATGATTTAATCTTCTCAAAATCTGCGTCGGAAACATCACCCTTAACGGCAACGATTTTCGCACTTGTAACAATAGGTCTTTCGCCACCCGTGAGAAGTTGAATACACTGAGCCGCAGAGTCTGCCCTTTGGTCGTACTGTCCCGGAAGGTACTCCATAGTAAATTTTCTCCAGCCGTCTTCAAAAGGCACTCTTAAATAGACATTGTCAAGGTTCGGCTCGCTGAAAACCTGCGATACAGCCGCACCGAACTGGTCGGAATCTACTCCCTGTGCAAGATACCTGTTGATGATACGGACATCTTCCACGCTTGTAATACCGACATTTTCACGAAGGTCTTTTAAAATTTGACCTGCTTCAATATCATTTCCTTTTTTCTTTTCAACAAAAATTCGAAATACATCTGCCATAATTTTTCTCCTTTTTCCGTATTATATAAATAATAGAAAATTTATATAGATATATTAGCATACAAAATAAATATTTTCTACTGTTATTTCAAAATTTTTAACAATCATTCAAAAATTGTTTATCAAATGCAGTGAAATATGTGCTATAATAATAATTGCCTAAAAAGGCTCGGAAGGAATGAATTTTATATGAGTACCGTCAATGGCGACTGCAATATAGAAGTAGAGTTGTTTTATGCCGTAGTTGACAAAAGCGAAGATTTGAAAGTGGTGGATTTTGACAGCCATTTTTCAGAACTCTCGGGTGTTCATCCGTCAAAAATCAAGCAGGGGAAACTTTCTTTTTTAGATATGTTAAAACCGTGCGACAGAGAAAAACTCATTCAAAAACTTTGTTCAAAAAACAGATACATATATACCGATTTTGAGATACTTAGAAATTTTAAAGAACCTGTTTATGTGTACTGTATTTGTGAAAATATAAGCGGTACAAATCTTTGCAGAATTATGATGAGCGAAGTTGAGTACGGAAATTCAAAAAAAAGTCTGAAACTTATCGAAGCAGACGATTTTCGTTACTCTCTTGCAGACGAAATCATCTGTCCCGTCTGTCTTTTCAGGGTAGATGACGAGATGCAGACAGAAGCTTTTTATATGAACAAAAGTTGTTGCAGACTGTTTGAAACAACGCAGGAAGCAGTCAAAAACAACGGCTTTCGTATAGATTTGACCGTTGCAGACGACGACAAAACACTTTTGTTTCAGTCAATCGGAACAAGTCTTGCAACGGGAGAGCCGATTGATATGTACTTTCACATATACAAAAACAAATTCGACATCGTAAGGTGCAGGCTCAGAGCCGAGATTGCAGGCTATGACAAAGAAACAAGACCTGTTTTCAATGCCGTAATCGACGAACCCGACGACATTTCTCAAAGTGCACAGTACATATTCAAAAACCGTGCCGAAGTTCTGACTGAAGCATAAACCACGACAAATAGTAAAAATACATAACAAATTCAAAAAAACAACAAAGCAAAGAAATCGCCGAAATTCAAATCATCGGCGATTTTTTATGTTTTCTTTGACTTGTATGACAACAAAAACTATTGACAATGACTTGTTTATTGTTAAAATATATTTGTAGGACTGTATTTAAAACAATAAAAATTTTCAGTATTCAGTATTTAAGTATTTAGAAAATATTTTCAATAAAAAACAAAAGGTGATTGTATGTGTTTGAAAATTTCCAAAAAGCCGATTGCTTTTCTTCTTTCGGTTTTGCTTGCCGTTTCGGCAACATTTTGCCTTTCGTCTTTTACGGCTTTCGGGCAGGTAAACTGGAATTACGACGAAAACAACCGTACACTTTATTTTGACGGAGCAGGCACAACAGGCGACTTTACTCAAAGCAAACTGCCCGAGTGGAGCAAATATTCGCAATCGGCTGAAAATATAGTTTTTTCAGACGGAATTGCACAAATCGGAAACTACGCATTTTTAAACTTTTCAAAAGTAAAAAGCATTTCTTTTCCGAGCAGTTTAAAAAGTATTGGCTACGCCTCTTTTTACGGTTGTGAAAACCTGAAAAGTGCTGAATTTTCCGATAAATCCGACAAAATCGAGATGATAGACAGTTACGCATTTTTTGAAACGGCACTTGATTTTGCCGAGTTTAAAAGCAGTGTAAAAGAATTGGGCGACTACTCTTTCGGCTACGGTAACAACGGCAAAAAAGACGGTTTTTATTTCATCTGCAAACCTGCCGATGCAGTCGGAAAATATGCTTTTGAAAACGGATTTAAAGTGCTTTCAAACACCGTTTTGGACAACGAATACGATATATCATTTGAAACAGACAAAGAAACTTTTTACTTTTTCTTCACTCCGACATATTCGGGAGAATATTCTTTTAAATCTACGGGAGTTTTCGACACTTTCGCAGTTTTGTACAATGAAAATTTTGAAAAAATTTCCGAAAACGACGACGAGGGAATTGACTGCAATCACAATTTAAAAGTTCATTTGGAACGAGGTAAAACATATTGTTTTTCAACAAAGCCTCTTTATTCATCACAATCGGGAAAATATCCCGTACATTTGACTGTGTTGCAAAAGGACAAAGAGTATGCCGTGTCAGGCACCGTTTTTGAACTCGCAGATAAAAACGGAAATTTAAAAAATGCCGTTTCGGGAGTACAAGTAAAGTGTGACGACTGTGAAAATACGGCCGTAACTGACGAAAAAGGCGAATTTACGCTCTCTCTTCAATCGGGAACTCACACAATCACACTGTCTTCTCCAACGGGGTTTGACAGAAAAATTGTTTTAAATGTTACAAAAGACGAAAACATGGGAAAAACAGGAATAATAAACTGCGATATAAACAAAGACGGATTTATAAATATCCGTGACATAGCCGAAGACAGAAATTGCGAAAACGAAGTAAGAGAATTTTTCAACATCAGCAAAAACAGTTGGGAATATTAAAAAAGGAAACTATATTTATTTAGTTTAAAAATTATTTAAAAATAATAAAAAATAAACTATCAAAAAGAGAAACAATGGGGGAATTTTTATGAACGCAAAGGAAACAGTACAAAAAATGACGCTTGAAGAAAAAGCGTCGATGGTGTCGGGAAGCGATTTTTGGCACCTTGATGCAATCGACAGATTGGGAATTAAGGAAACTATGGTCAGCGACGGACCTCACGGACTCAGAAAACAAGTAGATTCGGCAGGTGCCGACATCAACGAAAGTATCGTTGCAGTTTGTTTTCCGTCTGCTGCGGGAACTGCATCGTCTTTTAACAGAAATCTTTTAAGCAAACTCGGAGAAACTCTCGGCGAAGAATGTTCGGCTGAAAATGTTTCGGTTTTACTCGGCCCTGCCGTAAATATCAAACGCTCGCCGCTTTGCGGACGAAATTTTGAATATTTCAGCGAAGACCCGTATCTTGCAGGCGAACTCGCTTCTTCATACATAAACGGCGTTCAGTCAAAGGGCGTCGGCACAAGCATAAAGCATTTTGCGGTAAACAGTCAGGAAAAACGCAGAATGACGATTTCTTCCGTACTTGACGAAAGAACTTTCAGAGAGATATATTTAAGTGCATTTGAAAAGGCAGTCAAAAAATCGCAACCGTGGACTGTAATGTGTTCCTACAACAAAATTAACGGCGTGTATTCATCTGAAAACCCATATCTTTTGACAAAGATTTTGCGTGATGAATGGGGATTTAAAGGCTATGTAATGAGTGACTGGGGTGCTTGCAACGACCGTGTAAAAGGTATAAAAGCAGGTCTTGACCTTGAGATGCCGTCAAGTGCGGGAATTAATACAAAAAAAATTATCGAAGCAGTAAAAAACAAAACTCTCGATGAAAAAGACCTTGACACCTGTTGCGAAAGAATACTTGAAAAAGTGCTTGAATATCAGCAAAACAGAAAATATACAAAATTTTTCGACAGAGACGAGCATCACAAAATTGCTCAAGAAATTGCCGAAGAATCAATGGTTTTACTTAAAAACGACAACAATATTTTACCTCTTAAAAAAGGTCAAAAGGTTGCTTTCATCGGTGAATTTGCCCGTTTCCCGAGATATCAGGGCGGAGGCAGTTCACACATTCGTTCACACAAAGTTGACAGTGCCTTAGACACCGTCAAGGCAAGGGGCGGCGTAAACTATGCAAAAGGTTTCCCTTGTGACAGAGATTTGTACGAACCTGAAAAAGCCAAAGAAGCGATTGAACTTGCAAGACTTTCCGATGTTGCAGTCGTATTCGCAGGCTTGCCCGAAAGTATGGAGTCGGAAGGATTTGACCGTCAGCATATCAACCTTCCCGACTGTCAAAACAGACTTATAGAAGAAATATGTGCAGTACAGAAAAATGTCGTAGTAGTTCTTCACAACGGTTCTCCCGTTGCTATGCCTTGGATAGACAAGGTTTCTGCCGTTTTGGAAAGTTACCTTGCAGGCGAAGGCGTGGGACACGCTCAAATCGGCATCTTGTACGGCGATGTCAATCCGTCAGGCAAACTTGCAGAAACTTTCCCGCTTGCACTCTCCGACACACCTTGCTACCGTAACTTCCCCGGCAACGAACTTACCGTTGAATACCGTGAGGGCATATATGTCGGATACCGTTACTATGACACAGTCGGAAAAGATGTTTTGTTCCCATTCGGACACGGTCTTTCATATACAACTTTTGAATACTCAAACATTAAAGCAAACAAAAGAAAAATTGACGAAAACGGCAGTGTTAAAATCTCGCTCACTGTAAAGAACACAGGCAATGTTGCAGGTGCAGAAACGGTACAGGTATATGTGGGAAAAGAGCAAAGCAATGTTTTCAGAGCCGAAAAAGAACTGAAAGGCTTTGAAAAAGTATTTCTTCAGCCAAACGAAGAAAAAGAGATTGAAATTGAACTTGACTCCCGTGCATTCTCGTACTACAACACGGAAATTTATGATTGGTACGCTGAAAGCGGAAAATATCAAATCTGCATAGGCTCGTCTTCAAGAGATATTAAAAAAGTTCTCAACTTAACTCTTGAAAACAGCAAAGAAATAAATTCGCCGTATGATGAAAGCAAATTCAGAAGTTATTATTCTGCCGAAATCAGCAATGTTTCCGACGAAGAATTTTCCCGTCTTTTAGGATTTCCAATTCCCGAGCCAAATGCTCCGAAAGGTAAAAAAATAGGACTTGAAAACAGTTTCATTGACGCTGAAAATACAAAATGGGGAAGCATCATCAATAAAACAATTCGTTTCGGTGCATCGCTTTCCGGCGACAATTCGCTCGGCAACAACGAAATGATTGTTTCTTCAACTCTTGAATGTCCTTTGCACAGTGCAATGGCAATGTCACAGGGTATGTTAGACGAAGATATGGCGAAATCGCTTGTAAATATTATGAACGGCGACAAAGTTGTAAAATCTGCATTCGGTCTTGCAAAAGGCGGTATTAAAAAAGTTTCGGGAATTGTTATTTCAAGATTAAAAAATAAAATGAAATAAAATAAAACAAATTCGACAAACGAAAAAGAGAGGTTTTAAAACCTCTCTTTTTTATTTTGATTTATTCTCTTTTTATTTATATTTACTTTTTGTGGTGTAGTTTTTCTCGCCGTCTGCGTATCTTGTCAATGTATAAGAATTTTTACCGTTATTTTTAACTTTGACCTCGACTTTCGGAACATCTACCTTTTCTTTTGCGTAAATCGAGCAAGTGAGTTTGCCGTCTTTTGCAGAAAGTTCGAGTCTGACATCGCAATCGTAATTGTTTTTGAACTGAAAATCAAGATTGCTCCATTGAACCGTTGCGTCTCCGCCGACGGGAACATACGACACTTTCAGCGAATGGTTATGTCTTTCAACAATCGTGAAATTGCCTTTGAGTGCCATTTGGAAAATGGTGGATGAAACCTGACAAACACCGCCTCCCATTCCGTCAACGAACTCTCCTCCGCTTATAACCTTTGCAGGTTTAAAGCCGTTTTTTGCAGTTCTTTTTCCGACTGTTTGGTTAAAAGAAAATGTTTTGCCCGACGGAATTACAATATTGTCAAGTTTTTTTACGGCAGTACGAATATTGCTTGTCCTGTCCTTGTTTGACTCTTTATACGACGAAGTGTATGACGAAATTTTGTACTCAAACTTGTCCTTACTGTTTTTTTCCAACTTTTCGTATATCTCTCTCGGTTTTGTCGTTTTCGCCGCAGTCGTTTTCTTTTGAGTTGTAGGCTTTGTAGTTTTCTTCTCTGTTGTCGTCTTTTTTTCTGTTGTTGAAACAGTTGTTGACACAGTCGTGCTTTGTGTTGTTGTTACACTTGTCGAAACCGTGCTTTGAGGTTTTGAAGACGATGTTTCTTTCTGCCAAAAAAGCACATCTTTCGTGCCGACCGAGCAGGCAGTAAAAGACGACACGGCAAGCACGGCTGAAAGTGCAATACATACTGCTTTTATTCTGTTTGCTTTATTGTCCTCTTTTTTCATATCTCCACCACACCGAAAAATTTAAGAAAAAACAAAATTACTTTCTGTTTTTTACCCAATCTTTCTTGTTTTCCTGTTTTGAGCGTGCAATCGCAAGGGAATTTTCAGGTACATCTTCAGTAATTGTTGAACCTGCAGCCGTAAAAGCACTCTTGCCGACGGTTACGGGTGCAACAAGGTTTGTATTGCAGCCGATGAAAGCACCGTCTTCGATTTTGCACCTGTCTTTTTTATTTCCGTCATAGTTAACCGTAACGCTTCCGCAGCCGAAATTGACATTTTCTCCGACATCGGAATCTCCGATATAAGTCAAGTGAGCCGACTTTGTGCCTTTTTCAATAACGGAATTTTTAACTTCCACAAAATTGCCGATATGTACATTTTCACCGACAACGCTGTTATCTCTTATATGAGCAAACGGGCCTGCGTCTGCACCGTCTTTAACAACTGAATTGGTAAGTTTTACATTGTCAAGTTTTACATTGTTTCCGACTGTTGAATTTTCAATATATGTATTCGGTCCGATAACACAACCGTTGCCGATTGAAACTTTGCCGATGATGATTGTGTTCGGCAATATTGTTGTGTCGTTGCCGATTTCAACATCCGTACCGATTAAGATACCGTCGGTTGACGGAATGTTTACACCGTCAATCAAATGCTTGTCAAGAATATTTCTTTTCATTATATTGTTGAGATTGTTTAACTGTTTTCTGTCGTTTGCACCGAGTGTAACCTCTGCATTTTCAACAACATAAGCCCCTACATTGCAACCTTTGTTGATGAGTATTTCAAGGCTGTCCGTAAGATAATATTCGTGCTGAACATTGTTGTTTGTAATATTGTCGAGTGCAAAAAAAAGTTCTGCACCTTTAAACCAATAGCAACCTGCGTTGCTTTCGTTGATTTTCTTTTCTTCTTCTGTTGCGTCTTTATGTTCAACTATTCTTAAAAGCACGCCGTTTTCGTCACGCTTAATGTGACCTATGCCGTTTGTATCGTCAACGAGTGCGGAAATAAGAGTTATTGCATTGTCATTTTCCTTATGATAGTCAAACGCTTTGTTGATTGTTTCGGCGTCCATCATGGGACCGTCGCCGTTTAAAATTAAAATATCATCATCTATATGTCTGCCGATAAAATCTCTCGCCATCATTACAGCGTGTCCCGTTCCCAAGCGTTCTGACTGAAAAGCAGTTTCAACATCGTCGGGAAGTGCCTTTTCGACAATTTCACTTTTATGACCTGTTATTACGCACACGCTTTCACATCCCGCATTTTTTACAGCCTTGATAACATGAGAAATCATAGGTTCAAAAAGCACCTCGCACATAACCTTTGGCATATCTGTTTTCATTCTTGTACCTTTACCGCCTGCAAGAATTATCGCACATTTACTCATAAATAAATCTCCCTTAGTTTGTACTGACACAATCGTTTTGTGTTTATCAAATTAAATTATGCACTATTTTCAACAAAAATTCAATAGTAAGTACATTAAAATAAAAATATTTTGTTTAAAATACTGTTTTTTACTAAAAACCATTTGTATTTTATACATTATTCTGTTATAATGTGTAACGAGTTAAACTCAAACTATGTGAGAAAACAAACTAAAACTATTTTTGGAGGTTATTTTAATGAGTCACAAATTTGTTTATTTGTTCTCAGAGGGTAACAAAGACATGAGAGAACTTCTCGGCGGTAAAGGTGCAAACCTTGCTGAAATGACAGGTCTCGGTCTTCCTGTTCCGCAGGGCTTCACTATCTCAACAGAAGCTTGTACCCAGTACTACGAAGATGGCAGAAAGATTAACGACGATATTCAGGCACAAATCATGGAATACATCGTTAAGATGGAAGACATCACAGGCAAAAAATTCGGCGATAAAGAAAATCCGCTTCTCGTATCTGTTCGTTCAGGTGCAAGAGCTTCTATGCCGGGTATGATGGACACAATCCTCAACCTTGGTCTCAACGAAGAAGTTGTTGAAGTAATCGCTAACAAATCAGGCAATCCAAGATGGGCTTGGGACTGTTACAGAAGATTTATTCAAATGTACTCAGACGTTGTTATGGGTGTCGGCAAAAAATATTTTGAAGAACTCATTGACAAAATGAAAGAGGAAAAAGGCGTTTCTCAGGACGTAGAACTCACTGCAGAAGATCTTAAAGAACTTGCTAACCAGTTCAAAGCAGAATACAAAGAAAAAATCGGCGAAGACTTCCCGGCTGACCCAAAAGAACAGTTGATGGGCGCTATCGAGGCTGTTTTCCGTTCATGGGACAACCCTCGTGCAAATGTATATCGTCGTGACAACGACATTCCTTACTCATGGGGTACAGCAGTAAACGTACAGATGATGGCTTTCGGTAACATGGGCGAAACATCAGGTACAGGTGTTGCTTTCACAAGAGACCCTGCAACAGGCGAAAAGAAACTTATGGGTGAATTCCTTATGAACGCTCAAGGTGAAGACGTTGTTGCCGGTGTTCGAACTCCTTCTCCTATCGCAAAACTTCAAGAAGTTATGCCTGAAGTTTACAACCAATTTGTAGAAATCTGTGCTAAACTTGAAGACCATTACAGAGATATGCAGGATATGGAGTTCACAATCGAAGACAAAAAACTCTATATGCTTCAAACAAGAAACGGTAAGAGAACAGCAAAAGCTGCTCTTAAAATCGCTTGTGACCTTGTTGACGAAAACATGATTTCCGAAGAACAAGCAGTTGCTATGATTGACCCAAGAAACCTTGACACACTTCTCCACCCACAATTCGACGCTAAAGCTCTCAAAGCTGTTTCTCCTATCGGTAAAGCACTTCCTGCTTCTCCGGGTGCTGCTTGCGGCAGAGTTGTATTCACAGCTGACGACGCTAAAGAGTGGAACGACAGAGGCGAAAAAGTTGTTCTTGTTCGTCTTGAAACATCTCCTGAAGATATCGAAGGTATGAAAGCTGCTCAAGGTATCCTTACAGTTCGCGGCGGTATGACATCTCACGCAGCAGTTGTTGCTCGTGGTATGGGTACTTGCTGTGTATCAGGTTGTTCCGAAATCAAAATGGACGAAGACAACAAAAAATTCGTTCTTGACGGTAAAACATTCACAGAAGGCGACTACATTTCAATCGACGGTTCAACAGGTAACATTTACGAAGGTATCATTCCTACTGTTCCTGCTGAAATCGCAGGCGAGTTTGAAAGAATTATGACTCTCGCTGATAAATTCAGAACTCTTAAAGTTCGTACAAATGCAGACACACCTGCTGACGCTAAAAGAGCAAAAGAACTCGGTGCTGAAGGTATCGGTCTTTGCCGTACAGAACATATGTTCTTTGAAGCTGACAGAATTGCTGCATTCCGTGAAATGATTTGTGCAGACACAGTTGAAGAAAGAGAAGCTGCTCTTGATAAGATTATGCCTTACCAGCAGAGCGACTTTGAAAAACTTTACGAAGCACTTGAAGGCTGTCCTGTAACTATCCGTTTCCTTGACCCGCCTCTCCACGAGTTCGTTCCTACAACTGAGGAAGACATCAAAACTCTTGCTGACGCTCAAGGCAAATCAGTTGAAGACATCAAAGCTATCATCGCTTCACTTCACGAATTCAACCCAATGATGGGACACCGTGGCTGCCGTCTTACAGTTACATACCCTGAAATCGCTAAAATGCAGACAACAGCAGTTATCCGTGCTGCAATCAATGTTTCAAAGGCTCATCCTGATTGGACAATTAAGCCTGAAATCATGATTCCTCTCGTTGGCGATGTTAAAGAATTTAAGTTCGTTAAGAAAATCATTGTAGAAACAGCAGACGCAGAAATCAAAGCTGCAGGCGTTGAACTCGAATACGAAGTTGGTACAATGATTGAAATTCCTCGTGCTTGCCTCACAGCAGACGACATTGCTAAAGAAGCTGACTTCTTCTGCTTCGGTACAAACGACCTTACACAGATGACATTCGGCTTCAGCCGTGACGACGCAGGTAAATTCCTTGATGCTTACTATGACACCAAGATTTACGAAAACGACCCGTTTGCTAAACTTGACCAAAACGGCGTTGGCAAACTCATGAAGATGGCTGTTGAACTCGGCAGACCTGAAAACGCTAAACTTCACTGCGGTATCTGTGGTGAACACGGCGGCGACCCAAGTTCAGTTGAATTCTGCAACGAAATCGGTCTTGACTATGTTTCATGTTCACCGTTCCGTGTTCCGATTGCTCGTCTTGCTGCTGCACAGGCTGCAATCGCAAAGAAATAATTAAAATAATGCCAAAAACGGTTAAATCTTAATTAGATTTATAAATTCGGCAACTCTGTTCCGACGGGGTTGTCGTTTTTTTATCTATATATTGTTATAATAATTCTAATATAAAATCAAAAACTCCTCGTCTTTTTCAGATTGAGGAGTTTTTTTATTTTAACTTATTATTTTACAGATTTGCTTTTCAGTCATCAAACAAATACACACGCAGTTCATAGGGGCGGGTTTTGAAACCGTTATTGCAAATACAGTTTGTTTCGTAGTTGCCGAATAACTTAGTTCCTTTTTCAAGGTCATAGCCTTTCGGTGCATCAAAATTCACGCCGTTTTCGGTAAATGAGCAAATTACCAGCAATCGCTTGTTTGCAAATGCACGCTCATAGACATACAACTCGTTGCTGTTTTTATAGTATTCTTTATAAGTTCCGTCTAAAATCAAATTGTTATCTTTACGATAACGCAAAAGTTTTTTATAGAAATTTAAAATTGAATCGGGGTTTTCCTGCTCATTTTTAACATTTATTTTTTTATAATTCGGGTTCACATAAAACCACGGCGTACCCGTTGTGAAACCTGCATTTTCACTGTCGTCCCACTGCATAGGCGTTCTCGCATTATCTCTTGTCGAAATTTGACCGAGTTCAAGGCATTTCTTTTTGCCGAAAATTTTAACCCATGTATTATAATTGTTTTTCACAAAAACATCCTGATACATATCGAGCGACGGCAAAGTGATATTTGTCATACCGATTTCCTGTCCCTGATAAATAAACGGAGTGCCTTTTTGCAAAAGATACATTGCAGCAAGCATTTTTCCGCTTTCCGTACGATACTGTTCACTTCCGTATCTGCTTATAATTCTCGGATGGTCGTGATTTTCCAAATACAATGTATTCCAAGCCTTACCGTCGAGTTCTTTTTGCCAAGTTGAAAAAGCATTTTTCATTTTTTTCAAATTAAACGGTGTGTGCAAAAAGTCCATAAGGAAACAGTCGGCCTCCATATGCTGAAAATGGAACATCATATCAAGTTCCTGATTTTCATTTTCCGTAATATACTGAAGAGCAACTTTCGGCGTCATTAAAGGTGCTTCGCCGACGCAGAAACAGTCGTAATCTTTCATCACTTCACGATACTCGGTTAAATATTTATGAATATTCGGGCCGTTCAGATAATGCTCCATACCACAGGCGGCAGGAATGGGAATACCGTTCGGCAGTCCTTCTCGTTTTGAAATAAATGTAATGACATCTTCACGGAAACCGTCAACGCCCATATCGAGCCAGAAACGCATCACTTTTTTAATTTCTTCACGCACTTTCGGGTTATCGTGATTTAAGTCGGGCTGTTTTTTTGCAAATGTATGTAAATAATATTCTTTTCTCTTATCGTCATATTCCCACGCTTTGCCCTCAAACAAACTGAGCCAGTTGTTAGGCGGTCTTTTGCCTTTGCCTTTTCGCCAAATGTAAAAGTCAGCGTACTTTGAATTTTTATCTTTGCTTTCTTCAAACCACTCGCATTCGTCGGAAGAATGGTTTACAACAAGGTCCATTATAACTTTCAGACCTCTTTCGTGCGCTCCGTCAAGCACCTTTTTAAACAACTCAAGCGTTCCGTACTCGGAATGAATGTTATAATAATCTGCAATATCGTAACCAAAATCTGCATTCGGAGACGGATACAAAGGCGAAAACCAAATGCAGTCAACACCCAAATCTTTAATATAATCAAGTTTTGAGTAAACTCCCTCCAAATCGCCTATACCGTCGCCGTTTCCGTCGCAAAACGAGCGTGGCCAAATTTGATAAACGGACATATTTTTATAATCTCTGTTTTTCATTTCATCACCCCTGTATGATATTCGGCGAAAATTTCAAAAATACAAAAAACTACGCCTTAGTTTAATAATACAACCGTTTTGCAAAATAATCAATATATTTATTTTAAATGTCAAAATAGTACAACAACATAAAATAAAAAACAGCAGAAAAACTCTGCTGTTAAATAATAATAATAAAGATTAAAAAATACAATCCAAACAAAATTTAATATTCTGTCGGGCTTACGCCGTAAACATTTTTATAAAGTACGGCTTTAATTTCGTCAAATTCTTTTTGTGAAATATGTTTGCCGTAAGTCATTACTTTAAGTTCAATGGCATTTTTACCCTTTGAAATCGGCGGCTGCATATAACTGTACTCATTTAAGAAAAAGTTGTTGCGTTCATAAAAAGCAATTCTTCTTTTTGCCGTTTCATTTTCGGGCGGTTCAACTTCAAGACAAACGGTCTTTGCAAGTTTTTCCACTGTTTCTGCGAGCATTTTTGTACCGATGCCGCCGTTTCTGTAATTTGGATTTACGGCAAAATGGTCAACATAGGCAAACTTTTCAAAGTCCCAAACAGTGATAACGCCTCTTACATCTGTTTCGTCGTCGTTTGGCAAAACATAGATTTGGAAATACGGATTTTCAAGCAAAGCCTTTTCATCGTCAAAAGTTCTGCGTTCATCGTTGGGAAAACTTTGCAACATCAAGTCAAAAACCTTGCTGAAATCTTTTTCATTCATTTTTTTTAACATAACATCACCTGCAAACATAAATATAGAACTATTGTCTGTGATTATAACACGAACAAAAAGCATTTTCACTCAAACATACAAAAATTAAAATATAGTTTACAAATATTCAGATTACGCCGTAACTGTTTTCAGATAAACGGATATAGATTTTATATTTTCAAAAATTTATTTGAATAAAAGAAAAACACGCAACAACTTTGCTGCGTGTTTAATTTGAAATTATTTAATTTCGATTTTGCCGAGAGGCAAGTCTGCTCTGTCAGCCTTTGGTGCTGATGCAGGCTTTGAAGACTGCTCGTCTTTCTTCTGATATTTTGAAGATGAACGACGATTGTTGTACCTGCCCCTGTTGTTTGAATATTTTACTCCGCCTGTTGGTTCAAGAACAACACGACGGTCGTCATTCATACCGATTGAGCGGGACTCAACACCCTCAATTTCCTGAACGGTTGTATGAATAATTCTTCTTTCAAACGGGTTCATAGGCTCAAAAGTATATCTTCTGCCGCTTGAAGCAACACGCTCTGCGTATCTTCTTGCGAGTGCCTTAACAGTTTCCACTCTTTTTTCACGGTAGTTGCCTACATTTACGGAAACTCTGATATACTTGTCATAGTATTTTTTAACTGCAAGTGAAGTGAGATGCTGAATAGCGTCAAGCGTTTCTCCTCTGCGACCGATAATAATGCCGTAGTCTTCACAAACAATTTCAATATTTATCTCGCCGTCTGCAACGCTTGTTTCAAACTTTGCATCTTCACAACCGAGATGGTCCAAAATACCTTTGAGATATTTTACGGCAACATCAACATTGATATTTTCTGCCTTTTCAACATCTTCTCTGTTGTGAGTTTCCGGCTTTTGAGACTCTGACTTTTTGTCGGAGTTCAATTTTGTTGCTTTAATTTCCTGCTCTGTTACTACTGTTTTCACACGAGCATTGTCGTTTTTCGCACTTTTTTCTGATTGACGGCGGTTGTTTTTTGGCTTCTGTTCGTTATGTCTTTCTGCCGAACGCTGAGGTTTTTTCTTCTTTTCAGGAGCGTCATACCACGCTTTTACCTTTGCGTCTGAACCACCGAACAAACCGAGAAATTTCTTTTTAGGCAATGAAACGACTTCTATCTTAACATCGGCAAAATCAGGAGCACAAAGACCTGCTTTAGCATTTTTTGTTGCTTCCTCAACGGTATTGCCGACGCCGATGAATTCTTTTAACATTAAATTCCTCCGTTAGTGTAAAACAAACTTTTTTGTTTGCTTTGTCGCCGTTTATTTAATTTTCTTGACATTTTCTTCTCTTGAGCGGCGTTCGATTGTATTTTCAATCATTAATCTTGCCTGACTCTTTTTAGGTGGGAAGAATTTTGCGATAACAAGTTGCTGAATAATAGCAACGAAGTTTGAAATTACCCAATATATGCCTACTGCGCCTGTTACCTTAAATGCAATGAAAAGGGAAAACAATGGCATTGTAAGCATCATAAGTTTCATAGACATACCTTGTTGCTGTGCTGCAGCAGGGTTTGTCTTTTTCTGAATTTGCATTGACATAATGCTTGAAGCAAGAGATGAAAGGAAAGAAGCAAGCGGGATGATAACCGTAACACTTTTCCAAGTTGGATTTACAGAAAGGTCTATACCGAAAATGTTCATAGACTCTCTGTACGCCTCTATCATTTTAACTTTGTCGGGAGTGAAAAGCTCTCCGAACTGTGCAACAAGCGTATCTTTAAACTGTTCAAAGTTTGAAACAAGCCAAAGTTGGAAATATGTTCCGTCTTTTCCTGCTTCATAGCTGAGTGCAGTAGCAATTTCGTCAAATATTTTTGAGTCGAAACCTCCGCCGACACCGACAATGTACTGAATGGGATAATAGATGATACCGATGATACCCATAAGAAATACCATTTGGAACACCATTGCACCACAGCCCATACTCATTGGGTTGTGTCCCTCACGAGCATAAAGTGCCTGCATTTCCTCGTTCATTCTCTGACGGTCTTGAGGTGTCGGATTTGGGTATTTTTTCTGAATTTTTTGAATTTTAGGCTGAAGTCTGGTTGACTTTGCCATTGTTTTTTGTTGCTTAACATTAAGCGGGAACAATACAAGTCTTGTTAAAACAGTAAACAAGAGCAGTGCAATAAAATATTCATTGCTGCAAAGTTCCATAAGGAAAAACATACATTTTCCGAAGAGCCAATATAGCGGCTTAAATATTGCCCAACCTGTTGAGCCTGCCGCACCGACTGCCAATAAAATACTGTTCATTTATTGCCCTCTTTGTTTTTTTTAGGTGGAACAGGGTCGTAACCGCCCTTAAATAAAGGATTGCATCGTAAAATCCGCAAAAATCCGAGCCAACAGCCTTTGATAACGCCGTGAATTTCTATCGCCTCAAGTGTGTACTGCGAACAAGTCGGATAGTACCTGCACGAGCCGTTGGAAAAACGGGGCGACATAGTCAGTTGGTAAGACTTAATGAGAAAAATACACGCTTTTTTAATATACGCCGAAATGCGTTTGAAAAACTTTTTCATTTAAGCATCCCCAATTTTTTAAGTTGCGTTTCCATTTCTTTGCGTACTGTTTGCATTTTTACAAAAGGAGTTTTTGTACGGGCAACGAAAACGAAGTCGTAGTTGCCTGCAATTTTGCCCGAAAGTTGACGGTACGACTCACGAATGACACGCTTTGCACGGTTTCTGTCGTGTGCTTTGCCGACTTTCTTTGACGCCGTAATTCCGATACGGCATACGCCGTTTCTGTTTTTCACTGCATAAGTTACAAGCGTCGGACCTACTGCGTGTTTCCCTCTGTAATAGGCACGGTTAAATTCTTTGTTTAGTTTAAGAGTTGTTTTACTGTTCACAATAAAAATTCCTTACTGAAAAACTCAGTATGTCAATTTTTTTCTGCCCTTTGCTCTTCTGCGGGCAAGTACTTTTCTGCCGTTTTTAGTTGACATTCTTTTTCTGAAGCCGTGTTCCATCATTCTGTGGCGTTTTTTTGGCTGGTAAGTTCTTTTCATTCTTTTCACTCCTAATTTAAGATTATCACTCGTCGTAATCTTTATAATCTCTGCACGGTATAGTGCAGGCAAAAACAAAATACAATGCCGTCGGGTGTTTTTGGGTATAGTACGCCCATAAGCATTAGCGCGACTATTATATATTATAAAATAAACAATGTCAAGTTTTTTGCCGTTTTATTTTCATCATTGCAATGATTTGCCGTTTATTATATAATATCATTATCATTGAACGGGAGGGATTTTTTGTTTAATTTGTCGGCAAAACTAAAAAAAGAAGAACTCTTTTTAATTTTTTTGCGTGCATTTTTCTTTTTTTCCTGTATCTACACCGCCTGCATTTTTTATGACACTTGGGTTTTAAGTTTTCACGCAAACATACAATACAGAGGCGTAAAATTTTTAGTTTCATTTTGTTTGCCGTTTTTAAGTTGTTTTTTCCTGATGAAAAAGGAAAAAAATTTGAACTTTGTAAAGTTCACGCTTCTTGCGATACAAATTTTAAATGTGATTATTTTTTTTGTTGAAAAACAGATAGTAAACAAAATTACAAATTCGGGCGAAATTGCCTGCACTTCGAAAGTTATATATGTAAATCTTTGTTTATTCGCTGTTTTTTCTGCAATTTTTTTATTTAGAATTTTATACAAAAATATCGACTTTTACGATTTTTACAATTTCTTTTTCAAAGCCTACTCAATCACTTTTATTTTCACTTTTTTGATGATTTTCGTTTTATCCAGATCAAAAACATCTTTTTATTCAGTAAATTATCTTCTTTTTACAGGCGAAATTAAAGACTTATTTATAAACATTTTTAAATTAAATAACATTAAACCGCTTTTCAGAACTGTCGGAAATGTTCTTTTGTTTTCCCCGTTTTCAATGATGATTTTGGCATTTTACAAAGGCGAAAAACCAAAGTACGCCGTGCTTTTTACATTTTTGCTTTCTTTTGCAATCGAATTTTGTCAATTTGTTTTCAAAAACGGCAAGCCTGAAATCGACGACTTGTTTTTGAATACTTTAGGCGGTTTAATCGGTATTTTCATTTTTGAAAAAATCATCAAAAAAATATATATTAAAGACCGTTTAAAAAGCGAAGAAGCAAATTCGCTCGGTTAAAGATTTTAAAAATAATATAACTGATTTCTAAATACTTTAAATACAGGAGAATAAAAAATGCTTGGAATTATCAGTGCTATGGATGTTGAAACAGATATGCTCAAAAGCGAGGTGCAAAACAGTAAAACAGAAGTTTTTGCACAGACGGAATTTGTAAGCGGAACAATCGGTAAAACCAAAGTTATTGTTTGCAAATGCGGTGTCGGAAAGGTAAACGCTGCCGTTGCAACACAGATTTTGATTGACAAATACAATGTCAGTGAAATTTTAAATGTAGGCGTTGCCTGTTCTTTGAGTGAAGAAGTACAGATAGGAAATGCCGTTGTTGCGACAGATTTCTGTGAATGGGACATTGACATTACTGCACTCGGCGAACCGAGAGGATATATTGAAAACATAGACAAAATAAAAATTCCGACATCAAAAAATCTGTCGGAAAAGGTTTACAAAGCCTGCAAAGACTGTGGTATGAATGTTTTTCAGGGAACAGTCGCAAGTGCCGACACATTTATCGCAAGCAACGATACAAAAGCAATGCTCAAAAAAGAGTTTGGTGCAATCGCAGGCGAAATGGAGGGCGCTTCAATCGCTCACACGGCTTATCTCAACAACATTGAGTTTTCCGCACTTCGCTGTATCTCCGACGGAGGCGACAAAGACGCACAGATGGACTACCCGAAATTTAAAAAAATTGCCGCTCAAAAAGAGACGGCAATCGTACTTAATTTATTACAAAATTATTGAGAATATAGTCCTCTGCTTCTTCTATAAGAATATGCAAAGCAGAGCGTTCGCTTAAATCGGCGCCTGTTCTCGACTTGTCTTCTATAAAGACAAACTTTGCGTCGATAACTGCCATTGCTGCGTTTGCAAGTTCTCTGCCCAAAGAGTAGTCGATTTTAAACAATTCTTTCGGCAATGCACCTACCTTTGCAAGCGTTACGGCACTTCTGTAAAGGCTCAACACAAAATAGTCGTGCATATATTTTGCGGCTGATTCGTCAACAGAACTTGCAGAACAGTTGAGCAATATCTTTGTTGCGTCGGTAAGAGTGGCGTTCTCTCCGTCTTTCTGCCCTGTCGTTCCGTTAATGATATTTTCAAAACTTGTAAAATCAATGCCGTTTCTGTTTTCCGAAACTCCGAGTAAATAGTCGGTTGTTACATTGTAATATTCACTGCACTTTACGACAAAGTCAAGTCCGCACTCTCGTATTCCCTTTTCATAGTGCGACAAAAGTGCCTGAGAAATGCCAAGGTCTGCCGCCGCTTTTTTCTGACTGATGTCTCTTTCTTTTCTCAACTGAGAAAGACGGTTTGCAAATCTTGAGTTTTTCTTTTGTAAAAATTTTTTTGCGAGTAAACTGTCTTCAATATGCGGTTTTTCCATCACTAAAACTCCTATTTCAGCAAGAAACACTTGCAGTAATCCTTTTAAAAATATATACTATTTGTATTATAGTATCTAAAGACACATTTGTAAAGTCTTTTTATTTCTTTTTAACAATTTAAAATGAGGTATTTCAAATATGAAAAGTTACAAAATTTATCTTTTCCGACACGGACTGACAAAAGGAAATTTAAACGCACAGTATATAGGACACACCGACCTGCCACTTACTTCTGCAAGCGTTGAAGAACTCAAAAAAATCAACACCGACACACCGTATCCGCAGGTTGATGCCGTTTTTACTTCTCCGTTACGCAGAGCCGTAAGTTCCGCAGAGATTATGTTTCCCACGCATAAACCGATTATCATAAACGAATTTATAGAGTACAATTTCGGCGATTTTGAGGGCAAAACGGCAGACGATTTAAAAAATGACGAGAAATTTCACGAGTGGATTTCGGGCGATATAAAATCACGCACGCCAAACGGCGAGTCAAACGCAGAGTTTACGCACAGAATTTGCACGGCATTTGAAAAAATAGTGAGTTCAATGATTTCAACAGGTATTGAAACAACTGCAATAGTTTGCCACGCAGGTGTTTTAATGACAATTTTGTCGTGCTACGGTCTGCCCGAAGCACCTATGGCAGAGTGGCGAATGGACGCAGGATACGGTTTTGAGTTAAAAATAGACCCTGCACTCTGGATGCGTGCAAACAAAGTTGAAGTATATGACACTGCACCCGAAAAAATGAAAACCGACTGACTTCGTTAAACGGGCTGAGCCCAACAATCAGACAAAAAATAATAAGGTATAAATATTATGAAACTTGAAAATTTTTATAATAAATACGGAAAAAAATTAAATAAAATTACAGCTATACTGTTTTCCATATCAGCATTTTTATTTGCTTTAGTTTTAATAGCTGCTAAATAATATAAAGTTGAAATAAATGTCATAAAATTATAAAAATCAATTTAATTTCAACCCTGCTGTTATAATCAAAAATCATAAAGTCTGTGCAGAAAGGCAGACAAAATTATAAAACTTTAAAAATATTTAATAAAAATACGGTACTGATTTTTATTGTACCGTATTTTTTTATTTTTTTTACCGTATTTTTTATTTTTTTGTTTTTTTGTTGCAAAATAAAAAATCCCGTGATATATTTAAATTGTATAACAATAACTTTTTTCAAAAAGAAAAGGTGATACCGATGTTCTGAAAATTCAAAACACACAAGAAAGGCGGAAAAGAAAATTTTTAAAATTTCATCAGTCGTTGTATTTTCTGTTTTGATTGTTTCGTTGATTGTATCTGTTTCGGTATTTTTATTTTCAACAACATCAAATCTTCAAAAGTTTTGCAAAGAAAATTCATTTAAAAATTCGGAAGAATTTGAGTTTTACAAAACAGACAAAGCCGAAAACTATCTTTTTGTTTTGTCAACCGACAACAGACAATCAAAAGCACAGGAACTTTTTGTTTTTCGTGAAAAAAATTTCGGTTTGATAAAAAACACAAATCGCTATGTTCTTGAATTTCAAAGCAGTGAAGAAAACACAAGAGAAACAGTCGGCGGACTGAAGTTTAACCCTTTGGAAAACAGTAAAGACAAAAAAGACGCAAACGCAAGTATGAATGTCTGGTTTTCAACAAATCCCGAAGAAATAAGCAAAATAGAATATACCGAAAGTTGCGAAAAAGACGGTGTGAAAAAAGAGAAAAAAACGACATTTGACATTGCACCTTTACAGGAATTTGTTGTGTTTACCGACATTTCGTATGAAACGGATGTAACGGAAAGCGTGAAATTTTACAACGCACAAAACGAAGAAATAAACGGAAATAAACAGACAAAAACAACTGAATAAAAAAGAAAAAACGCTGAAATACATCAGCGTTTTTTCTTTAGTTCACAGGATTATTTAAAATTGATTTTTCAATCAATTAAAAATACAAATTTATTATGCTCTGTCTTTTGCTCCGAAAACAACATCAATTTTATGAGCAACAACTTCTTCAATGAGTTCTCTTGCAGGAGTGAGATATTGACGAGGGTCAAAGTGTTTCGGGTTTTCTGCAAGGTACTTTCTGAGTGCAGCAGTCATTGCAATTCTGATGTCAGAGTCAACATTGATTTTGCAAACAGCCATTGAAGCGGCTTCACGAAGCATTTCTTCAGGGATACCGATAGCGTCAGGCATCTCTCCGCCGTACTCGTTGATGAGTTTGATGTGTTCTTGGTTAACAGAAGAAGCACCGTGAAGAACAATCGGGAAGCCCGGAAGTTTTTCGCTTACTTCTTTGAGAATGTCAAAACGAAGTTGTGGTTTTTGACCCGGTTTAAATTTATATGCACCGTGGCTTGTACCGATAGCAATAGCAAGTGAGTCAACACCTGTTCTTGTAACGAAGTCGTAAACTTCTTCAGGTTTTGTGTATGAAGCGTCTTCAGCGCCAACATTTACATCGTCTTCAACGCCTGCAAGTGTACCGAGTTCGCCTTCAACAACAACGCCGTGAGCGTGTGCATACTCTACAACTTTTTTTGTAAGAGCAACATTTTCTTCATAAGGAAGAGATGAGCCGTCAATCATAACTGAAGTGAAACCGCTGTCGATACAGCTTTTGCAAGTTTCAAAGTCAGGGCCGTGGTCAAGATGAAGTGCAATCGGAAGACCTGTTTCTTCTACTGCTGCCTTTACCATAGCAACAATGTATTCAGGGCCTGCATACTTTCTTGCGCCTGCCGAACATTGAAGAATAACAGGTGCGTTGAGTTTTTTTGCAGCTCTTGTAATACCCTGAACGATTTCCATATTGTTTACATTGAAAGCGCCGATAGCGTAACCGCCTTCGTATGCTTTCTTGAACATTTCTTTAGTAGTAACAAGTGGCATATTAAAATCTCCTAACTCTACTTTAGATTTCAAGCAAGTCAATATAAAAATAATTTTCCTGCTCTTTGTAGTTATTATACAACATCGTCAAATAAATAGCAATATTTATGTTGTAAACAAATTATTATTTATATTTATTTTTTTGTGCAAAACATCAAAAAATACACGGTATTTTCCCGCCTAATTACCGTTGATAAAAGAAATTCACTGTGATAATATTATATTAATAAAGAAATTAAGGAGAGATTTTTTGAAAACATCAGAAAACAATGCATTTAAAAAAATCAAATCAAACAAAAAATTTGACACTTCTCTGCCCGATTTAAGCAGTGAAAAATGGACAAAAACTCTGCACACCGATTTTACAAAAATAAAAAACATTGACGAATTGCAAAAAGCAAAATGGGTACCTTCAACTCACGGTTTTCGCAAATATGAATATTGGTGCGACAAAATGCTCGATTTTACCGAAAACGGTCTTGTTGTTCACAGCGAAAAAAAAACCGACCACCATTGTGATGTATGCAAAGTTTCAAACGGCATTTTTACGGGTGGTATCGAAACACGGGACATTTTTGAACAGGCTTTCGGCTACTTTGAAGCAAGGGTAATTGTTCCGAGAGGAACGGGTATGTGGTCTGCTTTTTGGCTTCAAAGCAACGGCACTTTTAAAGTCGGAAACAAAGGAAAAGACGGCAGTGAAATAGACATATACGAATCATCTTTTATACGAAAAAATCCCACAAAAACGGGACAGGCAATACATTTTGACTCATATAAATTTCCTTTTCATCGTTGTATCAGCAATATTTTTGATACGAAAACAAATCTCTATGACGGAAAAGAACACACATACGCTTTAAAATGGACTCCGACTGAATATGTAATGTATCTTGACGGAAAACCTGTTTGGGCAACAAATGCAGGCGGTGTGTCAAGAGTGCCGAGTTATTTAAGGCTCACAGTTGAGATAAGAGATGACATTTACGGTCCGTACGGACAAAAAATAGGAAAATTTAAAAATCATTTTGACGGTACAAATGATTTTATAATCAAGGAAGTCAAGGTTTATCAAAACTCAGATTATATAAAAAAAATTAAAAGTGAAAGTGATTTCAAAGACAGGGAAAAACTGTATAAAACGGCATTTGCAGGAGCAATTATTTCCGGAATTTGTACCGTTTCGGCAGTTGTCGGAATTGCTTTAAAAAGATTTTTGAAAAAATAATTTTCAAAATGAATAAATTAAAATAAAATTATTACTGCTATGCATCTATTTCTTAACGGAATAACAAATTTTAAAAATTTTACTGATTTTCGGCAAATTTTCAGTTGATTTTTATTAAATTAAATAATTGATTTATTAAAACAAATGTGATTAAATATTATAAGCAATTATGAAAGGGGCTTTTTATGGCGCATACAATAGCGGCGGTTGCGACCGCAAAAGCAAACGCAGGAATAAGCGTAATAAGAATAAGCGGTGACAACGCAGTAGAAATTGCAGGAAAAGTTTTCAGGTGCGCCGACGGCTCCGATTTAAACGACACCAAAGGCTACCGTGCAAAGTTCGGAAAAATTTTACTCGACGGCGAGCCTTGCGATGACGCAGTTGCTCTCGTTTTCAGAGCACCGAAAAGTTACACAGGTGAAAATGTGTGCGAACTTTCCATTCACGGCGGTCTTTATATGACTGAAAGAACGCTTAAAGAACTTTTTAAAAACGGTGCAAAACCTGCCGAAGCGGGCGAATTTACAAAGCGTGCATTTTTAAACGGAAAAATCGACTTGGCACAGGCAGAAAGCGTTGCCTCAATGATAAGTGCAAGTTCTGCCGAACAGGCAAGACTTTCATACTCTGTTTTAAACGGCAGACTTTCAAAAAAAATAGAAGGTGTATGCAACTCGTTGATTGAATGCTCGGCGCTTATGGCTGCATGGGTTGACTACCCCGATGAAGAAATACCCGAACTTGAAACAGAAAACCTTATAGAAACTCTTAAATCGGCAAAAGAAAATCTTTCTTCGCTGCTTTCAAAATACGACAGTGCAAGGGTAATTTCTGAAGGTGCAGACACGGTAATTTGCGGAAAACCAAACGCAGGAAAATCAAGTTTAATGAATTTGCTGACAGGAACCGAAAAAAGTATCGTAACCGACATTAAAGGCACTACAAGAGATATTGTAGAAGACAGTGTTGTTTTTGCAGGCACTGTTTTGCACCTTTACGACACGGCAGGCATTCACGAAAGCGACGACCGTGTAGAATCAATAGGAATTGAGCGTGCCGTTCAAAAAATAAACGAAGCAAGGCTGATTTTTGCCGTTTTCGACTGCACGGAAGAACTCGGCGAAGACGACTTTGAACTCATTGAAAAATTAAAAGGCAAAGATGCAATCGCAATCATAAATAAAACCGACCTCGATATTTTGGCAGATGAAGAAATTATTAAAAACAATTTCAACCACACCGTCAAAATTTCCGCAAAAAACGGCGAGGGAATTGAAGAACTTGAAAAGTGCGTAAAAGAAATTTTAAAAACGGACAACTTTGACAGTGCGTCTGAAAATCTCATCAACGAAAGACAGAAAATTAACTGTCAAAACGCCTTTGACTACATAAGTCAGGCACTTGACGACGCCGTTTCGGGTATGACTTTCGACGCAGTAAATGTGATGATTGATTCGGCGATTGATGAATTGATGAGCCTTACAGGCAAAAAGGCAACGACTGAAGTTGTCAACAATATTTTTTCTCGTTTTTGTGTAGGTAAATAATATGGAATATTTTTCAGAAAATTTTGATGTAATAGTTATAGGCGCAGGACACGCAGGAATTGAAGCGGCTCTTGCAAGTGCAAGACTCGGCTGTAAAACGGGCATTTTCACAATTAATTTGGATTGGGTTGGAAATATGCCGTGCAATCCAAGTATCGGAGGAACTTCCAAAGGTCATCTTGTGCGTGAAATTGACGCTTTAGGCGGCGAAATGGGCAAGGCAGCCGACAAATATCAACTTCAATCAAGAATGCTCAACTTGGGAAAAGGCCCTGCCGTACACTCTCTTCGTGCTCAAATTGACCGTCGTGAATATTCGGCAGGTATGAAGCACACGCTTGAACTTTGCGACAATCTTGAAATTCGTCAGGCTGAAATCACCGACCTTGTAAGGCTTGAAAACGGTCTTTGGCAAGTGAAAACAAGACTTGAAGCATTATTTACCGCAAAAGCCGTTATCATAGCAACGGGTACTTTTTTAGGCGGAAGAATTTACATAGGCGATGTTTCTTACGAGTCAGGTCCCGACGGAATGTTTCCGTCAACCGAACTTTCAAAAGCGTTGTACAAACTGAATATTCCGCTTCGCCGTTTCAAAACAGGCACACCGCCCCGTGTAAACAGAAAAAGCGTCAATTTTGACGGCCTTGAAGTTCAGGAAGGCGACGAAGAAATTGTGCCGTTTTCTTTTGAAACAACTGAAAAATTACAAAACAAATCTGTTTGCCACATTACCTATACAAACGATGAAACAAAGAGAATTATCCTTGAAAATCTTGACCGTTCTCCTATGTATTCGGGTAAAATCGAGGGTGTAGGCCCGAGATATTGCCCGTCTTTTGAAGATAAAATTGTTCGATTTTCTGACAAAAAGCGACACCAACTTTTTATTGAACCGTGCGGACTTGAAACGGAAGAACTTTATTTGCAGGGTATGAGCAGTTCTCTGCCTGAAGATGTGCAGATTAAATTCATACATACTATAAAAGGACTTGAAAACTGCGTTATTATGCGACCTGCTTACGCTATCGAATACGACTGCGTTGACCCGACTGCTTTAAAGGCTACACTTGAGTTTCACGACTTTGACGGTCTTTACGGTGCAGGTCAGTTTAACGGCTCGTCGGGTTATGAAGAGGCAGCCGCTCAAGGTCTTGTGGCAGGTGCAAACGCTGCACTTAAAATACTCGGAAAAGAGCCTTTAATTCTCGACAGAGGCGGTTCATACATTGGAACTCTGATAGATGATTTAATAACAAAAGGCTGTTCCGACCCGTACAGAATGATGACGAGCAGAAGTGAATATCGTCTTGTTTTAAGACAAGACAATGCCGATGTTCGACTGACTCCAATCGGTCATAAAATAGGCCTTGTTTCAGATGAACGATACAACCGATTTTTAGAAAAACAACGCCTTGTTGAAGAAGAAAAACAGCGTGTTTCGGAAAAATCAATACCTATTACAGACACTTTGCAGAAAATTTTGACAGACAACAATACTGCACCTTTAAAGACAGGATGTAAATTGATTGAACTTTTAAAAAGACCTCAACTGACATATAAAAACCTCAAGGAAGTTGACACGGACCGTCCCGACTTGCCTGCTGAAATTTTTGAACAGGTTGAAATATCCGTCAAATACGAAGGCTACATAAGGCGACAGGAAGCACAGATTAAAGAGATGAGAAGACTTGAATGTAAAGAAATTCCGTCTGACTTTGATTACAAAAGTGCAAAGGGACTGCGACTTGAGGCTATTGAAAAACTTTCAAAAATACGCCCTCAAAATCTCGGACAGGCAAGCAGAATAAGCGGTGTAAATCCTGCCGACATTACTGCTCTCAACATTTTATTGGAGGCTAAAAAGTGATGTGCGACGGCAGCGTAAAAGAAAAATTCAGCGATACAAAATATTTAAAAAGTGTTTTTCTTAAACATTCTGATGAAAAATACAAAACTTTTCACGCCTCTCTCGTTCCCGACCTAAACAGATTTTACGGCGTGAGAATACCCGATTTAAGAAAAATCGCAAAAGAAATATGTAAAGAAAATACGACGGATTTTTTGAAAAACTACCCAATTTCTCAAGACAGTTTTTATGAAGAAAAAGTTGTTTACGGAATTGTTTGTGCCACTGCAAAACTTGAAAATGAAGAACGAAAAACATATTTCAAAAAGTTTATACCAACAATAGACAACTGGGCAGTTTGCGATGTTGTCGTTTCAAGTATGAAATTTTTAAACAAAAATGCTGATAAATGGAAAGATTTTATCTTTTATTATGCAGACAAAAGCGAATTTGAAAAGCGTTTTTTCATTGTAACAACTATGAGCTATTATGCAAACGATTTATATATTGATGAAGTTTTGCAATCATACATTATAAATAACGATGAAAATTACTATGTAAATATGGCAGTCGCTTGGTCGCTTGCAACCATTTACTTAAAATATCCACAAAAGGTACTTGATATTGTGGAAAATTTAAAACTCGACAGATTTACCACTTTAAAAACTATTTCAAAACTTTGCGAGTCGTACAGAGTTGATGAGAAAGACAAAGTTTATCTGAAAAGTTTGCGTGATAAGATTAAAAATAATTAAATAACTTTCCTTATATATAATGTAATTAATATTAATTATAATAATATGGTGGATTATGATAAATAAAGAATTATTAAAAAATACAGCGGGCGAAATCGGAATTGAATTGTCTGACCTGCAACTTGAACAATTTGACAAATACGCTGAAATGCTTGTCGATTGGAATACGAAAATGAATTTGACGGGCATCACTGAACCCGACGAAATTGTAATAAAGCACTTTGTTGACTGCCTTTATATTTTTAAGTACACAGACTTTCCCGAAAATGCGTCTGTTATAGATGTAGGAACAGGTGCAGGCTTTCCCGGAATAGTAATGCTTATCGCACGCCCCGACCTGCAAATCGTTCTGCTCGACAGTCTTCAAAAAAGACTCAACTTTTTACAGGCAGTTCTTGACGAACTTAAACTGAACGCAACACTTGTTCACGCAAGGTGTGAAGACGCAGGCAAAAAAGTTGAGTACAGAGAGCGTTTTGACTTTGCAGTTGCGAGAGCCGTAGCACCTCTCAATATACTTTGTGAGTATTGTCTGCCCTTTGTAAAGCAAAACGGACTGTTTGTTTCTATGAAAGGTGCAAAAGACGAAAGAGCGATTGCAAGCAACGTTTGTTCATTGCTCGGTGCTGAATTAGAAAATAATTTTTCATATAAACTTGCTGAAGAAAACAGCAGAAATATAGTTCATTACAAAAAGATTTCGCAAACTTCGACAAAATATCCCCGTAACAGTGCAAAAATATCTAAACAACCATTATAAATTTGAAAGATTTTGACGAAACCAAAGAGTTTTCCACGACGGAAAACTCTTTTTTTATTTGAAACAGTATGATATAGTATAGGTACAGAAGACGGGAGGAATGAAAATGAAAGAAAACACGACAGTCCTGTTACTACCGACTGAACGGCTGTTGCCGAACCCGTATCAACCGAGAAAACATTTCAAAAGCGATGATTTGCTTGAACTTGCTCAAAGTATTCGGGAAAACGGAGTTCTTCAACCTCTTCTTGTTCGTAGAATAAATAACTCCGATTACTATGAAGTTGTTACAGGTGAACGGCGACTCCGTGCAAGCATACTTTCAAATTTACAAAAAGTTCCCTGTATTGAAATTGAATGTAAAGCCGAACAGTCTGCAACACTTGCAATTATAGAAAACATACAACGCAGTGAATTGTCTTTTTTTGAAGAGGCAAACGCCATTGCTAAACTTTCCGAAACTTTTGGTATGACACAAGATGAAATAGCAAAAAGACTCGGCAAAAGCCAAAGTGCAATAAGCAATAAACTGCGACTGTTAAAACTTCCGTCAGATGTCAGATACTTCATCGAAAAAGAAAATCTGACAGAAAGACACGCAAGAGCGTTGTTAAAACTCTCAAGCACAAAAGATATTTGGCAGACTTTAAATATGATAAAAGAAAAAGGTTTAAATGTCCGCCAAACTGAAGAATATATCGAAAAATTAACCGACAATACGGTTAAGCCGAAGAAAAACATAGTAAAAATCTTTAAAGATATAAGAATTTTTATCAATACAGTAAACAAAGCAATAGAAACTATGAGAAGTGCAGGAATTGACGCTGACTCTAAAAAAACGGAAACAGAAGATTTTATCGAGTTTTTAGTGCGTATTCCTAAAACGGCAAGCAAAACTCCGACACTTGCGGATAATAAAAGCAACCTTGCCTGATTAACTTTGCTTAAAACGGGTAACCGTTTTAACATATTCTCCTCTTTTCATCACGCGGAATTCCCTGACTTATGTCGGGGTTTTCTGCTTTTTTAATATTATTTAAGTATTCACGCTTTTTATCACAAATTATAATTTCAGCATAAAAATGTTTCACATGAAACATTTTCTGTTTAGGCATTCGTTTTGTTCATCATTTTAATTTTGATAAACATATTTCGCACATTGTTTCACATGAAACATTTTGAATATCAGCACCTTACATTTTGATATTGATAAACACATTTTACCGATTGTTTCACATGAAACATTTGCAAATTACAATACTTAAAACAGTTATTATAAATTGCGAATTATATATTAAAACTGTTGAAAGACGCATATATATGTGGTAAAATGATACTATAATTGATTATATTATAACAAATATAACGGAGGTAATGATGGGAAAAACCGTTTCTATTTTTAACCAAAAAGGCGGTGTGGGAAAAACTACTACCTGTATCAATCTTTCTGCTGCTGTTGCGGCAAAAGGCAAAAAGGTTTTACTTGTAGATTTAGACCCGCAAGGCAATGCAACAAGCGGTTTAGGTACAGACAAATCGGAAGTTGCACATTCAACTTATGATATACTTGTAAATTCCGTTCAAGCGAGAGCCATAGTTATTGAAACACCGTTCAAAAATCTTTCTCTTTTACCTGCCAATATGAACCTTGCAGGCGCAGAACTCGAACTTGCAGAAGCAGACGACAGAAACCGTGTGCTGAAAAAGGCACTTGCACCGTTGATTGTTGACTACGACTATATTTTTATTGACTGTCCGCCGAGTTTGGGACTGCTTTCTTTAAATGCATTGACTGCGTCAGATACTTTGATAGTACCTTTGCAGTGCGAATACTATGCACTTGAAGGTTTGAGCCAACTTGTAAACACAGTAAGAATAGTCAAAAACCACTACAACGAGCATTTAGAGTTTGAGGGCGTTGTCTTTACTATGTACGACAACCGTTTGAAGTTAAATCAACAAGTTTTATCGGAAGTTGAAAAGTATTTTCCGAAAAAGACTTACAAAACACACATTCCTCGTGGAGTAAGACTTGCCGAAGCACCGAGTTACGGTATGCCGATAATGTACTATGAAAAGTATTCAAAAGGCAGTCTTTCATACAAAAAACTTGCTGAGGAATTTCTTAAAAAACAGTAAAGGATGAAAAAATGGCAGGATTAAACAGTAAAAAAGGGCTTGGCGCTTTAATGTTTGAAAATTCCGTTGACGATATGGTGCCGACAAACACTTTACCCATTGACGAAATTATACCTAACAAAGACCAGCCGAGAAAAACATTTGATGAAAATTCATTGCAGGAACTTGCAGACAGTATCATACATCACGGTGTTTTACAGCCGTTGCTTGTTCGCCCCTTAATTGACGGCGGATACCAACTTGTTGCAGGCGAACGCAGATACAGAGCAAGCCGAATTGCAGGATTGAAAGAAGTACCTGTTGTTGTAAAAGAACTGACAGATACCGAAACTATGGAAATTGCAATCATAGAAAATCTCCAGCGTGAAGACTTAAACCCGATAGAAGAAGCAGAAGGCTTACAGGCACTTATCGACAAGTGCGGATTTACGCAGGAAGAAGTTGCAACTTCGGTAGGTCGCTCAAGACCGGCTATTGCAAACAGTTTAAGACTTTTAAAATTGCCTGAAGATGTGCGTGCTTTGACAAAAGATGGCGTACTTTCGGCAGGACACGCAAGAGCGCTCCTTGCTTTTGAAAACAGTGCTATGATTTCAGAAGCGGCAAAAGTTACTTTGGAAAAGAATTTGACCGTAAGAGAAGTTGAAAAAATGGCAAAAAATTCTTCCAAAACAGGCTTTAAATCTCCAAAGATAAAAAGGCGTGACAGTTTCTACGACGAAGTAGAGATTAGTTTAACTGAAACATTAGGCAGAAAAGTCAAAGTCGTAAATTCAGGCAAAAAAGGAACGCTTGAAATAGAGTTCTACTCAGCAGACGATTTAAAAAACATTGCGAACAAACTCGGCGAATAAGGAGTACATATAAATGATAGATATTAAATTTTTAAGAGAAAATCCCGAAATAGTAAAAGAAAACATTAAAAAGAAATTTCAAGATAAAAAATTACCGCTTGTTGACGAAGTGATTGAACTTGACAAAGAAAAAAGAGAAATTCAACAAAAAGCCGACGAACTTCGTGCAAACAGAAATAAAATCAGCAAAGAAATCGGTGCTTTGATGGCTCAAGGCAAAAAAGAAGAGGGTATGGCTCTCAAAGAGGAAGTTTCAAAGCAAGCAAAAGAACTTGAAGAACTTTCACAAAAAGAAACTGAACTTACAGAAAAAGTTACAAAAATAATGATGACCATACCTCAAATCATTGACGACACCGTGCCTGTCGGCAAAGATGACAGTGAAAATGTTGAAATTCAGAAATACGGCGAACCCGTTGTACCCGACTTTGAAATTCCGTACCATACGGAAATTATGGAAAAATTCAATGGAATTGACCTTGACGCAGCAAGAAAAGTTGCAGGAAACGGTTTTTACTACCTTATGGGCGACATTGCAAGACTTCATTCGGCAGTCATTTCCTATGCAAGAGATTTTATGATTGACCGTGGCTTCACTTACTGCGTACCGCCGTTTATGATTCGTTCAAGCGTTGTAAACGGGGTAATGAGTTTTGACGAAATGGACGCTATGATGTATAAAATTGAGGGCGAAGACCTATATCTCATCGGCACAAGCGAACATTCTATGATTGGTAAATTTATAAATACAATCACACCCGAAAGCGAACTTCCCAAAACACTCACTTCTTACTCACCTTGCTTCAGAAAAGAAAAAGGCGCTCACGGTATTGAAGAAAGAGGCGTTTACAGAATTCATCAGTTTGAAAAGCAGGAAATGATAGTTGTCTGCAAACCCGAAGAGTCAAAAATGTGGTTTGACAAACTTTGGCAAAATACAGTTGACCTTTTCAGAAGTCTTGACATTCCCGTTCGCACACTTGAATGTTGTTCGGGCGACCTTGCAGATTTAAAATGCAAATCAATAGATGTTGAGGCTTGGTCTCCCCGTCAAAAGAAATATTTTGAAGTCGGCTCTTGTTCAAACTTGGGCGACGCTCAGGCAAGAAGACTTAAAATCAGAGTTAAGGGCGAAAACGGAAATTATCTCGCTCATACACTCAACAACACCGTTGTTGCTCCGCCGAGAATGCTTATAGCATTTCTTGAAAATAATCTTCAAGCAGACGGTACAATTCGTATTCCGACAGCACTTCAACCATATATGGGCGGAAAAGCTGTTATAGAATAAATAAACAAAAAACGAAAGGAAAAGCGTATGGACAAAGGAACAAGAAAGATGCTCGAAACGGCTGCGTGCAATATCAGAATGGGCATCATTGAAGGAACTTACAACGCAAAAGCAGGTCATCCGGGCGGCTCGCTTTCTGCGGCAGATGTTTTTGCTTATCTCTATTTTAAAGAAATGGATGTTGAGCCGAAACGCCCTGACTGGAAGTACAGAGACAGATTTGTACTTTCAAAGGGACACTGTGCACCCGGTTTATATTCTGCGCTTGCGTATCGTGGATTTTTCCCTGTTGAAGATTTGAAAACACTCCGTCATATCGGTTCTCATCTTCAGGGACATCCGAATATGAACACGACACCCGGCATAGATATGAGTACGGGTTCACTCGGTCAAGGCATAAGCGCCGCAGTAGGAATGGCGCAGGGGGCAAAATATACAAACAAAAACAAACTTCGTGTTTATACACTTTTAGGCGACGGCGAAATTGAAGAAGGTCAGGTTTGGGAAGCACTTATGTTTGCATCTCAATATAAATTAGACAATCTTTGCGTTATCATCGACTCAAACGGTTTGCAGATTGACGGCAGATGTGAAGATGTTATGAGCGCTGAACCTATTGATAAAAAAGTAGAGGCTTTCGGTCTTAATCATATTACCGTTAACGGAAATGATATGGCTGAACTTGAAAAAGCATTTGACGCATTCCATAAAAATAAAAATTCAGGCAAACCTTTTGCAATCATTATGAAAACCGTCAAAGGCTGCGGAGTTTCATTTATGGAAGACAAAGTTGAATGGCACGGAAAAGCTCCTAACAAGGAACAATACGACCTTGCAATGAAAGAATTGCAAGAAAAACTTGAAAAAATTAAGGAGGCGTAAGCAATGGCAGAAGTTAAGAAAATCGCTACAAGAGACAGTTACGGCAACGCTCTTAAAGAACTTGCAGAAAAAGGCGAAAAGAAACTTGTCGTACTTGACGCCGACCTTGCGGCTGCAACAAAAACAGGTATTTTCAGAAATGCTTTCCCAGAAAGACACTTCAACTGCGGTATTGCCGAGTCAAATATGATTGGCGTTGCAGCAGGTTTAAGCACAATGGGACTCGTGCCTTTCGCTTCAAGTTTTGCAATGTTTGCAGCAGGCAGAGCATTTGAACAAATCAGAAACACTATCGGTTATCCGCACTTAAATGTTAAAATCGGTGCTACACACGCAGGCATTTCAGTTGGCGAAGACGGTGCTTCACATCAATGTTGTGAAGACTTTGCACTTATGCGTTCTATTCCGGGTATGACAGTAATCTGTCCGGCAGACGATGTTGAAGCTCGTCAGGCTGTTAAAGAAGCATATAAATTTAACGGTCCCGTATATCTTCGTTTCGGCAGACTTGCCGTTCCTGTTTTCCACGATGAAAGTTATAAATTCAAAATCGGAAAGGGCGAAATCGTAAAAGACGGTAAAGATGTTGCCATCATTGCAAACGGTCTTATGGTTGCCGAAGCAATCGAGGCTGCAAAAGTGCTTGAAGAAAAAGGCATTGACGCAATGGTTATCAATATGGCTACCATCAAACCTCTTGACGAGAAACTTGTTGTAAAAGCTGCAAGAAAATGTAAAAAAATCATCACTGTTGAAGAACACAATGTTATCGGCGGTCTCGGCGATGCAGTTTGCGGATGTCTTGCAGAAAAAAGACCTACTCCTGTCAGAAAAATCGGCGTAAACGACGAGTTCGGCCACAGCGGTCCTGCTCTCGACCTTCTCAAACAGTTCGGTCTTTCGGCAGAACATATCGTTGAAGTTGCAGAAGATTTTGTAAAATAATCTTATTTTCAACATTTAATAGGCATAATAAAAAGAGTCAGAAAATTCTGACTCTTTTTTTATATATCTTTAAACATTTTAATATGTTCGCACCATTCCTCAAAATATGTTTCTCCGAAAGCCACAAAACCGCACTTTTCATAGAAACCTTTTGCACGAAGTTGTGCCGAAAGAACAATTTTTGATGCACCTGCTTTTTTGCACTCATCTTCAAGCGTTTTCATCACAATTTTTCCTACGCCGTCTTTTCTTTTTTCTTTAACAACGGCAATTCTGCCGACACGCATTTCGCCGTCTTCTTCGCCCTTATAAAATCTGCCGATTGCAACTGCCTTTTCGCCGTCATAAAAAACAAGATGGATAGATTTGTCGTCTATATCGTCAAACTCTTCTTCAAATTTCTGCTCGTCAACAAAAACAGTTTGGCGAATATTTTTGTCATCTTCGCAAAGATAATCATATTTTTTTACTGTCAATTCCATATTTTCTCCGACAAAAATGCCGAAATACAAATGTATGTATATCGGCATTTTATGTTTTATTTAAACATTTTTACATTTATAATTTTATAATTTAAAATAATTAAATTATATCAATATTATTCTTCAGTCGTTTCTTCTGCATTTTCAGAAACTTCGGCGTTTTCGTTTTCTTCCTCATCTTCTTCAAGTCTGTCAACAACGCCGATTGTAACAACTTTTTCGCCCTCATTGATATTCATTACTTTAACACCTTTTGACGGACGGTTGAATGTTGAAATCTGCTCGGCAGGAATTCTGATAACAATACCGTCGGAAGAAATCATCAACACATCGTTGTCATCACAAACGGCACCAATCATGGCAACCTTACCGTTTTTCTCTGTTTTGTAGTTGATAAGACCTTTACCGCCTCTCGACTGAACACGATAGTCGTCAAACGAACTTTTTCTGCCGAAACCTGTTTCCGAAACGGTGAGCAAAGAGTAACCTTCTTCACTTGTGGCAAATCCTACTACAAAATCGTCTTCTGCAAGTTGAATTGCTTTAACGCCCCTTGCAGTTCTGCCGATAGGTCTTGCGTCGTTTTCATCGAAACAGATACTCATACCGTTATTAGTTGCAACAACAAGTTTTTTGGTACCGTCAGTAATTTTTACCCAAGCAAGTTCATCGCCCTCGTCAAGACAAATGGCAATGATACCGTTCTTTCTGACATTGTTGTACTTGTCAAGTGCAGTACGCTTGATGATACCGTTTTTCGTAACCATACAAAGATATTTGTTTTCTTCGTCTTTCGGCAAACGCACCATAGCAGAAACATTTTCGCCTTTTTCAAGCGGTAAAAGGTTTACGACATTTGTACCTTTGCTTGTTCTTGAGCCTGACGGAATTTCATAGCCTTTGAGTTTGAAAACCTTGCCCATATTTGTGAAAAGCATTATAAAATCGTGTGTTGAGCAAGTGAACATTGTCTTTGCAAAGTCCTCTTCACGCCTTGTCATACCGCTTACGCCACGACCGCCTCTGTTTTGACTTCTGTAAGTGTCAATAGTTTGGCGTTTCATATAGCCTTTGTCGGTAAGTGTGAGCATACACTCTTCAACAGGAATAAGGTCTTCGTCATCAACTGCGCCCGAAACTGCCTGAATTTCTGTTCTTCTGTCATCGCCGAATTTTTCTGCAACTTCTCTTGTTTCTGTTTTAATAATTTCTTTTACTCTGTTTTCATTTGAAAGAATGTCAAGATAGTCTGCGATTTTCACTTTCAATTCGTCAAGTTCATTTACAATTTTAAGTATTTCAAGACCTGCAAGTTGTCCTAAACGGAAAGCAACGATTGCGGCAGCCTGTGGCTCGTCAAAATCAAATTTTTCCATAATGGCTGTTTTAGCCTCTGCCTGACCGCCTTTACAAGCACGAATTGTTGCGATAATATCGTCAACAATGTCAACTGCTCTTTTAAGACCTTCAAGTATATGCGCTCTTTTTTGTGCTTTGTTTAAGTTAAACTTTGTTCGTCTTGTGATTATTTCTTTTTGGAAGTCGATATAATTTTCAAGCATTTGTTTAAGCGTAAGAACCTTTGGAACTCCGCCTACAAGTGCAAGCATAATTACACCGAAAGTTGTCTGCATTTGAGTAAGTTTATAAAGATTGTTAAGAACAACCTGTGGATTTGCATCTCTTTTAACGGTAATTTCAATATGAATACCTTTTTTGTTTGAGTAGTCTTTAATATCGGAAATACCCTCAAGACGCTTATCTTTTACCAAATCTGCAATACTTGTGATAAGTTTTGCTTTATTTACGGTATATGGCAATTCGCTTACAACAATTTCGTATCTGTCGTTTTTAACTTCCTGAATTTCGGCTCTTGCTCTTACATAAATCTTGCCGCGACCTGTTGCATAAGCCTCTTTGATACCTTTTGTACCCATTATAATTCCTGCTGTCGGGAAGTCAGGTCCTTTGATATAATTCATCAATTCGGGAAGTTCAGCGTCGGGATTATCAATAAGATAACTCATTGCGTCAACAACTTCACGAAGATTGTGAGGCGGAATGTTTGTAGCCATACCTACTGCGATACCCGTTGAACCGTTTACAAGCAAGTTAGGGTATCTTACAGGCAAAACAGACGGCTCTTTAAGACGGTCGTCATAGTTCGGCACAAAATCTACCGTGTCTTTGTCTATATCCGTCAGCATTTTCATACTGATTTTGCTCATTCTCGACTCTGTGTAACGGTATGCAGCGGCAGGGTCGCCGTCTATTGAACCGAAGTTTCCGTGACCGTCAACGAGAGTGTATCTCATAGAAAAGTTTTGAGCAAGTCGTACCATAGCGTCGTAAACGGAAGCATCGCCGTGCGGATGGTATCTACCGAGTACGGCACCGACTGTGTCGGCACACTTACGGTACGCAGACTCGGGATAAAGGTTGTTCTCAAACATTGTGTAGAGTATTCTTCTGTGAACGGGCTTTAAACCGTCACGAACATCGGGTAAAGCACGGGAAACTATAACACTCATAGAGTAGTCCAAAAATGCTTTTCGCACTTCTTTACTGATTTCTACATCTACAATTTTTTGGTTTGAATAGTCTATATTTGTATTTTTAATACTTTCTTTGTCGTTCTTTTTAAAATCCATAAATCTTTTACCTCCCGTTCTTTATTAAATATCAAGATTTTCTACATATCTTGCGTTTTTCTCAATAAATTCACGGCGAGGCTCAACATTATCTCCCATCAAAATAGAAAATGTTTCGTCTGCTCTTTGAGCATCCTCAACTGTAACTTTGAGCATTGTTCTGAACTCGGGGTCCATAGTGGTTTCCCAAAGTTGTTCGGGGTCCATTTCACCAAGACCTTTGTATCGCTGAATATTGCAAGAACCCGAGCCGCCGAATTCTTCCATTACTCTGTCTCTTTCTTCATCAGAGAAAACATATTCGCTCTTTTTGCCTTTCCAAATTTTATAAAGCGGAGGCTGAGCCAAATATACATATCCTGCGTCGATGATAGGACGCATAAAGCGGAAGAAAAATGTCAAAAGGAGTGTTCTGATATGCGCACCGTCAACATCGGCATCCGCCATAATTACAATTTTATGGTATCTGATTTTTGAAATGTCAAACTCGTCGCCGATACCCGTTCCAAGCGCAGTAACAATAGGCATAAGTTTTTCATTGCCGAAAACTTTGTCAAGACGGGCTTTTTCTACATTGAGCATTTTACCCCAAAGAGGCAAAATTGCTTGGTGTTCTTTATCTCTGCCCTCTTTTGCCGAACCGCCTGCCGAGTCACCCTCGACTATATAAAGTTCGCACTTTGATGCGTCTTTTGAAAGACAGTCTGCAAGTTTACCCGGAAGTGATGCAGATTCAAGCGGACTTTTTCTTCTTGCTTGGTCTCTTGCTTTTCTTGCCGCTTCTCTTGCTCTTGATGCGTCAAGTGATTTTGACAAAAGTGTTTTTGCAACTTGTGGGTTTTCTTCAAAGTATGTCATCAACTTTTCGTAAAGCATTGATGAAACAAGACCTGTAATGTCTGTGTTGCCGAGTTTTCCTTTTGTCTGTCCTTCAAACTGTGCTTCTGTGAGTTTTACGGAAATAACTGCCGTCAATCCCTCTCGAACATCATCGCCCGAAAGTTTTTTATCCGAGTCTTTTAAAATATTGTATTTTTTACCGTAGTCGTTAAATACTCTTGTGAGTGCAGTTTTGAAACCTGTTTCGTGTGTACCGCCGTCAACTGTGTTAATGTTATTTGCAAACGAAAGCATAATTTCGTTGTAACTGTCTGTATAGCAAAGTGCAACTTCTGCACTTCTGTCGCCTTTTGTGGTTGAAAGGTGGATTACTTCACTTTGAATAGGTGTAAGTCCTCTTGCAGTGTTGATATACTCAACAAAAGAACGGATACCGCCCTCATAACAAAATTCTTCAGAAACAACTTCTTCTTCTCGTCTGTCTGTAAGTGTGATGGAAAGACCTGCATTCAAGAAAGCCTGCTCTCTGAGTCTTCTTGCAAGTACTTCGTACTCATATACTGTTGTTTCTTGGAATATTTCGGGATCTGCCTGAAATCTGATAAATGTACCGTGTCCGTCGCTGTCGCCGATTATATGTAAATCATTAACGGCAACGCCCCTTTCAAAACGCTGTGCGTAAATATGACCGTTTTGAGTAACTTCAACTTCAAGCCATTCTGAAAGTGCATTTACAACCGAAGAACCAACGCCGTGCAAACCGCCCGAAACTTTGTAGCCCGAGCCGCCGAATTTTCCGCCTGCGTGAAGAACAGTCAAAACAACGGTAACGGCAGGCAAACCTGTTTTTTCGTTGATACCTGTCGGAATACCACGACCGTTATCTCTTACAGTAATAATATTGTTTTCCAATATTTCTACTTCAATATGCGTACAAACGCCTGCAAGAGCCTCGTCTATCGAGTTGTCAACAATCTCATAAACAAGGTGGTGCAGTCCTCTCGGACCTGTTGAACCGATATACATACCCGGTCTTTTTCTTACTGCTTCAAGACCTTCAAGCACCTGTATATCTTTCGCAGAATATTCGTCGGTAACAACGGTGTCAATGTCTTTTTCTTCTAAATCCATCTATTAATACTCCTTTTGAACAAATGTTCATTAGTTCTTTTGCTTTTTCATTTTTTCTTTTTATATTTTATTTGTTTTCATTTGCCCTTTTTCTCAATGTAGATGTATTTACAGGACTGATAAAAACAAAATCATCTGTTAAAATAAAAGATTTCGGAAGGTCAAAATTTACATACTTTACTTTGTTTGTTTTTTCGGCGTTGTTTAAAAAATCTCTCGTCGCTTTGTTTACGGTAGAAGTGTCCATATCAAAAATGCCTATGATATTTTTACTGACTGTTGCCGTCGTTTCGCCTAAAAAAAGGTACATTTCTTTTTTCCTTCTTAATTTAATAAATTTATTATTTTATAAACCTGTTTTTATTTTTTAATCCGTATGTGAAATGTATAATTGTTGCTATATCATTTTTTTGCGTTCGTTCCGTGAAATTGTATAACTGTTTACCTCAATACTTTTCCGGACCGAATACATAGTTTTTTGCCGTCAACAAGTTTTGACACCGTGTTTTCATCGCAACAGGTAATAAAAATTTGGTAATCTTTAATTTTATTCAAAACATACTTTTGCCGTGTATCGTCAAGTTCGCTCATCACATCATCAAGCAAAGCGATTGGTTTTACTCCGCTCATTTCTTCAAGCAGCGACGCTTCGGAAAGTTTCAGTGCAATAACTGCACTTCTTTGCTGCCCTTGACTTGCAAAATTTCTTGCATTTTTGCCGTTAATTTTAATCTCAAGGTCATTTCTGTGAGGACCTACGCTTGTAGTTTTAGTTTTAATATCGTCATTTTCACTTTTTTCAAGCATTTTTAAAAGAGAAAACTCAATTTCTTTAACATCTTCGCCCAAAAAATCAAAACCTGCATCAAGCAAAATTTCTGCTTTTTCCCTGCCGTTTGATATACCTGCAAAAATATCGTTAAAAACAGGCGTAATTTTTTCTATATATTTTTTTCTTTGAAAAATAATTTTTGCACCGTACTTTGCAAGGCTTTCATTCCAAATAAACAACATTTGCCTTGCATTTTTATTTTCACGACAATCTTTTAAAAGTTTGTTTCTCTGTAAAAGACAACGATTATACTCTTTTACGAGAAGTTTGTACTTTGGTTTAATTTGATAAAGTGCATTGTCAATAAAACGCCGTCTTTCGCTCGGGCCGTCTTTGATAAGGCTCATACAATCGGGCGAAAATACAACGGCTTTTATTTCTTCTCCGAGTTCTAAAACGCTTTTCTTTTTAATTTCGTTAAGATATGCCGTTTTTTTGTCTGCAAAATCTATTTGTGCCGTTTGTTCTCTGTCGGCACCGAAAAAAGTACATTTTATACTGCTTTTTTCTTCTCCGAACCTTAAAAGTTCGCCGTCTTTTGCACGACGAAAACTTTTTGCCCCCGTAAAAAGATACAAACCCTCTATCAAGTTTGTTTTTCCGTTTGCATTGTCGCCGTAAATAATGTTTATATCGTCAAATTCAAAAAATTCTTTTTCAAAGTTCCTGAAATTTTCAAATTCTGCGTTAATGAACTTCATTATTTTTTATTTCATAATCGGTGTGAAAAGCCGTAACAATATCGCCTGCTTTGACTTTTCTGCCTCTTGCCGTACACACTTCACCGTTTATTTTTATTTCTCCGTCAAAAATCATCATCTTTGCAATACCGCCTGTTTCGGCAATGCCTTCAAACTTTAAAAGTGAGTCAAGACGGATAAATTCAGTGGAAATATATATGGTTTCTTTTTTATTTTCAACTACTTTTGCTTTAAGTTTTACTTTTTTAGTTTTCATTTTTCAACCTCATAGGCAATACAAGGAAAAGGAAGTTGTTCCCATTTAAAGGCAAAATTTTTGCAGCCGTAACGGGAGATGTAAGTTCAACTTTTACTTGGTCTGTGTCAGACGCTCTGAGAGCCTCCAATAAATATCTTGAATTGAAGCCTATTTCTATTCTTTCTCCTGCACAGTTTACAGGCATATAGTCAACTACTCTGCCGAGTGAAGAAACGGTGGATATTCTCATTTCGTTTCCGTCAAAAAGACATCTTACAGGGTTTTTTCTGTCTTCTTCAATGACAGGTTTCATTCTTTCTATACATCTGATTGCTTCGTTTGTGTTTAAAAGAACGGTTGTATTTACCGTTTTTGGAATAACTGCATTGTAATCTATAAACTTACCGTCCAAAAGTCTTGAAATAAGGCTGTAATTGTCTATTTCAAAAACAATATGGCGTTTGCCTACCGATAAAGATATGTCTTTGTCTTTTTCGTCGCCCATAAGTTTAATAACTTCTTTAATTGTCTTTTTGGGAACGATAAAAGATAAATCATCTCCGTTGTACTTAACCGTTTCTGTTCTCATAGCAAAATGAACGCCGTTTACACCGATAAGACGCAAAGTATTTTCGCTCATTTCAAATTTAATTCCTTTATAAACAGGGATAGGGTTGTCGTCGTCTGCAACTGCATATATTGTCTGTTCAACCATACTGCGAAGCATATTGCTGTTTAAAAACAACGGATAACCCCCCGATACAGACGGAAGTTCGGGATATTCGGAAGCGTTTATACCTGTAACATTGTAAACTGCCGAGCCGCTTTTAATAACAGCCGAAACGCCGTTAATTTCAAAAGTTACGGTGTCAGCCTCAAGTTTTCTGATGATTTCACAAAGCATTTTTGCATTGATTACTATTGAGCCTTTTTCTTTTACAGTTGCTTCAACGGTAGTGTTGATGCCGAACTCAAAGTCGTAACCCGTAAGGCTTACACTGTCGTCTTCACACTCGATGAGTATGCCCTCTATTGTAGGAATAGCGCCTTTAACAGAAACTGCTCTCATAACATTTGAACACGCTTTGTTCAGTTGAGATGTATTTACCGTAAAAATCATATTTTACCCTCCTGTTGTCAATATTCATTATTATCTTTTAGTAGTAATAGTAGTGGGTGCGGAAAATGTGCAAAATTTTCAAAACCGTTGTCCTGCGTACATTTTTCCCGTTAAAATTTTCAAACTTAATTTGTTGGAAAAAAGTTGAAATGATGAAAGTTTAACCATCTTCAACACAGATGTTGAAAGTTCAACTGTTGAAAAGGAAAAATTTGTGGAAAATTTTAATTTGTTTCGTCTTTAATATTTGTGATAATATCGTTGATTTGTCTTGCAAGTTTTGAGTCTGTTTTCATAAGTTTTTCAATATCTCTGATACTTGTCATTACGGTAGAGTGGTGCTTTTTAAATTCTGCACCTATGTTTTCGTAACTCATATTTGTAACTTCTCTGATTATATAAAAACAGATTTTTCTTGTTCTTGAAATTCTTGCAGTTTGGCGTTTATCATAAATTTCTTCAATGGTAACGCCTGTTGTTCTTGAAACTTCATCCACAATTCTTTTAACGGTAATGGGCAAAGGCTGGGAAAGTTCAACAACATCTTTGATAACTTTTTGAGCCATTGAAAGAGTAGGTTTTTGACCTGTCATATTTGTGAGTGCCTGAAGTTTGTTTACCATACCTTCAAGTTGACGAATGTTTGCTTTAATCTTGTCTGCTATGTAAGAAACAACATCGTCGGGAATTTCAAAGTTCAAATACTCTGCTCTCTTTTTGATAATGGCACATCTTGTTTCATATTCGGGAGGCTGAACATCTGCCAAAATACCCCATTCAAATCTTGTTTTAAGTCTTTCTTCAAGACTTTGAATTTCTTTCGGCGGACGGTCGGAAGTCAAAACAACTTGTTTTCCGTTTTCTACAAATGTATTAAACATATGGAAAAATTCTTCTTCCGTCGATTGTTTTGTAGCAATGAACTGAATATCGTCGATTAAAATAACATCTATATTGTTTCTGTACTTGTTTCTGAACTCTTCCGTTCTTTTTGTTGTAACGGCATTGATAAATTCGTTTGTATAGTCTTCACTGCTGATATAAAGAACATTCAATGCAGGAAAATTTTTCTCGACTTCATAACAAATTGCTTTTAAAATATGTGTTTTTCCGAGTCCCGACGGACCGTAGATGAAAAGAGGATTGTAGTTGTTTTCACTGTTGAGTCTTCCGCCGGGGTCGCTTGCAACGGCTTTTGCCGCAGCGTAAGCAAATCTGTTTGACGGTCCTACTATAAAATTGTCAAAAGTATAGTAGTTGTTTCTGAACTCGTCGGGCTGAGATTTTTTTTCTTTTTCGGAAGAACTGTCTGACAAAATTTCTTCGGGACAGGTATAAACTATTTCAACTTCAAAACCTAAAATCTCGTTGAATATTTTTTGAAATTTTGTTGCATATTCGTTTTCTCTTACAATTTTCTTTTTAAATTCGTTTTCACATTCAAGTGTGATGATGCCGTTGTCAAAGCTGACAAGTTTAATCGGTTCAATCCAAAGTCCGAAAGCGACTTGAGCCACTTCTTTTTTCATTTCGTTTAAAACGCAAATCCAAATTTCTTTTAAAGAATCCATTTATTCTCCTTTTCTTCTTTCCTTTTTATTGAAGAAACTTTAGTTGTGTGTTCAATCGTATAAATATGTTATATTATACTATAAAATATATATATAAATCAAGTATTAATATTAATAAGATATATTAATATAATAATAAAATTATATATTATAATATATAGCAAAAATACAGCAAATAAAAAATACAAAACAGAAAAGGCAAATTTATTGTAAAGGCTTTTATAAATGATATATTTTTAATTTTTTTTAATTTTTTTGTTTTTGTTTTTCCGTTTTTTTGAACACACAAAAAAGCCTCTCATTAATATAGCGAAAAAAGGCATAAAAATAGTGTAAAAAGGCTATCACAAGAGTATTTGTTTTAAAATTGTTAATAATTGGCTCAAAATATCTTTTTAATATATTAAATATGACGGTTGATATATTAAATAATTTATTATATACTTGTTTTACTAAATTAAATTTGGTGAGAAAATGAAGATATTTAAAAACAGAGGCAGTATATATATTCCGAAATCAAATCTCAAAAACGATAAGGAACAGAAGTTTTTACTTTGTGCACTCGGCGTCATTTTGGCAATGACATTGGTTTTTTTGATTATTTTCGGAGTAAAGTATAATTTCAGTTTGAAAGAGTTTTTTCGTCCCGAAGAACTGAAAATCGTTACAAGTGAAGAAATAGAAAAACTGCCCGAAGTGTCGGGAAAAACAAACTATATTTTGCTTGAAACGGCAGACGATGAGCCGATTGTACATTTTGCCGTGCTTGTTCAGTTTGATATGGATACAAAGACATATAAATCAAGCGTTATCGGAAAAGACATATTGCTTGACGGCAGTACGATGAGTGAATTGTACGACGACGGCGGACCTGCAAATGTTGCAAATGCAGTCAGCGTTGTTTTCGGCATAGAGTTTGACAACTATTTTTGTTTTGACGACAAAGATTTTGTAACAATGTTTGAAGAACTCGGAACTCCGATTTATGCTTTTACAGATAATATAAAAGATGAGCAAAAAGGCAAAGACGGTTTTACGGTGCGAATGAAATCGGGCGAGCAAAAAGTCAGCGGAAGCAAGGCTTTGAGACTTATACGATATTATTGTGAACTTCAAAATGACTACACTACGGCAAACAATTTTGCAGTATCGTGTATAAATGAATTTTTCAATGAAGAATTTTTCAACGACAGACAAGAGATATTTTCTGAAATAATAAACATTGCAAAAACGGATATGACGGTAAAAGACTATACGGCTTTTGAAAACGCTTTGACGGTTGTATGTTCGCCGCAAACGAGTATGAATGTTTATTATCCTGAAATTTCCGTAAACGAAAATAAATTTACGGAAGAGTCGGTGCAGAAAATCAAGGCTTGCTTTGTTAAATAGGAGAGTTTTTATGGATAAAGAGAAAATTGAAAAGGCAGTAAGAGAAATTTTAATTGCAATCGGCGAAGACCCCGACAGAAACGGACTTTTGGAAACTCCTAAAAGAGTTGCAAATATGTACGAGGAAATTTTCGGCGGGCTAAATTCAAATCCCGAAAAGCATTTGAAATTTTTTGACGAAAAAAGCAACGACGAAATGGTAATTGTAAGAGATATTCCTTTTGCGTCAATGTGTGAACATCATCTTTTGCCATTTGTTGGTAAAGCACATATTGCATATATTCCGAGCGACAATAAAATTATAGGTTTGTCAAAACTTGCAAGAATAGTTGATAATTTTGCAAAAAGACCTCAAGTGCAGGAAAGACTGACGCACGATATTGCCGACTTTTTGAATGATAATTTAAGTCCGAAAGGCGTTGCAGTTATCATAGAGGCAGAACATTCCTGTATGACGATAAGAGGTGCAAAGGCTGCAGGTTCAAAAACACAGACTTCTGCACTCAGAGGATGTATGAAAAAAGACGCAAAAAGCAGAGCCGAAGTACTCTCTTTACTTAACAGATGAGGTAGTAAAATGATTTTTAAATGTAAAGACAAAGAATTAGAATACGGCGAAAAAATCATAATGATGGGTATTGTAAACATTACACCCGACAGTTTTTCCGACGGCGGCGACTATTTTAATTGTGATAAAGCAGTTGAACACGCCCTTGAGCATATTGAAAACGGTGCAAAAATCGTTGACTTGGGCGCACAGTCAACAAGACCGGGACACAAAAGCGTTTCGGCAGACGAGGAATGGGAAAGACTTGAGCCTGTCATAAAAAAATTGAGAGAAAAGACAGACGCAATTATTTCGGTTGACACATATTATCCCGAAGTTGCAAGAAAAGCCGTTTTAAACGGTGCAGATATTATAAACGATGTCAGTGCAGCAGTAAGCGATGAAATGTGCGAGGTTGTCAAAGAAACGGGCGCTGCGTGGATAATAATGCACAACGGCGGCGAAGATAAAGAAGATATTATAGAAGATGTAAAAATATTTTTTGAAAAATCGCTTGAAAAGACGAGAAAATTCGGCATAGACGATGAAAAAATCTGTTTTGATATGGGAATAGGTTTTCATAAAACAAGAGAACAGGATTTTCAGTTAATTGCAAATGTTGAAAAGTATAAAATCAAAGGATTTCCTCTTCTTTTTGCAACCTCGAGAAAAAGAGTTATAGGCGAAGGTTCAAATCAGCCCGACCCCAAACAGAGAATATACGGCAACATTGCGGCAGATACTTCAGCCATAATGGGCGGTGCCGATATGGTCAGAGTTCACGACACATTTTTTGAAAAACAGGGCATTTTGATGGCTGAAAATATAAGAAAGAGGAAAATCGATGGATAAGATTTATATAGAAAATTTAAAGATTTTTGCATATCACGGCGTTAATCCCGAAGAAAAAGAAAACGGTCAAAATTTTTATCTCACAATTACTTGCGGAATAGACCTTGAGCCTGCTTGTAATTCAGACGACCTTTACGATACCGTGTCGTATGCAAAAATTATAAAACTTGCAATGAAAACATTTACCCGTGAAAAGTACGACTTAATAGAGCGTGCCGCAAGTGTTGTGGCAGAAGAAATTTTAGATACTTATGACCGTATAAACCGTGTTCGTGTCAAAGTTTCAAAACCCGAAGCACCTATAAAAGCAGAGTTTTCCGATGTCGGAATAGAAATTTTCAGAGAAAGGTAATTTTTTAAATGAAGTATGTAGTTGCTTTCGGAAGCAATTTGGGAGACAGAGAAAAAAATATCAAAGACGCTGTTTCTTCATTGAAAAGAATTATAGGAACGGATGTTTTGCAGGTGTCGTCAATCTATGAAACAGAGCCTGTCGGCTGTACCGATGACTTGTCGTATCTCAACGGCTGTCTTGTTGCAGAAAGTGATTTTTCGCCGAATGAAATGCTCGGCGTTTTGCTCGGAATTGAGTCGGCAATGGGCAGAGAAAGACCGTATTTCAACGCTCCGAGAATAATTGACCTTGACTTGATTTTCGCTTTTGACGGCGAAAAAGAAGTGAAAGTAAGCACAAAAAATCTCACTTTGCCTCACCCGAGAGCAACAGAAAGAAATTTTGTTCTCACGCCTGTTTTTGATTTGTTTAAAGAAAAAAATATTTTCGGCGTTTTCGATTTTTCAAAAGAATTTGAAAATGTACAAGACCAAAAAATCGAAAAAACAGATATTTTTGTATAATGTCATAAAATCCCCGTTAAACAAGTTTTTGTTTTGACAGGGATTTTTTTGATTCTTTAAAGACAAATCTGTTAAAAAATGTTGAATATTATTTTTATATAAATTATAATTATATTAAGGACTGCTGTATTTAAAAATAAAAATCAAACGGCAGAAAAATTAAAAAGAAAGAAAAACGGGGGATTTTGTATGTTTAAAATCAACAATTTTACCAACAATGACGATGTGAAAATCATAGACCAAAAAGGTGCTTTCAGCGTTGTCGAATATCAAAGAGATTTGAGCGTAACTCCGGAAAGTGCAGTTACTGCTTATTTTTGCAGTGAAATGAATGTCAGAAAAAGACAGGTTGTGTGCAATGTAAGTCAGTCAAACATTACTCTTCAGGCAGGAGCAATGCAGTGGATGGCAGGCGATGTAAAGGCTACAACGGGAATTAAAGGTGTCGGAGACTTTTTAAGCAAAACTTTGAGAAGTCAGGTTACAAGCGAGTCGGCAATCAAACCCGAGTACACAGGAAACGGTATGCTTGTTTTGGAGCCTACATACGCTCATATCATTCTTTTAGACCTTGACGAGTGGAACAATTCGATTGTTCTTGACGACGGGCTTTTCCTTGCGTGTGAGGCAAATATTAAGCATAAAACCGTAATGCGTTCAAACTTTTCTTCGGCAGTTGCAGGTAACGAAGGACTTTTCAATCTCGGTCTTGTGGGTAAAGGTATTGTGTGTCTTGAAAGTACCTGCCCAAAAGAAGAACTTATAGAAGTGGAACTTCAAAACGATGTTCTGAAAGTTGACGGAAATTTGGCTATTGCGTGGAGCGGAACTCTCGATTTTACTGTTGAAAGGTCAGGCAAATCGCTTATCGGTTCGGCTGCGTCGGGCGAAGGTCTTGTAAATGTTTACAGAGGTACGGGTAAAGTTTTGATTGCTCCAGTGAGATAAATTTTAAAAAATATGAAAATAAAAAGACGGCAGAGCCGAAAATCAGAAAAAATTTTCCGAAGTTTTCGTCATTTGTCGTCTTTTTTTGCGTAATTTATATTAAATTTTATTTTATTATGAGTTTATTATGGGAATTAATTAGTTTAAAAACAGAAAAAAATTACTTTTTGTAAAATTTTTTACTAATGAAAAAATAGAATAATTTTATTATATGCAGAATTTATGATTTCCTATGACTTTTATAACTTTTCTCGAGTGCATAAAAGCGTCGTTTGTCTTTGAAGCATTGAAATAGAAAACTGCACCGCCGCTTGGGTCCCAACCGTTTATTGCATCACGGGCTGCTTTTTTTGAACTCTCTGCAACAGGCTGATACCAGTTGCTGTCCTTTACACAGGAAAACGCTCCGTTTTGGTAAACAACTCCGCTTATCGAGTCGGGAAAAGACGGGTGCTTTACTCTGTTTAAAACGACTGCACCGACGGCAACCTGCCCTTCGTAACTTTCGCCCCTTGCCTCTGCCGATATGACTTTTGCAAGCAGTTCAATGTCGGCGTTCGAGTATTGTGAATTGCTTGATGAAGAGCCGCTTCCGCCGAGACCGAGATATAAAAGAGTTTTTTTACCTGCTATTCCGTCTGCGGTAATTCCGACGCTTTTTTGAAAGTTTGTAACTGCCGTTTTTGTCTGACTTCCGTAAATTCCGTCCGTTTTTCCCTTATAAAAGCCTAAAGAAGCGAGTTTTTTCTGAATTTCTTTTACTTCACTGCCCGTTGAACCTACTTTTGAAAGTGCATAAGCCGAGTTATTTTTTGCCGAAATATTTTGTGTATAGAGAACGGCTCCTCCCAAAACAAGACTCAATGCAAGTACAAAAATGACAAGTTTTTTGACAAACAGTTTTAATATGTCTAAAGTTTTCATTTCGTTTTTAACCTCCTAAATCAAAAAGAAAAGCATTGCAGAAATGCTTGCTCCCGCACCGAGACCGAGTACGATTTGCACGGCTTCTTTTAAGATTTGTTTTTTCGTTTTTTTGAAAGGCGGCAAAGCAGATGCACTTTCGGAATATTTTTCAGCCTCGTTTTTCAAGTTTTCATATTTCTCATTTTCGTGTTCGGGAGAAACAAAAAAGATTACTTTTTCAAAATAAGGGTTGCCTGTATCGGTAACTTCAAGCACGTGTTTGTTGGAGCCTTTAATCATTTTTCGAGTCCTTTCATATTTTGATTTCTAATTTTATTATTGATTTCAATAGTAAAATTTATACATAAAAAATAAGTGCAAAATTTGGTCATTATTTTTTAAAAAAAGACTTGACAACAAAACAGTATTACTGATTGTATAATTATCTTTCCACTGAAAGCACTGTGGAAAACACTGTGGAAAATGTTGAAAACTTTATGCAAAACAGCATAAAATGGTGCTTTTTTACTGTTGAAAAGTTTTAAACAGGTCAAAATAAGGTGAATTTTCCTAACTTTACACATAGTTTTCAACAATTCTTAAAAAACAGACTAAAAAATTAATTTTGTTTAAGTTGCTGTTTTTACTCTTTTACCCTTGACAAAAATATGTTAAAATAAGTCGAGAAAAATGTAAAGGTGTCTGCTATGTTTTATGAAGTCAAAAACGGAATAATAGAGGTAAAAGGTATAGAGTGTCTTAACTTGGAACTCACGCTCGACTGCGGACAGGCTTTCAGGTGGCAAAAGTGTGAAGACGGCTCTTTTGTCGGATGTGCGACAGACAAGCCTCTTAAAGTGAGCGAAGAAAACGGTACATATTTTTTTGAATGGTGCAGTGAAAAAGATTTTTTAAATTTTTGGGTAAATTATTTTGATTTAAACACCGACTATGCAAAAATCTGTGAAAGTCTTAAACAGGACAGTTTGCTTTCAAAGACGATAGATGAATATTACGGTATTCGCATTTTGAAACAAAATTCTTTTGAGGCATTGTTCAGTTTTGTCATAAGTCAGCAAAATAATATAAAAAGAATAAAACTTATCATAGAAAAAATATGTCGAAAATACGGAAAAGATTTGGGACACGATATTTTTTCTTTTCCCGACCTTGAAGTTTTGGTAAACTGCACGGAGCAGGACTTTGCCGAACTCGGATGCGGCTATCGTGCAAAGTATCTCTGTCGTTTGTGCCAAGATGTTTACGACGGTAAAATTGACTTGGATTATATAGCGTCGCTTTCATACGAAGACGCAAAAAAAGAACTTTTAAAGATTTTCGGCGTCGGCGTGAAAGTTGCCGACTGTGCATTGCTGTTCGGTTTTGGTTTTGTTGACGCTTTTCCGATAGATGTTTGGATGAAAAGAGTTATGGAATACTATCCGAACGGCCTGCCGAAGTGTTTTGACGGCTATAAAGGAATTGCACAACAGTATCTTTTCCATTGGGCAAGAAATAATTTATAAATTTGATTTTTGATTACTTTAAATATAAAAATTCAGATTATATTTAACTGTTTAATTGTGTTAATTATGTTTAGATTTTCAGATAATATAAAAGATGTTCAGGTGTTTGTATGCAGAAATTATTTGTAGAAGAAGTGTGCGGAGAAAAAATAGTTTTGAACGAAGAACAATCACGCCACATTGCAAAAAGTTTGAGAATGAAAAAGGGCGATATGATTACTGTCTGCAACAGTAAAGGCAGTGATTTCGGATGTATCATAGAGGAAACCATACCGTCGGTAGTTCTAAAAGTGTGCTATGAGCAGGCGACGGAAAGTGAGCCGAGCATTAAAGTTCATCTGTATCAATGTCTGCCGAAAGGCGACAAAATGGACGGAGTTGTAAAAAAATGCACCGAACTCGGAACATATTGTTTTACGCCTGTTTTAAGCAAGAGATGCGTCAGCCGTCCCGATAAAAAAAGCCTTTTGAAAAAAATCCAAAGATATAACAAGATTTCTCTCGAGGCGTCTCAGCAAAGCGGTCGTGGTATTGTCCCTGTTGTAAATGAGTGCGTCAATTTTAAAGACGCCGTTTTAAACTGCCGTGAAGATGTTAAAATCATTTTTTACGAGGGCGGAGGCGAAAGGCTTTGCAACCTTGTGGAAAAAGATACAAAAAGCGTTGCAGTTTTTATCGGTCCTGAGGGTGGATTTGAAAAAGAAGAGGTCGATTTTGCAGCAGAACACGGCTTTGTGAACGCCACTCTCGGAAAGAGAATTTTGAGAACTCAAACGGCTCCCGTTTGTGCCGTAAGCGTTATAATGAGCCTTACGGATAATATTTAAGACAGAAAAAATTATTGCAATATCATTAAAAAATTTAATCGTTTGTAATTATTGTTAAGTAATTTTAATAATTTTTTGATTGCAAAGTTTGTCGTAATAATATATAATAAGCGTTATATTATTTAAAAAGGAGTGGTATTTTTGGCAAAGGACCCATTTGATATTGATGAAATACTTTCGGAAATACACCAAAGAAAAGCTCGCGAAAATAATAATTCAGCCGAAAACGGCAGTTTTAATATAGATAAAAAAAGTGAAGAAAAAGTTGAAAACAAAGATGTTGCCGAAGATGTAAAAAATGAACTTCTTGCAAGGGCAAATGCCGAAAAAGAGGCAAAAAGGAAAATGCGTGAGGCACACGCTGAAGAAGAGCGTCAAAAAGACGAACAGGAAAAGCAAAGAATTGCCGAAGAAAAAGTCCGTCAAGCGCGTGAAATGGCAAGAATTCAGGAAGAAGAGCAAAAGAAAAAAGAGGCAGAACGCCGTCAGATGCTTGAAGAACGCCGTCTTGCAGCAGAAAAAGCACAGAGAGAGGCACTTGAAAGAGCAAAGAAAGCACAAGACGAGCAAAGCCTTTATGTTGACGAAGAAATGTTTGAAAAAAACGAAAATAAAAAAAGAAAAAAAGGCAAAAACAAAAAGAACGGCGAAGATATGGTTGACATCAACTCTTTCAGTGACGAAAAACCCCGTTTCAGCCAAACAAAAAAGGGCAAAATCGTCATTTCCGTTATTTGTGTTGTGCTTGCAGTACTCATTGCAGTCGGCGTAGGTGCTTGGGCAACCGTTAACAGTAAACTCAACAAAATTACAAACGACGGCGGTACAAAAGCAAATTCCGTTGAGGAATATACGGGTATGGACAAGCTTGTTGAAAAGAATTTTGACAAGATGATTTACGAAAACGGCAATGTTTCAAGCCTTAAAAATATGGTAAAAGATTGGTACGAAAACGGCGAGCCTGTAAGTTCAAGCAGAGTGTTAAATGTTCTTCTTGTAGGCGAAGACTCAGAGGGCAATCTTGATTCTGAAACGAGAGCCGACTCGGCAATCATTGCAAGTATAAATGTTGATACTAAAAAAATAATCTTGACCTCTGTTTTGCGTGACTCTTACGCATATTGGCAGACAAAAGACGGCGAAGGTTCGTTTGGTAAAATAAACGGCGCTACTTCAACAAGCGGTATGGACAGTTATATTGAAACTGTTGAAAGACTTTATAAAATTAATATTGACAACTATGTTCGTGTAAATTTTACTTCTTTTGAAAAAATCATTGATAAACTCGGCGGAGTTACAATCAATATGTCAAAAGCAGAAGTAAATGAAATTAACAGTCATCCGAAAAGATACAACTATCCCGATAAAATCGTTGCGTCAGGCAAGTACACATACGACGAAGAAGAGGGAAGATATACAACTCCGATTAAGTTGGACGGTGCACAGGCTCTTGCATATTGCAGAATAAGAAAAATTGACGGCGACGATGTTCGTGCAAACCGTCAGAAAACAGTTCTTATGACAGTTTTCAAAGGTTTGGAACAGTCAACAATTTCAACTTTCCTTTCTGCCGTAAATACAATGACAGACTATGTAAGAACGGGTTACAGCATAAAAGAAATTGTTTCACTCGGTAAGTATGCACTTTCAAACGGCTGGCTCAACTATGAGATTGAGGCAAATACGGTACCTTGTGAAGAGTGCAGAAAAGGCGGTACTTTCCATAATACTTGGATGTGGAAAGTTGACTATCCGAAATGTGCGTACGAACTTCAAATGAAACTTTACGGCAAGTCAAATATCACTCTTGCAGATAACAGACCTAAATTTGACGAAATTGCATTTTAATAAATAGTTTTTAAAGTCAAAAAACCACCTGAATTTTAAAGTTCAGGTGGTTTTTATTGTTTAAAAATATCAGTCAATGAAACCTCTTATTTTGAGATATTCGCAAATTAAGTCAACAGTTTTGTCAACTCCGAGTTTTGTCATATCTATATTGAGGTCGTATAAGTCGCCCGAACCCCACTTGTCAGGCGAACGGAAGTTGTGAAATTGCGCTCTTTTTTTATCTGTTTTTACAATCTTGTCTTTGCTTTCTTTTTCAGAAACGCCGTAAATTTCCGTCACTCTTTTAATTCTGTAATCAAGGTCGGCGTGGAGAAAAACTGTTACAAGGTCTTCTCTGCCTTTAAGTATATAGTCAGAACATCTGCCGACTATGATACAACTTGACTCGTCTGCAACTTTTTGGATTGTTTCCGAAGTAAACTGAAAAATTCTTTCGTCAATCGGCATTTGGTTCGACATGGCAATTGGAAAACCCTCGGTAACTATTGAGTAGAGAAAACTTTTTGTCGGTTTTTCATCGTAGTGCGCTATTACATTTTCGTCAAGTCCGTAATCTTTCGCCGAGCGGGCTATCAGTTCTTTGTCGTAGTATTTTATTCCGAGTTTTTCGGCGAGTTTAGTACCTGTTTCGTGTGCTCCGCATCCGAATTGACGGCTGATTGTGAGAACAAATTTTTTCATATTTCTGCCTCCTTGGGATTTTTGTTGAAAAGTAAAAGAGAGATAAAAACGGGAATTAAAATGACGCAGGCAAGCCAGATTGACTTTTCTTCAAACTGCATTGCCGACAGTGTACCTATGACTGCTCCGAGCATAAAAGCAAGGTTTACGACTATGAAGTCAAGACTTTTCAGGATGTACTGTTTGTCTTTTGTTTTTATCCACTCTATAATGTTTAGTGATGCCTGACGAAGATTATTCGTACAAAAAGTTGTTGCCAATATGACCGAATTGTGTTTGCGAAATGTGTTGTATTTCATTGCACAGATAAAAGAAATTAAAACATTCGGCACTATGTACGGCACGGAGTCGGGCATAAACCCGATTGCGAAAAGTATGATGATTTCTATTGCGATGAAAACGGTTTCCCAACGCAAAGAAATGCTTTTTTTACCGAGAAGTTTCGGTGTGATGACTGTAATGGCTATTCCGACGACATAAGCAATAATCGGAATGGTGTACTGAATGATTTTTGACAAGTCGGCTTTTGCAAGATAGATGCCGAGCATGGCGATATTTCCCGTCTGTGCGTTGCAGAAAACCCCGCCTTTAAGTAAAAATGTGTACGCCTCCAAAAATCCGCTCACAAGTCCTAATGAAGTGCATACATAGGTCGATTCGTGTATGGGAATATCTTTTCGCTTTAACAAAATTTTAAAACCTCTAATCTTGGAACTTATTTTGTTATTTTGTTATTATAATTATTTTATCACAAAAATTTTTTTGTTTCAACGATATTTGATTTAAAAGATAAATTTTTAACAAAGACAAATTATTTATAATATATATACATTAATTATAAAGAATTATAAGCAAAAATACGGAAAACGCCCTGCGATATTTCATCGGCAGAGCGTTTGTAATTTGTTGAATTATTTAATTATTTATTGAAAAATGTCAAAAATGCTTTGTATGCCATATATACATCTATTTTTGAAACAACTTCATACGGTGCGTGCATTGAAAGAACGGGTACACCGACATCAATAACATCAACATCAAGAGCGGCAATATACATTGCAACAGTTCCGCCGCCGCCGACATCGACTTTGCCGAGTTCGCCGCTTTGCCACAAAACATCGTTTTCTTCAAGCAAATTTTTAACGAAAGAAACATATTCTGCCGAAGCGTCGCTTGTGGAACTCTTGCCTCTTGAACCTGTATATTTTGTTACAACAACACCTTTGTTAAGGAAAGAAGCGTTGTTTTTCTCAAATGCACTTGACCAAGTCGGGTCAAAAGCTGCGTTAACATCGGCTGAAAGACACTTTGAGTTTCTGAAAACATCTCTGCCTTCATAACCCTCAAGTCTTGCAAGGTCTTCGACAAAATAGCGGAAATATGCACTGTTAAGTCCCGTATTGCCGTCTGAACCGATTTCTTCTTTGTCGGTAAGGATTGTGATGGAAGTGTATTCGGGAACATCGGTGTCGATGATTGCCTGAAAAGCAGGGTAAGCACAAACACGGTCGTCGTGTCCGTATCCGCCTATCATAGAACGGTCAAAACCTATATCGTCAACTGTATATGCAGGTACGAGTTCAAGTTCGGCAGAAAGAAAATCTCTCTCTGTTATGCCGTATTTTTCAAACAAAATGTTTAAAACATTGAGTTTTACTTTTTCCGAAACATCGTCTGCTTTAAACGGTCTTGAGCCAATCAAAACATTGAGTTCTTCGCCGGCAATCAATTCTGTTGCTTTTCTTTGGTATTGTTCTGATGCAAGGTGCGGAAGCAAGTCTGTTATACAGAATTTCGGTTCTCCTGCTTCTTCGCCGATACAAACATCAACAAAAGTACCGTCAGCCTTGCAAATTCTGCCGTGAAGAGAAAGCGGAATTGCAGTCCATTGATATTTTTTAATTCCGCCGTAGTAGTGAGTTTTAAAAAGTGCAATATCGCTGTCTTCGTAAACAGGGCATTGTTTAAGGTCAACTCTCGGAGAGTCGATATGAGCCGCCGCAATTCTCACGCCCTCGTTTATCGGTCTTTTACCTTTAACACAGAGAATGATTGATTTTTCTCTGTTGTTTCTGTAAACTCTTGCACCTGCTTCAAGTTCGCCGCCGAACTCGTCAAAAGGAACAAAGCCGTTTTCCTGTGCAACTTTGTCTGCCCAAGAAGTAACTTCACGCTCTGTTTTGTTGTTTTGTAAAAATTCTTTGTAGCCTTCGCAGAAATCGTCGCACTTTTCAAGTTCTGCGTCGCTCATAAAGTCAACGCCGTGCTTTTTGTTGTTGAAAAGTTTTTCCTGCAAAAGTTTTGCCTGTGATTTTTCTTCACTCATAATATTTCCTCCAAAATTTTAATAATTTGACTGTTTATGTCATCGCCGTCATTACTGTAAATTGTAAAGTCGGTGTGGTTTTTAAAAAATTCATCGCTCAACTGAGCGTTCATTCTCAGTCTTGCCTCGTCTTTTGTTATGCCGTCTCGTTTGATAATCCTTTTGAGCCTTGTTTCTTCGTCGGCACAAACGCAGATTGTTTTGTAGCAATATTTTTCGGATTTGCTTTCAAAAAGTTGAGATGCGTCAAAAACAGTTAAAACATTTTTTCTTTCATCTATGGCACGCTTTACTATTTCAGGGTGGGTAATCTGATTTAAAAGTTCGGTGCTTTGTTTGTCTTTAAAAGCACGCTCGGCAAGTAAACTCCTGTTGAGAGTGCCGTCTTTTAACAATATATCGTTTCCGAAATGTTTTGCAAGTTCGGGCAGAACAGTACTGTCTTTTTCAGTGACTTTTCTTGCGATTGCGTCTGCTTTTATGATTTGAAAACCGTAATTTTCAAAAATTTTTGAAACATAACTTTTACCGCTTCCCGTTGTACCCGTAATTCCGATTGTAAACGGTTTTTCAAGGTCTATTATGTCAAACGCCGCCGCTCTTATGAGTCTGTTATATACGGCAAGTGCAACGCCGTCTTTTTTCGGATTTCTCGAATATACTTTTTTTGCTCCGAGAGTGTCCAAAACACGCAGAGAGTTAAATAACTTGTGTGCCTGACTGCTTGCGTCGTTTTCGTTGCCCCACCGTAATGACGGTATTTTTACATTGTCGTCGTCAAAACAAAGCGCATATACTCCGTCGCCTTTTCTTGAGTTGACAAACTGTTCGTATTTTTCTTTGTCGGCGTTTACGATTATAACTTTTGCTTTCGGCGAATAGTGTTTGTATTTCATACCGGGCGACTCGGCTTTTTCGTCTTTTTTCATACCCTCTGTTACGGCTTTTGCAACAAGCACTTCACAGCCCAAAACTTCTTCCATCATCTCTTTTGTAACTGCACCCGGTCGTAATATTGTCGGCACGCCGTCTGCTACCGTAACAACGGTGCTTTCAACTCCGACTTCACAATCTCCGCCGTCAATGATTGCGTCGATTTTTCCGTTCATATCGTCAATGACATGCTGTGCTTTTGTCGGCGACGGCAAACCCGATGTATTGGCACTCGGCGCACAAATCGGAACTTGTGCCGCCTTGATAACTTTTCTTGCCGTTTCATTTTGCGGCATTCGTATTGCAACGGTGTCAAGACCTCCGCTGACCGTTTTGCCGATTTTTTCGCTTTTTTTCATTATGATGCTCAAAGGAGCGGGAAAAAATGCGTCTATGAGTTTTTGTGCATATTCATTTATTTCCGATACAAGCGGAGCAATATCTTTTTTGTCTGCAATGTGGACAATCAGAGGATTGTCAGACGGTCTGCCTTTTGCCTTGTAGATTTCAGCCGCCGCCTTGTCGTCAAGTGCGTTTGCACCGAGACCGTAAACGGTTTCTGTCGGAAATGCAACAAGTCCGCCGTTTCGCAGTATTTCGCCTGCTTTTTGTATGTCTTTTTCACTTGTTGAAAGTATTTCAGTTTTCATAGTTTTCGCTTGCTTTCAATTTTTCGGCTGTGTCGGCAGTGATGAGTGCGTCAAGCAGTTCGTCGAGCGAGCCGTTTAAAATTTGCTCTAATTTATATAATGTTAAGCCTATTCTGTGGTCGGTTACTCTGCCTTGCGGATAGTTGTAAGTGCGTATTCTTTCACTTCTGTCGCCTGTACCTACCTGCAATTTTCTTTCGCCTGCAATTTCTGCATTTTTCTTTTCGATTTCAGCGTCAAGCAGTCTTGAACGCAAAACTTTGAGTGCTTTTTCCTTGTTTTTGTGCTGACTTCTTTCGTCTTGACATTCAACAACCGTTCCTGTCGGAATATGTGTAACACGAATTGCCGATGATGTTTTGTTGATGTGCTGTCCGCCTGCACCCGAACTTCTGAATGTGTCTATCTGTAAATCTTTCGGGTCAATCTCAAAATCCACTTCGTCCGCTTCGGGCAAAACGGCAACGGTAACGGTAGATGTGTGTATTCTGCCTGAACTCTCCGTTTCGGGAACACGCTGAACACGGTGAACGCCCGACTCAAATTTAAACCTTGAGTATGCTCCCTCGCCGTCTATTGAAAAACTGATTTCCTTGTATCCGCCGAGTCCCGTTTCGTTTGCCGAAAGTATCTCTGTTTTCCATCTTTTAGCTTCTGCGTACATAGAGTACATTCTGAACAAAGCACCTGCAAAAAGTGCCGCTTCGTCTCCGCCTGCACCTGCACGGATTTCTATGATGACATTTTTTTCGTCATTCGGGTCGGTCGGCAAAAGCAAAACTTTCAGTTCTTCTTTTACCGTTTCACTTTGTTTTTTCGCTTCTTCGTATTCTTCGCTTACAAGTTCTTCAAACTCACTGTCAAGACCGCCCTCGTCAAGCATCGCCCTTGACTCGTCGATTGTTTCAAGTACCTTTTTGTACTCTCTGAACTTTTCCACAACGGGTTCAAGATGCTTTAACTCTTTCATAATGGCGTTTGTCTTTTCAATGTCCGTCAAAGTTTCGGGCAAAGCCAAAGTTTCGTTTAAATTTTCGTATTTGTTTTCTACTTCCTGAAGTTTATCAAACATTTTTAACCTCTTTGATATTTTTTAAAATTTTCGCTCTCGGCACAAAAACTTCGTGCGAGCAGCCAAGACAACGCATTTTAAAATCTACGCCCGTGCGTAAAATTTCAAACTCGTTGCAGCCGCAGGGGTGCGGTTTTTTCATTATAACCGTGTCGCCTACATTTATTTGCATAGTTCTCACCCTATATTTTAAATTACTGTTTTTTATTTTGTTACTATATTATATATATTATGCGTGTTTTTTTCAAGTCGTGGCGGTGTCATAAAAAATATTTTGTTTGCATATTCTTGAGTAAAATCAAAAATTAAGGTTGTGTTGAAATGAAATATTATCCGGAGGGCAGTAACGAAACGCTTGCAAAAAGGTTTGAAACGACTGCCGAAATCAAAGAAGCAATATCAAACGGCGATATTTGTGAAGCAAAAGTTTTAATGTGCGACAGCGAACATAATTTGCACTTGGATTTGGGAATAGTACGGGGCATAATTCCACGATGCGAGGGTGCTTTGGGAATAGATACGGGTCAGGTTCGTGATATTGCACTCATATCAAAAGTAAACAGATTTGTTTCATTTAAAATCGAATATTTACAGCGTGATGACAACGGAGAAGTTGTGGCGTATCTTTCAAGAAAATCGGCTCAACAAGAAGCGTACGAAAATTATATATCAAAACTCAAGGTCGGAGATATTGCAGACGCCGTCGTTACGCACCTTGAACAGTTCGGTGCATTTATAGATATAGGCTGTGGAATTAATGCGCTTATTCCGATAGATATGCTTTCGGTGTCAAGAATTTCCCACCCGTCTCAAAGAATTTCACAAGGACAAAAAATCCGTGCCGTTTTGAGAAAAAAAGAGGGCGAAAAACTGACATTTTCTCTCAGAGAACTGCTTGGCACTTGGACTCAAAATGCCGAAAATTTTAAGGCAGGCGAAACCGTTACGGGTATAGTCAGAAGTATAGAAAACTACGGCGTTTTTGTGGAACTTGCACCGAATTTGGCAGGGCTTGCAGAGCCTTGCGACAATCTTTTTGAGTCGCAGAAAGTGTCTGTTTTCATCAAATCCGTCATTGAAAACAAAATGAAAATCAAACTCGTCATAGTCGATGCTTTTGAAAAGTGTAAAACGCCCGAGCCTCTTGTTTTCTATGAAGAAAAAGACCATATTGATGTGTGGAACTATTCGCCTGAAGAAAGCAGAAAAGAAATTTTTACCGTTTTTGACGCTGAGTGATAAAACAATATATATAATGTTTGTCGCTTTAAATATTGTCTGTTCGGTAAAATAAAATATAATAATTTAAGACAGATTAAGAAAATGACGAAAATGTGTACTTTTTATATAAAAATGTTGACAAAATTGTGAATTTACATATATAATTAAATTGCAGAATATATTTTCGGGGTCGAGTGAAATTCTCTACCGGTGGTAACGGCTTTTGCCGAAGTCCACGACTCGCTTTTGCGACTGAACAGGTGTAAATCCTGTACCGACGGTCAAAGTCCGGATGAAAGAAAATATTAACTTTTATATTTTGTTAAAAGCCAAATCTTTTTCTTTTATTAAAAGCCAAATATTTTATAAATCGGCTATCCTCTCTTTATTCTGCAAAGGAGGAAATAAAATGAAAAAACAGTCAAAATTAAACATTGAAAAACTTGTAAAAATCGCAATTTTAGGTACGCTTTCGTCAATAGTGATGCTTTTCGAGTTTCCGTTGCCGATTGCACCTCCGTTTTATGAAATGGATTTCAGCGAAGTTGTAGTAATGCTTGGCGGTTTTGCAATAGGACCGTCTGCCGTTTTCGGTATTGAGGCAGTAAAAATCGGTTTAAATCTGCTCATAAACGGTACAACTACTGTCGGAGTCGGCGAACTTGCAAACTTTTTGCTCGGCGTGTCGCTTACTTTTTTACCGAGTTTAGTTTACCGATATTCAAAGTTTAAAAACACGAAAAAAGGTGCTGTTTTGGGTATGCTCGGCGGAATTTTGCTTTTTGCCGTTTTGGGTGTCGTGCTTAATATTTATGTACTCATTCCCTTTTATTCAAGTGCCTACGGTCTGCCGATTGAAAAAATCGTGGAAATGGGAAGTGCAATTTTCCCTGCGGTAAATTCTGTTGAAAAACTTGCCGTTTTCTGCGTTTTGCCTTTCAATTTAATCAAGGGCTTTTTGAGTTGTTTGATTGTCTTTTTGGCATATAAAAAGTTGTCGGGATTTTTGGCAAAAAGTTTTGTAAAATGAGCCGATTGCTACATTTTACGGGCGTGTTTTTTGAATTTTAAGCGATTGACTTTCGCTTTTAAATATTAAATTTACGGAGGTATAAAAATGAACTATTGTAAACAGTGCGGTGCAAAGCTCGAAGAGGGTACGGTTGTTTGTTCTTTGTGCGGTTTCAACAATGAAAACAACCCCGAGTTCAATCAGGCAGAAGCACAGCAGAACTATGAACAACCTTATCAGGAACAGTATCAGCAAAATTACCGGCAAAATTATCAGCAACAGCAGTATCAGCAAAACTATCAGCAACCGCCGTATCAACCTGTTCAGGACAAAAAAACGGCTCCTCTTTCAGTCGGAGAAATATTGGTTACAATCATTTTGATGAGTATTCCGGTTGTAAATATCGTAATGCTTATCGTTTGGCTTACCAATAAAGATACAAATCTCAACAAGAGAAATTTTGCAATAGCTATGCTCATTTTAGAGTGCATAGGAATAGCACTTTATGTCATCTTATTTTTTATAATGGCTGCAATGGGCGTTTCTTTAATGTCAATGGCGTCTTTGCCGATGTTGTTTCTTTAATTTAATCCTATAACTAATATTGTTAGCATAATTTTAAAAGCGACGCTTCTTATGAGCGTCGCTTTTGTGTTGTTTGCAACAAAGACAACCACCTGCTATGCAGGTGGAAAAGGAAAAGCTTTAG
>UQEU01000003.1 GCA_900540085.1 uncultured Eubacteriales bacterium
CAATATATCCAAACGCATATCGGCGTTGGTTACAGAATGATGAAGGTTGAATAATTTGTTAAACAAAAAATGAATACGCAAAAACGGTGCTGTAAATCCTTTTGATCTTTACAGCACCGTTAATCTTTTATGAAAAAATCAATTCATTATTTATGACTTCCTTTGCTCTGCTGCGGATGTTATTCATCCGATTAACCCATTCCATTTGGTTATCTGCTTTGAGTTTTTCTGTTACGTCCTCACGCTCTGCCATTTGTTTTGCGAGCCGAAGAAAAAGCTCCTCTGCCTGTCGGTCAATGTCCGCAAGATAGGCATTCAATTCGCCGCTGGTCAGCAGGTTGGCATAGCGCACACGGCGATGCTCCTTGAGATAGCGGAGATGCCACTGCCCCCATACCCCGATTGGTCGCTCTTCCTCCGGCTCATCCTCCCCGGCAATCAGATAATAGTCTCCAACCAATTCATATTTCAGCCCCGTGCGTTCATCCGTGACAAATCTCTCCATTCGTATAACCTCCTGTTCCTTTCTGCAACCATTGTAGCAGTAGGAATAGCAGAAATCAAATGTGCGGATAGCAAAAAATCGCCGTCTCGGAATCACTTCCAAGACGGCGATTTTCTGTTGTGAATCAGAACGAACACTTTGCGGCGAAGCCTCCTGCAAAAAAGTAGGTGTTCGTCCAATACCTATTTGGTGGAGATGAGGGGAGTCGAACCCCTGTCCTAAAGTCCGTCTGCAACGCTTTCTACGAGTGTATTTTGTCTTTTAAGATTCCCCTCACAAAATGCCGACAAACAGGCTTTTTGCTACGGTATTCTCTATTGCGTGACAAAGACCGAGAAACTTCTTCATTCACGGACGCCACTAATCGACGCTCTCATTTAAGCCGTGGCACTCTTAAAAAGAACGGCTGTGCGCTTAGGCAGCAGCTAAAACTGTTTTATTATTGTCAGTTAATTTTTAAGTTGTTACTTTTTAAGTGGTGCAACTCCACTACTCGCTTACCTTGTTTCTTTACCCCAGTCGAAATCCTTTCATCCCCATATATTATAGCAAATATTATTATGCTTTATATTTTTCTTTCATTGCACGCTCAATATTACGCTTTGCATCTTTTTCGGCAATATCAGCACGCTTATCGTAATTCTTTTTACCTTTACAAACACCTATTTCAAGTTTTGCATAGGAACCTTTTATATACATTTTCAAAGGTATTACAGTTAATCCCTGCTGGCGAGACTCGTCAAACAAGTGAAGTATTTCCCTTTTATGAAGCAAAAGCCTTTTAGGACGCATTGGTTCACGATTGAATATATTTCCTTTATCATAAGGTGAAATATGAACACCCCGTGCATAGATTTGACCGTCGTCAAAACTACACCAACTATCCTTTAAATTTACCCTGCTTTCTCTGACAGATTTAATTTCAGTACCAAACAGTTCTATGCCTGCTTCAAAAGTTTCGAGAACAAAATAGTCGTGATATGCTTTTTTATTTTGAGCAACAATTTTTATTTTATTTTTATCCAAACATACCACTCTCCTTATATAATATTTCTTCCCTCAATGGCTCTTAAAAGCGTAAATTCGTCTGCATACTCAAGGTCTGCACCGACAGGCACGCCATAGGCAAGTCGTGAAACAGTTATGCCCATAGGTTTTATAAGCCTTGAAATATACATTGCCGTTGCTTCACCCTCAGCCGTAGGATTTGTGGCGAGAATTACCTCTGACACACTGTCGTCGCCGAGTCTTGCAACCAATTCTTTAATTCTTATTTGGTCAGGACCTATATTATTCATAGGCGACATTACACCGTGCAGAACATGATAAACGCCGTTATACTCGTTTGTTCTTTCAATCGCAACAACATCTTTCGGGTCTTCAACAACACAAATAATACTTTTATCTCTGCGTTCATTTTTACAAATCGGACAAAGTTCGTCCTCACACAAATTGCAGCAAACAGAACATTGATGGATTTTTTCTACAGCGTCTGTAATTGCTTTTGAAAAATCGTACGCCTGCTGTTTTGTCAGCCCGAGAACATAGTACGCCATTCTCTGCGCTGTTTTATGCCCAATACCCGGCATTCTTTCAAATTGGTCTATTAACTTTGAAAGTGTGGCAAGATTATATGACGCCATATATTATTCCTTTCCGAAAATCAAAGACTAATTCATATTAAAGTCCGGGGATATTGAGTCCGCCCGTAATAGAATTCATTTCTCTTTCTTCAACTTCGTCAATTTGACGCATTGCTTCGTTGAAAGCTGCAAGAAGCATATCTTCAAGCATTTCAACATCTTCAGGATCAACAACTTCAGGATTAATTCCTATTGCTTTAACCTCATGTTTTCCGTTTACGGTAATTTCAACCATTCCGCCACCCGAAGAAGTTACATACTCTCTTTCTTCAAGTTCCTGTTTTTTTGTTTCTATCATTTCCTGCATTTTTTGAGCTTGTTTTAACATACCCTGCATATTTGAAGGTCCGCCGCCCATACCTTGAGGTAATCTTGCTTTCATATTTAACACTCCTTAAATTTTATTCTACTTTAAGTTCTATTTTCCCGTCGGCTTTTTTAATCAAACTGTCGAGCGGGTCTTTTTTTTGCTTTTCAGGCTCGCTTTTTTTGAAAAAACCGACTTTATAACTTTGACCTGTAATATTAAATATCGCCTGCCTTAAATTTCGCAGATGATTTTCAGTTTTGATAAACTTACTGAATGATTCATTCGGACTGTCTATCAAAAAGAATTCACTTTGTATATACCCTTTTGAGTTTGCAAGCAAACTGTAAAGTGCTTTATCTGTTTTAAAAACTGCATCAAGCAATTCATCCCAATGAGGAAAAACAACCTGAACATCGGAATATTCAGCCGTGCGATTTTGCTGAACAAAAGAATTGTCTTTTCTTTCTTCAGTCTGCACATCAACACTTTTTTGAGAGTCGCTGACTCTATTTTCCTTTTCAGTTTTACTGTCTTTGTCGTCAAAATTATTTTCAAAACTTTCATTATTTAAACTTTTTTCTTCAATTTTTTCTGCACTTTTTTCAGAAATACTTGAAGCGTCTTGAAAATCCTTTTCAGTTTCAAATTTTATTTCAGAACTCGGAGAATTTACATTTTTAACACTGATATTTCCTGTTTTAACAGCCAATTCAAGTGCAGAAATTCTCTCAAGCAAACTATCGTTTGACGATTCAAGAAGCGGATTACAAAGCTTTACAAATGTCATTTCCATTTCTATTCTCGCATTTGCCCCGCTCTTTATAACAGCCAAAGTATTTTGCATTAAATCAAGCGAATATATGATTGACTCCAAAGTAAATTTTGAAGCATTATCTTTTATTATATCAAACTCATCGTCTGTACAAACAATCAATTCTCTGTTGTTTTTAACAGTTTTAACAATCAGAAAATTCCTGAAATGACTAATCATCTCGGAACACAATCTTTCCATATCGTACGAACCGTTATACAATGACGCTATTGTATCAAGTGCTTTTGCACTGTTTTTTGAAAAAACTGCGTCCGATAAATCATAAAGTGCTTCTCTGCCTGCCAAACCTGCCGCATCCGACACAACGCTCGCAGTAACTTTTTTGCTTTTTCCTGCACATTGGTCAAGAATTGACAAACCGTCACGCAATCCGCCGTCGGCAATTCTTGAAATAAGCATTGCTGCATCGTCGTCTATACTGATGCCTTCTTTGTCAGCAACTTCTTTCAGTCGAAGGCTCATTATTTCGGGTTTTATTCTTTTAAAATCAAACCTTTGACACCTTGATAAAATAGTTGCCGGCAGCTTATGTACTTCCGTTGTAGCTAAAATAAAAATAACATGAGCAGGAGGTTCTTCAAGTGTTTTAAGCAAGGCATTGAACGCACCCGGCGACAACATATGCACCTCGTCAATTATATATACTCTGTACTTACAACGAGTGGGTGTGTAGTTCACTTCTTCACGCAAGTCACGAATATCGTTAACACTGTTGTTTGAAGCGGCGTCAATTTCTACAACATCGAACAAAGAACCGCTGTCAATTCCTCGACAAACTTCACACTCTCCGCAAGGCTCGCCGTCTTGACTGTTTTCACAGTTAACTGCTTTTGCAAGAATTTTTGCGCAAGTAGTCTTACCTGTTCCACGAGAACCTGTAAAAAGATAGGCGTGCGAAACTCTGTTTTCCTTAATTTCATTGAGCAAAGTTCTTGTAACATGCTCTTGACCGTAAACATCTGAAAAAACTTTCGGTCGATATTTTCTATATAAAACCTGATACATTTCGCACCCCCTGTTACATTAATAAAAATAAGGCAAGAGCCTTTATTTCATATCGCAGTGTACAGACTTGTCTGCGGCGCACAGAATAATCCACTTATTGCTGCTCGGTTCCCCGCCTGACAAGGTTCGTAGCATCCCGTCGCACAGGGCCCATACACTACGATATGAAATAAAGAGTTCCCCTGCCTTTCGTGAATAATATTATACACTATTATTCTGCTGAAATCAATACCTTTTCTATCGCTCCGTAATATATCTCGTGAAAATCGTTATCAGCATAGTTATTCATAATTGAACTATCTAAAAAATCTTCCTGTTTAAACCTTGAAACAGCCATTTTTTTACAAATTAAAACAAGTTTTGCCTGCTTAAAATACGGTGCTTTTTCATCGAAGATCGGAACAAGTCCCGTTTCTTTTACTTTATCAACATCTTTACCGGAATGAGAACCGCAGAAAGAAAGAATATTTTTATCGTCATCATTATAAAAAGTAAGGGTAAAATATTCGTTTGAGTCAATATATTTTTTAGTGTATCTCTGTGGTCTTACATAAACAGTAGCCATATCTTTGCCCCAAAGTTCCCCGACAGAGCCCCAACTTACAGTCATAGTGTTGAATCCGTTTTCATTTCCTGCCGTGAGCAAAGCCCAATCGCTTGCAATAAGTTTTACTAAATTTTCCTTAACATCTTTAACACTTATTTCTTTATACATAAAATATCACCTCTCTCAAATATTATAGCAATCAAAGTAAATTTATGCAACAAATAAAAAATTATTATAAATAAAAGCAGAAAAAAGGAACGGCAAAACCGTTCCTTTTTAAAACAATATAAAGTTCAAACTTATTTAAGTTCTACTTTAGCGCCAGCTTCTTCAAGTTTAGCTTTCATTTCTTCAGCTGCTTCTTTAGCTACGCCTTCTTTGATAGGAGCAGGAGCGCCGTCAACGATAGCTTTTGCTTCTTTAAGGCCAAGACCTGTGATTTCACGAACTGCCTTGATAACAGGGATTTTGTTTCCGCCGTCGCTTGCAAGGATTACGTCAAATTCTGTCTTTTCGTCAGCTGCTGCTGCGCCGCCTTCTGCCGGAGCTGCTACTGCAACTGCTGCTGCAGCGCTTACGCCGAATTCTTCTTCTACTGCTGATACGAGTTCTGATAATTCAAGAACTGTAAGAGTTTTAAGTTCTTCAACAATGTTGGTAACTTTCTCTGATGCCATTTTATTTTCCTCCAATTATAGATAGTTAAATTTAAAATTATTCAGCCGGAGCTTCCTCAACAGGAGCTTCTTCAGCTGTTTGTGCTTCTTCTGAAGCTTCACCGTTCTTGTCAACAATAGCTTGTACTGCACGAGCAAAAGCTGCGATTGGAGCGTTGAATACGCTGCAAACTGTTGCAAGAAGAACTTCTCTTGATGGCAATTTTGCAAGAGCTTGGATTTTAGCGAGGTCAATAATCTCGCCGTCAAGATAACCGCTCTTAACATTAAATGCATTGTGAGAATCTGCAAATTTTTGAAGAATACGAGCTGCTGCTACATAGTCTTCTGCACTTGTTGCGATAGCTGTTGTTCCTTCAAGAACCGAATCAATTCCTTCAAGGCCTGCGTCTTCAGCAGCACGCTTTAAAATAGTGTTCTTAACTACTGTATATTCAACGCCTGCTTCACGAAGATCTTTACGAAGATTTGTATCATCAGCAACATTGATACCTTTGTAGTCAACAATAACACCTGCTACTGAATTCTTGATTCTTTCACTGAGGTCAGCAACTTGTTGTTTTTTCTTTTCAAGAACTACTGCACTTGGCATTGGTCCACCTCCATAATTATTTGCCGTAAACGGACTTTAATATGGCTGTTTCCAAAACAAAAATGTGCATTCCCTGAGGAATGCACAATAAACATAACTAACTAAATCGTTAAAATATGCTCATTCCTCGGTAGGCGATATACTTATGCGAAACCGCGCCTACTGTCTTTGGTTGAACAGCGATAGTATTTTATCACAAACAAACTTGTTTGTCAATACCTAAAAATTACTCAGCAGAACTTACAGTGCTGTATTTTGCAGGGTTTACACGAACACCCGGTCCCATTGTGCTTGCAACTGCAATAGACTTAATGTATTGACCTTTTGCAGCTGAAGGTTTAGCTTTAACAACAGCATTGATAAGTGTGTTGAAGTTTTCAAGAAGTTTTTCAGTGCCGAATGATGCTTTACCGATTGGGCAGTGAATAATGTTTGTTTTGTCAAGACGGTATTCAATTTTACCTGCTTTTGCTTCTTGAACTGCTTTAGCAACGTCCATTGTTACTGTGCCTGCTTTTGGAGAAGGCATAAGACCTCTAGGACCGAGAACTTTACCTAAACGACCTACAAATCCCATCATGTCAGGGCTTGCGATAGCAACATCAAAGTCCATCCAGCCGCCTTGAATTTTAGCAACAAGGTCAGCGTCGCCTACTACATCTGCACCTGCTTCTTCAGCAGCTTTTGCAAGGTCACCCTTTGCGAAAACAGCAACTCTTACATCTTTACCTGTACCGTTAGGAAGTACAACAGCACCTCTAACCTGTTGGTCAGCGTGTCTTGAGTCAACGCCAAGACGAATGTGAGCTTCTACTGTTTCATCAAATTTTGCTGTTGCAGACTTAACTGTAAGGTCAAGAGCTTCTTCAGCATCATATAAATTTGTACGGTCAACAAGTTTTGCACCGTCAATATATTTTTTTCCGTGTTTCATAAATCATTTACCTCCCAGATATGTGGTTTAACGGATTTTTCCTCCCACTCGGGGAATTATTCCTCTACTTCTACGCCCATGCTTCTTGCTGTACCTGCAACCATTGACATAGCAGCCTCAAGGCTTGCAGCATTCAAGTCGGGCATTTTTGTTTCTGCAATTTTCTGCACCTGTTCTTTTGTCAACTTAGCAACTTTGTTCTTGTTCGGAACACCTGAAGCCTTGTCAATTCCGCAAGCTTTTTTGATAAGCACTGCAGCAGGTGGAGTTTTTGTTACGAAAGTAAATGAACGGTCTTCAAAAACTGTAATAACAACAGGAATAATAAGACCTGCGTCGTTCTTTGTTCTTTCATTGAATTCTTTTGTGAAAGCCATAATATTTACGCCGTGCTGACCAAGAGCAGGTCCAACAGGCGGAGCCGGTGTAGCTTTGCCGGCAGGGATTTGAAGCTTAATTAAGCCTACAACCTTTTGAGCCATTTTAATTTCCTCCTAAAATGTGGTAATTGGCGGGGATTCCCCTCCCACTCATTGCAAAAATGCAATGATAATAAGCAGATATACTGCCGATTATTGAATTTAATTATTCCTCGATAACCTTTTCAAGTTGGTCAAGTTCAAACTCTACTTTTGTTTCTCTTCCAAACATAGATACGGTTACCTGTACGCTGTTTTTGCCGATGTCTATTTCATCAACAATACCGGAAAAGCCCTCAAGCGGACCTTGAACAACATTTACCGAATCGCCGACAGCGTAAGGCGCTTTGATGTTTACTTTTTCAACGCCGAGAGCCTTAACTTCTTCGTCGCTGAGCGGAACAGGATTGCTTTCAGGTCCGACAAAACCCGTACAACCTCTTGTATTGCGAACAACATACCAAGACTCGTCAGTTATAATCATCTTAACAAGAACATAGCCAGGAAATGTTTTTCTTTCAAACTCTTTTTTTGTTCCGTCTTCTTTAATTTCAACATCTGTTTCGGTAGGTATTGCAACTTCTTGAATTAAGTCCTGCATACCACGGTTTTCAACAACAGTTTCAATGTTGCTTGCAACCTTGTTCTCATAACCGGAAAATGTATGAACTACATACCACTTTGCTTCTTCCATTATTCAGCCTCCTTATTCGGCAGCTGCAGTAGTTGAGGCGTCTGCATCAGCAGATGCAGTTGTTTGCTCAGCTGTGGTTGAAACAGTTGTATTTTCTTTAGCACTCTTGATACCTTTCATACCAAGTGCAAGAAGACTGTCAGTAGCGTAAATAGCAACGCCTGCGATTGCTACGACAACAAGTACGACAAGTGAATTTTTCAAAGTGTCTTTTGCGTCAGCCCAAACAACTTTTTTGCTTTCGGATCTAACGCTCTTGAAGAAAGTACCTACTGTTTTGAAAGGGTTTTTCTTCTTTTTCTTGCTGTCTTTTTTAGACTTTGTATTGTCTTTAGCAGACTTGCTTTTTTTAGAATCAGCCTTAGTGTCAGCCTTTTTTGCCGGAGTCTTTTTTTCATCTGCCATAATTGCGGACCTCCGTTACTTTGTTTCCCTGTGAAGAGTGTGTTTCTTGCAGAATCTGCAGTACTTATTCATCTCTAACCTGTCAGGAGTGTTCTTTTTGTTTTTCATTGTATTGTAGTTGCGTTGTTTGCACTCAGTACATGCCAATGTTACTTTAACTCTCATCGTGGCACCTCCAAATAAAATTTCGACATATTTGCCTCCCTCATTGCGATTGCAACGCAAGCAATCACGAAAAAAGCGGGCACAAAAATAAAGCCCCCTTTTAAGAGGTGTATATAATTTACCACAAAAGTTGCAAACAGTCAATAGTTTTTTTAATTTTACACAGCCATTTTTTAAAAAAGTCTAAAAAATTTGAAATAAAATATTTGCATATTTATTTTAGATATAGTATCATAGGTCTAAATGATTATCAAATATAAAATAATTATTTATATTATAATTATAATATAACTTATAATTTATTATAATCTATATTTACGGGGTAAAAAAATGAATTGTGCAGTAATCGGTGCAGGAGCTTCTGGAATTGTTTGCGCCATAAAACTTAAACAACTTTTGCCTAACGCAGAAGTTGTATTGATAGAAAAAGAAGAAATTATCGGAAGAAAACTGCTCGCCACCGGAAACGGCAGGTGCAATTTATCAAATAAAAATATTTGTTATGAAACAACTTTTGCACAAAACATATTTGAAAAAAATGATGTTTCAAAAACTCTTGAATTTTTCAAAAGCATAGGAATTGAAACGATAACCGACAGTGAAAACAGAATATATCCCCTTTCTTTACAGGCAAGTTCCGTTGTCAAGATTTTTGAAAACACAATTAAAAAATTACACATAAATTTAATTACTTCGGCAAATGTAAACAACATTATCAAAGACGAACACTCAAGATACACAGTCTTTATAACATCAAATAATGCAAATAAAACGCTTAAAAACTTTGATTTCATAGTCATTGCGTGCGGAGGACAGGCTCAAAAAAATCTCGGCTCAAACGGAAGCGGTTACAAATTGCTCAAACAATTTGGGCACACCTCTACCGACCTTTTGCCGTCACTTGTACAGTTAAAATCAAGTTCAAAGCACTGCAGAGCTTTAAAAGGCGTTCGCAGAAAATGCATTGTAACGGCAGAATGCAATAAAAAAGCAATCAAAAGCGAGTACGGAGAAGTACTTTTTACAGACTACGGTCTTTCCGGAATAGTTATAATGAACCTGTCGGAAATCTTTTCAAAACACGCAGGCGAAAAAAACGTCGTCATTTTAGACCTTGTTCCGACTATGACGGAAGAAGAAATCAAAGAACATTTGCAGAAAAACGGCGATTTAATAGGAATACTCGGCATCAAACTATCTGAAATAATTGAAAAGCAAGCCGAAAAAGACTATGAAAAAATGGCAAAATTCTGCAAATCCTGGCGACTTATAATTACGGGTACGCTTGGTTTTGACCACGCACAGATAACTTGCGGAGGAATGAAAACAAGCGAATTTACAAAAAATGCGGAATCTAAACTTTCAAAAAATTTATTTGCAACAGGTGAAATCCTTGATGTACAAGGTCCATGCGGCGGCTACAATTTACAATGGGCATTTTCAAGTGCACTGACTGTTGCAGAAGAAATAGCAGGTAGAACAAATGATAAGAATAAATGAAATCAAACTTTTGCTTGACGAAAACGAATGTGAATTGACAAAAAAAGCGGCTAAAATATTAAAAATCAAAGAAAACGAGATAAAAAAACTGACGATTTTCAAAAAAAGTGTAGATGCGAGAAAAAAAGACAATATTCAGTTCATTTATGCAGTAGATGTAGTTTTAGATAATGAAAAACAAGTTTTCAAAAAATTAAACAATTCAAAAATTCAAATAGTAGAGCCGTATGTTTACAAACTGCCGGAAAACAAAAGGAAGAGCAATTTAAGACCGGTTGTAGTCGGTTTCGGACCTGCCGGAATGTTTGCCGGACTTATACTTGCCCTTTCAGGATTGAAACCCATAATAATAGAACGAGGAAAAGCAGTTGAGGACAGACAAAAAGATGTCAATCTGTTTTGGGAGAAAAAAGAACTCAATCCCGAATCAAATGTTCAGTTCGGTGAAGGAGGAGCAGGTACTTTCAGCGACGGCAAATTGACAACGGGAATTAAAAGTCCGTACATTCACAAAATTTTGGAAGAACTGTACGAGGCAGGCGCACCCGAAGAAATACTGTATTCTTCAAAACCCCATATCGGAACAGACCAACTTGCAATAGTTGTTAAAAACATCAGAAAAAAAATCATTTCACTCGGCGGAGAAGTCCGTCTTGAATGTAAACTTGAAAAACTCATTTCTGCAAACGGTTTTATTCACGGTATCACATACTCTCACAACGGAAAAAACATAGATATTGAAACAGACAGCGTTATTTTGGCAATAGGACACAGTGCAAGAGATACTGTTGAGATGCTTTACAATTCAGGAATAAAAATAATTCAAAAACCATTTTCCGTAGGTGCAAGAATTGAGCATCCGCAATCTTTAATCAATAAAGCACAATACGGTAAATTTGCAAACCATAAGGCTTTGGGCGCTGCCGACTACAAATTGAGTTGCCATAAACTGCACGAAAGAGGAGCATACACTTTTTGTATGTGTCCCGGCGGCACGGTTGTTGCCGCTGCAAGTGAAAAAGGCGGAGTAGTTGTAAACGGAATGAGCGAACTTGCCCGTGACGGAGAAAATGCAAACTCGGCTCTTCTTGTAGGCATTGAGCCTGAAAATTTCCCGAGTGAGCATCCTCTTGCCGGAATATATTATCAAAGAGAAATTGAACAAAAAGCATTTAAAATTGCCGGTTCAAACTACAACGCACCCGCACAACTTGTAGGCGACTTTTTGAACGGCAAACTTTCAAAATCTTTAGGAAATGTAAAACCCACCTGTCCGACAGGCGTAACACTTTGCGATTTAACGGAGTGTCTGCCAAATGCAGTCAGCGAAACTATGAAAAGTGCCATTGTTGAAATGAACAAAAAACTTGAAGGTTTCAGTCTGTACGACGCAGTTCTCACAGCGCCCGAAACAAGAAGTTCATCTCCCGTAAGAATTTTAAGAGATGATTTTCTGCAATGTTCCGTAAACGGCGTATATCCCTGCGGCGAAGGTGCAGGATATGCAGGCGGTATAATCAGCGCGGCAAATGACGGAATAAAATGTGCGCACGCCGTTTTGGAAGATGAACACGATTATTAATATGAAATATAAATAATGTATAATAAATATCTTTTATTTCTTATAAAATATAATTATACTAATTGCAAAAATTAAATCACACTATAAATTGTGCAAGTAAAAGAGAGTACAGAATTTTTCCGTACTCTCTTTTTTCATTACCTATATATTTTCTTTACAGTAATCAAACAAAATTTTTGTAACCTCGCAGTCTTCAATCGCTCTGTGAGAAATGATATTTACATTTAAAAAATTTTTTAAAGTTTCAAGTTTGAAATTTTCAACTTCTATACCCTTTTCACGAAAAACTTTTTTTGCCATATGAAGAGTATCATAATAAGCAGGAGAAAAACTGCCACCGAAACAGGAATAATAGAAATTCATAAAACGAATATCAAAATTCACATTGTGTCCTACAACAGCATAACCTTTTACAAAATCGTCAAAATCAAAAATGACATCAGATATTTCGGGAGCATTGTAAACATCTTCATTTGAAATTCCCGTAATTTTTGTAATTTTGTAAGAAATTGCAAAGTCAGGTCTTACCAAAGTCTGAAATCTGTCAACAATTTCGTTGTTCACACATTTTAATGCTCCTATTTCTATTATTTCGGCATACTCGGGAGACATTCCCGTAGTTTCTATATCAAAAACGACATAATCGTTCGGCAAATACATTTTATCACTTCCTTTAAAAATTCTAACATAAAATACTATGTTGTTCAATATTTTTTACAATTGCAACATTATGTAAAAACATATACACTATAAATATATTAAGGAGGATTTATTATGGATATTGGCAATATCAAAGAATATTTAAAAATCATAGACCAAACGATTGAAAACGGTCAATTTAAAGATGATTGGAACAGTTTGTCAAAGCATAAAACTCCCGAATGGTATGCATACGGCAAACTCGGTCTTTTCATTCATTGGGGTGTTTACAGTGTACCTGCTTATTACAATGAATGGTATCCAAGACTTATGTATATTAAAAATTCGCCTGTAAATAAACACCACAAAAAAGTTTACGGCGGAGTTGAAAAATTTCCGTACAAAAACTTTATTCCTATGTTTAAAGCCGAAAATTTCAATGCTGACGAATGGCTTGACTTATTCAAAAAAAGCGGTGCGAAATTCATAATGCCCGTCGGAGAACATCACGACGGTTTTAAAATGTACAAAAGCAATTTAAACAAATGGAACTCGGCAGATATGGGACCAAAAGTCAATATTCTTGAAGAATTACATAAAAGTTGCGACAAATACGGCATAACTTTCTGCACCTCAAGTCATCGTGCAGAACATTTTTGGTTTTTCAACGGTTGTCACGACTTTGACTGCGATATTACACAGGGAAAAGACAAAGACCTATACGGTCCCGCACACAGAAAAGACAGCGATACAACGATAAAACTCTTAACAAATTGCCACGAGTTTTATAAACCGACTCAACAATGGCTTGAAGACTGGCTTGTTTCAAGTGCAGAAATGATAGATTTAAACAGACCGAGTGCCGTTTACTTTGATTGGTGGATTACTCAAAAAGATTTCAGACCGTACATAAAAAAATTCCTTGCATACTATTACAACAGAGCATTGGAATGGGGCAAGGAAGTTACCGTATTTTATAAAATGGACAGTGTAGTTAAAAATTGTGCAACCTTTGATGTAGAAAGAGGACAACTTAACGGTATTTCTCCTGAAATATGGCAAAATGACACGGCAATAGCAAAAAATTCTTGGGGCTATACCGAAGAAAATAGATTTAAAACTGCAAACGAAATTGCCTGCAATTTTGCCGATGTCATTTCAAAAAACGGTTGCTTTATGCTCAATGTAGGACCTAAAGCAGACGGCACAATTTGTGATGAAGAAAAGAAAGTTTTGCTTGAACTCGGAGAATGGATTAATAACTGCAAAGAAGCGATTTACGGGTGCAGACCGTTTGATATTTACGGCGAAAATAAAAAAGAAAGAAAATCGGGTTCTTTTAAAGAAAACTTCAAATACACTTCAAAAGATATTCGTTTTACTTACAACAACGGTTGTATCTATATGTTTGCACTCGGCACAAGCAAAAACAACAAATACATCTCAAAATATTTAGGAAGAAGCAATCAAAATATAGGCTACTGCATTAAAAAAATTTCTCTTTTGGGAAGCGACGCACAAATAAAATATCAGATTGATAAAAAAGGTCTTCATCTTTCAATAAACGGAAATTACAAAAAAGATATGCCCCTTTGTTTCAAAATCGAATTAGATTAAAACACATAAATCTCAATAATAAAAAAAGCAGTAAATTCAGCAAAGTTTATTAAACTGAATTTACTGCTTTTTATTTATATTATACACGATAATATTTATTTTTAACTCTTAAACGCTCCATCGCTCTTGCAAGGTTTGCCTGAGAATGATGATACTCTCTGATAGACTGTTTTTGACGCAATTCATCTTCTGCACGCCATTTTGCCTCTTGGGCACGCCGTGCGTCGATTTCTTCGGGAAGTTCGGCTGACACGCAAAGCAATATTCCGCTGTTGTCAACAAATTCAATAAAACCGCTTCCGACAAAAGCGTGAATAACATTGTCATTTTCGTCAGTCACTCTCATTTCGCCCTCTTCGATAGCCATTACCATATTTTCATGATGAGCAAGAATAGCCTGTTCGCCGCCGTCGCTTGCAGGAATGACAAGCACTTTGCATTTGCCGTCAAAAAAGACCTTATCGCTTGCAATAATTTTTAAATCAAATGTGTTCATTTAATACACCCTTTGAAAATCAGTTTTTCATCTGTTTTGCTTTTTCATAAACATCTTCAAGAGTTCCGGCAAGGAAAAATGCACTTTCGGGAAGGTCATCAACATCGCCTTCAACAATTGCTTTGAAGCCTTTAATTGTATCTTTAAGAGTAACATATCTGCCCTTTTGACCTGTAAACGGTTCGGCAACATGGAAAGGCTGACTGAGAAAACGCTGAATTTTTCTCGCTCTGTAAACTATTGTTTTGTCTGAATCTGAAAGTTCTTCCATACCGAGAATTGAAATAATATCCTGAAGTTCTTTATATTTTTGCAAATATTCCTGAACTTTTCTTGCAACTTCATAGTGTTCTTTTCCGACAATGTCTTCTTCAAGTATTCTTGAACTTGACTCAAGCGGGTCAACAGCAGGATATATACCCTGTTCAACAATCTTTCTTGACAAAACAGTTGTAGCGTCAAGGTGTGCAAATGTCGTTGCAGGAGCAGGGTCGGTAAGGTCATCTGCTGGAACATACACAGCCTGAATAGATGTAATTGAACCGTTTTTTGTAGATGCAATTCTCTCTTGAAGTTTACCGACATCGGTAGCAAGAGTAGGTTGATAACCTACGGCAGACGGCATTCTTCCGAGCAAAGCGGAAACTTCCGAGCCTGCCTGAACAAATCTGAAAATATTATCTATAAACAAAAGTACATCTTGATGCTGAACATCTCTGAAATATTCTGCAATTGTAAGACCTGTTTCAGCAACTCTCATACGAGCTCCGGGCGGTTCGTTCATCTGTCCGAAAACAAGAGCAGTTTTATTGATTACTCCGCTTTCAGACATTTCGTTCCAAAGGTCATTACCTTCACGGGAACGCTCGCCTACGCCTGTGAAAATTGAATATCCGCCGTGTTGTGTGGCAACATTTGTGATAAGTTCCTGTATCAAAACAGTTTTACCTACGCCTGCACCGCCAAAAAGACCGATTTTACCACCTTTTTGGTAAGGTGTTAAAAGGTCAATTACCTTTATACCTGTTTCAAGAATTTCAACAGTTGACGCTTGGTCTTCAAAACTCGGAGGGTCTCTGTGAATTTCCCAATGAATTTCATTTTCAAGTTTGTCTTCTTTATTATCTATAGTATCGCCTGTAACATTAAACAATCTGCCGAGTGTTTTTTCGCCGACAGGAACGGAAATGGCTTTTCCTGTTGAAATGACAGGCATATCTTTCGCAAGTCCGTCTGACGAAGAAAGCATAATACAGCGAACAGAGGAATTGCCTATATGCTGTGCAACCTCCATTGTTCTTTTTTTACCGTCTGCTTCAACAATGAGTGCGTCGTTAATTTTAGGAAGTTCTGTACCTTCAAACTCAACATCTATAACGGGTCCCATTATCTGCACTATTTTACCGTTGTTCATTGTCATACCTCCAAGTCAGTCTGACTTCTTTTTCTGCGCTCTTGAGCCACTGATTACTTCTGTGATTTCTTGAGTAATCGCAGCCTGTCTTGCACGGTTGTACTCCATATTTAAACTGTGAAGAACATCCTGTGCGCTTTCGGTTGCCGACTGCATAGCCAACATCCTTGTATTATGCTCAGAACAATAACTTTCTATCAAAGCACCGTAAACAAACCCTGCAACATAGTTTGGTATGATACTGTCAAAAACTGCCTGAGGTGACGGAACAAAAGACATATATTCGTATGTGTTTTTCTCCCATATTTCTTCAAGCGGTTTTTGGTCAAGTGGCAAAAGTTTTTCCTGTCTGGTGCTTGCCGTGATAGAATTTATCATTTGAGTATAAATAATATATACCTCATCGAGTTCTCCGTTATTAAACAACTCGACCATTTTTTCACTTATAATTCTGGCTCTGTTCATATTTGGGTCTTGAGCCGTATATTTAAAATCTATATCAACAGAGATATTTTTTTTAAGAAAATAGTTTCTTCCTACCTGACCTACAACAAAAAGCATATTGTTTTTGCTCTCAAAACTTACTTTTTCAGCAATTTTAATCACATTATGGTTATATGCACCGGCAAGACCTTTATCTGCCGTAACAACAATATAGCCTCGTTTTTTCTCGTTTTCGGGTATATTTTCACGCTTGTCAAAATACTTGTGACCTACTTCGGGAGAATCGTTGAGAATTTTTGTGATTGTACTTTGCATCGAATAAAAATACGGTTCTGTTTTACTTAACGCAAGTTTTGCTTTTTTCACCTTTGATGAACTAATCATATACATTGCGTTCGTAATTTTCATTATATCCTTAATGCTTTTCATACGGCCGAGTAATTCTCTTGAATTAGCCATTGTTATTGCCCTTCTTAAATTCGTCTGCCACTAAAAGAATATTCTCTTTCAGCTCATCTGTAAGCACTCTGTTTTGTTCGATTTCCTCTGCGATTTCAGGGTGCATATCATCAAAATAGTTGAGCATATCAAGCTGAAATTTCTTAACATTTTCAGGTTCAATATCAAGCAACTTTTTATTTGTGGCAACTACAAGTGAGATAACCTGTTCATGCAAACTTAAAGGTCTGCAAAGAGGTTGTTTCAAAAGTTCCATAAGACCTTTGCCGTACGCAAGTTGTTCTTTTGTTTCAGGGTCAAGGTCTGAACTGAACTGTGTGAAAACTTCCATCTCTCTGTACTGTGCCAAATCAACACGAAGTGCGCCGACAGCCTTTTTCATCGCTTTTGTTTGTGCTGCACCGCCTACACGGGAAACCGACAAGCCTACATTTACGGCAGGACGCATACCTGCAAAGAACAAGTCGCTTTCAAGGAAAATTTGACCGTCCGTAATTGAAATGACATTTGTAGGAATGTAAGCCGACACATCTCCTGCCTGCGTTTCAATGATGGGAAGTGCCGTTATTGAACCGCCGCCGAGTTCATCGGAAAGACGACTTGAACGCTCAAGAAGTCTTGAGTGAAGATAGAAAACATCACCGGGATAAGCCTCACGGCCGGGAGAACGCTCAAGCAAAAGAGAAATCGCTCTGTATGCCACAGCGTGTTTTGAAAGGTCGTCATATACAATTAAAACATCTTTACCCTCGTACATAAAGTATTCTGCCATTGCTGTTGCGGAATACGGAGAAATGTACTGCAAAGACGCAGGCTCACTTGCCGTTGAACAAACAACTATCGTATAATCCATAGCACCGTGCTTTTCAAGTATTGACACGATTTTTGCAACTGTTGAAGCCTTTTGACCGATAGCGTTGTAAATGCACACTACATTTTTGTCTTTCTGGTTCAATATAGCGTCAATCGCTATTGATGTTTTACCTGTTTGTCTGTCGCCTATTATAAGTTCACGCTGACCTCTGCCTATCGGGAACATTGAGTCAATTTCAAGGATACCTGTTGCAAGAGGTTCCGACACTGACTTACGGTCAATTATACCCGGTGCTTCATTTTCAACAGGGCGAAATCCGTCTGCTTCAATGTCGCCCTTACCGTCGATTGCTTCGCCGAGAGAGTTAACAATTCTGCCGATAAAGTTTTTTCCGACAGGCACGCCTGCTTTTTTATATGTTCTTTTAACCTTTGTACCTTCGTGAATACCTACTTCACTGCCGAAAAGTATGCAGCCAACCTCGTTTCTTTTAAGGTCCTGCACCATACCTTTAACTCCGTTGTCAAAAACAACGATTTCGCCGTACATTACATGCTCCATACCGTAAATTGTTGCAATGCCGTCGCCTACCCAGATGACAGTACCGAATTCTTCGCTGTCCGCTTTGAAGTTAAAATCGGTTATCTTTTCTTTAAGTATAGAAACTATTTCATTTGAATTTATGGTGCTCATTTAATTCACTTCCCCAACTAAATTCTGTTTTAATAATTCAAGTCTGTTTTTCAGACTGCGGTCATATTTTATATCGCCGTAATAGATTACAAAACCGCCCAATATGCTTCGGTCGTTTTCAACAGTAACCTCTGCACTTTTTACGCCGTGCTTTTTGCAGATGAATTTTTTAATTTTTTCAATCTGTTCTTCGCTCGGCGGAGTTGTACAAACAATTCTTATATTTGCACAATTACTCTTTTCTTTTTCGATTTTGTCAAACGCATCGCAAACAGAAACAATTTGAGAAATGCATTTGTTTTCGCACATAATTTTAACTAAATTTGCCGTTTTACCGTTGAATAATTCGTCAATTACGGAGAACTTTTCCGAGTCTGACACAATGGGAGCAGACAAAGCCTCAAGCAATTCGGGACAAGACAAAAATGTTTCTTTAAGACTTAAAACATCTTTGCCGTCAACACCTGCCGAATACAATGCTTTGGCATAATTAATCGCTGTTTGTGTCATCAGTATCTACCTCATCTAAAAACTCATCGTACATACGTATATCGTTTTCTGCACTTGAATTGTTTTCAACGATTTTTTCTGCAGCAGTCATTGCGATTTTTGCAATATCACTTTCTATTCCTCGCAATGCAGCCTGACGCTCAAGTTCAATTGAACTGTGTGCATCTTTAACCATACGGTCGGCTTTTTCATTTGCCTGAGCGACTATTCGGTTGTATTGTGCATCTGCGTTTTTCTTTGCGTCCTGAACTATTTTAGCACCCTCTTCGTCTGCCGTACTTATAACAGACTCATAGTGTTCTTTAAGTTCATTTGCCTCTTGTTGTGTTTTGCTTGCTTTTTCAAACTCGCCGTCTATCATTTCTTTTCTTTGCTCGATAACTTTAAGTATCTTGCCAAAGAGGAACTTTTTGGCAAACAAATAAAATATAAGCAAGTTTACCATAGTCCAAAAGATATTCCAAAAATCAATACTCAGCATAACTTATGCTTCCTTTCCCTATGCTTTTTGCAGAAATTATTTAAGCATAAAGATAATCAAAATGCTTGCAACAAGTCCGTAAACAGCAGTTGCTTCTGCAAGAGCACCTCCGAGAATAAGTGCAGTTCTGATTTGACCGCCTGCTTCAGGCTGACGAGCGATTGCATCTACTGCTTTACCTGTTGCCATTGAAATACCGAAACCTACCAATGCTCCGCCGAGAACAGCTATTGCTGCACCGATTGCTATAATTGTTGTTGACATAGTTATTACTCCTTTTAATTTTAAATATTTATTTTATTCTGAAAGACTGTCTGACGACTACTCGTCGCTGATAGCCTCCTGAATGTAAATTGAATTGAGGAACACAAAAACATACGCCTGTATCAATCCGTCAAAAATATCGAAATAAAGCCCGAGTATCATAGGCAATACGGCAGGTACAACCATTTTTATGAGTTCCATCAATATAAACGCACCTAAAATATTACCGAAAAGTCGCATACAAAGCGACAATGGCTTGATAATGAGTTCAAGAGCGTTGTTAAACAAGATTATTGGAGAAGGCTCGGCAAAACTTTTCAGCCAGCCCTTTGTGCCTTTTTTCTTGATTGCAGCATATTGAATGTAAATTATACTGCAAAGGGCAAACCCCAAAGTAACATTCATATCTTTTGTAGGAGGCTTGAAGCCGAAAACTCCGACCATATTTGACGCACCGATTATAACTGCCAAAGACATTAACCACGACAAATGGTCTTCTGCACCGGGACCTACTGCGTCTCGGAAAAAATCAGCCATCTTCTCAACGGCAGTTTCAAGCAACAACTGTCTTTTGCTGATTTTACCCTCAACTTTAAGATTTCTTACAAGAATGAGCGACAAAATCATTATTACCGCCATAATAATCCAAGTTACTACAACAGATTCTTTTATACTTATATCCAATCCTAATACATCAAAAGAAAACACATCTTCGCAATTCAGTTCTTCAACAAGTTTTTCACCGAGATTCATATTGTCGCCTCCTTTTCCTCTAACTTATATAAACCTTTATTTCGATTGTGTCAATAGATATTTCAAAATTCGTTCATAATGACAAATTTTTTCAACTCAAAGGCTGTTTTTTTGTTACTGTATTATTGCTTATTTTTTAACAAATGTATTTACAATGTTGTTTTTTAAGAGTATAATAACAGTGCTACTAATATAATATCTAATTATATCTCAGTATAAACATATTAATAATACTGCTTTGATTGAAAGGAAATGAAATATGTCAGTTTTAGTTACCGGCGGCGCAGGCTATATCGGCAGTCACACATGTGTTGAACTTTTAAATGCAGGTTACGATGTAGTTATCGCAGATAATCTCTACAATTGTAAACCAACAAGTCTTGAAAGAATTAAAAATCTTGTTTCAAAGCCGTTTAAATTTTATAATTGCGATATTCGTGATAAAAAAGCACTCCAAAACATTTTTGAACACGAAGATATTGATTGTGTTATTCACTTTGCAGGTCTTAAAGCAGTCGGCGAAAGTGTACAAAAACCACTTGAATACTTCGACAACAATGTTACAGGCACACTTGTTTTACTCGATGTTATGAGAGAAAACGGATGCAAAAGCATCATCTTCTCATCAAGTGCAACCGTTTACGGTATGAACAATGTAAGCCCGCTTAAAGAAGATATGGAAGTCGGCGGAGTTACAAACCCATACGGCAGAACAAAGTTTATGATTGAATGCATACTTCAAGACCTTTTTGTTTCAGATAACGAATGGAGCATTTGTCTTCTTCGTTACTTTAACCCTATCGGTGCTCACAAAAGCGGTACAATGGGCGAGGACCCGAACGGTATTCCTAATAACCTTATGCCTTATATTACACAAGTTGCAATCGGTAAACTCCCCTGTTTGAGCGTTTTCGGCGACGACTACGACACTCACGACGGCACAGGTGTAAGAGACTATATCCATGTTGTTGACCTTGCAATCGGTCATGTCAAAGCAGTTGAAAAATGCGCTCAAGGTGCAGGTCTTCATATCTACAATTTAGGTACAGGAAACGGATACAGCGTACTTGATGTTGTAAAAGCATTTGAAAAAGCAAGCGGTAAAAAAGTTAACTACAAAATCTGCGACAGGCGTGCAGGCGATATTGCTACCTGCTATTGCACACCTGATAAAGCACTTAACGAACTCGGATGGAAAGCCGAAAGAGGAATCGATGAAATGTGTGAAGATTCTTGGAGATGGCAAAGCCAAAATCCAAACGGTTATCCCGACAGTGAAAATACACCCGAGTACAATAAATGTATTGAAATAAAATAAAATAAAACATCAAATCACTAAAATATAAAACTTTAATTTCTTTTTATATTATTTGATACTAAAATTAAATATCGTAATTAAAAATCCGAGTGTTCCGTATGACAACTCGGATTTTTTTATAATATAATTTACATTCTTATATTATTACCAAAAATACAATAAACTTCAAAAATATGAATATCTGTTCTTTTACTATAAATACTAATCAATACTGATTATATATTTAATATACAAACTTTAGGAGAGAAGTATTTTGAAGTCATTGTGGGAAAAATTATCAAAAAAGCCGATATTCAATCAACTTAAAGGAGATACAAAAACAGATGTATTGATTATAGGAGGAGGGATAACGGGCGTATTGTGTGCATATATGCTTGAAAATGCAGGCATATCCTATATTCTTGTTGAAGCAAGTGAAATAGGCAGTGGAACAACAAAAAACACGACAGCAAAAATCACTTCCCAGCACGGACTGATTTACAACAAATTAGAAAGAGAATTTAACATTGAATATGCAAAAAAATATTTGCAGATAAATGAGAAAGCCCTCGATAAATTTCGTGAATTATGCAAAAACATTGACTGCGATTTTGAAGAAAAAGACTCATTTGTATATTCGCTTAACAATCGAAAAAAGATTGAAGACGAACTTACTACACTTGAAAAAATAGGGTTCAAGGCAGAGTTTTCCGACAAACTGCCTCTGCTGTTTTCAGTTGACAGTGCAGTAAAATTTCCAAAACAGGCACAGTTTAATCCTTTGAAATTCATATATGAAATTTCAAAAAATCTCAACATTTACGAACATACACCGGTAAGAGAACTTATAGGAACAACAGCCGTTACTGACTTTGGAAAAATATGTGCCGAAAAAATCATAGTTGCAACGCATTTTCCTTTTTTAAATAAGCACGGAAGTTATTTCATTAAAATGTACCAACATCGTTCCTATGTAATCGCACTTAAAAATGCTCAAAATGTAAACGGAATGTATGTTGATGAAAACCAAACGGGACTGTCTTTCAGAAACTTCGGCAATCTGTTACTTTTGGGCGGCGGCTCTCACCGTACGGGTAAAAAAGGCGGAAATTGGCAGGAATTAAGAAATTTTGCAAACAAATATTATCCCAAAGCAAATGAAAAATATCATTGGGCAGCACAAGACTGTATGACGCTCGATGACTCCGCCTATATCGGCAGTTATTCTTCAAAAACCAACGGGTTTTATGTCGCAACAGGTTTTAACAAGTGGGGTATGACTTCATCAATGGTATCGGCAATGATTTTATGCGATATGGTTCAGGAAAAAGAAAATGAATTTGCCGATATTTTTTCTCCGTCAAGAACGATATTACGCCCGCAATTATTTAAAAACATATTGGAAACAACTTCAAATATGCTTATTCCGACAACAAAACGATGTTCGCATCTCGGATGTGCTTTAAAATGGAATCCTTACGAACACACTTGGGACTGTTCGTGCCACGGTTCCCGATTTACAGAAAACGGAAAACTTATCGACAACCCTGCAACAAGAGATTTATAAGATTGTTCAGTTTTATTGAAATTTTTATATAATAAATAACAAAACAGGACCTCTTTTAAAGGTCCTGTTTTTTTCAATCATCAACAAAGATAATATTTTGCCTGAGCATTCCAAAGTTTTGCGTACTTTCCGTTTTTATCAATCAATGAACAGTGAGTACCTGTCTCGACAAGTTCGGCATTGTCAAAAACTGCTGTTTTATCACAAAACGCACAACTCGAAAGTCTGTGAGAAATATAAATTGCAGTTTTATTGTCAACAAACGAATTAAAACGACTGTAAATCTCGTTTTCTGCAATCGGGTCAAGTGCAGCGGTAGGCTCGTCAAGAATGACAACAGGTGCGTCCTTGTACAATGCTCTTGAAAGAGCAAGTTTTTGTGCTTCACCACCTGAAATTTCAACGCCCGATTTATCCAAATCCTTATAAATATATGTATTTTCCCGTTTTTCCATCTCAAGCACTCTGTCTTTTACATTTGCTTTATCAAGTGCGTCAAAAAGTTTCTCCCTATCGTATTCTTCACTGACCGAAACATTTTGAGCGAGCGTTGTCGAAAATATTTTAAAGTCCTGAAAAACAACGGAATACAGATTTAAAATACTTTCCTTTGTATATTCCTTGATATTTGCCCCATTAATAAGTATTTCTCCGTCGGTAACATCATAAAGTCTGCACATCAATTTGATAAATGTCGTTTTACCGCTTCCGTTTCTGCCGACAATCGCAAGATGTTCTTTATTATGTATTTTAATATTAATATTTTTAAGTGAATAATTTTCGGCATTCGGATATTTAAACCAAACATTTTTAAACTCAATTTCAAATTTTCCCGACAAATCGAGTTTTTTTTCACCGTAAGTCATATCGTCTTTTGTATTCATTATCTCAAAATAGTAATTTACAAGCGGCACCATTTCCTCTGTTTTGCCGAAAGTTACCGCCATTTTCATTATACCGTTTAAAATCTGCATAAATGAACCGCAGTAAAGAACAAGCGAACCGATACCGAAAAGACCATACAAACCCTTAACTCCGATGAAAAGATAAATTCCAAATCCGACAAGCGCACCCAATATTGCGACAAACGAACTTGATTTTGCAGTATTAAAAGAAGCCTTTTTAAGCACCCTTTCGCCATCGTTCAATATTTTATTTACGGCAGCATATTCAATTAATTTCTGTTCCTTATACATTCTGATTTCTTTTCCTGTTTTATAATCTGAAAACATATCCAAAAAATAATAAAAAATTCTGTCAAGTCTTGAATACTCATCGCTCGCATTAAACCAAGCCTTATTCATCTTCGTTGCAACAATAAGAATAATTGCCGCCATAACTGCAATTGCACCGAAAATTGTCAGCAGAAATACCGGTTTTTCAAAAAATGTCTCGCCTGTTTTAGTGAAACCTATTTTTAAAAGCGGAAAGATTATTATCACCGAAATAAAAACCGTGATTAACCCCGATACAAAATCACGCATCATCCAAGTAAACTGTACAAACGATGAAAAGACTCTGTCCTGTGCCTCTGCGTGTTTATGAACTAACTCTTTGAAATCTCCGTTCTCGAGTTTTTGATACTCTGTTTTAAAAAGTTTTGAAGACAGGTTTTGCCTTTCTTTATTGTACATAAGCGAGCGATACATAAATTGTATGTCGCCGAGATAATAATTAATAAAACACAACACGAGATTTATACCGACTGCCGAACCTATATATACGGCAAGTTCATTCATTTTTGTTCCGATATTAAGCAAGTCTATGATTTTTGAAGTAAACCAAATATTCACAAACGGCACAACAGCCGTAACAACTGCAACGGCAATCGTACTGGGAAGCAATCGTTTTTCAAGACGATGAATTTCTTTAAATGCCAAAAAAACAGACTTCATTTTCTTCATAATTCACTGCCTCCCATCTCTTTGTAATAGTAACTTTGTACTTGATACATTCTGTAATAATTGCCTTTCAATTTCATCAATTCTTCGTGTGTTCCGCTTTCTGCAACAGTACCGTCTTTAATAAAGAAAATTCTGTCGCAAAAACGGGTTGATGAAAGCCTGTGAGAGATAAAAAATGAAATTTTATTGTCAGTTATTTCACTGTATTTTAAATACAGTTCATTTTCTGCAATCGGGTCAAGTGCGGCGGTAGGTTCATCAAGAATGAGTATCGGAGAATTCTTGTAAACCGCCTTTGCAAGAAGCAGTTTTTGCTTTTCCCCTCCCGAAAAATCTGCCGCATCCTTGTAAACATCTTTTACCATATATGTATTTTCTTTGTCTGCAAGACTGTTAATTATATCTTTAATTCCCGCTTTTTCAAAAGCCCCATACAGTTTTTCTTTGTCATAATTGACTGAAGCACAAATATTTTCGGCAACTGTCATAGGCAAAAAACGATAATCCTGAAAGACAACGGAAAACAAATCAAAATAACTGTTCAATGAAAAATCTTTAATGCTCTTTCCATTAACCAATATATCACCTTTTGTTGCATAATAAAGACCGCAAAGCAATTTAACGGCAGTCGTTTTACCTGCACCGTTTTCTCCCACAACAGCAATGTTTTCTCCTTTTTTGACTTTAAAAGACATATTGTTTATTGTACTGTTTTCGGCAGACGGATATGTGAAACATACATTTTTAAATTCAATAGACTCAACATCTTTAAAATCAACATTCGGTTTGCTTTGTTTTTCTTCATCACTCTCAACAAAATCACGAAACGCCTGACAATCGTTGCAGCAACGCTCCATATTTGAATAGAGATACACAAAACTCATTATCCAATTCGAAAATCCGGTTATAATTCCGAAATAAAATATAAAATCAGAAACAGAAAGACTGCCTGTGCATACCAAATATGTGAGATATGCATACGCTACAAGTTCTCTTAAAAAATTGAGAAGCGCTCTTGTACCTCCTACTTTAATACTTTGGTGCATATATTTAGACACAATTTTTTCAAGTACAGAAATAAATTTTGCAATTGAAAATAAAAATGTTCCGTAAAACCATACAATCTTATATCTTTGGATGCAGTCAAATCCTTACTCAATGAATAGTAATAATCAAACTTAACAAAAACACCGTTTCTCTCATTCTTAACATCCTTTTCCTCTTTGTTAAGATACCTTAATAAAAAGAACTCGGCAATACAGGTTGAAAATATAAGCAATATCATTATAAAATTAATCTTTATAAATAAGCGTAAGTGAAGTAATTACCCCGACAAGACAAACAAGCATCTGATTACAAGTATCTAAAAAATCCGCCGAAGCTGAATAATAACTTCTGTAAAACTCCGTTGCTCTGTTGTTTTTCTCACGCCATTCAAGACTCTCTATATTTATATAATCCGTATTTAAATTTTTATTAAATGCCATAACTGCGTATCGCATACGAATAATTCTTGCACTGCCGAGTAACAATTCCTGCAAAAACGGAGACAACCATGTTGTGAGTGCAACAAGAACACTCAATAGTGCGACAACAAGTGTAAGTCTGCCGACAGTCGCCCCCTGCTCAATACAATCAATCATCGCTTTTGGTATGTATGCAGTTATTATCGGCTGAAACACCATTGCCGGCACACGAATAAAAAAGTAAACAAGGCTTTTTCTGTCCCATGCTACCCAATTTTTAATCATATACTTTATATTATCTTTCATTTTTTCCTCCTTTTTTTAATTAACACCCATATATGTCCCGCAAAGAACTTAACAAAATTATATCATAAATTAAGATATTTTTGTATAATATTTACAATAAAAATCCAATTTTATAGGTCTATACAAAAAAATGGTTAATTATTGATTATATATTGCACAAAAATCATAATATTTTACCATATTGTTTTTACACTTTTCTTGCGTTTTAATGTATATACAGGAAGAATTTGCTTTTTATTAATAAAACTTAATAATATGATATATTGTAATTAACATAATATATTTAACACAAACATAATAGGAGTAAAAAATAATATGGTACGAAAACGATTATAGACGAATATTTATGGATATGCATATAAATGACTCAAATTATGAATATTTATCTAAACTCAATGTCAAAGATTTTATAAAAACAATGAAAAACGCTGAAGTTACCAGCTTAGTTGTCAAAGCTAAATCTCATGTAGGTTTACACTACTGGCCAAGTAAATACGGGAAAATGCATGACACTTTAAAAAAGAGAAATTTAGATTATGTGGGAGAAATGATAAAAGAATGTCACAAAAACAACATCAATGTAATTTTGTACTTTTCTCAAATATATGACAACTATGCATATGAAAACCACAAAAATTGGAGAATACGACACTTTACAGGAGTAGCATCACGAACAAAGCTTCCCGGCGCAAACACAAGATATGGTTTAGTCTGCCCAAACAATCCGGAATACCGAGATTACTGCCGAAACATTTTAACAGAACTTGCACAAACTTATGATTTTGAAAGTATTTTTTTAGATATGCCATTTTGGCCGAGAGAGTGTTTTTGCAAACACTGTCAGGAAAGGTTTTTAAAAGAAACAGGAAAAGTTCTTCCTGTTATCCACAATCCTGACAGCAAAATATGGATTGAATATCTGCACAAAAGACAAGAATGGATTGATGAGTTTATGAAACAAAACTCAAAAATCATAAAGGAAATTAATCCAAAAATTACTATTGAACACAATATGGCAGCAATAGGCCTTGACTGGATGCAGGGAAACACCGAGCCGAACTTTGAAGCCTCCGACTATGCAAGCGGCGACTACTACGGCGGTTATCTTGAACAAACATTCATGTGTAAATATTACAACAATATGACGCCTGACAAACCATTTTGCTATATCACTTCAAAATGCGACAACACACTGTTTTATCACACTGTATCAAGAAGTTTTGAGGATTTATTAATTCACAACTTAAACTCTTTAGTACACGGCGGAGCATTTGCTATATGCGACGCAATCAATCCTGACGGAACAATTACAAACGCTGTTTATGAAAACATTATAAAAAAAGTTTTTGAAACAACAAAAAGTGTCGAAAAATATGTTTCAGGAAATATAAAAAGCGATATTGCCATCTGGTATAACACATCTCTAAAAACAAACAAAAACTTCATTCAATCTCCTCTGAACATTGCAAAAATACTTCGAGAGAAAAACATTGCGTTTGATGTTATAGGAAGTAAAAATCTGAAAGATTTGAAATCAAAAGTTTTGGTTATGAACAGTGTTCAGGAAATATCTGATTTTGAAATAGAACAGTTGAAAAACTATCTAAAAAAAGGTGGCTCTATTTTCATTACCGGAAAACTCGCAAACAACAAGAAACTTGAAAACTTAGTCGGCGTAGATATTTACGGCACAAGCAAATACAACTATTGCTACCTAAATCCTACCGAAAACTACAAACAACTTTTCAAACATTTTGACAAAGCAAGTCCGTACCCGATTGAAAACAGTGCGTTTGAAGCAAGAATAAACGACAGAATAAAAACAAAGGTTCTTGCAAAACTCACCTATCCCTACACACTGCCGAACAGTTTAGACTTTTCTGCAATTCACTCTAATCCACCGGGAATTCACACAAGTATCCCCGCCGTTACAGAAACAGAATACGGAAAAGGTAAAATCATTTGGATTGCATCTACACCGGAACTCACAACAGCACACGATTGCAAGCAATGTATAGCAGATATACTAAAATATTTAATAGGCGACAAAGAACCTGAATTCACCTCCAACGCTCCTGATTTTGTAGAAGTATTAAAATGGGAAAAAGATGAAAATATATATATTAGTTTAGTCAACCAACAGACTGTTTCACCTATATATCCAATTCATAATATTGAATTCACAATACCCGGAGAATACAAGACAGTCCGTCTTGTTTCAAACAATTCATACAAATTTGATGCTATGCGAAACAACGGTAAAACAACAGTAAAAGTTGAAAAGACAGATATTTTCCACATTTTCGAGTTCAGTAATAAATAAAACAATGACAGAAGAAGAGAAAGTTGACCTATACACTTCGATTGTACCAAATGAAAGGCAACTGAAAATTCAAGAGATGAAATACTATGCTTTCATCCATTATTCCGTAAACACTTTCACAAACAAGGAGTGGGGAAACGGCAAAGAATCTCCGTCCGTCTTTAATCCGACGGAACAAAACACAGACAGTTGGTGTGAAGCAATCAAATCGGCAGGTATGAAAGGTGTGGTTCTTACCTGCAAGCATCACGACGGTTTTTGCCTTTGGCCGACAAAAACAACCGAACACTGCATACGAAACAGTCCGTACAAGAACGGTAAAGGCGATGTTGTTAAAGAAGTTGCAGAAAGTTGCAAAAAGTACGGTCTTAAATTCGGCGTATATCTTTCTCCGTGGGACAGAAACAGCAAGTACTATTCCACTGAAAAATATAACGATTTCTACATTGAACAATTAACTGAACTTTTAACAAACTACGGTGAAATATTTATGTTGTGGCTTGACGGGGCATGCGGTTCAACTGCCGACGGTATTCCGAAACAACAGTATGATTGGGAAAGAATTTGGTCAACAGCTTTAAAACTTCAACCGAATATTGTAATGTCAGGCTGTGCACCCGATGTCCGTTGGGTAGGAAATGAAAGCGGAAAGGCACGAGAAAGCGAATGGAATGTAGTCCCCCGTTTTCAATACGAATTTCAAAACATTGCCGCAAACTGCCAAACAGACGACAATATGAAAAAATTTCAAAAAAGATGTCAAGATGTAATGCTCAAAGATATGGGTTCAAGAAAGTTTTTATCAAACTATGACTCATTTATGTGGTATCCTACCGAAGTAGATGTTTCTATTCGTACAGGTTGGTACTATCATCCATTGCAATCTATCACTTTGAAGTCCCTTCATCGACTTATGACAATCTACTACAATTCAGTCGGAAGCAACTGCCTTTTAATCTTAAATATTCCTCCAAACAAAAAAGGATTGTTCTGTCCGTCAGATGTTCGCCGACTTAAACAAATGGGTCAATGGCTGAAAAAAGAAGACGATTGCGTTATAGACAGTACATACTCCGTGTCTGACGATAAAAAAGAAATAAATATACATTTCGACAAACAAAGCGTTGACAGAATTCGTTTTTCGGAAGACACAACAAAATCGCAGAGAATAGAAAAATTTAAAATATATGCACAAGACAGTTGCGTATATGAAGGCACAGTTGTAGGTTTTTCAAAAATAGCAATTTTCAAAAAGTCTGTTATTACAAACAACTTAAAAATAGTCATTGAAGAATGCAGAAAAGAACCATATATTGATAAAATCGAAGTATGTAAAACAGGTGCGTACAGACCGTAAATTATTTTCAAATTAATTAAAAGCATAAAAAAACAGGTATCGGTAATTAACCGATACCTGTTTTACATTTTATCACTGCATATGTTTTGCTAAAAATTCTTCTACTGTTGACCAATAAAGTTCGGGGTCTGTTGCAGCGGACTTTGCATGGTCTGCGCCTTTGATAACCAGTTTTTCTTTTTCGCACTCGGCAGCATTATATACCTTGTCAAGCATTTCAAAAGGAACAAATTTGTCTTGGTCGCCGTGAATGAACAACATTGGAATTTTACACTTTTTAACCTGTTCAACAGAACTTGCCTCTTTGAAATTGTAACCGACGAGTCCGTCATTTATAACAGACGCAGCGTCTAAAAGCGGAAAACTCGGCAAATGGAATATCGACTTGAGCTGGCTGTCGAATTCGTCCCATACAGAAGAATATCCGCAGTCTTCAACTGCAACAACTACCTGCTCCGGAAGTTCTTCGCCCGAAGTCATCATTACAGTTGCACCGCCCATAGAAACACCGTAAAGCCCTATTTTCGCCTGCGGGTTTTCTTCAATCAATTTGTCTATCCAAAGCAGCAAATCTTTTCTTTCAGGCCAGCCCATACCGATAAATCTGCCTTCACTGTCGCCGTGCGCTCTTGCGTCAGGTAACAGAATACTGTACCCCATATCGTAAAAATGCTTTGCAGAGTTTGCCATATCATTTGAACTTGAACTGTAACCGTGGCATGAAATCATATAATTTCCGTTGCCGTTTTCATTTTTAATTTCATAAGCATGAAGTTTCAAACCGTCTTCACTTGTTATATATGTATCTTTAACGGAATTTTTAAACCACGCAATCGTTTCTTTATCTCCTGTGTATCCGCTAAAATCAGTAACACCATTTGCACTGTTCTTTTTAGTCATAATTTCAGTCATAACGGTTTTCATTGTAACTTTAGCCTCTGTATCCAAAACAAAACCGACCATAAATCTGCCGATACCGAAAACCAAAGCCACCAAAACGGCAACTATAACAAAAACTGAAATTGTGATTTTCTTGCCTTTGCTCAACTTTTTCTTGCTTGATTTTTCCGTCTTTTCCATGTCATATTTTCCCCTTTCTTCGATAGTTCAATGATAACATTACTTTATATTTAATTCAATAATTTTTACACATTGTTAATAATATCATTACCATATAAGACGAAAATGACAGGTTTAGTTTAATATCTTTTCATTCAATTTCTTTTTCTTGTTTTTAAAAAAATATATCGTACCGAAAGCGTCAGCCAAAAACCAGCCTATCGGTATCGAAACCCAAATTCCGACAACTCCGATCGAGTCGATTTTTGACAAAAAGTATGAAAGAAAAACTCTTGTACCGAGTGAAATTATCGTAAGAATAATTGACATTTTCGGCTTATTTATCGCCCTGTAATATCCGTAAAGCATAAACAAAATGCCTATTCCGATATAAAAAACGCCCTCAATTCTCAAATATTGAACACCAACTGCGATTATTTCCGTTTCAGCAGAAGAAATAAAAATCTGCATAAGATTCGGTGCAAAAATAAAAACAAGCGTACTTATTACAGTACAAAAAACAGCAACGCTGAGTAAAGACTGCTTTATTCCTTTTTTTATTCTGTCGTGTTTTTCAGCTCCGTAATTTTGAGCAACAAATGTTGAAAATGCATTGCCGAAATCTTGAACGGGCATATAGGCAACAGTGTCGATTTTCACGGCAACGGCAAATGCCGACATTACGGTTGCACCGAAACCGTTTACTATACCCTGAACCATTAAAATACCAAAGTTCATAACAGACTGCTGAATACAAGTATAACCCGAAAGTGAAACAATATTTTTTACGATACTCTTATTAAAATGCATATCTTCTTTTTTCAAACGGAGCATTTTATACCTATAATATGTATATATAAACATACCGACAGCGGAAACATACTGTGAAACAACTGTTGCAACAGCTGCACCCTTGACTCCCATGTGGAGCGAATAGACAAAATAAAAATCCAAACCGATATTCAAAAAAACAGAAAGTGATAAAAAAACAAGAGGGATAAAAGAGTTTCCCAAACCTCTGAGCAAATTTGAAAAATAGTTAAAGATAAAAGTTGCAAATATGCCGAAAAAAACATAGTAAAGATATGTTTTCGTCATAGAAAACAACTCATTCGGCACCTGCAAAATTTTTATGATACCGTCAATTTGCCAAAATGCAATAAAATTCAAAATTAAAGTTACGGCAAAAATAAGCGTAAAAGAAACAAATATGCCGTTTTTGATTTTTTTGACATTCCTTTCTCCGAATGCGACTGAAAAAAATGCACTGCTTCCGAGACAAAGTCCGAATATAACAGATGTCAAAAATGTCATCAGTGTATATGATGAACCTACGGCAGCCAAAGCATTGTCGCCAATGTATCTGCCGACTATCCATGTGTCAGCCAAATTGTACAGTTGCTGCATTACATTGCACAAAATAAGAGGTGCGGCAAATGCCCAAAGTTTAGATGTAATATTTCCCTTTGTTAAATCTTGATTTACCAATTATAATTACCTTCGACTTCATATTTTTTTAATACTAACATATTATTTATTATTGTTTCAACTAAAAATTTCCGATTTTTGTATCTAATTTGCCATTTTTTGAATTTACTTTAAATTCTTTAAAAATTATAATATAAAACAAAGTACAGTGTAATGATTTTGTCAATTCATATAAAATCAGACTCAAAAACAAAAATAAAAGTATTTAAGGTTTATTGAAAACGACTATAACGGAAATAAAACTACTATGATGAAAAGATTAAAAAATCAACGAAAACAACAAAAATTACGAGTCTGCAAGCACTAAAATAATTGAAGAATTGTTGTATTTCAGTGACTTAACACTTGGTCTTAACAATATGTCCGAAGCAGTTGAACTAAAACTCACTTTAACAATATCTCAGTAAACAAAATAAATTACAACAAGTGCAATTTATTTTTAGGTGTCGAAAGCAAAGTTGTTTTGTGCAAAATTAAATAACGGAGGAAAATATGAAAAAAAGTTTTGCAATTTTAATATCTGTTATCATTGCGGTCTGCTCACCAACACTTAATTCATGTTATTCTTCAAATTGAAAGAAAACGGCGACATTGTGTTGCCGTTTTCTTTTTATTTATAACTGTTGAAATAACCTTAGCCAATAAATTTACATTTTATTTCTTCAAAAATGATTACGACGACTTCTCGTAATATTTTATCATTTTTCAAATGCTTAATTTTAAAAATTATTGCAACATTTAGAAAAAGAAAAAGACGGTTAAAAAACCGTCTTCATTGGTCGAGGTGACAGGACTTGAACCTGCGGCCTCTGCGTCCCGAACGCAGCGCTCTACCAAACTGAGCCACACCTCGATAAGTATTGTTAATGCTGTTGATTTATCAACTGCATAATATAATTACATATTTTCATTGTTTTGTCAATATATTTCTTTGTATTTTTTATATTTTTATGGTAAAATAATTCAGCAAACTATATTTTTATTATAAAAAATAAGCGAGGTACATATTTTGCGTAAAATTTTTTCACTTCTAATTACTGTTTTACTCACAATCGGAATATCAATCGTTCCTGTTTCAGCACAAAGTTCAAACTTAATAAAAATCGACAAAAACAATATTTCAAATGAAGTTTCAAGTCAACTGTACGGTTTAAATTTAAACAACACTTCTTTTTCTTTAGACGGGGGCTTGGTTTCAAATCTTGTAAGCAACAACAGTTTTGAAAACAGTCAAGACGGACTTGCCTCTTGGAAAAATTCGGGACTTGATATTCAAATTTCAAGCGAACTTCCTCTCAACAGTTCAAACAAAAACTACATTTCTGTTTACTGCAAATCAAAAGGCGAATTAACAAACTTAGGCTTTACCGAATTTTACAAAGACAAAACTGCAAAGGAAAGCAAAAAAATCCATAAAACAGCCGATATGGGTTTTAAAGAAAACGAAAAATACGAGTTTTCCTGCTATATCAAAAATATAGATTTTGAAGGCGACTTTTTCGTAGGACTCAATTCAAAACACAACAGCGACAAAACAAAAATTGACATTTCTTCATACAAATCAAATTGGAATAAAATTGAAGCCGTATTAATTTCAAATGCAACGGAAGACGGCGGACTGACATTTGAATTTAACGGCAAAGGTACGATTTTGATTGACTTTGTAAGTCTTGTACCGCAAAGCAGTTACGGTTACGGCATGGGAAATTGGAAATACACTTCTTTAAGAAATGACCTTTACACTGCATTGTCTGAATTATCGCCAAAATTCATCAGATTTTCCACCGATTTTTCTTTGTCAGAAAACAACACGGGCAAACTGCACAGTTGGAAAAACACAATAGGAAAAACTGAAGAAAGAGTACAAACTTCTTCTTTTAACAATTCCGAAAACACTGTCAGCGTCAATTCAAACGCAATGGGGTGCCATGAATTTTTCCAACTTTGCTCCGAACTTTCTGCTGAACCCATACCTGTAATAAACACAGGTGTAATGTGCCAAAATGATGATGAAGATGATGAATATAATAAAAATTTAAAAGAATATAAAGACGGTAAAATGAGCGATGGAAAATGGAATGAATATATAAACTCCGTTTCACACACTCCCGACACACCCGAATTTAACAACTATATTCAAGATATTTTTGATTTAATCGAGTATGCAAACGGTGACGCAACAAAGAACTATTGGGGCGCTCTCAGAGCGTCTAACGGACACAGCGAACCGTTTAATTTAAAATACATAGAACTGAGTAACTGCGATTACACAGAAATGAATATTCGCAATTTTGAATCAATAAATCAAGCAATAAAACAAAAGTATCCCGATATACAAATAATTGCTTCTACGGGAGATTCAGTAACAGACAAAGACTATGACAATGTTGTATCTTCCCTTTCCGATTTTGACGGAATTATAAGAAGTGAAAACATTTTTTCAGACGAAAACTTCTTTTATGAAAGCGATAAAAATTACAACCCTTCAAATCCCGTTATTGTAGGCAAATACGGCATAGTATCCGACAAAGACAATCTTCAATACAACTTACAAAAAGCTGTTGCAGAGGCAAGTCTCATTGTCAATTCTTTTGAAAAAAACAGCAATGTAATGATGACTGCTCACGAAAGCAGTTTTTCAAAACTCAACGCTCAATCAGACAATTCTTCTCTCGTTTGGTTTAATTCAAATGACATTCTTCTCACTCCAGGTTACTATGTTCAAATGATGTTCGCAAACAACACAGGAAACAAAACAATCACTTCCGATTTCAAACTAAAAGAAGAAAAATCAAACAAAGGCATAAGTCAAAGCATTACTATCGACGAAAATACGCAGACTATTTATGTAAAACTAATCAATTCAACAGGAAAAAATCAAAAAGTGACTGTTGATGCAAGCGATTTTTCACAAATCAATAAAGTATCAAGCATTAAACTTGAAAATAAATTTAAAACAGCGTCAAACGATTTCGGAAAATCTTGCATTGTACCGACCGAACAGGAAATTTCACAAAAAGACGGAATATTTGAAGTTGATATGCTTGGTTACAGTGTGAGCGTCATTAGAATTGCTTACAATGACAATAACGGAAAAAGTTTCTATTCTCTGCCCGATTTTATTCCCGAAGCAAAAAACTATGTTCCTTTGTCGGTGAAAATTTTTATTCCTTCAATTTCAGTCGTTGCGATTGCCGTTGTCGGAAGTATAATTTTCTTTTCAAAGAAAAACAAAAAGCACACTAAAAAAATCAAAAAATAAAAATAATAAAATGATATAATAATGAATTTATCCGTATTAAGCCGGAAATAGCGTAATATTGATTATTTTATCATTTAAAGGTATAATATTAACAACTCAAAAAAATAAAGGGGGATTTTTTATGAGTTACGACAAAAATGTTTTGTTCAACATCAGTTACGGACTTTACATTCTCAGTGCAAATTCATCAAACACAGACAACGCTTGCGTTATCAACACTTTAAGCCAAATTACAAGCAGTCCCGATACTGTTTGCGTCACTGTTAATAAAAAGAATTTTACAAATGAAATGATTAAAAAATCAAAAAAATTCAATGTTTCTATTCTCAGTACGGATGCAGATTTTGAACTTATTAAAAGATTTGGATTTCAAAGCGGTCGTGACATAGATAAATTTGTCGGTTTCAAAGATATGTACAGAAGTCAAAACGGCATCTACTTTATAAACAAAGGTGCAAACTCTTTTATAAGCGTAGATATAGATGAAATAATTGATTTTGATACACACGATATGTTTGTCGGTCATATAACGGATACAGCCGTACTTTCCGACAAAGAAAGTTTGACATACTCATACTATCAAGACAATATAAAACCAAAACAAAATGATAACAAAAAGACGGGTTATGTTTGTACCGTATGCGGATATATTCACGAAAGCGATACTTTACCTGATGATTTTGTATGTCCTGTCTGCAAACACGGTGCTTCTGCTTTTGTAAAACTTTAAAATTTTAAAGACTGAAAACTGAAATTTGTTTTCAGTCTGCATTTTTTACACAGATTTTACAACTATTTAAAAAAATACGGTTATGTTTAATGTATTCTAAATGAAAGAAAAGTAAAAAGAGGTGTTTTTGTGGCTTTAATTTACATAGTCGAAGACGATAATTCTATCAGAGAACTTGAAAGTTATGCACTTAAAAATATAGGCTATGAAGTGTGCGGCTTTGAAAAAGGAAAAGAACTTTACAAAGCTCTTGAAGAAAAATTGCCCGACCTTATCATATTGGACATAATGTTACCTGAAGAAGACGGAATTTCAATACTGAAAAAACTCAGAAAAAGTCAGTCAACAAGTTCATTGCCTATTATGATGGCAACGGCAAAAGATACAGAAATGGACGCAGTAAAAGCACTTGACAACGGTGCAGACGACTATGTTTCAAAGCCATTCGGCGTGATGGAATTTTTGTCGAGGGTAAAAGCTCTGCTCAGAAGAAGTGAAAGCAAATCAAACGCTCACAAATGGGTATATGAGCAACTCAATTTAGACGATGAAAAACACCGTGTAACAATAAATGATGAAAAAATCGAACTCACTTTTAAAGAATATGAGTTGTTAAAATATTTACTCATAAACAAAGGAATTGTTCTTTCAAGAGAAAAAATTATGGACACAATTTGGGGCTATAATTTTGAAAGCGAGAGCAGAACTGTTGACGCTCATATTCAAACACTCAGAAAAAAACTCGGCCCTATGGGTTCTGTTATTAAAACCGTGAGAAATGTCGGTTATAAACTTGGTGAGTAACAATGAATAAAAAAATATTTCTTAAAGAGTGTGCTTTTTCAATAGGCATTTCTGCAATTTGTTTTGCAATGTTTTCGACAATACTTTTTTCCGAAAACTCTTTTTCACAAAGCACAGCAATAAAACTCACAGTTGCATTTTGTATCGTATGTGCCGTTTCGGTATTGTTTTCTGCATATTCATCAAAGAAAATAACAAAAAATGTTGCAGACCAGATAAATGAACTCGGCAACAATTTGAAAAATATAGACAGAAAAAAAATCGACAAAGAGTTTGTACCGTTTGTTGACGCATTGACAAATTACAAAAAAGAACTTGCGAGAGTTGACAAGTTAAAAAAACAGTTTACGGCAAATGTTTCACACGAACTGAAAACGCCTATGACTTCAATAAGCGGATATGCCGAAATGCTTGAAAGCGGAATTGTCAACCCAAACGATGTTCAAAAAATAGGTCACATCATTCACAAAGAATCAAAGCGACTTATAAATATTTCAAACGACATCATCCAACTTTCTCAACTTGAAGACGGCGACCAAACAAGAAGTTACGAAACAGTTGATTTGTATGAAATAGCCGAAGACTGTGTTGCCGCAATCGGTTTTCACGCAGAGAAAAAAAGTATATGCTTAAAAATGGACGGCGAACATATTAAAATCAAAGCCAACAAAGGACTTCTTGCCGAACTGATATATAACCTTGCTGACAATGCCATACGCTACAACAAAGCAGGCGGAAATGTTTGGATAAGTGTAAATGATGAAGACGACAAAGCCGTTTTAAGAGTAAAGGATAACGGTATAGGTATTCCCGAAAAATATCGTCAAAGAATTTTTGAAAGATTTTTCCGTGTTGATAAAAGCCGTTCAAAAGAGACGGGAGGAACGGGACTCGGTCTTGCAATAGTTAAGCACATAGTCCTCTATCACAATGCAGAAATTTCAATCGACTCTAAACTCGGAGAAGGAACAACTTTTAAAATTGTTTTTGACAAAATGGATAAACAAAAAAATGCTTGAAGCAATATTGCTTCAAGCATTTTTTTATGTCAAATCGAAAAGAGAAAAACGAATTACTTTAGATAAATCATTTAAAGATACTTCAACCTGATACCCTATTTTCCCTGCACTGAAGATAATTGTATCAAAATTTTCAGCACTTTTGTCTATTACAGTCGTAAAAAACTTTTTCATACCGATTGGAGAACAACCTCCGTGAATGTAGCCCGTAAGTGCCAAAAGTTCTTTCGACTTAATCATCTCTATCTTTTTTTCACCTACTGCCGCTGCACCCTTTTTTAAATCAAGTTCTTTTTCAACAGGCACAACAAAAACATAGTTCTTATTTGATTTACCTATGGTAACAAGTGTTTTAAAAACCTGCTTCGGATTTTGTTTCAATACAGACGCAACTTCTGTTCCGCTCAAAGCGTCGGTATTTGCGTAACTGTAACTTTTATACTTGACTTTTTTACTGTCAAGCACTCTCATAACATTTGTTTTTTCCATAATGTCAATATTACCTATAAAAACACAGGGAAGCCGTAACTTCCCTGTTGTTATTTTTTATTTCTTATTTTTATCGTCCTTTTTTTCCTTTTTCTTACCTGAAAAAACTTTATTTAAAAGGTATGTTACCAAAACGATAAAACCTAAAACAAGGAAAATACCGACCATACCGATACCCATTACAGGCAAAGTATCTTTCCAAGAATCAACATGAATAGATTGAGACGCAACAAAGAACGAAGAAATCATTGCTAATAAATTACACATCTGCAATACCTCCTTAAATTAAATCTGCAACAAGTGTAAGGATAAGTCCGCCTGCGATAACAGAAGCGATTTGTCCCGAAACATTGACACTGATAGATTGCATAAGAAGGAAGTTTTGGTTGTCTTCTTTAAGTCCCATTTGGTTAACAACACGACCGCTCATCGGGAAAGCAGATATACCTGCCGCACCAATCATTGGGTTAACCTTTTTGTCTTTCGGAAGGAATACATTGAGAAGTTTTGCAAAGCAAACACCGCCGACTGTATCGAAAATGAAAGCAACCAAACCGAGAGCAAGAATAAGAAGTGTCTCGGGCTTCAAGAACTTGTCTGCCTGCATATTGAGTGCAACTGTAATACCGAGAAGAAGTGTAATGAGATTTGCAAGTGCATTTTGTGCTGTTTCCGAAAGTGAATTAAGTACACCGCACTCACGAATAAGGTTACCAAACATAAGGAAACCTACAAGAGCAACCGATTTAGGAGCAACAAGTCCTGCAACAGCAGTTACGATAATCGGGAAAAGAATTTTTGTTGTTTTTGAAACTTCGCCCGGATGATATTGCATTCTGATACGGCGTTCTTTTTTTGTTGTAACAAGTCTGATAAACGGAGGCTGAATAATAGGTACCAAAGCCATATATGAGTAAGCCGCAACCATAATTGGACCTAAATAATCACTTCCGAGTGTATTTGCTACGAAAATTGCAGTAGGACCGTCGGCAGCACCGATAATAGCGATAGAAGCAGCGTCCTTTATATCAAAGAAGAAGCCTGCAATGAAGAATGTCAGGAAAATACCGAACTGAGCGGCAGCACCGAAAAGCATCAACCACGGGTTTTTAAGAAGAGGACCGAAGTCAATCATTGCACCTATACCTATAAAAAGAAGGAGCGGGAAGAGTTCGTTTGCTATACCTGCGTTAAACAGTACATTGAGAACAGCCTCGCCTTCTTCGGCAGGATTGTGTGCAATAGCACCCGACATCGGTAAGTTTGCGAGAATTGTACCAAAACCCATTGGGAGTAATAATGACGGTTCCATTTCTTTTTTTATCGCAAGATAAATAAGCAAACCGCCGATTACCCACATAAATACCATTCCGATAGTTATGTTTCCGAAATTGGAAAAGAGTTCGGCAAATGTGTTTAAAATGTTTAATTCAATCATTTTAGACCTCCGTTTATTTAGTTTGTTAAAATATTAATTTTTACAAATTAATACAGCATTTATATTATATATGAACAGAAACTTATGTCAATAATATTTTGAAAATTACTTTGTTAATATTTTACAATATATCAATTTCCGACATAATTTTCTCTGAACATATCCGATATTTTATCTGCAAGCAATTTATTTTTCGGATTATCCAAATTAAAATCTTCTTCAAGTATTTCTTCAGCCGCATTTTTAGTTAATTCTATCATATCAAAATCGGTGAGCATATCGGCTATTTTTAAATCAGGCAAACCGTTTTGTCTTTTCCCGAAGAAATCACCGGGTCCCCGCATTTTAAGGTCGAGTTTCGCTATTTCAAAACCGTCTGAAGTTTTTTTCATAGCCATCAATCTTTCTTTTGCATTTTCGGTTTTCGAGTCCGAAACCAAAATACAAAACGACTGACTTTTTCCCCGTCCTATTCTTCCTCTGAGTTGGTGCAAAGCAGACAGACCGAATCTTTCTGCGTTTTCAATCAACATTACTGTGGCGTTAGGGACATCTACCCCGACTTCAATTACGGTAGTTGACACAAGAATATCCGTTTTACCGTCTGAAAAATCTTTCATTACTTTTTCTTTGTCCTTTGCTTTCATTTTACCGTGAAGAAGTCCTAAAGAATAGTTTTTAAAATCATTTTCACAAAGCGATTCAAAATACTGTTTTGCACTTTTTAACTCGGACTTTTCCTCTTCGTCTTCAACAAGAGGACAGACAATATATGCCTGTTCGCCCCGTGCTATCGCTTTTTTTATAAAATTATAAATTCTTTGATGATATGTGGAATTGACAACATCTGTCCTGATTTTCTGTCTTCCGGGAGGAAGTTCATTAAGAACGGAAATGTCAAGATCTCCGTAAATCGTAAGTGCCAAAGTTCTCGGAATAGGCGTGGCGCTCATTACAAGAGTATGAACGCACTCTCCTTTCATTGCGAGACTTGCCCTTTGTTCTACACCGAAACGATGTTGTTCGTCGGTTATGACCAAACCGAGATTTTTAAACTCAACATCATTTTGAATTATTGCGTGAGTTCCTACGAGAAGGTCTATCTGACCGTTCATCAAAAGTTCTTTAATCTCTCTTTTCTGTTTTGCTTTTGTCGAGCCTGTAAGCAATGACACTTTAAAACCTGCATCGCTCAAAAGATTTGTAAGCGTTTCATAATGCTGAACGGCAAGTATTTCCGTCGGTGCCATCAACGCACACTGAAAACCGTTTTTTACGACATCATATATTACACCCGACGCAACTGCAGTTTTACCCGAACCGACATCTCCTTGAATAAGTCTGTTCATTGCAAAACCTTTTTTCATATCCGTCACACAGTCAAAAATGGCATTTTTTTGTGCATTCGTAAGTTCAAACGGCAAAAGTTTAAAATACTCGTTTAAAAAATCTTCTTTCAAAACAATGCCTGTTTTCGACTTTTTTTTGTGTTTAAGTTTTGCAAAGCCTAAATTTAACACAAGCAATTCTTCAAAAATCAACCGTTTTTTAGCCTGTTCCAATTCCGTGTTGCTTTTCGGAAAATGAATTTTATGCATTGCAAAATTCAAATCAACAAGTGAATACTTTTCACGGATTTTATCATCGAGTGTTTCATCAAAGACAATATTTGACAATTCATTTTTTATTATCCTGCCTATCGTTTTTGATGTAAGTTTTTCAGTTGCACGATAAACAGGAGTAATAGCGTCTGCATCTTCAAACCGTTCTATTTGCGGTGAACTCATAGATGCATAAGTAAGTCCGAGTGTAACTTCTCCGAAAAGAATATAGTCCTCATATATTTTAAGTGAATTTGCAAGATATTTATTGTTAAATATTGTAACTTTAATGATTGTTTGACCGTCAGTAAAGTTGCACTTATACAGAGTCAGACCTTTTCTTATTTTATTTTCACTGACAACGGAAATCAAAGTTGCTTTTATTGCAGACTTTTCTCCCATAATTGTCTGTGCAACAGTTTTAAGTTGTGATTTGTCCTGATATGCTCTCGGATAATAGTGAACAAGGGCGTCTGCATTGAAAACGCCCAATTTGTTGAATAATTCAGCCCTTTTTTCGCCTACGCCCTTAACATATTGAATATTTTTTAAAAGTTCTGTGTTCATTACTCTACCGAAACTATGAAGTAATAAATCGGCTGACCGCCTTCAATTATTGTAATTTCAGCGTCTGAACCGAGTTCTTCTTTTAATTTTTCTTCAAGTTGCTGTGCCTGTTCTTCCGTTGCACCCTCACCGTATATTATTGTAACAAGTGATTTTTCATCGGTAAACAAAGACATAGTTGTATCATAAGCAACTTTAACAACATCACTGTCATCTATAAATCTTATCTTACCTTCGGCAAGTCCCATAATTTGACCTTGCTTGATTGGTTTTGAATCAAATTCACTGTCTCTTGCCGCAAATGTTACACTGCCTGTGCTGACATTTGAAGCGGCTTCTGTCATCATTTCCTTATTGTCTTCTGCTGAACTTTCGTCATCAAAAGAAAGTATTGCAGAAATACCCTGCGGAACTGTTTTTGTCGGAAGAACAATGACATTTCTGTCCTCAACAATCGGTACTGTTTGCTGAGCCGCCATAATGATATTTGAATTGTTAGGCAAAACAAATACATTTTTTGCGGGAGTTTTCATTATGGCATTATAAATATCATCTGTTGACGGATTCATAGTCTGACCGCCCGACACAACAACATCTGCTCCAAGGTCTTTAAACAAAGACTTCACACCGTCGCCTGCACAAACACATACAAAACCAAAATCGTTTTCAGGCTCTGCAATCTTGCTTTCTTCTTCGGCTTTGCTTTCTTCGGAAGCATTTTGATGCTGATAACGCATATTGTCAATTTTAATGTTTATTAATTGTCCGTACTTCAAAGCGTGCTGAATAACATTGCCCGGTTCATTTGAATGAACATGGACTTTAATGATATTTGCATCGTCAACAACTACTACGCAATCGCCGATTGACTCAAGATACGCTCTCAAAGCAAGAGGGTCTTTTTTACAGTTTCTGTCCTTTTCAATCAAAAATTCAGAACAGTATCCAAACTCAATATCGCCGTCTGCGTCGCCGACAACTGACTTACTTACACTTTGAACGGGCTTTACACCGTCTCCATCAATCAGTTGAACTATTGAGCCGTTCTTAAACACACTTTTGATACCCTGAAAAATAAGTAAAAGTCCCTGTCCACCAGCATCTACAACGCCTGCTTTTTTAAGTACGGGTAACAAATTCGGTGTGTCATCAAGAGCCTTTTGAGCAGCTTCAAGTGCAGTATTGCAAACAGTTTCAATATCTGCTTCGGGATTGCTTTCAACAAGTTCTTCAGCAGACTCTGCCGCTTTTCTTATTACAGTCAAAATTGTACCTTCAGTAGGCTTCATTACAGCCTTATAAGCTGCATCGCTGCCCGACCTCAAAGCCTTTACGACATCTGTTGCCTCTGCCGCTTCAAGTCCTTTAAAGCCTTTTGACATACCTCTGAAAATGAGTGAGAGTATTACGCCCGAGTTTCCTCGTGCGCCTCTCAAAAGAGAAGATGCGGCTGTTTTTGCAGCCTCCGACAAAGTGCAGTTGTCGGGAAGCGTTGCCACATCTCTTGCGGCAGCGCCTATTGTCATACTCATATTTGTACCCGTATCGCCGTCAGGAACAGGAAATATATTCAGTGCGTCAACAGCGGCACGATTGTTTGAAATGTTATTTGATGCGGAAATAATTCCGTCTCTAAACATTGCGCCAGTTATCATTTAAAAGTCCTCCGGGTTAGTTCTTTAATTCATCAACATATACATTCACTGTCTCGACTTTGAGGTCGGTTGCTTCTTCAATTGTATATCTCACTTTATTTACAATACTGCTTACAATGGCATTGATATTTATACCGTATGTTACAGCAATATGCAAATCAATAATGAGCGAATCATTTTCGCTTTTTACGGTAACGCCTTGATTTGTTGTGTCAAAATCATACTTTCCTTTGAGTGCGGAACGAATGGTTTGCACAGGGTTTGAACTAACCATACCGGCAACACCAAAACATGAAGATGCGGCTTTTCCTACAAGTTTTGAAAAATAGTTGTTTGTGATTTCAATATAACCGTTTTCTGTTTCTGTTCTTATCATTATATAGCCTCCTTAATATATTTTATGAAAATTTCTTTTCTTATTGAATTTTATATTTATCTCATTTTTCAAAATACCATTCCTCAATATTTGAAAAATAATTTTTATAAATTCCCTGCATATCGGCATGAATTGACTTTGAGTAACCGATAACGCCTTTTCTGTAAACAACGGGAACAAACGGAACTGTTTTTGTAAATTCCATAACAAAAGTGCCGATTTCTCCGCCGTTTAAATAGTTTGAATACGCTTGCACACAAGTTGAATTGATATCTACACCATAATTTACGGCACCGTCTTTTGCAAAAAACGGAAACAAATTCATATCATCCGCAAGTTTTGTTTCGCCTATATAAATATCATAATATCCTTTTGACAAAGCCTCAATATAGTCTGCATACGGCACATTGTAAATTTTAACTTTAAAGCCTACGGATTCAAGAGCCGATTTCACAATTGTAGCCATAGCGGATTTTTCAACATTGCCTGAATTCACAAGCAATCTGACAGTTGCTTTTGAAATGTCATACCCGCTTTTTATTATTGCCTGTTTTGCTCCCGTTTCATCATTTTCTTTTGAAAAGATATTTGAAACAGTTGCCAAATCACAGGTCGGGTTAAAAATTGAAGATGCAGGATATGCCAAGCCGTGATATGCGCTTTTTGAAATGGCATCTCTGTTTATGGCAAGAGAAACTGCGTTGCGTATATCGGGCAGACTCATTATATTCCCTGTCGAAGTGTTAAAACCGATAAAAACAAGGTTATTGATATTGACTGCTTTTATCTGGCTTTTAATTTTCTTGCTTTCAGACGAGTCAAGGCTGAAATATGCATAGTCAATATTGTCTATACTGATACCGTTTGCTATTGACTCTGCCGAAGCGATATTTACAAGGTCAACAACTTTTATATACGGTGAAAAATCCGGTTTATTTTCGTTTTGAACAAGTTGAATTTCATTGTTTGATTTCTTATAAAACGCATATTTGCCGCTTCCTATCGGAAGATCTGTATCGGCTGAAGCGTTTTGCACTATCGGGAAAGTCAAAAGATTTACGGCTTTCGGATTTTGGTACTCAAGCTGAAAAACAACCGTTCCCTGTGACTGTGCATTCGCAGATTTAATACCCAACAAAGTGTTTGCATAATGCACAGAATTTTTAGCCAAATTGAATGACGATACAATATCTGTCGATGTCAATTCGCTTCCGTCGGAAAATTTAATTCCCACAGGAAAATTTACAACAAGTTTATCTTTTGCCGTAAATTCATAAGATGACGCTATTTGTAAAACAGGCGAAAAACTTTCATCAAGTTTTACAAGCGAATCAAAAACAAGGTCGGCTATAACTATATTGTTTTCAGTTTCCGCTTTATAAGGATTGAGCGAGTCGGACTTTGTGTAACTAATGCGAAGAGATTTATCCGACTTTCCCGTTTCCGATTGATTTGTAACAGAAGTCGTAGTTTCCTTTTCATCTTCATTTTTTGAAGTGCAGGAGGCAAATGTAAAAACCATTGCAACTGCAAGAAAAACTGCAAGTATTTTTTTTGACATTCAGTATCTAATCCTTTTTACACTTATCGTTTTATAATTTTTTTCGTCTATTTCAAAAATACAGCCTTCGCAAACGCAAGGACCGTCGGGGTTTAAAAATCGTACGGGCAAAGATGTTCTCATCTTTTCTATGGCAAGTTCCGGAGTAACGCCCAGCACACTGTAAAACGGTCCCGTCATACCCAAGTCTGTGATGTACCCTGTTCCGTTCGGCAATATTTGTTCGTCTGCCGTCTGTATATGTGTATGTGTTCCGTAAACTGCACTGACTTTGCCGTCAAGATAAAAGCCCATTGCTTTTTTTTCGGCTGTCGATTCGGCGTGAAAGTCAACCAAAATGATATTTACACCGTTTTCTTTCAGTTTGTCAATCTCTGCATCGACAACATCGAAAGGGTTATCGTAAATGTCTATATACGACCTGCCGATTAAATTTATCACACCGACTTTGTTTTTTCCAAAATCAAAAAAGGTACTGCCTCTGCCGGGAGCCGACCTGTGAAAATTTGCCGGTCGTATAATAAACTCATTTTCATCAAGAAAATCGTATATCTCCCGTCTTTTGAGTGCGTGATTTCCGAGAGTTATGATGTCTGCTCCGCTGTCAAAAATGTGCTTTGCAGACTGTGGCAAAATACCGTTTCCTACGGCTGAATTTTCGCCGTTTACAACAACAAGTTTACAGTTGTGTTCTTTTTTTATTTTTGCAAGCGTGTTTCTTAAATGTTCACAACCTTGTTGTGAAACAACATCGCCTATTACCGCAATATTCATTCATTTCTCTTTCTATATATGTGCGTACTAAATACTAAACCATATAAACTATATCGTCTGTTAAATAATTATTATACATTATATTTAAACAAATTACAATTAACAAATAATTAATCTTTTAACAAACCGAGTTCGCAAAGTACATCGTTATATATCTCGGGTACGCTGTTTTGGCTTAAAATTTCTTTTATTGTATTCTTTGAATGATTGCCTCTTTTAAAAACTGCGCAGAAAAGTCTGTAAAACCACGCAGCAGGAACCAATATGGGATTTTTTTCACAAAAGCCGTATATACTTTTCAAGTAAGAAACAGACGGAAAAAACAGTTTTTGCAATGCTTTAAGCCTTGTAAAAACAGAAACTCTGTCGGATTTTCCTATACTGTTTTGAAGATAAACTTTACCTGCTTTGCCGCTTTCAAAACCGAAAGTACCTCCTTCAAGGACTATTCGACTCATCTTTTCAAACAATTTTTCATCATCGTTTTTCAAATCATCTTCAATCGGAGTATCAAACCAAACACGGCACATATTGAGCAATGCCGTCGCTGTTTTATATAGATTTAACTTTTTGAGTATTTCAAAAGCCTTTTTCTTTTCTTTGGCATTTAAGCAACCGTAAAGCACATCTATGTCCATAAACATTCGTACACCTGCTCCGCCTTGAGCCAAATGTTTCGCCAAATGACTGACAACATAGGCAAAATGAAAATACTTTAAAGGAAAATATGAAAAGCCGTTTGCAGTTTCACAATATTCAAATATACTTTTATCATCGGGAATTTTAGACTTTATTTTTGAATGAAGTTCAATTTCCTGTGAGTTTTTCACAAAAACAGAAACATCGCTTCTTTTAAGCACTTTTTTAAAATTGTTATTCTCAAAAACCTTTTCAGCCGTTTCAAAATCATCTGCTTTTACATAAACATCTATATCTCCGCTTGTTCTCAATTCCGATTGGGGATACAACTCTTTTATCGCCGTACCTTTTATGAAAATATGACAAATTTCACTTTTTGATAAAATTTCAGAAATATCATTTACCATTTTTTTCTTTATCTCATATTCTTGAACAGTTTTACATAAAACCTGCTTTGAATATGAAATGATTTCTTCAGAAAGAAACGATTTGTCCGAAAAATTTAAAATCTGCGATGCAATAATTCCGCTGACGCTGTGCTTTTGCGAAAGTTCAAATATATTTTTCCATTCATAATTTTTGCATTTTTCACAGTCGGTATTTAATTGTCTGAGAAAGTTTTTGATTAAACAGATGAACTGTAATTCACATTCGGTCATAAGTAATTTATTTCCTTTATCATTCTAAACGCCAATCGACAGGCTCGTCAAGCAACTCATTTGTTTTTGAAAAATGTCTGCACCCGAAAAAGCCATTGTAAGCCGAAAGCGGACTCGGATGCGCAGCCGTCAAAATGTGATGATTTTTATTTGTAATTAAACTTGCCTTGCTCTTTGCAAAATTTCCCCAAAGCAAAAACACGATTGGTTTTTCCCTTTCGTTGAGTAATTCTATTATTCTGTCCGTGAAAATTTCCCAGCCTATTCCCCTATGGCTCGCCGCAGCGCCTCCTCTTACCGACAAAACCGTGTTCAATAAAAGCACGCCGTTTTTCGCCCACGGCGTCAAATCTCCGCTTTTTGGTATCGGATAGCCGAGATCGTCGTGATATTCCTTAAAAATATTCACAAGTGACGGAGGAGGTTTTACTCCGTCTTTTACGGAAAAAGACAACCCGTGTGCCTGATTTGGACCGTGATACGGGTCCTGTCCCAAAATAACTGCTTTTACCTCGTTGTAATCCGTAATTTTCATAGCATTAAAAATATCGTGCATATCGGGATAAATCGGATAGTTGGGGTTTGCGTATTCCGATTTTAAAAAATCGTGTATTTTTTTATAATACTCTTTTTCAAACTCGCCTTTTAAAAGATTGTCCCACTCATTTTCAAAATGTACCATAAAAATTCCCCTTTCGTTCAACATAATTGTAACATTACAAACCGTCGTATTCAAGATTTTTGTAAACTTTTGAACGGATAAAGATAATAAACATAAATTACAAACTTGAATTTTTCTTCAGTTCATTGTAATATATAAAAAAATCACAGAGAGGTACAGATATGTTAACAGGACTTTCAGCGGGTATGCTTTGGGGACTCGATACCGTAATTTTAAGCATAGCACTCGGCAAATCGAGATTTTGCTCAACAGCTCAGGCAATCGCACTTGCACCTTTTGTCAGCACTTTTTTTCACGACCTTTTTTCATCGTTTTGGATGATTATAAATACAAGCATACGAAAACAATGGAAAAATGTTCTCCACGCTCTGAAAACAAAAAGCGGTAAATTCATCATACTCGGTGCAGTTTTGGGCGGTCCCATCGGAATGTCGGGCTATGTTGCGGCAATAAACTATATAGGTCCTGCATATACAGCAATCATCACTGCCGTTTACCCTGCCGTCGGAGCGCTTTTTGCAAGAATTTTTCTGAAAGAAAAAATGAAATGGTATCAAATGATTTCGCTTGCTGTCAGCATTTTGGGAGTAATTGCTCTCGGATATACACCCGAAGGAAGCAATGAAGTGAAAAATCTCTATTTAGGTTTCGGATGCGCTCTTTTAAGTGTAATCGGCTGGTCGTCAGAAGCAGTAATCTGTGCATACGGAATGAAAGACCCCGACATCAGCAACGAACACGCTTTGCAAATTCGTCAACTCGTATCGGCACTTACATACGGTTTTATTATCATTCCCGTATTAAAAGGTATCGGCTTTGTTGCAAATATGTTTATATCACAGGAAACAGGCATCATTCTTATATCTGCACTTTTCGGCACTGCATCATACCTTTGCTATTACAAGACAATAGGAAAAATCGGTGCTTCAAAAGCTATGGCTTTAAACATCACTTATTCGGCGTGGTCAATAGTATTTTCAATTGTTCTTCTTCACACTCTTCCCGACCTGAAAAGCGTAGTATGTTGTATTGTAATCGTAGTTGCATCAATAATTACAGGCTCTGATATAAAAACGATTTTTCAAAAGAAAAAGAAGGTGATTAAATGATTTTTGACAAAATGGAAAATGCGAAAGATTATTTTGAAGAATATCCTCAAATGAAACTTGTATATGAATTTTCAAAAAAAGCAGACGAGGAAAAACTTGCCGACGGTACTTATGAAATAGACGGCAAAAAACTTTTTGCGACAATTCAAAGTTATAAAACAAAAAAACAAACGCCTGAAATGATGTTTGAGGCGCACAAAAAATATATAGATGTTCAGTATATTGTACAGGGAATTGAAAAAATACGATGGGCAAAACTTCAAAACGTATCCCTTGTCAAAGAAGAATACAGCAGTGGTAAAGACATTGCTTTTTATGAAGGAAATGCACAATTTGACTTTACTCTTACAAAAGGGACATTTTTGTTCTTAACTCCGAATGATGCTCACCTTCCCGGAATATCAGCTGAAAAAGATGTTTTTGCAAGAAAAATTGTCTTTAAAATTGCAGTATAAACAAAAACGCAAAACACATAAAAACATAAAACTTCTGTTGTTGAAATTACAACAGGAGTTTTTATTTTGCAAACATTCATATTAAAAAACCCTTTAAAGCAAGTCTTATTTTTTTGTAAAATTGCTTTTTCTATATGCAGACGGAGAGATATTTTTGTACTTTGCAAAAGTTTTTGAAAAATAACTCATATCATTAAAACCGCAACTAAGTGCAATATCGGTAACGGAATTGTCAGTCAAAACGAGCATTTCGCAAGCCTGCTCAACTCTGTAATAGTTCAAATAGTCAATAGGCGTTTTCCCCGTCATACCCGAAAAAGCACGGCAAAAGTATCTCGGTGCCATACCCGCAACTTCTGCAAGTTCGCTCAATGAAACAGAGTTTTCATAGTTATCTCTGATATATGTAAGCACATTTTTAAGTCGCAAAACTTGACTTTTGTTTTTTGACACCAAGTCGTTTTCATTTCTGAATACAAGCAGACTTCCCATAAACTGCCAAAGCAAACCTATCGTAGTAAGCTGGTATCCCTCGTTCTCACTGTTCATAGCACTGAATATTTTTTCTGCTATTTCAGCCTGAACACTGCCCGAATGAAAAACACCCGTAAAACCGTTTGCATTTGAAGAAAATTCAGCAATACTTTTCATACAAACAGGAGAATTTTGCATAAGCGTACCCAAATCAAAATCAACGCACTCATACCTGCAATCAATCGGCTCTCCCCCGTGAACAACGCCTTCGCCTATCCACGCACAATCACCCTCATTCAACAAGTATTTTTTTCCGTCAAAAGACGCTTCAAAACTGCCTTTTTTCACAAAAATAATTTCATATTCTATATGCCAATGAAACGGCATTTGATAATTTGGAGCATTTTCATCAACAACATAAAGCGCTATCGGGAAATCAAAAGTTCCGTGCTTTTTATTTTCGTAAAGTTTACTATAATTCATAATTTTCTCCAAAAGTGAATATTGTCTTAATATATATCATATATCCAACAAGCATACTGTTTAACAATGTAATATAATACAATTAAAGTAACATACTTTGAAAATAATGTCAATAAATAACAGATATTAAAACAACAAAAGAAAGGACACCAACTATGCAAAACATTGACGAAATCAAAGAACAAATTTGCGATGTTTGTCACAAAATGTGGCAACTCGGCTGGGTTGCGGCAAACGACGGAAATGTCAGTGCAAGACTTGACGACGACAGAATTATTGCAACTCCGACGGGAATAAGCAAATCATTCATCACTCCCGAAAAACTTGTCATTCTTGACAAAGAAGGAAATATTTTGGAAGCACAAGACGGATACCGTCCGTCAAGTGAAATCAAGATGCATCTTCGTTGCTATGACAAAAGAGACGATGTGATGAGCGTTATACACGCACACCCACCGGGAGCAACAGGCTTTGCAGTAGCACACAAAGCTATGGATATGTACAATATGATTGAAGATGTTGCCGTTATAGGCTCTGTACCACTTACGCCTTACGGTACTCCTTCAACGGTTGAAGTACCAAACGCTATTGAACCGTACTTGGAAGAGCACGATGTAATGCTTCTTGAAAATCACGGTGCTTTGGCAGTCGGCAGCGATGTTATCACTGCATTTTACAGAATGGAAAGTTTGGAACTTTGGGCAAAAATCACAATCAATGCAGTCATTCTCGGAGGAAGCCACGATATAAGTAAAGAAAATGTACAAAAACTAATCGACCTCAGAGGTTACTATAAGGTTACGGGAAGGCATCCCGGACACAAAGTTTTCAATCCCGACGACGATATTCTCCATAAAAAAGACTGATTTCAAAAACACGAGGTATCTATATGTTAAAAAACATACCAAATATCATATCTCCCGAATTGCTCAAAGCACTTTGTGAAATGGGACACGGCGACGAACTTGTAATCGCCGACGGAAATTTTCCGTGCCACACAGTAGGCAAAAATTCAAAAGTAGTCCGTCTTGACGGACACGGCGTACCCGAAATACTCGACGCCGTATTACAATTATTACCGCTTGACACATACACAGAAAAACCCGTCGGTTTAATGGAAGTAATGAAAGGCGACGACTGCGGTACTCCTTCAATTTGGGACGAATACAAAAAGATTTTGTCTAAATACGAGCCAAACAACAGTGAAATTGAATATATAGAAAGATTTGATTTTTACGAAAGAGCAAAAAAGTCATACTTAATCATTGCAACAGGTGAAAAAGCAATCTATGCAAATATTTTGCTAAAAAAAGGTGTGGTTAAATGAAAACGGTTTTAGCATTTGACTTCGGTGCATCAAGCGGAAGAGCCATCAAAGCAGTTTTTGACGGAGAAAAAATAACATACAACGAAATTCATCGTTTTGAAAACATTTCTCTTGAAATCGACGGTCATATTCATCATGATACAAAAATGATTTTAAATGAAATCAAAACTGCAATAGAAAAAGCAGGAAAAATCGACTCTCTTGCTTTTGACACTTGGGGCGTTGACTATGGTTTGCTTGATAAAAGTGGAAGTTTAATCAATGAGCCTTATCATTACAGAGATTCCAGAACAAACGGAGTTTTAAAAAAGGCATACAAAGTTATTCCTGCAAACGAACTTTATAAAAAAACGGGCAATCAAATAATGAATATCAACACGCTTTTTCAGTTTTTATGCGATGAAAACCTGAAAAATGCAGAAACAGTTTTGTTTATGCCCGACCTTTTTGCATATTTTTTAACGGGAAACAAGCGTTGTGAAAAAAGCATAGCGTCAACTTCTCAAATGCTCGACCCGACAACACAAACTTGGGACAATGACATTTTTAATGCATTTGACATAGATAAAAATATTTTTCCGACAGTTTGTGAAAGTGGTTGTGAAAACGGTTTTTACAACGATATTAAAGTCATTACAATAGCAGGACATGACACTCAGTGTGCCGTTGCATCTATGCCCTGTCAAAGTGAAAATGCGGCATTTTTATCCTGTGGAACATGGTCTTTGATTGGTTGTGAAATCGACAAACCTGTTTTGACAGAAAAGAGCAACGAACTTGAGTTGTCAAACGAACTCGGTGCAAACGGAAAAATCAACTATCTTAAAAATATCAGCGGTTTGTGGCTCATTCAGGAAACACGCAGAGATTTGGCAAAAACAGACAGAAAGTACAGTTACAATGAACTTGAAACATTTGCAAGACAAAGCGAGCCTTTCAAATGTTTCATTGACCCCGATGATGAAATGCTTTCCGAACACGGCGACTTGCCAAACAAAATCAAAAAATACTGTGAAAAAACAAACCAATATATACCGAAAACAATCGGAGAAATCGTGCGTTGCATATACGAAAGCCTTGCATTGAAATATCGTTTTGCACTTGAACAAATATCAAGTTGCACAAACAAAAATTTTGATGTTTTACACTTGCTCGGAGGCGGTACGAAAGACGGCTTTTTATGCGAATTGACGGCTGACAGTATAAATATGCCCGTTATCGCAGGTCCGACAGAAGCAACTGCACTCGGAAATATCATTCTTCAACTTATAGGTCTCGGAGAAATAAAAAATGTTGAAGAAGGAAGAAAAATCATTCAAAAAACCGAAATCTTAAAACATTTTAAACCTCATCACAACAGTGAATGGGATTTGGCATACGAAAAATTTGTAAAAATCATCGGCAAAAACAATTAATTTAAAACATATAAAATCATTAAATCAAATTATAAAATACGGAGGAAAAACTATGTTGTACCCAAAAATCGGTATAAGACCTGTTATTGACGGCAGATGGGGCGGAGTTCGTGAAAGCCTTGAAAATCAAACAACAGGCATGGCAAAGGCAGCGGCAGAACTCATTGAAAACACACTGAAATATCCTGACGGAACACCTGTTCAGTGCGTAATCAGCGATACTACAATCGGAGGCGGTGCAGAAGCCGCAAAATGTGCAAGACAATTTTCAGTAGAAAATGTTGTTGCTACTTTAACCGTTACGCCTTGCTGGTGCTACGGTTCAGAAACATTTGATATGGACCCGCAGACAATCAAAGCCGTTTGGGGATTTAACGGCACCGAAAGACCGGGGGCTGTTTACTTGGCGGCTGTTATGGCTGCTTATGCACAAAAAGGACTTCCTGCATTTTCAATCTACGGAAAAAATGTTCAGGATATGAATGATACAAGTATTCCCGAAGATGTTGCAGAAAAGATTTTGAAATTTGCCAAAGCATCAGTTGCAGTAGGCTGGATGAAAAACAAAGCCTATGTAAATATCGGCGGAGTTGCTATGGGTATCGCAGGCAGTTACTGTAATGCCGATATGTTCCAAAAATATTTCGGAATACGTGCAGAATGGGTTGATATGACCGAAATTTTACGCAGAATTAAACTTGATATTTTTGATAAAGACGAATATGAAAAAGCGTATAAATGGGTTAAAGAAAGCTGTAAAGAAGGATTTGACCTAAATGCAGGAAAAGACTTTCCTGAAATTATCAAGCGTTCAAAAGTTGTAAACCCCGACGATGATTGGGAATTCATAGTTAAAATGACAATCATCATCCGCGACATTCTATACGGAAACAGTAAGTTGGACGAACTCGGATGGCACGAAGAAGCTCTCGGCAAAAATGCAATAGCAGGAGGTTTTCAAGGTCAAAGAAACTGGACAGACTGGTTGCCAAACGCAGACTTTACAGAGTCAATTATGGCCTCTACTTTCGATTGGAACGGCACAAAAGCTCCTACTCCTTTTGCAACTGAAAACGACACATTAAACGGTGTTGCAATGATGCTCGGAACACTCGTTTCAGGCTCTGCTCCGTGTTTCCACGATGTTCGTACATATTGGAGCCCCGAAGCCTGTGAAAGAGTTACAGGAATAAAACCTGACGGTGTTGCAAAAGACGGATTTATCCACCTTATCAACTCGGGTGCAACGGCACTTGACGGCAGCGGTGCTTCTAAAGATACAGACGGAAACGGTTGTATGAAACCGTTTTGGGAAATGACAAACGATGATATTAAAGCATGTCTTAATGCAACGGATTGGTGCAGAGCAAACTATGAATATTTCCGTGGCGGCGGTTTTTCAAGTCATTTCCGTTGCAATGCCGAAATGCCTGTTACAATGCTTCGTGTAAATGTTATTGACGGCATCGGCCCTGTTCTTCAAATTGCAGAAGGCTACACCGCAAAACTTCCGGATGAAATACACAACACCATCGACAAGCGTACAGACCCGTCTTGGCCGACAACATGGTTTGTTCCTGTATTGACAGGAGATGGTGCTTTCAAAGATGTTTACAGCGTAATGGCTAATTGGGGTGCAAATCACGGTGTAACTGTTTACGGTCATGTGGGTGCAGACCTAATCACATTGGCTTCAATGCTTCGCATTCCTGTAAATATGCACAATGTTGATAATGATAAAATCTTCAGACCTCACGCTTGGTCAGCTTTCGGAACAGAAGACGCTCAGTCGGCAGACTATCGTGCTTGTGCAACATACGGTCCTATCTATAAATAAAATAATTTTGATTACATTAAAATCAATAAAAATCAGCAAATATTTTAATAAAACCGAGTGGCTGAAAAGTCGCTCGGTTTATTTTTTCAATTAAGTTTTATTTATTTTTAAATAAATGTTGACAGAGAACTTTTTTTGTGATACTATATTTCAGCAAAGTAAATAGCGGTATAGTGTAACGGTAACACTCCGGACTCTGACTCCGTCATTTAAGGTTCGAATCCTTATACCGCTGCCAAAAAAGAAACAAGTGCCAAACGGTGCTTGTTTTTTTCTTTGTAAAAAGGATTCGAAGAATCTTTCAGCCGAGCAATGCGAAGCATTGCGAACGCCAAGGTTTTGCATACACAGTATGCAGGTTCTTATGCCACTGAAAAAAGACTTGAAATCAAATGATTTCAAGCCTTTTTTTATCTTTCCTAATTGAATGTATATGTAATTGGCATCTCTCATCATCTTAACATCTTCAGCATTGTTTTTCAGCATTATGCATAAAAATTGCGATATTTGTTGATATATTATACACATTATGCTAAGATGATATTGCTAGAACCCATAAACAAAAATATATAAAAAAACACAATGACATCATAAGGGTGATAAAAATGAAAACTTTACTGAAAAACGCAAAAATATATGATGGTTCCGGTTCTGATGCATTTGAGGGCGATATTCTTGTCGAAAATGACAAAATTGCTAAGGTTTGCGAAAAAATCGAGACAGAATGTGACAGGGTAATAGATTTAAACGGCAAATCTATTGCACCCGGTTTTATTGATGCACACTCACACAATGACTGGTTTGCAATTAAGAATAATCCACTACCCTATTTTGAGCCATTTATTAGGCAAGGCTTAACCACATTTGTTTCGGGTAACTGTGGAATTTCCACCATTGGATTTGAAAAAGATTGCAAGCACATCGACAAAATGGGAGGCGGATTGTTTTTCTTTAATGACACAACAGGCAAATACGGAACTGTTCAAGAATATTTCAATTCAATAGACAACAATTCCCCCTGCAATATTGTTGAACTTGTAGGTCATTGTTCTGCAAGAGCGGCCATAACAGGATATGAAAACAGAAAACTTACACCAAGCGAAGAACAACAAATGCTTGCTATTATTGAAAAAGCCTTGCAACAAGGTGCAGCAGGCGTTTCACTTGGTCTTATGTATGAGCCGGGACTTTATGCTGATACTGACGAGTTAAAAAAGATTGTTGAACTTTGCATTAAATACAACAAGCCATTAACCGTTCACCCAAGAGCAAATTCTGCCGTATCAATGTCGTATCCCGAACTTTTTGGCAGATCTCATCTTTTGCGTGCTGTTGATGAACTTGTAACCATTTCAAAGGACACAAATCTTAAACTTCAGTATTCTCATGCTATTTTTGTCGGCAAAACATCGTTTAAAGACAAGGATGAATTTGTTCAAATTATCAACAAACTTCGCAACGAAGGTGTTGATGCAAAATTTGATATTTATGACGAATGCCTCGGTGTATCTGTTATTACTGTTATACTTCCTTCATGGTATCAAGGTATGTCGCAAGAGGAAAGAAAGAAGCCATTTAATAAGCTAAAATTATCACTTCTTATCAAAGCTACAAGCCTGCTTCTTGGCTTTGGATTTAACGATATTGAGATTGCATACATAGGCAAAGGATATGAAAAATACGAAGGAAAAACAATTCACCAAATTGCAAAAGAAGAAGGAATGAAAGATCTTGATGCATACCTTATGCTTTGCGAAAAAAGTAACTTTCAAGGCAGAGTTAATATGGGACCATACTCAACACCTGAAATCATCAAAGAATTTGAACATAACAAAAACTGTCTTTATATGACTGACGCATGGGTTGAAGAACACGGTATCCAAAACCCTGCAATTTATGACTGTTTTCCTAAATTCCTTCGTGATTCTCTCAACGGTACAGGCGACACATTGCCAAACACAATTAATCGTATGACAGGTGCAACTGCAGACAGATTTATGATTAAAAACAGAGGATATATTAAAGAGGGATATTATGCTGATTTAACTGTTTTTGATGAAAACAAAATTAAAAATGCCGTTCCTGACCAAACCCGTTCTTTCGGTATTGAAAAGGTATTTATTAACGGCAATCTTGTGCTTGACGACGGAAACATAAACAGTGAACTACTTAAAACATCCGGTAAGGCCATACCTATCAAGTAATTAAGCAGATAAATATCAATAAAAAATTCAAATTCTAAAAAGCAACATAAAAAAATTGCTAATCTCTGACACCGTCATTTAACCTTATATATCTCTGCAAAAAGGCTTGAAATCATTTGATTTCAAGCCTTTTTATAATTGAATTTATATGTAATATTCTTTATTTCAAACAATATATATGATATATGCAAAAACTCATCAAACGATTTACTAATTTGCAATAAATTTCACACACAAAAAGTCTTACAAACCTTGAATACAGTCAACTTTTCGTCGTAATATTGTTGCCCTTGTTTTAAAAAAAACGTCGATTTATATAATTGACGATTATCACAAAAAAATGTATACTGTACTAAGACAAGGAGACAGATACAATGGATTTTGAAAATTATTTTCCCGTATGGAATAAATTGAGCAAATCACAACAAGACCTTATTTTAAATAGTTTAATTACCCGAAAAGTCAAAAAAGGTACTATCATTCATAACGGTGCTTTAGACTGCACCGGTCTGTTACTGGTTAAACTCGGACAACTTCGGGCTTATATTCTTTCAGACGAAGGAAGAGAGATTACCATTTACCGTCTGTTTGATATGGATATGTGTCTTTTCTCTGCCTCCTGTATGATGCGCTCCGTTGAATTTGAAATAACTGTCAAAGCCGAAAAGGACAGCGAACTTTGGATTATTCCGACAGAAGTTTATAAAAGTATTATGAATGAATCCACTTCTTTAGCAAACTACACCAACGAGTTAATGGCTACACGTTTTTCAGATGTCATGTGGCTGATTGAACAAATTATGTGGAAAAGTCTGGATAAGCGTGTTGCTTCGTTTCTTTTAGAAGAAACATCTATTGAAGGTACAAACGAACTGAATATTACTCATGAAATCATTGCAAACCACCTTGGTTCGCATCGTGAGGTTATTACTCGTATGCTCCGTTACTTTCAGGAAGAAGGTCTTGTTAAACTATCCCGTGGTAAAGTAACAATCATAGACGAGAAAAGACTCAAATCACTTTAAAAAACATATACCACAGAAAAAGGAAAAACAATTATGAAACATTATCTTAATACCTCAGTTAAAAACTTTTGCTGAATGATTTTCAAAAAGTCCCCTTACTGTCAAATGATAAGAGGACTTTTTTTACACGAAAGATATAAAAATATGACAATAAACAATAATTTTTATTTATCCATTCCGCATGCATAAGCTCTTGTAATCAGCTCACGCTCATTTACTACTGAATCATAAAATCGAAATCCACCTGAAAAATTGTAGGTCTCAAATCCATTACCTTCAAGAATACGACTTGCAATATAGCTGCGTAAACCACTTTGACATATCAAATATACAGGCTTATTCTTCTCAATTTCTTCAAGCCTTTCCCGAAGTTCATCCACAGAAATATTCTTAAATCCATCAATATGACCACTGTTAAATTCTTCTGATGTTCTTACATCCAACATAGTAACATTTTCATTATTGAAAATAGTATCTATATCTTTTATATGCCACTGCTTCAATAAACCTTTTTCTATATTATCAACCATAAATCCCACCATATTAACAGGATCTTTAGCCGAAGAGTACGGCGGTGCATAAGCAAGGTCTAAATCTTTCAACTGTGTCGCTTTCATACCTGTATGAATGGCTGTTGCAAGCACATCAATTCGTTTATCAACACCATCGTAACCAATAATCTGAGCACCAAGCAAGCGATATGTTTTCTTTTCAAAAACCACTTTTACAGTCATCACTTTACCGTTCGGATAATAACCTGCGTGACTCATAGGTGAAAGAATTACAGTATCTGCATTTAATCCTGCCTCACGGGCATAATTCTCATTAATACCCGTAGTAGCTGCAGTCATATCAAAAATTTTTATTACAGAACTTCCTTGACTGCCCAAATAACGACTGTCGCCACCACATATATTATCAGCAATTATTCTGCCCTGTTTATTTGCAGGACCTGCCAAAGAAATCAACATATCATTACCTGTAACATAATGTTTTACCTGAACTGCATCACCCGCAGCATATATGTCGGGTACCGATGTTTCCATTCTATCATTAACTGCAATACTGCCTTTAATGCCAAGTTTTAAACCTGCTTTCTTTGCTAAAGCAGTATCCGGAATGACACCGATTGCTAAAACCACCATATCTGCATGTATAGAGGGACTGTTTTTCAAGAGTACATCTACGCCGCCATGCTTTTCTTCAAATCCATCCACAGTATAACCCAATTTCAATTTTATTCCATGTTTTCTCATCTTACTGTGAATTATAGATGCCATATCAAAATCAAACGGTGTCATTAGTTGTTTAGAAGACTGTACTATTGTTACATCCATGCCGAGTTCACGCAGATTTTCTGCCATCTCGAGTCCAATAAAACCTCCACCTGCCAATACGACAGATTTAGGGTGATTCTTATTGATATATTCCTTTATTCTAAATGTATCTTCCACAGTACGCAGTGTAAAAAGTTTATCAATACCTATTCTTGACATTCGAGGTTGAGCAGGCTTTGCACCGGGAGAAAGAACCAACTTATCATAATTTTCTTGAAAAACTTCACCGCTTTTCAAATTCATAACAGAAACCTTTTTGATTTCAGGGTGTATATCAACAACTTCATGATGAACTTTTACATCAACACAAAAGCGAGAATTAAATCCTTCAGGAGTCTGTAAGGTTAATTCTTCTGAATCGGTAATCGCATCACCGATATAGTAAGGCAGTCCGCAATTTGCATAGGAAATATATCCCGAACGCTCAAATATAATAATTTTTGCGTGTTCATCCAATCGTCGTATTCTTGCTGCGGTTGTAGCTCCGCCTGCCACACCGCCTACGATTACAATTTTCATCTTATCTATCCACCTTTCCCGAATATGAAGCAATACCACCGATATTATTTACATTTGTATATCCCATATTTCGCAACATACCGATTGCTTGACGGCTGCGAGTTCCAGAATAGCAATATACAAATAATGGAATGTCTTTATTTTTTACTATCTCAGTTACTTTTCCAAGTTGTTGCAAAGATACATTTTTACTTTCGGGAATATGACTTTCACGGTACTCTTGAGGAGTGCGAACATCAAGTAAAACAGCATTAGAAGTAACTTTATATTCTTCTAATCCTTTATTGATATTTAACGGTTTAAAAAAATCAAAGAAACTCATAGATATACCTCATTAAAGCATCTCAAGAATTGCATTTTTCGGTCTTGCCCCCGACATCTGCTGAACTATCTTTCCGTTCTTTATAAGCACTATAGTCGGAATACTCACAATTCCAAACATACTTGCCAATTCAGGTTGTTCATCTACATTTACCTTTCCCACTTTAATATCTGAGCGTTCATTGGCAATCTCTTCTACGATGGGAACCATCATACGACAAGGTCCGCACCATGAAGCCCAAAAGTCCAAAAGAACAGGTTTATCAGAATTGATTACTTCGTTTTGAAAATTATTTTTATTAATGTTAATAACAGACATTTTAAAGTCCTCCTTGTTTTTTGTGACTTTATTATAACCAAAAAATAATTTTTATTCCGTGATGACATCACCAAGTCATTCTTATGTCAATTCAAAAAAGTCAGTATGACCGTAAACCAAAATAGATAGTGATGAGATTATGAAAGATATTACCAACTTAAATGGTATATGAGTTAACAATTTCAAGAACAAATCAAAGAGTTATATAATATTGCAAAATCTGTTGCAATTCCAAAAACAATTAACGAGCAACTGCGTTCAGGCGGTGTAGGTGCTGCCGTATTAACCAAGAAAGGTAATATCTATACAGGAGTTTGTATTGATACAGATTGTTCACTTGGTATGTGTGCAGAAAGAAATGCATTATCAACAATGGTTACTAACGGTGAGTTTGATATTGATATGGTTATTGCCGTAAGCAAAAACGGTAAAGTTTTGTCACCTTGTGGTGCTTGCCGTGAATTTATGCAGCATTTTAATAACTCAAAACATATAAGAATAATCGTAGATAATGACGGAACAATTGTTAGACTCAAGGAATTAATGCCGTTTTCTTATTAAGTTAGGAGAAAGTTATGCAAAATATAAAATGGCTGTTTTTTGATTTAGGCTCAACTTTGATTAATGAAACTGAATGTATCAAAAAACGCTGTGATGTTATTATTGAAAGCAATAACATTGACAGAGAAGAATTTTATAACAAGATTAAAGAGTGCGCAAAAACAGATTCTTATGCTATTAAGACTGTGGCTATGTACTATGGTGTAGAAATCCCAAGGTGGTTTGGGGAACTTGAAAAGCTCTATCCTAATGTCGAAAAAGTATTAAAAAGACTGTCATATAAGTACAAGTTGGGTATCATTGCAAATCAGGTAGCCGGTACACAGAAACGAATTGATAATTGGGGTATTGGAAAATATTTTGATGTTGTCATAACTTCGGCTGAGATAGGCTATTCAAAACCTGATTTAAAAATTTTTAATATTGCACTTGAAAGAGCTGACTGTAAGCCATATGAAGCTGTTATGATTGGCGACAGAATTGATAATGACATTATACCTGCAAAGCAGTTAGGTATGAAAACCGTTTGGGTGCGTCAAGGTTTTGCTAAACTGCAAAGCGTAAGATATAAAAGCGAACAGCCCGATTATGTTGTTGAGAATATTAGTGAATTAGAGATGATTCTTGAGGAGTAATATGAAAGAGTACATATGTAAAATTGCATCTATTGATGAAGTGACAGCAAAGTGGAATCATGAAATAAAAAGACAAAAACGAAGAAAAACTGCTTTAGAGATATTAAAAAACAACGCAGTTGAACATATAAGAAACGGTCAGTCTGTTACATATTACGGTAAAATGAATGATAAAATTATATGCCAAACAACTGCAATATTTGATGAAAATATTATTCAAAACAGCGATAATCTTGTTGGCGTCAAAACAGTATATTTGTGCAATTTCAGTACGGATAAAAAATATCAAGGCAAAGGCTATTTTTCAAAGCTATTCAGATTTATGATTGATGATTTAAAAAATAGAGGTTATGAAAAGTATACTTTAGGCGTTGAACCAACAGAAACAAACAACCTACAAATTTATAAGCATTTTGGTTTTAATGAATTGATAAAATCAGGACAAGAAACCTATCCCGATGGAACGATTATCGATGTTGATTACTATGAAATGAAATTGAATTAACGAGTAAGCGATTACAAACTAATTGTTACTTTCCCGATTTTATCACAAAAAAGCACGGTACAAATTTGTACCGTGCTTTTATTCATATAAACTTATCAAGTTCACGCTCGACATTTGCCATTTTTTTAACTTTCGGGTTATCAAAAACTTTACCTTTTGCGACAACCATACTGATATTTCTCAATGCATGCAAATCATCGAGAGGATTTTTTTCAGTAACAACAAAGTCGGCACACTTACCTTTTTCTATCGAGCCTGTAACATCGTCTATCTGTGCTATCTCTGCATTACCAAGCGTTGCACAATACAAAGCAAAAGCATTTGAGACACCACAATATTTTTTAAAGTAAACAAGTTCTCTCCACATATCATAGTGTGTAATGTACGGACAACCCGTATCTGTACCCAAACCAACGGGAATACCGTTTTTGATGCACTCTTTAGCGCAATTTATAATTCCCTGAAATACAATATTTCCGTTATACTGTTCAGTTTCTGTTGTATTGTTAATTTCTCTGTCAAACAATGCATACGGCAGTGCGGGAGAAATAGTTGTTATATGACTTGCACCGTGTTGTTTAAACAGTTCAATCATTTCATCGTCAGGCTGAGCACCGTGTTCTATCGTATCGACACCGTTTTCAAGTGCAACTTTAACACCCTGCGGACTTTCAACATGAGCGGCAACTTTTAAACCGAGTTTATGCGCTTCATCACAAGCGGCTTTTACAAACTCGGCAGGCATTTTAAGTTCGCCCGGTTCGCCTTTTACTTTTGCGTCAAGAACTCCGCCCGTAATCATTAATTTAATAATATCAGGGTTATCTTTAGCAATTATATCGACATAATTTTTTGCATCTTCGGCACTTTCTGCAATATAAGCAAGTGAGCCTGCCATATGCCCACCCTCAACGGATATTGCCATATTAGACGCTAAAACTCTCGGTCCGTCAATTTTTTTACTATTAATTCTGTTTCTGACTTCTGTATCACAATTTATAATACCGCCCATTGTTCTTATTGTTGTAACACCGCTCATTAACTGAGTATGTGCGGCACTTTCACAGATTTTTCTTGCAACAGTTCTTAAAAGTGCATTGCTTGTAACAATTTTTACAAGTTTTACCAAATCCTTTTGTTTTTTAGACGGCTTACCGCTTGACGGCAAGTGAATATGCATATTGATAAGTCCCGGCATTATGTATTTACCTTTAAGGTCTATTATTTCATATCCTGACAAATCGCTTTCACTTTTTACAATATCGACAATTTTTTCGCCGTCAGTTAATATTGCCAAACCATCCTTGGCAGTCATATCTTTTGTTCCGTCAAGAAGCGTTCCGTTTATATAAGCATATTTCATTTCAAACTCCCCTATCGAAATATTTTATGAATATATTTTATACCTTTGTACATTTTGTTGCAAGTAAATATTGTTAAATTGAAAATGAAAAGAAATATATTTTTAAAAATACACAAATTTTTCTTGTTTTATATATTCGTATTTAATAAAAATATAAAAATTTTCTATAATTGAAAAAAATTGTGTTTTTCTATTTGAGAATTTTTTATTTTTTGATATAATATTACACATAGGAACAAGTAACTATTTAAGAGGTGTAATTATGAGCGGTTTTTTCGGAGTAGCGTCAAACGAAGATTGCGTTTTTGACTTATTTTTCGGAACTGACTACCATTCACATTTAGGCACACGCCGTGCCGGTATGGCTGTTTACAGTTTTGAAAAAGGGTTTGACAAAGCAATTCACAACATTGAAAACGCTCCTTTCAGAACAAAATTCACAAAAGAGTCAAATACAATGCAGGGAAACTACGGTATCGGCTGTATTTCCGACTATGAAGCACAACCCATTTTAATGCGTTCTCATCACGGAACATTTTCAATTACGACCGTAGGAAAAATCAACAACACAGATGAAATTCTTGATAAAATCATTTCAAAAAACACTCATTTTTTTGAAATGCAAAACGGAGAAATAAATCCCACCGAATTAGTGGCGGCAATCATAAACCAAAAGGACAACTTTGTTGACGGTATCCGATATGCACAGGAAGTAATCGACGGTTCAATGAGCATACTCATTCTTACGCCGAAAGGAATTTATGCCGCAAGAGATAAAAAAGGACGCACGCCGATAGTCATAGGTAAAAAAGAAAACGGCTTTTGTGCAAGTTTTGAAAGTTTTGCCTTTTTAAATTTAGGTTATAAAAAATATAAAGAACTCGGTCCGGGCGAAATAGTCGTATTTGATGAAAAAGATATTAAAACTCTTGTAAAACCCGGAAAAGATATGAAAATCTGTACTTTCCTTTGGGTGTACTACGGCTATCCGTCATCTTCATACGAAGGTATTTCGGTAGAAGATATGAGATACAACTGCGGTCGCCTTCTTGCAAAAAGAGACGACGCAAAGCCCGATATTGTTGCAGGTGTACCCGACTCAGGAATTGCACACGCAATAGGCTATGCAAACGAATCAAAAATACCGTTTTCAAGACCTTTCATCAAATACACTCCTACTTGGCCTCGCTCATTTATGCCTACAAACCAAAGCAAGCGCAATTTGATTGCAAAAATGAAATTGCTGCCTGTACACGATTTGATTGAAAACAAAAGTTTACTTTTAATAGACGACTCAATAGTTCGTGGTACACAATTAAGAGAAACTACCGAATTTTTATATGAAAGCGGTGCAAAAGAAGTCCACATCAGACCTGCTTGCCCACCGATTATGTTCGGTTGTAAATACTTAAACTTTTCTCGCTCAACTTCCGAAATGGAACTTATAACAAGACGCACTATAAGAGAAATCGAGGGTGAAGAACCGTCAAGAGAAGTGTTATACGAATACGCAGACCCTGACAGTGCAAGATACAAAAAGATGATAGATATTATATGTGAAAAACTGCACTTCACAACTTTGAGATACCACAGACTTGATGATTTAATTCAATCAGTCGGTATAGAGCCATCTAATTTGTGTACATATTGCTGGAATGGTAAAGAATAATTTTAAAACGCCGAAACATTTAGTTTCGGCGTTTTTTATGCATTGTAATCTTTATGTTTTATAGTTATAAACAAAAGGACTGTGAAAACACAGTCCTTTAATATATATTATTTAATTACAAATGACCTTGTTTGAGGTGTTGCCATATAATTGCCGCCTATAATTACAACGGTCTGTGTATAGCGTCCCGGCTCACTCGGAGGAGTTGTTGTGCTTGTGTACGGCATGCCGTTCTTTTTAACACCTGTATAGAGATAGTTTATTTTGCTCTGGTCATTCACAGGAATACCCTGATATGAAAGTGTTGCTGTAAAGTCAAAATCTTTAGCCTGCTCTACTGTAAGAGTTTTCGACTCAATACTTTGATTGTATTGGAGTTTTGAGCCCTGATACCTTGTTTTGACATACGCTACACCTAATCCAACACCTGTTTCATAGTTTGTATTTATTGCAAGTGCAACTACATTATACATACCCGCTCTGTTCGGCTCACTGAAACTAATATTAATTTGTCTGAGTGAAGGAGGAAGATTGTCTAAAACTTCAAGAACAGTACCTATAACACCAAGGTCAATATTAAACGCTTTGATGAGGTCTTTAATTTCTTGAGAATTTACAACTAAATTGATTTCTTCAAGTGTAATACCATTATTTATAATGTCGTCCATTGACTTTCCGATAATGAGTTTAACAATAGGATTAAGAAGGTCAATCAAGAAACTTTCAGTAATAGTATCAGGAAGGTCAATACAGAAATTTGCAGTTGCAGAATTTGTCATACCTACAAATATTGTATAAATTTCAAACGGGTCTTTTGAAAACGTTGTTACAAAATCTTTTGGTAATTTTTCATCTGCGTACTTACTTGTGCTGTGAACATATACAGATGTTCTTGCTTTATTTACCGTAATTGTTTTTTCAGCTGTTGCCGATGTGTGAGTTGAATTTCCTTTAAAAGAAATGCGTATCTGTTGTTCGCCTGCCGACATCGGAGGATAGTATAAAGCTGCATAAGTTCCACCCTCAAGTGCAACCCATTTATGAGTACCTGCAGGTTTTCCTGCAACTAAATTTTCTGCATAGTATTCTATTGTATAGTAATCTTTGCCGATTTTATCGGATGAAGGAAGAGTTGAACCTTTCCAATCAATTAAAGTATTGAAAAGTTTTTCTCTCATTGCTTCATAATTACTTGTGTAAGTATAAGTTTTATTTGTAAATTTAATTTCAGAATCAATACGAGGCGCATTTTTAACTGTTGCATTGAATTCAACTGTTGTTCCGTAATAATCATCTGTTTCAGGAACAATCATTCTAAATCTGAAATTTCCTTCTTCGTCAAGTGATTTTTGAACATCTGTTGCGTCAACATATTCAAGTTCATGCCAAATCGGAATAGTGCTCAAACGAGAAGCGTTGTATTCAAATTTTACATCTTTAACAGTCAAAGTGTTAGGTTCAGATTTTTCAGCATCGTAAACAGTGTTGAAAAGTTCTTCACGGAAACGGTCAAAGTTTGTAGAAAGGTCATCATTCAAATACAAAAGAACTTCGCCGTAATTTTCCTTAAGAACTATATTTGTTTTTGCAAAAGTCTTTGTAGTTTTACTCAAAACAACAAATTCTTCTGTTCCTGCAATACGAACATTGTAATCTCCGTCTGCTATATCTTTTATAGCCGGATGTGTATAATATGTAAGCAATTTTTTGCTCGAAAAGCCTTCGATACTGCCGTATGCCCAATTTTGCAACAGACCGTTATATCTCCGGTGCAACCATATTCCCCTTAACAGATTGAGGGTCTTTGCCTTGAGGATTTTCAACAAGAGCATTAAAAATCGCCTCATTAATCTGTTCTGTTGTCATATCTGCTGTAATTTTAGCTGTTCCGTTTTTCAGTTTTATACCGTCATCTGCAAATGCCTGCAAAGGCAATACGCCAATAAGCATTACAAGAGAAAGTATAAAAGCAATTACACGACTTGTTTTAGTTGTTTTGTGCATAGTGTTTCTCCTACATCTATTAAATTTATGTTAATACTTTAGCACAAATCCATAATATTCATAATATATTTTCAACACTTTATCCATTTTTGTACAATATGCTGATTTTTAAGATTTTTTATTAATATTCTACCATTATTCAGACTTATACATACTGTATATTATAATATTATTAGTAAAAATTTAACAAAAACCGATATTCATTAGACGAATATCGGTTTTAATTCACATGACTATTTTTTTGCAAAAATCTTTTTATTTAATGCAAATCTTAATTTAATTTCATTTACGCAAATGCTGACAACAGTGCAAAATAACAATACAAGAACAAAATTAACAAACATAAACATATATTTATCTGCGAGCGAATTTGTCGAAAAAATATTTAATTTTTTTAAAACAAATTCTGAAACAGGCATAAAAATTGTTTGATGCAAAGTAAAATAAACAACAGAATTTCTGCCTATATATGTAAAAGTCTTTGTCTTGATTTTTTTAGACAACAAGATTGCCCCTATAACAGCAAAAATGGAAGCGGTGTATGAAATAAGCTTAATACCGTATTCACACAAATACATATTCAAACACTTCCCTGTTACAAAATAGTTGAGAAGTGCAAGAAACACACCTAAAATTGAACAAAGAGGAAATACATACTTAAAGTTTTGCTTATTGAAAACAAAATCGTTTATTTTTTTGTTTTTTCTCAAAAAATAGCCTGCAAACATAAACGGCAAAGATGCAACAGATATGTCAAGATTCATAGGAGGCATCATAAGTTTCGGAAAAACATTTCCCACAATTTCATAATAAACAAAAATGGACACGGTCAAAAATACGACTGCTAAAAAAATCTTTTTTAATTTTTTTAAGTATTTAACCAAAAAGTAAAAAATAAGTTCAGAGAAAAACAGTGCCACAAAAAACCAAATTGTAAACATTCTTCTCGCCATAAAAAACTTAACAATCTCTTTTAAAAAATCTGTTGTAAAAGAAAATCCGTATTTAAAAGCGAAATTAAACAAAAGCAAAAATGCTCCTATACAAAAATAAGGCACAACTAAACTTTTTGTTTTTTTCAGCAAAAATGACTTAAAATCTAAATTCTCCTTAAACATATAGCCACTTAAAAAGAAAAACAGCGGTACATCAAAAATCTGTATAATCGCCCTAAACCATTCAGCATTAATACTTTCAAGATTAAAATGCGAAACAATTATACATATTATTCCCAAGCCTTTTGCCGTATCTATCCATTCAATTCTTTTTTTATCAATTTCCATACCAAAAATAAACTTTCAAAAAATTTTGATTTTTAATAAAGCAATTAACATTAAAATAAAACTCTGTAAAAATACATTTACAGAGTTTTACTTTACTTTTTAGTTTTTTCTGCTCCTATTGCCGTCAAAAACTCTTTATATACTTCGTGATTGTTTTTAACATAGTCATACTCGTATGTTGTCGGAACTTCTCCGTTTGCAAAAGCATTCATACCCTTCAAGATACCTTCTTCGTCCATACCAATCAAATACTGTCCGTCTTTTACAACAGAGCCTTTGTACGACGAGAATTTCGTCATAACAATAGGAAGTCCTGCAACTCGTGCCTCGTGGATTACAACAGGCTGACCTTCGTGAAGCGATGTAAAGATAAAGCAATCACAATACTTGAGCAGTTCGCTCGGGTTTTCAAGAATACCTACTAAAATAACACGACTTCTGATATTCAAACTGTCTATGAGCGTATCAATTTCTTCTTTAAGCGGACCGTCGCCGATTAAATAAAGCATTGCATTGTGACCTTCTTCAAGATACTTTGCAAAAGCCTTTACAAGATTTACATAGTTCTTTTCGGGAGAAAGTCTGCCGACTGTCATAAATCTTGTCAATTTTTCGTCTTTTACGACTATTTCTTTTGCTTCGGCATTTTCCTTTTTCGGTTTAACTGTCAAAACATCTATACCGTACTTATTCCACTCTTGTTCTTCGACGCTGAAATCGGTATCAAAAGCGTTTATATCTACAATGTCAATAGGAGAAAGAGGAACAAATTTAAGTTTTGTTACATCTGTTTCAACATCGTTGCTGTACTGAACATAGTAATCTTTGCCGTTTCTTTCCATACGAACGCTCTTTTTAAGACCGTTAAGAACTTTTTGATAGTCAACTGCATTTTTAGCGTAAACAAACTTGTCATAAGTTTCTTCAGTTGCAATATTTTTTCTGTTTACAAGCATAATATCTTTACTGCAAGATACAATTCTGTCAAATTTCGGATACAAGGTAAATATTTTCTTAAGCCAAGGAAATCTCACTTCCATTTCGCTTGCCATATCACTGTGCAGCCAAATTGATTTTACTGCATCCTTGTCCTGAAGTACAAGTGAAGAATAAAAAATATTGTAACCGTCAAAGTCGATAATATAGTCAAAATGCGTATCGCCCAAGCATCTTCTGAATTCTCTTTGATAAACCTTTTCAGGATACACCTTGCCCCATACCGAAGTAAAGCCTTTTCTGTGGAAAAGATTTACCTTTTGCATTTCGCTGATTGTTGTAACCATAGGACCTGTTCTGCTGATGAGTCTTGCGTTGTCGTTAACTCTGTATCCTGCCCTATGCTGTGCTTTATCTTTAAAGTTTGCATAAACAGTAACATCGTACTTATCATAGTCTATCTCATTGAGAAGGTTTAACAGTGCAGATGTTATTCCATTTACTGCCATATTACCCTGTATGAACAGTATCTTTTCTTTATTGTTTTGACACTGTTTAACACACATATCGCTTTCATCTTGTTCAAAAACAACTTTTACTATTTTTGAAGCAATTTTTCCGGGTTCAAAATCGCAACACCATTTTTGAATTCTTTGATATTTTTCCTTTACATTTTCAAAAACAGAATCAATATCGTTTATCCAATCTGCAATTTGTTCAACACTGTCTGTATATGGTCCCGGCAATTCATCTATACCGAAGTACATACCTCTGTACTCTTTGTAATTTTCAACATCGGGAATATAGAACAAAACAGGTCTTCCTGTCGCAAGAAAATCGAAATAAATGCTTGAATAGTCACTGATTAAAATATCCGTTGCAGAAAGAACAATATTTGCGTCTATTGTAGCAGGAACTATGAACGGATAGTCGGAAATCTCATCTCTTATTCTGTCATACACTGCCTGATGAACTTTGATAAGCACCTGATACTCGTCGCAATTAATTTTGCTTTCAATTGTTTCTTTAAGTTCAAGATAGTCGTTTATGTCGCAATCGGGATTGTAAAAATCTCTGCCCTTCCAAGTAGGTGCATACAAAACTATTTTTTTGTTTTCATCTACTTTAACTTTTTCTTTTTTAAGCAGTTTGATTACATCTTTGCGTTCAGTTTTAACAACCGTATCAAGACGGGGATAACCTTCTTCAATGATTTTTCCCTTATAAATTCCGTCAAGTTTATATGCTCTTGTATAAATTTCGGTTAAAAATGAATTTGCAGAAATCAAATAGTCAGACTGAATAAAGTTTCTTACTGTATTTGAAACAGATATTTTGGCGAGAGGATGGTCATAGCCCAAAGTTTTGAGCGGTATTCCGTGCCAAGTATTAATATATATCTGTTCCGGTTTCTTAACAAAATAACTTAAAAAGGTGGAGTTATTGATAAGATACTTTGCAGTACACAAAGCCTTTAAGTACGGTTTCTTGCCCGACTCTACAAAGTAAACATTGTCATACTTGCCATACTTTTCAATCTCATCTTTATGTGCCGAAAGGTCGTCCAAAACCCATATATGCTTCAAATTTTTATACTTCGGATTGTCAAGCAATTCCTTAAATATCGCATAAGGATTGCAAAGCATACCTCTGCCGTAAAAAGCCTCGTACAAAACAACATTTTTCTTTACTTTACAATGCTTGTAAAGTTTTGCATAAGCCGTATTTCTTCGGCGAATTTTGCTCCTCAAGTAATCATTTACCGGCTTATTTACTTCTTTTGCTATTTCAACAGTACTCTTTTTTACTGATTTCAAATTTAAACCCATTTGATTTCAACCTCTGTTTACATAGATTTATTCATACTAAATTAATTTAAATACTTATTAATGCTTAATAAAGTATAAATGAATTCAATTTCAAAGTCAATATATGCATATCATAAATAATAAATTTTATAAAACTGTTTTTTTTTAGTATAATATACAAAACAATTAAACCACTGATTTCTTCGACAACTAAACAAAACAAAAAGCACCATATCGGCTGAATTTAAAAAAATTTGCCGTACGGTGCTTAAAACGGTTTTAATATCACAAGCCGAAACTTACCGAAAGTGCATGATTTACTTTACCCATATCGCCGTTATCCAAAGAACCCATTTTTTCACGAAGTCTTTGTTTGTCAATAGTGCGTACCTGTTCCAAAAGAACAACGCTGTCTTTTGCAAGACCGCAACTTTCGGCGTCAACCTGTATGTGCGTAGGCAGATTGTTCTTATCAACCTGACTTGTTATTGCCGCAGCGATAACAGTCGGGGAAAACTTGTTTCCGACATCGTTTTGCACTATTAAAACAGGTCGTACTCCACCTTGTTCGGAGCCTACAACGGGACTTAAATCGGCATAATATATTTCTCCGCGTCTAATCATTTTATATCACCCTCAAGAAACAGGAATTTTATTTTCATTTCTATTCTTACCACAAAGACGCTTTATTAAACGCCTTTTTTATTATATTCAAAATTTTTTCTTTTGCTTAAAATGAAATCGTTAAAAATAAAACTTGTATTTTTCAAATTTTTTACAGTTGACTTTTTATCGTCTTGAGGATATAATTTTTTATAGAACATTTGTTCTAATTTTAAAGATTTACGGAGGCGTTTTTTTTGGACAGAAAGATTTTACACATCGACTGCAATAAGTTTTATGCCTCTGTTGAGTGTCTTTATCATCCCGAAATTCGCAACAAGCCCGTTGTAGTCGGCGGCGATGAAGAAAAAAGGCACGGAATTGTTTTGACAAAAAATGAAATTGCCCAAAAATACAACATACAGACGGGAGAACCGTTATGGAGAGCAAAAGAGAAGTGCAAAGACCTTATTATAATGCCGCCCAACTTTGACCTATACTATAAATTTTCCAAAATGACAAGAGAAATTTATGAACAATACACCGACTATGTTGAACCTTTCAGTCTTGATGAGTGCTGGCTTGAGTTTAAAGATAAATATTCAAGTCATATAACAATCGGATACGAGATTAAAGAAAGAATACAAAACGAACTCGGCATTACGGTAAGCGTCGGCGCAAGTTACAACAAAGTTTTTGCAAAGTTCGGTTCAGACTACAAAAAGCCAAATGCACTTACAGTTGTTTCAAAAGACAACTATAAAGAAATCGTATGGCAAAAACCTGTACGGGAACTTCTTTTTATAGGAAAAGCAACAGAAAGCAAACTGAAAAATTACAGAATAAATACAATAGGCGAACTTGCACAATGTGAAGTTGATTTTCTTATTTCAGTTTTCGGAAAAAACGGGCAAACAATTTACAACTATGCAAACGGCTTTGACGACTCGCCCGTCAGGCACAAAGACGATGTGCCTCTTCCGAAGTCAATAGGAAACAGTACAACTACTCCAAAAGACTTGACAACTAAAGAACAAATAAAAATAGTATTTGCTGCCCTTGCCGACTCTGTCGCTTCAAGAATGAGAGCAAAAAAACTAAAATGTACAGGTGTGAGCATTTCAATAAAAGACAACACTTTCAGGACTTTTTCGACACAGACAAAATTGCAAAATCCGACATGTCTGTCAAATGATTTAACAGACTGTGCAATGGTACTTTTAAAAAAAATTTACAACAACACACCTTTGAGAAGCGTCGGAATAACGGCGTTTGATTTAAGACCGAATTCATTTGTCCAATACGATTTGGAAGGAAATGTAATCAAGAAAGAAAAGTCCGAAAAACTTGAGTTCACAATAGATACTATACGGCAAAAATACGGTAACAAAAGCATTAAAAAAGGCACTCTGCTTTTCGATGAAAGCCTGAGCACCTTTGACACAAAAAAAGAACACGATATATCATCTTTCGGTAAAGTTTAAAATGCACATTAATTATCAGTAATGATTTTAAAAACATTTTAAAAAATTATTTTCATAACAGTTTCTTAATTTTATATTTTCAAACAAAAAAGCACCTTTTAACGATTTGTTTTCAATACATATCGCCACAAAGATGCTTTTTTAAATTAGTGATTATAAATTCATTTTAAAATCAGTCAAGAACTGCACCCGATGCACCTGAAGTTACAAGTTTTGCGTATCTTGAAAGATAACCTGTCGTAATTTTCGGTTCACGAGGTTTCCATTCTTTTCTTCTCTGTTCAAGAACTTCGTCAGAAACAAGAACATTTATAGAATGGTTTGGAATATCTATCTCTATAATATCACCTTCTTCAACAAGAGCGATATTACCGCAAACAGCCGCTTCAGGAGAAACATGGCCTATTGCCGCACCTCTTGTAGCACCCGAAAATCTGCCGTCTGTGATAAGTGCAACGGAGTTTCCGAGACCGCTTCCCATAATTGCAGAAGTAGGATTGAGCATTTCTCTCATACCCGGTCCGCCTTTTGGACCTTCATAGCGAATTACAACAACTTCGCCCGCATTGATTTTGCCGTTATAAATTGCTGAAAGAGCATCTTCCTCACAGTCAAAAACTCTTGCTTTGCCCGAATGTTTCATCATTTCAGGAGCAACTGCAGAGCGTTTTACAACAGAACCGTCAGGAGCGAGATTGCCTTTAAGCACTGCTATACCGCCTGTTTTACTGAACGGATTTGTAATAGGTCTGATAATATTTTCATCAAGAATTTCTCTGCCTTCAATATTTTCACCGACCGTTTTACCTGTGCATGTGATAATATCCTTATGAATAAGACCGAGTTTTGAAATCTCATTCATAACAGCGTAAATTCCGCCGGCTTCATTGAGTTCTTCAATATAGTTTGCACCGGCAGGAGCAAGATGGCAAAGATTCGGCGTCTTTTCAGAAATCTCATTTGCAACATCAAGGTCAAGTTTAATTCCGCACTCATGTGCGATTGCAGGAATGTGAAGCATACTGTTTGTCGAACAACCGAGAGCCATATCAATGGTAAGTGCGTTTAAAAATGCTTCTTTAGTCATAATGTCACGAGGTTTAATATCTTTTTTAACAAGTTCCATTATCTGCATACCTGCTCTTTTTGCAAGTTGAAGTCTTGCAGAGTAAACTGCAGGTATTGTACCGTTGCCCGAAAGTCCCATACCTAAAACTTCTGTCAAACAGTTCATACTGTTTGCAGTGAACATACCTGAACATGAGCCACAGGTAGGACAAGCCTTATTTTCAAACTCATTGAGTTGTTTTTCATCTATTTTGCCCGTCTTAAATTCAGAAACAGCCTCTGAAACATTGGAATAACTGATTTTACAACCGTTTTGTATTCCCGCAAGCATAGGACCGCCCGAAACAAAGATGCTCGGAATATTGAGTCTTGCCGCCGCCATCAAAAGACCGGGTACATTTTTATCGCAGTTAGGCACCATAACAAGACCGTCAAATGGGTGTGCAGTTGCCATTGCCTCTGTTGAATCGGCAATCAACTCTCTTGTTACAAGAGAATATTTCATACCCTCATGTCCCATTGCAATACCGTCGCAAACCGCAATAGCCGGAAAAACTATCGGCACACCGCCTGCAAGTGCAACGCCCTGTTTAACTGCTTCTACAACTTTATCAATATTCATATGACCGGGAACAATTTCGTTAGCCGAACTAACTATACCAATAAGAGGTTTACCGATTTCTTCGTCGGTAAGACCGAGTGCATGAAGCAACGCTCTTTGCGGAGCCGCATTTATACCTTTTGTTATTCTGTCACTTCTCATAACAAAACCTCCTCAAAAATCTGTAATAATTATATAATTAATTTTTTTTACTGTCAATTAATTATTTAAATAATAATTGTAAATAAAAATTATTTATGATAAAATCAGATTAGTTTTGAAAGGAAATTTGCTATATGACGGAAAAAGAACTACGAAAAAAAGCGATGGCGCTTCCGCTTCAACCCGGCGTCTATATTATGAAAAACAAAGACAGAGAAATCATATACATCGGCAAAGCAAAAGCGTTGAAAAACCGAGTTTCATCATACTTCGGCAGTCATACAAATCACTCTTTGAAAGTTATACGAATGGTTGAAAATGTAAACGATTTTGACTATATTCTCTGTGACAGTGAATTTGAAGCACTTGTACTCGAATGTTCTCTTATAAAACAGCATCAGCCCAAATATAATATCTTGCTCAAAGACGATAAAGGATATAATTATATCAAAATTACAAAAGGCGAATTTCCTAAAATTTCAGAGTGCAAAAAAGTTGAAAATGACAATGCGACATATATAGGTCCATATACATCAATATATTCTGTAAAAACGGCAGTTGACGAAACGCTTAAAATTTTTAAACTTCCCCGCTGCAACAAGCAATTTCCCAGAGATTACAAAAAATCCCGTCCGTGCCTTAACGGCTTTATGAATATATGCAGTGCTCCGTGTGCAGGAAGGATTACAAAAGAAGAGTACAACAAAAATGTCAGCGACGCCATTTCATTTTTAAAAGGCGGAAGTGTAAAAGCCGTAAAAGAGATGACTCAAGAAATGGAGAAATTGTCGGAAAATCTCCAATTTGAAGATGCGGCAAAACTGCGTGACAGAATAAAAGCCATAAAAAACCTTGAAGAAAAACAAAAAGTAGTAAAAATCAATGCAAAAGAAGAAGATGTTTTTGCAATCTCCTACGGTGCAAAGAAAATGTGCTTTGAGGTAATTCGATTTGAAAACTTCAGACTGACAGACAGCGAACATTTCATACTTGAAAAAGATGAAAATGAGGCACACGCAAGAGCCGAACTTATAGAACGCTACTATTCAATGAGAAACAGGGTGCCGTCAAGAATTTCAGTTGACGGAGAAATTGAAGACGAAGAACTTTTACAACAATTTTTAGAAGAAAAAAAAGGCTCAAAAGTCGCATTTATACACCCGCAAAAAGGAGAACATCTTGCGATACTTTCAATGTGCAAATCAAACGCAAACGAACACATTGCACAATATCAGGGCAGACTCGGAAAAGAGATGCAGGCATTGTCAGAACTTGCAGAGTTGCTCAATCTTCCCTCGCCTCCCGAATATATCGAAAGTTACGATATTTCTCACACTTTCGGAGCAGACAATGTTGCCGGTATGGTTGTTTTTCACAACGGCAGACCTATGAAAAAGGCGTACAAACGCTTTAGCATAAAAGGCTTTGACGGTCAAAACGATGTCGGCTCAATGAATGAAGTTTTGACAAGACGATTTGAACATTATGAGTCAGAACAAGGAACGGACTCAACATTTGCAATCAAGCCCGATTTAATTCTTCTCGATGGCGGTCAGCCACAGGTAAATGCAGTTTTGCCCGTCATCAAATCCATGAACCTTGACATTCCCGTTTTCGGAATGGTAAAAGACAGTAAACACCGAACGAGAGCAATAGCAACATCGGGCGGAGAAATCGAAATCAATTATAAAAGAAATGCTTTTACGCTTATATCCTCAATACAAGAGGAAGTACACAGATTTGCAATAACATACCACAGGAAAAAACACAAAAAAAGTTCTTTTTCTTCCTCGTTGCTTGAGATAGACGGAATAGGCGAAAAAAAGGCAAAAGCACTTTTAAAGCACTTCAAAACCATATCTGCCGTAAAATCGGCGTCGGTTGAAAAATTATCCGAAGTAAGCAGTATCAGCAAAAAAAATGCAGAAGATATTTTTAAACATTTTCACTGATTTTATTAACAATTAATATATTAACTTGACTAAATGTTATAATATAGTTATAATAATGTTCGAAATATATAAGGAAGATGCCAAATGATGAGAGTTATTACAGGTTCGGCTCGAGGCAGAAAACTTGCGACACTTGAGGGAGCAGATGTTACCCGTCCGACTTCAGAAAGTGTAAAAGAAGCAGTTTTCAGTATGATTCAATTTGAGATTGAAAACAAAGTCGTGCTTGACCTTTTCGCAGGTTCGGGACAAATGGGAATTGAAGCGATTTCCAGAGGTGCAAAACACTGCACTTTTATTGAATCCGACCGAAATGCAAAAGCAATAATCGAGCAAAATGTCAAAACCTGCAAATTTGAAAACGAAAGTACCGTTATATCAGCAGACGCTGTTTCATTTCTTTCAAGAAATAACAGTTTTGACATCGTCTTTGTTGACCCGCCGTACAAAAGCGGTTTGGCACAAAAAGTTTTGGGAAAAATCAACACTGTTTTAACAGAAAACGCTTTTGTAATTTGCGAAACAGATTTTTCCGAAAATTTGCCCGAAAACCCCGACGGTTTAAAAATCGTCAAAGAAAAAAAGTACGGTAAAACAAAAATAACTGTTTACCGAAAGGAAAGTTAGTTTTGAAACTTGCACTCTATCCCGGCAGTTTTGACCCCGTTACACTTGGTCATTTAGACATCATTCACAGAGCTGCCGACATTTTCGACACGGTAACGGTTCTCGTCACCGTCAACAGTTCTAAAAACAGTCCGCTTTTTTCGCTTGATGAAAGGATAGACCTTCTCAAGCGTTGCATAAAAAAAGAAAATGTTGAAATTGATATTTGCGACGGTTTGCTTGTTGACTATGCAAAAAGTCACGGTGCTACGGCGATTGTCAAAGGTTTGCGTGCCGTTTCCGACTTTGACTATGAATTTCAGCAGGCACTGACGAACAAAAGTCTTTACCCGTCCATCGAAACAGTTTTTTTAACTGCCCGTGCAGAAAATATGTTTCTGTCAAGCAGTATGGTTAAAGAAGTTTGCACTTTGGGCGGAGATATTTCAATGTTTGTCCCTAAAGAAATTGTAAATGATATTTATTTAAGATGTAAAGGAGAAGTTTAAAATGACGAATACCGATATTTTACTTGAAGACCTTGAAGATGTACTTGACGACGCTACAAGTATGCCGATGAGTAAAAAAAGTTTAGTAGATGTAGATAAGATAAAAAGAATTATTGAGGACATTCGTCTTAATACACCTCAGGAAACAAAACAGGCAAAAGCAATTGTTGATTCAAAAAACAACATCATTGAGTCTGCTAAAAAAGAAGCCGCTGATACAATCAGACAGGCTCAAGAACAGGCAAGAGAACTTGTTGCAAGAGATGAAATCACAAAAACAGCTCAGGCAGAAGCAGCTCAAATCATCAATGAAGCAAAAGAAACTGCACAAAACGGTCTTAACGAAGCAAAAAATCAGGCTTCTGAAATTCTTTCAAATGCAACAACACAGGCAAATGAAATGGTTGCTTCAGCTCAACAAAAGAGCAAAGAAATTTTGATGGCAGTTAACAACTATGCTGACGAAACATTACTTGAGATTGACTCTTCTCTTTACAAAGCACTTACAGATGTAAGAAGAATAAGAAAAGGTATCTGTGAATCTCAAAACAGAAGTTCAAACAACTAAACAATTTCACACTGACACATAAAAAACACGCTTCACAGCGTGTTTTTTTACGCTTTATTTTTCATCTTTAATATTTTATAATAATGATTGATAAACAAACAGTTTTAATATATAATCAATTCATAAAAAAGGCGGTGCAAAGATATGAGAATGCGACACAAGAAAAACTTGGAAGAAAGACTTGAGAATGTAAGTGACATTTTATTTTCTCCCAAAAGGGAAAATCTCAATTATAACGAAAAAGAAGAAAAAATCATAGATTTTAAAAGTATATTCGGCAACGACAATCCTATCTACCTTGAAGTAGGATGCGGCTGCGGAGGATTTGGCTGCCAATTTGCAAAACAAAATCCGAATGCAAACATTATATGCGTTGAAAAAGTAAAAAATGTAATAGTAGTAGGCTGTGAAAAAGCAAAAAGTAAAAATCTTAAAAACATCAGATTTTTAAACACATCGGCAGAGTATTTATTGTCATATATTGAGAAAAACAGTATAGAAACAATATTTTTAAACTTTTCCTGCCCCTTTCCAAAGAAAAAATACGCCGCACACAGACTTACAAACGGCAGATTTTTGGAAATATATAAAAAATTACTTAAAGAAAATGCACCTATTTTTCAAAAAACAGACAATATGCACTTTTTTGAATACTCAATAGAAGAATTCTCTAAAAACGGTTTTGAACTCAGCAATATTTCTTTGGACCTGCACAACAGCGATTTTGAAGGAAATATTGTAACAGAATATGAAAAGAAATTTTCCGATGAAGGATTTCCGATTTACAGATTGGAAGCAAGAGTAAAAAAAACTGAATTATAATAACAAAAAACATCAATAAATGTATCAAAATTACAATGATTTATTATAAAAATCAGATTGACCGCACACTGTTGCCGTGTTATATTTATTTTTGAAAAAGAAGGTTTAAGGAGGCATGTAATATGACAAAATCCGAGAGTGAGGAATTTCTCGAAAATGTGCTTGAAATAGGCCGTCGTTTAGTACAAACAGGTGCAGAAGCACAGCGTGTCGAAGACACTATAAGAAGAATTTGTTTTGCCTACGGTTTTGTTTCCTGCGAAGTTTACGCAGTTGCATCTCTAATCGTAGTTACAATAAAGGACGCAGCAAACCATCACTTTACGCAGTCTGTCAGAATTACATCTACTGCAACCGACCTCGGAAAATTAGAGGAATTAAACGCATATTCGAGAAAGATATGCGTCGAAAAGCCCGAAATATCTGAAATTACAAAATATTTGACAAACTACACAAAGCCCAAATCAAACATACTTATCAAGTGTTTGGGATATATGCTTGCAGCAGGCGGTTTCGCCGTATTTTTCGGAGGCAGTCTGTTAGACGGTCTTGCAGCGGCAACTACTGCAATAGCTATTTATTTTATGGACTACAACTTTAAATTAAGAAATATCAACGGCGTTGTCTATACATTTGTAGCAAGTCTTTTTTCGGGTTGCATTGCAATTTTATTTACGCATTTCGGGTTTGGAAATAATGTCGATAAAGTAATCATCGGAGATATAATGCTTTTTATTCCCGGTCTGATAGTCGTAAACAGTGTAAAGGAAATGTTTACAAGAGATATAGTAACAGGACTTTATAAATTGATTGAAGCGGCACTGATAACAGTAGCCATTGCGGCAGGTTTCGGTCTTTCTTTTGTGCTTTTCGGAGGTAATTTTGTATGAAACAAGAAATTATACAGATAATCACTGCCGGAATAGGCACACTCGGGTTTTCGATTTATTTCAGAGTAAGCAAAAGAAATGTTGTTGCTTCAACTTTGGGCGGTTCGCTTGGCTGGATTGTTTATTTAATTATTTTTCACACTTTTAACAGCCTTTTCTTTGCCAATTTCATAGCGGCTTTTGTCGTGTATGTTTACTCGGAAATTATGGCAAGGGTTTTGAAATCTCCCGTAAATATCTTTCTCGTCACGGGAATTATACCTCTTATTCCCGGAGGTTCGCTTTACTATACAATGGCGGCACTTCTTGAAAAGGACGGAGAGATGTTCAAAAGCAAAGGTGTTGATACTGCACTTGTAACAGTCGGTCTTGCGGTGGGAATTGTCGTTTCGGCAATCATTTCAAGAACAATAGTGTCAAAAATCGAGGAAAAACGGCAAACTAAAAAAATCGTAGATACTAACTATGAAATCAAAAAATAAGCGACAAATCTCCTACGGTAAACAATTCAGCGTTTCAGTAGGAGATTTTTTATTTTTTAATTATCTTTGCTTTTATGATGTTTTAATATTATAATAAATTTATAATAACATTAAAAATATTATTTAATACCCCGATTTTTAATTTATAAATCCGTATTCTTACAATGAGGGAAATTTATATGAGTGAACATTTAATAGTAAAAAAAGTTTACGATGCAAAAAGCGATATGCAAATTGCTGACGAACTCATAAAAGAATATATGCCGTTTATAAAGTCTGAAACTTCAAAATTTTTACACAGAGTTCCGACTTATGATGACGATGAATTAAGTATATCAATGATAGCTTTTCACGAAGCAATCAGAAGTTATTCAAGAACACGAGGCTCGTTTTTGAAATATGCGTCTGTCATAATCAAAAACAGGCTCATTGACTATGCAAGAAAAGAACAAAAGCAAAACGGTGTATTGTCTATCGAAATGCTTGGAGAAGAGCGTGAAACTTCCGTTGAAAACAATATGCCCGATGAAAAGGATGAGATTGCAGAGTATGAAATGCGTGATGCAACAAAATTCGAAATAGTCGAACTTGTACGGCAGATGGAACCTTTCGGTGTTTCTTTAAGCGATGTTGCAGACAACTGCCCAAAACAACAAAAAACGATAAAAGCCTGTGCCGATGCAATAGAGTATGCAAAACAACACCCCGAACTGCTTGACGAGTTTTTAAGAACTAAAAGACTTCCGATGGCAGAACTTACAAAAGGCAGCGGTGCAGAAAGAAAAACACTTGAAAGACACAGAAAGTATCTTGTGGCATTACTTTTAATTTATACAAACGGTTATGAAATCATACGAGGACATATCAAACAGGTCTTGAAAGGAGGTTTGATAAAATGAAATACATAGTAATGGAATGTCATACAAGTTACGCCGTACTTTTAGATGAAAACGGTGTATTTTTAAAAGCGGCAAACCTACACTATGAAGTAGGTCAAACAGTTTCAAACCCCGTTTTAATGCAGGAAAATCAAACATCTAAAGATAAAACCCAAAAAGCAATCAAAAACACTTTGATTGCAATCGCTGCGTGTCTTGTATTGATTTTTTCAACAGAATACTATCAATACACAACCACGCCCTACTCTACAATATTGCTTTCAATAAATCCGCAAGTACAAATGCAACTTAATAAAAAAGGAAATGTTGTAGAAATTACAGGTACAAACGAAGACGGAAAAACTTTGCTTAACGGCTACAACGCAAAGGGAAAATCCAAAACAACCGTTGCAGACGAACTCGTAGAAAGAGCCGTTGAAATGGGATTTTTAAAAGACGGCGGCAATGTTACATTTTCAATTGACACTCCGGATAAAGATTTATATAAAAAATATGAAAATGAATTAAAAAGTTCCGTCAATCCCGACAACGAAAACAGTATCAATATAAATATCATTATTAAAGATAAAAATGAAATTGACGATAACGATGATGAAAACGACGACAACGACAATAATGATGAAGATACAGACGATGATGATACTGATAACGACGGCAAAGATAAAAACGGCAATGAAAATGAAGACGACAAATATAAAGACGACGACAATGACAACGATAAAGATAATGATAATGACGATGATGACGACAATGGCAACGGCGATAAAAACAACGACGATGACGATGATTAAAAATTTTTAAAAAATTTTCCAAACTACCCCATTTTAAAAAAACTCCTTTCGTATTCTATTAATGAAAACAAAACGAAAGGAGTTTTTATTATGAAAACAAATAAACAAAAAATTGCAGCCGTTATATCTGTATTACTTATTTTTACAATGATTTTTGCGGGATGTGTAAAATCTCGTGAAAAAAGCACAGACGCAAAAATAGGAGCAGTAACTTTAAGCATTAACCCTGAAATAAAAATAGAATATGATAAAAACGGTAATGTAACAAACTTAGTCGGCATAAACGACGACGGAAAAGCAGTTGTACAAAATCTTGCAAACTATGAAAACAAAGATTGCAACGAAGTTTTAAACCAACTTGTAAAAGAGATTTACAACAAAGGCTATTTTGAAAAAGAAATAGACGGCAATGACAGAAACATAGTTTTAAAACTTGAACCGAATTCAAAATTGCCAAACGACAGATTTCTTGAAGATTTGGAAAATTCAGTTTCAAACGCTTCAAACGAACTTAAACTCAATTCAAAAATCATAGAAATCGATAAAGATGATTTTGATGAAAAATATGCGACCGACAAAGCACCTTCAAACTATATTTCTCTTGAAAAAGCAAAAGAAATCGCACTTGCACAAGCCGGTATAAATTCTTCACAAGCAAAATTCACAGAAAAAGATTTTGATTTTGAAAAAAATGTTCCTGTTTACGATTTGGAATTTATTGCAAACAATATTAAATATGAATACAATATTGACGCAATCACAGGAAAAGTTGTAAGTGCCGAACATGAAAATATCCTTGCCGACAACAAAGACGATATTTACGACAACGATGATGCAGATGACAAGTATGATGACGACAGATACGACGATGACCGTTATGATAAAGATGATGATATAGAAGTCGTTCCGTCAAAAAAAGAAGAAAAGTATATTTCAAAAGATAAGGCAAAAAGCATCGCACTCAATCGTGCAAAGCTTAATGAAAACAATGTAAAATTCACTTCTGTAAAACTTGACCGTGAAAACGGCAAAACAGTATATGAAATTGAGTTTACTTCAAACGGTTTTGAATACGATTGCGATGTAAATGCAATAAACGGAAAAGTTATCGACTTTGATAAAGACAGAATAGAAAAATATGACATCGACGACAAATATGACAAAGACGACGATGACAGATACGATGACTGAAAACCGTCAATCATAAACAAAAATAATAAATAAACTAAAAAACTACGGGTATTGAAATGCTATAATAAGTTATACAAACCATATAAAACGAACAACTTGTTACAATAATAAAGTTCAATCAAAAAAACTGACTTCGCTTTTCAAACGAAGTCAGTTTTTATTAGATATATTGAATTTTAAATAAGACCTGTTATAAACAATCATTCTTTTAAATATATCATATATTTAATATTGCTGCGCATAGACAAAACGCCTTCTTCTCCTACAATAACATGGTCAATCAAATTTACCTTTAATTCACTTATATATTTACGAAGTTTCATAGTTAAATTGAGGTCTTTTCTTGACGGCTCGCAATGTCCGTTAGGATGATTGTGAGCAATTACAATTGACGATGCCGAGTCTTTTATAACAAACTCAACTATCTTTCTGATGTTAACAGGAGAATGATTTACAGTACCTTCATTGCAAAGATGCGTTTCTATTATCTCATTTGAATTGTTAAGCGTTGTAACATAAAACTTCTCGACAGTTTCATACATCATAAGCGATTGATAATATTGTTTAATAACATCCACAGAATCAAATTTTAAAATATCTACGCTTTTATTGTTCGCTACTCTTTTATTGAGAATATTATGCAATTTAAGTAAAACAGCTGTATTTTTCCCAACACCGTTTACTTTTGTTAAACTCGAAACATCGGCATTAAAAATATTTTCCAAAGTGCCGAAAGTGTTGAAAAGTTCGTATGAAATCTCTTTCACATCTTTTCTTGGTATTGCATAAGTCAACAAAAGTTCAACCAATTTATAGTCGGGCATACTTTCAAATCCACCGTTTAAAAACTCGTCCCTAAGCCTTTGTCTATGCCCCTCTCGGCTGAGATTTGGCAAATCTAACACCTCTTAACAACAATTATTTTTCTAAATAATTTTAGCATAATAAAATTTCAAATTCAAGAAATTTAACTAATTTTTGACAACTTTTTTAATATTCGTAAATCCTATTATTATATAAATTTTCACTAATATTTTTGTAAAATAAACAGTCATATCGCAATATCGATATGGCTTTATTTTTTCAACAAAAACAAAATACTTATGGAAAAAAAATAAAATATGTTATATAATATTTATTACAGAATATTTTGGGAGTAATTGTTTTGAAAATAGGTTTTTATGATTCAGGAATAGGTGGTTTGAGTGTGCTTGAAACGGCACTTAAACTGTTGCCCGACGAACAATTTATATACTATGCAGACACAGAAAATGTACCGTACGGAGAAAAAAGCAACGAAGAAATACTGAACTATGCCGAAAGTGCCGTAAAATTTATGATAGAAAACGATGTCAAAGCAATCGTTATCGCCTGCAACACCGCTACAAGTGTGGCTGCAAAGTATTTAAGAGAAAAATATTCCATACCGATTATCGGAATGGAACCTGCCGTTAAACCGGCTGTTGAAATAAAAAATCACAAGAAAATACTCGTAAGTGCCACCGCAGTAACAATACGAGAAAAAAAACTGAAAGATTTAATAAGCAGAATTGACAAAAACCACGACACCGAACTTGTGTCGCTCGGCGGACTTGTGAAATTTGCAGAGAGCGGAATTTTTGACTCTGTTGAAATTGAAAAATATCTCACCGAAACTTTAAGCAGTTTTGAATTAAACAAATTTTCTGCCATAGTTTTAGGCTGTACTCATTTCAACTACTTTAAGGACACTTTAAGAAAGGTTTTACCAAGCAACATAGTTTTTGTTGACGGTATTAATGGAACCGTAAATCAATTAAAAAAAATACTCAAAAAAAACGGTTTGCTTGAAAACAACAAACAAACCGTAGAATTTTATCATTCAGGAAAACCTGCAAATTCAAAAGAAGACCTGCAATATTTTTCTAATCTGATATCAAGACTTGAAAATATGAAAAAAATCAAATAGCCTTTTGCTGAGCTTTCAACTTTTTCATAATAAACGGCAAAACATCTTCCTTTTCAATATTCAACACAATTGAAAATTCATCGTACAATAAATCTTCCGACTCTCTGAAAATCTGTTCATCTGCTATGTGCAGTTTTTTACCCTCATCCTGCAATTTTTGTTTGTGCAGATAAAGTGTCTTGATGATTTTCATAATTTCCAAACGGTCTCCGCTTTTGACTGTTTTATTGAAATATTCTTTTCGTTTTGCGTCATCATCAATCCACATTATTTTTTCATCGGGCAAAGCCTCGATTATATCGTATATTTCCTGCGGAGTAAGAACTTTTCTCATTTTCGCAACAAGTTTTTCATTAAAAGACGGAACATATACTACTGAATCCTTATTTCCGACAGAAGTTAAAACATAGTATTTTACCTTTTTACCGTCAAAAAAATTTTCTGTAATTTCAGAGATACGACAAACACCGCTCATTCCGTATTGTACTAAATCTCCAATTTGATACAATCTAAAAACCTCCTAAATTATACTGCAAAAGCAGAAATTTTTTAAGTTTAAAAACTTAAATTAAAAAAGCATATAATATCTGACAAATACATTATAACATATTTTCCGAAAAAATGTAAGGGTTTATTTTATTTAAAGTTAAAATCGTTATAATCTCATTTAAAATGATTGCAAATATGACAAATAAGTCTTGATTTTTCAATATCTATTTAGTATAATATCATACGCAACTGATACGGAGAGTTGTCCGAGCCGGCCGAAGGAGCACGACTGGAAATCGTGTAGTGAGTTAAAGCTTACTCGAGGGTTCGAATCCCTTGCTCTCCGCCATATTAAATACCTATAGCAATCCGAAACATTAAAGTTCGGACGGCTATAGGTATTCTTAATTTTCTTTAATTTTATACATATTTCAGACTTTTATATGTTTAATCGAGGCAATTATGAAAGAAAAGAAATATAAAAAAACGCTTTTAGCTTGTTATCTTGGATTTATTACCCAAGCTATATCAGCAAACTTCACTCCGCTTTTATTTTTAACATTCAAAAATACATACAAAATAGGATTGGAAAAAATCGCTTTAATTCCGTTAGTATTCTATTTGACACAACTGTTGATTGATTTTGCAGCCACAAAATTTGTTGATAAAATAGGATACAGAACCTGTGTAGTAGCATCGCAGGTATTATCTGTGGTAGGGCTTGCATCTATGGCTGTTCTGCCGGAAGTTCTTCCTGTTCCGTTTGTCGGCATATTGATTTCCGTAGTGCTGTATGCAATAGGAAGCGGTCTTATTGAAGTTTTAGTAAGTCCTATTGTCGAAGCTTGTCCTTTTGAAAATAAAGACGGTATGATGAGTCTGTTACATTCTTTTTATTGCTGGGGTGCAGTTGGCGTAATTTTAGGCTCGACACTCTTTTTCACAGTATTCGGCGTAGAAAAATGGCAGATACTCACATTGATTTGGGCGCTTATACCATTATATAATGTGTTCAATTTCATAACTTGTCCGATTGAACGCTTGGTAGAAGACGGCGAAAGTATGAATATCAAACAGTTGTTACGATTGCCGTTGTTTTGGTTGCTAATACTGCTTATGGTATGTTCCGGTGCGTCCGAAGCGTCTATGGCTCAATGGGCATCTGCATTCACAGAGTCGGCAATGGGTGTTTCAAAAACAGTCGGAGATTTGACAGGACCTTGTTTATTTGCCGTTTTTATGGGAATATCTCGTATATTGTACGGAAAAATGAGTCATAAACTGAATTTAACCAAAACAATGTTGGCGTGCGGTACGCTTTGTGTAATATGCTATCTGACCGCATCGCTCTCCGCTTTGCCTATTATTGGGTTGGCAGGTTGTGCATTTTGCGGTGCTGCAGTTGGAATTATGTGGCCGGGTACTATCAGTATTTCTTCTCAGAAATGTCCTAAAGGCGGTACTGCAATGTTTGCATTTTTAGCTTTGGCAGGAGATTTAGGTGCAACCATAAGCCCTACACTTGTAGGCAATATTTCAAATATGTTCGGCGGCAATCTTAAAATAGGATTACTTGTTGCTACCGTATTCCCGTTAGTATTGATATTCGGTTTGATTATTCTTAACAGAAAATTCAGCAAATCATCTAAACAAAAACAAATTTACAATACAAATTAAATAGTTAAATGCAATAATAAAAGCCGTTTTGTTTTTTCAAAACGGCTTTTAAATTATTCACTTATTGTCTTTCAACTATTTTAACAAGTTCGCCGACAGAAACATTGTCTGCCAAATTTATGTTTGCAACAGAAATTTCAGCGTTGCTTTCTACTTTTACAATCTTTTTGTTTTTCCACTCAAAACTGATTTTAATACCGTTTACAACCATATTTTTAACAAAGCCCTTATTCCAACTGTCAGGTAAAGCAGGCAACAAGTCAACTACTCCGTTTTCCTCGTACAAGAAAAGTTCGTTTATACTATTGACAAAAGTTAAATATACTTATTATAATAAAATTGACAAAAAACACAAAAATCTTATTAAATTACCGTAATCAAAATATATCAAAGTAATATTTCATATCTTTAAAAACATTTGTTTTGAATGCAAAAGTCATTCCCCGCACAAATATGGTTTTGCAACCAAATATATTAAGAGACAGGAGGAGATACAATCATAATTTTTTACAGTTAAAAACAAAAAATATGTATGATTTTCCGGAGGAAAAGAGATGAAAAAAGTTACTTTATTTAAACGGATTATATCTATTGTACTTTCATGTTTATTTGTTTTACAACTTAATATGCCGAATGCTTTTGCAAATACTACGCAATATGATAGCGCAGTGAACACAAATATTACATCTAAATATAAAAACTATAAAGCTCTAACAGACAGTATCTTTGGAGTGAATGACACTTATCCGCATTAAAGCGGTATATGGATTAATGAATTTTCTCAAAAACACTTTTTAAAAATGCTAACAAATATCAGCGATCAGGAATATACGGTCAATCAAAATGGTTACCTAAAACAAAAAATAATAAATGATGAGACTTTTAATACATACGATGAAAAATTAAAAGAACTTATTGAGGACAACAAAACAATCATTGTTGCGCTTTCATCAACATATAATGCTTATAATGAAGTGCTTGATGAAGTTTATTCTATAACTATTGAAGACGGTGAGTTTGCATTGTTATTTGAAAAGGATGATAATTGCAATATAGTTGTTCTCAACTATTCGCATTATGCCGAGCATAAAGACCGGTTTATTTATGAAGATGAATACGAGTTTGACGAAACATATTATTATTCCGATGAAGAACTAATGAACAATTTCTTAAATGTATTTTATCAAGATATTGATTTTGTTAAATTAACCAAAAATGAACAAACAAAAAAAGAAGCCGATGCTCTATTACAAGATGACAATGAAATTCAATATACAACTCCGACTCCAAAATTGTTACCTATGCCACGTTCAATAAATAGCGACTCCGTTTTTGATGTTGCAACATATGGAGTGGGCGGAAATATTGCCGATTATGCAAATAGTACAGAAGTTAAATCGGCAAACGGTATTATTATTGATAAATTATCTGTCGATTCCGTTTTAAACTATTTAAATACCCATGGAATTTATACATATAATGTAGATTCACATGGAAAACTGATTTGTGATTATGTGGAAAAAGAAAATCCTTATCTGGATGCCTCCGGCGAAACAGAAATAGATAAGGAATTGAAATTTGTTGCACAAAGCGATTTGTCTGTCTATATATGCATAAATGATTCTTATTACAGCATTCAGGATAATACTTTGCAAGATGTGTATCTGAAAAGCGACGAATATGTTAAATCGTTTATGAACAAGGATAATACACAAAGGCTCTTGATATTAAATCCCGTATATTTCAATATGGATATGGGATATAATCCTGCAACATCAGACCGATTTGTTAAGAATCTTTATCCTGAAAAACCGCAAATTCAAACATATGCAACCGGCAATTTAGACGGTGCTACGGGTGTAATGAATATAGCCCGTACCGTGTATTTCGGTCCATCTTCCGACAACTATGCCGTGGTTGGAAGCGTTGAAAAAAATGAAGATATTGTTGTGCTTGGAAAAAATGCCGGTTGGTACTTTATCTCGTATATAGTAGGTTCAACATCTACTTTAAAAACAGGATATGTACCGACTTCAACAGTTTCAAATATTTCAGGTTCAGTACATGAACAATATTTTGAATAGGGATACAATTATTCAGATTCAAAATTATCAGTTAAAAGTTGTTCGTTTTTTGATTATGCCATAAATAACGGTACGATTTATGCTGAAGAAGGTTTTACCGAATTACAGCAATACTATGAAGACGGAAAATGGGTATCGCTTGTAGAATTCAGCACACCAAACGGTACGAAACGCGGATTTGTAAATTCATCTGATATGCATATTAAAAATGTATATAACAGTACTGTTGCACGAGTAATTGCAAGCAGTTCACCCGCTTATGCCGGTCCGGACAACAGCTATGTTAAGCTCGGCGGTGTTTATAAAAACGAATTTGTAGCCATACTCTCGGTTAATGGAAAATGGGCATATTGTGAATACAATACAAAAGGTGGCAGAAAACGCGGTTATATAAAATATTCAGATCTTGACAATTATGTCGTTAAAAGTTATGCTACAGATAAAACACATATTTCATTAAAAAAAGCAACCGAAGAATTAAGCGTTTATGGTGGACCAAATTCTAATTATGCTAAAATCGGAACTGTATTCAATCAGGAAATTGTCTCATATTTAGGAACAGAGCGCAACTATAGTTATATTGAATATACAACTACTAATGGTGCAAAGCGCGGGTATGTACCAACAGATTATTTAACTGACGCTACGGTTCCGACTATTCCTAATATTCCTACTTATAATAATTTCACATCAGGAACTTATGGGACAAGCGGAAACGGACAAAATCTAAAATGGTACAAATTGGGCTCAGGGTCAAATGTTGTTTTTGCTGTATTCGAGCAACACGGTTGGGAAGATGCATGGGCATCTGACGGAATTGAACTCGTTAATATTGCAAATGATATGATGAGTAAATTGTCTGATATGAATCAAAATATTTTTGATGATTGGTCAATTTATGTAATACCTTATGCAAATCCCGACGGCATTACAGACGGCTATACAAACAACGGACCCGGAAGATGTACTGTTTCTGCAAAAGTTGATATGAATCGTTGCTGGCCTGCCAATTTTGTTCCGTATTATACAAGCAGAAATTATACAGGAGCAACAGCATTAGGAGCACCCGAAGCCTCTTCTTTGAAAAATTTTATCAGCAAAAACTTCGGCAATAAAACCAATATTGTATTGGATATACATGGTTGGCTTAATAAGACCTACGGTAATTCCCAAGTTGGTTCATATTTTGGTCAGCAGTTTGGATTTACGCACAGCAATTCACACGGCAACGGCTATTTGGAAACATGGGCTTATTTACAGGGTGCAAAATCTTGTTTAGTAGAACTGCCTATGCCAAATTCATCTTCAAGCATTACATCAAATAATTACGCCGGTAAATTAACTAATGCTTTAGTAAATATGATAAAAAACATTTCCGGCGGTTCAACTCCGGAAGGCGGTACAGTCGTAAATGAACTATGCGAGATTTCCACAAGCAGTTCAGTGAATGTACGCAGCGGTCCCGGAACTTCATACAGCATAGTTACCTCCCTAAAAAACGGAATCCGTGTTACCAGAATCAAGAAAGCGGTTACAAGTGCAAATGGATATACTTGGGACAAAATATCACTAAGCGACGGTCGAATCGGTTATATAGCAACCGATTATTTAAAACTAATTCAGGATGATATCGGATATATCAAATATGGAGTATATGATGATATTGCTGTTGTTAAAACATATCTTAAACATGAAACAACGCTATATACTGAAGGCGAAGTAGACAAACAGTATAATAACGAGTTAATAGGTGCTTTGGAAGAGTATCAAAAACTTTACGATTTGTCAGTTCAGGACGGTACCCTAAACAATGAAACATTACTCGAAATGGGGTTTGGTACTGATTCAAATAATAAGATGGTTAAAAATTCTTACTATATAGAATATTTGAATATTGCTAATCAATATATGTATTATGGTGTTTATGAAGATGATGCTGATGAGCCCAATAAATACATATATAACTCTTCATCTACAAAATTTGATGCAGAATATATTAAAAATAAGCATCAAGGCGATAACGAATGGAATAGTATGGATGATGATGAAAAAAATTCCTTAATGCCCATACTAACAAAAGCCCAGAGTAATGTTCGTCGTGCAGCAAATATGTATAAAGATATTCTTCCGGAGGCCTCTCAAGCACTCGGAAGATTCGTTGACTCCAATAAATTTGGAGAAAAACTATATTTTAATGATATTGAAGAAATCTACAGTTCAACTTCAAACTTGGAAAATCTTTATAAAAAAACTATTGAAAGAAATATGCGTGCTGCAGAAAAATTTACAACCCATGTTAACTCAAGCAAATTCGCACAAGAATATTCAATAGGCTCTCAAGTTGGGTTTGATATTTCTTTAGATTCATTAAATATTAAACGACTTAACTGGTTCATGGCAGTAAACGGTTTTGTATATAAAACCAATGGAACTGTAAATAAAATCGGAGACAAATATGATATGGATTTGACTTTCGAAATTTGTGACTATTATGATTGGGCAAGTGCAGATGAAGACCCAATGGAATTTCCTCTGTTTCTTGACATTACATCAGTTGGTCAAAAGCCAATAATAATTTTAGAAACAATAAACGAAACCACTTTAAATAATATGAACAGAGCCGGAATGGGTAAAAACTTTGAATCATACGGCACATTTACAGTAAATGTAACTTGGACATTTGGGCAGTCATACGATAAGGCGGTGATTTCATCATGATAACTCAAAAAAAAATTTTTTTGCCTATAATTTGTTTTTTATTGTGTTTATTATTATGTGGATGTAGAAACGGTGATAAAACCAACAATTCAAATACAAATAATCAAACAACCGAAAAAGATTATTCTTATAAAACTCAAATGGACATGGCAATGAAACATATTTCAAATCCGAAAGTCCTGGCAACAGTAAATGATGTCAATATTACGCAGGTAGATATTGATTTATATTCTGTTGATGGCGAAAAGCACGATACAAGTGAAATTGTAAGATATTATATTATTACAGATTATGCGGAAAAGAATTCACTAAAAATGGATACTTGGTGTCAAGACCTGTATAATAGTATTGAAGACGATATGCTTAAAGATAAGGAATTGTCTGACGATTATTGTCTTACAACCTATGGAATTTCCAAGTCAGAAGTAATTCGGTATGCAAAAAAACGAATATATCAAATCGGAATGGAAAGTGCATTTTCAAATATGGTAACTACTGAAGTTACAAACGGAGAAACGCCGAAAAAACACCCAAAATTGAAAAAAGCATATGAAAAATTTCAAAAAAATAAATTGAATAAAGGTTCTAAAGCATGGGACGAAATAGAACAAGCATATTATGAAATGATTGCTGAAGATTACGATGTGGTTATATATTAAATTATTCTTTATATAAAGAAAGAGAAGGTGTAACCTTATTTTTTTGGTTACACCTTCTCTTTTATAATATTTCATTATCAGGCATATCTAAATCAAAACGATTTACTAAAATTAATTTTCACTTATTGTCTTTCAACTATTTTAACAAGTTCGCCGACAGAAACATTGTCTGCCAAATTTATGTTTGCAACAGAAATTTCAGCGTTGCTTTCTACTTTTACAATCTTTTTGTTTTTCCACTCAAAACTGATTTTAATACCGTTTACAACCATATTTTTAACAAAGCCCTTATTCCAACTGTCAGGTAAAGCAGGCAACAAGTCAACTACTCCGTTTTCCTCGTACAAAAGCAACTCGTTTACACCTGCAACAAATCCGAGATTACCGTCAATTTGAAAAAGTGACGGCGGATGAACGGCAAACAAATTATAGAAAACTGAATGAGCCATCATACTGTGCATTACGCTTTTTGCAGTTTTTGAGTCGTGAAGTCTTCCTGCAAGACACATTGCCCAAGCGGCGTTCCATCCGATAAACTGTTTACTGTTTTCAACTCTGTAATTGAACAGTTTTCTTACCCACTCGGTTTCCTGCTTGTTTTCATAATATTTCAAAACATTTGCAGGATAGAAAGAGTAAAGCGGTGAAAAATGTCTGTGGCCTTTCTCTGCGATTGTTTTATCTTCGTGCCACTCAAGCAAGCCTGTACTTCCACACTCATACGGTTTCATTTTTGATAATTTGTCGTTTATATCATCAACAAGTTCACCGTTTGCAAAGAGTTCCTTATAATTTGCGAACGCCTGTCTGATAATTCCCATCTCAAAGTTTGATGCATAGTCAAGGTCGCAGTTGCCGTTTTGAACAAACGACGCTTCGGGCGACGCTGACGGAGCAGTAACATACTGTCCGTTGTGAAACACAAGATAGTCATTGCAAAACTGCGCGGTTTGCGTCACTATTTCTTCTATCTGCTCTTTATATTCGAGCAATTTACCGTTTTTATAGTGTGAAAACACCTCATTGGCAAGCCAAGCACCGCAAAGAGGAGCATACATATAGCAAGGATTACCCTTTACGGGCGTGGTTTTTCTCCAAATATCAACATTATGATTGCAAGATGAACCGCCGCAACCGTAATTTACCTGTGCAGTTTTTTTACCCGACTGTACAACTTCGTAAACAAACCTAAAGAAAGGTTCGGCACAATCATCAAGACCGCTTTTTGTCAGCGACCAATAGTTCATTTCGGTATTTATATTTACAGTGTACTCACTGCTCCACGGAGCACGAACATCTTCATTCCATATTCCCTGCAATGTCAACGGCTGAGTACCTTGTCTGCTTCCGGAAACAATGAGATACTTTCCAAAATGATAGAACAAATCCAACAGTGCATTTTCAACTCTGCCTATTTTAGCTGACTTTATAAGTTTATTTACAGGCAAATCATTTTCTTCACACAAAGAAAAGTCCTGATTTTTAAACACTTTTGAAAAATCTTCAATATGCCTTTGTTTAAGTTCGTCAAATGTTTTTTCTTTTACTGACTTCAAGACATTTTTGCAGATATTTTCGGCATATTTTACATCTGTTTCGGGCATTTCGTTATATGCTTTAAAACCTGTGGCAGTTGTTGTAATCAATAATACTTCTTTAGCATCATTAACTTTAAGACAACCTTCTTCAAAAGAAACTGTACCGTCTGTTTTAAGTTCTGTTCTTGAGCAGAAACACATACCCTTATGTTCATTGTACTGAACAGAATTTTGAACTTTACCCAAGTATTTGGGTGCAACATAATCAGGAGCATTTCCTAAAATACTCAATGAGTTTTTATCTGCAACAACAGTGCTTTTCAACTTACTTTTTGCAGATATTTTAACAGAAAACTTTGAACTGTTTTTAATTCTGTAAACAAGCACTTTATCGGGATATGAACAAAATGATTCTTTAATATATTTTCCGTTTTCAGTTGTATGAACTGCTGTTTCAAGGTCTAATTTTCTTTTATAATTTTTAGAAGACGGCTTCGAGAATTTTATATAAATATCTCCGAGAGGAAGAAATGCCTCGTGATAGTCGCCACAAAGTTTTTCCATACAAAGTTTATCTGCGTCTTTACACTTACCGTCAAAAACAAGTTGACGAACTTCGTCAAGATACTTTAAACTTTCCGAATTTGTTTGGTCTTTGGGATACCCCGACCAAAGAGTACAGTCATTAAGTGCAATTCTCTCCTGATGCACACCGCCGAAAACCATAGCGCCCATATATCCGTTTCCCAAAGGCAAGGCTTTTTTCCAGATGCGTGCAGGCTTTTTAAACCATACTGTTTGTTTCATAGACTTTCTCCTATTTTATAACTATATTTTCACAGTTTTTCATTTCAACTTTATTGCTTTTTTCAAAAATGTTTCCGTCGATATAAACATCACTTGAAGATTTAATACTGATAGGTTCTTTATCATACTCTTTAAAAACATTGTTTAAAATTTTAATGTTTTTATGTACTGCCCCGTCGTGAAAAGCATTTTCGGGTTTAATTAAAATCGGTGTTGCACCGCTGTACTCAAAAACATTGTTTTGGATTGTAACATCTTTACACATTCCGCTTTCATACCAACTTTTAGCATCATCAGAAAGCAAAACTCCGCTCATAGTATTGCTGATAAATCTGTTGTTTTCAATTACGGCTTTGCCTCTTGATGTGTACAAAATACCTCTTGTTATGATATGGTTAAGCACATTATTCGCATAATATAAAGACGCACATTTATCAACATCTTCAATAACAAGACCTTTAAAACTGCTTGAAGCAGGTTTTTCAAGAACAAGTTTAATATGGTGCGAATCAACTTTTTCAGATGACACTATCTTGTTATCTCCTTTGCAAAGCAAAGTTGTCGGGTCGATGAATTCTATTTTGTCGCCTTTATCCAAAGGATTGAAATCCCATGCCTGAGGATGACAGAAAGCAACGATTATCTCATTTTCATTTACACTTTTCACTTTAAAGTGAATGCCGTGAACATTGAGTGCATCGTCAGCCGCACCGTCAAAAAGACAGTTTTCAACAGTTACTTTTCCATAGCACATACAAATATGCATAAAGTCCGTAAGAGAAGACATCTCATATAATCCATCAGGATTGGGGCAGAATTTACAACCGTTGAAAGTTAAATCGCAACAATTTTGAGCAACAAAAGCGTGTGAATAATTGAAATATTCATTGATATTTTCAAAATATAAATTTTTACTGTTTTCGGCGAAAATTCCGACATCACTTCTGTGTGTGTTAAAAACATAGAAATTTTGACCGACAACATAGTCGTTTTTCAAAAAATATTTTACGGCAAACTTGTACGGTGCAATTTCCTTTACACTATACGACGCTCTAAACGGATGTGGTTTTCTTTCAATTTTATTTTTTTGTTCAGGTCTTATTGTTGCATTCCAATATGCCGTATTGCTAAACTGCCTAAATCCGAGTTCATAACCCTTACCAACCCATTTGAAGCCTTTTTTATCTTTAACATAGACACTTTCTTTGTCAAGCTCAAACTCTGCGTACCAAGGCGTACATTTTGTTACAGTGAGTTTATGCAAATTCGGTTTAACCGTATCTATTGTAAAATCTTTAAATCTTACATTTTCGCAATTTGAAATGATTGCGTTTGTAACTTTACCGTCAATTAAAAAAGTGCATTCATTTCCTTCTATCGTAAGATTTTTTATATTTTCAACGAGCAAGGCAACTTTGTGAATAAAAGTTTCTGACTTATTATCATATCTTTTATATTCTTCTGCCGAAGTAGTGTTTGTTATTGCTCTGTAAGTCTTTTGACATTCATCACTGTCAATAAAATATGTACCTTTTTCAAAAACCAAAACTTTTTCTTCGTCTGTTTTTTGAAGTTCACAAAATAAATCATAAAGAGGTTTTGCAATTTGCTTATTTGGAATAATTCCGTAATCTTTTGCCGAATATGTTTTCATAATTTTCTCCTAAATAGTTATTTATATTTTAATTTTCTTTACAACTCCACTGTGTAACTTCCAATTTTAAGACAGCGGTTTTGTCCAAAATACTTTTGTCAAAATCGCTCTTATCTTCAGAAGCACAATGTTGCATTATTTTATTTAAAGCGTAGGCTTTTTCTTCATATTTCTGCAAAAAAGCAATCTTTCCGACGCCCATAACACTTTTGTAAAAATTTGAATATCCGCAAGCATTTTTTCCTGCAATTAATTCACCTTGAAAGTCCGTTTCAAATGAAACAAAATTATTGTTTTTGAGCAGTCTTATTTTTTTACCTTCATTTGCACAATGAAAATAGAGAATTAATTGAGTTGCCTTTTTTTCATATCCAAAATTAAGCGGTACAATATACGGAACAGTTCCGTCAATAAATCCCAATCGACAACATTTACATATTTTCACAACATCAATCATTTGAGAAAACTCTTTAACTTCCCTGTCTTTTCTTCTCATAAACTCATTCCTTATAAAAAAGAATTTAAAATATTAAAATCATTATATATTTAAAACTAATTTTTTGCAATATTTCTGAATGAACTAAATGTAAAATATCAATTTATGACAAAATTTTACCATAATAAAATCAATAAGTTTAATACAATAATATATAGTGGATTTTATTTTAAAAATAATATATAATATCATTGACTAAAATTAAGGGTGATACAATAATTATGACTGTTCAGGAAGAAGTTGTTGAAAAACTTATTCAAAAAAATTACACGATTTCTTTTGCGGAAAGTTGTACGGGCGGACTTTGTTGTGCCAGACTTGTAAATGTTACAGGCACTTCGCAAGTTCTAAACGAAAGTTTTATAACTTATGCAAATGAAGCAAAAGTAAAATATCTTTTTGTAAAAGAAGAAACCATTGAAAAATACGGCGTTGTCAGTGAAGAAGTTGCATACCAAATGGCTGAGGGCGTATGCCGTCAAAGCGGTGCAAATGTCGGAGTTGGTATAACGGGTGTAGCAGGTCCGGGCGGCGGAACCGAGAAAAAGCCTGTCGGTATGGTATGTTTCGGATTTTGCATAGACGGAGAAACAACCGTCTGTACTGCCCAATTTTCAGACATTGGAAGAAACAACATTCGCAACAAAAGCGTCGAATTTGTCTATGAAAAATTAAACGAACTTTTGGAGAAAAAATGAAAATAGCACTCATATTTACAGGCGGCACAATAGGAAGCAAAAAGAAAAACGGTTCGGTATCGCCGAATGAAAACACAAAAAATATTTTTCTTGAAACAATAGAAAACCGATACAAAAACTTTGTACAATTTGAAACCGTTTCGCCTTTTACAATACTCAGCGAAAATTCAAACGGCGAAGTTTTAAAAAAGCTGACAAATTGTATTTTACAAAAAGCAAATGAAAATTGTGACGGAATAGTTGTTTTTCACGGAACTGACACACTTGCTTTTTCAAGTGCGGCAATAGGCTACACAGTTGGAAACAATGTGAAAATTCCGATTGTTACCGTAAGTGCAAACTATCCTCACAATGACAGCCGTTCAAACGCCTATCAAAACATATACTCTGCAATAGATTTCATATTGCAGACGGAAAAAGTCGGAACATTTACTGCATATAAAAACAAAAACGGCGTTCCGACGATACACAGAAGTACACGATTGCTTGAACAGAACGCTTTTACAGACGATGTTTTCAGCGTCAAAAACAATTTTTACGGATATTTTAACGAAAAAAATATCTTTGTAAAAAACGAAAATTACACGGAAATTGCAGATGAAACAAAGCCTTTTGACATATCGAACATTTCAGAAACTTCAAGCGTATTAAAAATCAAGCCATACCCCGCCATGAGTCTTCCGAAACTAACAAGCGAAACAACTGCCGTTTTATTTGAAAGTTACCATTCAGGCTCAATTTGTACTGACAGCAAATTATTTCAAAGATTTTGCTTTGACGCCAAAGATATGAACATTCCTATTTTTATAGCAGGACAAAAATGCGAATACGAAAGTGCCGTACTCTATGACAAATTGGGAATTAAGCCCATAGTCAACATTGCACCCCCGTCATTGTTTTTAAAAATATGGTTTGCAACGGCAACAAACAGAATTGAAGATATAGAAAAATCACTTGCTTCAGATATAATAAACATATAAAATTTCAAAAACGGAGAAAATATTATGAAAAGAATTGCAAAATTTGAGAAAGTATCTTTTGAACAATTTAAAAAGGATTTTCAAAAAAACTTCAATGTAAATGATGAAGAAGTTAAAGAGATATACAACAAAATAAAACTTCCTGTTCGTGCAACAAAAGCAAGTGCAGGATACGATTTTTTTGCACCTGTTGACCTTGAACTTAAACAGGGTGTATCAAATCTTGTTCCTACGGGAATTCGTGCCAAAATAGATGACGAATGGGTTTTAAAAATTTATCCCAGAAGCGGACTCGGTTTCAAACACCGAATTCAACTTGACAACACCGTCGGAATTATTGACAGCGACTACTACGGTTCTTCAAATGAAGGTCATATTATGATTAAAATAACCTGCGACTCAAAAGAAAGCGAACACATTTGTAAAGTTGAACAAGGTCAGGGCTTTGCTCAGGGAATTTTTTTAGAATACGGAATTACGGTTGACGATGATGTCTGCGAAGTCCGTGACGGCGGTTTCGGCTCTACCACTAAATAAACAACTCTGACTACTCCGAATTTATTACGATATGCAAAAAGCGAAGTGTATTTTAACTATACACTTCGCTTTTTTATTATATATTGAAATTAAAAATTACAAAATCAATATTGTACCAAATATTTATTGATTTCCCATTGAGAAACGCTTGTTCTGTACTCTTCCCACTCTGCTTTTTTACCTACAATATAGTTAGTAAACAAGTGGTCGCCTAAAGTTTCTCTGATAAATTCATCTTCTTCTGCGGCTTTAATTGCTTCTTCAAGACTGCCGGGAAGACACTCTATACCTTTTTCATCCAACTCTTTTTTAGAAAGATTGAAAACATTGAAGTCGATAGGAGCAACAGGCTGAAGATTTCTCTTGATACCGTCAAGACCTGCTGCAAGACAAAGTGCCATTTCAAGATACGGATTGCAAGTCGGGTCTGGTGAACGAAGTTCAATACGAGTACCCTTGCCTCTTGAAGCAGGAATACGAACTAAACTTGAACGGTTTGACGCAGACCAAGTAATATAAGTCGGTGCTTCATAACCCGGAACAAGTCTTTTATAAGAGTTTACAGTCGGGTTTGAAAAAACTGCAATTCCTTTAACATGAGCCATAATACCTGCAATAAAGTTATATGCAAGTTTGCTCAATCCGAGTTCGTCAGACGGGTCATCAAAAACATTTGAACCGTCCTTAATGCTTGAAAGGCTCATATTTGTATGCATACCCGAACCGTCGATACCTGCAATCGGCTTCGGCATAAATGTAGCGTGAAGTCCATGCTTTTGAGCGTATGTTTTAACAACATGCTTAAATGTCATTACATCATCTGCCGCAGTGATTACTTCATCAAATTTAAAGTCAATCTCGTGTTGGCTTGAAGCAACCTCATGGTGTGAAGCTTCGATTGTAAAGTCCATATCTTCAAGTGCAAGGCAAATATCACGACGACAGTTTTCCCCTCTGTCAATAGGGTTAAGTTCAAAATATCCGCCCTCGTCGCTCATTTCAATGGTGGGTTTTCCGTCTTCATCAAGTTTGAAAAGGAAGAATTCACACTCGGGACCTACATTGAAAGAAAAGCCCATATCCTCTGCTTCTTTTACAACTTTTTTAAGAACATTTCTTGGGTCACCGAGAAACGGAGTTTTATTGTCAACAAGATAAACATCACATATTAAACGAGCAGTTTGAGCGTTTTGATGTTTTCTCCACGGGAAAATATTCCAAGTATCATAATCGGGATGAAGATACATATCCGACTCGTCTATTCTTACAAAACCGTCAATGGAAGAGCCGTCAAACATACACTCATTATCAAGTGCTTTTTTCAACTGATTCATTGTAATGGCAACATTTTTCATTATACCGAAAACATCTGTAAATTGAAGTCTTACAAACTCGACATTTCTTTCTTCTGCATCTTTAAGTATTTCTTCTTTAGTGTACTTACTCATTGCAAATACTCCTTTAAAAATATTTTGTGTAAAAAACAAAAAGCGTCCCCAAAAAAACGGGAACGCCTTTGTTCTTGCTGTAATTATATTATATTCAAAATAAAAATATTGTCAACAATAAAAAACTTTTTTGTAAAACAAAAGCAGTGTGTAAAAAAATATGTGTGCTTTTTTGTTTATTTTACACAATCTATTTTAAATCTAAAAATTCACTTGCTATTGTCTTTTCGGCAAGTTTTGTGAAATAGTCAACAGAAACACCGTCAACGCTGTGTTTTGATGCAAGGTCGGAACTGTATTCTGAAAGTTTATATACAGAAAACTTATATTTTTTACCTTCTTTGTAATAATGACAAACTATCGGACAGAGTTTTGCCGTTGTGATTTGAACATTTCCGTCTTTTCTTTCGACAGTAATTTCTGCCATACCGCCTAAAAGTTGATTTAAGTTTGTCTGGTGCGATACAAAATTTCCTATCGAATAGTAAACAAGTGTTTTATTACCGCTTTTCTCATCCGTTATCCATTCGACAGGCTCCAAAACATGAGGATGCGTTCCTATAATTATATCTACGCCCAAAGAACAAAAATATTGAGCATATTCCTTTTGATAATCGGAAACAGTCATTGAATTTTCCGTACCCCAATGCGGAAACGCAATTACAATATCGGCGTTTTTCCTTGCTTCTTCAACATCCTTTTTTATTTTATCCTTATCCATAATATTGACAATCCATTGCTTGTCATCGGGCAAAGAAATTCCGTTTGTACCTGAGGTATAATTGAGAATGGCAAACTTTATTGAATTTTTTTCATAATAAACAATTTTATTGTAGTCTTCTTCACTTGCATTTGTGCCGACATGAACAACTTCAGGATGTTTTTCAAAGAATTTTAACTCCTGTTCAATTCCTTTTGAGCCTTTATCCATAGAGTGATTTGTAGCACATGTGAAAATATCAAAACCTGCGTCTATTGCCGCTTCTCCAACCTCCCACGGAGAATTGAACAAAGGATAACCCGTGTAATCAAACTCCGAGCCGCCGAGCATGGTTTCCTGATTTATTACGGCAATGTCGGGTGTTGAAATATACTTTTTAAAATTTTCATACAAGCCGTCATAATTGTAACTTCCGTCTTCTTTTTTGCCCGAATCAATTACCGTATTATGAATTAAATTATCTCCGACTGCGACTAAACTTACTTTTGAGTCCGGCAAAGTATCTTGAGATGCTTCCGCTTCACTGCCGTCAGTTGCACTTTCTGTATTCGTTACTGCATTTTCGTTTGAAAAATGTCCTGCAACTGCCAATCCTATAACCGTACAGACTGCAAGCACAACGGGGATGATTGCAGATAAAATTTTCTTTTTGTCAGCCATATAGTAATCCCTCCGATTATTTTTATTTTAACACAAAAAACAACTGTATTCAATAAATTAAAAATCAACAAAAAACTTCAGTTAACTGTTTTTATTGTATTTTTAATCGGTATGTTATCAAGCACCGTACCTCAAATATTTTTCAACAAAAAAAGTTCGGCAGGTTGTTCATACATTGTATTATTCAAAATAAGACTGCCACAGTCCCTATATCCCATTTTTCGATAGAAATTTTGGGCATATTCATCAACTTGTGTAGAAGTCAAAACCATATTATATCCTTTGTTTTTCATTTCAGTTTCCCAATATTGCAGCAATTTTCTCCCATAACCTTTTTTCTGATATTTTTCATCAATGTACAACATAGTACAAAAAGGTATATTGTCCCAAAAAAGATTATATCTGAGCAATCCGATTGGAGTATTGTCTTTTGATAATATATACGCAGTTTTGCTGTGAATTTTGTTTTCAAATTCCTGTTTTGGCAAATGTTTATCAAGTTTATACCAAAACTCTTTATCTTTCATTTGAACATATCTGATTTCCGTCATCAATGCACCTCTGTAATAAAACCCCGAAAAAATCGGGGTTTTAAATTAAAATAAAAATATTTTTAATTACATAGTTATCTTTTCAGCATTTTTCATAAATTCATCAACTGCAGACTGACCGAAATGCTTTAATATAACTTTAATTCCGTCTTCATAAACAGGAGCTCTGCCCGACATATTGTGGCAATCGCTTCCTATTAAATTCACAAGTCCCTTATCAACAAGTTTTAAAATTTTTTTCCTTGCGTGTCTTGGAAAATCGGCAAAAGAAGAAATATTTACTTGTGTCATACAACCCATATCTATGAGTTCTTCTATTTTTGAAAAATCGCTCATCAAACTGTTGTATCTTTCGATATGTGCCAAAACAGGCACTACCGAAAAATCATAGTACAGATTTTCAAGACGCTCAAAAGTTTTTGACGAAAAAGAATCGGAAAAAGAATGTTCCAACAAAGCATAGTTGCCGTTTGCAATTTTAATTCCGTCGAGATTGTCGTTGTGAAGAAGATAGTCGGAAACATAAACTTCAGCCGCAGCAATCAGCTTTACATCGCCTTTATAATTTTTCTTTAAAACTTCAAAAGCGTCATTGCGTTTTTTCACAAAATCTGTATAAGAAATAGAATCAGAATAGTAGTGAGGCGTTAAAATGATTGTTTTTGCACCGTAATTTTCAAGTGTTTCTATCATTTTCAAACTCATTTCAACAGAGTTCGCACCATCGTCAATATTCGGAATTATATGGCAATGAGTTTCTGTTAAATTGTCAATCTTCAATTTTATCGCCTCTTATCATTTGGAGAGTAGCCGTAGCCGTAACTGTAGCCGGAATATCCACCATAGCCGTAACGGTACGACTTTTTACCGTATTTATAGTATGTTTTTCCATCTGATTCAGCAAAGTTAACTATAAATCCGAGCAGTTTAGCATCTATAAACTCAAGAGATGACAACGCTTTTTGTATTTCGGGATGTGTAGATGAATTTTGTCTTACAACCAAAACAACGCCGTCGGAACTCTTGATAATCGGTAAAGCGTCCGAAACAACTAAAATCGGAGGAGTATCTATGATAATATAATCGTACATTTTTGAAACTTCATCAAGAAATTTATTCATGGCTTCACTTCCCAAAATCTCTGACGGATTGGGAGGAATTGAGCCTGAACATATAACGCTTAAATTATCACAATCAACATTGTGAATAACACTTGAAACATTTAAACTTCCGCCTCTTTGTACTGAAGCGCCTAAATAGTTCGTAAGTCCGGGTGAATTCGGCACGGAAAAATATTGATGAACTTTCGGTTTTCTCAGGTCTGCGTCAATAAGCAAAACTCTCTGCCCTGCCTGTGCAAACGAAATGGCAAGGTTTATTGTAGTAGTTGTTTTTCCTTCGCTTGCCAAAGAACTTGTTACAACTACTCTTTTACAGCCTTCTTTCATTACGGAAAAGGCAATGTTTGTACGAATACTTTTATATGCTTCTTCAATTCTAAATCTCAATCCCGGTTCTATGTCAAGATTTTGAATAAGTTTTCTTGATAAATCTTTTTTACTTTTTTTCGGCATCAGTTATCACCGCCTTCATAAGTTTTCATCTTTTTGGAAGACTTTTTTGATTTGCTGTCGAAATCGGGTATCGAACCCAAAACAGGAATATCGTATCTTTCGACAAGTTCGTTGCTTGTTCTTATTCTTATATCGAGCATATCTCTGAGAAAAATATACGCACAGGCAATTACGATACCCACTGCGGCGCCGATTAAACATTTTTGCGGATAATTAAGGCTCTCTGCTGCCGCCGCTTTAATCGGTTTGTCTATAACTTTAATTTTAACAAGCCCGTCATTTGACTTTTCTATAAAGTTCGGAATTACTTTTGCAAGTTCGTTTGCAACTTTATATGAAAGTTCACTGTCTTCGGTTGTTATTGAAACACTGAAAAGTGCAGTATCTTCCGTAGCCTGAGTTTTCATTGAGTTTTTAACAAAACTCGCATCATAATCGCTGTCAAGTGATTTGTTCAGACTGTCAGTCGCTATTTGATAAAAATTATTTGTATCAATCAAAGCAAGATAAGTTGTTATCATTCTGATAGCATAGTTCATTTTGCTCGTATTGCTTGAACTCAACACTATACCCGAAGCATCTTCTCTTTCCTCATCTTGAACATAAGCGTAAAATCCGATAGTAGAGGTGTATGTAAGTGTTGTAAAGTTTGCAGTAATAACATAAGCCGCAAGCACTCCTATCAGTGCAAAAGCGACTATGGTTTTCCACTTTTTCATAAAAAGTGATAATACTTTTCTTATATTTTCATCCATTAATTTTCTCCTAAATTATTCATTTTACTATTAATTTATATAATACTTTAATATAATTTTTTTGTCAATACGCATTGACAAGCATTGAATGTTTAATTTATAATATAATCAAATTATAAACTATTTATAAATTTAATTACAAATGTGAGGATTTTATTATGGCTAATATGGCTAAAAATTTAAAAGATATTGATAATATCGCAGAACAAAAAGGTTCAGGTATGAAAACACTGTGGCAGTTTGTAAAATTCATCGTTGTAAGTTTACTTGCCTGCATTGTTCAATTTGCACTTGTAAATCTCATTCCGCTCATTCCACAAGTAAAGGAATTGTACGCAACGCCTCTTAATTGGTTTGTTTTCGACTATCCCGTAGTTACAAACGAACTCGGAGAAGTCATATCGGGCGGACTCGGATATTTCATTGCTTTTAATGTTGCAAACATTGCTGCCCAAATTGTTGCCTTTTTTGTAAACAAAGAAAAAACATTCAACTCAAGCGCAAGCACAGCTGTAACTTTACCTATATACATAATTTTCACATTGGCACTCATCTGTTTCTCTGCTTGGCTTTCTCCGACTTTGAACACACTTTTCACAACAAAGTTACATTGGAGCGACGCAGTGTCAATTAATGTAGCTACTGCAGTATGCTCGTTTATACAATTCATTCTCTACTTCCCTGTTGATAAAATTCTTTTCAAAAAGCCGAAAGAGAAGGAATAATAAAAATTTAATCCGTATCATACAATTAAAAGCCGCTTTAAAAAGCGGCTTTTTTTATAAATATTAATGAATAATAACAGTACAGTTTTTATATTAATAAAGTTGAAGAATATAAATTATAATTCCGTATATCACAGATGCACTTATTCCGTAAACAAGAACAGGACCCGCTATTGAAAACATTTGAGCGGCAGTTCCCAAAACAAGACCCTCTCGATTGAATTCAAGTGCAGGAGAAACTACACTGTTGGCAAAGCCTGTAATCGGAACTATCGTGCCTGCACCGGCGTGCCTTGCTATTTTATCAAACACGCCTATACCTGTTAAAATTGCCGTTATAACTATTATTGTGCATGGCGTAGCCGCCGTTATTTCCTTTTCCGTCATTTCAAACATTTTAAACAATTCATTTAAACCCTGCCCGAAAAGACAAATTGTTCCGCCGAATAAAAACGCTTTTACGCAATTCATTAAAACAGGACTTTTTGTTCCTGCATTATCAGCCATTTGTTTATATTTTTCTTTTGATATGCCCAAAGCAAACACCTCCATCCGTATTTTTTAACAAATTGTTATATATATTCAAAAAGGCTTGACTTTTTTTAATCTATGTGTAACATTAATGTATACAATTTGTAATAGGTGGTTATATTATGCACTTAATAGATGTAAGAAATATTTATAAAATCTACAATCCGGGAGAAAATCAGGTAAATGCGCTTGACGGAGTTTCTTTAACCATCGACGAAGGCGAATTTGTCGCAATAATCGGTCAATCAGGCTCGGGTAAATCAACTCTTATGAATATGCTCGGTTTACTTGACACACCGACTGAAGGCGAATACTACATTAATGGCAAACTCGTTGACAATCTGACAGACGACGAGATGAGTACAATCAGAAATGAACAAATCGGATTTATATTTCAGGGCTTCAACCTTATCTCATCTTTGTCGGCAGTAGAAAATGTTGAATTGCCCCTCGTTTACAGAGGTATGAAAAAGGAAGAACGCAGAAGAATATCTATTGATGCTTTGGAAAAAGTAGGTTTGGGCGAAAGAATAAATCATTTGCCGTCACAAATGAGCGGCGGTCAGCAACAGAGAGTTGCAGTTGCAAGAGCAATAGCGGCAAAACCTCCCGTTATTTTAGCCGACGAACCGACAGGAAACCTTGACACCCGTTCCACAAAAGAAGTAATGAAAATGCTTCACGCACTCAAAAACGAAGGTAAAACCGTAATTGTTATCACTCACGACAATGAAATTGCAGAACAAAGCGAACGAGTAATAAGAATACGAGACGGAAAAATAATTGAAGACTATATAAATCCCGGATTTGAAGAAAAATACGGAAGAGAGTCGAAAAAAGACAATAAAAATCCTATTGATTTAGGTTAAATTTAATAGTTCAAGAATAAATCACCTGCTTTTGCAAAAAATATAGCAGGTGATTTATTATGATTTTTTTAAAAGCCTTTATAATCGGAGGTCTTATATGCGTTATAGGACAATTATTGATTGACTTAACAAAACTGACTCCTGCAAAAATTCTTGTGTCATTCGTAGTTTTGGGAGTAATACTCGGAGGTCTTGGTTTGTATGAGCCGCTTGTTGATTTTGCAGGTGCAGGAGCAACAATTCCGCTCACGGGTTTCGGAAATGCACTTGCAAAAGGTGTTAAAGAGGCAATACAGAACGACGGTGCCGTCGGAATAATAACAGGTGGAATAAGTGCGTGTGCCGCAGGTGTAACAATAGCTGTAATTTCAGGATTAATAGTAGCAATTATTTGCAAATCCAAAGAAAAATAAGCACTATTTTTCGTCATTATTTTCCTTGAAATAAATTTTATTTGTGATAAAATATATACATCTTAATATTTTGGAGGAATAATAATGGCGGCAATGACTTACGAATCACTTGTTGAAGCAGTGAGAAAAAAATTTAAGGATACCGATGTAAGCTGGGTTGACGGCGTACTTGCATATCAGTTCAACATTACAGGTAAAGCAGAAGGTATTTTCTATGTCGAGGTTAAAGACAAAGAACTTCACATAGAGCCATATAATTATTATGACAGAAATGCTGAATTTACTTTAAACGGAACAAACTTGTTAAAACTGTTAAACGGTAAATTAAATCCTGTTGACGCTTTTACTCAAGGTAAAATTCAAGTTGAAGGCGATATGGACAAAGCACTTGAAATCATAAAGTTTCTTAAATAATAACAAAACAAAAAACACCGTGACTGCTGTTCACTGAACAGGTCACGGTGTTTTTTATCATTTATACATTTTGCGAAGAAGTTCAATTTCTTTTGCGTAGCCGTCAATATCGTTTGGTGTTTCAAGGAAAAACGGAAGTTCTCTGAGCACCTCATTATTAATAATTCTGTCTATCGCTTCAATGCCTATAAAACCTTCTCCGATTTTTTCATGTCTGTCTTTATGAGCGCCCAAAGGATTTTTAGAGTCATTCAAATGAATGGCTTTAAGTCTGTCAAGTCCGATAATTTTATCAAACTCGTCAAGCACTTTGTCAAGATTGTTGACTATATCGTAACCTGCGTCATTGACATGGCATGTATCAAGACAAACTCCGAGTTTGTCCGACAACTCGACACGGTCGATAATTGCTCTTATTTCTTCAAAAGAACGACCAACCTCACTGCCTTTTCCTGCCATTGTTTCAAGCAAAACAGTTGTTGTCATCTCAGGAAAAAGTACGGTGTTAAGTGCGTCTGCTATCAATTCAACACCTTTTTCACTTCCCTGTCCCACATGAGAACCCGGATGAAAATTATAAAGATTATTCGGCACATACTCCATTCTTTTCAAATCATCTGCAAAAGTATTTATTGCAAACTCTCTTGTACTTTCAGTTGCAGAACAACAGTTGAGAGTATATGGTGCGTGTGCGAGAATAACACCGAAATTTACTTCTTTTGATTTTTTTAAAAATTCGTCAACATCTTTTTCATCTATATCTTTTGCTTTTGCACCTCGAGGATTTCTCGTAAAGAACTGAAATGTATTTGCATTTATTTCAAGTGCTTGATTTAACATAGCCAAATATCCTTTTGATGCCGAAAGGTGAGCGCCAATAGTAAACATAACATTACCTCCTGTCTGTTTTTTTAAGTTTGTCTAAAAAGTTTGAAAAGTACTCGGGAAGTTCACTTTCAAACTCCATATACTCATTTGTTCTCGGATGAACAAAACCAATCATTTTTGCATGAAGACACTGACCGTTTAGTGATGTGATAACTTTTTTTGGACCGTAAACGGCGTCTCCTGCAACAGCATTTCCCCTGTTTGCAAGATGAACTCTGATTTGGTGAGTTCTTCCCGTTTCAAGTTTAAGTCTCAAATAAGTAAAATGGTCAAATCTTTCTTTAACTGTAAAATGCGTAACGGCGTTTCGTGAATTTACATCCGTAACCGCCATCTTTTTTCTGTCATTTTTATCTCTGCCTATCGGCAAATCTATTGTACCTTCATCTTCTTTAAATTTACCGTAAGCGACTGCTTCATAGCAACGGTTAAAACTGTGTTCTTTGATTTGCTCTGCAAGTGAAATATGTGCAAAATTTGTTTTTGCAACTATAAGCAAACCGCTTGTATCTTTATCTATTCTGTGAACTATACCCGGTCTGAATTCCGAATTTACCGTTGAAAGATTTTCCACACCGCAATGATAGAGCAACGCATTTACAAGTGTACCGTCATAATTGCCGGGAGCAGGATGGACAACCATTCCTTTCGGTTTGTTTACAACAAGTAAATCGTCATCTTCATATACAATATCAAGCGGAATATTTTGAGGCTTCAGCGTCAACATTACAGGCTCGGGAACGCAAACATCTATTTCATCGCCGATTTTGACTTTATAATTTTTGCTTACGCTGACACCGTTCACCAAAAGATTACCGTTTGTTATAAAATTTGCAACGGCGTTTCTTGAAAAACGGTCTGTAAAAAGCGTAACCGCCTTATCTATACGAATATTTTTCTCATTTTCCGTCACGGTAAAATTCAATTCTTCACTCATTATTTTTACCTTTTTCTTTTTTCATATCCTTTATCAAATCAAAAACAAGATACGAGATTAAAGATACTGCACCGACAGTTACAAGACAGTCTGCAAAATTAAAAATTGCAAAGTCAACAAAAGTCGGTTCGATAAAATCTATGACAAAACCATAAAAAACACGGTCAATCATATTTCCTATTCCACCAGAAACAACAAGAACCAAACTCCAATAAAGCCAATACGAGTTACACTTGAAAAAATACAGATAAACAAGAATGGCAACACAGGCAACAGCAGTAACGACTATAAAAAGCCACCTTGAATTTTCAAACATACTAAACGCCATACCCGTATTTTCAGCATACCTAAACTGAACTAAACCGGGTATAAATTTTGCCGTTTTATCGGGGTAAAGATTTGAAGATGCAAAGTACTTTGTAAGCTGGTCGATAACGGTTAAAATCACAATAGTAATCGTTGCGCCGATTTTTTTATTCACACAATCACTCCGATGTTTAAAATGCGTTCGGGGGCAGAAAAATCTGTCCCCGTTTAACTGATTATTCCATTTCTTTAATAACAGACGCACATCTTGCACAAAGTGTAGGATGTTCGCTGCATTCGCCGACAGTCTTGCTGAAAGTCCAGCAACGTTCACATTTTTCGCCTTCGGCTTTTGAAACGCTGACAGAAAGACCTTCTACATTTCCTGCAAAATCGCCTTTGCCGTCAACAACTTCCACATCACTTACAATAAAGATTTCTGCAAGTGAATCTGCAACGCTGTTTAAGAATTCAAGAAGTTCTCCGTCTGCAAAAAGAGTAACTTTTGCTTCAAGAGATTTACCTATTTTCTTTTCATTTCTTGCAAGTTCAAGTGCCTTTTGAACATCTTCTCTTACAGAGTGTATTCTTTCCCATTTATTCATAAATTCAGCGTCTGCCTCTATAAATTCAGGCTGCGGAATTTCATTGAACAACGGAGATTCCGGATTTCTTGAAGAATCGTGAGGCATTGCCTTCCAAATCTCATCTGCCGTAAAAGCAAGAATAGGAGTCATCAAAAGTGTAAGTGCATCAAGAACTTTGTACAAAACAGTTTGAGCGGCTCTTCTTGTTTTGCTTGTCGGTGCAGATGTGTAAAGACGGTCTTTTAACACATCGAAATAGAAGTTACTCATATCTACAACACAGAAATTGTGAATTGCGTGAGCCGCAGTATGATACTCGTATATTTCAAAACCGCCTCTTGCAGTAGCAAGAAGTTCATCAAGTTTCATAAGAGCATACTTATCAAGCTCTTCAAGTTCATCTAAACCAACCATATCTGTATCAGGATTGAAATCGTAAAGGTTACCGATACAATAACGGGCTGTATTTCTGATTTTTCTGTAATTATCTGAAAGTTGTTTGAAAATTTCTGAACTTACACGAACATCGGCATGATAGTCAGACGAAGCAACCCAAAGTCTTAAAATATCTGCTCCGTATTTTGAGATAATATCTTTCGGGTCAACGCCGTTTCCGAGTGATTTACTCATCTTTCTGCCTTCACCGTCAACAGTCCAGCCGTGAGTACTGATTTCTTTATAAGGTGCACCTTTACCTATTGCAACAGCAGTCAAAAGTGAAGATTGGAACCAGCCTCTGTACTGGTCTGCACCCTCAAGGTAAACATCGGCAGGATATTTAAGATACGGTCTTGAAAGAACTGCCGCATGAGTTGAACCCGAGTCGAACCAAACATCCATAATATCTGTTTCTTTTTCAAAGCCTTTATCCGAATGACAATGAGGACATTTAAAGCCTTCAGGAAGAAAATCTTTTGCATCTCTTATAAACCAAGCGTCAGAACCTTCTTCTGCAAAGATTTTTGAAACATTCATCATAGCGTCATTGTCAATTATTTCTTTACCGCATTCAGAACAGTAGAAAACAGGAATCGGAACGCCCCATTTTCTTTGTCTTGAAATACACCAATCGGCACGGTCAAGGAGCATAGACTGCATACGGTCTTTACCCCATTCAGGGAACCATTTTACTTTTTCCGTTTCTGCAACTGCATCTTTTTTGAAAGCATCAACAGAACAGAACCACTGACTTGTTGCTCTGAATATAATCGGATTATGACAACGCCAACAGTGAGGATATTGGTGTTCAATCTTCTTGATTGCGAAAAGTGCGCCTGTTTCTTCAAGATGCATTGCGATAGGTTTATTTGCATCATCAGTTTTAAGTCCTGCAAACTGACCTGCTTCTTCCGTGAGAACACCGTTTTCATCAACAGGAACAACAACAGGAATTTCAGGATATTTTTTACATACAATAAAGTCGTCAACACCGTGACCGGGAGCAGTGTGTACACAACCTGTACCGCTTTCCAAAGTTACATGGTCTCCGACAATTACAAGAGAAGTACGGTCAATGAACGGATGTTGAGTTTTCATATACTCAAGTTCTGCACCGTTGATTGTACCCACAACTTCATAGTCCGTTTTGCCTGCGTCTTCCATAGCAACAGAAACAAGTTCAGAAGCCATTACATAGAACTCGCCGTCACATTTTACAAGTGAATATTCAAAATTCGGACCGACACAAATAGCAACATTGGCAGGAAGAGTCCAAGTTGTAGTTGTCCAAATTACAAAATATGTTTTTGAAAGGTCTGCACCCATAGCGGTAAGTTTACCGAGGTCATCCGTAACATTGAACTTAACATAGATTGAGTGGCAGGGGTCGTTTGCGTACTCAATTTCAGCCTCTGCAAGTGCAGTTTTACAGTCAGGACACCAATATACAGGTTTAAGACCTTTATATATATAGCCTTTTGATGCCATTGAAGCAAAAATCTTAATCTGTTCTGCTTCAAAATCTTTTGTAAGAGTGATATACGGATTGTCCCACTCACCTATTATACCGAGACGCTTAAATGACTCTTTTTGAATATCTACATATCCGAGTGCAGTATCTCTGCATATTTTACGAAGTTCAACATCGGAAATGTTTGAGTCGGCTGAAATGCCTGCTTTTTTTCTTGCTGCCAATTCGGTAGGCAAACCGTGAGTATCCCATCCGGGAACATAAGGCGATTTAAAGCCGGTCATATTTTTATAGCGTACAATAAAGTCTTTAAGTGTCTTATTGAGTGCGTGACCGATATGAATGTCGCCGTTTGCATACGGAGGGCCGTCGTGAAGTACAAAAAGAGGTTTTGAGTCGTTTACTTCCATCAATTTCTTGTAAAGGTCGTGTTTTTCCCACTCTTCAAGAAAAATAGGCTCTCTTTGAGGCAAAGATGCTCTCATAGGGAAATCGGTTTTAGGTAAATTGAGTGTTTTATTATAATCCATATTATCTATAACTCCTAACTATTGGATTTGTTTATCTTTTCTTCTTAAAAAAACCTTTGAATTTAGGTTCGTCATCTTCATCGTCTTTGTCATCTTCCGGAGGAATGAGCGAAATTTTTTCAGTAGTTCTGTCCGTTACTTCATTTGTACCGAAAATTGAACCGAAATCTTCAATAGACGGTGTTTCTTTTTGAAGAATATCATCATCGTCTTCATCATCGTCAAGAATTTCGATGGTAGATGTTCTTGTATTGCGAACAGGTGTAATTTCATCTGTTGAAAAATCATTAACTGCTGTTTCAACATCTATTCCAACGGAATTGATGCCGTCATTTTCGCTTGCAAAAGAAAAATCATTATCTTCATTTGCAAAATAGTTTGTCTGCTTAATGTCGGGTTTTTCTTCGCTGTCTTCCGTTTCTTCTGTTTCTTCTGAAATGTCTTCTGCTTCAGTTTCTGTTTCTTCAGAGATATCTTCAGCACTTTCGGTTTCGTATTCAACTGTTTCTTCATCTTCAGTATCTTCAACCGGCTGTTCAATCTCTATTTCTTCTTTTTCAAATCTATTTACTTTTTCTAAAATAGAAATGTACTCTGACTCATCTACTGAATAGTCATCGTCACTTTCACAATTTACCGACTTGATTTTTTCAAGTTGGCTTTCATAAAGAGAAACAAGACTTTCTTTAATTTCAAGTGACTCTGCTTTAATATCATTCAAAATTTTTTCGTAACTTTCCTTTTTCTCTCTTGCTTTCTTCACAAGATTATCGGCAAGTGACTTTGCTTCTTCAATTATATTTTTTGAAACAATCTTTGAAGCATTAATTGCCTCGTTTGCCTTTGTTTCAGCTGCCGATATAATAGCTTCGGCTTCTTCAAGGTTTTCTTCTTTTACACTTTTTGCATATTCGTCTGCTTCTTTTACAATGCCGTTTGCTTTTTCCTTTGCATCCTGCACTATTTTCTGTGCTTTTTCAGTTGACTCTGTCAAAACGCTTTCTGCACCGTCTTTTGCCTGTTTTGTAATGGCATTTGCAGTTTTTTGAGCAGTAATGAGTGCTGATTTAATAGAGTCTTCTTCATCTCTGTACTCTTCAATTTTTTTCGCAAGAATTTCCATTTTTCTGAAAAGCTGCTTATTTTCTTCAACAACGGCAACGTAAGACTCTGCACTTGCCTGAAGAAACTCGTTAACTTCGGAAGCATCATAGCCACCGTTTTTTACGGTTGAAAATCTTTTGTCATTAATATCGCTTGGTGTAATCATAACTATTCTCCTCTTATTAAAATTACATAAACATACCGTTATTTTCGAGTTCATCGAGCAAATCGCCCATCACATCTACATTGTATGGTGTGATGATATATGTGCTGTTTGCAACTCTTTTTATCTGACCGCTGTTAGCATAAGCAACTCCGCTTAAAAAGTCGAGCAATCTTCTTGCTATATCTCTGTTTGCACTTTCAAGGTTTAAAACAACTGTACGCTTTTCGTTGAGATTGTCTGCAATCTGTGACGCTTCTTCAAACCTTTCCGGCTTAACAAGAACAACCTGAAGTTGTGCAGTTGTATGAATGTTGACTACTTTGTCATTGTCGTCTCGTCTGCGCTTGATGCTTCTTTCAACAGGCTTTTCATACTCTCTTTCACGAGCAAGTGTTCTGTCTTTTTTTCTGTGTTCGGCAGGTGGTTCAACATAATCATTTGAGTCGTTGCCGTAAAAATCTTCGTCTTCGTTGTCGTTAATAATTTCTTTCCATTTTTCAAAAAATCCCATATTCAAACCTCTTTAATAATACTTTCTTGCACCAAAAATGGATGAGCCTACTCTGACTAAATTGGAGCCACACAAAATTGCCGTTTTAAAGTCGTTGCTCATACCCATACTTAAAACATCCATACTTACATTATCTAATTTTTTTGCCTTTATGTCAATGAAAGATTGATACATCTTATCAAAATATTTCATTAATTTTGACTCATCGTCGCAAATCGGCGGTACTGTCATAAGTCCTTTTATATTTATAAACGGCAGTTGAGCTATTTCTTCTATCAATTCTTCTGCATTTTCAAGAGAGATACCACTTTTGCTTTCCTCCTGACCGATATTAATTTCGACTAAAATACTTTGCTCAACGCCTTTTTTAGAACATTCTTTAGAAACGGCGTTTGCGATTTTCAAAGAATCAACAGACTCTATAACATCGACTTCACCAACAATATATTTTGCCTTATTTGACTGCAAATGACCTATTAAATGTTTTTCAACATTGTCAAGGTGCAGGCTTTCTCGCTTGCCAATATACTCCTGAACACGATTTTCGCCTATCAAATCTGCACCGTCGTCAAGAACTGCATTAATATACAACGGCTCGACGGTTTTAGTAACTGCCATCAGTCTTACATCGTTTTCACTTCTGCCCGACTTGACTGCCGCTTCGCAAACTTCTTCTTTAATTCGTCTGTAATTGTCAACACACGACATTATCGCTTTTTCGCTGTCATTAGGTATAAACTTTTCCATCATATAAATCCTTTCCTTCCACAATAATTTGGTCGTACAACCTGATACCGTCTTCCTTTTCAGGCTCGTATTTTACCACTGCATAATCATCATCAGAATAAAGAATTTCGATTTCACGGAATTCTATTTTATAAGAAACCAAAGCGTATATGCCTGTTTTCTCATCTACAACACGAATAGCTTTTTTCGGAACTTTAATTCCTTCATACTTTTTCAAACGAATTTCAATATCTTCAACTCTTAAAGAAGTGATTTTTGAATTCATATCATTTGACTGCAATACAAGAAGTGTTTTTTCTGTTTCGGGAGAAACATCTGCACCCTTTACTATTTTCATTTTATAAACAGTATCGGCATCGTTTTTAAGACAAACATCTACGCTGTCTCCGTCTTTGAGATTTCCCAAATCGCTGCTGTTTACCGTGCAGATAAAGTACCAGTCATAATTATATATCATTTTTCCGAAATGATTGTCTTTATCTTCACTTTTTTCAATCTGTTCAAAACAACTTTCAAGATTTTCAACAGTAAAAGAATCAATATTGTTATAGTCAGCAATATTTTCAAAACCATCGGTAAAAGTTGAAAATATACCTGACTTATCCGTCGTAAGATTTCCCTGAGGCTTATAGCCCATAGAGGACAATGTTGAAATTTGCTGACTGATAGAACTTTTCATTTGAGAAAAATCTATGCTTTCGCCTATAATAAGCTGCTGCTTGACAATACTGTTATTGATATTTGCAAGTTCTTTTGAAACATCTTGCGTTTTTTCATTTGCCCTGTCGCAAACATATCTGTTAAGACTTTCTACAATACTTCTATTTGCAGACTCTAAATCGGTAACAAGACCGCTTGAACTGTTTTCAAGTGCAGTAAGTCTGTTCAGTTCCTCGTTTAAATCGTTAATTTCAACATACCTTGCGGCAACATCGGGAGAAGAAAAAACTTTTGCAACCTCGCCGTTGACTGCCACCTTGTCGCCGTCGTCAACAGTAGGCAAAAGCATCTGACTGCTGTCGGCAGGCAAAACGGCTTCCTGTCTGACTGCAAGTGCCTTTGCACTGACTGAATCATAAGCAACTGTTTCGTTTGCCGTCTGAATTTGCATTTTTACATTTGAAGCTGAAAATGACTGCACTGCAATATATACAACTATCAGCACTACTGCGATTACTATTGACAGTGTGTCCTTTTCTATTTTAATTTTCTTCATTTAAAAAATCCTTCGCTTTACTTATTGCAGAAGAAATAAGTTTGTCTTCATTATCATAATCATCTGCATAAAACCAATTTATTTTTTCGTTTCTTTTAAACCATGTTATCTGTCTTTTGGCATAGCGTCTTGTTTCCTGTTTAAGTTTTTCAACACAAGTTTCAATAGAACAGACACCGTCAAAATACGGTTTCAGTTCCTTATGACCTATTGCCTGACAAGAAGTTTCCGTACATTTAGGAAGCATTTTTTCAGCCTCTTCTATAAGACCGTTTTCGACCATTTTATCAACACGGAGATTTATTCTGTCATAAAGTTTTTGTCTGTCTTTATAATTTATACCTATATAAAAAGGTTCGTACGGAGACGGTTCAGATTTTGAGAACTTTTCCTGTTCAGTCTTATTTTTACCTGTTGAATAATATATTTCAAGTGCTCTCGCAACTCTTTTAACATTATTTTTATGTATTTTTTTTGCTGCTTCAGGGTCATTTTCCAACAACATCTCATACAATTCGTCGGGAGATTTTTTCAAAAGTTCTTCTCTGAAATTTTCATCCGTCTTGTTTTCGGCAAATTTAATATTGTTTAAAAAACTGTCTATAAAAAGTCCCGTACCGCCGCAGATAACAGGAACTTTCCCTTTTTCCAAAATCTCACGCACTTTTTCTTCTGCCAAGTTTGAAAACTCTGCAACACTGAAAGCGTGACTGCAATCTAAAAACTCAACAAGATGGTGCGTGACTTCCTTTTTTTCTTCTTCTGTCGGAGCCGCCGTCGCTATACTCATACCTTTATAAACCTGCATTGAATCAGCAGAAATGATTTCTCCGTCAACACTCTTTGCAATCTCTATCGCAAGTCTTGTTTTTCCGGACGCAGTCGGCCCGACAACTGCAATGATTTTTGTTTTATCTGTCATTGTATTCTACCAAAAAGTTTCTCTATTTCATACTTTGTAAACTTTATAAAAACAGGTCTGCCGTGAGGACAAAATCTTATATTAGGCATAGCCAAAAGATTTTTAACAAACTTTTCCATTTCAAAACGACTTGTAAAATCGCCCGCTTTCACTGCACTTCGGCAAGCCGTCGAATGATATATCCAATCTATTTTATCAGGCAAAATGTCTGTTTTTTTATCAAGCAGTTTACTTGCCGTTTCAACTATCAAATCGGCAATGTCTTCATTTGCCACAAGTGACGGGCATTCTCTGACAATCACGGTATAGTTTCCGAAATCTTCAACTGCAAAACCTGTTTTTTCAAGTGCGTCAATATTATCAATTATCGCCGTATATTCTTCCTTGGAAAGTTTAACGGTAACAGGCGTCAACAAAACCTGCGGGTAAACGCCGTCATTCGCTTTTAACTTTTCATAGTTAATTCTCTCGTGTGCCGCATGCTTATCTATAAACAAAAGTTCGCCGCCCACTTCGGCTATAATATATGTTTTAAACGCCTCGCCGATTACTTTAATTTCGGGAGGTTCATCGTCAACAGTCAATGAAGGCGTTTCTGATTTATCTGTCTTTGAAACATTTTCAGAACTGAAAGAAATTTTTTCTTTTTCTGTATTTAAGTCATTTTCGTTGGCGATTGTTGTTTTTTCATCTTCTTTTATATATTCAAAGTTTCCTTTATTTTCTTTAAATTTGAAATTTGAATACAAAGCGTTGTTATTTTCGTTTTCAGTGTCGTCACATTCAACAGAAACATCTGCAATCTTGCTTTTAGGCAAAATCTTTTGCTGAACTTTTGCCTCTTCTTTTTCATTGTTTGCTGAACTTTCGTTTGAAAAATTAACCTTAAAACTGCTTGCAACAGCATCTGCACTTTCGTTATTTTCCCTATTTAAAACATTGAAACGAAACTGTTTCGGTTGTTCTTTTTTAACTGCAAAATCTTCTTTTGTATATGTTTTAGTCGAATTTAAAACAGCGTGTTTAACATCTCTGTTACTTTCAACAGCCGACTTTACTGCGTAATAAACTATTTCAAAAATCGGCTTTTCGTTAGTAAACCTTACTTCTGTTTTTGCAGGATGAACATTTACATCTACCAAAGAAGTATTCAGTTCAAGGTTTAATATACAGGCAGGGAATTTGCCCACCATAATGTTATTTTTATATGCCTGTTCAAGTGCAGCCATCATTGTTTTTGACTTTACCATTCTTGAGTTAATGAAAAAATACTGCATCGAACGGCTTTTTCTCGGAAACAAAGGATTGCTCACAAGACCTGTAATACGCATAGAAGAATAATTGTATTCAACGGGAATTAAAGTTTTATGAAACTCTGCTCCGAAAACACAATACACTGCGTCGGACAATGAACCGTTGCCGTTTGTAAACAAGACCTGCTTTCCGTCACGAATAAATCTAAAAGATATTTCGGGATGGGAAAGTGCCACTCTGTCAACAATACCTGCAACGGAGTTACCCTCTGTAACATCTTTTTTCAAAAATTTCATTCTTGCGGGAACATTGTAAAAAATATCTCTTACAACTATTGTTGTGCCGTCGGGACAGCCTGCGTCATCAAAAGACACTTCTTCTCCGCCGTGAATGACATACCTGCTTCCCACTTGTTCACTTTTTGATTTTGTGATGAGTTCCACTTTTGCGACTGCACAAACCGAACTCATAGCCTCGCCCCTGAAACCGAGTGTAGAAATGGCATCAAGGTCGTGCTTAAACTCAATCTTACTCGTTGCGTGCGATATGAAAACCTTTGGCACATCTGCCTTTTCGATACCGCAACCGTCATCGGTTATTCTAATATACGATGAACCGCCGTTTTTAATTTCCACAGTCACCGATTTTGCACCTGCGTCTATTGAATTTTCAAGCATTTCTTTAACAATGCTTGACGGTCTTTCAACAACTTCGCCCGCAGCAATCAGTTGATAAACTTCTTTGGGAAGCACATTTATTTTTGCCAAATGTTTTCACCTCTTTTGTTATATCTTCTATATAAATTTCTTTTATTTACTATTAAATTAATTTATAGTTTTGAACTTTTATTTACCAAATCATAAAGCGTTTGCATAGCTTCAATCGGAGTTAGAGAATTAACATCGGTTGCCTGTAAAATTTTAATGATTTCATCTTTTTCGTTTGCAGAAAAATTGTACTGCATTTCCTGAACATCATCGTCTTCAACAACAGCGTCTTCCGCTTTAAAATCTATTTCCGTTTTATTAGCTTCAAGTTCTTTTAAAATCGCTTTTGCCCTTTTTACAACTGAATTCGGTACACCTGCAAGTTTTGCAACCTCTATACCGAAACTCTCGTCTGCACCGCCTTTAACAATTCGTCGTAAAAATGTAATGTCATCTCCGTGTTTTTTAACTGCTATTGAATAGTTTTTAACACCGTCGAGCAAACCTTCCATAGCCGTGAGTTCATGGTAATGAGTAGCAAAAAGTGATTTTGCACCGAGTGTTCTTTTCTTACATACATACTCAAGAACTGCCCTTGCTATACTCATACCGTCGTATGTAGATGTACCTCTGCCTATCTCATCCAAAATGATAAGACTGTCGGCAGTTGCATTTTTCAAAATATCGGCAACCTCATTCATTTCAACCATAAATGTTGACTGACCTGTTGCCAAATCGTCAGACGCACCGACTCTTGTAAATATAGCGTCACAAATACCTATATTTGCCGATGAAGCAGGCACAAAAGAACCCATTTGTGCAAGAATGACTATGAGTGCAATTTGTCGCATATATGTAGATTTACCCGCCATATTCGGTCCTGTAATTATAGCGCACCTATTGTCATTTTTATCAAGCAAAGTATCGTTGGGAACAAACACGGCATTGTCAAGCAAAGCCTCGACAACGGGGTGTCTGCCGTTTTCTATTCTTATAACTCCCGAATTGTCAATATCGGGGCAAACATAATTTTGTTTTTCGGCAACTTCTGCAAGCGAACATACAACATCAAGTCTTGCAAGTGCCTTTGCAGTAGTCTGTATTCTTTCGCACTGTGATGAAATCTTGTTTCTGATTTCACAAAACATATCGTACTCAAGAGAAATGCTTCTGTCTTTTGCACCGATAATCTTGCCCTCAAGTTGCTTTAATTCTTCTGTAATATATCTTTCGGCGTTTGTGAGCGTTTGTTTTCTGATATATGTTTCAGGCACCATATCTTTATAACTGTTTGTAACTTCAATATAGTAACCGAAAACTCTGTTATAACCTACTTTAAGTTTCGGTATGCCTGTTGCCTGTCTTTCTCTCTCTTCAACATCTGCAATCAAACTTGCAGTGTCGTTCATAATACTTCTGAGTTCGTCTAATTCTTCACTGTACCCCTCTTTGATAAGTCCTCCCTCACGAAGAGTAAACGGAGGCTCATTTTCTATTGCAGTGTCGATAAGTTCTGCAACATCTTCAAGTAAATCTATTTCTGAATAGATAGTCTTTATAAAAGAGGAATCGGCATTTTCAAGTGATTTTTTTATGTCAGGTAAACGAGATATTGTAACAAACAATGTACGCAATTCTTTGGCGTTTGCCGCAGAATATACAATTCTTGTCATAAGTCTTTCAATATCTGATACACCTGCCAATGCCTGTCGTATCTCATCACGCATTATAACCGAACTTACCATTTCGGCTACGGCGTTTTGCCTGCGTGTAATTTTCGGAATTGAAAGAAGCGGACTTTCAAGCCATCTTCTTATAAGTCGTTTTCCCATCGGGGTTTTTGTTTTGTCAATAACCCACAATAAAGAATGTTTTTTATCGCCCGTCATCATTGAACGAGTCAACTCAAGGTTTCTCCTTGCACTCATATCAAGTGACATATATTGGGTTTCATTATAAATTTCCACCTCTGTCGGCGGCTCGATTTTTTCTTGTTTTCTTGTATCTTTAAGTCGCAAAACAATGCTTGCAACTGCCATAACGGACTGCGGACTGTTCTGTTCCACAAGTCTTTCAAGTTCTGTCTTGCTCAAAGTTTCCTCTACGGTCTTTGCGGCAAGTTCGTATGTAAGATTTTCGTATGTATCGTCTATAAATGCTCCAAGCCTTATTTTTGAAAATCTGACAACCAAGTCCATATTTTTCGCTTCGCCGTTAAGCAATATCTCTTTTGGCTGAAAAGTTGAAAGTTGGTTATTGATTTTTGCAGGAACATCATCGCCTGCAACAGAAGTTATATAAAACTCGCCTGTCGAAACATCTGCAAAGCAAAGTCCTGTTTCTTTATCAGAAGCATACACACTGCACAAATAGTTATTTTGACCGTCTTCAAGCATATTGCTTTCAATCACTGTACCGGGCGTTACTACTCTTATAACTTCTCGTTTTACTATGCCTTTTGCAAGTGCGGGATTTTCCATTTGTTCGCAAATAGCAACCTTGTAGCCTTTAGCAACAAGTTTTGCTATATATGTTTCTGCACTGTGAAAAGGCACGCCGCACATCGGCGCTTTTTCTTCAAGTCCGCAAAGTTTGCCCGTAAGAACCAAATCAAGTTCTTCAGAGACAATCTTTGCGTCATCGAAAAACATTTCATAAAAGTCGCCGAGTCGGAAAAATAAAATGGTGTCAAGATAATCATTTTTAATTTGCAGATACTGTTCCATCATGGGACTCAATTTTTCTTTTGCCATTTTCACTTTTCCTCCTCGTCATCATATTTTATAAATCAGTGGCAGCCGCCGCAAGTTGAACAGTCGTGTGTACAAGACTCTTCAGTCGGAATTTCACAAGTTTCAGGGTCTTGACCGTCAAAGAAAAGGCCAATCATTTGACTGATATACTGAGCCATTTTTTCCATTTCGTGAGCAACCTGTGAATACTCTGTCATTGTTTCCATTGACATAATTTCAGTATAGAGTGCTTCATAATCTTTTTGAAGTTGTTGCATTTTTTCAGCGTCTGCTTCTGCTGCTTTTTCAGCTTCTTGCTGATAGTTGAGAGAAATTAACTGCATTTCGCCCATTTTGTCCTGAAGAGCTTTGTCTTCATCGTTTGCTTTTGCAGCAGCCTGAAGTTTGATGAATCTTTCGTCCTGCTGAATTTCTTTGCCAAGTTGTCTGAGTGCTGATTCTAAACTCATATTTTAATTCCTTTCTAATTCACCCTTTAAAACAAATGTTAAAGGTTGTGTTACTTTTATATTTTGAAAAGTGCCGATAAGATTTTCGTCACCTTCAAATTCAATAATAAGATTGCCGTCGGTGCGTGCCGCCAAATAGTTGTCAGCAAGTTTTCCTTTACCTGTTACAAAGCACTTGAAAACTTTACCTTCGCACATTTTCATTCTTTTTGCAGAAATTGTTTCCTGCAAGTCTGTCAATTCTTTAAACCACTTTGACTTTTCCGCATGAGATACAGGGTCAGGCATTTCCGCCGCAGGCGTACCTTTTCTCGGAGAATATATGAAAGTGAAAAGAGAAGTGGCTTCTATCTCTTTTACAAGCGACAATGTATCTTTAAACTCTTCGTATGTTTCTCCTGGGAAACCAACGATTACATCGCTTGTTATTGAAAGTTCGTCGCCCATAAGTTCACGGGCGTATTTGATAAGTTCAAGATACTTTTCTCTGTCATAATGCCTGTTCATTGCTTTCAAAATTCTGTCATTACCGCTTTGGAAAGGCAGATGAAGATGCTTTGCGATTTTTTCGCCGTTTGCCATAGTTTCAAGAAGTTCTTTTGTACAATCTTTCGGATGGCTTGTCATAAAACGAATTCTGAAATCGCCGTCAAGTTCATTTATTTTTCTCAAAAGTTCGGAAAATGTTACGGCAGGTTCAAGGTCTTTGCCGTATGAATTAACATTTTGACCGAGCAAAGTAATCTCTTTATACCCTTTTTCAATTAAGCATTTTGCCTCTGCAATTATGTTTTCTGCTTCACGGCTTCTCTCTCTTCCCCTAACATACGGAACGATACAGTAAGAACAAAAGTTATTACAGCCTTCCATAATAGGAATCCACGCTTTTTTATCGTCGTCACGCAAAATCGGAATACCCTCTGCAATGGCACCGTCTGAATTCGGAAGTTCAAAAACTCTTTTTTTACCTGTGAGTGCCTTATAAAGAAGTTCGGGCAGACGATAAACTACATGAGTGCCGAAAACAAGGTCAACAAAAGGAAAACTCTTTTTAATTTTATCTGCAATATGTTGCTGCTGCATCATACAACCGCAAAGTGCAATGACAACATCTTTGTTTTCCGACTTGTACTGCTTCAACGCTCCGACATTTCCGAAAACTCTTTGTTCTGCGTGTTCACGAACTGCACAGGTGTTGAATAATATAAGTTTCGCTTTTAAAGGTTCATCGGTAAACCCATAGCCCATCTCACTGAGCATTCCTTTAATTTTTTCACTGTCTGCAACATTTTGCTGACAACCGAAAGTTACTACACAGGCAAGCGGTTTTTCACCGTACTTTGCAACTATTGTCGATGCAAGTTTTATCTCATACTCGTGTTGCTCTAAAAGTTCTTTTTCTGAAATTTTATTTTTTTGTTTGGTTTTTTGTTCCATAATTCACCTGTTGGTATTTAAAAAGACACAATACGCCTTTTAATATTTATTTTAATATTATAACTTATGAGAACAAAACATTCAACAACTTATTGTTATATTATTTAAAAATATATATAAATAATATTAATATAGATTGATTTTTTTGTTAATTCGTGATAATCTCTATTTTGAGGTGTTAAAAAATGTTAAACAAACGCAACAGCGGTGTACTGTTTCACATCAGTTCAATGCCGTCTGACTATGCAGTCGGTGTTTTTGATGAAAACTGTTACCATTTCATAGATAAAATAAGCGACGCAGGATTTTCGTATTGGCAGGTGCTGCCGTTCAATCCGCTTGACCACGCAAATTCTCCTTACTGTTCTCCGAGTGCTTTTGCAGGCAACTATTTGTTCATTGACCCGAAAAGTCTTTTGAAAGAAGGACTTTGCACCGAAGAAGATTTCAAAAGAAATATTTATGACGGTTCGCCTTACACGGCTGACTATGACTTTGCGTCTTCAAGGCGACTTGAACTGTTAAAAAAGTGCTATAAAAACTGCGATGAAAAATTGAAGAGTGAAATTGAAAACTTCAAATCAACTTCAAAATGGCTTTATTCATACTCGTTATTTATGGCAATCAAAAACAGAGAAAACGGTTCTGCATGGTGGGAATGGAGTGAAAAATATTCACATTTTAAAAACATTTCTGGAAGCGATATAAAAGAGCTTGAAACCGATATTGATTTTTGGTGCTTTGTACAATACATTTTCTTTGAACAATGGAAAAAAATCAAACAATACGCAAATAAAAAAGGTGTTGCAATCATAGGCGATATACCCATATATGTAGCAATGGACAGTGCTGATGTATGGTCTAATATTAACCTTTTCAAAATAGACAAAACTACGCTTAAACCTACAAAAATCGCAGGTGTTCCACCCGATTATTTCAGTGAAAACGGTCAACTTTGGGGCAATCCGATATATGATTGGAACGAAATGAAAAAGGACAACTACAAATGGTGGATGTCCAGACTTGAAAACTCTCTTGAAATGTACGATGTTGTAAGGATTGACCATTTCAGAGCCTTTGCAAGTTATTGGGAAGTTGACGCCGACAGTAAAACGGCAAAAAACGGAGAATGGAAAAAAGGCCCCGAAATGAGCCTTTTTAATGAAGTATTTAAAAAATTTAAAAATCCGCCAATCATTGCCGAAGATCTTGGAACTTTCGGAGAAGATGTCGTAAAACTTTTAGAAGAGACAAAAATTCCCGGTATAAAAGTCGTTCAGTTTGGTTTTGACCCAAATTCCGACTCACTTCACCTGCCGCACAACTGTACGCAAAACAGCGTCAACTATATCGGCACTCACGACAACAACACACTTCTCGGATGGCTTTGGGAAGCAAGTGAAAGTGAACGAAATTTTGCACTTAAATATTGCGGTTTTGAAGGAGAAAATTGGGGCGACGGAGGTTTCAAAAGTAAAAGTTGTCGAAAAATAATCGAATCTGTATGGGCGTCAAGTTCAAACACGGCAATCATCGCTTTTCAGGATATGTGCGGTTTCGGAAGTGACGCAAGGATGAACATTCCGGGAGTGCCCGAAAAGAATTGGCGTTTCAGAACTACAAGAGAAACGATTGACTCGGTTGATTTCGACTATTTCAAAAACATCAACAGCATATATCGCAGAACATATCCTGTTTTTGATTAGTTAAATCCTTTTTCTTTTAATATCAGTATCGCCTGAAGTGCAATAAAGGAAATTGCCAATATCTTTATTATCGTGATAAGAATATTGAGTGCCTTTATTGTGTTTGAAAATCCTGAAAAAATCTTCATATTTTTTGATATATTTGTCATATCCATAAAAAATCACCCGTTGTTATTATCGGGTGATTTTTTTCATTTATTCATTAAAAAAGTTTATGTTTATCTATGATTTTTATAGATTTTTTGTCTGCATTTTCAAGTTCCAAAACAATTATTTCATTGTCTTTTTCCTTTAACAAAGGTGCAGGCAGATAAAGTGTTTTTTGTGGTCCTTTGCTCCAATATCTTCCGAGATTGAAACCGTTTATCCAAACGTTTCCCTTTGTAAAGCCCTTTGTTTCGACAAAACAATCCTTTCCCTTTTCGGCATCAAAGTTGCCTTTAAAAAATATCGGGTACTTATCGGAATTTTGAGTCCAATCAAGTTTTTCAAGATTGTCAAGAGGTATAGTGTAAATCTCATAGTCGCACAAAACCTGCACTGAAGAAGAAATGGCAGATATGCCTTTTCTGTCGTACAATTTCTGACCGTAATTCACTCTTCCCATAGCGTCAACAAGCACGCCTATTTCACATTCCGAACTAATCGGCGAAACAGTAAAAGTGTTTGAATACAGAGATTTAAACAATCTTTTTTTGTTTTCCAAAGTTCTGTCTATCGTCGCAGTTTTTTTACCGTCAACATACACAAAAGCTCTGTCGTGTACATCCGAAACAGTATATTTTACAGTCGGATATTTGCCTTTAATTTTTGTCTTATAATAAATCATACCAAAGTTTTGGTCGAAATATTCCATACTTTCGGCAGTTGGCGAATAATGTTTTTCTGCAATATTTTCAAGATTTGAAAACAAAGAAGTTGACTCGGTAAGTTCTATTTCTCCGATATTTTGAAGTTTCGGCGACTCGGGAAGTTCTTGCAAAGGTAAGTTTTGCTTTTCGTGCAAAAGTTTTCTCACTTTGTGATAGGCAGGCGTATAATCGCCGTACTCATTTAACAAAGCACAGTAATCATAACTTGTAACCGTAGGCAAATATCTCTTTGTATAATTTGCTCCCGAAGTAAAACCAAAATTTGTACCGCCGTGAAACATATATATATTAAAACTTGCGTTTTGCGATAAAAATCCTTTGATTTCGTATTCTGTTTGAGCCGAACTTCTTGTATGATGCTTATAGCCCCAATGGTCAAACCAACCGCACCAAAATTCCATACACATTTTTGGAGATTTCTCGCCGTATTTTTTCAAAACATTAAAAGCAGTTCTTGAGCCTGAACCGAAATTTAAAGTTTTCAACACACCGTCTATACTCCCTCCGGAAAGCATTGAATCCAAATTTCCGTCTGAAGTAAACAGTAAAACATCCATATTGTGTTTTTCAAACAAAGATTTGACATAATTCAAATATTTTTTATCATTTGAATAACTTCCGTACTCATTTTCAACCTGCATTGCAATAATCGGTCCTCCGTTTGATGCAAGCAAAGGTTTAAGTCGTGGGAAAAGTTCATCATAGAACCTTTCAACAGCGTCAAGATAAGGTTTATGAAAACAACGCAGTCTCATATTTTTATCTTTTAAAAGCCACGCAGGAAGTCCGCCGAAATCCCATTCGGCACAAATGTACGGTCCCGGTCTGACTATGACATTAAGACCGATTTTTTGTGCTGTCTTTATGTATTTTTCAATATCTAAAATTCCCGAAAAGTCAAAAACTCCCGGCTTTTTTTCATGTAAATTCCAACAAACATAGGTTTCAACCGTATTAAAACCTGCAAGTTTAAGTTTTGTAAGTCTGTCCTCCCAATATTCAGGAACTATTCTGAAATAGTGCATAGCACCCGAATATATATTGTAAGGTTTATCTCCGAGAAAAAACTCGGAATTCTTTATACTTAACACCTTATCGTTCATTAAAAGTTTACTCCGTTCCATCCCCATTTTTCTATTTCAGAATATTTAACATATATTCTGTCTTTATCAAGTCCCAAAACAGTGCTGACAGAATTGCAAATTCTTTCTGTCAAATCATCAAAATACTTTTTCTCTGCCTTTCCGAAAATGCTGACATCAACAATAGCGCACGGTAAATTTACACCTTTGAAAAACATATTTCTGTCTTCACAAAAATCCACCATAAGCCAATCTTCGCTTTTGCCCGGAATTGCAGTAATGTTTTTACCCATATCAGATTTCAACAAGTTTATCTGTTCTTGATTAAAAGACGCATTCGTTTTGATTTCAATATACGGCATAGTTAAAACTCCTTAAAATTCTTTTTTTAATTTAATAAGTATATTATGTAACTTATATAACAAATTATATCACAAAACACAATATAAAAAAAGAGGAGTTTTAACTCCTCTTTTTCTTAATCGCAGCACGGATTTTCGCAGCAGCAGTCTTTTTCTTTTGGGAAAAATTCATCAACAGGGAACTCTATCTTATTAAATGTTTCACAGGGACTGTCTGTATTGCAGTCGCATTCACGGTCAGGAATACAAAAATCGTACGCAGGAACGGTAATTTGAACATCTCTTTCCATTTGAACAATAGAAAAAAGTCCTATTGTAACCAAAACGGCTTTTGAACAATTACCGTTTACAAATCCGTCCTCTGCATTGCACAAAATAGACTGTGGAAATGATGTGCATATAGGGAAACAACAATCGCAAGCCTTTACAACATTTGTTGACAATATAACAGGGTCAACTGCCTGAACCTTTGCTGTAGGATTGCTTGTTTGAGGTGCTTCAGGGCAGTCAAGGGCTTCAGATACAGGGTTTGAAGTAAAGATTTTAACTTTACCGTCAGAACCGTATAAGATACACTTTTTATTGAACTTCGCATAACCAATGGCAGTTTGAGGCATTGTACACGGAGATGAATAAGTATCAAAGCACAATTTAAAATAAAATACTATATCGACACTGTAAAATCCTCTGTTAAACGGTACTTCTTCAACATCTATACTCACGGATTCAATACAACACTCACGGCACTTAACCGTAACGGCATTATCAATGAGTTGCTGACTTTTTGCGAAAAAAGTCACTCTTAAATCTTCAAGACAATCTTTACTTACACACGAATCATAAATTCTCTTTGTATCAATACACACCGCTTCGTTTATATTTTGGCAGTTGGAATTGATAACAGGAACATCAGCCATAAAAAAACCTCCGTAAAATATATTGAAATCTTCGATTTCTCTATATTCTATGAAGGTTTTTAAAAAATGTTATTAAATATTTTATTACTCTTTCAAAACACAGAGTTTCAGTGCATGTTTGTCAACATGAAAATAAACATCCTTATAGTCAAAGTTTTCTCCGTCGCAGTTTCCCAAAAGAGCAGAACCGTCATCTGTCCAAATTCTGCCTGAGGTAACATACGCCATATGAACTGCACTGTTTTCTTCATGAGCAAGTTGACCGCTTGAATATTTTGGAACAAGTGGAACGGCTTTTGGCAGACTCATACTGTCAACATATACCAAATCTAAAAGCCCGTCGTCCAAAACAGAGTCGGGAGCAGGGCAAAATCCACCACCATAATAAGACGCATTGCAAATAGCCATTAAAGCATATTCGTGAGGCGTTGCCGTAAAATCAAACTTATTTCCGTCTTTGTCAATACATTTGAAATCAACATTCAAAGAATATTTCAAAGGTTTCATAAACACGGGCAGAACAGCCATAGTATAAGCATTTTTACCCAAAAACGGGGCTTTAGCCGCTATTTTTCTGCCGATAGTTTCAACTAAAGTATCAAGACCGTAGCTCATTATGTTTATACATTTTTCGCCGTTATAATCTATAAGGTCAATCGGTTTTACATCATATCTTATATCTCCGTTATGTAAGCCGAAAGACTTTACAACATTTTCAAGATTTATTTTTCTTGTACCGTAAATCTTTTTTGCAAAATCATTTCCCGTGCCGAGAGGTATTACCATGAGAGGAGTATCTGTGCCCGCAAGACCGTTTGCAATTTCGTGTATTGTGCCGTCGCCTCCGCAGGAAACTATAACTGCATCATCACCGTAATTTTCAGCGTAAACACGTGCAATTTGTTGTGCATGATGCGGAAACAATGTTTCTTCTATTATCATCTCATCATCGCTCAATCTGAAAGCAGACTGAACTCTTTTAAAAAGCAACTGTTTTTTCTTATTCCCTGCAATGGGATTTTCCACAAACACATACTTCATCTTAATCTACCTCTTTATACACACCAAAGCAAAAATTACATAACCTTAACGCCGCCGACCGGTCTGATTGAAAGGACATAGCACTTTCCTTCTCCGAAAATGCTTTCAATTTTTTCTTTATATTCGTTCAAGATTTCATTCGGAACAAAAGCCTGAATTGTACCTGCAAATCCTCCGCCGTGAACTCTGTACGCACCCTTGCCGTCAAGAATTTCCTGTGTTACAGCAAGTGCAAGTGAAAGTTTTTGTTCCAAAGGATTTTTTGGTGTATAAACATTTTGATTGTACATATAAGATGAAAAGCCCGATTCAACAATTATTTTTTTGAATGATTCAAAATCGTTGTTTTCGAGTGCTTCAACTGCATTGTCAACTCGCATATTTTCGTTGTAAAAATGAATTGCTCGAAGCAATGCTCTGTCATTTATTTCATCTGACGCATATAATTCAGGGAGTTTTGCTTTGAAATCATCATAAGATATTTCTCTCAAAACACTGTGTCCCATTGCTTTTGCAACAGATTCCATTTCCGACCTTACGGCAGCGTAGTCGTCTGTCAAGTCAGAGTGGCTTCCGCCTGTATCAACAATGCAAAGGCTGTAACCGAAAGAATTAAAATCTACATTGATTTTTTTAATAACAGGCTCTGAAGTGCATTTGAAGTCGATTGTAACAAATGTGCCTACTGCAGAAGTCATTTGGTCTAAAAGTCCGCAAGGTTTTCCGAAAAACTTATTTTCACTGTACTGTGCAACTTTACCAAGTGTAACAGCGTCTATTGTTTCATCATTGAACAAAGCAGAAATACAAGTTGCTATAAGCACTTCAAACGCAGCAGAAGATGAAAGTCCCGAACCGCCCATAACATCTGAAGTTGTACAAGCGTCAAAACCACCGATTTTATAACCCCATTCGGAAAGTCCCGATACAACACCTTTAACCATAGAAGTTGACTTACCAAACATTGATTCGTCAGGTTCAAGGTTATTTAACTCAACAACATTCATTGCATGACCTTTTGATTTTACTCTTACGGTATTGTCGTTGTTAATGCTTGCAACTGCTATTGCATCAAGATTTACGGAAGCAGCCAAAACTTTACCGTTGTTGTGGTCTGTATGGTTACCGCACACTTCTGTTCTTCCCGGTGCACTGCACACAATAACATCTCTGTCTTCGCCGAATGTTTCGATAAATGTTTCGATAGTTTCTATGTAGCGTTCTTTTTGCTTTTCAACTTCACTCTCTGTAACATATACACGAGCAAGTTGTTCGTCAAGTTCGCCGTTTTTAATTTTTGCAATAAGTTCTGTTGTTTTCATTTTACTCTCCTAAAAAACTATTTTGTATTTTTCTTTTTGACTGTAAATCAAAAGAGTTTGCGTCATTTGTTTATATTTCTTACCATATATAAGGTTAAGAACCAAAGCGCCGGTGCCTGTGAACACAACCGCAGCCATAATAAGCAAAATAAATCTGACTGAAAACGGATTGAACAACTCGCCGCCGATGCTTGTATATACATATATTCTCGGCAAAAAACCAAGCGTACTCAAAACAAGATAGTACAAAAAATCATAGTGTAAAGAGCCGTACAGTTTCGACACCATTCCGAGAGGTATTGAAGGAATAAGTCTGCATACAAAAAGTATATACGGATTTCCGTTTCCTTTAAATTCAATCCACTCTCGTATAAATTTAATTTGTTTTATATTAATGATTTTTCTTGCCCAGCCACCGCCTATCCATAATCCTTCCCAATACTTCACGGAATGAACTATGCAGGTAAACACAACATTCATCGCTATTGCCTGATGCAGAGGAAAAACCATACCTGAAATAACGCACAAAAAACTCATAGGTATAGGCAACTGCGTTTTAGCAAGAAAAAGGGCAAAAACGCAAATCACAATTCCCACTCGGGAGTCAAGCGAAACTATTGCGTTTTCTATCCTTGACAGAAAAAGGACAATTGTTTCAAACCTAACCTGCAGTTTATCTGAGTTGTAAAGCGCTATTGATAAAAATACCAATATGACAACTGTTACAATAACTATTATAGTATTAATAAAACTTGTGCGGTGTCTTTTATTTTGTTTCATCAGAACACCTCATATTATTATATTAATTTGTTTCAATGAAATTTCCGAGAAATGTAAAATCGGGCAATTCACTGTACAAAGCACACAAGAGTTCAAGCGTTTCCTCGTTTTGTACATTTCCAAGCAAATCGACATAGAAACTGTACGCAAAGGAACTGCCGTCTTTTAACGGTCTGCTTTCAAGTTTTGTCATATTCAGACCTGCCATAGCAAATCTGCCAAGCACACGGTAAAGTGAGCCTGTCAAATGAGGCAAACTGAAAATAAGCGATATTTTATCCGCACCGTCTTCAACTATCAGTTTTTTTGAAATAATTATAAATCTTGTGGTATTTCCCTTAACATCTTCAATACTTTTTTGAACTATCTGCAAACCGTATTTTTCAGCCGCAGAAACGCTGCAAACAGCCGCTATATCCGACGCAGAACTTTCGCTTACAAACTTTGCCGCTCCTGCCGTATTTGAATAGTTAATCGGTACAAGGTCGTGTTTTTTAATGTAATTGTCACACTGTCTTAATGCTTGATGATGAGAATAAACCTTTGTTACATTTTCCGAATTTGTACCGTTTTTAACGCAAATGCAATGATTAATCGGTATATCAACTGCACCTACGATATAAAATCTGTATTTCATTATAAGGTCATACGACTCGTGTACAGAGCCTGCCGTTGAATTTTCAACAGGGACAATTCCGTAATCTGCACTGCCGTTATTTACCGCTTCAAATATATCTTCAAAACTTTTATAAAAATTAATATAGGAATTTTCAAAAACTTTGTTGCAGGCATTGTGAGCATTTGAACCCAAATCGCCGAAACAGGCAACAGTTGAATTTTTTGTTTTGATTTTCTTGCCGAGTGCCGAATTTATCTCGTCTTTCAATTCTTTACCGTCGCCGATTATTTTATGTTGCAACGCCCTTGATGCGTCCATAATTGAAGAAAAAACCGTCTTGATTGTTTCACCTTGATTATCGCATCTTTTTGCAACAGACTCAAGAATTTCTTTTTCTCGTTGCTCGTTTAAGACAGGAATATTGTTTTCTATCTTATATTGAGCGACTTTTTTTGAAACTTCCATTCTCGACAATAATAAAGGTATAAGTTCACTGTCTATTTTATCAATTTCTTTTCTAAGTTCAAGTAAATCCATAAATTTTATCCTAAAATCATAATAAATCTAACAAAGCAAATGCAGTTGCAGACTCTACAACGCTGACTGCACGGGGAACAATACACGGGTCGTGTCTTCCGTGTATTTCCAAAGTTTCATTTTCCATACTCTCGATATTAACACTTTTTTGAGGTTGGGAAACAGATGCGGTGGGTTTTACTGCAACGGAAAATACTACGGGAGCGCCCGTTGTCATACCGCCTAAAACACCGCCGTTATTGTTTGAAATTAGCGACACTTTGCCGTTTTCTATCCTATAACAATCATTTGCATACATTCCGTTTTCTTTTGCAAAATCAAAACCCAAGCCGAACGCTACGCCTTTAACGGCAGGTATTGCAAACATTGCAGAAGAAATCTTACTTTCAACCGTATCAAAAATATTTGAACCTATGCCGACAGGCATACCGACAACCGCACATTCAATTTCTCCGCCTACACTGTTTTGAGCAAGTCTGTACTTTTCCACTTCGGCACGCATTATATTTTCTATTTTATCATCTATAACTGAAAAATTGCTTGTTGAGAGTTTTTTCAGCAAATCAATCGGAACATCGTTAAAATTGAAAGGAGTATCGCATACACTGCCTATTCTTTTAATATGCGCACCGATATATATGCCTTTTTCTTCCAAAATCTGCCTTGCTATTGCACCTGCAAAAACTATTGGCGCAGTAAGTCTTCCGCTGAAATGTCCCCCACCTCTTATATCGTTAAAACCATCATACTTAACATAAGCCGGATAGTCACTGTGAGAAGGGCGTAAAACTTTTTTAAGGTTTGAATAATCGGCACTTTTTGTATTCTCGTTTTTAATCATCATTGCAAGAGGAGCGCCCGTTGTATATCCGTCAAAAACACCTGAGAGAACAATCGGTTCGTCTTTTTCTTTTCTCGGAGTTGCCGTTTTATCGTTTCCCGGTGCTCTGCGTTTCATCTGCAAATTTATTTTATCAAAATCAATCTTCAGTCCGTGAGGCAAACCGTCAATAACGCAACCTATTGCTTCTCCGTGACTTTCGCCGAAAACTGAAATTTTTATTTTATTTCCGAAAGTTGAACCCATGATTTGCCTCCCATTCTGTTAAAATCTTTAAAAAAGTCGGGGTACGACTTATTTATGCTTTGAACGTCCGAAATTATACTGTCGCCGTCTGCGAAAAGTGCAGCAATCGAAAAAGCCATAACAATCCTATGGTCATTGAAGCCGTCAAGTTTTGCTCCTTTAAGATTTTCTCTGCCCTCTATTTCTATAAAATCATTTCCGCATTCAACATTTACACCCATTTTTTGCAGATTGCTCACAACGCTGAAAACACGGTCAGACTCTTTAAGGCGAAGCCTTTTCGTACCATTTATAACCGTTTTACCCTTTGCATAAGCGGCAATTACCGCTATCGACGGAACCATATCGGGAATATCCGAAGCATCAACGGTAATACCTTTCAAGTCATTTCTTGAACAGTAAAGGCAATCGTTTTCAAACTTAACATTCGCACCGAATTGTTGAAGTACATCAACTATCCTTTTATCTCCCTGTATGCTCTCTATATTCAAACCTTTTACGGCAACATTTCCCCCGATTGCACCTGCCGCACCGAAAAATGCCGCTTGACTCCAATCGGACTCAATGAAATATCTTTCGCATTTATACTCTTGATTTCCTTTTACAAAATAGCCGAAATCTGTTTTTTCAACCTGAACACCGAAATCACTCATAACCTTAATTGTAAGTTCCACATAAGGCAATGACTGTAATTTTGATGTCAAAACTATTTTCGAGTCGCCGTCGCACAACGGCAATGCAAGTAAAAGTCCCGTAACATACTGTGAACTGACATCTCCTGCTATTTCAAAAATACCGTTTTGCAACTTTCCTTCTATTTCAAGCGGAAGACCGCCTTGTGATTTACACCTGACGCCGTGTTGCGTCAACAACCTTACATAGTCGTCTATCGGTCTTTGCGGAAGTCTGCCGTTTCCGTTAAATACTGCGTGTTTTCCGAGAGCTGCCGCAACGGGAATTAAAAATCTGAGCGTTGAACCTGATTCGTTGCAGTTTAAATTTAAAAACTCTTTGTTGCTTCTCAATTCTTTCAAAACAGAAATTGTAGCCTTCACATCGTCACTGTTTCCGAGAGGTCCTATTTTACAATTATATTTAGAAAGTGCCGCACAAATGAGTGCCCTGTGTGCAACAGATTTTGACGGCGGGAGTTGTACTATGCCGTTCAAAACAGAATTTTTAATAACTACACTGTCCATTTTAAACACCCAAAAATTTTTTTATATCTTTATTTTCAACGGGCGAAATAACGCCCTTGCCTATTTTTTCCAATGTTATGAATTTAATACCGTTTCCCGTCTGTTTTTTATCATTAAGCATAGCCGCAACAAGTTTTTCAAGGCTGTAATCTGTTTTAACAGGCAACGAATATTTTTCAAGCAATTTTATCAATCTGTCAGTTGTACCGTTTTCCGTCATACCCGATTTTTCGGAAGAATTCGTAACATACACCATACCGATTGCAACTGCTTCGCCGTGTGAAATTCCTTCAAAATTGTTAAGTTTTTCAATTGCATGACCGACTGTATGACCAAAATTCAAAATGGCTCTCTCGCCTTTTTCTTTTTCGTCGTTTTCAACAACCTGTCTTTTTATATCTACACATTCAAAAATCAAATCTTCAATAAAATCTTTTGCATTTTCTTTTTCAAGACGAGAAAAAAGTTTTTCACTTTTAATACAACCGTACTTAATTGCTTCGCCCATTCCGTCATTAAAAAAGCGTTCATCAAGCGTATCCAAAACATTTGGGTCAATCAAAACCAAAGACGGCTGATGAAATGCACCGCAAAGATTTTTTCCCTGCGGTAAATCAACTCCTGTTTTTCCTCCGACAGACGAATCTATCTGTGACAAAAGAGTTGTCGGAATTTGTACAAAATCTATTCCTCTCAAATAACACGATGCGGCAAAGCCAGCCATATCGCCCGTTACACCGCCTCCGAGTGCTACTGCCAAATCGTTTCTGCTGAGCGAATTTTCAGCCATAAATTCCACCATTTTTGTTACTTCAAAAACAGTTTTGGATTTCTCGCCTGCCGTAAAACTGCAAGAAAAAACTTCAAAATACTCTGAAAGCGACTTCACAACAGTATCAAGGTAAAGTTTTTCAACATTTGAATCTGTAATAACGGCAACCTTTTTAGCATTTGTAATTTTACTTATATAACTTCCGCACGAATTAATAATATTTCTTTCAATTAAAATTTCGTACGGCTTTTGAACATTTACAACAAGTTTTTTCATCAACCGATTTCCTCTTTTATTGAATTTCCTTTTGCCAAAAGGTCGTGCAGTTTTTTGCTGTCATTTAAAATCAAAGCCGACTTAAACAAACTCAAATTGTCTATCAATTCATCTATTTCAGCACACAAATTTTCACTGTTGTCGGCAAAAAGTTCAGTCCACATATCTGCATTTATTTTAGCAACACGGGAAACATCTCTGTAACTTCCCGCACTGAAACCGGAATGAAACGGTGCTCTCGGGCTTAAAATATAACTGCACGCAAGAACATGGGCAATCTGTGAAGTGTACGCTATCATCTCGTCGTGATGTTCGGGAGTTGTAACGACAACTCTTGCAAATTTCATTTCATCTGCAAGTTTTTTAAGAGTTGACAAAGCGTTTTCGTCGTTTAAAGTCGGAGTGAAAATGAAACTTGCTTTTTCAAAAAGATTGTCAAGACTGCTTGCGTATCCGCTGACTTCTCTGCCTGCCATCGGATGTCCGCCTATAAAAGTAAAGTTAAGTTGTTCCTTTTCAAGTTCTCGGCAAATTTTTGTTTTAATACCGCACGAATCGGTTACAATACTGCCTTTTTTGAACAAATCTTTATATTTTAAAATCAACGGTACAATACCGTCGGGATAAATATTTACAATTGTAATATCGGCTTTCGGAATTAAATCTTCAAGTTCTCCGTACTCGTCAATTACTCCGTCGGCGTACGCAGTTTTCATAACACTCTGCGTTCTGTTCCAACCCATTACATAGTGAGATGTATTTTTTTGAAGTGTTTTTGCAAGACTTGCACCTATTAAACCGAGACCTATTACGAGTATTTTCATATTTATACCACCTATGAACAATTATTTATATAATAATATAAATTATAAAATAAGTCAATAAAGCATTAAATAATTAAACTAATCGGCAACATATTTTCAATATAAACATAAAAACAAAAAAGGCAGTCTTATTAAAACAAGACTGCCTTTCAAATTATTCGGGTTGCTTTACTAAAACCACATTTTCACCGTCAATCAATTTACCGTCCATATCGTATGTACCCGTAATTGTCAGAGTATCTCCTTCAAGTGTAAATGTTTCGTATCCCTTGCCCTCATCTTCATTATCAAAGTATATTTTATCTCCTCTTGCGTCAAAAAAGGACTTTTCTTCATTTTTCTCATTTTCTTTTTTTAAATCTTCAACAGACTCTTTAATAAATTCATCAAGTTCCATTTCTTCATACAAAGCGTTTCTTAATGTTGTCTTTTCAACTTCTTTGTAATACTCGTCAAACTGTTTTCTCGTCAATCCCTCTTTTTCAGCACCTCTGTAATATGCCTCTTCCATAAGGTCAAGAAATTCTTCCGATTTAGCAGTCAAATCTTTTTCAAATTTTTCCGTATCAATGGTAATTTTGCAATTATTATCTTCATCAACTACATAGTACATATCAATAATAATTTTATTTTCAAAATTTTTCAACATTTCCGTTACGATTTCATCATCTTTATATTCTTCCTCAAAATCATTTGCAAATGCCTTTTCCTCATAAGACGCTTTCCAAGTTCCCTCAAGTGAAACTCTTTTTTCACAACCTGCAAAACAACAGGCTATAATACAAAAACAAAGAATTGCAGAAATAATTTTACTTGCTTTTTTCATAAAAACTCCCCCCATTTTTAAATATTATTTTGTACAAATATAACAACATATTTTGACAAAATTGTAAACATTTCTGCAAAATAAAAAAACACCTTTGAAAGTTTTAACCTTCAAAGGCATTTTTATTTTTTTAAATTGGTAAATTAATATTCATCGTCGTCAAACAAATCACCGTTATGATCCGTCGGGTCGGTGGTGGAAACACCTGTAAGAATATGCTTGTTTTCAACAATATTATATTTTCTAACCTCTATTTGAGGTTCTTCATAATATTTTTTCATAATATCTCATCCTCCGTTTTTTAAAGTATTTCGGAATCTGTTGCCGAATATTTAACAAATGTCTTACCGTTCATCTCATATTTAACATAGGAACAATAAGAAACTGTTTCGCCTGCTTTACATCCTACTTTACTGATTACAAACTGATTTCCGGCAGTTTGTGTAAACGATTTACATCTGATTACATTTTTACCGTCAACATCACTTAATGTCAATGAAGAAACTTCGCCTTTTGTAAACAAGATACCGCATTCAATCATTTCTGCCTCTTGAGGAATATAGTATCTGCCCAACATTGAGATTTTACCTTTAGAAGCAAGTTGGTCTTTGATAACTGCCTGTGAAGTATCATTGAAGTTCGTATTTGCGTATCTGATATTTGCCGAAGCTCCGTTTTCATCAACATCTAAATTGCCTACAAAATACAGATTTTTTGTATATCCGTCAGGATTAAGTTCATTTACGAACTGTTCATCGTAAGCCTTTTTATTTGTAGCGTCAATTTCAATATTCTCGTTTACATGGTAGATAAATTCAGTACCGTAACCGAGAAGAACATAGCCGTAATCATTTCCGTTTAAAATTTCCGAAGATGTATAAACGCCTATCCAATAAACAGGAACTTTACTTGTGTATTTAACAACAGAGTTATAAGCATACTCTTTGGTTGATATTTCTTCCCAATTTTCTACGGAATCCATAACAGAAGCATAGGTAACTGTAAATGTTTCCTGAGCATTTGGCTCGTAAACTGCTTTTACAACAGTATCGGAATTAACGCTTACTGTATCGCCGATAGCGTGTTTTTCTCCGTTTACTTCATAATTTGAGAAGTTATAGAAAGGATAAGCAATAGGTTCAGGAAGTTTATAATTGTCTGCAACATATATTACCGAAGTTACTCTGTTATTGATATTGTTTTGAACCTGAACTCTTGAAGTTATGGTTTCGCTTGATGCTTCGGTTTTAATTGTTGTGTCGCCCATAACGACAAATGTAAATGTTTCGCCTGAATACTGATACTTAACATCGTGACTTGCAGTTACGGATTTGTAGCCGATATACCACGCTGTTGCACCGTCTTTTGCAGCAGCAACAACTTCCGTTCCGTAAGGAACTGCCTGAATATCACTTACATTAAATGTAATACCTTCGGTGGCAATTATTTTATAATTGATTTTTGAAGATGTAATTTCTGTAATAATATGAGCTGCCGCACTGTCAACATCGTCTTGAGTTTTAAATGCAGAGCATTTTATAACTTTATTGTTCCAAGAAACATCTTTTACGGCAACTGAATTTTTCAATCCCTCGAGTTTTGAAAAATCATATTCATCTCTGTCAAGTGAGTCAAGACTTTCAAGTGAAGCGTCAAGTGCTGAAATATCAAGACCTGTTTCAAGTCCGTTTAATACTTCGTCAACTTTTTGTTGTTCAGCGTCTATTTTGCTCTGTTCAGACAACAATGTTTCATCTCTTTGTTGTTCTGTATAGTTTGCGTAAACAAGTGAAGAAACGGTATCTGCAAGATTTTGAACTGTTGTTGCCGTAAGAGTAGTCGTACCTAATTGAGCAAGTTCGTCAAGCTTATCTTTTGCTTGTTTTACGGAAGCATCAAGATTTGCAAAACTTGCATAGTATTTTTTCAGTTGAAGTTCACCAAATGTGCGTTTGAGCTCATCGTTCAACTGTTTCGCATTTTTAGTGTACTTGTCATTTTCGCCCATAGGGTCAAGACTGAGCATAGCGTCTTTTGCATTTTTATATGCTTCTGCAAAAGGTTGCCAAGTTTCAGGTGTATATTTTTCTGTGCCGTCTTCATTCTTGTTTTCAGAAGCGTATGCTTAAGAAGAAGATGTCATTGTCTTTCTCAAATTTGAATAATCGCAGCCATCTGCAAAAACAAGTTTTTCCGTACAATTTGCATTGTTGATAGCGTCAACTTTTGCTTTAATGTCCGCACCCATTGTATTTACGGCATTTTCTGTGTCAGAAAAACTAATAGTCATATAGCTTACTGTCGCAGCAGTTTCAATTGCAGTAAGGAGTGAAATTACCGAATCATACTCAGTATCAGTAACATCTATTTTTTTCAAGCCGTTTGCAATACCGTCTGTGAGAGCTTTACCATTAATAATATATGCAAACCTCTGTTGTAGAACTTGCTGTCTTCATGTTGTCTGTTACCGCTTGTAGCCTTTGTGGGACTCAATTCGCCCATAAGGTCTTTGTCTTGGTCATAAACCGAAATGTTCGGTTCCAATTTTGCAGTGTAATTTTGATTTGCGTCAGGAACGGTACCGTTAAATACAATATAGTTAGATGCAAAGTGCCATGTATTTTTTCCGTACAAATCTCTGCCGTTATATCCCCAAAGATTTTTACTGTCTGAAGAAAAATCATACTTAGTATTTTCGGAAGTCATACTCCACTTTCCGTTTATTGAATGATATGCCCAAGTTTCAGAACCAAAACCGAGTCCGTTACCGTCATCCATTGTAACACCGAACCAGCCTCTGTCTTGGTAACCGTAGAAAACATTTCTGTTCAAGTTAAAACAAAAAGTAACAGGAGCTCTAAGACTTGTCGTACCGTCATACAACCAAACAAAATTTTTAAGATAAACTTCATTTGTTTGGAACATATAATAGTTCTCAATAGTATTTTCAGCCATCTTGTTGTCATTGTTACCTGTCTGGATTGAGCCCGGCTCGGCAAAAATCATACTATCGTCATAATTTGAAGCCTCTGACTGACCGCTCAGTGAACCCATATCTATTTGTCTTGGTCATAAAGGTTTGCTGACTGTCATCTGACTTGCTTTATAAGCAAGGTCGTTGGCATATTGTTCTGCTCTTGAACCGTCAGCACCGCCGTAATTTAGCGCATCTCTGTATTGAAGACACTTGTAGTAAGATTTGTATGCTTCTACAAGATTTCTTGAATAACCGAGTTCAGAGATTCTTGACATTGTTTCTTCATAACTGTTGATTGCTTTTGTAAGCACATCTTCAGCAACTCTTGTTTTTGCACTTGCAAAAACAGTCGGAGAAATTGCAAAAGAAGTGATTATCATTATCAAAGCAAGATATAAAGAAATAATTTTTTTAAAATTTTTCTTCATTATTAAATCCTCCTTAATTATTAAATCCTCCTTATTTTTTATATCTATACACCTTCATAATACACTTTCAAATACGCTATACACTTTCAAATACGCTATACACTTTCAAATACGCTTTGTCAATAAATAAACAATACAAAATAAAAAATTATTTACTTTTTTAAAATATGTTCACTTTAAGAATTCAAAAACAAAAAAATAGTCAATATAATATAATGAAATATGTAAAACACTATGTAATACAACAATATACAGTCTTCAATAATTTGATTTTAAAAAAGTTGTGATTATTTCAAAGTTTTTACATATTAAATTATATTAACTTTTAGCAACTCTTTCCTTACGATTACGTTTGTAATATTTTTAATTTTTTACATAAGCATCCTTTACTGTAAAATTATGCATATTTTACACTAATTTTTAGCAGTTTTTGTATATTCATACAAATTTTCCCAAAAACTATTGACTGTTTATTCAACAGGAAATATAATGATGAGGAAATCTAAACAAAACACCCATAACGGAAGGAGAAATTTAAAATGAAAGAAATCAAAAAAGTTGTTTTAGCATATTCGGGAGGTCTTGATACAAGCATCATCATTCCATGGCTTAAAGAAAACTACAACAACTGTGAAGTTATCGCAGTCAGCGGAGATGTAGGACAAGGTACAGAACTTGACGGACTTGAAGAAAAAGCAATCAAAACAGGTGCAAGCAAACTTTACATAGAAGACTTAAATAAAACATTTATAGAAGACTATGTTTTCCCGAGCGTACAGGCAGGCGCTGTATATGAAGGTCAGTATTTACTCGGTACGGCATTTGCCCGTCCCATTATTGCAAAACGAATTGTTGAAATAGCAAAAGCAGAGGGTGCAGACGCAATCTGTCACGGTTGTACGGGAAAAGGAAACGACCAAGTTCGTTTTGAACTTGCAATTAAAGCATTCGCTCCTGAAATGGAAATCATCGCTCCGTGGCGTATTTGGGACATAAAGAGCCGTGAAGAAGAAATCGAGTATGCAGAAGCACACAACATTCCTCTTAAAATAAATCGTGAAACAAACTATTCAAAAGACAAAAACTTATGGCATCTGAGCCACGAAGGTCTTGACCTTGAAGACCCGATGAATGAGCCGAAATACGACGAAATTCTTGAAATGGGCGTGTCTCCCGAAAAAGCACCCGACAAGGCAACTTATATCACACTACACTTTGAAAAAGGTATTCCGACAGCCATTGACGGCGTTGAAATGGACGGAGTTGAACTTGTAAAGAAACTCAACGAACTTGGCGGTGCAAACGGCTGCGGTATTGTAGATATGGTAGAAAACCGTCTTGTAGGTATGAAATCTCGTGGCGTATATGAAACTCCGGGCGGTTCAATTCTCTACAAAGCACACGAAACACTTGAACAAATCTGTTTGGACCGTGAAACACAACACTATAAAGCACTTGTTGCAAACAAATTTGCAGAACTTGTATATTTCGGTCAATGGTTCACTCCTTTGCGTGAAGCAATTTCAGCTTTTGTAACAGAAACACAAAAGACAGTAACAGGCGATGTAAAAATCAAACTTTATAAAGGCAACATTATCAATGTAGGCGTAAGTTCTCCGTACTCTCTTTACAGTGAAGACTTTGCCACATTTGATGAGGATGAAGTATATAACCAAAAAGACAGTGAAGGATTTATCAATCTTTTCGGTCTTCCTCTCAAAGTTAAAGCAATGCTTGACAATAATAAAATGTAAATCTAATTTAACTTAAATATCATTAAATCTTATATGCTATATTAATTTTAATTTCTATTATTTAATATAAAAATAATACATTATAATAATACAAACTGACACACGAGGTAATCCTATGGCACAATTGTGGAAAGGCAGATTTAAAAAAGAACTTGCCAAAGAGACAAATGATTTTAATTCATCTATAAGTTTTGACAGCCGAATGTATGAAGAAGACATTAAAGGCAGTATTGCACACGCAACAATGCTCGGCGCCTGCGGAATAATTCCAAAGGAAGAAAGCGAAAAAATCACGCTTGAACTTCAAAAAATTCTTGATGAAATAAAAAACAAAGAACTTAATATTGATATGAGTTGCGAGGATATACACACTTTTGTTGAGGGCGAACTTACAAACAGACTCGGACAAACGGGCAAAATGCTTCACACGGCACGCTCAAGAAATGACCAAGTTGCCGTTGACCTCAGAATGAACTTAAAAAAAGAGTGCGATGAAATATCAGAAAAACTCAAAAAACTTGTTTTGGTTTTATGTGAAAAGGCTGAACAGGAAAAAAACACGATTATGCCCGGTTACACTCATCTTCAAAGAGCGCAGCCAATAACATTCGGACATCATCTGATGGCTTATGCGTCTATGCTTTTGAGAGATATTGACCGAATTGCCGACGCAAAAAAACGAATGAATTTTAATCCTCTCGGCTGCGGTGCTCTTGCAGGCACAACCTACAATATCGACCGTGATATGACGAGCGAACTTTTAGGATTTGACGGAATTTGTGAAAACAGTCTTGACGGCGTGTCCGACCGTGATTTTTGTATAGAAACAGCAAACGCTCTTTCAATAGTAATGGTACATCTTTCCCGTTTTTCCGAAGAAATCATTATGTGGTGTTCGTGGGAGTTTAAATTTGTAGAACTTGACGATGCATTTTCAACAGGTTCATCCATAATGCCTCAAAAGAAAAATCCCGACATTGCCGAACTTGTACGAGGCAAATCGGGAAGAGTTTTCGGAGACCTCACAACACTTTTAACAGTTATGAAAGGTATCCCTCTTGCATACAACAAAGATATGCAGGAGGACAAAGAGGCAATTTTTGACGCTGTCGATACTGTAAAAATGTGCTTAAACGCATTTACCCCAATGATAGAAACAATGACCGTACTAAAAGAAAATATGCGAAAAGCAGCAGCAAAAGGTTTTATCAACGCCACCGATTGTGCCGACTATCTTGTAGGAAAAGGTCTTCCTTTCCGTGACGCATACAAAGCAACAGGCGAACTTGTAGCACTTTGTATTGAAAAATCACTCACATTGGAAACTCTTACTCTTGACGCATACAAATCTGTCTGCAACTTTTTTGAAGAAGATGTTTACGAAGCAATCAACCTTGACAAATGCGTTGAAATGCGACTTTCAAAAGGCGGTCCCGCTCCCGTCAGCGTTGAAAAACAAATTGAAAACGCAAAATCGAAAATTGAATGATAAAGTGATAAATAGAATTTATATTAACTTTTCAGCGATTATTAAGTTAACAAAACAACAATTATATTGACTTATTTTAACCAATTCAATATAATGGAAATAACGATATAAATTTTTATATCAGTTTAACATTTATTGAAAGCGAGATATACCCTATGGCATATAAAATCGTTGTTGACAGTTGCTGTGAAATGACAGATACATTAAAATCAATAAAAAATATAGTATCTGTTCCTCTTACGCTTCAGATTGACAACTACAAAATACTTGATGATGAAAATTTTGAGCAAAACGATTTTGTGGAAAGAATGCTTGCATATGAAGGCACTGCAAAATCCGCCTGCCCTTCGCCCGTTGCCTTTGCAGATGCTTATGAAGGCGACGAAGAAGATGTATATGTTGTCACTATCACAAAAAAACTCAGCGGTACATACAACAGTGCTGTTCAGGCAGTAGAATTGTTTAAAGAAGAAAACAACTCGGATAAAAATATACATGTATTTGACAGTAAAGGCACTTCGGGCTTTGAAGTTCTTATTGTTGAAAAAATCGACGAACTTGCATCTCAGGGAATGAAGTTTGAAGATGTAGTCAAAGAAGTAAACGACTATATCGAAAACCATATTGACCTGTATTTTTGTCTTGACAATTTGGAAAATCTCCGTAAAAACGGCAGATTATCAAATCTTGCTGCCGCAGTTTTGAAAAAGTTAAAAGTTAAGCTTATATGCAAGGCAACAGACGGAGATATTGACAAAGTTTCTCAAGACTTCACTATTTCAAGAGCAATTTTGAAAATGTGCAATATTATGAACAACGACATATCTAAAGGCACTATTCCGAAAAAACTTATAATCACACATTGCAGATGTTTGGAAAGAGCTAAACTTGTCGCTTCTAAACTCAGTGAAAAAAATAATTTTGAAAAAATAGAAATTCTTGAAATGAGTGGTTTAAATACTTTGTACGCAAACGACGGCGGAATAATCGTTTCATACTGCCACTGATTTCTGTAAAATAAAGGAAGGTAAATATGGAAATCAAATACAACTTAACAAGCACTCCAAAGCAAAAGCCCGATGAAAACAATCTCGGTTTCGGCACAATTTTTACAGACCATATGTTCGTTATGGACTACTCTTCAGACAAAGGTTGGCATGACGCAAGAATAGTGCCTTACGCACCGCTCACACTTGACCCGTCCGCACTCGTATTCCACTATGCACAAGAGTGTTTTGAAGGTCTTAAAGCATATCGTTGTGAAGACGGAAGCGTTCAACTTTTCAGACCCGACAAAAACGGCGAAAGAATGAAATCAACGCACGAAAGACTTTGTATTCCCGAAATACCCGTTGAAGACTTTGTTGAAGCCGTAAAAGCAATTGTTGCGGTTGAAAAAGATTGGGTACCGTCAGCACCCGACACAAGCCTATACATCCGTCCTTTCACGATTGCTACCGAACCCGTACTCGGCGTTAAAGCATCTGAACAATATCAATTCATAATTATATGTTCTCCTTCAGGTGCATATTACGAAGAGGGTATGAACCCTGTAAAAATCTATGTTGAAGACGAATATGTAAGAGCAACACCGGGTGGCACGGGTTATATCAAATGTGGCGGCAACTATGCTGCTTCAATCATTGCAAGCGAAAAAGCACACAAACTCGGCTACTCTCAAGTTCTTTGGCTTGACGGCGTTGAGAGAAAGTATGTTGAAGAAGTAGGCTCAATGAACATTATGTTCAAAATCGACGGAGAAATCTACACTGCTCCAACCGTAGGAACAGTATTACCAGGTATAACAAGAATGAGTTGTATCGAACTTCTCAAAAAATGGGGCTACAATGTTCACGAGTGCAAACTTGCTATTGAAGATATTATGAAAGCACACAAAAACGGCAAACTTGAAGAAGTTTTCGGAACAGGCACCGCCGCAGTTATCAGTCCTGTCGGCGAACTTATCTACGAAGACGAAAAAGCCGAAATAGGCGGTTTTAAAACAGGCGAACTGACACAAAAACTTTATGACACACTGACAGGCATTCAATTCGGCAAAATCGAAGACGATATGGGTTGGACAGTTAAAGTTGACTGAAAATAATTATAAAAGGCTGTCTTGACAGCCTTTTTGCATATTAATTTTTATTCAAAAGCAATTATAATAATTTAAGTTATAAATAAAGTTAAATATATAATGAGAACCATTAATTTTAAAATTGAAGAAAAAGACAACCTAAAACAAGTCCGTGATTTTCTTTCGGACTTCGGCATTTCAAGTGCATTGCTGACAACTTTGAAATGTTCTGAAAACGGAATTTTGATAAACGGAGTCTTTGCAAAAACAATAGAAAAACTGCACACGGATGACACGCTGACAATAAACATTGAAGACAAAGGCACACCACCGAAAGCAAGCGGACGAAAAGTACGAATACTGTACAATGACGAAGACATAATCGTTGCAGACAAACCGCCGTTTATGCCTGTACATCAAAGCAGAAATCATATCGGCGACACACTTTCAAACGCAGTTGCACCTTTACTTCAAGGTTCTTTCAGAAGCGTTTACAGACTCGACAGGGACACAAGCGGACTTGTAGTGATTGCAAAAAATACTTTAAGTGCATCAAAACTTGCAGGCAAGTGCGACAAAACATATTACGCCGTCTGTAACGGCACGGTCAATTTCAATAAAACGATAAATCTGCCGATAGCACGGGAAAGCAAAAGTATAATCAAGCGATGCGTTTCTCCTTTCGGCGAAAAAGCAGTTACACGCTACACTTCTCTTTTTTGCAAAAACAACAAAACTCTTGTAAAAATAAATTTAGAAACAGGCAGAACGCATCAGATACGAGTGCATTTTTCGCACTGCAACAATGCACTTGTCGGAGACACTTTGTACGGACAAAGCGACAAAAACATTATGCGACAAGCGTTACACTGCGGCGAAGTTACATTTCATCATCCAATCACAAACGAAAAAATGCAATTTATTCTGCCTCCTCCACCCGACTTTTTTAACTGTTTAAGAGGTGAATAATATGCCGGCATTTTCAACACACTACGCCTTTGCCGTTGAAATGAAAGAATTTATCGAACAAAACTGCAACTTCAAACTCGACACAAATGCTTTAATGATAGGCACTCAAGGTCCTGACATTTTCTTTTTCCACAGGGCAATTCCTTTGCTTATGTACGGAAAATCATACAGAAAAACAGGTTCGGCAATGCACCGTTCAAAGCCGAGCGATGTTTTTGAATGTGCCGCAAAATACATATCAAAAAGCAAAGAAAAAGAAATAGCACTGTCGTATTTTTACGGCTATATTTTACACTATGCACTTGACAGAAACTGTCATCCCTATATATTTTGCTATCAAAAAAAGATGCAGGAAAAAATGCCTCAAATTCATCACTCGTCAATTCATAATATGATAGAATTAGGTCTTGATGCATATATCATAAAAAATGTATTGGGATATTCTCAAACGGAAAAATTCCACACAACAAATGCTTTTATTCCAAACGAAAGAATTGCGAAAGAAATAAGCGTTTTTCTTTCATACCTAATCAAAAAAACAACTCTGCAAAATGTCGATGAAAAAATTGTATATCAGGCAATTTACGATACGGAAACTTTGCAGAAAAATTTATACGATGAAACAGGAATTAAAAAAGCAATCTTAGAAACTGTCGAAAAACTTATATCTCCGTTTGTAAACGGATTTAAAATATCGGTTATGATTAGACCGAAATACAGCGAGAGTATAGACTTTTATGCAAATACGGGAAAATTGTCGTGGTCAAATCCTTGGCAAAGTGGTATAATAAGACACGACAGTTTTATTGAAGTTTTTGAAAAATCAAAACAAGATGCTAAAGAACTTATTTTAGGCTTTAATAAAATATTTAATAACGAAAGTGACGGCTATGCCGTAACGCAAAACAAATCATTTTTAACAGGAGTAGAAATTCAATGAAAACAATACCGAGCTTTGAAATCGACCACACTATTTTAAAAAAAGGAATTTACATTTCAAGAATAGACGACGACATTACAACATACGACATTCGTCTTAAAGAACCAAATGTAGAACCCGTATTGACTAATTCGGCAATTCACACCATTGAACATATTTTTGCAACATACGCAAGAAACAGTGAATTTGGCGAAAACATCATCTATTTCGGACCTATGGGCTGCAGAACAGGTTTCTATTTCTTAACTCGCTCATTGACCGATAACTATTCTATAAACCTTATCAAAGAAGCGTTTAAATACATCGCTGACTTTTGGGGTAAAATTCCCGGTTGTTCTGCCATAGAATGCGGAAATTGTCGTGAACACAGTCTTCCTGAAGCAAAAGCAGAAGCAAAAATTTTCTATGAAGTAATAAAAGATTGGACAAAAGAAGACTTAAAGTACCCTGTTGCACCTAAAGCTGAAGAAGAATAAATCAGGATTAATTTTTTACAAAAAATTTAAAAAGTTGCAGAGAAATAAAAATGAGTTTTAATTTTCAATTAGCAAGACCGAGAATACCGTTTTTCCCAAAATGGTCAAAAATCACAAAACCTTTCACAAAAGAGAAACACTATTTAAAAGACGGACAGATTTTCTACGATGTTAAGAACGGAGAAAATTACGCAAATCATATAGAAATGAGCGGTTTTCAATGTTCATCAATCATCAGTTACGGATGTAATGAAAACAGAAAACTTATGTTAAACCGTCATGTCGTTTTTCCAAATCTAAGAATGTATCCTAACTTAACACACAACAGTCTCGACTGTAATTTTAAGGGAGTAACATTTTTTGCCGACAATAAAAAAATAAATGAAAAGGCAGTCTGTTTTAAATTTGACGGTATTTTAACAATATTTACTGAATTTGAGAACTTGAAAATCGAAAGAAAAATTTTCACTTCAAGAAATAAAAAAGCCTGTATTGAAATTGTTAAATTCACAAATACGGGAAATAAAGATATTTCCGTTTTCTGCAAATACAAATCGTGCATTAAGACTCCAAAATATTACGGAGTTGACAGAAAAAGTTACCGACTTTTCACAAAATCAAACATTGACTCCTGCACAATTTATGCAAAAAAATCAAAAACTTTTGAAATTTCATATTCTGCAAGCGAAACAGATGAAATCGGCACAATCAATTATACAAAGGAATATTCTGACAGAATAACTTTTCTGAAAAGCCTTCAAGATATATTTGTTGCAGAAACACCCGAAAACACAATAAACACTGCCGCACAATACGCTAAAATTCGTGCTTGTGAAAGTATATACAAAACAAAATCGGGGCTTATGCACTCTCCCGGTGGCGGAAGTTACTATGCTGCTCTGTGGACAAATGACCAGTGTGAATATATCAACCCTCTTTTTGCATATCTCGGATACGATGTCGGCGTAAAACAAAGTCTTAACTGCTACAAACTTTATCAAAAATACATTTCAAAAGACAAAGCATTAATTTCAAGTATTATATCAGGCGGAGACGGAATTTGGCACGGTGCAAAAGACCGTGGCGACAGTGTAATGTATGCATACGGCTGCAGCAGATTTTTACTGTCAAACGGCGATAAAAAGACTGCCCTTAAATATATTGACTCAATTCGAGACTGTCTGTCATATACTATGTCGAAAATCAACAGCGACGGCGTTGTAGAAAGCGATTCAGATGAACTTGAAAACAGATTTGAAAGCGGTAAAGCAAATCTATGTACTTCCTGTCTTGCGTATGACGCTCTCATCAGTGCTTCTTATATGGAAGATGAACTCGGCAATTCCAAAAACGCAAATAAATACAGAGAAAATGCAGAAAAACTAAAGAAAAATATAAATCTTTATTTCGGGAAAAATGTAGAAAATTACGATACATATATGTATTGTAAAGAAGAAACGCGTCTTCGTTCATGGATTTCAATGCCTTTGACTGTGGGAATTTTTGACAAATCAGATGAAACGGTAAAAGCACTCATTTCCCCGAAACTTCATCTAAATGAAGGTCTTGTTACAAGAAGCGGCGAAAAGACATTTTGGGACCGTTCAACGCTCTATTCACTTAGAGGAATTTTTTACTCGCACAATCAGAACGAAGGTATTGAACTGCTTGAAACATACTCAAGAGCAAGATTGCTCGGCGAACATATTCCATACCCTGTTGAAGCCTTCCCTGAAAGAAACCAAGCACAGTTGTCTGCCGAAAGCGGTCTGTATTTAAGAATATTCTCCGAAGGCATTTTAGGATACCGTCCAATTGGATTTAACAGTTTTGAACTCAAACCAAATCTTCCTCAAAAATGGAACTTTATGAATTTGAAAAATATAACTCTTTGCGGTAAAGTCATTAGCATATATGTAAAAAGAAATGATAACGGATATAATTTAACCTATACATACAATAGCAAAAAAATCGAAATTACCGATATTAAAGACAAAGTAATAATCGAATTAAGTGCATAAAAATTTATGAAAACAAAAAATAAAACCTATGTAATTTCAAAAATCAAAGAAACTACATAGGTTTTTATTTTTTGCATATTTAAAATTTATACGCCCGATGAACGCATTTTTGAAATGATATATGTAACTATTGTCCATACGATTTGAAAAACCGAAATCGAAATTGAAGAAATCCGGTCAAATCCGTTGATGAAAGATAACAATGCGACAAGACCGAAGCCGAGACAACAACCGAAATCTATAAAAAATGTTGAAAGCGTTTTACACAAGTGAAGTTTATCTGCGGCACACATTGCATTTATAAAGCCTTTAATAGTGCCGTCGTGAACAACAAACGCAGGTGCATCTTCGGCAATCAGTGATGAATATTTATCGTAAACTCTCGCAGAAGAAGAATTCATCACTTTCAGATAACCTTGAGGAAGTTCAAACTCCTCTGCAAGATACTCGTCGTTAATATACGGGTCGGTACTTCTTGCAAGAATTGTTATACCCGTTTTCTCAAGTTTACTCAAATCTCTCTGCAAATCTTTGTCGGCTTTATATGAAAAGATATACATAGCCCAAAGTTTACCTGCTACTGCAAGATACAACGCCTGTCTGCCTTTTTTTGTATATCTGTTTTCAAACTCAATTCTCGGAATTGAAACGCCGTGATTTATCATCATATTTCTGTTTCCGACAAGAACTTTTTTGCCGTATATCCATGCAGAAAGTCCCATTTTATCCTCATAAATTATGTCTGAAACTTCAGGTAAAATTGACGATTTGCCTACTATAACATCGTCAAAAACACTCGCAAGAGGCGTTTTTGAATTTATCAAAACTGCTGCCGTCTGCAATATAATTTCATCTGTTTTTGCACCGTTGAACTGTCGCATACCAAACAGATTGCAGTCTTTTCTGTAAAACAGGTCAGAACCTTCTACTATCATTGCATTTGCGTCTTCAACAAACTCAGCACCTGCATATCCGCAAACCAAAGCACCTTTATCGACGGTTTTAGACGAAACTGCTTTTAAAGAACTTTCAAAAATTCCCACCGAAAAAAACGGACTTGAAACCGTCAAAGCCGCAACAAGTGCATTAAACCCGTACTGCCATTGTTCTGTATAAAAAGACACTCCGATGAAAAGAACAATACTTAAAAACATTAAAACAGGATAGAGTGTTTTAGCGATTTTATCCGACGGGTCGTCTGCAACCGAAATTTCGTCAAAAGCAACAAGATTTTTCGCCTTTACACTTGTTTTAAGTATCGGCTCGCCATACAGTAAACCTCTGCTGATTATTGTTGCGTCAACAGGATTTGCAATATTTTCAACAACATATTTTTCATCCTTTGAACTGATATATTCAAAGTCACGAATAATTCTTTTCAATCGACTGTGTAAACCGAGCAGATAAACAAAAATTGCAACCGCTCCTGCACCCGAAAGCAAATTTATCGAATTCAATGCAAAATCAGGATAGCACAATGTCAATACAGTATGAACAAAAATCATCAATGAAGCAACTGAAACAGGCAGAGCGCTTGTTACACCTTTTTTTGTAAACACACTGAAAATGCCGCCGAATACAGTAGTAATATTTGTAATCAAACAAACTGAAAAAACAACAGTCTGCACGATATTATAATTAAACTCATCCGACAAAAACGACGGCAGATATGCCGTGTTTTGCGTTGCCGACATTAAAATCAAGGTAACGGCACAAATTGATGTCATAAAAATTCTGACATTTAACTTTGCTTTTTTTGAAAAAAGTTTTTCCAAAAACTTTCTTCTGCCCGCTTTTGTGTTGTACTCCGAAGAAGTAGAAAAATCGTTTTGTGAAGAATTGTCTATAACATCGTTAGGTGAGTCTATTCTAAACTCGTCTATTTTTTTCTTTCTGCGTTCAAAAAGTTTTTTTTCGGCAAGTTCCTCGTCAATTTTCTCGCAGCTTCCGTTCATATCTTCAAAACCTTGAAGAACGAGTTGTCCGTCATCATTTTCGTTAACAGAAGTCTCATTTTTAGCCTTTTTTTGAGCCTCATACCCCATTACACGAGTATGCTCAAGTTCATCAACCGCAACTATTGTAGGTATTTCGTTCAAGTCAAGAGTTCTGTCAAACCTTGACTTGCTCTTAATATTTGCCGGTCTCTCTATAATTTCGGGAGGTGCGTCGCCATATTGCTTTTCTGAAGAATTTTTACTCTTAAAAAAACTTTTTGACGACTTTAATGATGAAACTGCTTTTTTTGAATTTATTATTACCGTTCTGTCGAGTTCATTTTCATTTTCGCCCGAATCAAAAGAAATAACTTGAGTTTTGCCCGAATTTTTAGGCAAAACCGTAGTTTTATCATCAAAATCCTGATTTGATTTAACTTTCTTTATGGAAATTGTCTTATCGTTTTCGACTTTTTCGGTTTTCGGTATAACGACTGTTTTTCCCTGTTCAAAATCACTTTGTTGCGTGTTTTCAGACACATTTACATTTATAACACGAGTCTTATCATCACTGCCGTATGCGGTCGGATTTGTCTTTTTAATGGTTTGACTGCTTTTTTCACGAACTTCCTGAGCCCGTTTCAAAATCTCATCTATACTCAAATTTTCGCTCATAACAAAACTCCTTACAAAGCAAGACGCTGACGAGCAATTTCATACATTACTATTCCTGCCGCAACAGATGCATTTAAAGAATTAACTTTACCGCACATGGGCAAAGAAACAACAACATCACAATGTTCTTTAACAAGTCTGCTTACGCCGTTTCCCTCGCCTCCGACAACAAGTGCAACACCGCCCGAAAAATCGGTCTTGCACCAAGTAGTGCCGTCCATATCTGCCGCATAAACCCAAATGTTTTGCTTTTTCAAGTCTTCAATTACGGTTGAAAGGTTTGAAACTCTCGCAACACGCATATATTCAAGCGCACCGCAGGAAGTCTTTGCAACAATATAGTTCAAACCGACATTTCGCCTTTTCGGAATAATTACACCGTGCGCACCCGCCGCTTCGGCAGTCCTTATTATTGCACCTAAATTATGACTGTCCTCAATTCCGTCACATATTATAACAAAAGGCTGTTCGCCTTTTGCATTTGCGAACTGTAAAATTTCCTCTACCGTTGAATATGAGTGTGCAGGAACCGACGCTATTACGCCCTGATGATTTCCATTCGGAGCCATAAAGTCAAGTTTCTTTCTGTCAACATACTTTACAATGATTTTCTTTTCTGAACAAAGCGCAATGATTCTGTTAATCGAACCTTCACGCTCGCCTTTTGCAATATATACACATTCAGTTTCATTTGAAGATTTAATATGTTCCGTAACGGCATTTCTGCCTATCACAAGATTGTCTGCAAACTGATTTTCGTTTTTTGCACTTCTTTTTTCTCTGTTTTCTCGTCTGTCCAAAACTATCACCAATCAATATATTTTATTTCAGTCAAATTATAACATAAAACTACAATTACTTCAATTATTTTAAAAAAATTATAGAAGTTAATATTATACATTTATTTTCCGTGATTTACCAACAAGTAATTCGATTAATTCGATTTATTTTCTCTGAAATCGCCATTATTTTATTAATAATTCACAATATATCAACCTAATTTTTGTATATACAAATAAATGAATTTTTATTGACATCATCAGTCTTACCAATTAAATTAAGGGGGACTATGCGTTAAATTCTCAAAAATTTGAATAAAAGAGAAAAAAATAAAAACGCTGAAAGCACCTTAATAAAACAAACATATCATAAGAAAAAGGAGAAAAAAATATGGAAAACAACACATACCAAACAAATCCGGCGCCGGTAGCACAACTCAAAACCGACAGAGTTTAGTAAAATTTATCTTGCTTTCATTAGTGACTTTAGGCATTTACAGTATTGTTTATTATTCGTGTATTTCAAGTGATATCAATATCATAGCAAGCAGATATGACGGAAAGAAAACTATGCATTTCTGCCTTATGTCCTTCATACTTACACCGATAACTCTCGGAATATATACTTTAGTGTGGTATCACCAATTATCAAATCGTATCTCGTATCGGTGCAGAACTGAAGCGTCGTGGAATAGATTTCGATTTCGGTGCAAAAGATTTTTGGCTTTGGAATATACTTGGTTCCTTAATTTTTGTAGGTCCGTTCATTTATGTACATAAACTTTGTAAAGCTATGAATCTTCTTTCAGAAGACTTCAATATGCGTGGTTAAAATATTTCAAACACATCGTAAAAACATAAAGCACTCCAAAAGTATTTTACTTAAGGAGTGCTTTTTCTGTTTAATAACTTTAATAATTTTTACACTCAAGTTCAAAATACGCTTGAGGATACGAACAAACGGGACACACGAGAGGCGCCTGCTTTGAGATGACAATGTTTCCGCAATTTCTGCATACCCATATTGAATCTCCGTCTTTTGAAAAAACGAGCGATTGATTTACATTGCCGAGCAGTTTTTTAAACCTTTCTTCGTGTTCTTTTTCTATTTCTGCAACTTCGTCAAAAAGCCTTGCAATATCGTCAAAACCTTCTTCACGGGCAACTTTTGCAAATTCCGGATACATATTTATATGTTCATAGTTTTCGCCCTCTGCTGCCGATTGCAAATTGACTGCCGTTTTTTGAATACCGCCGTTTAACAGTTTAAACCAAATTTCAGCGTGTGCCTTTTCGTTTTTCGCAGTCAATTCAAAAATTTCCGCTATCTGTTCATAACCTTCACTTTTTGCTTTATCTGCAAAAAAAGTATATTTGTTTCTTGCCTGACTTTCTCCTGCAAAAGCAGAAATTAAGTTAGCCTGTGTTTTTGAACCTTGTAATTCCATTAAATCACCTTTCTTTTTTGTTAAACATATTTTGTGTAACAGCACCGTTTTTATACTGATTTTCAAAAAATAATGCAACAAAAAAAATGCCGACTGAACAATCAGTCGGCTCTTTTTACAAGGAATTTACTTTGCTAAAAATGTCAGCAACCGCAACCGTTATCGCATCCGCATCCGCCGCAACCGTTTCCGCCTGCAAGAAGAAGGATGATGATAAGAATAATAATCCATGAGCAGCTGTTACCGCAGTTAAAATTATTTCCGCATCCCATCAAGGTAACCTCCTTTCCTTGTTTCTGTTCCATTCTATGAAAAAAGAAAAAGAGTGTTACATTAAAAATGCCGTTTATAAAATTTCAAACAAAATAAAATTCACTTATTGTCTGTTTCTCTTATTAATTTATAAATCTCATCATCCATTACATTTGACTGAAATATTTTTTATCAAATCCAATTCCCAAATTTGACGCTTTTACTATGCAATTTCATTCATCAACATTTTATCTTTTGACAGTTATCGGTTTTCATAACTGTTTTTTATTGATTTTAAACAAATTAGCAGTCACAATGCGACACATTTCTATTATATTTTTTATATTGTATATTTTTGTATTATATGAGATAATATATAATTATATTTAAAGTAATTATTATATATTAAAATATTGGAGAGACTATGAGCGACTATGAAAAACTTGCGGAACTTCTCTTTCCGCAAATCGACAAAACACCTGAATACTATGAAAATCTTTACCCTAAAAGAGATTTAAAAGAGGGCGCAGTTGTTACAAGATTTGCCCCCTCTCCCACCGGCTATCTTCACTTTGGCGGTTTATACGCTGCTTCTGCCGAAAAAATGGCAGCAAATTCAAGCGACGGAGTTTTCTTTTTAAGAATAGAAGACACTGACAAAAAAAGAGAAGTTGAAAACGGCGTTGATGCAATAGTTAACGGTCTTAACTATTTCGGAATAAGTGCAGATGAAGGTGTAACAGGCAACAATTCCGAAAAAGGCAATTACGGTCCGTACACACAAAGCAAAAGAGCAGAAATTTACCAAACTTTCGCAAAAGACCTTGTAAAAAAAGGACTTGCATACCCTTGCTTTTGTACTCCCGAAGAACTTGATGAAATAAGAAATTCACAAGAAAACGACGATGTTAAAGGATACTACGGAAAATTTGCAAAGTGCAGAAATTTAACATACAATGAAATTGCAGAAAAAATTGCACAAAACAAAGAGTGGACACTTCGTCTTAAATCAAACGGCGACATTAACAATAAAATTGTTTTCACTGATGTAATAAAAGGCAAAATTGAAATGGCTGAAAATGTTATTGATGTTGTTTTGCTTAAAACAGACAAAATTCCGACATATCACTTTGCTCACGCTGTTGACGACCATTTGATGAGAACAACTCATGTAATTCGAGGCGACGAATGGATTGCAAGCGTTCCGCTTCATATTCAACTTTTCAAAACACTCGGTTTTAAACCTGTTAAATATGCACACATTGCACCTATTTTAAAAACAGACGGCGACGGAAAAAGAAAACTCTCAAAGAGAAAAGACCCTGAAGCAGCCGTTTCTTATTTTGAAGAAGCAGGTTACCCTGCCGAATCTGTAAATGAGTACATTGCAACAATTCTCAACTCAAACTTTGAGGATTGGAGAAGAGCAAACAAAACGGCTCCTCTTTCAGATTTTCCTTTTAAACTCAAAAAAATGAGCGTATCGGGTGCATTGTTTGATATGGTCAAACTTGAAGATGTTTCAAAAAACACCATATCCGTAATGAGCAATGAAAAAGTTTTTGAACTTTCAAAAAAATGGGCAGAAAAGTACAGTCCCGAACTTTTGGCACTTTATGAAAAAGACAACGAATACGCAAAAGAGATTTTAAATATCGACCGAAACGGCAAAAAACCGAGAAAAGATATTGCAAAATGGTCTGAAATCAAAGACTACATTTCATACTTCTACGATGAAACATTTGAGAAAAATTACGACCTTGAAGACGACAGACTTTCAAATGAACTTGCATTTGAAACACTCGAAAAATATAAAACAGTCGTTGACTCAAATGATGACAAAGACACTTGGTTTTCTAAAATTAAAGATATGTGTGCCGATTTAGGCTGTACTCCGAATGTAAAAGAGTACAAGGCAAACCCCGAAAACTTCAGAGGTCATGTAGGCGACCTTTCCACAATCATAAGAGTTGCTTTAACAGGCAGAAAAAACACTCCCGACCTCCACGCAATCATAAGACTGCTCGGTACTGAAAAAGCAGTAAAAAGAATAGAAGAAGCACAAAAACATTACACGGAAGGAAAATAATATGGAAGAAATCACCGAAAAGAAGCAATCAAATTTTATAGAAGATTTTGTTGATGAAGACCTTGAAAACGGCGTGTACAAATCTGTACAAACCCGTTTCCCTCCCGAGCCTAACGGCTATCTCCACATAGGACACGCAAAAGCAATATGCATCAATTTCGGAATAAAAGAAAAGTACAACGGAATTTGCAACTTGCGTTTAGACGATACAAACCCAACTAAAGAAGACACAGAGTATGTTGACGCTATTATGAAAGATATTCATTGGCTTGGTTTTGACTATGACAATGTTTATTATGCTTCGGACTACTTTGATTTTCTTTACGATTGTGCAATAAAATTGATTAAAAAGGGTAAGGCATTTGTTTGCGATTTAACTCCGGAACAGCAAAGAGAGTACAGAGGAACACTGACCGAACCGGGCAAAGAAAGCCCATACAGAAATCGTTCAATCGAAGAAAACCTTGACCTTTTTGAAAGAATGAAAAACGGCGAATTCCCTGCGGGTTCAAAAGTTCTTCGTGCAAAAATAGATATGTCTTCTTCAAACCTCAATATGAGAGACCCGATTATTTACAGAATAATGTACGCACACCATCACAGAACAGGCGACAAATGGTGCATCTACCCGATGTACGACTTTGCTCATCCTTTGTCCGATGCTTGCGAAAAGGTTACACACAGCCTTTGCTCTCTTGAGTTTGAAAATCACAGACCTCTTTACAATTGGTTTGTTGACGAACTTATTGAAGGTGAAAAGCCAAGACAAATTGAGTTTGCAAGAATGAACCTCAACTACACTTTGACAAGTAAGCGTAAATGTCTTAAACTTGTTCAAGACAATATAGTTACCGGCTGGGATGACCCACGAATGGCCACTCTTTCAGGAATGCGTCGCAGAGGCTATCCGGCTGAAGCAATAAGAGATTTTTGTGACAGAATAGGTGTTTCCAAAGCTCACTCTGTTATAGATTTTGCTTTACTTGAGGCTTGCGTAAGAGATAACTTAAATCAAAACGCACCTCGTGCTATGGCAATTCTTGACCCTCTCAAAGTTGTGATAGACAACTATCCCGAAGGTAAGACAGAAGAAATGGAATGCGAACTTCATCCTGACCACTCTGAGTACGGCACAAGAAAGATGCCATTCTCAAGAGAAATATTTATTGAACGCTCCGACTTTATGGTTGAGCCTGTCAAAAAATATTTCCGTCTGTTCCCCGGCAATGAAGTACGACTTATCAAAGCATATTTCATAAAATGCGTAGGGTACGACACAGACGAAAACGGCGAAGTTACCTGTGTTCACTGCACATACGACCCTGACTCCTACGGCGGAAACAGTCCCGACGGAAGAAAGGTCAAAGGCACTATTCACTGGGTGGACGCCAACGACAATGTAAAGGCAGAGGTCAGACTTTACGACAGATTATTCAATGTTCCGAACCCGTCTGATGAAGAGGGTGTTTCGAGTTTTGAAGACAATCTTAATCCGAACAGTTTAACTGTAATCAAAAATGCTGTCATTGAAAAATCACTTGCAAATGCTCCTGTTGAAAAAACATATCAGTTTATGAGAAACGGATATTTCTGTGTTGATTCAGATACCGATGAAAATTCTCTTGTATTCAACAGAACAGTTGCACTGCGTGACAGTTTTAAAATTAAGTAAATCAAGGTGAAAATTTTGACAGAAAGAAAAAACATAAAAAACATAGCAATCATAGCCCATGTTGACCATGGTAAAACAACACTTGTAGATGAAATGCTCCGTCAAAGCGGTACTTTCAGAACAAATGAAGTTGTTGAAGAAAGAGTAATGGACTCAAATGACCTCGAAAGAGAAAGAGGTATCACAATTTTATCTAAAAACACATCTATTCACTACAAAGATACAAAAATAAATATAGTAGATACTCCCGGACACGCAGATTTCGGCGGTGAAGTAGAGCGTATTTTAACAATGGTTGACGGCGTTTTGCTTCTTGTTGATGCATTTGAGGGTTGTATGCCTCAAACGAGGTTTGTATTAAAAAAAGCTCTTGGGCTTAAAAAGACTCCGCTTGTTGTCGTAAACAAAATCGACCGTGACGGTGCAAGACCCGATGAAGTTATTGACGAAGTTCTTGACCTTTTCATTGAACTCGGTGCAGACGACGACCAACTTGAATTTCCTGTTATCTATGCCAGCGGTAAAGATGGTTTTGCAGGAACAGACCCATCTGTCAGAAGCGGAGATATGCGTCCGTTGCTCGACGCCATTTTGGAAAATATACCGAGTCCGCAAGGCGACCCTGACGCTCCTGCACAAGTCCTTTTCTCATCTCTTGAATATGACGATTATGTTGGCAGAATAGGTGTCGGCAGAGTTGAAAGAGGCACAGTAAGGCTCAACTCTCCGTATGTTCTTTGTAAGCAGGACGGCAGCCAAGAAAATGTAAGATTTTCAAGACTTTACCAATTTGAAGGACTTAAAAGAGTAGAGGTTAAGGAAGCAACAGTCGGCGATTTAATCTGCGTAGCAGGTATTCCCGACTTGAATATAGGCGAAACAGCTTGCGACCCCGACTGTGTTGAACCTCTTCCTTTCGTAAAAATAGACGAACCGACAATCTCGATGAACTTTATAGTAAACAACTCTCCTTTTGCCGGCAGAGAAGGTAAATTTGTTACTTCAAGAAATTTAAGAGACCGTTTGTTCAAGGAAGTAGAAACAAATGTTTCTATGAGAGTTGAAGAAACAGACTCAATGGACACATTTAAAGTTTCAGGCAGAGGCGAACTCCACCTTTCAATACTTATCGAAACAATGCGTAGAGAAAACTACGAATTTCAAGTTTCACGCCCACAGGTAATACTTAAAAAAGACGAAAAAGGCAGAACTCTTGAACCTATGGAACTTGCCATAATTGAAGTACCGGAAGAATATGTCGGCTCTGTTATGGAAAAACTCTGTTCAAGAAAAGGCGAGATTGAAAATATGGACACCCGCACAACAGGTGTTACGCATCTTGAAATCAAAATTCCGTCAAGAGGTCTTATCGGCTATCGTTCCGAATTTTTAACAGATACAAACGGCAACGGTATTATGAACCAACTCTTTGCAGGATATGAAGAGTACAAGGGCGATATTGAAACAAGAAGTCAAGGCTCAATCATCGTTCATGAAACAGGTACAACAACAGGATACGGACTTTGGAATACTCAGGACAGAGGTAAACTTTTTGTCGGACCCGGCGTAGATGTATATGAGGGTATGATTGTCGGAGAATGTGCTAAAAGCGAAGATGTTGTATGTAATGTTTGCAAGAAAAAACATGTTACCAACACTCGTGCGTCAGGCTCTGACGAAGCATTAAAACTTGTTCCGCCGACAATTTTAAGTCTCGAACAAAGTATGGAATTTCTTGCTGACGACGAACTTTTGGAAATTACTCCTAAATCAATCCGTCTTCGCAAAACAATCTTGGCAAAAGATCAAAGAATGAAAAGCAAATTCGGCAAGAAATAAAAATAATTTTTAAAATGACTAAAAGGATGTGATTATATGAGCAATAAAGCAGGCTTGTACATTCACATCCCTTTTTGTTTTTCAAAATGTCCGTATTGTGATTTTTATTCCGGAAAATACTGCGAAAAAGACGCCGTACAATATACTGAAAAAGTAATATCGCAAATGGGAGAATTTGAAAATACGGAATTTGACACCGTATATTTCGGCGGCGGTACACCGTCGGTAATTCCTTATACGCTCATCGAAAAAATCTTAAACAATGCAAAAAAGCACTTTAAAATTGATAAAGACAGCGAAATAACAATCGAATGTAATCCCGGAGACGATATAAACTTTTTGGCAGACAAGTACGCTGAAATGGGTATTAACAGAGTGTCTTTAGGTCTGCAAAGTGCAAATGATACGGAAAGACGACTTTTGGGAAGGCGTGCAGGTGCAAATGAAATACAAAAAGCAGTTTTGGCTTTGCAAAATGCAGGCATTTCAAATATCAGCGTTGATTTAATGCTCGGAATACCCGAACAAACAACAGAGAGTTTAAAGTATTCGATAGATTTCATTTCTTCTTTAAATATAAAGCACATCAGTGCATATATGCTGAAAGTCGAAGACGGAACAAAATTTTTTGAAATGCAAAAAAAAGGCAAACTTGTTTTACCGAGTGAAGACGAAACTTGCGATTTTTACCTGAAAACCGTTGAAATGCTTGAAAATAACGGCTTTTATCAATATGAAATCTCAAATTTTTCAAAACCTAATTTTGAAAGCCGTCACAATTTAAAATATTGGCAACTTGACAATTATTTGGGACTCGGAGCAACTGCACACTCGTTTTTCAACAATGAAAGATTTTTCTTCAACGAAAATTCAGAAAAAATTTTTGAAGGTTACGGCGGAGATGAAGAAGAAAAAATTATGCTCGGACTGAGATTAAAAAAAGGGATAAATAAAAAACTTTTGAAAAAAGATTTTCAAAAATTTGTCGATTTGGGATATATCAAAGAAAACGGAGAAAATGTTTTTTTGACTCCGAAAGGAATGTTAATATCAAACTACATTATCTCCGAATTGATTTAAAATATTTGGGCAAAATACACTTGAAAGGAGTGTTCAAATGCCCGATATGTTTAACTTCACAGATGAAATGAACAATTATTTCAACTCAATGCCGAAATCAATACAAGAGTCAATTATGCAATCAGGCGCTAAAGTAAACAGCGTTGCAGATATGCAGGCGATTGTACAGCAAATTCAGGCAAAAAGTGATGAAAAAGTATAGAATTTCAAAAGACAATAAAAAAATTTTAAACAGATACGGACTCTATATTAACAACGCCGTAACATCTCCCGATGAAAGAACAAGGGATAAAAACATTGCAATCCCTGATGAAATCAGCGTAAAAGAAGCGAGAGATTGGCAAGAAGAGTCTGAAAAATAAAAAAAGCGGTGTTCTGTGAAAAGGAACACCGCTTTTTGTTTTATTTCTGTCAATCAATCAGATAGTTTACTGTTTTTACTTCCTTATTGTCATAGATATATTTTCTCGGCACTCTGCGGGAAATATTGCAGAGAAACTCATAGTTAAATGTTCCTGCCGTTTCGGAAACTTCCTCGACCGACATATATTTTCCGTTACTCTCTCCAAACAGAACAACCGTTTCGTCGAGTTCGGCATGAATATCCGTAACATCAATCATAAACTGGTCCATACAAATTCTGCCTACTATATCGGCATACTGACCGTTTATAAGAACCTTGCCTTTATTTGAAAGACTGCGTGGAAAACCATCTGCGTATCCGACAGGCACAGTCGCTATCAAACTTTCTCGCTCCGTCACAAAAGTACCGCCGTAACTGATTTCTCTGCCCTTCTCAAGTTTTTTGATATGCGATATATGAGAAACCCATTTCATAGCAGGCTTGACATCGAGCAGTGATTTTTCAACATCTTCACTCGGATAGTAACCGTATGTAACGATACCGCTTCTTACCATATTGTAGCATTTATCGTTGAAATTCATAATTCCTGCCGAATTATTAATATGTTTAATTTCGGGATAAATACCCTCTTGAGCCAACATTTCAACAAACTCGTCGAACTTATTTCTCTGTTGTATTGATTTGCTTAAATCTTTCTCGTCGGCAGTTGCAAAGTGTGAAAACACACCCTCTACATATAAATTTTCAAGTTTAGATATTTCTTTGCATATCTTTGCTTCATCTTTAGAAACCTGAAAACCGATACGACTCATGCCTGTATCTACTGCAAAATGAATTTTTGCAACTTTGTTTTGACGAACTGCCTCATCGGACAAAATTTTTGCACTTTCGTATGTACAGATAGACATTGTAATATCGTACTTAACAGCCCACTCCAAATCGTAGGAATTTGTACAACTGAGCAATAGTATGGGTTTTTTAACGCCCTCTTTTCGCAGTTCAATAGCTTCTTCTATACAAGCAACTCCAAAATAGTCGCACTTATCTTCAAGAAATTTTGCAACAACTTTTGAACCGTGTCCGTATGCGTCAGACTTTATGATAACGAGAAGTTTTGCATCGTCTGAAATTTTTTCCCGTATTTTATCAATATTGTATTCTATCGCACTCAAGTCAACCAATGCCGCAGTTCTATGGTATGCCATTGTAAAAATTCATCTCCGTATTCATTAAACTTTCAAAACCGTAAATCACAACCGTAAATCACGCAAATAATATATCTAAACATTTCTGTTTTAAAGTTCTGCACTATTATAAAACCTAACAAAGTGTTCGTCAAGTAATATAATGTCTTATTTATTATTTTACCATAAATTTAAGAATAAAGCACTAAAATTATATTGAGAAATATATGCTGTAAATTATTATATAATAACAAGCAAAATACAAAAAACGACGCTTTCGACATTTCCCCCGTTTTTTCTACAATTATTGCAAAACAAATACTAATATGATATAATTTTTTGTATTACAAATGTTAAAAAGCGGAAGGAAATAAGGATGAAATTCAAAAAATTTGCAAACTTTATAGTTTTAATAATGATAGTGTCCGTTGTTTTTTCTGCGTGCGGAAAATCGGACAACGACGAAAATGAAACTGTTTCAGTCAGCGAAACACAAACCGTCAATACACCGACAAGCGATATTACAAACCCAAGTTCAGCAGAGCCGATTTCAAGCGATAACGAAGAAATTACTGCACAAACAAAGGTACAAACAACAAAAGAAACGACAACACAAAGAAAATCTGTCAGCGTAACAATCCCCGAAGGATACAGTTTTATGCAAATTGCAAAAACTCTTGAAAGTAAAAATATATGCACTGCAAAAGAATTTTACAAAGCCGCTCAATCTTACAAAGTAAAATCCTTTACCATTCCGTCGTCAAGCAACAGATGTTTCAAACTTGAAGGCTACCTTTTCCCTGATACATACGAATTTTACGAAAACGAAGAACCTGTCGCAGTAATAAGAAAAATGCTCAACAATTACGCTGCAAAATCGGGTATGCCGACTGACAAAGAATTGATAATTGCATCCATAATAGAAAAAGAAGTACGAAGCGACTCACACATGAAAATGGTTTTATCCGTATTCCACAACAGAATTAAAAAGGGAATGAGACTTGAATCCGACCCTACTCGTGAGTATGTAAACGACTATATCACGGGGAATTCACTTTTGAGCGGTAACACTTCAAAATATGCGGCACTTTACAATACCTACAAGTGTAAACTGCCTGCCGGTCCCATTTGCAGTCCGGGTGCAAGAGCAATCGCAGCAGCAAAAAATCCTGCAAGCAGCGACTATCTCTACTTTTTCTTCGGAAACGACAACACAAACCACTATTCAAAAACTTATGAAGAACATAAAGAACAAATGGAAAAATACGGAGTAAGTTACTAAAAATATAATATAAACATACATAAAAAATCGACTGCATTCTGCCTGAAGGTAAAATGCAGTCTTTTAATTTTAAACTTTAATTTAAACTCAAATTGTACCGCTAACAGTAACAGTGCTTACACCCGGAGTAACTTCCCAACTGCCGTTTTCAACACTTTGCGTATATGTTGCGGCAGGTACTGTTATCTGACCGGACACAGTTGCAAATTCGCCTGTACCTTCATTATAAGTGTAGTTTTCAGGTGAAGTCCACACAACATTGTTAAACTTAACGGAAATATTGCTCAAAGCAGGATTGAAAGTGTCTGTTAAAACAATGTCATCAGTTGCCGTTGCAGCAGTATTTCCGTAGTTTTCAATAGTAAAAGTATAATTTACTCGACCGTTTTCAGTTACTGTTGTAGGGCTTAACGACTTAGATATTGCCAAATCCGAAACTTTTTCCGTATTAATTTGTTCAGATACAACAAGATTGTTTGTTATACCTTCGCCATAAACAGTTGCCTGATTTATGATGTTTGAAACCTGACTTAACGGTGCATATTGGTTTACTTTAGCGTCAAAAATGATTGTTGCATTTCCGTTTGCAGGAACACTAATTCCGCTTATTACCAAAGGCGGTCCCGCAGTAACTGAAGGTGTTGCCTGCAACACACCGTTTGTATAATAAAGAAGTGAGTTTTCCTCATATGATAAAGGATAAACAGTAGTATTTGTATAACTGTATTCTCCGAGATTATCATTAACAGTCAGATTTGTAAACGGTGTCGAACCTGCGTTCACAATAGAAATAACAAATGTTACATCTGAATTTCTGCCGTATTCTTTTTTTACGGCAGTTTTTGTAGCAGAAAGAACTGAAACGAGTTCTCCTGTTGTAATATTTGAGTTTGTTACATTCCCATTATATGAAAGTTGGGCTTGGTTTGTAAAAAATGCCATACTTTTCCTCCTTGATATTATTGAGAGTTATTTTACTCTCAATACATTGTATTCAGTATGGCAAATATAGTGATATAAATAATATCTGATTTTAATAATGTGTAATATATATTTTTATCACTTAATTTATATTATACATGGTATTTTTCAAGTTTAGCACTGTCTCTGTCTTCAAAATCATACTTATCTTGATAGTAGTTTTCAATATGACTGTCAAAACTGCCGTCAGGCTTTATTGTTATTATCGAGCATCCACGCTGTAAACCGAAGTCTTCTATATCGGCATACGCTAAATAGTCAATAGAATAACCGTATGACAGACGAATGCCTTTATATTCGATTGAAAAGTTGTTCAAATGGTCGTGTCCGCAGAAAACAGCCTGAGTAGAACCGACACGGAGCAAAGTTTCAAAAGTTTCGTCGGGATGAAGAGTTTTTCCTATCATACCTTCAAGTTCGCCAACTTCGCCGTAATAATACTTGACATTTTCCGTATCTTCAAAACCGTTTTCCTTATATTCATTCCACGCTGTTTCGTATTCCTCAAAAGGTATATGGAAAAACATCATAGACTTCGGCATACCTGCAGAAAGTTTTTCGTTTTCCGCCTCAAATGTATTGAGCGTTTCTTCATACCACTTCATTTGGTCGGCATGAATACCGTCATATTTCCATTCCATTCCCAAATAATCGCCGTCAACATAAGAGCCTGTATCCATCATAAATATGCTTTGAGTTATCACACCCTGCGAATTTTTAACATTTATAACATAGTTTCCGTAGCCATTAATATCTTCTTCTCCCGCTTGGAACAGACAGTAACTCTTTTCTCCGTCTTCAAGGTACTTGTGATTTTCATAGTAATCTGCAATGTACTCTCTGTCAAAGTATGAGTAAAGTTCAGTGTCGTGATTTCCAAAAGACGGCGCCCAATATACGCCCAATTTATCCATCAAATTGCCGAAAATCTTTGCACCTGTCTTGTTGTTAAAAGTACCTGCACCCGGAAACGGATACGGTACGGGATACGCTATATCTCCCGTAATAACAACTAAGTCAGGTTTCTCGGTCTGCACCATTTTTGCAACACTTTTGACTGCTTTCATATCTCTGCCATACGACAAAAATCCCCCACCGATATGAATATCTGTCAACTGCATTACCCTCAAATCGTCGTCAGTTGTAAAAGTATAGTACCCCAAATTGTCTTTTTTCGGAACTTTTTGATTTTCAATTTCCGCAGTTTCAACTTCGTCTTCAATGTACGACAATATCTTGTTTGAATAAACCGTATTTGTTACAACAACGGCAACTATGCAAACAACAATGACTGCCAAAAGACAAAGCAGAACTTTTCCGAAAATCTTTAATCCTTTCTTCCCCTTTTTCTCTTGATTTTTCATAATATTTCCCCCTCATTATGTAAAGACTTTACACAGTCTTTACATAAATTTAACACAATGCAAATAAAAAATCAAGCCTTGTAAAAATATTTTTTGTTATATCTTCACAAAAAAATTTATTTATTAAAAAACACTATATAATGTGATTTAATCACTGAACAATATTAACATTTATCTTATAATACAAACTACAAGATTGTAAATTGACTATATGTATCGCTCAAATATACAGAAAGGAGAGCAAATGTCTGTTTTAAATGTAACCAAGAAAAATTTTTACAATGATGTTTTACAATCCGAATTGCCTGTACTTATAGAATTTTGGTCTCCGTTGTATGAGCCTTGCCAGATATTGACACTGATTTTTGAAAAAATATCTGAAGAATACCCGACTTTGCGTGTATGCAAAATAAATGCCGACGAAGAAAAAGAACTTGCAAGGTCATTTTCGATTGTCAGCATACCTACAATATGCGTAGTAAAACAAGGTTCGCTTACAAAACAAATCGTAGGTGTAAGAGATAAAGATGAAATAGTAAGTCTTATTTTAGATTAGTTTTTTAAGTTTTTCACTGTTTTTTACAGTTATTTTACCACGACTCATTTCTATCATTTCTTCATTTTCAAAATACTTCAACATTCTTGAAACAACTTCTCTGACAGTACCTAAATTTTGAGCCATTTGTTCGTGAGTTAAATAAATCTCGTTGCCATCTGTTTTCTCAACTTCTTCAACTAAAAACATTGCAAGTCTTTTATCAAAACTCATAAACAACACTTGTTGCAAAACCCATACAACATCGGAAAAACGAGAGAGTATTTTTTCCATAGCAAAATTTTTTGCGTGAATATTGCTGCTTACAATACTGTCAAAACATTTTTCATCAACAATATAGCAAACCGACTCTTTTTCAGCGTCGATGAAAACATCAAAAGTTATCAAACTTAAAACACACGACGCCGACATTACACAAACATCGCCGCCTTTAATATGGTACAAGGTAACTTCTCTGCCTTCCTCAGACATCACATATACACGCAAACTTCCTTTGACTACAATAATTGTACCTGTACATTCACATGAGCAATTATTTATATGTTCACCTTTGCGAAATTTTTTATATGTTGTTGCAGCAAGCAGTTTTTCCTTTTCATCTGTATTTAAAAAATCCCAAAAAGTTAAATTTTCTTTCAAGACATCCTTATATTTAAGTTTATCCATTTTTTTCATCTCTCATATAATATTATGTTAAATAATACCATGTAATGTGCTAAATAGTCAAATTTTAGTATTAAATCAAAAAAATTTTACTTATGATAAAAAATAAAAATCGGTTGGAATACCAACCGATTTTTTCTTTTGCAAATTATTTACGAGCGTCTTCAACTTCAAGGTCAGGATTTTTGAAGAAGAAGTTTCTCATATATTTTGCTCGTTTTAAAAGATTATTATTGATGGCAAACTTGCGTGGAGCATAATTTACACCCAACTCTTTCAAAATGCTTTCATAGTCGTCAAGTCTTGCAACAAATGACTTGAAATCTTTTTTTTCTTTAGGAGTCCAGCCCACTTCACTTACTGCCGCAAGTCGAGGGAAAAGGTTGAAATCAACTTTTTCTATTGTGTGAACAAACTCAGTCCAAAGTTCGCCCTCAACTCCGAGAATATTTTTTTCTGCTTCAGGCTTCACACCGCTTTTTGAAGGTTCAAAATTGTATGTATTTTTGATTTTAACTTCACAGTTCGGATAGTCGAAATAAAACGACATCTGTCTGCTCAAAATCATCTGACCGCCTGAATTTACATAGTTTTCAGCCTTTTTATCTCTTTTAGGTGTCCAATACTGACCGATAATTGATTTATCAAGGTTCTTCGCACCTAAAATCTCATTCCAACCGATAAGTCTTTTGCCTTTCTTTTTAACATATTCGTTAATCTGATTGTTAAAATATCCCTGAAGTTCATCAACAGAGTTAAGACCTTTTTCTTTAATAACTTTCTGACAGTCGGGGCATTTTTTCCATTCGTCTCTCGGAGCTTCGTCGCCGCCTATATGGAAATAAGGAGCGGGGAAAAGTTCACAAACTTCATCGATAATATCATATATAAAATCGTATGTAAATTGTTTGCCGAGACATGCCGACCTGTTCCACGAATTGTCTTTATAGCCGAGTTGAGTTTTAGGAACAACTGCACCGAAATAGTAAGCAACATCTGTATCGAGTTTTCTGCACGCAAGTTCGGGATATGCTGCCTCTGCCGCCGTGAAATGTGCAGGCATATCAATTTCGGGAATAACGGTAATTCCTCTTTCTTCTGCATACTTAACGACTTCTTTTACTTCTTCTTGTGTATAATATCCATTGTCTCTTTCGGGGTCGCTGACCGAAACAATATTTTTTTCTTTCCAGCCTGTACGCTGAGTGGCTTTTCTCTTTGCACCGATTTCTGTCAAAAGAGGATACTTCTTTATCTCTATTCTCCAGCCTTGGTCGTCTGTCAAGTGCCAATGAAAAATGTTTAATTTGTGAAGCAACATTAAATCAAGAAGCCTTTTAATTTCATCTACGGAGAAAAAGTGTCTTGAACAGTCAAGCATCTGACCTCTCCAAGAATATCTCGGAGCGTCATTGATTTTTACACAGGAAACAGACAAAGCCTTTTTGCCTTTTGAAGTGTCAAATTTTCCAAGTTGACGAAGTGTTTGAATTGCATAAAGTGCACCTTTAAAGGTTGACGCTTTAATTTCGATTTTATCACTTGAAATTGAAAGTTCGTACTCTTCTTCCGACAAAGACTTATCCGAAACGAAAACTACATCTGCATTTTCACAAACTTGTGTGTCTGTCAAAAAAACATTTTTAAAAATTTCATTGTAAAACTTTGATGCAGAAGAAAGTTCCTCATCAAAATGAACTGTCGTTTTTTCAGTCATTGAAAAACTTCCCGACAATTCTTTTACCTTTAACGGCATAGGAATTACACTAATCATAATATTTCTCCTTAAATTAATAAATACATAGTCATATAATATTTTGAAACTCAATTATATAACAAAACCAATTAAAAATCATTAAAAAATATTAAACAATATCTGTAATAACTTAACAATTCAAATTTTCAATATACTCGATTATTTCCTCTGCATTTGTATCGGGTTTTGCTTTTTTCCAAACTTTTTCAATAACGCCGTTTTCGTCTATCAAATATGTGCTTCGCACAACGCCGAAAGAAGTTTTGCCGTACATCTTTTTTTCTTGCCAAACATCGTAGTCTTTAATGGCTTTGAGTTCGGGGTCGGACAAAAGCACAAACGGTAATTCGTACTTGTCGGCAAAACGAATATGAGACGCCTCGCTGTCTTTGCTGATACCTATAACTTTGACATTTAATTCTTCAAATTTTGAAAAATTGTTTGAAAAAGCACAAGCCTGTCTCGTGCAACCCGGAGTATTGTCTTTCGGATAGAAATATACGACAACTTTTTGACCTTTAAAATCCGAAAGTTTGACTTCGTTTGAATTTTTATCTTTTAAAACAATTTCAGGAGCAACTGTTCCCTCTGTAAGCATAAAATCACCTCATAAAACTAATTTAAACAAACAAATGTTTACAAATTCATATTAACATAAAACGACAAAAAAATAAAGCAACCGAATAAAATTCAACAATCGCTTTATTAAAACAACATTCCCTATCATTATTCAATGTATTTCACGCAACTAAAATAAAAAAATTAAGGGAGAACAAAAAGCATTCATTCTCCCTTATCAAAATATTTTATATTCAGTTTTCTAAATAAAATGTTTCTGTTTTCTCAACGGCATAAAAACAGTATTTTAGTATGTTTCTCATTCTTTCGCACCCGTTGTCGATATGCTTTTTTACTGTTGGTTGGGTCAACCCCAACTTTTTTGCAACCTGTCTTTGCGACATATTTTTAAAATATGCGAGTTCAATACACTCTCTTTGTCTGTCGGTCAACTCTTTTTCCAAAATGATAGGTATCATATTTTTCATTACCCCAACCGTAAAAGAATTGCCTGTATTTGTTTCATATTCGTATAAATATTCGCTGATTTCTTCGATGGAGTTTTCAAAAGCATCGCTCATTCTTCATCATCTCCGTAATATTCGGACAAAATTCTGTATGTTGCCCTGCACTCAAGTGCCATATCATAGTAAATTCTGATTTTCTTTCTCAAATTCATCAAATCCTGACCGCTGTAAACAGCCAGCAACGGTCTAAGTCCGTCAATTTTGTTACACAGTTTTTGATACTCTTTTTGATATTCTTCTGCAAGTTCATCAATCGTCATTTTCTCAGTCCTTTCACTACTTTAAGAAGCGAGTGGCGGCCTCTTTCCTACGATATTAGTCGAACAAATGTTCTAAGTCAATTTAAAGGGAAAAATATGGTACTGTAAAAATTAAAAAAAAGGATACATTGTAAATATTCAGTACTTTAATTAATATAATACAAAAAAGTTAATTAATTACATTGACAAACTGTTGATAATGTCTTATAATTTTACCTACGGTGCTGACAGATATGCACCGTACATTTTCTTATACGGAGCCGCAATCGTGTAAGAATTTGTCCTCCTACAGTTTGTTATAAACAGAGAGGGGAAAGAGGTCGTGTTAACGACCTCTTTCTTCTTTTTAACGATATGAAAATAAAATATTTTAAACAACACAAAAAACACATCGTTTGAATTACGCTTGTTTATGTAAAATGTTGCAATTAGTTGTTCTTTTCATCTTCCAAATTATACATACTGACTTTTTTTTAAAATATTCTTGTAAAATCGCATATAATATGATAAAATACTTGTCAACAAATGAATTAAAAGATAAATTCTGTTGATGGGAACAAGTAACCTTTTAGAAATTTCAAAGAGAGGCAACGGTCGGTGTAAGTTGTCAAAGGACTATTTGAGTGAAATCATCCCTGAGAAGCGAACTGAAACAAAGTAGGTAAGCCGGAGTTAAGCCCCGTTACAAGCGATACGCATTGTTAGATGCGTGCAGAGCCAAATTTTCTGTTTGGGAACTAAGGTGGTACCACGATTTACAAGTCGTCCTTTGATTGAGGACGACTTTTTTTATTTTTTAAAGGAGTAGTGATAATGAAGTTAGAAAAAAAGAAAATGATTCTTTTAAGTTTTATGTTGTTTTCACTGTTTTTCGGAGCAGGAAACCTCATATTCCCCCCATTTTTAGGTCAAAATGCAGGCGACAAAATGCCGTTTGCAATAGCAACATTTTTAATAACAGCCGTACTTTTACCTGTTTTAGGATTAATTGTTGTAGCACAATTTGAAGGTATAGACAAGCTTGCATCAAAAGTAGGAAAACATTTCGGTGTAATATTTACAATACTTGTATATCTTTCAATCGGACCCGGTTTAGGTATTCCCCGTGCTGCGTCAGTACCGTTTGAAATGGCTGTTGCACCGTATTTACCCGAAGACGCATCATTTACTGTTTTTATGTTGATATATTCAGCGGTATTTTTTATTATCGCTTCTTGGATAGCGATGACTCCGAACAAACTTGTTGAAAGAGTGGGAAAGGTTTTAACTCCCGCACTTCTCGTTTTAATAGTATTTTTCTTTATAAGTTTCTTAATAAAAGGTGAGTTTTCCGTTGCCTCCGCTGTCGGTGAGTACAAAACATCCGCAGCTGCAAAAGGCTTTTTGGAAGGCTATCAAACAATGGACACCATATCGGCTCTCAACTTCGGCCTTGTACTTGCCACAACTCTCGGCTCTCTCGGTATAAAGGACAGAAAAGGTATAGTAACAAACACGATACGCTCGGGAGCAATCGCCGGTTTAATTTTATCGGCAGTATATTTGATGCTGTCCTATATGGGTATGGCAAGCAGTAATGTTTACCCTATTCAAGAAAACGGTGCTTGGACTTTGCGTTGCATAATCGAACAACTTTTCGGCACACCCGGTGCAATTCTTCTTGCCGCAATCTTCACGCTCGCCTGCCTTACAACCTGCGTAGGACTTATAACATCTACATCACAGTACTTTGCAAGTATTTTCAAAAAAATCTCTTATCGTGGTTGGGTATTCATAATTTCAGGCTTTTCATTCATTGTCTGCAATCAGGGATTAAATACAATTCTCAGTATTTCCGTACCTATCCTTAATGCAATTTATCCAATCGCAATAATGCTTATCATACTCGGATTGAGCGACAAAAAACTAAAAGGAAACAAATACATTTACCCTGTAACAATCACTTTTGTAGGTATTACAAGCATTTTATACTCACTTGAAACATTGAAAGTGCCTATGGGAAAATTCGGCGAAATGCTCCACAAACTTCCTCTTTATTCACTCGGTTTAGGTTGGGTTCTTATAGCTGTGATTGCCGTTGTCGCAAGTATTGTCGCTTGGGAAATTAAATGCAAAACTTCAAAAGAAAAAATCGACAAAAACGACGATTGTTCATGTGAAAATGAATGTGTAAAATGTGTTGAAAATATTGAAAACATTTCCGAATAAATTAAACTTCTTACCGTGTTATCAATAAATATTGATATATACATTATTCGTTATAATTCTTTTCAAAATAAAATATCGGAACGAAAACCGTTCCGATATTTTATATAAACCTTATAATTTCAAATTAAAAATAAAAAAACCTGCGTCGCAAATGCTACGCAGGTATGGCGCAGACGGTGGGATTCGAACCCACGGGGGATTTCTCCCTAACTGATTTCGAGTCAGCCCCGTTATGACCACTTCGATACATCTGCATTTTGCAAAATTATATTTCTGCAACAGAGATTATAGTTTATTTTGTCATCTTTGTCAATAAATATAATCTATTATTTACTTTAATTATTTGACACCGTCATTTTTAAGTATTAAAATAAAATAAGGAAAGAAGGAATTTAATTGCTTACACTTGACAAAGTTTACCATGCCTCAAGGGTTTTAAAAGATGTTATCAGAGAAACAGATATGATTTCTGCTCCAAACATCAAACCCGGCGTAAATCTTTTTTTGAAAACCGAAAATCTTCAAGTTACGGGTTCGTTTAAAATCAGAGGTTCATACTATAAAATTTCACAATTAAGCGAAGAAGAAAAGGCAAACGGCGTAATTGCCTGCTCGGCAGGAAACCACGCTCAAGGCGTTGCACTTGCCGCAACAAAAAGCAATATCAAATCTATTATCTGCCTTCCCGACGGAGCACCCATTTCAAAAGTAGAAGCTACAAAAAAGTACGGTGCAGAAGTATGCCTTGTTAAAGGCGTTTACGACGATGCTTATCAAAAAGCACTTGATTTAAAAGAAGAAAAAGGCTATACATTTATTCACCCGTTTGACGATGAAGATGTAATCGCAGGTCAAGGCACAATAGGACTTGAAGTGATGGAACAACTTCCTAACGCAGATGTCATCGTAGTACCAATCGGCGGGGGCGGGCTCATCTCGGGCATAGCGTACACCGTAAAACAAATCAATCCACGCTGCAAAATATACGGCGTACAGGCTGCCGGTGCTCCGTCTATGGAAAAAAGTATAGCAGACGGACAAATCGAAACTTTGCCTAAAGTTCAGACTATCGCTGACGGTATTGCAGTAAAAACTCCGGGAAACAATACATACGAACTTTGTAAAAACTATGTTGACGGAATTGTTACCGTTACAGACGATGAAATAAGCGCTGCTATTTTAACATTGCTTGAACAACAAAAACTCATCGCAGAAGGTGCAGGCGCAGTACCCGTAGCGGCAGTTCTTTTTGACAAAATACCGGATATTCAAGGAAAAAATGTTTGTTGTGTAGTAAGCGGCGGTAATATTGATGTTACCATTCTTTCAAGAGTTATTGAAAGAGGTCTTAAAATGGGCGGAAGAACGGCAAATATCACTATTGCATTGTCAGACAAACCGGGACAACTCTCGGGTGTTTCATCCATCATTGCAAATCTCGGTGCAAATGTTGTCAGCGTAAACTACGACAGCACCGACCTTGATATGAACATTACAGATTGCTATCTTAAACTTGCAGTTGAAACGAGAGATTTTGACCATATAATCGCAATTAAAAAAGCATTAGTTGACGCAGGCTTTGAAGTCTGCGATTAAACGGAGGTAAAAGATATGACAGAAAAAATCGCTACAAACAATGCTCCGAACGCAATCGGACCGTATTCACAGGCAGTTAAGTGCAACAATATGCTTTACACAAGCGGACAAATTGCACTCAACCCGAAAACAAACAGCATTGAAGCAACAACTATCGAAGAACAGACAAGACAGGTTTGCGAAAACCTTAAAGCCGTTGTTGAAGCGGCAGGTTCTTCTATGGACAAAGTTGTTAAAACTACCTGTTTTCTTGCAGATATGAACGATTTTGCAAAATTCAACGAAATCTATGCAGAATATTTCACATCTAAACCTGCCCGTTCCTGCGTAGCAGTAAAAGAATTGCCGAAATCCGTACTTTGCGAAGTTGAGCTTATAGCAGAACTTTGATTTAGAGCATAAGGCACTTAAACAAAACATATTCAAAAGCAGTCGTAGCGTAAAACCAACAATACGACTGCAATTTTTAATTAATCACCATGAAAAATTTACTTACTTTTAACAGCGTGTGCAAGGCGCTGTCAATATCCGATGCAACGCTGAATAACTGGATACGCCTCAACAAAATTTCATATATATATCAAGACGGAAAATATTTTTTTGAGAAAAGCAACATAGAAAACATTGCCGAAAACTCTGACTTTTTAAAGTCAAGAAGAAATAAAACTTTCAAAAAAGGCAATATCGTCTGCAAAGGTTATATTGAAAACTCCGAAACAAATATATCTTCGGTTAAAACAATGCTTGAAACTTTTTCAGACTTTAACGAAACTGAAATACGCCTTATTTTAAGTACAATTTCAGTCAAACTTCTTGTCAAAGCAAAAAAAATAAACATAACAATTGACGAAAATCTTTTTGAAAACTGCCTTTCATCAAAAATCGAACTCGGCATATACCAAGATTTTATAAATGACATTGCAGGCGAAACGCAAGAAATTTTCAGCGAGGAAAAAGTTAAATTTTGCCTTGCCCTTCCTGTCGAATTCAATAAATTTGAAGATTTTTTAGGCTTTTTATATATGAGCTTAAAAAATGTTGCTAAAAGAAAATCAAACGGAATGTACTACACACCGTCAAAAATGACAGAAAAATCAATCGAAATTTTCAAAGGAGAACTTTCGTCGAAAACGATACTTGACCCATGTTGCGGAAGTGGAAATTTTCTGCTTGAGGTTTTAAAAAACAACTGTAAAACAAAAAACATTTACGGTTGCGACAATGATTTCCTTTCCGTTGCAATCGCAAGATTTAATATTGCATTAAATTGTGATGAAACGCCGAACAATATATATGATTTAACCTGTAAAAATATCGTTTTTTGCGATTTTTTAAGCCGAAAATTTGATTTTTCGCCCGATATTATAGTGGGTAATCCACCTTGGGGATATAATTTTTCAAAAGAAGAAAAGAAAAAATTATCAAAAAACTTTGTCTGTGCAAAAAATAAAAGTTTTGACTCTTTTGACATTTTCACGGAAAAATCACTGAGTTTATTAAACGAAAACGGTGTTTTTTCTTTCATTCTTCCACAGTCTGTTACAAATGTAAAAATGCATGAACCGTTAAGACAAATAATTACTCAAAACTTTTCATTTTTATATGTCGGATTTTTTGAAAAAGCCTTTGACGGCGTAATTTGTCCCAGCGTTATTTTAACACTCAAAAAACAAAAACAAAAACAGTTGAACTGCGTTTTTGAAAATGATTTTGAAAAATGCACACTGTCAAAAAACAGAAAAACAGGTTTTGAGTTTTTAATCAACATTTCCGATGAAGAATACGCCTTGATTGAAAAAATTTGTTGCAGCAGCAATGTTTTTTATTTAAAAGACAAATGTAAATTTGCTCTCGGAATTGTTACGGGAAACAATAAAAAATTTATATCAAATGAAGAAAAAAACGGTTTTGAGCCGATTTTAAAAGGCAGTGATATAGAAAGATTTTCCTATAAAACTCCGACTAATTTCATAGAGTTTAAAAAAGACAGTTTTCAACAGGTTGCAGGGGAAGATTTGTACAGATCAAATGAAAAAATCATATATTCGTTTATAGGAAACGAGCCGAAATTCGCCTATGACAACAGGCAAATTTTAACACTCAACAGCTGCAACATTATAGTTCCCGACTGTGATAAAGTAAACATCAAATACATTTTAGCCGTTTTAAATTCAAAACTTGCAAAATTTTACTTCAAAAAGCGTTTTAACTCGCTTAAACTTTTGCGTTCGCATATAGAAAGCCTGCCTATTTTAAATGCAGACGAAAACGAACAAAATGAAATTGCAAATATAGTTGACAATATTTTAAATAACGGCTCAAATAAAGAAAATCTCATTAAAAAACTGAACGAAAAAATTTTTAAAATTTACGGTTTGTCAAATGAAGAAATCAATTTGATAAAAAACTAATAAATATCATAAAAAAATACGCTTTGGGTATTCCAAAGCGTATTTTTTTATTCACTTTATATTGACTTGTTTGCAACTTCTTCTTTTGCTCTTTTGATAAATTCTTCAACAGTACAAGCACCCTCGTCGCCGTTCTTTCTTGAACGAATTGAGATAGTACCGTTTTCAATATCTTTATCGCCTGCAAGAATCATATACGGAACTTTTTCAAGTTGTGCATTTCTGATTTTGAAACCGACTTTCTCGGAACGGTCATCAACTTCACAGCGAATACCTGCGTTTTCAAACTGTTCTTTAATTTTATTTACATAGTCAAGATGTCTGTCGGCAACAGGCAAGAACTTAACTTGCACAGGAGCAAGCCACATTGGGAAAGCACCTGCAAAATGTTCTGTAATAATACCGATAAATCTTTCGATACTTCCGAAAACAACACGATGAATCATTATCGGACGGTGTTTTTCGCCGTCTGAGCCTGTATATTCAAGTTCAAATCTTTCGGGAAGTTGGAAGTCAAGCTGAATTGTACCACACTGCCATGTTCTGCCCAAGCAGTCTTTAAGATGGAAGTCAAGTTTAGGACCGTAAAATGCACCGTCGCCCTCATTTACTTCATAGTCGTAGCCGAGTTCTGTAATAGCATCTCTTAAAGCATCTGTTGCAATGTCCCAATCTTCTTTTGCACCGATTGAATTTTCCGGTTGTGTTGAAAGTTCAATATGATATTCAAAACCGAATGTCTTATAAACACTGTCGATAAGATTTACAACATTTTTAATTTCATCTTTAATCTGCTCTTTTGTCATAAAGATATGAGCGTCATCCTGAGTGAAATTACGAACACGCATCAAACCGTGCAAAGCACCTGAAAGTTCATGTCTGTGAACGATACCGAGTTCGCCCATTCTGAGAGGAAGGTCTTTGTATGAACGCATCTTCGTCTTATATACAAGCATACCGCCCGGACAGTTCATAGGTTTTATTGCAAAATCTTCATCGTCGATTTTTGTCGTGTACATATTTTCTTTGTAATGGTCCCAATGTCCGCTTCTCTCCCATAAAGTACGGCTGAGAATGATTGGTGTGGCAATCTCATAGTAGCCCGCTTTTCTGTGAATTTCACGCCAATAGTCAACAAGCAGATTTTTCAAAATCATACCTTTCGGAAGGAAAAACGGAAATCCCGGACCTTCTTCAAGAATTGTGAAAAGTTCAAGTTCCTTGCCGAGTTTTCTGTGGTCTCTTTTCTTTGCTTCTTCAAGCATTTGGAGATATTCTTCAAGCATTGACGCTTTCGGGAAAGCAGTACCGTAAACACGGCAAAGCATTTTATTATTTGCATCTGCACGCCAATATGCACCCGTACATTGTGTGAGTTTAAATGCTTTTACAGGAGAAACAGTCATCAAATGAGGGCCTGCACAGAGTTCGGTAAATTCTCCCTGCTTATAAAAACTGATTGCCTCGCCTTTTCCTGCGTGTTCTGCAATGAGTTCAACCTTGTAAGGTTCGTCTTTTTCCTGCATCATATTCGTTGCTTCATCTGCGGAAAGTTCAAACTTTTCGAGAACAAGACCTTCTTTAACGATTTTTTTCATTTCTTTTTCGATTTTTTCCAAATCTTCCGTTGTAAAAGGTGTATCTCCGCAGTCAAAGTCGTAATAAAATCCGTTTTCAATCGACGGACCGATTGTGAGTTTTACATCAGGATAAAGTCTTTTAACAGCCTGTGCCATAATATGAGACGCAGTATGCCAAAAAGCGTGTTTTCCGTCTTCACTGTCAAAAGTTAAAATTTCAAGTTCACAATCTTTATTTATCGGAGTTCTTAAATCTGCAATTTCGCCGTCAATTCTGCAAACGCAGGCAGATTTGTAAAGTCCCATAGATATTTCTTTTGCAATTTCAGCGGCTGTCATATTGTCGGCAAACTCTCTGACAACTCCGCCTTTAAGTGTTATATTCATAAAAATCCTCCGTTTCTGACTTTTTAAATTTTTGATTGATTTTTAGTATTTTTTTAACTTTTTTGTAAATAAAAAAGCACTCCACCCCTACTGTCTGGGATGAAATGCAAACATTCCACGGTTCCACCCGAATTGCTTAAAAAGCCTCTCTTTGCGCTGTAACGGACGCTGACCGTTTCGCCATTTCCTGCGAACTCTCGGAGATGGTAACTTTAAATTCCCGTGCGTTTTTGCACCAAACAAACGCTCTCTGCAGACGGGTTTGAGATAAAGCCGTGTTCTCGTCAATAATTTATCTTTATAATATCACTCAAAAATAATTTTGTCAACACTTTTTGCAGTACCGAAACAACAACAAAACAGCAAAATGTTCAGTATTAAAGCGAATTTTTGACACCAAAACTGTAAATTGTCAATAAACTTTGAGTTTGATCAAGCCTTTTATTTACTTGACATAATAGGTATATCGTTATATAATATTTAAAAATTCTTTTTGACGGTTTTTTACATTTTACATAATTTGAAACCGTTTTTTAGAATTTCAATCGCATTTGAACTGTACCTTTTCTGATGACTATTTGAAATTTTGAAATTGAAAAAATATTTAACAGAAGGAGGTGCTATTGATTTATGAGTACAACTATTGTTGCTATAATTGCAGGTATTGTGTGTGCAGTCATTTTTGCCGTAATCGGTTTCTTTGTCGGAAACGCATACCGAAGAAATACAGCTGAAAAAGAGATTGGCTCTGCCACACAGGAAGCCACAAGAATTATAAACAACGCTTTATCAGAGGCTGAAACAGCAAAAAAAGCAAGCCTTGTAGAAGCAAAAGACGAAATTCACAAACTCCGCTCTGATGCAGACAGAGAAATCAGAGAGAGAAGAAGTGAAATTCAAAAACAGGAAAACAGACTTTCTCAAAGAGAAGACTATCTTGACAAAAAATCAGACAACCTTGAAAACAAAAGTGAAACACTTTCTCAAAAACTTAAAGAAGCAGATGAGAAATTACTCGAAATCGATGGCATAAAGAAAAGCCAGTTTGATATGCTGGAGCGTATATCGGGATTAACACAGGAAGAAGCAAAAAATGAACTTCTTGCAGGACTTGAAGCTGAATTAGACCACGAAAAAGCTAAAAAAATTCTCGAATACGAACAAATGATTAAAGACCAGAGCAATGTTCTCGCAAGAGAAATCATAGGCACAGCTATCCAGCGTTGTGCTGCCGACCATACTGCAGAAACAACCGTTTCGGTAGTTGCTCTGCCGAGCGATGAAATGAAAGGCAGAATAATCGGTCGTGAAGGTCGAAATATTCGCTCACTTGAAACAATAACAGGCGTTGAGTTCATCATTGACGATACACCTGAAGCAATCACTATTTCAAGTTTTGACCCTGTAAGACGAGAAGTCGCAAGACAAACACTTGAAAGACTCATTCAAGACGGCCGTATTCATCCGTCAAAAATTGAGGAAATGTACGAAAAATCAAAGCGTGAAGTAGATGCTACAATAAAAGCAGAGGGCGAAAAAGCCGTACTTGACGCCAATATAGGAAGTATCCACCCTGAACTTGTCAAATTGCTCGGCAAGTTAAAATACCGTACTTCATACGGTCAAAGCGTTTTGAAACACAGTCTTGAAGTTGCATATATCGCAGGTTTGATGGCTGCCGAAATCGGTGCAGACGAAAAACTTGCACGCCGTGCAGGCTTGCTCCACGATATAGGTAAAGCACTCGATCACGAAATGGAAGGCTCACATATCGCTCTCGGCGTAGAATATGCAAGAAAATACAAAGAGTCTGAAGCAGTTGTTCACGCTATTCAAGCACATCACGGAGATGTTGAGTGTAAAACAGTCGTTGCCTGTCTTGTTCAGGCTGCCGACGCAGTTTCAGCTTCACGCCCGGGTGCAAGAAGAGAAAATGTTGAAAACTATATCAAACGACTTCAACAACTTGAAGAAATTTCAGACAGTTTTGAAGGTGTTGAAAAAAGTTACGCTCTTCAGGCAGGCAGAGAAGTTCGTATTATGGTTAAACCGGATATCATTACAGATGAAAGAATGCCATATATCGCTCGTGAAATCGTAAAACGAATTGAGGCTGAAATGGAGTATCCAGGACAAATTAAAGTAAATATCATTCGTGAAAGCAGAGCATCTGACATAGCGAAGTAATTTCTAATTTATCAGGCAGTTGTTTGTTTTTCGACAACTGCCTTTTGTTTTAAGGAGTAATGAATATGATTAAACATATAGTTTGTTTCAAATTAAAAGACAACAGCGAAAAAGAGTGCGAAAAAGTAAAAGAATTGCTTTTGAGTATGAAAGGAAATGTCGAACTTATAAAAGATATTGAAGTAGGCGTTGACTTTTTACACTCCGAGCGTTCATACGATGTTATACTTCAAGTTGTTCTTGAAGATGAAAAGGCACTTGAGCAATATCAGCAAGACGAATATCACTGCAATGTTGTAAAAAAATATATGCACAAAGCAAGAGAAACGAGCGTCGCAGTTGACTACTTTATTTAAAATTCTTATCAAACTAAATATTTCTAAAATAGTAAAATATTAACCAAGCCACTGCATATCAGTGGCTTTTTAAATTATTGTGGTTTAATGTTCATATTATCTTAATAATTATATTGACACAATTAATTATATATGATATATTTTTAGTATTAGTAATAAAGGGCGAAGACTGTAAATTTATGTACAATTTACACAAATTTTAACATTAATTTTCAAATTGAAACGCTATCGGAGGAAAAAATGGATAACGAAAAAGATGTAATTGAAATTGACTTAAAAAAAGTTTTCAATATGATAAAAAAGAGAATTATTTACATTCTCTTAATCGGACTGCTCACAAGTGCAGTTGCAGGTTGTTTCACAGAGTTTCTTATTGACCCGAAATACACAGCAACAACAAAACTCTATGCATACTCAAACGCAGAAAGAATAAGCAGCAACAGTTCAATCACTGCAAACGAACTGTCAGCATCGGAGTCACTTGTAGGCACATACATAGTTGTACTTGAAAGCGACACCGTACTTGACGAAGTTGCAAAAAAACTTTCTCTCGATATGTCGGCAAGAGAAATAAGAAGTTGTGTCAGCGTTTCGACCATTGAAGACTCGATTGCTTTTGAAGTAAGCGTAAAAACGACAGACCCGAAACTTTCTATGGACATAGCAAACACCATTGCCGAAGTTGCACCTGAAAAAATCGTTCAAATCGTAAAAGTCGGCGGAGTTGAAATTATCGACAAAGCAAAGTTGCCGACAGCACCGTCGTCGCCAAACCTTAAACTCAACATTTTAATCGGCTTTGTTATCGGTTTCGCTTTATCCTTTGCAGCATTTTTACTTAAAGAAATGTTCGATACAACAATCAGAGTTGAAAGCGATATTGAAAAAGAGTTCGACTTCCCTATTCTCGGCTCTATTCCAAACCTCAACCCGACAAACGAGAAATCGAGAAAATCTGTAAGGGAGGAAAAACGAAATGTTTAAGAATAAAAACAAAGAAGTTTCAAACTCTTTCAAAAGAGAAGATGCAAAAAAGAAATTGGGCAGTGACTCCCCTTTCGTTGTTAAAGAAGCGTACAACTCTATCAGAACAAATCTTCTTTTTACTCAAAAAGGAGAAAAGTGTCCTGTTTTTGTCGTAACAAGTCCTACTGCAAATAACGGAAAAACAATAAACACTGTAAACTTGGCAATATCATACGCTCAAATGGGTAAAAAAACTCTTATCATCGACTCAGATATGAGAAACCCCACAATACACAGAATGTTCAACATTCCGCTTAAAGACGGATTGTCAGAGATACTTGCAGGAATTACAGACAGTATTTCCGTTACATCGACAAACATTGAAAACCTCAGCGTTTTACCGGCAGGTCAGATACCTCCAAATCCGGCAGAACTATTAGGTTCAGACAGAATGAATAAATTGCTCGACTTTGTACGAGAGCACTTTGACTGTGTGTTTATCGACTCTCCGCCGATAAACATTGTTACTGACGCAACTATCTTCGCATCAAATGTTACAGGCTATATTCTCATCATCAAATCGGGCGTAACCGATAAAGAAGATGTTAAATACTCCGTTTCGATACTTGAACAGGTAAATGCAAAAATTCTCGGTTGTATTCTCAACGATGTTCCTTTAAAAGAAGGAAAATATTACTCAAAATACAAAAACTACTCAAATTATAAATAATCAAGCATTAATGAACAATTCAAAGTAAGGATGTAAAGAATTGAACAACAGGCAAATCAAAACTGCTCTTGAATTTTTTGTGGATGGTGTTACTTCATTTATAAGCACGATAATAAGTTTTTTGTTGGTAAATTATATCCATAAACTTCCACCGTGCGACATATACGATATTTTAGGCTTTGTTCTGATATCAATAATTAACTTTTGCTTTGTTTTCTTTTGCTTTTATAAACCTCTCGACACGACACAAAGAAACCGTGTCATTGAAATTTTCAATATTTTAATGAACAACTCTGTTTATATGGCAGGTATGGCTCTTATGCTGATTGTTTCAAAAAATGCTTTTAGAGAGTCACGCTATCTTTTAGTTTCTATATTTGCAATAAATATATTTTTAAACTGTATAAGCAGATACTTTTTGAAAAAGCAACTTTTCCGAACATATTCAAAAAGCAAATATACTGTAAAAACGGCGATTTTGTGCGATTGTGAAAGTGCAGAACAATTTTTGACCGAGTTTAACAAATCAATTTCTTCCTCGGTTAAAGGTTTGTTTGTTTTTGGTGCCGTAGAAGATGAAAACGGAGAATACTGTGTTGCACAGGAAAGCAATCTTGAGTTTTCAAAAAACGGCGTTGCCGTTGCAGTAAAAAAAGGTTTAAAACAAATTTGCGGATATAAAATTTCAGGCAATGAAAACACAATAGTTGATTGGGCAAGAAAAGAGCCTGTTGACTCGGTTTACATCATTTCAAACAACTACAAGACAAACAACAAAGATTTGATAAATGATCTCGAAAGTATGGGCATAACCGTAAGCGTAAACATTTCTTCACTTGAAGAAATAATCAACGACACAGATTATAAAAATCTGAACTGTACAATATCTTACGGACACCCTATGGCAACATTTTCACCGATTATTCAAAACTACAAATCTCTTGTTATAAAACGGGTTTTCGACATATTTGCTTCGTTTTTAGGTTGTCTTCTTTCCCTGCCGATTATTTTAATCGTCGCAATACCGCTGAAACTTGAGTCCAAAGGTACTTTGTTCTTCAAACAAAACAGAGTCGGTAAAAACGGCAGAATTTTTAAAATGTACAAACTTCGTTCTATGTACAATGACGCAGAAAAACGCAAAGCCGAACTCATGGAAAACAATCAAATGAACGGCTTAATGTTCAAAATGGACAATGACCCGAGAATTACAAAAGTCGGAAAGTTCATACGAAAAACAAGCATAGACGAACTGCCTCAATTTTTCAATGTCCTTAAAGGCGATATGAGTCTTGTAGGTACACGACCTCCTACTGTTGATGAATTTGAACAGTATGAAAATCATCATAAACGCAGACTTTCAATGCGTCCGGGAATTACGGGTATGTGGCAGACAAGCGGCAGAAGCAATATCAAAGATTTTGAAAAAATCGTTGAACTTGACTTGCAATACATAGATAATTGGTCATTGGGACTTGATGTCAAACTTTTGCTTAAAACAGTAGGCGTCGTTTTCAGAAAAGACGGTGCCGAATAGCCGAATAAAATAAAAAAGCCTGTCAAAGTTTTGCTTTGACCGGGCTTTTGCCTTATTTTTCACTTTTAAAAAATTCACTAAAAAACAATAAAAAAAACATATATAAAGAAGATACATTATGAAAATTGCATTTTTAGGTCATAAATCCATACCCAGCCGACAAGGCGGAATTGAAATCGTTGTTGAAGAATTGGCGACAAGAATGGCAGAACTCGGAAACGATGTCACAGTTTACAACAGAAACAGTCATCACATCAACGGAAAAGAATTCGACAGTGAAAAAATTGAAAACTATAAAGGCATTCATATGAAATATGCACCGACTGTCGATAAAAAAGGCCTTGCTGCAATGACATCGTCTTTTTTTGCTTCAGTTGCCGCCGCATTCGGAAAATACGATATTGTTCATTTTCACGCTGAAGGCCCCTGTGCTTCTATATGGCTGCCGAAAATGTTCGGTAAAAAATGTGTCGCAACAATTCACGGACTTGACCACCAAAGAGCAAAATGGGGAAAATTTGCAAGTGCATATATCTTATTCGGAGAAAAATGTGCAGCAAAATACGCCGACGAAATAATTGTTTTGAGTGAGAATGTAAAAAAATATTTTTTAGAAAAATATAACAGAGAAACCGTTTTCATTCCAAACGGTGTAAATAAACCTACCGTGCGAAATGCAAATATTATCAAAAACAAATATAATTTAGAAAAAAATGACTATATTCTTTTTTTGGGCAGACTTGTTCCTGAAAAAGGTCTTGAATATTTAATTAAAGCGTTTAAAAATGTCAAAACAGATAAAAAACTTGTAATTGCGGGCGGAAGTTCGGATACAAGTGAATTTGAACAGTATCTCAAAGAACTTGCAAAAGATGACGACAGAATTGTTTTCACGGGTTTTGTTCAGGGCGAAGAATTGGACGAACTTTACAGCAACGCATATATTTATACGCTCCCGAGCGATTTGGAAGGTATGCCTCTCAGTCTGCTTGAAGCTATGAGTTACGGAAACTGTTGTCTTGTTTCCGATATACCTGAATGTGCTGATGTAGTTGAAAATAAAGCTGTATTATTCAAAAAATCAGATATAGCAGATTTAACACAAAAAATGCAATATCTGTGCGATAACGAAAGCGTTACAGACGAATATAAAAATAAATCGTCAGATTTTATTTGCAGTAAATATAATTGGAACGATGTTGTAAATAAAACTGTTGAGTTGTATAAAGGTGAATAAATAAATGATTCGTGTACTACAATGTGTAAATGATATGCATCGAGCAGGTTTAGAAACTATGCTCATGAATTACTATCGCAATATAGACAGAGATAAAATTCAATTTGACTTTTTAACACACAGACCACATAAAAGTGATTATGATGATGAAATATTAAGTCTTGGAGGAAAAGTTTATTATGCACCGAGACTTTATCCTCAGAACTATCCGAAATACTTTAAATGGATGAAACAATTTTTTAAAGAACACCCTGAGTATCAGATAGTTCATTCACATATTGACGCTATGAGTTATTTGCCTTTGAAAGCGGCAAAATATTCAAATATTCCTATACGAATAGCGCATAGTCACAGTACATCTATCGACAAAGACTACAAATATTTGTTAAAGCAATTCTTTCGTATAAAAATCAATAATGTGGCAACAAACAGACTCGCTTGTGGTGATGAAGCAGGAAAATTTTTATTCAGAAATAATGATTTTAAAATTATACCAAATGCTGTTGATGCCTCAAAATTCTACTATGACGAAAAAAAACGATTAAAAAAACGCACTGAATTAGGTTTAAAAGATGAATTTGTGATTGGGCATATAGGAAGACTGTCCTACCCTAAAAATCATAAATTTTTGATTGAAATATTTAAAGAATTAACTAAAACAAATCAAAATGCAATTTTAATAATTGTGGGCGAAGGCGAAAAGGAACCTGAAATCAGAAAATATATTTCCGATTTAAAACTGACGAACAAAGTAAAACTTTTAGGAAACAGAAATGATGTTTCTGAATTATATCAAGTTTTTGATGTTTTTTTACTCCCCTCTTTGTTTGAAGGTGTACCATTAGTCGGAGTCGAAGCCCAATTTTCAGATTTACCCTGCATTTTTTCAGACAGAGTCCCGACAGAAGTAGTTTTCAGCGATAAAACGCATTTCATAAGCTTAAATAAATCTGCTGATGAATGGGCAAACCAAATACTTAAAATTGATATTACAGGCCGAGACTCTAAACGCCCTGTTTTAACAAATTCACATTATAATATTCAAATAGCACATAAAGTATTAGAAGACTTTTATTTGAATTTATAATAATGAAAATGTTTATGCAATAAAACATGAAATAATGTTAGAGTATTACACAAAAACATTCAAAAAATTTTTAAATAAATATAAACACAAATATGGGAATTACAAACAATATGTTAATATTCCATATTCGATGTAAGAAAAAAGAAAAAGGAATTATAACCGAAAAAATTATTCAGATTTACTTAAATTATCGTTATTGTCAGAGCAAGGTGAAATGTGGTTGAACGCAACTTTTTAATGGTAAAAAACATTTTACGGTAAATTATTAGATGGCAGTTTAGATTGAATGAAATTTGTCAACTAATTTCAATTCAATAATTAAAGGAGAATAATATGGATAAATGTAAAGTAACTGTTGTTGTCCCGATTTATAATGTCGAATCATATCTAAACAGATGTGTTGAAAGTATTGTAAATCAAACATACAAAAATCTTGAAATATTATTGATTGATGACGGCTCGCCTGACAACTGCCCTCAAATGTGCGATGAATGGGCAGAAAAGGACTCCCGTATTAAAGTTATTCACAAGCAAAACGAAGGTCTTGGAATGGCAAGAAATACAGGTATTGACAATGCAACGGGAGAATATATCTGTTTCATCGACAGCGATGACTATATGAATGAAAATTTAGTACAAAAATCAATGAATATGATTACTGAAAATTCTTGTGATTTTGTTGTATATGGTTTTTGCGATGTAACAGAAAATGAACAATTTATTCGTAACCATATCCCATCACCGAGTAAAAAATTCTTGATTGATGAAGATATAAAAAACCTATTTGTAAAACACACTCTGGCAACAGAATATTATGACGGCGAAAAATGGACACTTTGGCTAAGTGCATGGAATTGTATATATTCTATGAGTGTAATTAAAAGTATCAATTTCAAATTTGTATCTGAAAGAGAAATAATATCAGAAGATGTATATTCACTCTTAACGCTTTATCCTCACTTTAAAAAAGTCGGAATAATTTCCGATATGCTTTACTGTCACAGGGTAAATTCACAATCTATAACACACAAGTTCAGAAAAGACAGAATAGCACAACTCGACAATTTATATGTAAAACTTATAGAACTGTGCAATGATTTAAATTATGACGAAGAAACAAAATGTTTAATGTCAAATCCGTATTTAAACGGAATAATCGGAGCTTTAAAAATGATTGTCGATGAAAAATCTTTAAGTGAAAAAGAAAAAAAATCATTGTACAACAGTACTTTAAATAGTGACATATTTAAAAAAGCAGTAAATAAAGTGGATTTAAAGTCTGAAAATTTTTCAAGGCGCATACTTCTCACTTTATTTAAACTTCGTTTTAAAACTTTAAGTTACTTTTTGATAAAACACAGACAAGGTAAAAAGAAAATAATATAACTTTAATTGTAATACAGGTAATAACAATGTTTTCAAGCTTAATAAAAAAAATTATATATAAGGAAAAAGCAACATCTGAATCATACATAAACTATTTGCGAAATAAAGGAATGAAAATAGGCAAAGACTGTACTATTTACGCACCTGCCAATACCATTATTGATGAACAATATCCATGGATGATTAGTATCGGCAACAATGTAAAAATTACACAAGGCGTAATTCTTTTAACACACGATTACAGTTGGTCTGTTTTAAAACATGTAAGTTTTGACGGTCAAAAAGGTGCTATTTTAGGTGCAGCAGGCAAAATTGAAATAGGAAACAATGTTTTTATCGGTATGAATTCCATAGTACTAAGAGGAATAAAAATTGAAGACAATGTTATTATCGGTGCAGGAAGTGTCGTTGTAAAAGACTGCGAAAGCGGATGGGTTTATGCAGGAAATCCTGCAAAGAAAATTTCAACCGTTGAAGAGTTTTATAAAAAACGAATGGAATTGCAAATCAGTGAAGCAAAAACATTGGCAACAACATACTATGAAAGATTTAAAAAAATGCCTCCGAAAGAAATTTTTCACGAATATTTTATGTTGTTTGAAAATGATATTCCCGAAAACGAGACTTTCAATAAAAAAATGCATTTATGCGGCAACTTTGAAGACAGTTGTAACTATATGAAAAGCAATACACCAAAATTTAGAAATTACGATGAATTTTTAAATTTTTGTTTTGACCAAACTGAAAAACAGGAGTGAATTTAGTGAAAAAAGTATGTATTCTGTCAATGCAAAGAGTTCAAAACTTCGGTTCTCTTCTACAAAGCTATTCTTTGAAAAAAGTTTTGGAAGAAATTGGTTGTGAAGTACATTTTATAGATATTGAAAAAAATGAACAAGACAACTGCTTAACTGAAAATAAATCAGTCCGTTTTGATAAAGAGCAAGAAATGAGCAATAATCTTTTATCAAAATTTAAAAAAATCGACAGGTACATTATCAATAGAATTTCAAATAAATATTTTGTAAATCAACAAGATAAAATGTTTGAAAATTTCAGAACAAACGAATTGTCAATTAAAGATACTGACAACGACCAAAAATATGATTTGTGCGTTATAGGAAGCGATGAAGTATTTAACTGTATGTCCCCTACTCCTTGGGGGTTCACAAGTCAGTTGTTTGGAAATGTAAAACAAGCCGATAAAGTTATTACTTATGCCGCATCTTGCGGTTCTACAAAATATTCTGACATCAATTCAGAAATGGCAAATATCATTAAAAACGCTTTTAACAATGTTTCGGCTTTTTCTTCAAGAGATGAAAACACGACGAATTTTATTAAAAACTTAACAGACAAGCCCGTAGAACAACATTTTGACCCTGTGTGGATAGGTGATTTCAGCGAAGAAATCAGCAAAACACAAATATCAATAAAATTGCCTAAAAACTACTGCATAGTTTATTCTTATTACAACAGAATTTATGACAAAAAAGAAATACAGTCTATTTTAAACTTTTGCAAAAGTAAAAAACTCACTCCGATTGCATTGGGTGCGCCTCAAAAATGGATAAAGCGTTTCTACACAGTATCACCGTTTGAAATGATAAAAATATTTCAAAATGCCGATTTCATTGTTACCGATACTTTTCACGGTACAATTTTTTCTGAAAAGTTTAACGGCCGCTATGCAGTTCTGTTCAGAGAAAGCAATAAAAACAAGTTAAGCGACTTGGTAAATAAAATCAACGCACAAAACCATTTAATAGACGATTTTAAAAATATCAGTAAAGTTTACAATGCTTTTAATGACAGAAACGATGTCTTAGAATTACAGCAAAAAGCAAAACAGCAAAGTGTAAATTACTTAAAAAAATACTGTTAAAAATAAAAAATTTACTTCAAACGGAGATAAATAATATGTCATTAAAACATAAAATTAAAGAATTACTTCCCGATAGATTTTTGTGTTTCTATCGTGTATTGCAATTATTGCCAAGTTACATTAAAAGTATAGGAATCAACAAAAAACAAAACTACAAAGAAATTCAATTTTATACTGACAAAGAAACGGTAGATGAAATTGTTTACAACAAAAAATCTTTAAGCAGATTTGGCGACGGTGAATTAATATGGATGAACGGTGGAAAACTCGACTCTTTCCAACAGTATTCTGATGAATTTGCCGAAGATTTAAGAAAAGCTTTTCAAAATAAAAACAAAAATCTTTTAATAGGAATACCTATTGGTATCTTTGATTCAAAATATTGTAATATCAGAGTGAAAATGCACTGGGCTATAATAAAATCGGAGTTTTATTCAAGACTTATTAAGTTTATTGATTTTAACAAAAAATACAGTAACGCAAGCATAACAAGACCATACATAGACTACACCAACTACGATTACAGTACAGAAGCATTTAAAAATTTAAAACGAATTTGGGACAACAAAAAGGTAGTTTTTGTAGAAGGCGAAAAGACAAAATTAGGACTCGGAAACGATTTGTTTGACAATGCTAAAGAAATAAAAAGAATCATTTGTCCTGCAATGAATGCTTACGAAAAATTAGATGAAATAGAAAAATCAATTAAAAAAAATGTACAAAAAACAGATTTAATATTAACTGCCTTAGGTCCTACCGCATCTATTCTTGCTTCGGATATGTGTAATGAGGGCTATCAAATTGTAGATATAGGTCATATTGATATAGAATACTATTGGTACTTAAATCACTCTATTTTAAGAGATAAAGTACCGGGAAAATATGTAAACGAAAGTGGCAAAAAAGACTGTTCAAATATTTATGATAATGACAGTTCATATCTGAATTCAATAATCGACAAAATCATTTAATTATGTATTGAAAGGAAAACAAATGAAAATAAAAATATATATTTCTGATATTGTCATGGTATTGTTTTTTCATATAAGCTTTATAAGTATGCCATACATACAATCATATAATTTGTTAAAATATGCAGTTGCAGCAATTACAGCAGTTTTTTTATTGCCGAAGTTCAAACTTTTTTTCAGGAAAAAATACAAAGCGGTAAATATTTCTCTGCTTGTATTTTTGGCTGTTATTATAATTACGAGTTATATCAATAAAAATGCAATATCAAGTCGTAATGTATTTTTAGCATCAATTATATACTGTATCATTATTTTAGAAGGATTTTTACTTTTCCAATATTATGAATACAGGGAAAAAACAAATCATCTTTTTAAAATCATTTTTTATCTTTTATTGTTTTATGTCATCATAACCGATATGCTGATTTTCTTGAAACCGGGATTGTTCATGCAACACGAAGGATACTACTTTATAGGCAATAAATTTACCGTTGCCTACGCACATATATTCCTTACAATTTTATATTGGCTTCTTAAATCAAACAGAAATTCAAAACTTTCATTAGAAAACAAACTTTCTCTTTTCTTAATGTTTTGTTTAACAATATTTATTTCTATATACATTAATTCAGGTTCCGGAATAGTTGCGTCTGTATTTTTGATATTGCTTATGTGTTTCAAGGAAAATATGAAAAAACTAATGTCAAATCCAATTACGCCCATTGCGTCAATTTTGGTTTCCTGCTCTTTCTTTTTCCTTTTCGGCTCAATACTCGGCACTTCCATAATGAGATTTATAGTTGTAAATGTCTTGGGAAAAGACCCGACTTTAACAGGCAGAATGATTATTTACAGCAATGTTGCCGATATTTTACCGGGACACATTTTTACAGGATACGGACACGGAAGTACATTTGAAGTTTGTATGGAATTAATCGGCGCTCCAAATACACAAAACGGCTTGATGGAAATACTGACACAATATGGTATTTTCGGTGTAATATCATTTTTTGTTTTAATATATATGTGTTTTAAAAACCACAAGATTTCAAATATAAACGCTGCATTTCCGCTTGTGGCGATGTTATACATATATATATTATTGGCATCAATAGAAGTTACACTCAGCCAAAACTTCATTTTAGTTTTAGGCCTCGTTATTTTATTGTTTTATAACAATGGAAAAAATAAAACATCTCATCAGGAGAATTGCAATGCAAGAACTAATTAGTGTTATTGTTCCGGTTTATAATGTTGAAAAATATCTTGAAAATTGTATTGACAGCATACTCAATCAAACATATAAAAATTTAGAGATAATTTTAGTTGACGACGGCTCTGCTGATAAATCAAGTGAAATATGCGATAATTATTCGCAGCAACATTCAAATATAATAACAATACACAAAAAAAACGGCGGACTTTCCGACGCAAGAAACAAAGGTATTGATGCAGCAAACGGAAAATATATATCTTTTATAGATTCAGACGACACTGTTGACGCATTATTTTTTGAAACATTGTACAGTTTAATAAAAAAATATGATTGTGATATGTCGTTAGTATTTTTCAAAAGAGTATATGAAGACGGTACCGATAAAGATTATGACAACGAATTCTATTTTGAAAAATGTTTTTCAAATATGGAATTATTTAAAAAATACTACGAGTCTGAAATAGGTCCCAATATTATAATCGCTTGCAATAAACTATATAAAAAATCGTTGTTTGATAATCTCCGATTTCCTTTAGGAAAACTAAATGAAGATGAAGGCACGATTTATAAGGCTATATTTTCTTCTGATAAAATAGCCGTTTCAAATAAAAAATTGTACTATTATTTGCAAAGAAATAACAGTATAATGAATTCTAAATTTACCGTAAAAAATTTAGACGCGCTAAAATTTATACATGATAAAAGTCTGTTCTTTAAAAATAACAACTTCACTGAATTGTATGAGATAAATCAGGTTTACTATTTAAAATCATTAGTAAACTATTGTAAAACTGCTGAAAAACACAATTTACCAAAAAATATCATTGCTTCTTTGAAAAATGAATTTTTTGAAGAATTAAAAAAAATCAATACATACAATTCAATAAATACTAAAGAAAAAAAAGAAATCAAACTTGCAACGATTTCTTTTTCTTTGTATGTTTATTATAAAAATACAGTCAATAAAATAAAAAGAATAAAACCAAAAATCAAAAGAATAATAAAAAATATTTTAGAAAACAACGATTTTTTATATGAATTATTTTTAGATTTTAAAGAATTTAGTTTTAAAAAGTATAAAGCTTTTTACAACGATTATAAGCAAATTGAAAATAAACTAAATGAAATACATAAAGAAAATAAAAAAGCGGTCATTTTAATTTCAACACCTTCACACGGAAATTTAGGCGACCAAGCAATTGTTTATTCTCAGTATCACTTTTTTAAAGATTTGGGGTATGAAAACCAAATTTGTGAAATAAGTGAATATATGTATGATATATACAGAAATAAAATCAAACATTTAGTAAATTCAAATGATTTGGTAATAATTGACGGCGGCGGAAATATAGGAACACTTTGGACTGTTCCTGAAAACAGAATACTCAATATCATTTTAAAATTTTCTGAAAATCCAATACTAATCTTTCCGCAATCTGCTTATTTCATAAACAATTCGTTCGGAAAAAAAGAATTGCAAAAATTAAAAAGAATATTCAACAATCACCCGAAATTGTATTTTATGTTGCGTGATGAAAACAGTTATAATTTAATGAAAAAACATATTGAAAAAAATGTGTTTTTAGTTCCGGATATAGTATTGTATCTGAAAAACGATTGTATAATAAATGAACGAACCTGCATTTTAACTATGAAAAGGAACGACCACGAAGGAAATTCTTCTGAAAAAATTTCTTCACTTGCAAAAAAAATTCAAACCGAGTTTAATTTCCCAATAGCAGATATAGACAATATAAAAAACTATAAAATTTCATATTCAAACCGTGAAGAAGAATTGTTAAAGCAATTCAATGAAATTTCTAAAGCTAAAATAATGATAACGGACAGACTTCACGGAATGATATTTGCAATTATCACAAACACGCCTTGTGTTGTCTTTGACAATATTAATAAAAAGATTTCAGGCGTGTATAACGCATGGTTAAAAGACTGCAAAAATATTTATATTGTCAATGAAACAGAAGAAATTGATTTTGAAAAAATCAAATCAATTATAAACAGCGATAATAAAGAATTCAGCAAAAAACACATAAACGATAAATTCAACGACATAAAAAAATTATGTGATAAAATTATATAAAATACGGAGAGTCTGTTATGAATAAAATATGCCTTACTCAAATATCTATAAACGATAATAATATTGTAGGCAATTTTGAAGTTTCAGGAAATGACGAATGGTTAAGTTTTTTTAAAAAGCCTTATACATTTCAACTTGAGTGCAATCAAAATGTTTTGACGCAAAAAAAGTCTGTTGCAGTAATTCCTTTTGTTGCAAATGTTCTTCCGATAGTATGGCTTATGAATGCAACATTAGAATTAGACGAACTTGATGAAGCCTTTTATAATTGCATAGAAAATGTAAAAAAAGGATATATCAATATGTATCCCGAATTTTCTTTTAAAGGAAAAATAAATGTAAAAAATATAATTAAAAACACATATAATAACGACAATTCACTTGTTTTGTTCAGCGGTGGAGTAGATGCTTTTCAAACTTTACTTTCACATATTGATGAAAAACCCTATTTACTGACTTTATGGGGAGCAGATGTTCAGTTTGATAATAAAAACGGTTGGAGTGAAGTAAAAAAACAAATTGAACTTACAGCAAATACTTTTGACCTTAAATCTCTCACAATACGAACAAACTTCCGAGATTATATTAATGAATCTGTGCTAAACACTTACATAAACAAAATAAAAAACGGCAAACTCTGGTATCATGACTTTCAACACGGTATTGCCATTATATCTCACGCCTCGTTGATTGCCTGTCAATTGGAAATAGGCAAGGTTTATATTTCATCCAGCTACACAAAAGAAAACAAAGGTAAAATTACTTGTGCCTCTGACCCAACAATAGATAACTATGTTCGTTTTGGAAGCACCGGTGTATTACATGACGGCTATGAATATAACAGACAAGATAAAGTGAAAAAAATCTGCGAATACAGAAATAAAAACAAAACGAATATCCCGTTGAGAGTTTGTTGGGAATCAGATGACGGAAATAACTGTTGTCATTGCGAAAAATGTTACAGAACAATTATTTCTATTATCGCAGAAAAAGAAAATCCAATAGATTATGGTTTCAATAATTTTGATGAAAAAGCTAAGAAAAATATGATTCATGAGCTTAGATATAAATACAAAATTCAATACAAGAAATCAAAACATAAATATTTTGTATATGCTCAAGAAAGACTTAGACAAAACTACACTTTAAAAGAATGTCCTAAATATTTAAAGTGGTTTTACAAAGTTCGCATCAGAGATTTAAATCCTTTTGTTTTTAAGGTAATAAGATTTTTAAAAAAAGCAATCCATAAAATATAATAACCTAATTGGGAGGTGCTTTAATGTCAGATTCGAGATTAAAAAACACAACTAAAAATACTTTTACGGGATTGCTTAATCAAATAGCCGTATTGCTGTTCAACTTTATTTCAAAAACAATCTTCATTCATTGTTTAGGCACCGAATTTTTAGGAATAAACGGATTGTTTGCAAATATTTTGCAAGTATTAACAATAGCCGAACTCGGTTTTGGTACTGCTATGTCGTACAGTATGTATAAACCGATAGCAGAAAATGACGAAAAAACATTGGCGGCATTAATTAATTTTTACAAAAAATTATACAATATTATTTCCATAACAATTACGGTAATAGGAGTTGCCTTAATTCCTGTATTGCCGTATATCGTAAATACCGAAAAAGAAATTGAACACTTGACACTTTACTATATTTTATATTTATTAAATACAGTAATGTCATATTTATTTGCATATAAAACAGCTATAACAATAGCTCACCAAAAGTCATACATATTAAATAACTACGATTCTTTATTCACTATTATACAGAGTATTTTACAAATTATTTTTTTAATACTGACTAAAAACTTTACCATGTATTTGATTATACAGGTTTTGTGTACATTATTAAAAAATATATGTAAAGCTAAAAAATCGCAATCTTTATACCCATATATTAAAAGCAATGAACAACTTGACAAGTCTGAAAAACACAGCATTTTTAACAATGTAAAATCAATGTTTATATACCGATTGGGCGGTGTATTGTTAAACAATACCGACAATATAATTATATCTATATTAGTCGGTACAATAAGCGTCGGATTGTATTCAAACTATTTAATGATTATAAATGCAATCAATAGTTTCATTAACATTTTTTTCAGTTCAATGACCGCAAGCGTGGGAAATCTAAATGCCACCTCAAATGAAAAAGAGCAGTATGAGTATTTTGAACGAATTAATTTCTTGTCTATTTGGATTTTCAGTTTTTGCGGTATATGTGTTTTTTCTTTAATAAATGATTTTGTTCTTCTTTGGCTTGGAGAAGAATTTATATTTGACCAATGGACTTTAATCGCCATTGTTTTAAATCTCGTTATACCGGGAACAACAAGAACTATTGCCCTGTATCGTGATACTCTTGGGATGTTTAACGACACTAAATATGTTTTCTTTGTAACTTCAGTTCTCAACTGCATCTTTTCCGTTATTCTCGGAAAACAATTCGGAATTGCAGGAATTCTGTTTGCCACTTCGTTATCGAGATTATTAACTAATATGTGGTACGAACCATATATTTTATTTAAAAACTATTTGAAAAAATCTCCATTTCAATATTTTAAAAAACAGGTTATTTATTGGATTGTTTTTATTGTAAACTTGATAATTACAAATTCATCGGCCGATATTATTTTCAAAGAAAACAACATATTACTTTTTATAATCAAAATTTTATACTGTGTTGTAGTATCAAATCTGATTATGATACTTGTTTACCATAAATCACCTGAATTTAAGTTTTATTTAAAACTAGTTAAGAATATTTTTAATACAAAAATAAAGCGAGTTTGACTTCTTTTAAAAGATATTAAAAAATTAAACAGGAGAGTGCAGATGAAAAAATTAGTTTGTGAAGAAAACAAGTGTACGGGATGCTTAGCTTGTATGGACAAGTGTTCTAAAAACGCCATAACAATCAAAGACGACATAAGCACATTTAACGCAGTTATTGATACGAATAAATGTGTTGACTGCGGTGCCTGTCATACTGTATGTCCCAACAACAATCCTGCTCAACTGAAAAAGCAAATTTCTTACTTTCAAGGCTGGTCGGAAAACGAAACTGAACGAAAAAGCAGTTCATCGGGCGGATTTGCTGCTGCAATTTCAAAACGCTTTATTCAACTCGGCGGTGTTGTATGCAGCTGCACTTTTAAAAACGGAGAATTTGTTTTCAAAATCGCCGAAAAAGAAAGCGAAACAGAATGTTTTAAAGGCTCAAAATATGTTAAAAGCAATCCAAACGGTATATACAAAAAAGTTGAGGCTTATTTAAAAAATGGCACAAAAGTTTTGTTTATAGGTTTGCCGTGCCAAGTTGCAGGTGTAAAAAACTTCATCAACAAAAGTTTGTCTGACAAGTTATACACAATAGATTTAATTTGTCACGGTACACCTTCCGTAAAGTTGTTAAATCAATATTTAAAACAGTACCATTTAAACTTAGAAGATATAAGTAAAATAGATTTCAGAAACAACAATACTTTCAATTTACAAATCAACAATAAACCGCTCATAAATTCAAGGACACAAGATTTATATACTTATACATTTCTGACATCTCTCATCTATACAGAAAACTGTTACAGTTGCAAATACGCAACCGTTGAGCGTGTCGGAGACATAACGATAGGAGATTCTTGGGGAAGCGATTTGGATAAAGCAGAAGTTGAAAAAGGCGTTTCGCTTATTCTTTGTCAAACAGAAAAAGGCGAAGAATTGTTAAACAAATTGCCTTTTAATTATCAAAATGTTGATATTGAAACGGCAATAAATCAAAACAAACAACTTCAACACCCTTCAAAAATGCCAAAAGAAAGAGAGCAGTTTCTTTTAAATATCAGTAAAGGAAACAGTTTTGATTTTGCACTTGCAAAAGTTTTTCCAAAACACTGTTTCAAACATATTATCAAAAAAATTGTGTTCAAAGCACAATAAAAACAAAAAAGTTATCATCAAAAAGCGAC
>UQEU01000004.1 GCA_900540085.1 uncultured Eubacteriales bacterium
TTGGTTATGCAGGTTTGTACGAGTGCGTCAAATATATGACAGGTATGAGCCATACTGACGAAAACGGCGGCAAACAATTTGCACTTGAAGTAATGCAGCATATGAATGATGCCTGCAATAAATGGAAAGAAGAAACTTCAATCGGTTTCGGTATTTACGGTACTCCGCTTGAATCTACTACATATAAATTTGCAAAATGTCTTCAAAAGCGTTTTGGAATTATTAAGGGCGTAACAGATAAAAACTATATTACAAACAGCTATCATGTCCATGTAAGCGAAGAAATAGACGCATTTACAAAGTTGAAATTTGAAGCTCCTTTCCAAGAACTTTCAACAGGCGGTGCAATTTCGTATGTAGAAGTACCGAATATGCAGGACAATATTCCTGCCGTTTTGGAAATTATAAAATATATTTACGAAAATATTATGTATGCAGAACTCAACACAAAGTCAGACTATTGCCAAAATTGCGGATATGACGGCGAAATTAAAATCGTTACCGATGAAAACGGCAAACTTATTTGGCAGTGTCCAAAATGCGGAAATACTGACCAAGACACTATGAATGTCGCAAGAAGAACTTGCGGATATATCGGTACACAGTATTGGAATCAGGGCAGGACGCAGGAAATTAAAGATAGGGTGCTTCATTTATAATGAATTACGGAGAAATTAAAAATTGCGACATCGCAAACGGCGAAGGCGTCAGAGTTTCGCTTTTCGTTTCAGGTTGTACGCATCACTGTAAAAACTGTTTCAATGAAAAAACTTGGGATTTTTCATTCGGTGAACTGTTTACAGAAGAAACAGAAGAAAAAATATTGAAAATGCTCTCAGAAAGCTATATAAACGGTTTGTCGCTTCTCGGCGGAGAACCGTTTGAACCGTCAAATCAAAAAGTTTTGTACCCCTTTTTGCAGCGTGTCAAAAAAGAGTTTCCAAACAAAAATATTTGGTGCTATTCGGGCTATACTTTTGAAGAGTTGACAGGCAATTCAAGAGCGAGTACAGATATAACAAAAGATATGCTTTCACTCATAGATATTTTAGTTGACGGAGAGTTTAAAGAAGAACTCAAAGACATTACACTGAAGTTTCGTGGTTCTTCAAACCAAAATGTTATAGATGTGAAAAAATCTTTTGAAACAGGCACAAAAGTTCTTTATTTGGAATAATAATTATAATAAGTATTTCAATTATTAAAACAATTAAAAAGGCAGATAAGCGAAAATATCGTTTATCTGCCTTTTATTATTCAACAAAATATTACTTTTTAAACTTACCGAAAAAGCCTTCTTTTTCTTTTTTCGGCGGAACATAGTCTTTGTCAAACTGTTTGAGCAAATCTTTTTGCTCTTTTGAAAGAGAAGTCGGAACATCTACAACAATTTTAACAAATTGGTCTGCTCGTCTTCCCGAACCGAGTCGTTCTATTCCCTTTCCTTTCATTTTTATCACGGCGCCGTTTTGAGTACCTGCGGCAATGCTGATTTTTTCATCGCCGTTAAGCGTATGAACGCTGACTTCTGCACCGAGAGCCGCCTGAACAAATGAAATATGTTTTGTAAGCCATACATCATATCCGTCACGCTCAAAGTAAGGATGTTTTTTAATCAAAACAACTACTTTAAGGTCGCCTGACGGTCCGCCGTTCATTCCTGCGTCGCCTTTTCCTCTGACATTGATTACCTGTCTGTCGTCAATTCCTGCAGGAACATTTACATCTGTTTTAATTTTTCTTCTGACTTTACCCTTACCGTTACATTTATGGCACGGATTTGTGATAATCTTACCTGTACCGCCACATCGTGAACAAGTACGCTGAGTTGTAATAACGCCGAGTGCGCTTCTTGTCTGAACATTTACAACGCCTCTGCCCTGACACTCGGGACAAGTTGTCGGAGAAGTACCTTTTGCGGCACCGCTTCCTCCACATTCAGAACAATCTTCAACTCTTGAGAACTCAACAGTTTTACGACAACCTTTTGCAGCCTCTTCAAAAGTAAGGTTCAAAGTTGTCTGTAAATCTCTGCCTCGCTGACGGGCGTTTGGATTTCTTCCGCCGCCACCGCCGAAAAAGCTCGAGAAAATGTCACCAAGGTCAAAGTCATCAAATCCGAAACCGCCTGATGAATATCCGCCGTATCCGCCTTGACCTGCACCAAAGTTGGGGTCAACACCTGCGTGACCGAATTGGTCGTATCTTGCCCTTTTTTGAGGGTCGGAAAGCACTTCATACGCCTCGTTGACTTCTTTAAATTTAGCCTCTGCTTCGGGGTTATCGGGGTTTAAATCGGGGTGATATTTTTTTGCAACCTTACGGTATGCTTTTTTCAACTCATCATCTGAAGCACCTTTTGAAACACCGAGTACTTCGTAATAGTCTCTTTTTTCTTCGGGCATACTATGCCTCCTTGCCTAAATTACAAATAAATACAATAAATACACAAATCGGGGTGGCAAATTGCCACCCTCAGCGTGTAGAAAATAAATATTAAATTACTGCACGCTGAGGACTGTTGAATGCTTTGTGTGATAACTTAATTCTTAATCAGTTATCGTCAACCTCATTGTAGTCTGCGTCTGTATATTCAGCACCACCTTGTGCACCTGCCTGCTGATCTGCACCCGGAGCAGCACCTGCTTGTTGAGCAGCTTCATAAAGTTTTTGAGAAACTTCATAGAATTTATTTGTCAAAGCCTCTTTTGCATTTTTAATAGCCTCTGTGTCTGTGCCTTTGAGAGCTTCTTTAAGAGCGTCCATTTTTTCGTTAAGTTCTGTTTTATCTGAATCAGCGAACTTATCTCCTTCATCAGCAAGAATTTTTTCTGTCTGATAAACCATTTGGTCTGCTTCATTGCGAAGGTCAATGTCTTCTCTCTTTTTCTTATCTTCCTCAGCATATTGTTCTGCTTCTTTAACTGCTTTTTCAATATCGTCTTTGCTCATATTTGATGATGCAGTAATGCTGATTTGTTGTTCTTTACCTGTTCCGAGGTCTTTAGCACTTACATGAACTATACCGTTTGCGTCAATATCAAAAGTTACTTCGATTTGAGGTGTACCTCTTCTTGCCGGAAGAATACCATCAAGGTGGAACATTCCGAGAGTTTTGTTATCTTTAGCAAACTGTCTTTCACCTTGAAGAACATGAACTTCTACTGAAGTTTGGTTATCTGCAGCAGTTGAGAAAATTTGGCTCTTCTTAGTAGGAATAGTTGTATTTCTTTCAATGATAACTGTATTTACGCCGCCCATTGTTTCAATACCGAGTGAAAGCGGAGTAACATCGAGAAGAAGAAGTCCTTTAACATCGCCGCCGAGAACACCGCCTTGAAGTGCAGCACCCATAGCAACACATTCGTCAGGGTTAATACCCTTGAAAGGCTCTTTGCCCGAGAATTTCTTGATTGCGTCTTGTACAGCAGGAATTCTTGTTGAACCGCCTACAAGCAATACCTTATCAATTTCATTCATTGAAAGTCCGCTGTCTTTCATAGCCTGACGAACAGGTCCCATTGTTGCTTCTACAAGGTCTGCTGTCATTTCATTGAATTTAGCTCTTGTCAAGTCTGCTTCAAGGTGTTTCGGTCCTGTTGCATCAGCAGTGATAAACGGAAGAGAGATATGAGCAGTTGACATACCTGAAAGTTCAATCTTTGCCTTTTCGGCAGCTTCTTTAACTCTCTGCATAGCCATCTTATCATTTGAAATATCTACGCCTTGCTCTGCTTTGAACTGAGCAACAAGCCAATCCATAATTTTCTTATCAAAATCGTCGCCGCCGAGATGGTTGTTACCTGCTGTTGCAAGAACTTCCTGTACACCGTCGCCCATTTCAATGATAGATACATCGAATGTACCTCCACCAAGGTCGTAAACCATTACTTTTTGGTCGTCTTCTTTGTCAATGCCGAATGCAAGTGCAGCAGCAGTAGGCTCGTTTATAATTCTTTTTACTTCAAGTCCTGCAATTTTACCTGCGTCTTTTGTTGCCTGACGCTGTGAGTCTGTGAAGTATGCAGGAACGGTGATAACCGCTTCTGTTACTTTTTCGCCGAGATATGCTTCTGCGTCTGCTTTAAGTTTTTGAAGAATGATTGCAGAAATTTCTTGCGGTGTATATGCTTTAGAGTCGATATTTACTTTGAAATCCGAACCCATATGTCTTTTAATTGAAGCGATTGTTTTGTCGGGGTTTGTAATAGCCTGACGCTTTGCAACTGAACCTACAATTCTTTCGCCGTCTTTTGTGAAAGCAACAACTGAAGGTGTTGTTCTTGCACCTTCTGCGTTTGCAATTACAACGGGTTCTCCGCCTTCGATAACACTTACACAACTGTTTGTTGTACCTAAATCAATACCAATAATTTTTGACATAATAAATTTCCTCCTTAATTTGCTACCTTAACCATAGCAGGTCTGATTACTTTATCATTTATCTTATAGCCTTTTTGAAAAACATCTACAATCTCGCCTTCGCCAAGATTTTCATCTTCAATGTGCATTACGGCATTGTGAATGTTTGGGTCAAAACTGTCTCCGTTTTCGCCAAAGACTTCTACACCTAATTTTTCAAAGACTGCTTTCAAACCGTCATAGGTCATTGAAAGTCCTTTTGAAAGAGAATCAAAGTCATTGTTACTGCTTGCCAATGCTCTTTCCAAATTGTCGGCAACCGAAAGAAATTCACCGATTACAGTACACTTTGCATTTGTAAACGATGACTCCTTTTCTTTTGCCGAACGATTGCGGAAGTTTGCATATTCAGCGGCAACTCTCATCATCTGCTCTTTTGTTTCGTCAAGTTCCTTTTGCAACTTTTCAGTCTCGGAACTTTTCTTTTTTGATTTTTTTTCTTTTGCAGATTTTTTTGTTTCCTCTGCAGTTTTCTCTTTTTTATCTTCTTCAAAAGAGGTCTGTTCTTCTTTATTCATAGGTTACGCCTCCCTGTTTTAAAAGTTTACCAATCGTGTCGCAAATAAATGACACTCGTGGAATTATATATGAATAATCTATTCTTGTAGAACCGATTATACCAAGCGTTGCTTTTTGAGAATATCCGTAACTAAACGATGAAATCATCGTAGTTGTTTTTTTCAATTCATAAATATTGTTTTCATCGGCAATAAAAAGTTCCTTAGATGTTCCCCGTTTTGCATATTCATTAAGTAATTTTTTCAAATACTCTTTATTTGCAAGAAACGAAAGAATCGGCGCAACATCTTCTCCGAGTTCTTCGTGCGCTATAAGATTTGTTTCGCCCTCAATTAAAAGAGAACTTTTCGCCGTTTCACTGCAAAGTGAACACAAAGTTGTCAAAAGCGGCAACATATCAAATGTATATTCGCCTAAAAAAGCTGAAGTTGATTGCAGTAAAGCAATATTTACATCTTCAAGTGCAGTACCTATAAAATAACGAGAACACAAAGCGTAAAAGACTTTTATGAAATTTTCATTTACATTGCAGTTCAATTTGCATAGAGAAGATTTGATTTTTCCTCCTGTTGACAAAACGATAAGCATAACCTTATTGTCGCCTGTCGGAATTATCTCCACGCCTTGAACACAATCAAGTCTGTCGCCGTGCATAGATGAAAATGCGGCACATCCTGTTATCTCGGCACACAACTTTGTTGCGTCTGCCAAAAGTCTTTCAGGGTCGGAGGCGTTTACACTCAAAAGTTCGTATATTTTTAAAGCCTCTTCCGAAGTTACTGCTTTCGGTTCCATCAGATTGTTGACATAGTAACGATAACTTGACATACTCGGAACTCGTCCGCCACTTGTATGGCGTTGTTCCAAATAGCCTAAATTTCCAAGTCTTGCCATTTCATTTCTTATGGTAGCACTTGAAACGGAATAAGGTAAAAGCGACGCCAATGTTTTTGAGCCCATCGGTTCTCCCGACTTAATATATTCTTCAATAATCTTGCCGAGTATGAGCGAACTTCTATCGCTGTTCAACCTTCTCACCGCCTTTTGTTACTCGTTAGCACTCTTGATACCCGAGTGCTAACTCTGTTATTATATTATATCCATAATCTCACATTGTCAAGCATTTTTTTAATTGTTTAAAATTAATTCATAAAAAAATATAAAAAAAGCGTACTCAAAAAATTGAGTACGCTTACAAATATATTGTTTTAAATATTATTTAATATTGTTTATTATATTAATTACATAATATTATATGTAAAAATCAAGCAAGAAGATTTCTTTCACTTACAATGATTTTATCAGAAAGTTCTTCTTGATTTTCAATCATAGTAAAAGCATTTTGTTCAGTTTTAACTATAATATCTGTTTCTTCTGTTTTATATTTACGAAGTGAATTTCTAATTTTCTGCTTTTCTTTCTCTTCTTTTTCATATTTAAGTTCATCGGCAACTTCTCTTGAAGCATATATGTAACCCATAAACGTCATTGAACGGATATATCCCGAACCGTTGCTATTTATTTTTCTTGTGTCAAAAAACTTTCCGCCATAATGCGACTCAGAAATAGTAACAGTGTTTCCGTTTACCTCTTCTACAACTGCTACATGACCGCCTCTGCCGCCACTCCAACACGCAATGGCACCAACTTCGGGCTTTTTACCGTATTCGTAATAACCGTTTCTTTTATTGATGCTCCACCATTCGCTTGCATTACCCTTATTGATAAGAGGAGCTTTTTTATTTATTTCATAAATTCTGCCATAAGCGTATGCAACACAGTTTGGCATACCGTAGCCCGACTTATAATAGTAATTCAAACTATAATAATAATCATTACTTTTTGTCGGTGCAGTTAATCTTGGAGTAAAAATACTACTATTATCTGATTTTGCCGACACTTGAGTCGGGAATATTGTTATTGCTAACAAAAGTATTACAACTAAAATCAGCGGTTTTTTTAATGTTTTAATCATAAGAATACCTCTCGATTTCAAACTGTAATAATTGTAACATAATTGTAACATTTGCTTCAATGGTAATTTTATACAAAAAACTAATAGATACAACTGCTATAATTAGTGCATATTATACAAAAAGAGAGTCGAAAATTCGACTCTCTTTTACTGATTTTCCTATTATTTTAGCAATTTATAACCATTTAAAAGTTAATATTGCACCATATCATATTCTTGCAACGCCGTCTTTTACTGCTGCCTCTGCTACTGCTTTTGCAACAGTTTCGCCTATTCTTTCATCAAAAGCATGAGGCAAAATATAGTCGGGATTAAGTTTCTCGTCGGAAACAAGAGACGCAATGGCATAAGCCGCTGCAATTTTCATATTTTCTGTAATCTGACTTGCACGAACATCAAGAGCACCTCTGAAAATACCCGGAAAAGCAACAACATTGTTGATTTGGTTCGGGAAGTCAGAACGACCTGTGCCTACAATAGCCGCACCTGCTTCGTGAGCAATGTCGGGCATTATTTCAGGAGTCGGGTTAGCCATAGCAAGAACGATTGGATTTTCATTCATTGTCTTAACCATATCTGCCGTAAGAACGCCTGCTGCCGAAACGCCGATAAAGATATCTGTACCTTTTACTGCTTCTGCAAGGTCGCCTTTTTTCATCTCACGGTTTGTGATTTGTGCGATTTCTTTTTTGAAGTCATTGAGATTTTCTCTGCCCTCATAAATAGCACCTGTTCTGTCACAAAGAATAACATCTTTAAGTCCGAGTGTCATAAGAAGTTTTGCAATAGCGATACCTGCTGCACCTGAACCGTTGATTACTGCTTTACATTCGCTTAAAGGCTTGCCTGTAAGTTTTGTAGCGTTTATAAGTCCTGCCGATACAACTACTGCCGTGCCGTGCTGGTCGTCGTGGAAAATCGGAATATCACAAATTTCCTTCAATTTCTTTTCTATTTCAAAACATCTCGGAGCTGCAATATCTTCAAGATTTATGCCTCCGAAAGAACCGCTGATATTGTAAACAGTTTTAACAAACTCATCTACATCTTTTGTTCTTACGCAAAGAGGAAATGCATCAACATCGCCGAACTCTTTAAACAAAACGCATTTGCCTTCCATAACAGGCATACCTGCTTCAGGTCCGATATCGCCGAGTCCGAGAACTGCGCTGCCGTCTGTGATTACTGCAACCATATTCCATCTTCTTGTGAGTTCCCAACTTTTTGTATAGTCTTCTTGAATAGCAAGGCAGGGTTCTGCTACACCCGGTGTGTATGCAAGTGAAAGTGCATCTTTATTGTCAACTTTTGCTCTTGCAACAACCTCAACTTTACCTTTCCATTCTCCGTGAAGTCTTAAAGACTCTTTTCTGTAATCCATTATCAAAACACCTCGTTAAAACAAAACTAAACTATAACAAAATCATAATTATTCCCAAGGGAATTTATATTGAGTAAGACCGAGTTCGTCACGAACAGCCAAAATTTCTTTTTGAACAGAATCATTAATCGGAACACCGCTGTCTTTTCTTTCCTGCCATATATTCCATTCTTTTTCTCCGGCAGAATAAATTTTTTCGCAACCCGGAGCTTTTTTGGAGTTACGAACAGAACGAATGATTTTTCCTGCTTTCTTTCTTGTAATATCTTCGCCGAGAAAATGATTTGTATCTATTGCAATAAAGAAATGTCCGAGATGATAAGGTCTTATATTTCCGTTTTCATCTTTACCGTCCAAATCTTTACCATAACTTCCGTCTTGAAGTACAGCTGAAAGAAGTTCAACAATCATAGCATATCCGTAGCCTTTATATCCGCCCATATCCTCGCCTATACCGCCGAGTGTTGTAAGCGCCGCTTCGCCGTTTCTGATTTTTTTAAGTGCAACAGTTGCATCGCCTTCAATCGGTTCGCCGTCGCTTCCGATAATGGTACCCGGATGAACTTCCTCACCTATTCTTGAATAGTACTCAATTTTTCCGTTTTGAGTTATAGAAGTAGCACAGTCTAAATTGAAATCAAAATCTTCATCAGTAGGAATTCCGACTGTAAGCGGGTTTGTACCAAACATACCCTCTACACCGAAAGTAGGAGCAACAGACGGTCTTGCGTTTGTGCCTGTAAATCCTATACAGCCCTGTTTTGTTGCCATAGTTGTATAGTAACCTGCGATACCGTAGTGACATGAGTTTCTTACAACAACCATACCCATACCGTATTCTTTTGCTTTATCTATTGCCATTTGCATAGACTTATAGCCTATAACCTGACCCATACCGTTATGGCCGTCAACAACTGCTGTCGTAGGTGTTTCTTTTACTATTTCAAACTCTGTTACAGGATTTTGAATTCCTGCTTTGATACGGTCAAGATAAATAGGTTTAAAACGGTTGCAACCGTGACTTTCAATTCCTCGTCTGTCCGACTCAAGAAGTATATCAGTACAAATTTTTGCGTCTTCTTCAGGAATACCGTAGCCGATAAAAGCATCTGTTACAAAATTGCTTATCAAATCCCAAGGTACAATACATTTACTCATAATTATCTTCCTTTCATAGAATTAAATCTAAAAATAAAAATCAATATACTGTTAAAAATACATTTAAAATTATCTTTCCCAGTTTCTTGAGCGTTCAACCGCTCTTTTCCAACTTGTGTACATTTCATTTCTCTTTGAAATTTCAAGGCTTGGAACAAAAATCTTTTGAACTTTTCTGTTCTTTTCAATTTCCTCCATATTATCCCAAACGCCTACTGCAAGACCTGCCAAATATGCAGCACCTAGTGCAGTAGCTTCAGAGTTTTCAGGTCTGTTTACCTTTACTCCGGCTATATCCGACTGAATTTGCATTAAAATGTCGGAAACAGAAGCACCTCCGTCAACTCGAAGGTCTCTTAATGTAATGTTGGAATCTTGCGTCATTGCTTCCAAAAGGTCTGTCATTTGAAATGCAATACTTTCAAGAACAGCACGGCAAATGTGGTATCTGTTAGTCCCTCTCGTGATACCTATCATTGTGCCTCTTGCATACATATCCCAATACGGAGCACCGAGTCCCGTAAAAGCAGGTACAAAATAAAGTCCGTTTGAGTCTTTTACTTGTGCGGCAAAATCATCACACTGAGGCGCACTTTCAATAATTCCGGTTTCATCTCGCAGCCACTTAATGACTGAACCGGCATTAAAAGCAGAGCCTTCGAGTGCGTATGTAATTTTTCCGTCTATTCCCCATGCAATACCCGAAAGAAGATTTGAACGGGAATCAATTCTTTTTTCGCCTGTATTCATAAGAAGGAAACATCCTGTACCGTATGTATTTTTAGCCTGACCGCTTTCAAAACAAGCCTGACCGAAAAGTGCACTCGGTTGGTCGCCGCAAGCGCCCGAAATAGGAACGCCTCTGATTTCTTCAAGACCCGTAATTTTGCCTACATTTCCATACACACAACTTGAAGGTTTAACTTCAGGAAGCATACACATAGGTATATCCAATTCTTTGCAAAGAGTTTCATCCCAGCAAAGATTGTCAATATCAAAAAGCATTGTTCTGCATGCATTTGAGTAGTCGGTTACATGGACTGCCCCGTCCGTTAAGTTCCATATAAGCCAAGTGTCTATCGTTCCGAAAAGAAGTTCGCCTTTTTCGGCTCTCTGTCTTGCACCCGGAACATTGTCAAGTATCCACTTGATTTTCGTACCGCTGAAATAAGCGTCGATTAAAAGACCTGTTTTCTTCTTGACATAGTCGCCAAGTCCCCTCGATTTAAGGTCCTCACAAAGTTCAGCAGTCCTTCTACACTGCCAAACAATTGCGTTATATACCGGCTTACCTGTTTTCTTATCCCAAACTACTGTTGTTTCTCGCTGATTTGTAATTCCGATTCCGGCGATATCCTTTGGGTCAACCTTACCTTTACCTAAAGTTTTGATTATTGCCCCGATTTGAGAAAGTAAAATCTCCATCGGGTCGTGTTCAACCCAACCGTGATTTGGATAGTGTTGTGTGAACTCGTTTTGTGCTTTTGCAACTATTTCACCTTTTTTATTGAAAATAATCGCTCTTGAACTTGTAGTGCCCTGGTCCAACGCCATGACATATTTTTCTTTTGCCATAAAATCCCCCTCTGACAAAATAATAATTTTTCGTCGTCTGTCACCGAGCCTCCCGTACGCTCAAATAATTTTAAATCACATATCATTTTCACTTAAAAATACCGAAATTTATATATTGATATTAAAAATAAAAATAAATATAGGCAAAAGAATATATAACAATAAATCTTTTGCCTTAAAATTACGGTGATTCAGGCAACAAAATACCCATTCTCAATTTCTCTACCCTCATTTTAACCGTTTAATATTAAATTGTCAAATACTTTGTTTAAAATTTAACACTTTTTAGGAATTATTTACAATTCCAAAAAATCCATCACAGAAAATAGACAAATTATTTGTTATCTTCTATAAATTTAACAATGTCTTCAACAGTTGACATAGACTCTATTACTTCATCGGGAACTTCAATTCCGAACTCATCTTCAACGCTCATAACTATATCTATACCGTCAAGACTGTCAGCACCCAAATCTTCTACAAGAAGGCTGTCAAGTTCAATAGACTCCTCATCTACTCCGAGTTGGTCTGCTAAAATTTCTTTTACTTTTTCAAGTACCATAAAAAATACCCCCGTACTAAAAACATTTGCAAAATATAATCACTTGCAAAATCTAATTACTTTTGTTATTATCATATTATAAATTATTGTGCAAATTGTCAATACATATTTTTAAAAGAGGCAAAAAATGAAAAATTTTGGTTTAATCGGCTCCCCGCTCGGACACTCGCTGAGCAGTTTCATTCATAAAGAAATTATGAAACAGGCTGACATAAAAGGTACATACAGCCTGATTGAAATAGAAAAAGGCGATTTAAAAAACGGAATAGAAACATTAAAAAGACTTAATGGTTTCAATGTTACAATTCCTCATAAAATAGATATTATAGATTTCACTGACAGCCTTTCCGAAAGGGCTAAACTTTTCAATTCAGTAAACACCGTTATCTGCACAGAAAACAGACTTCGTGGCACAAACACCGACTGCACAGGCTTTACAAGGTCTTTAAAAAGGCACAATATGACTTTAAACAAGAATGTTTTGCTTTGCGGTGCAGGCGGAGTTGCAAGAATGATAGCATATGAAACAATGCTTGCAGGAGGCACGCTTACAATCGCCGCAAGGAACAAAGAGCAAGCACAAATACTTTCAAAAGAATTGAACAAAAAATTCAAAACCGATACAAAAGTCTGCGATTTAAACGATATTGACGGCACATTTGACCTCTTGGTAAACGCAACGCCTGTCGGTATGTCTCCGAACACCGATTGTTGTCCTGTAAAAAAAGAAGTAATTTTAAAATGTAAAAATATCTTTGACACAATTTACAACCCTTATGACACCGAACTGCTGAAAATTGCAAAAGCAAACGGCGTAAACTGTTCAAACGGTTTAGAAATGCTTGTCGGACAGGCAGTTGCCGCACAGGAAATATGGAACTGTGTAAAAATACCCGACTATGTATCGGAAGAAATCACGGAGCTTACAAGAAAAGAGTTGCAAAACAGATGAATATTATTTTGTGTGGTTTTATGGGTTGCGGAAAAACAACCGTTTCAAAACAATTGCACGAACTTTTAAGTGACAAATTCAGTGTTGTTGACACCGATTTACTCATAGAAAAAAAACTGAATATGAAGATTAAAGATATTTTTAAAGAAAAGGGAGAAGATTTTTTCAGACAGGCAGAGTATGAAGTCTGTAAAGAATTATCAAAAAAAGACAATCAGATAATTTCAACGGGCGGAGGGGCGCTCACTTTTGAAAGAAACGCAGAAGTTCTCAAAAAAAACGGGATAATCATCTTTTTAGACGCCTCTTTTGAAACGGTTTGCGAGCGAATAGGAAACGACTCGTCCCGCCCACTCTTTAAAGACAAAACAAGTGCAAAAAAACTATATGACAGCAGAAAAAGTATTTATTCTGCTGTTTGTGATTTTAAAACGGATGCTGATGAAGATGTATATACAGTCAGCCAAGAAATACTCAAAAAAATCAATGTTTAAATCCCCCTGCAATTAAAAAAATGTATTTTTAAAACACAAAAATACAAATTACACACAATAATTATTAAATTCAAAACAATGACATATAAAATTGATTGAAAAGAAGGAAATATAAAAATGATCAGCATAATTATACCGTACTTAAAATACGAGCATTATCTTATAGAGTGTCTTGAAAGTCTTAAAGAGCAAGTTTGCAAAGACTTTGAAGTAATAATAGTCTATTCAGATGAATTGCCCAAAGAAAATCTTATAGAAAAGTATGGAAAGTTCTTTGAAATAAAAGTTATCGAAAAACACAATGAAAATGTTGCTGCTGCAAGAAACGAGGGTTTAAGACAGGCAAAAGGAGAATATATACTCTTCCTTGACAGCGACGATTATATTGACGAGCACTTCATTGACAACATGAAACTCAGAATAGATGATATAAGCGATATCATTTGCCCTTCCGTTACTGAAGTTTGGTACAAAAAAGAAACCGTACGCACTGTTATTGCAAACGGTGGAGGTGTTGCACCTGTAAAGAGAAAAAATTTCTTTTCAAAAAAAACAACAATTGATAAAGCGTCTTTATTGGGTGCGTTGATTAAAAAAGATTTGCTTGAAAATAACAATATAGAATTTGATGAATGTCTTGATTATGCGTACAGTTTTGACTTTTGTGCAAAAATAATATCATGTCATCCAACAATAATCACTTGTGAGAGTTCCTGCTATTTCAAGAGATTTCACAATGACCCCATCAATATGCCGTCGCTCAGTCAGGACAATCTTATTGACAAAGTAAAAGAATATGATAAAACCGTAGAAAAATATGCCGACACAGACAACGAAGAATTAAAAGAGTATGTTCACAATCTGTCGCTGAACTATTTTAAAAGCGAGTGCGAAAAAAACATTTTTTCAAATAAATTGAGTGAAAATCAAATTCCTAATATCTTAAAAATAGCAAGTACGAGCAACAGTAATGCAAAGGCTTTGCTCAAAGGCAAAAAGAAAAAATTCAAAGTAAAAAAAGCAGTACGTACAGTGCTCGGTAAGCGCTCTCGTTACAATATTGTAAATGTAAATAAACGTTTTCAAAAGAAAACAAAAAGAATTGTAAAATATTTCAAATTAAGCAATATAAAAAAACGATTTTATAAACTCGGCTATCGTATGTTCAAAATCATATATTCACAATTTTTAATCAAAATACCTATTAAAGAAAATGTGATTTTGTTTGAAACCTTTTTCGGAAAAAGTTATTCCGATTCTCCGAAATATATATACGAATACCTGCAAAAAAACTATCCTGACAAATTCAAATGCGTATTTTCCGTCAAAAGCAAAAAAACGGAAATACCTTACGGTTGTAAAAAAGTCAGAAGATTTTTTCCTGCCTATTTCTATTATGCAGCAGTTTCAAAATTCTTTGTTTTCAATGTCCGTCAGCCAATTTGGATGAAAAAGCGGGAAGGACAGGTATTTTTAGAAACATGGCACGGCACACCGCTGAAAAAACTCTTCTTTGATATTGAAGAAGTAATGAGTGCAAACCCTCTCAACAAACTTCAAATTTACGAAAAGTCAAGAGATTGGGACTATCTCATTTCTCCAAACAGATTCAGTACAGATGTTTTCGAGTCTTGTTTTATGTTTGACAGAGATAAAATCATTGAAACAGGCTACCCGAGAAACGACCCTATGCACAGTGACCATATTGAAGAAGATATGGAGAAAATCAAGGAAAAATTAAATCTTCCGAAAGACAAAAAAATCATACTTTACGCTCCGACTTGGCGTGACGACGAATTCTACGGAAGCGGAAAGTACAAGTTTACACTTAAACTCGATTTGCAAAAAATGCAAGAAGAACTTTCCGATGATTACATTGTAATTCTTCGTACACACTACTATATAGCAGATATACTTGACATCAGCGAATTTGAAGGTTTTGCCTACAATTTCAGCAAGTACCCCGACATAGTTGACCTTTACCTTGTTTCCGATATACTCATAACAGACTATTCAAGCGTATTTTTCGACTATGCAGGTTTGAAAAGACCTATGCTTTTCTTCACATACGATATAGCAAAGTATCGTGACACGCTTCGAGGTTTCTATTTTGATATTGAAAAAGAAGTTCCCGGACCTTTGCTTTTCACAACGGACGAAATCATAGACTCAATCAAAAATATTGACGATGTTACTGTCGCTTACAAAGAAAAATATGAGCAATTTTATGAAAAATTCTGTTCTCTTGAGGATGGTACAAGTTCAAAAAAAGTTGCTGATATTGTCTTTTTTAACAAAAGAAATGATAGATAATCGGCAAAATTAGTGCATTTTGTTCTTTATTTACCTCAATTTAACTTGAAAAGCATATTTCTTTATGCTATAATTACAACCGTTACTCTGAGAGTGAGTTTTGACAATACATAACACGCCAAAGCGTATGCGAGGTATAGTATAAATGTTGACTAAAACAAAAACAGGAAAGGAAATGCAACGAACACTTAACAACTTCAAAAAATATAAGAATTTGTTGCACGAACTTGTAAATAAAAATGTTAAACTGAAATACCGAAATTCCTGGCTTGGAATTTTTTGGAGTTTCCTTGAACCTTTGTTAAATATGATTGTTCTTTCTGTCGTTTTCGACGGTATTTTCAACAGAGGCGGCGACGGCGTTATCTGCTACCCCGTCTTTCTGTTTACCGGAAGAATGGTTTTTGACTTCTTTAAACAATCGACAAAAAAAGCGATGATGAGTTTCAGAGCAAATCAGGCAATTATCAAAAAGGTATATGTACCGAAATATATGTACCCTCTCTCCGGAATTTTGTCAAACTTCGTTACATTTTCAATATCCCTTCTTTGTCTCGTTTGTATTACGGCATTCTTTATGATAACGGGCATCAGTAACGGCGGCGATATTGTTATCACTTGGAAAATTCTGTTATTCTGGATACCTATTTTAATATGTCTTATTCTTTCAATAGGCATCGGTCTTATTCTTTCTGTTTTACAGGTTTATTTCAGAGATATTGAGTACATCTTCAATGTATTTATGAGCCTTATGTTCTATATGGTTCCTATTCTCTACAACCTTAAAACAATAAAAACAGAATGGATGATTGTAATAATCAAGTTAAACCCGCTTTATTCCATAATAGAACTTTTCAGACAGTGCGTATTGTACGGCAACCGTTCAATTTTGAGTTGGCATATGATAATCTATTCGTTAGTTTTTTCACTCATAGTTTTAGCAATCGGAATTGTTATTTTCAAATGGAAAAGCGACGATATTGTATATCATCTTTAATATTAAATTAAAAGACGGCAAATATATGCCGTCTTTTTGATATACTGTAATAATGTTTTAATTATAAAAAAACAGCAGACAAAAATTACCTGTCTGCTGTTTTTTTATTGTCCCGTTTATCAATGAACAAGTGCCACAAGACCTGCCGTCAAAGCACTTCCTGCCATCAAAACTGCCAAAACAATGGCAGTTATCTTTACAAAATTTCTGTTCATTTTACGCCTCCATATATTTAGCTGCCGACTTAATAAGTTCACTGCCGTTTTTATCAGCCTCTGCCATATCTTTTCCGATTGCAGTTATATATGTTTTAATTTTCGGCTCTGTGCCGCTCGGTCTTACAATTACGCCTGCTCCGCCCTCAAGTTTGTATGCAAGAACATTTGATTTCGGAAGTTCAATTTTTTCTGTTTCAAGAGTTTCAAGATTTGTTTTTATACTTGTTTTATAGTCTGAAACCGAAACAACTTTCTTGCCTGCAAAGTCTTTTGGAGTATTTGCACGCAGATTTTCCATAATTTCAGCCATTTTTTCCATTCCGGCTGCACCCTCGAACTGATAGTTTGAAACGGTATTTGAATAGTAACCGAACTCACTGTAAATATCATTCATTACATCAAGTAAAGTTTTGCCTTGAAGTTTATAAAAAGCCGTCATTTCACAAATAAGCATTGATGCAACAACGGCGTCTTTATCTCTTGCGTGAGTGCCTGCAAGGTAACCGTAGCTTTCTTCAAAGCCCATAACAAAGTCGCTTGCTCTGCCCTCTTTTTCAAGATTTGTGATAAGTTCGCCTATATATTTGAAACCTGTAAGAAGATTTTTGAATTTGCAGTTATATTTCTTTGCAATTTCCTCTGCCAAATCTGTCGAAACAAAGGACTTAACTGCTATCGACGACTCGGGAAGCATACCTTTTTCTTTCTTTTGAGAAAGAAGATAGTTAAGAAGAAGCACACCGACTTGGTTGCCGCTCATAAGTTCAAACTCATTGTTTCTGTTTTTAACGGCAATACCTACACGGTCGCAGTCGGGGTCTGTTGCAAGCAAAATATCTGCATCAATATCTTTTGTCAAAAACAAAGCCTCTTCAAAAGCCTGTTTGATTTCAGGGTTCGGGAAAGGACAAGTCGGGAAATTGCCGTCGGGCAATTCCTGAGATTTTACAACAGCGACATTTTTAACACCTATTCTGTCAAGAATTGCTCTGACAGGCTTGTTGCCCGTACCGTTTAAAGGTGTATAAATAACACTTAAATCTGCTTTTTCGCAAACGCCTTTATTCACACACTGTTTTTCAACTTCGTCAAGGAACTGACTTACAACATCGTTACCTACCATTTCAATCAAACCGTTTTTAACGGCAGTATCAAAATCGCAAGTCTTAATTCCTGTAAAATAATCAACATTTTTAATATATTCGTAAGTTTCTGAAGCCTCGTCGTCTGTCATTTGATAACCGCATGGATTATAGCACTTATATCCATTATACTTTGCAGGATTATGCGATGCAGTGATGATGATACCACTGTTTGTTTTAAAATATCTTATAGCGTAACTTAAAACGGGCGTCGGCACAAGTTCTTCAAACAAATACACTTTAACACCGTTTGCAGCAAGTACCTTTGTCGCAAATTTTGCAAAATAGTCACTTTTTATTCTTGAGTCGTAAGCGATTGCAACGCTCGGATTTTCGCTTTTATTAAGTAAATATTGAGCAAGTCCCTGTGTAGCACGGCCTACTGTATATACATTCATTCTGTTTGTACCTGCGCCTATAACTCCTCTGAGACCTGCTGTACCAAACTCGAGTTCAGTGTAAAATCTATCTATAATTTCCTCTTCGTCTTTTATCGAATTGAGTTCCTCTGTCAAATCTGAGTCAAGAACAGCTTTCTCTTTCCATATCTCGTACAACTGTTTTTCGTTCAAAATTCTCACTCCTTGTTTATTCTGGGTACTATTTTAAACTTATTATATACTATTGTCAACAATAAGTCTTGTCAAGAATATCTCTTTTTAGTATAATTATTTACGGTGAATTAATATGTACGCAAAAGTTAAAAGTTTGGGAATTTTCGGTTTTGAAACTTTTTTGGTAGAAGTAGAGGCAGATATAAGTTCAGGACTGCCGAGATTTGACATAGTCGGTCTGCCCGACGCAGCCGTTAAAGAAAGCAAAGAGCGTGTCCGCTCTTCAATAAAAAACTGCAAGTTCACATATCCGACGGCGAGAATAACAGTAAACATTGCACCTGCGGATATAAAAAAAGAAGGCGCAATATACGACCTTCCGATTTTCATATCGACGCTTTTGGCAAGCGGTCAGTTAAATATAAAAGATATAGATGAATATGCTTTTATAGGCGAAATGTCGCTTGACGGCGAAATAAGACCTGTAAAAGCAGTTTTACCTATGGTTGTCGAAGCAAAAAAACAGGGAATTAAAAATGTTTTTATCCCTAAAAGCAACGAACTTGAAGGCGGTGTAATAGACGAAATATGCGTCTTACCTGTCGAAAACATTTATCAAGTATGCAACCATTTAAAAGGCATTGACAAAATAACTCCTGCAAAAACTGTAACAACAGAACAAAATGATGAAAGTGTACTTCTTGATTTTTCTGATGTTAAAGGTCAGGAAAATGCAAAGCGTGCTCTTGAAATCGCAGCCGCAGGAGGTCATAATTGTATTATGTACGGTCCTCCCGGAACAGGAAAAAGTATGCTCGCAAAAAGAATGCCGTCAATTTTACCCGATATGACATTTGAAGAACAGATAGAGTGTACAAAGCTCTATTCCGTTGCAGGAAAACTTGACAACAAAACAGGACTCATCACAAAAAGACCGTTTCGCTCTCCACACCATACTGTATCTGCTCAAGGTTTGACAGGAGGAGGTACATCACTCACTCCGGGCGAACTCAGTCTTGCTCACAACGGTGTTATTTTTCTTGATGAATTTCCGGAATTTGACCGTCGTGCAAAAGAATCGTTAAGACAGCCTCTTGAAGACGGAATTGTAACAATAACGAGAACTTCAGGCACTGTGACATATCCGTCAAACATACTTTTGATTGCCGCTATGAATCCCTGTCCCTGCGGATATTTGGGACACCCTACAAAAGAATGTACTTGTTCGGATGCTGTAAAAAGACGATACAAAGAAAAAATTTCAGGACCGATTTTAGACAGAATTGACATTCACATAGAAGTTGCACCCGTCGCATTTGATGAACTTTCGTCAACAAAAAAAGAAGAGTCAAGCAAAGAAATCAAAAAAAGAGTTGACAAAGCAAGAGAAATTCAAAGAAAACGCTTTGAAAACACTTTGGTTTCGTGCAACGCAAAAATGACTCCACAGATGACAAAAGACTTTTGCAAACTGAACAACGACGCTGCACAACTGTTGAAAGACGCTTTTGAAAAACTTTCTATGAGTGCAAGAGCGTATGACAAAATTTTGAGAATTTCAAGAACTATTGCCGACCTTGAAGAAAGTGAAAGCATAGAAATAAATCACATTGCCGAAGCACTTCAATACAGAGGTCTTGACAGGCAATACAACTACTGCGAATAAGGAGCTAAAAATGGATATTTCAATAAAAAAGACTATGGAAAATTTAGAAAAAAACAACATAAAGCCATACTATGTTGAAACAAAGGAAGATGTTGTACCGCTTATAAAAACTCTCGTAAAGGCAGGAGAAAGTGTTGCTAACGGCGGAAGCGTTACTCTTGAAGAAGCAAATGTAATGAAACTGCTTGAAAGCGGTGCCTACAACTTTATCGACAGAAGACTTGCAGCAACCGAAGACGAAAAAAGAGATTGTTATATAAAAGCGTTCGGATGCGATACATTTTTCTGTTCTTCAAACGCAATAACAGAAAACGGCGAACTTTACAATGTTGACGGAAACTCAAACAGAGTTGCGTGTATCGTTTATGGCCCCAAACAAGTTATTATGGTAGTAGGAAAAAATAAGATTGTCAAAAACATTAATGTCGCAATCGAGCGTGTAAAAACTGTGTGCGCACCGAAAAATACACAACGCCTCAACTGCAAAACATATTGTGCCGAAAAAAGCGTCTGCGTTTCTCTTGAAAAAGATGACGCATTTATTTGCGATGGTTGTCAATCCGATGCAAGAATTTGCTGCAACTATGTAATTTCTGCACACCAAAGACATAAAGACAGAATTAAAGTTATCATTGTTAATGAAAACTTGGGATATTAATATTTTAAAAGAAAAATCAATCAAATTTTGATTAAAATATAAATTTTAAAACATAAAAAACGGACTTATTCGCAATTCGTGAACAAGTCCGTTTTACTATTTTATTATTATATATATGAACAAACCAAATCGCCCATTTGAGATGTTGTTACTTTTTTATATCCCTCTTCGTAAATGTCAGTTGTTCTTGCAACACAAAGTGCTTTATCAACGGCATTTTCAACAGCCTCTGCGGCTTCTGATTCATTCAAAGTATATTTGAGCATCATTGCTCCCGACAAAATAGTTGCAAGAGGGTTTGCAATATTTTGACCTGCTATATTCGGAGCAGAACCGTGAATAGGCTCATATAAACCGAATGCACCGTCGGCAAGAGAAGCTGAAGCAAGCATACCAATAGAGCCTGAAATCATAGACGCTTCGTCAGAAAGAATATCGCCAAAAATATTTGATGTAACAATAGTGTCAAACTGAGATGGGTTTCTCACAAGCTGCATTGCACAGTTGTCAACATACATATACGAAAGTCCAACTTCGGGATAATCTTTTTTAACTTCCTCACAAACTTTTCTCCAAAGTCTTGACGATTCAAGCACATTTGCTTTGTCAACGCAAGTGAGTTTTTTGTTTCTCTGCATTGCATACTCAAAACCAGCACGAACAATTCTCTCTATTTCAACGGTACTGTATTTTTCCGTGTCGTACGCACTCACAATACCATCGTCATTTGTGATACCTCTTTCTCCGAAATATATACCTCCCGTCAATTCACGAACAATCAAAATGTCAAGTCCGTTATCCACAATTTCCGATTTGAGAGGAGATGCATTTTTAAGAGGTTCAAAAATTTTTGCAGGTCTTAAATTTGCATAAAGTCCTAAACTTTCACGAATTTTTAAAAGTCCTTTTTCAGGGCGAATATCTCCCGAAAGTGAATCCCATTTAGGACCGCCTACTGCTCCCAAAAGCACTGCATCACTGTTTTTGCAGGCAATCTCGGTTTCTTTCGGAAACGGTACGCCTTTTTCATCAATAGCGCATCCTCCGAGCAACTGATAATCAAATTCAATTGAAAAACCGAATTTTTCAGCAGCAACATTGAGAACTTTTATTGTTTCATCTACTATTTCAGGGCCAATTCCGTCGCCCTTCAAAACTGTTATTTTATAATTTCTCATAAACACCCTCACTTTTCAAAAATTCCCACAACGGAATTATCTCTTTCACAATCATCTTTTTTATCTCTATTAATGGCACAGAGAATACCTCTCATAGACGCCAAACCGATATTGTGCGATACACCAATACCGAATATATCTTTTCCCTGCGGATTTTTAAGATGAATATACGATATAGCTTTTGAATCGGAGCCGACGGATATAGCGTGTTCCGAGTAGTTTACAAATTCATAACCGACAATACCTTGTTTGCTGATAGCATTGAAGAATGCCTCAATAGGACCTGAGCCGAGTGCCTCAATTTTCACAGGCTCGTCAAACTCTTTTTTGTTTACAAAAAGACCTTCAAAGTGAACGTTTGTCTTTGTATCCGTTTCATTTCTTTCTTCATAAATCTTATAGTTCAAAAGTTTATAAGGTCCGACAACTTTTAAATACTCTGTCTGGAACAAGTCGAAAACTTCACTTGAAAGAAGTTCTTTTCCTTTTTCATCACAAGCGGATTTTACAATAGCACCGAACTCTGCGTGCATTGCTTTCGGCAATTTGATTGCATAAACTTCATCAAGAATAAATGCGGCTCCGCCCTTTCCTGACTGTGAGTTAATTCTTATTACAGGTTCGTATTCTCTGCCTACATCTGCCGGATCGATAGGAAGATACGGTATCTCCCAATAGTCCGACTTGCTTGTTTCCATATACTTTTTACCCTTGTTGATAGCGTCCTGATGAGAGCCTGAAAAAGCAGTAAATACAAGTTCGCCTGCGTACGGATGCCTTGGAGGTACAACCATTTTCGTCGTTTTTTCATATACTTTTTTTATCTCATTTATATTGCTGAAGTCAAGTTTCGGGTCAACGCCCTGCGTCCACATATTGAGTGCAAGTGTTACAATATCAACATTTCCCGTTCTTTCACCGTTTCCAAATAAAGTTCCCTCTATTCTGTCTGCTCCTGCAAGCAAACCAAGTTCTGCCGCAGCAACGCCCGTTCCTCTGTCATTGTGAGGATGAAGTGAAATGATTGCACAATCTCTGTTTTTGAGTTTACTGCAAAAATACTCTATTTGGTCTGCATAACCGTTTGGAGTTGAACCCTCAACAGTTGACGGCAAATTGAGAATAATTGGATTTTCTTTGGTTGTATGCATTTCTTCCATTACTTTTTCACAAATTTCAACGGCATTATCCATCTCAGTTCCTGAAAAACTCTCGGGAGAATACTCAAATCTGATATTAATGTCGGGGTTTTGCTGTTTTTCTTTTTCGGTAAGTTCATAAATAAGTTTTGCACCTTTTACAGCAATATCAATTACACCCTGCATATCTGTATTGAAAACAACTTTTCTCTGTAAAGTAGAAGTTGAATTGTAAAAATGAACAATAACATTTTTAGCACCGTGAATTGCCTCAAATGTCTTTTTAATCAAATGTTCTCTTGCCTGAACAAGCACCTGAATTGTAACATCGTCGGGAATATAGTTGCCGTCTATAAGAGTACGCAAAATTTCATACTCTGTTTCGCTTGCCGAAGGAAAACCTACCTCAATTTCTTTCACTCCTACCTTAACAAGAGTGTTGAAAAGTTCAAGTTTTTCCTGCAAATTCATAGGGTCAATAAGTGCCTGATTTCCGTCACGCAAATCTACCGAACACCAAATCGGTGCCTTTTCTATCGTCTTTGACGGCCACTGTCTGTTTTCAATTTCTATCGGCTCAAAACCGATGTACTTTTCAAATCCTTTTTTCATTCCTTTTATAACCTCTCTTTCGGGGTATAAAAAAACACCCCTATAATAGTATAGGGGTGCAGAAAAACTACACGGTACCACCCTACTTCAGCAGGTAAAACACCTGCCCTTTAGTGTCAAACAACACCTTAACCGTTAACGCAGTTACACGCTGAAGCCTATTGATTTCTATTCAGCAACAGAACTCCGCAGAGAGCTATACACCGAAAAACCGATATTGCCTTGCACCGAACGGCAACTCTCTGAAACGGTAAAGACGGTCTTTTTCTGCTTCATTGTCTTTAAATTGGGCAATATTTAATTTGCTATTTCATTATATACGCCTTAAAAAAAATTGTCAAGAAAAAATTTTTTGCTTTAAATTTGCAACTTTTTTACTATAAAATAATATTTTCTAAATTTAGTATATTTTAGTTTCTGTTTACAAACAATAACAAAGCAACGAATAAATATATTAAAGGAGAAACAATATGAAAGCAACAGGAATTGTAAGAAGAATTGACGACTTAGGCAGAATAGTAATTCCGAAAGAAATACGCCGTTCATTCAGAATTAAAGAAGGCGACCCGTTGGAAATTTATACAGAGGCAGACGGAGAAGTTATTTTTAAAAAATATTCACCAATAGGCGAATTGTCTGCATTTGCAGGACAATATGCAGATGTGCTTAATAAAAACGGAGGTTGTTCGGTCGCAATATCCGACAACGAACATATTGTGGCAGCATCGGGTATCAGCAAAAGAGAAGTTATGGAACGCCGTGTTTCCAGAGAAGTTGAAGATATTATGGACAGGCGCTCGGTTATGATTGCAACGAAAGATGTCACTCCCATAAACGCTATCGAGGGTTACAACCGTAAAGCAAGCGTCGTCTATCCTATCATCTACGGCGGCGATGTTTCGGGTAGTATAATGCTGATAGAAAACGAAAACGGCAGTTTACCCGACGAAACACAGATAAAACTTGTTCAGGTTGCCGCAGCTTTTCTCGGAAAACAAATGGAGTAAAGTTATTCTTTACTAATAGTAAAATATTAATAATCACAATCAGTCAAAATCGCCGTTTCTTTTTAGTCGGAAATGGCGATTTTTAATTTTTCATATTTTTAACAGGCTTATTTTATTGTGCAAATTGCACAAATACTAATATGATTTTTTGTTTAATTCATACTAAAGGCAGAAAGTTATAAAAACATTATAAAAACACTTGATTTTTAACTTGAAACAAACTAATATTATTGCAAGAGAGAAATACGAGGACACAAAATCCATAGTTCAGATTTTGCTTTTTTCATTTTTTCATTGAAGTTTGTCTGTACACTTTAATGTTTTTTAATCCTTTCTTTACTGAATATGGAACCTTATATTTTTCTTGGCAGTATGTCATAAAATAAAAACACATCCCCCCTGTGAACAAAGGAATGTTTTCCCCCTTATCGCTCCTTTCAAATTTTCACATCATTCATTGTGTTATACAATGTGCATTTTCAGTGTTTTGATTTTACAATACTGCAATTGCCAAAAGCAATTTTTGTTTTACTCATAGCCGTTTATCCCCCCTAAAATAAACGGCTACCCCCCCTCAGATAAACATGGTCGCCTCTCCTTCTCAGCGGCTGTGTTTATGATATATCACTTTTCATCCCCCAAAGAGAAAGCACGCAAAGCGTGCTTTCTCTTTTTTTACTGTTTTAATTTCAAAAACAAATTTAAACATAAAAAATAATCGCCGAACATTGTGTTTCGGCGATTTTATATTTATTTATGATACTTTCCGTTATTCATTATTTGAAACGCTCTGTAAATCTGCTCAAGCAAAACAAGTCTTGCAAGTTGGTGTGGCAAAGTCATCTTTCCGAAACTGAGTTTGGTTTTTCCGAGTTTTTTAACACTGTCACTCAAACCAAACGAGCCGCCGATTACAAACACAATATTGTTAAACCCATTCAATGTGACATTTTCTATTTCTTTTGAAAAAGACGGACTGTCAAACTCTTTGCCCTCGATACAAAGAGGAAAAACAAAAGAGTCCTTTTTGATTTTTGACAAAATTCTTTTGCCCTCTTTTTCTATGACATTTGACACTTCTTTTTCAGACGGATTGTCCGAAATGCGTTCTTCTTTAATTTCAACAATATTAACTTTTGCATACGCACCAAGTCTTTTTAAATACTCCGAACAGCCATCTTGTAAAAACTTTTCTTTAAGTTTTCCGACAGCAATAACATCTATATTAATCATAACACAATAGGTCTTTCATCATTTTCTGTTTTTGAAACATAAAGTCTGTAATCCAAATTATTTTCTGCACCGATTTCATTGAAATATGAAAAAGCAGTATCTCTTGCAAGGTGAGGAAGATTGTTTTCTTTACTCAAGTGAGCCAAAACAACTCTTGTAAACTTATCTTTAACAAGTTCTGTCGCAAATTCCGAACAATCAACATTGCTCAAATGTCCGTTATCCGATAAAATTCGTTGCTTCAAAATATACGGATACGGTCCGCTTTCCACCATTTTTACTTCGTGATTTGACTCTATTACTGCCAAATCGCTTCCTTTTATCTTTTGCTTTGCTTCTTCGGGAATATACCCTGTATCTGTACAAACAGATATTTTACGAGAGTCACTTGTTTCAATAGTATAGCCGACACAGGCAACGCTGTCGTGGCTCAACACAAACGGCTCAATTCTGAAATAGTCGTTTTCAAAAACCTTTTCTATCGGGCTTGCGTTGTACTTTCCGTTTACCGTACCGTTTTTTTCAAGCACGCTCAAACAGTCTTGATGAGCATATGCATCAATGCCGTGCCTTGAACAAAAAACACGCAAACCAGCCGTATGGTCAATATGCTCGTGCGTTAAAAAAACAGCGTCTATTTTTGAAATGTCAGCGTCAATATTATTGAGAGCTCCGTCAAGCCTTTTTGCAGACACTCCCGCGTCTATCAAAACAGCGTGTCCCGAACTTTCTATGTAAATTGAATTTCCGCTGCTTCCCGAAAACAACTGACAAACTTTTGCCATATAAACCTCCGACAAAAAAGGGCGTAAAAAAACGCCCTTATTTTTAAAATTATATAACTAAAAAAATATAAAATACTTTGATAATTCAAACTTAACGTATTTTATAAAATCAACCGACCTCGCTGACAGACTGTGTATCTTCATACTTCACGCGTTTAATATCTGCACCGACAGAAGTCAATTTTTCTACTATATCTTCATATCCTCTGTCAATATACTGAATACTTTCAACAGTAGTTTCGCCGTTTGCAACAAGACCGGCAATAACCATAGCGGCTCCTGCTCTTAAATCGGTGGCTCTGACGCTTACGCCCGTCAAACTTTTAACACCTGAAATAACAGCGGTTTTACCGTCAACCTGAATATCAGCGCCCATTCTCACCAACTGACCGACATATTGAAAACGATTATCCCAAACACTTTCGCTCAAAATACTCGTACCGTCGGCAATAGCCAAAACAACTGCCATTTGCGGCTGCATATCAGTCGGAAATCCCGGATGAGGCATAGTTTTAACATTACACTTTTTCAAATTGAAATGTTTTCTGTTTCTTGCAACTCTTACCGAGTCATCATACTCTATGATAGTAGCACCTGCTTCTTCAAGTTTTGCACTTATAGACTCCAAATGCTTTGGTATTACATTTTTAATAAGAACATTGCCACCGCAAGCCGCTGCAGCAACCATATATGTGCCTGCTTCAATTTGGTCAGGGATGATTGAATATGAGCAACTGTGAAGTTGTTCCACACCTTTAATTTTGATAGTGTCTGTACCTGCGCCTCTGATATCTGCACCCATTGAGTTCAAAAACAATGCAAGGTCAACAATATGAGGTTCTTTAGCGGCATTTTCAATGACTGTAAGCCCCTGTGCCAAAACAGACGCAAGCATAACATTCATAGTGGCACCGACAGAAACCATATCCATATATACAGATGCACCGACAAGTTTTTCGGCATTTGCACAAACCATACCGTTTACAACTTCTACTTGTGCACCCAAAGCCTCGAAACCTTTGATATGCAAATCTATCGGTCGAACACCGAAATCGCATCCTCCGGGCATAGCAACGCAAGCCCTTTTAAACTTACCGAGCATAGCACCTATAAAATAGTAACTTGCTCTGCACTTTGACGCAAGTTCATAGGGTACAGAACTGTTAGGGTTTAAAGTTGTAGCATCAATCTCAACAGTATGTTTATTGATATATTTAACCTTAGCTCCCATTTCGCTGATGATTTTTATAATTAAATTCACATCGCTTATATCCGGCAGATTTTCGATGCGAACAGGCTCAGATGCAAGAATTGCCGCAGGAAGAATTGCAACGGCTGCATTTTTGGCACCTGAAATGTTAATTTCTCCAAAAAGTTCATTACCGCCGTTAATTACAAATTTTTCCAAGGCTTTCACCTCTTCTTTTTTAAATATTTCTCTATAAATATCGTTTACTAACTATAACGCAATATACTATTAAATAACATTATATATAATAACAAATTTGTAATAAAAATAAAAGCGTTTTTTACAAAATTTAATAATATTATTAAAATAAGACAAATTTAATTGAAAAATCACCTGTTGTATGATAAAATTTAGATAATAATTTAAAAAATTGAAAGGATTTTGTAATGAAAATTATACCACAGCCGCAAAAAATATCTTTTGATGAAAATGTAAAATTTGATTTTTCAAAAATTCTTTTAGAAAAAAACAGATTAAGTCAAAATGCAAAAGACGATTTTTTGAATTTTACAAAAAAACTTGAAATTAAAACCGCTAAAGAAGAAAACATCTTATTTTTTAACGATGACACAATCGCTGAAGAAGGATATAAAATCGAAGTTGACAGAAAAATCTCCATTTACGCATCAAGTGCGTCAGGTGAATTTTACGCACTTCAAACTCTCAAACAAATGCTTTTTGAGTACAAAAACAACTTGCCTAAAACAACGATTGAAGACTGTCCGAAGTTTGCATACAGAGGTTTTATGCTCGATGTCGGAAGATATTTTTACAGCGTAAGCGATATTAAAAAATTCCTTGACGATATGGCTTTGCAAAAGTTGAACTGGTTTCATTTTCATCTTACAGAGGACCAAGGCTGGAGAGTTGAAATAAAAAAATATCCGTTGCTTACAGAAATAGGTTCACGCAGAAGTCATACAAATTTCAACAATAAAGCACACGGCGGTTACTACACGCAAGAAGATATTAAAGAAATTGTTGAGTACGCACACTCAAAATACATTAAAATTATGCCTGAAATTGATATTCCCGGTCATTCAAGGGCAGCTATTGCGGCGTATCCAGAGCTTTGCTGTTTCAACAGAGAATTGCCTGTTGCAACACATTGGGGCGTAAAACACGACATTCTTTGTGCAGGAAAAGAGTCTGTTTACCAATTTGTTTTTAATGTTATTGACGAACTGTTGGAATTATTCCCTGACGGATATATACATATCGGCGGAGACGAAGTTTTCAAACATCGTTGGAAAATATGTCCCGAATGTCAAAAAACAATCAAAGAAAACGGACTTAAAAATGAAACAGAACTTCAAGAATACTTTATGAACAAAGTCTATGATTATTTGAAGAAAAAAGGCGTTGATAAAGTATTTATGTGGAACTTTGACGGTCTTAACCCAACAATTTTAAATAAAGACATTGGATTTTCTTTATGCGGCGGAGAAGAGAAAGAAAGATTTTTTGTTGACACATCTACAAAAGCGTATTATTTAGACTTTCCTTACGGATATATTTCATTAAAAGACTCTTGCGAGCATAAAATTGATGAAAACGCTATGGGCGGAGAAGCAGAGATTTGGTGCGAATACATACCTAACAAACAAAAGTCGGATATTATGACCTATCCGAGAATTTTAGGTCTTGTTGAAAGCGTATGGAACGGCAACTGCGACTACAATTCTGCTTTAGAAAAACTTGACTTTTACTATTCATATATCGAAAAGAACGGAATTAATCACTCCGTTTCCGATGCAAAACTCAACCCGAAAGGTTTGAGAAAGTTTTTTGAAATACTTTTGTTTGAACGCAGACAGTTGACATGGGAAGGCGTACACAACATTTTTGACGACTTAAAAGTTGAAAGACAGGCAAAAAAATCAGCAAAGTAACAAAATAAATATTTTTTAAAAACATTTATTCAAAAAAACGGTGCAGTTTAAAACTGCACCGTTTTTATTATACATTATATTTTATTGTTTATGCGGCAGGTTTTACCCACTGAATTTCTCCGACAAGTGCGTCTTCACTGTAATGATTATACGAATCAATAGCATACACTTCTACTGTATATTTTGCACTCGGCAGATTTTTATCAAGTGCAAGACTCACTTCTTTTGACATATCGGCAATTCCGCTTGTAAAATCTGTATAGTACAAATATGTGTACATTCTGCCCGTTGCTTCATCTGTCAATCTGACATCGTAAGAATGAACGAAGTCAGGATGAACCGCTGCCGTAAATTTGATACCCGGAAGAGTTTTTTCATTATCACTCGGCAAATAAGATTTTATAAACGGCTCGTATTTAATTTTTGATTTTTTGGGAAACTCGGGAGCAGTTGCCTTTGATTCCAAAATGTTTTTTCTGTAAACAAATGTACCTTTTTCCAAAGGATACGATAAAGTCCATCGCATATTTGCTTTTTCTTCTTTATTTTTGGCAACATTCCATCTTTCAACAACAGTGTTTTCTGCGCCTATATTCATTATAAGACACATAGGATAATCTGTCGAATACGCAGGAAGATTTGTTTCAGTATTCAAAAACGGATCGAATTTGCCGTCTTCAAGTGATACACCCGATGTACTTTGTGCCGAAAATGCCGTGATATTTTTTTGACTGATTGACCTTTCGTCAAGAACAGAATAATTACTGCTGCCCGTTATCAAAACAACATTTTCATACTTCGACAATACTTTTGTAAGGTTTTCGTCCGACTGCTCGTTTGAACCGATAACGCTGTCTTCCACGCTGTGATGAGAAACAACGAATATCGGATTGCCGGGTTTTGTGTCGTTTTTTGCGTCTTCAAGTTCTTTTTCAAGCCACTCTGTAACTTTTTCCGAATAGCCGTTTTCAGCACCCATTTTATCCGGACTTACGCCGATAAAATGAAAACCGTTCACTTTACAGTGAGTCCACGGAGAAGTATCAAGTTTCATTGAAAAAGTCCTTTGTTTTTGGACATTGTTACCGTTGTCTTTTTCTGAAATCAAGTCTTGATTGCCCATAATATTCAAAAAAATCGGTCTTGCGTTTTTTTCTGGAAAGACACTGTTTACCGTGTCTTTATAGACTCCGTAAGCATATCCGCTGTTTTTTTGAGCAATATCGCCTGCATTGATAATCATATCTACTCCTTGAGATTTAAAGACCTCAAGTGTTTTTTTCAGATTTTCAACATACAGAACATTGTCATCTTTATTGCTTTGAAGTTGGTTATTGCTCATCACTCCGACACGCAAAACTTCACCGTTTCCGACATTGTTGTACACCTGAAGTTTATCTTTTGACGGCGAAACCCATCTAAAAGGAATGGCGTAGCACAAAAATGCAATAATAATAACCAAAGCAACTGAAACGCAAACAGACGCAATCTTTTTCTTTTTAAGTTTTTTTGTTCTCATTTCTTGTCTTAAAGCATTTCTTTCTTCTTCACTTTTCGGCATAATATCCCCTCTTTCCGAAAACAGAAATCAAAAAAACTCATTCTTCACAACTGCCGAGTGCCTTCATAAAAGGATTAAAGCAGTTGCAGAGTTTTTTAACATCTGTTTCATATTTAACATTTCCGTATTGAACATTTTGTATTATAAATCCGGCAATAGCCATAGAATTGAACTCAAGAGCAATTCTTTTATCATCGGGTTTAAGCAAACTGAATTCCAATTCATTTTCAAAACAGTTCAATACAAATTTCTGCACCCATCTTAAAATAACAGCCTCTGCGTAAACACGCTTGCTTGAATTTAAAACAGGCTTTATATATTTTTCATTTTCTTTTGTAAAAACAAAATACGCCTCAATTATTTCGTCTATTTTATTTATACCTTTGATTTTTTCCTGCATAGAATTCATTATACTTTCTATGTAAAACTCAATCATCTTGTCTATATTACTGAAATGATAGTAAAAGCTCTGTCTTGACAAGCCTGTTTTTTCTGAAATATCGGTTACCGTAATACTATCTACGGGACATATATTTGAGAGTTCGCAAAACGCCTGCAATATCTTGCTTTTTGTAATATTCAATTTAAATTTAAACCTCCGTCTAATGAAAGTAATAATAAATATTAATACAACACCATATTATAGATAATATATCATAATTATTGTAGTTTTTCAATATTTTTTACCGTTTTGTTCAAGGTATGTACTGAAAAATACGCTTATGATACAGCATAATTATTAAATGTTTGTGAATTAATGATTATTAAGAATTTTTTTAATGAAATACTGAAAATCAGGTGTTATAATATGCTCACAAATCAAAAAGGTCGTGTAAAAATGAGTAAATCTGCAAAAATAATTGCCTTTATTCTATCTATATTAGTTATAATAGGTGCAGGCATATCGATAGATAATATCTTAGGTAAAAATCTTAAACCGACAAGCAAAATAAGTGCAAAAGCAGAAAACGAAGAAATAAATATCAGTTGGAAAAAGGTAAAGCACGCAGACGGATATATTTTGTACTCAAAACCTAATACAAGTGAAGAATTTTCCCAACTTGCAAAACTTGAAGGAAATAAAACAACATCATATAAAACACAGCAGGGCGAAAAAGGAAGTGTTACAGAATACGCAGTTGAAGCATACAAAAACTCTTCGGGAAAAACTTACAAAAGCAAACTCAGTAAAACGGTGCAGATTGCCATTGCTCCCGAAACGGTAGGCAAACCTAATGCAATTTCAATAAAAAAAGGCGAAGCAACTTTAAACTGGAACGCCGTAAACGGTTTTGGATACGATATAGAATATGTAAAAGGAAATTTTGAAAATCCGCAAAGCGATGCGACACAAGTTTTTGTTGAAAATCCAAAGCAGACAAAACAGGATTTTACAAGTCTTGAAGAAGAAAGCATATATTCTTTTAAAATCAGAGCCTTTGTTTTAAACAGTGAAGAAAAAATCTATTCCGAATGGAGCGAACCTGCCGAAGTAAAAATAAAATCAAGTCTAAATACAGTTGACCCGTCGAAACCCATGATTGCTTTGACATTTGACGACGGACCTAATTACAAAACAACAAAAAGACTTCTTGATATTTTGGAGCAGTACAATGCAAAAGCGACATTTTTTATGGTAGGAAACAGAACTCAAGGCAAAAACGCCGAATTGTTGAAAAGAGAACTTGAAATGGGCTGCGAACTCGGCAACCACACATACGACCACAGTCACTACGGAAAAAATGTTACAAAAGACGATATAACGAGAAGTGCCGAAGCAATAAAAAAAGCGTCAGGTCAATATCCGACGGCTTTCAGATGCACCGGCGGTATCATATCTGACACTATACGAAAAAACAGCGGTGCTCCCATTTACTACTGGTCGGTTGACACGGAAGACTGGAAGTCAAGAAACGCCGATGCCGTTGCTCGTAAGTTGTTAAGTGAAGTAAGTAACGGAGACATCATATTGATGCACGATATTTACGAAACAACAATCGACGCAGTTGAAAAAGTGATGCCCGAACTTGTAAAAAGAGGCTATCAATTCGTAACTGTTTCAGAACTGATGCAAGCAAATAATATTGCAACAGAAAACGGAAAACAGTATTTCAGTGCAACAAGCAAACACAATGAAAAATAAAAAAATCCTATGGTAATGTTTATTTACCATAGGATTTTTCCTTTTTATATTTAAAACTAATTATTTTCCAAACGGGCGACAATCACGCTCATATCATCGGCTCTTTCGCCGCCAAGTCTTTTCAGAGCATTTGACACTATTGATTCAGCCGTTTGTTGAGGAGTCATTCTTTCCGAAAATTCAAAATAGTAATCAAGCCAATCATCTCCGTCCGAACAAACGCCGTCGCTCATCAAAACAACAGTGTCGCCGGGAGATAAAACAGCCGTTCTTTTTGCAAAGTCGATACCTTTTAAAATGCCTGCCGGCATTGAAGACAATTCAACCTTTTGAACAACTGATTTTTTAATAATATACGACACGGCTGCACCGGCTTTATAAAACTCACATCTGCCCGTAAACAAATCAACGCTTGCAATATCAAGAGTGGCAAGACTTTCCTCATTTGATTTGACAAGAAGCGCCGAGTTTACCACTTTCAAAGACGAATCAAAACCGAAACCTGCCGATACAAGTTTAGAAAGCAGTCCGCTTGCCATAGCACCGTCAAGTGCGGCACGCCCTCCCGTACCCATTCCGTCACTTAAAATAAGAATTTGACGCCCTTTTGAGTCATTTAAAAGTTTAACCGTGTCGCCGCAAAGTCCACCCGTCGCAGTATGCTGGGCAAAACCTATTTCCATTTTGTATGTAGGTTTTTGAGAAAATGAAACGAGCATCTCTTTTCCCGACGACAAAACCCTGCCGTTTTCAAATGTTTTTCGGCAAATTTTTTCTATTTCCTTTTTTATTTTCGGATTGGTTACCATATTATTTTTACTGTCGGTTTGAATTTCAACACGACAATGAAGATTTTTATCGGTAATTACACTGATACTTTCAGCAGATATTTCATTTGAAGAAAGCATAGAGCGTATTTTCCCCGCTAAAAAACTGTCAAAAGTTTCAGCCTCATCAAACTCCGACGACAAATCAAACAACATATCTGCAATGGAATAAAATTGCTCCGACGCAACAAGCCGTATCTGATTTGTCTTTTCATCTATCAGTTCTTTTGCTATCAGTTCCCTTGACGAATATTCTTCCCTGCCGTTTCGCATTTCGTTTTTTGACAATTCCTTGATTTTTGCCGAAACACATTCGACACTTTGAGAAACGGAAGCCATTGCAGACGACGCAAAACGAAGTTTTACAACAAGACTTTGCCGAAGTGAACCTTCAGGAGAAATTTTTTCGTTTGAAAAGAAATCTTCCATTTTTTCACACAATGACACGGGAGTAAGCAAAAACAAAATAATTCCCAAAATACTTTCAACACATATAAAATAATTTCCTCCCGATGCAACAGAAAAGAACAGTACGGAAAAAACGAACGCAAAAGACGACGAAATAATTCCAAACTGTAAAAACATTGATGAAAGAAGTGCAGAAAATCCGTACGCACCTGACAGGAAAACCATATTTTCTCCCGTTATTCCGAGTGAAAATCCGAGAGAAAGTGAAAGCAACAACGCCCATTTTAAATTGCCGTATCGTATAGAAGAAATAATCACATAACTTGCCGCTATCCCTCCAAGAGTAATTGAAAAAAGATTTATTCTTGCAAGCGAACAAACAAAAAACGAAAAACTAATTATACAACAACTCAAATCTACAAGAGTGAGAGATGAAATTCTGACACCTCTTTCATATACATTTATTGCTTTTTTAAAGAAAAATGTACTTGCACCACACAAAAGACTCTCTGCCGTTATTATTGCATACTGCGAAATATCGCCCCCGTTAACAAGCGTTATAACCGCACCTGTTGACAAAGATGCAACAAACGAAACGGCAAAAGAAAACGGCAATGTATTCTTTACACAAGCAGATTTAAGTGCAAAAACCCCGAGTGATGTTATAAGGCAAGCGGCGGCATATCTCAAAAATTCCTGTTTTCCAAGACACAACATATAGCCGAGAAGTGCCCCGACTGCCGAAAAAATAAAATTGCTTTTACTGCACACGCTGATAAAGGCGATTGCAAACGGCGAACCCATACCCATAACAGAGCCTGTTGCAAAAACAAGCGACAACAAAAAATATGTACCCTTTTCAAATATCTGACTTTTAGGAAAAACTTTTCTCTCTTTTTTCATCACCAAATTATTTTTTTCTTTCAATTTCATATACTATCATTCTCCATTTGGTGTAAATACGATTTTAACACCGTCAAAAGAAATAAATTGTCAAAAAAGGCAACAAAAAAAGTACAACATAAAATATATGCCGTACTTTTTAAAATTATTCCTAATTATTCATTTTTATTTTTTATTCTATCGGTTTTAAATTTTTCAAACTGATGTCAAGAATCGGTGCAGAATGAGTAAGTGCGCCGCTTGAAACAAAATCGACTCCGATTTCTGCAATCTCTTTAAGTCTTTGCTTTGTAACATTGCCCGAACACTCTGTCTGTGCTTTTTTATCTATTATTTCAAGTGCCTGACGCATTGTTTCATTATCCATATTATCGAGCATAATGATGTCTGCTCCTGCTTCAACCGCTTCTTTTACCTGTTCTAAAGTTTCTGTTTCAATTTCAATTTTTCTTACAAAAGGTGCATATTCTTTCGCCATTTTTATCGCCTTTGAAACTGAACCTGCCGCTCCGATATGATTGTCTTTCAAAAGAACGCCGTCTGAAAGATTGTAGCGGTGGTTTGTTGCACCACCGACTTTTACGGCATACTTTTCAAAAGGACGCATATTCGGAGTTGTTTTTCTTGTATCGAGTAAAATTGTATCGTAACCTTTTAATTCGTTTACATACTCTCTTGTAATTGTAGCGATACCGCTCATTCTCTGTAAATAGTTAAGTGCAGTTCTTTCGCCTGACAAAAGCACACGAATGTCGCCTTTAAGAGTAGCAAGGAGTTGACCTTTTTCAACTGCGTCGCCGTCTTTTACATTGAAACAAATCTCTGTTTTATCGTCGAGAAGGTCAAAAGTTCTTTTGAAAACATCAAGTCCGCAAATGATACCGTTGTCTTTACTGATAAGTTCTGCAGTGCCGAGTTTTGCTTGAGGCATTACGGCGTTTGTTGAAACATCCTCACTTGTAATATCTTCTTTCAATGTGTTGAGAATATAGTCATCTGTCACAAGTTTCATTGTTACACCATTTATCATAGAACTCTTTATCCTTTCTTTTTATATCTTCCATTATAATATCTTTAAACTCTTTTTGAATTTCACTTTTCGGAGGATACGAGTCAAAATCAATTTCAAAATCAAAATCGTTTTTATTCAACTTGTCCTGAGAAATGAAATCTGCCGCTCTTTTTGAAAAGACAAGACTTTCCAAAAGAGAATTGCTTGCAAGTCTGTTTTTTCCGTGAACACCGTTGCAAGCCGTTTCTCCGACAGCAAACAAGTTTTTCATAGAAGTTTTTGCGTCAATATCTGTTTTAATTCCACCCATAAAGTAATGTTGAGCGGGAGTTACGGGTACAAGGTCTTTTGTAATGTCATAGCCCTCGTCAAGGCACTCTTCAAAAATGTTCGGAAATCTTTTTTTTGCTTCTTCGCTTGTCATAGTCGGCAATGTGATATAAACATGGTCAGTGCCGAACTTTTGCATTTCTTTTCTTATATTTTCCGTAACAACATCTCTCGGCTCAAGTTCATTGCAAAATCTTTCTTTATTTTCATTCAAAAGAATTGCACCTTCGCCTCTGACGGACTCGGAAATCAAAAATCTTCTGCCCTCTTTTTTTGAATAGAGCGTTGTCGGATGAATTTGTATATAGTTCATATTTTCAAGTTCAATTCCGTGTTTCATTGAAATAGCGAAACTGTCACCTGCTATATGAGGAAAATTTGTCGAATTTTTGAAAAGACCGCCAAGACCTCCTGTTGCCAAAATTACATTGTCAGCAATAATTCCGCCTCTGTTGCCGTTTTCGTCTTCGCAAACGATACCGTAACAAACATTGTCTTTTTCAATAATATCTATCATCGCTGTCTGAGTGATGAAAGTAATGTTTTTTCTTTTCTTTGCGATTGACAGCAATGTAGCCGTAATCTCTTTTCCTGTTTCATCTTTATGGTGCAAAATTCTGTTTGTGGAATGAGCGCCCTCTCTTGTATAATCGGGTTCGCCTTGCGTATCTTTGTCGAACTTTACGCCGAGTTCAATAAGTGTTTTAATGATTTCAGGACTGCTTTTAATCATCACTTTCACAGACTCGGGATTATTTTCATAGTGTCCTGCACGCATGGTGTCTTCAAAATAGCACTCATAATCATCTATGCTTTTTAAAACACAGACGCCTCCCTGTGCAAGATAAGAATCGCTTTCTTTGATTTGTTCTTTTGTGATAATTAAAACATCTTTATCCTGCGGAAGACAAAGTGCCGCAAAAGTACCTGCAACACCGCTGCCGACAATAACAACATCTGTTTTAACAAAACCGTTTTTATTTAATTCCATACCAATCAACCCAACTCCAACATTTTTTCGAGCGGAGCAAGCGCCTTCTTTCTTATATCTTCTGAAATTTCAACTGCATTTTCATCATTTAAAAGACAATTATATACTTTTTTGAGCGTTACCTTTTTCATATCTGCACAAATAGGCATCGGCTCTGTAAAGTAGAATTTTTTATCGGGCGCTTTCTTTTGAAGTTCATGAAGAACGCCTATTTCAGTGATGACAATAAATTCTTTTGCATTGCTCTTCTGTGCGTATTCAATAATTCCGCTTGTAGAACCGACATAGTCTGCAAGCTCTGCAACTTCGGGAAGACACTCGGGATGCATTAAAATTTTTGCACTTGGATGAGCGTTTTTGACAGACTTAACAAGACTCACCGTTATATTATTGTGAATAGGACAATAACCGTTGTTAAAAATAATATTTTTACTGCTTTGTTTTGCAACATATCTGCCCAAATTTCCGTCGGGAATAAAGAAAACATTTTTATTGGGAAGTTTATTTACAATATTTACGGCGTTTGAACTTGTAACACAGACATCGCATACCGATTTAAGTTCGGCAGATGAATTGATATAACAAACAACAGCCAAGTCATTGCAAGACCTTTTCATTTCCAAAACTTTTTCAACGCTTGCCATGTGAGCCATAGGACAATCTGCTGTTTTGTCGGGCATCAAAACCGTTTTTTCGGGATTGAGAATTTTTGCACTCTCACCCATAAACTCTACACCGCAGAAAACTATTCTTTCACAATCCGTATTCTTTGCAACTTTTGCAAGGTAAAAAGAATCGCCCACATAGTCGGCTGTATTTTGCACTTCCGGTTCACAATAATAGTGTGCAAGAATGACTGCGTTCTTTTCCTGCTTGAGTTTATTTATTTCTTTTATCAAATCTGTTTTTGTCATATCAGACCCTCTTTATCTTTCGGGAAAATTTGTTTTTGAAAACTGACAAGTTTTTAAAAAAATTAACAATCTATTTTTTTTACATAGTAATTCTAATGATAAGATAAAATTGAAGATATGTCAACAATTATTGCATATTATATTTAATTTTAAAATACAAAATTACACAAAAAAAGCAAGGCCTTTTTGTCTAATCGGTATAAAATAGCACTCAAAATAGAACTATTTATTGACAAATGGCCGTTTTAATGGCATAACAGGAAATATACAAAGGAGAAATAAAAATGAATGTTTATGATTTTGACAACACAATTTACGACGGAGAAACGCTTGTTGACATTGTTTTATACTTTATGGCTCACGACAAAAAGATTTGGAAATACATTCCGAAACTGATAATTGCGGCGTTGAAAGATAAGTTTCATCTCTTTACTCTTGACGAAGCACTTGAAGCGTACTCCGAATTTTTGGAAAACTACTACATCACTGTCGGAAATATTGATGATATTATTAAAAATTTCTGGGATAAAAACGAAAAGAAGATTAAACCTTTTTATGAAACAATAAGAAAAGACGACGATATTATTGTTTCGGGAACAACAGACTTTTTGCTTGACGAAATTGCAAAAAGAATGAACATTAAACATTACATTTGCTCAAGTATAGATAAAGAAACGGGAAGATTTAAAAGACTTTGCTTTCAGGAAAACAAAGTAAAATATTTTCACGAGGATTATCCCGACGCAGTAATTGACAATTTCTATACCGATTCTATGAACGACAAAGCAATGATGGATATTTCCCGTCATGTCTTTTTAGTTAAAAAAAATAAAATAACACAAATAAAATGAGGTGATATCAGAACAGTTTTATTCAGATAATCAAACAACCAAACAACAAGATTAAGAATATATATAGTATTCGCACGCAGATTTAAGGAGATGAAAGCAAATGTGCGGAATAATCGGATATACAGGCGATAAAGACTGTTACAAAACACTTGTAAAAGGTTTAAAGAGTCTTGAATACAGAGGGTACGACTCTTGCGGTATCGCAGTTTTAAACAAAGGAAAAATAGAAACAGAGAAAAAGGAAGGCAGAGTAAAACTTCTTGACGAAGAAGAACTTTGCGGAAAGACGGGAATAGGTCATACAAGATGGGCTACACACGGCAAGCCATCCGTCAAAAACGCCCACCCTCACTTGACACCGGACGGCAAATACACCGTAGTACACAACGGTATCATTGAAAATGCTCAAACACTTAAAAACGATCTTATAAAACTCGGTTACAAATTCCAATCGGAAACCGACACGGAAGTAATATGCGGTTTATTGTGGAAATTTTCAAAGGACAAGCCTCTTGAAGCAATTTCAAAGACAGTAAAACTTCTTGACGGCTCTTTTGCAATCGCAATTCTCTGCGAAAACAATGAAAAACTGTTTTGCGCAAAGAAAAAAAGCCCTCTCATCATAGGAAAAGGCTCAAATGAAAATCTCATAGCATCGGATATAAATGCACTTTTCGGAATATGCGACAGTTCATACAGAATGGAAGACGGCGAAATTGCAGAAATTTCAAAAGATGAAATAACACTATACGATTTTGATTTAAACAAGAAAAATGCAGAGTTTATTTCTGTCGCAACAAGCAAGTCAACATCAGACAAAGACGGTTTTGACCACTATATGCTTAAAGAAATTTATGAGCAACCTCAAATTTTCAAAGAAATTTTAAAGAAAAGAAAATTCGGCAAAGATATATTTATGCCTGAAATAGATAAAATAAAAGACGGAAAAATCAACAAAGTAATATTTTGCGGCTGCGGCTCGGCATACCATGTCGGCATAGTCGGAAAATATTTGATTGAAGAAATGTGCAATATTTCCTGTGAAGCAGTGATTGCAAGCGAATTCAGATACAAGAAAAATGTCATTGACGAAGAAACCCTGTTTATTGCAATCAGTCAATCGGGAGAAACTGCCGACACGCTTGAAAGTTTACTTCTTGCAAAACAGGAAAAAGCGAAAACTTTGGGTATTGTAAATGTTGAAAATTCTGCCATTGCAAAAGAAAGCGACACGGTAATTTACACAGAAGCAGGAACAGAAACTGCAGTTGCAACGACAAAAGCATATACTGCACAACTTCTCTACACGATTTTAATTGCACTGAAACTTTACGAAAAAAATAACGATTACTATAAAAACGCCGTTGAGTGCCTTGAACAAATACCGCAGACGGCAAAAAGAATTTTGGAAAATACAGACAAAATAAAATCTGTCGCAAAAAGACTTTCTTCTGCAAACGATATGTATTTCATAGGCAGAAACCTTGACTATGCGGCGGCAACCGAAGCGGCACTCAAATTAAAAGAAATAAGTTATATTCACTGTGAGGCATTTCCGGCAGGCGAACTCAAGCACGGAACAATATCGCTGATAGAACACGGCACGCCTGTTTTTGCGGTAAATTGCAGAAAAGATGTTTTTGCAAAAACGCTTTCAAACGCCATTGAAACAAAATCAAGAGGCGCTATCATTTTTGAACTCAGAACAAAATCAAATTGTGAAAGAGAAAGCGACAACATCATTGAGATAGACGACATTTTTGAGCCTTATTTACCTTGTGTTCAGGCAGTTGCTCTTCAGCTTGTGGCATATTATTGTGCTCTTGAAAAAGGATGCGATATTGACAAGCCGAGAAATTTGGCAAAATCTGTAACAGTTGAATAAATGAAAATACAGAAATAAAAATATAAAAACTTAATAAAACAATAAAACAAAAACCGTTGTTAAGTGTGCTGTCAAAACACCTTAACAACGGTTTTTTTACCATTCATATTTTGTAAGTTTTCCTTTTTGAGAAAGTTTTGGATAGTTCCACTGTCTCAATACTTCGTATGTACCTACGGCTACTGCGTTTGAAAGGTTCAGACTTCTGATTATTCCACGCATCGGAAGTCTTACACAGTTGTCGTGATTTTCTTTCAAAAGTTCTTCGGGCAAGCCTTTTGTTTCTTTTCCGAAAACGAGAAAACAGTTGTTTTCATAGTTGACATCACTGTGTGAATTTTCGCCTTTTGTCGTAAAATAATAGAATTTTCCGTCCTTATTTTTTTCAAAAAACTCGTCGGTATTTTCATACATTGTAATATCAAGTTTATCCCAATAATCAAGTCCCGCTCTTTTTAATTTTTTATCATCTATTTTAAAACCCATAGGCTTAACAAGATGAAGTCTTGCACCTGTCGCTGCACAAGTTCTTGCAATATTACCTGTATTTTGCGGAATTTCAGGCTCAATCAACACTATATTTAAACTATATTCTTCACTCATTTACATCACCACCGATAATCACTTTTTGAATTTCCAAGTTGTCATCTGCAATAACTAAATCTGCGTCTTTTCCGAGTGCGATTGAACCTTTTTTATCATCGCACTTTATTGACCTTGCAGGATTTATCGTACAAGAACGAAGTGCCGTTTCAAAGTCTATGCCGAATGACAAAAGATTTTTAAACTCTGTAAAAACATTTGTTATTGACGCTGCAATAGTACCGTCAGAAAGTCTTGCGACATCGTAATCTTCATTTACAAAAACATCCTGTCCGCCTAAATCATACTTTCCCGCTTTTAACCCTGCCGCCTTCATTGAATCGGACACTACTACAGCTCTGTCTTTTCCCAAAATCTTAAATGCAGTTCTCAACACTGACGGATTGATATGATGACCGTCGCAAATAAGTTCACAAAAGACATTTTCACAGTCAAAAGACGCACCGACAACACCCGGTTCTCTGTGAGTCATCGGCGTCATTGCATTAAACAAATGTGTTGCTCTGTCTGCACCGTTTTCAAAAGCCTTTATTGTTTGAGAACTGTCGGCAGTTGTATGACCTACGGAGACAGAACAAACCTTTGCGACTTCTTTTATAAAATCTTCCGACTCAAATGCTTCGGGAGCAATCGTAATTATTTTGACGCTGTTGTTTGACGCTTTATTCAGTTCATTAAACTCTTCTGTTGAACCTGCTCTTACAAACTCAGCATTTTGAGCGCCTTTTTTCTTAATTGATATGTACGGGCCTTCCAAATTATAGCCTAAAATTTCTGCTCCCCTTGCATTTTTTCTGTATTCTTCTCCTGTTTCAAGTGCAGATTTCAGTATTTCTTTTGACAAAGTCATTGTAGTGGGACAAAATGAAGTAACGCCTGATTTTGCAAGATATTCAGACATTTTACTTACAGACTCAACACTGCAATCGCAAAAATCTCCGCCGAACGCACCGTGAATATGCGTATCTATAAAACCGGGCAAAGCGGTCAAACCCGTACAGTCAGCACCGTCTTCTTCTGTTTTTCCGAGTTTTTCTATTTTCCCGTTTGAAATTTTTATATCTCCTAATTGCTTTTTAAAATTATCATCATAATAGAAAATATTTTTTAATACCATCATTCATTCTCCTTTATTATTTCAAAAGCAAGTTCTTCCAATTGTTCAAAATGTTCAAGAGATGAGATTTTTCTGCGATACTCTGCCCCTCCCCTAATTCCTTTTGTATAGTAAGCGGCGTGGTGTCTTGCTTCTCTCATGGCAATGTACTCGCCTTTATAATCTATCGTATTTTTTATTTGTTTCAGCATAACGCTCATTTTTTGAGAAAGCGAAAAATCGCCTAAAACCCTGCATTCATTTAAGTATGCATTTATTTTTGCAAACACAAACGGATTACCGAGCGCACCTCTGCCTATCATCAAAGCATCGCACCCTGTATATTCAAGCATTTGTACGGCAGACTGCTCATCTTTAACATCTCCGTTACCGATTACGGCAATATCAAGTGCATTTTTTACCTGTTTAATTATATCCAAGTCGCACTTTCCGCTATACATTTCGGCTCTTGTTCTGCCATGTACGGTAACTGCCGAAGCACCGTTATTCTGTGCCTGCAAAGCAACATCTACTGCTGAAATACAGTCATTGTCCCAGCCTTTTCTGATTTTAACCGTAATCGGAATATCTACGGCAGATGAAACTGCTTTGACTATTTCCCCGACAAGTTTCGGATTTTTCATCAAGGCACTTCCCGAACCGTTCAGTGCAATTTTAGGTGCGGGACAACCCATATTTATATCTATAATATCGGGAGAATATTCAAGACACTTAACTGCCGCCTGAGCCATTATTTCAGGTTCATTTCCGAAAATCTGTACGGCACACGGATGTTCTTTCTCCGACATATACAACAGTTCTTTGCTTTTCTTATCATTCATTGTAATGCCTTTTGCACTTACCATTTCACTGACAACATATCCTGCTCCCCAATCTATGCAGGTTTCTCTGAAAGCACGGTCTGCAACTCCTGCAAGCGGAGCCAAAAAAGCAATATTTTTAAATTCAACATTTCCTATTTTCATTTTCACACCTCGTCTGCCGAATATAATAACATATTAAAATATAATTGTAAATCTATTGTTAATGTGGTAAAATATTTTAGATATACCATTAAAAAATTACAGGTGATTTTAAATGAAAATTCTTGTTATAGACGGAAACAGCATCATTAACAGAGCGTTTTACGGAATACGAATGCTCACAAACAAAGACGGAGTACCGACAAATGCCGTTTACGGATTTTTAAAAATATATAAAAAACTTTTAGATATGTGCGCTGCCGACTGCGTTGCAGTTGCATTTGACCTTTCAGAGCCTACTTTCAGGCACAAAAAATATGCAGAATACAAAGCAGGCAGACATAAAATGCCCGACGAACTGCACGAACAAATGCCTATTTTAAAAAACATATTACACCTAATGGGTATTAAAACACTTGAAGTTTCGGGTTTTGAAGCAGACGATATTTTGGGAACTTTTGCAAAAAACTGCGAAGATACCGACAACCATTGCTATATTGCAACAGGCGACAGGGACTCTTTACAACTTGTGAGCGAAAATGCGACCGTTTTGCTTGCTTCCAATAAAGAAACGAAGGTTTATACACCTAAATCACTTTTTGACGAGTACGGTGTTACTCCAAAAGAGATGATAGAAATTAAAGCACTTCAGGGCGACTCGTCGGACAACATACCGGGTGTGGCAGGCGTGGGACAAAAAACAGCGTCATCACTCATTCAAAACTATCATTCAATAGACTATATTTATGAGAATATAGACAGTCTTGAAATCAAAGAGGGTGTAAGAACAAAACTCAAAAACGGAAAAGAAAGCGCATATCTCTCTCACGAACTCGGAACTATTGTTACAAACGCTCCGATAGATACGGATTTAAACAATTACAAACTCACTCAAACAGGCAGTCAAAAAGCGGTTGAGGAATTTAAAAGGCTCGAACTGTACTCATTGATTGGCACTTTCGGATTGAAAAACAACGCCGATTTAGAAAAAAGTGAAGACGAAAGTGTGCATAATGAAAAAGTGACTGAATTTTTCGAGTGCGAAAACACGCAGGAACTTTTTGAAAAACTTGAAAAAGAGCAAAGTGCATATTTTATTGCAAATGAGTTTGAAAACGAAATTACCGATATATATTTTGAAATCAAAAATCAAGTCTTTGCCGTAAGACGAGAAAACAAAGAGTTTGACTCGTTTTGTAAAAAGTTTTTTGAAAGTGAAATAAAGAAATACACTTACAACACCAAAACTCTGCACCACCTTGCAATCAATCTCGGCTGCGAAATAAAAAATATTTGCTTTGACATTATGCTCGGTGCATATATTCTCAAGCCGTCGGAAAACAACTACACCATTGAAAGACTTGCGCTCGAATACGGTGTAAGTTTACCAAAAATAACTGACGATATGGGAACCAAAAAAACCGAAATTGAAGCTACTGCAATCAAAGAACTTTCGGATAAAATGCAGATACTTATCAAGAAGAACAACGAAGAAAAACTGCTCGGAGAAATTGAGATACCTCTTGCCCGTGTACTTGCAGAAATGGAACACGAGGGTTTTGCCGCCGATAAAGAAGGTATAGAAAACTTTTCGGAAAAGTTACAGATAAGAATTGCAGAACTGACAGACGAGATTTACAACAATGTCGGTTATGAATTCAATATCAACTCACCGAAACAACTCGGCGTTGCACTTTTTGAAGAACTCGGATTGCCTGTTATAAAAAAGACAAAAAGCGGCTACTCAACTAACGCAGAAGTACTTGAAAAACTTGAAAATGCACACCCCGTCATTCCTCTTATAACAGAATACAGACAACTTACAAAACTCAAATCAACATACTGCGACGGTTTGCTTAAAGTTATAGGAAAAGACGGAAGAATACACACATCGTTCAATCAAGTTGAAACAAGAACAGGCAGAATTTCATCCCTTGAGCCAAATCTTCAAAATATTCCAATCAGAACAGAACTCGGACGGGAAATGAGAAAATTTTTCACGGCAAAAGACGGATGTATGCTTGTTGACGCCGACTATTCTCAAATTGAACTTCGTGTACTTGCCGCACTTGCCGACGACAAAAATATGATAGACGCATTCAACAGCAATCAAGATATTCACACCATAACTGCAAGTCAGGTGTTCAATATGCCTGTCAATATGGTAACTCCTCAAATGAGAAGCAGTGCAAAAGCCGTAAACTTCGGAATTGTTTACGGAATAGGTGCATTTTCACTGTCAAACGACATACATGTTTCGGTAAAAGAGGCAAAAAATTATATTGACGGATATTTAAACCACTATCAAGGCGTAAAAAAATATATGGACGATATTATCACGCTTGCAAAAGACAAAGGTTACAGTGAAACATTGTTCGGAAGAAAGCGCTATCTTCCCGAATTAAGCGCAAAAAATCATATGTTAAAAGCATTCGGCGAAAGAGTTGCAAGAAATATGCCTATTCAAGGCACTGCCGCAGACATCATCAAAATTGCAATGATAAGAGTAAGCGACAGAATAAAGAAAGAAAAACTTAAATCACGCCTTATTTTGCAGGTTCACGACGAATTAATTGTAGAAGCTCCGAACAGTGAAGCAGAAATTGTTAAAAAACTTGTAACAGAAGAAATGGAAAATGCTTGCAATTTGAGTGTAAAATTAACGGCAGATGCAAATATAGGAAAAACTTGGTACGATGCACATTAATTACAAAATAATCGAGGCAAACGAAACTCATATTGACGGTATATGTAAAATTGAAAAAGAGTGTTTTATTCATCCGTGGAGTGAAAATTCCGTTTTGCAAAGAATAAACGATGAAAATTCAAAAGTGTATGTTGCCGTTTCCGACGATTTTGACAAAAAAGTGATTGGATGGGCAGGCTTTCAAAATATTTGCAAAGAAGGCTATATAGACAATATTGCCGTTACAAAAGAAATGAGAAACAACGGTATCGCAACTGCTTTGATTGAAGAAATGATTAAATATGCGGAAAAAGAACTTGAATTTTTGACGCTTGAAGTCAGAAAATCAAACGAAAATGCGATACATTTATATGAAAAAACAGGCTTTGACCGTGTCGGCGAAAGAAAAAACTACTATACTGAACCGAAAGAAAACGCCATCATTATGACACGCCATACTAAAAGATTTGGGTGATAATATGAAAGAAAAGAAAACTCCCGTTGAAAGACACACGCACTGCAAAACAGTCAGCAATTTTTTAAACGAATATGCAAAAAACAGCAGCAAGGCAACTGTAATAAGTGAAAGATTTTGCGACAACGACAATTTTTTTGAGATTGAACTCGACTTCAATAAATTCAAATGCGACTTTCTTTACAGTCAGGACACTGCTTTCGGCTTTTCATTTCTTGAATATTCTCCTCAGCCGGCAACCTTGTTCGTGAAATTTAAATTTATCGACGACGGTATGTACTACGATGCTTACGATATTTTAAATCTCACAAAGACAGACAGTTTTAAAACACTTCTTTTTCACGAAAAATTCAGCGAACAGTCAATAATTGAAAAATTGAATTTAATGACTGATTTTATTGAAAATCACTACGGTTTGTTAAGTGCATTGGAACAAAATAAAAGACTGTACGACGAGCTTTACAGAAACAAGATTTTTGATTTCAAAACTGCCGTTTCTGACAAAGACTCCGACTTTAAAGAGTTTTTAAACTCGCCGACTAAAGACACTGCTAAAATGTATCTTGACACGCTTAATAATTTTTATGCCTTTGCAGTAACTGAAGAAAATACAAAAAACTACAAAAGTTTTATTGCAAAAGGAGAAAATAAAAAGGCAGTTCAAATACTTGAAAAAGAAAAAGACAAAAACACTCTCACCGTTTTTGAACTTAATTTTTTAAAACATTTGAAAGAAAATGATTTTTATATTGACGAAGAAACTAAAGAATATGCTGAAAAAGAAATCAAAGCAAAAGAAAAGCAAGGAATTTATTTTCTTTTTTCACTCGTAATTTCAGCTGCGCTTTGGTTTGGTTTTTCAAAACTTTTTGCATTTTTAGGAGCAGAGTTTGTTTTTAAGGACACAATGATTATTTCTTATGCCGAAATTTCCTTTTTTTTGAGTTTGCTTGCAAGCATCTCAACTGTAATTCCTATTTTCAAATTGCTTGTTAAAATCACAAATAAAGAAATTTATGACCAGATGGCAGAATTGACAGGAATAAACAAAAAGCCGTACAATATTTTACCTAAACTTGCAATACCCGTTGCGATTTTGATATTTGCCGCAAATTTCTACATCGGAGGCTGCGGTCTGGCAATAAAAGACGACAAAATCATTCGTCACGATATGTGGACTTTTTCTGTTCAAAGCGAAAATATGAGCAATTACGACTTTTACATCGTTGACGGCTATCTCGATAAAACAGACAGTTTTGTAGAACGAAAATCCGTTGCGGTTATGGACAGACAATCAAATACTTTTTGGCAGACAAACTATGAAGACAATAAAAAGATTAATGAAATTGTTGAACAAATAGAAAATAACGATATAGAGCTGAAAAACATACAAACAGCAGAAAAATTAAGCGAAAAATAAGGAGCATTTCAATGAAAATTCTCGGAATAGAGTCATCTTGTGATGAAACCGCCGCTTCTGTTGTAGAAGACGGCAGAAAAGTTTTGTCAAATGTCATTGCGTCATCCGTTGAAGAACATAAATTATACGGGGGCGTTGTACCCGAAATAGCATCAAGACGACACGCAGAAGCAATATCAAATGTTGTAAAAAAAGCACTTGATGATGCAAACTGCACAATAGATGATATAGATGCAGTTGCAGTTACATACGCACCCGGACTTATCGGTTCTTTATTGGTCGGTGTAAATTTTGCAAAAGGCTTATGTGCTTCAACAGGCAAACCTCTCGTTCCCGTTCATCATTTGCGAGGTCACATCGCATCAAACTATATTTCAAGCGATATTGAACCGCCTATGCTTTGTCTTGTTGTAAGCGGAGGACATTCTCATATTACAATAGTAAAAAGTTATACGGAATTTGAAGTAATCGGAAAAACTTGCGACGATGCCGCAGGCGAAGCACTTGATAAAGCGGGAAGAACGCTCGGACTTGAATATCCCGGCGGAATAAGTATAGACAAAATTTCAAAAAACGCAGACGAAAACGCATACAAATTTACCCGTCCTAAAGTTCACGGCAGTAAATATGACTTCTCTTTCAGCGGTTTGAAAACTGCCGTTATTAATACTGTTCATAATGCAAAACAAAAAGGGCAGGATATTAATGTTGCAGACCTTGCCGCATCTTTTCAAAAAAGTGTTGTTGACTATCTTTGCGACAATTTGGAAAAGGCAGCCAAAGACTTCGGCTACTCAAAAATATGCCTTGCCGGAGGCGTTTCGGCAAACTCAAAACTCAGAGCAGAAATTGAAAAAATGTGCAAAAAAAACAACTATGAGTTATATCTGCCCGAATTGAAATATTGCGGCGACAATGCCGTGATGACAGCATCTCAAGGCTATTATGAGTATAAAGACAACAACATTGCTAATTTTGAGCTTAACGCTTATGCAACTATGCCAATAGACAGACCTATTTTTTAACAATTATTTTACATTGTTACTATTGCAAAAAGTACCAATTTTGATATAATGTTAACAACAAAAAATAGTTTTAATTTTTTGAATATTATATAAGGGAGTATATATATGGAAAGACTTACTGAAAACAAATCAGTCCTTGCATGGCTTGATGAAAAAATCGAACTCTTAAAGCCTTCCAAAATTGTTTGGATTGACGGCTCTAAAGAGCAAATCGAAGCTCTCAAAGCAGAAGCTTGTGAAACAGGCGAAATGATTAAACTCAATGAGGAACTTCTTCCTGACTGTTACCTTCACAGAACAGCAGAAAACGACGTTGCTCGTGTTGAAGACCGTACACTCATTTGTTCTAAAAGCGAAAAAGACGCAGGTCCTACAAACCACTGGATGGACCCTGAAAAAGCATACAAAATGCTTTATGATATTGCTGCAGGTTCATACGAAGGCAGAACAATGTACATCATCCCTTACTCAATGGGTCCTGTTGGTTCTCCTTTCTCAAAAATCGGTATCGAAATTACAGACTCAATCTATGTTGTTCTCAACATGAACATCATGACAAGAGTAGGTACAAAAGTTCTCGAAGCACTCGGCGACTCTGAAGACTGGGTAAAAGGCTTGCACGCAAAATGTAATGTTGACCCTGAAAACAGATGGATTTGTCAATTCCCTGAAGACAACACAATCATCTCTGTAAACTCAGCATACGGCGGTAACGTTCTTCTCGGTAAAAAATGCTTTGCACTTCGTATCGCTTCTTATCAAGGTAAAAACGAAGGCTGGCAGGCAGAACACATGCTCATTCTCGGTCTTCAAAATCCTGAAGGCGAAGTTAAATATATCTGTGCTGCATTCCCGTCAGCTTGCGGTAAAACAAACCTTGCAATGCTTATCCCACCGGAAATTTACGCTAAAAAAGGCTACAAAGTATGGTGTGTAGGCGACGATATTTCTTGGATTAGAAAAGGCGAAGACGGCAGACTCTACGCTATCAACCCTGAAAATGGTTTCTTCGGTGTTGCACCGGGTACAAATATGAAATCTAACCCAAACGCTCTTAAATCAACAATGAGCGGAACAATCTTCACTAATGTTTGTCACAACCTTGACAACAATACAGTTTGGTGGGAAGGTCTTGACAAGAACCCTCCGACAAACGCTATCGACTGGACAGGCAAACCTTGGAACGGCTCTGTTGACGAGTCAAAAGGCGCTCATCCAAACTCAAGATTTACAGCACCGGCTCAAAACTGCCCTTGTATTTCTCCTGAATTTGAAAACCCACAGGGTGTTCCGATTTCAGCTATCGTATTCGGCGGCCGTCGTGCTAAACTTACTCCTCTTGTTTACCAATCAAAAGATTGGAACAACGGTGTATTCGTAGGTTCTATAATGGCTTCTGAAACAACAGCAGCTGCTGCAGGTGCAGTAGGCGTTGTTCGTCGTGACCCAATGGCTATGCTTCCTTTCTGTGGTTACAATATGGGTGACTACTGGAAACACTGGATTGAAATCGGCGAAACTCTTGACCCTGAAAAAGCTCCTAAAATCTTCAATGTTAACTGGTTCAGAAAAGACGACGAAGGCAACTTCCTTTGGCCCGGATTTGGCGACAATATGCGTGTTCTTGAATGGATTATTGACCGTTGCGAAGGTAAAGCAGACGCTCAAGAAACAGCTATCGGTTACCTTCCTTATGCTAAAGACATCAACATTGAAGGTCTTGATATGACAGAAGAAGATATCGACAAAATCCTTGATGTTGACAAAGACGCTTGGAAGAAAGAAGCAGAAGGCATTGAAGAATTCTATGCTAAATTTGGCGACACTCTTCCTGCTGAACTTGAAGAACAACTCAACAACCTTAAAGCTAACCTTGATAAATAATTTTTCAAGACGCTGAAATATATTTAAAAACGCAAGACTTGTTCTTGCGTTTTTTTATTTATATATCACTCTTAAAATTCACAAAAACCAAAATGAATTTTATAATTAAAGATAAAATAAACAATCCATTTAAAATAAGACTGTTGCAATATACTTTTTTATAATTTATAATGTAAATAATAAAAGATTATTAAGGAGATTTTTATGAACATCATTCCAAAACCGATAAAAGTTAAAGAACTTGACGGAAAAACTAATTTTTCTTCAAACACATCATTAATAGGCGATTTTCCCGAAACACAGAAATTTGCCGAAAAAGAACTTAAAAACAGACAGTCTGCCGAAAAAAACACAATAATTTTTGCAAACGACAAAAGCATATCCGATGAGGGATATAAAATAGACTGCGACGGAAAAAATGTCACGATTTCTGCAAATGACGAAGCGGGTGCATTTTACGGATTTATGACGCTTTGTCAACTTTCATCAGGTAAAAACTGCTTTAATTCAGTGCAAATTGAAGACGCACCGAGATACCGTCATCGTGGCTTTATGCTTGACAGTGCAAGACATTTTTGGAAAGTCGAAAAAGTCAAAGAAATTTTGTCATTTATGGCAAACATTAAAATGAATATTTTTCATTGGCATTTGACAGACGACCAAGGCTGGAGAGTAGAGATTAAAAAATATCCTCTTCTCACAGAAAAAGGTACAACAAGAAACGGAACACCTCTTGCCGTAAAAGGTATGGAAAGCGGAAAAGGAAGGCGTGACACGGCAACATACGGCAAAGGTATGTTCTATTCTCAAGATGAAATTCGTGATATAGTCGCTTTTGCAAAAGAAAGACACATTGAAATTATACCTGAAATTGATATGCCCGGTCATCTTGTTGCCGCAATCGCCTGCTATCCCGAACTTTCCTGCACGGAAGAAGAAACAAGCGTTTCAAACAAGTGGGGTATTCTTGACAATATCGGTTGCTGCGGTAAAGAAAATGTTTACACTTTCGCTAAAGATGTCATTGACGAACTTTGCGAACTTTTCCCGTATCCGTATTTTCATATCGGAGGCGATGAAGTTCCGAAAAAAAGATGGAAAGCGTGTCCGAAATGTCAGGCAAAAATCAAGGAACTCGGTTTGAAAGATGAAGATGCTCTTCAAGGTTACTTTACTAATGTAATATGTGAATATCTCAGCAGTAAAGGACGAAAAACAATAGGCTGGAATGAAATTCTTGATGCCGGAAACTTAAACAAAGATATTATACCTCAATGGTGGATAATGAGAAAACCGACCGAAAAACTTGAATTAAAGTGGCTTGCAAACGGCGGAAAAATGATTTTAACTCACCACGACTATGTTTATATGGACCACGCATACGCAATGAGACCACTGAAAAAAACATATAACTACGGTCCGCATTCCGTAAAAATTGCAGATGACAGCAACATACTCGGTATTGAAGCACCTCAATGGACAGAGTACATACGAACAGAGAAAAAACTCGACTTAAATACGACTGCAAGACTGCTTGCGATTTCCGAAGTTGCTTGGACAACACAGGAAAATAAAAACTACGACGACTTTATTGCAAGGCTCGAAGCAATGAGAGAATATTTCAAAACACTCGGAATAAGAATTGCCCCGAAAAAAGTTTATACAGGCAAAACTGTTTTTTCATTCTTCGGAACTTATGGTTTAGGATGGAAAAAATGGGTTGAAGACCCAGATTTTGAACTTCCTATTGCTGAAAAATACGGATTTTAATGAATTTATTTAACATTTAATTTTTTAATAATTAATAACAAACAAAAATCGCCGAACTTGATGTTTCGGCGATTTTTTCATACTTTTATTTTCAACATAAAGTAAATTAAAATTATAGCATTATACTTTTATCTTAATTACAAAAATAAAAAACGCTCGGATTACCGAGCGTTCTAAATACACATATTAGCAAAATCAGTCTGTTGTGTATGGAAGAAGAGCAACTTGACGAGCTCTTTTGATAGCTGTTGTAAGTTCTCTTTGATGTTTAGCACAAGTACCTGTTACTCTGCGAGGAAGAATTTTTGCTCTCTCAGAAGTATATTTCTTGAGCTTAGAAATGTCTTTGTAATCGATTTCTTCTACTTTATCTACACAAAAAGCACAAACTTTTCTTCTGCCTTTTCTTGCACGATTCTTATCGTATGCCATTATAAGTTTCCTCCTTATTTATTTTTCCTTCTTAGAAAGGAAGGTCGTCGTCGTCATCAATAATCACTTCAAAATCCGAATTGTTTGCACTTGCAAAACTCGGAGAAGGCTCTGCCGGAGCAAATGCAGGATTAACTGTATTGCTTTCAGACTTTGAGCCACAGAAAGAAACATTGCTTGCAACAACTGTTACACTTTTACGCTTATTTCCTGTCTGGTCGGTATAGCTGTCTGTTTGTATTGAACCTTCAATAGCTATCATATCGCCTTTGTGGAAATAGCGTGAGATGAATTCAGCAGTTTGACGCCATGCTGTAACATCAATAAAATCTGCTTTGCGTTCGTCACCCTGACGCTGAAAGCGTCTGTCAACGGCAACTTGAATACGCACAACAGAAACACCTGACGGTGTTGTACGAAGTTCGGGCTCAAATGTCAATCTGCCCATAAGCACTACATTATTAAGCATAGTAACTCCTCCTTAGTTCTTCGCAACGATGAGTGAACGAAGAACGCCGTCTGTGATGTTGATTACACGGTCAAGCTCAGCCGGGAAGTTTTCATCAGCACTAAATTGAGCAATGTAGTAGTAACCCTCTGTTTCGTAGTTGATTGGGTAAGCGAGTTTTCTTTTACCCCATTCATCAACTTCACCGAGAGTGCCGTTTTTGCTAATCATTTCGCTGAACTTAGCCTTAAGAGCTTCAACTGCTTCTTCTCCTTTAGAAAGAGAGAAAACTAAAACAAGTTCGTAATTTTTAACTGCCACTATCAGCACCTCCTTTTGGACTTTTGGCCCCGATATCCTCGGAGCAAGGATGCCGCTTTTAACGGCTTGTAATATTATATCAGACAAGCAATCTAAAGTCAATATTTTTTTATGACTTCAATTACCTGTGAAATATCGTCTATATTCGGCACATCATTTCTCAAAGAACAATTTTTAAACCATCCAACATTCATTCTGACGGCTTTCATTCCTGCTTTTAATGATGCATTTATATCATTTTCAGGGTGGTCGCCGACATACACACATTCTTCAACATTCAACCCGTATTTATCGGCAACATATTTAAAAATCTGCGGATTCGGTTTATGAATTCCGACATCTCCGCTTACAACAAGAAAATCACAAAACTCAAGCAAACCGCTCAATTCAAGTTTTTTATGCTGTAATTTCGACGGACCGTTAGTCAAAACACCGACAGTATATCCGTCATTTTTTAACTTTTTTAAAACGCTTTTTGAATTTGAATAAACTTTAATAAAATACGGGAAATTTACATAATAGTATTCTTTTAAAAAATCATTGTCGGGAGCATCTTTCCAATTCCATCTGCTTTTTAAAGTATTGTAATAATCGTCGCCCTGCGTATATCCTCCGCCGCAAAGTTCGACCATATCTTTTGCTCGTTTTTTCTTTTCTTCTTCGCTGATATTCGGAAAAAAATGACTTAAAAACGACAACACATAGTCGTCAAAAGCAAGCGTTCTGTCATGCAAAGTTTCATCAAAATCAAATAATACTGCTTTTATCCCGTTCAAGCTGTGCTTTCAACTCCTCTGCATTTTTAAACAACTTTTCTTTTCTCAAGTATCTGACCAATTCAACTCTTATGATTTTTCCGTACAAATCTCCGTCAAAATCGAAAATATGCGTTTCGCAAAGCGGTTTTTCAACTTTCCAAGTCGGTCTTAGGCCTATATTTGTAAAGGACTTATATATTTTCCCGTCAACTTCTGTTCTGCTTTCATAGACGCCGAACATCGGAACTGTCAGCCCTTCGGGCAAATACTGATTTATTGTTGAAAAATTGATTGTTCTTCCACGGGCATCACCGTGTACAACCTCTGCTTCAAAAGTGAAATTGTAGCCGAGCATTTCATTTGCCGACTCAATATCGCCGTTTGAAACGGCGTTTCTTATTCTTGTTGAACTTATCGGTTCGCCTTTATAATCTAAATGTTCAAGTATTCTTACCCATACATCTTTTTTTTCACAATACTTTCGCATATCGGCAGCCGACCACGACGCATTTTTACCGAATTTGAAATTAAAACCACACAAAACCGTTTGCGCACTCAATTTTTCAAAAAGAATTTTCTCTATAAATTCTTCGCCGTTCATCTGCTTAATTTTTTCAAAATCGGCAAATTGGGCATTTGGAAATCGTTTTTCAAAAATACTTTTTTGAAGAAGTGAAAAACGATTGTTTACACAATAAATCGTTACATCGTCTGCACCTGTTGTTACAATTTGATGTGCTTTATGCATACCGTCAAAATCGCCGAGTGCAACTGCTTTTCTTAACTTTTCTTTTGACATATATTTTCAATCTCTTTTTGTTAAAAGTCTTTTAACTTTCAAGTCTTGTTCCGATAATTCGCCAAGACCTAAAAAAATCTTTTCATTTGAATAGACTCTGTAAATACCGTCTTTCAAATTTTTCTTCAGTCTGTCACGCATCAGCGAACCACCGTTTGAAAATCTGTGGCTCTGTGCCTCGCTGACAAAAATCTGCGGGTAACATTCAAAAAGTTTTTCGACGGAAACAACAACACTGCTGAAGTCGTTTGAAGTGTCTTTAATGTTTTGCAAATCTTCAAGAAAAATACATTCTGACAAATCTATTCCCATAGCCTTTGTTCTGACAAGCGAAATCATGGTGGCCCCGCAACCGAGTTTTTTGCCGAAATCATCTATAATACTTCTTATATAGGTTCCTTTTGAACACAAAACTTCGATTTTTCCTATACCTGTTTCTTCATCAAACTCCAAAAGTTCAAGTTCTTTTACTTCAACTTTTCTTGCCTGTCTCTCGACTTCTATACCCTTTCGAGCCAAATCATAGAGTCTTTGACCGTCAACACTTACGGCAGAATACATAGGCGGTATCTGACTGATTGTTCCCTTGAAGTTTAAAAGAACGCTTTTCATTTCTTCTTTTGTTACCGAAAAATTATTTTCTTCAAGAACTTCTCCCGTAATATCTAAAGTATCGGTTACCACTCCGAGCTTAAACTCGGCAACATATCCTTTATCACTGTCGGGCAAAAAGTCTATGAACCTTGTCGCACCACCAAGCATAATCGGCAAAACGCCTGTTGCCATTGGGTCAAGCGTACCTGTATGACCACACTTTTTTTCACGGGTTATTCCTCTAACTTTTGCAACTGCCGAAAAAGATGTTATATCTTTTGGTTTATTTAAACAAATAAGCCCTGTCATTATATAAACTCACCACATTGTTTTAAAAGCATTTTTGTTGCATTTTCAACATCTGCATCAATTTTGCAGGCAGCAGCGGCTTTATGTCCTCCGCCACCGAAGCAAGACGCAAGTTTTGAAGCGTCAACAGACTCATAAGTTCTGATAGATGCCTTACAGGTACCGTCCTCTTTTTCCTTGAGCATAATACCTATTTCAGTACCTTCGACCTGTCTTGTTAACGGTGTTAATGCTTCCGTTTCAATCTCGCTTGAGCCTGTTTCTTTATACATTTGCTGAGTTACCGTAATGATTGCAACTTTGCCGTCATAGTAAAACTTCATACCCTCAAGTGCAAGTCTTTCAAGATGAGCGTATGTTTTTGTTTTTGTTTCAAACATTTTTCTGTTAATCATTGCATTGTCAGCACCGTATTTTACAAGTTCTGCCGCAACTGAAAAAGTATTTGCCGTTGTATTTGCAAATCTGAAACAACCCGTATCTGTTGAAATGCCTGTATAAAGACAGTCTGCAACGGTCTTTGTAATAGTTGCACCCAATTCATTGATGACATCGAAAACTATTTCACAACAAGACGCAGAATTGCCGTCAAGCAAAATATTTTCGGCATAGTTTGTATTTGTTGCATGATGGTCTATGCAAAGATTGATTTTCCCGCCGAAATCTTTTTGAAGACTTCCGAGTAATGTTTCTGTTGCAACATCGACTGCAACAATATATTTACCGTCAAACTCCTGTTTTTCAACATTTTCATATATATATCCGTATTTTTCCGGGAATTCATCGGCATTTATGACATTTGCATTTTTGCCTATTTGTCTGAGCGCCAAGCAAAGCGCAAATCCGCTTCCCAGAGTATCGCCGTCGGGGTGAGCGTGCGTCAAAATGAGAAAATCATTTTTTTCTTTGAGCAACTGTACACATTGCTTAATATCAATATTCATTTTCTTCTCTGTCCTTTAGTTTATCGAACATAGCCATTCCCTTTTCAACCGAATCATCGGCAATGAATTTAAGTTCGGGGCTTTTTCTTAGATGAAGTCTGTTTGAAATTTCACGACGGATATATCCCGAAGCGGCAGCGAGTCCTTTTACAGACTCTTTTGCCGTTTCTATACCCTCAATCGCACTGATATAAACTTTAGCATAACTCAAATCGTTAGTAACATCGACCTTAACGACCGTCAACATTCCTTTAATGCGAGGGTCTTTCAACTCACGCATTATAGAAACGATTTCTCTTTTTATATCTTCCGATAATCTATCTGAATGAAAACCGGGCATATATACACATCCTTTAATCTCTATATTCTTCTGTAATATAACATTCAAATATATCGCCGACTGCTATATCGTTCCAATTTTCAAGTGATACGCCGCACTCGTAACCCGAAGAAACATCTTTAACATCATCTTTAAATCTCTTGAGAGATGCAATCGGAGCTTCGCCGATTTGCTTACCGTTTCTTATAATACGGCACTTGCCTTCTCTGCGAATTACACCGCCTGTAACAAGTGAACCTGCGATTGTGCCTGCACTTGAAACTTTATATACTTCACGAACTTCAATAGTACCCGTATCTACATCTCTGTATTTAGGAGCACGCATACCACGCATTGCATTTGTAATATCTTCAATAGCGTCGTAAATGATTTTATAGGTTTTAATTTCAACACCGTCTTTTTGAGCGTTATCGTTTGCAACTTGGTCAACACCGACATTGAATCCTACGATGATCGCATTTGAAGCCGAAGCAAGCATTACATCATTTTCATTTACAGTGCCGACGCCTCCCAAAACGATTTTTACACGAACTTCATCGTTTTCAATTTCAAGAAGACTTTGTTTAACTGCTTCAACAGAACCCTGAACATCTGCCTTAACAATAATGTTGAGTTCTTTCATTTCGCCGTCTTTTAATGTTTCAAAAAGATTTTCAAGATTAACATTGGGAACATTTCCGAGACGCTTATTCTTTTCAGCATCTTTTCTCTGTTCTACGAGTTGTCTTGCAAGTCTTTCATCTGAAGCGACATCGAATTCGTCGCCGCTCATGGGTGCGTGGTCAAGTCCCATAATCTCAACAGGAACAGACGGACCTGCCGACTCAATCTTATTTCCTCGGCAATCCACCATTGCTCTGATTTTTCCGACTGAAGTACCTGCAACAACAATATCGCCCGAACGAAGTGTTCCGTTTTGAACAAGAAGTGTAGCGATAGGACCTCTGCCCTTATCAAGTTTTGCCTCGATAACAACACCTTTTGCGGCTCTGTCGGGATTTGCACGGAGTTCTGCCATCTCTGCAACGAGGAGAATTGTTTCAAGAAGTTTATCTATACCCTCTCTTGTTTTTGCAGAAACGGGAACACAAATTACATCGCCGCCCCATTCTTCAGGCACAAGAGAATACTCTGTAAGCTGTTGTTTAACTCTGTCCGGATTTGCAGCTTCTTTATCCATTTTATTTATAGCAACAATAATATCAACGCCTGCTGCTTTTGCGTGATTGATTGCTTCAACAGTTTGAGGCATTATACCGTCGTCTGCTGCAACAACAAGAACTGCGATATCTGTTGACATAGCACCTCTTGCACGCATTGCAGTAAATGCTGCGTGTCCCGGAGTATCAAGAAATGTGATTTTTTCATCTCCGCAGTTTACTTGATATGCACCGATATGCTGAGTGATACCGCCTGCTTCACCCGATGTTACACTTGTATTTCTGATAGCGTCAAGAATAGAAGTTTTACCGTGGTCAACATGCCCCATTACGCAGACAACAGGACTTCTCGGTACTGTATTTGCCTCTGTATCTTCTGTATCCTCAATAATTTGTTCTTCAATTGAAACTTCGACTTTCTTTTCAACCTTTGCACCGAGTTCCGTTGCAACGATTTCTGCAGTTTCAAAGTCGATTGTTTCATTGATTGTAGCCGAAACACCGAGTTCAAAAGTCTTTTTAATGACTTCTGCGGCAGTCATTCTGAGCAAAGAAGCAAGTTCTGCAATTGTGATTTCTTCAGGAATTTTAACAACAATTTTCTGTTTCTTTCTCTGCTCTTTAATTCTTGCAAGACGCTGCTGCTCTGTTTCTCTTTTTGAGTGAGCATGCATACCCTGCGGTCTTTTCTTTCTGTACTGCTTGCTCTTTTGATTAAGCTTTTGCTTTGTTGAAAAATCATTGATTGACTGCGACGGTGCAATATCCTCATACTTTTGATTGTATTTTTCAAGGTCAATATTGCTTGAACGAGTGTCAACATGGTGTGTTGCGCCTTTTGTTCTCGCCTGCGGTACTGCGTCTGCTTTTTTCTTTGCTTTTTCTTCTGCTCTTTTAGCAGCCTGCTCTGCCATTTGCAAAATAGCCGCCTGAGCCTGCTGTTTTTTATTCGGTTGCTTTTTAACCTGCTTTTTATCGTCAGATTTAACAAAGCGTTTCATATACTTTTCTTCATCGTTTTTTGAAGAAGACTGTGTCAATTTTTCTACTATAACATCAAGGTCCTGTTCCGAAAGAACATTGTTGGCCTTTTTAGGTGTTCCGTCCGAATATTCGGAAAGAATATCTATAATTTCCTTGTTTTTCTTTCCGAAGTCTGCGGCAACATCTGAAAGTTTTTGTTTTATTACCATAAACAAATCCTCCTTGATTATCTTGTTTAATTTAACAATTTTTCTATACCTTTTGCAAAATTTGTATCTTCTATACCGACTATACCGCATCGCATTCCCGTTGCGGCATACAAAGTATTCATATCAAAACTCAAAAAATGAAAAGGAACGGAAATTTGATGATTTTTGCACAATATCGTGATTTCTTTCACTCGCTTTTCGGAAACATCCGAACAAAACAAAATACACTTTGATTTTCCGTTTACAACAGATTTTACAACTGCATCGTGTCCTTTACAAACTGCACCTGCACGCCTTGCAAAACCAATCATTGAAAGTATCTTCTGCTCATTCATTGTTAATTTCCTTTTTCAACTGTTCAAAAATATCGTCATCTATTTTCATCTTGAAAACATTTTCAAGTGAATGTTTTTTTATGGCAAGCGTCAAGCACTTTTCATTGTTGCAAATATATGCTCCTCTGCCTGATTTTTTGCCTGTTTTATCTATTGAAATATCACCTTCGGGACTTTTCACAACTCTGATTAAACTGTTTTTTTCAAATCGCTCACGACATCCCAAGCACATTCTCATAGGAATATGTTTTTCTTTCAAGCAAATCACATCCTGACTGAATTATTCTGCTTCGCCTGTATAAAAACCGCTTTCGGGTTTAATATCTATTTTCCAATTTGTAAGTTTAGCTGCAAGTCTTACATTTTGACCTTTGTTTCCGATAGCAAGGCTGAGTTGGTCATCGGGAACTGTTGCTCTGCAGGACTTAACTGCCTCGTCGAGAATTTCAACAGAAATGACATCACTCGGGGCAAGTGCGGCAGAAATAAATTCTGTTGGCTCTTCGCTGTACTTGACAATATCTATTTTTTCTCCGCCGAGTGCCTCAACTATTGTTGAAACACGCTGACCTCTCGGGCCGATACATGAACCTACAGGGTCAACATTTTCATCTTTACTGTAAACTGCAATTTTTGTTCTTGAGCCTGCTTCACGGGAAACCGACATAATTTCTATTGTTCCGTCATAAATTTCAGGAACTTCTGTTTCAAAAAGACGGCGAACAAGACCCGGGTGTGTTCTTGAAATCATTATCTTCGGACCTTTACCGCTTTCTTTAACATCTACAACAAATATTTTAATAAGTGAATCTTCAACTAAAACTTCACCCGGCACCTGTTCTGACTTGGGAAGAACTGCCTCGCTCTTTCCAATCTCAAGTGTTGCATTGCCTGTAATTGGGTCAATTTTAACAACTTTTGCCGTAAGGAGTTCTTGGTTTTTACTTTGGAATTCTTTATACATTTGGCTTCTTTCTGCCTCACGAATTCCTTGTCTGATAACATGCTTTGCTGTTTGAGCAACAACTCTTCCGAGATTTTTTGTTTTAATCGGAATATCTATTGTTCCGCCGATTTTAGCACTTTTTTTGATTTGTTGTGCCTGTTCCAAAGTCAAATCTGTATCTTCGTCTTCAACTTCCTCCACAACATTTTTTGTAGCATAAACTTTAATTTTTTGTTTGTCGGGGTCAATATCGCAATGAACGATGTCTTTTCCGCCGAAATCGTGTTTTGCGGCAACTATAATTGCAGTTGAAATCTTTTCAAAAAGATAGTCTGCCGGTATTCCTTTTTCCTGTTCAAGCATATGAACTGCCTCAAAAAATTCTTTGCTCATTTTTTCAGTTTTCCTCCGTAATTAAATTTCCTGTTTGAAATCATTTATATCGAAATCGTCAAGTTTGATAAAAGACGAGTCTTTTTTATTTACTTTAATTTCTTTGCCGTCCTGTAAAACAAGTGTAATTTCTCCGTTTTGATAGTCTGTCATTTTACCTGTAAAATCACGAACATTGTCAATAGGGCGAATTGTTCTCAAAATTATCGAACTGCCTACGAACTTTTCAAAATGTTCGTCTTTAACAAGTTCACGCTCAATACCCGGCGATGAAACCTCTAACATATAACTTTGCTTAATAGGGTCTGCTTCATCGAGCGGTTTTGTAACGGCACGGGTAAGATTGACGCAATCATCAACTGAAACTCCTCCGTCTTTGTCGATAAAAACACGCAGATACCATTGTGAGCCTTCTTTGACAAAACGCACATCCCAAATATCTAAACCGAGTTCGTCTGCAAACGGTTTGATTATATCGGCAATGCGTTCAACTGTATTTTTACCTGCCATAAGCCAAAAACTCCCTTATAATAATTTGAGAGCGAACCTTTCGGCTCACTCTCACCTTGAGAATATAGAATTACTATCTATATAATATCACGATTTATTCAAATGTCAAGACTTTCAGGTCTTATATTTAAAATAAATATATAAATTATAATTATTTACATATCACAAAACACAACAAACAAAAAATATTGATATTTATTTATGTTTATTCATTGACAACTTTAGTCTAATGCGTTAGAACAGCAAAAAACATACACTCGCTTTAGGATGATTACTATGGAAAGCACAAATAAAACTCCAAAAATTTTTGAAAGTGAATACAGATTTTGCTTAATTTTATGGGAAAATGAACCTATAAAAAGTTCCGAACTTGCAAAATTGTGCAAAGAGAAACTCGGATGGTCAAGAACAACAACATACACCTTAATAAAGAGATTATCCGAAAGAAATGTTGTGAAAAATGAAAATACAATTATCACATCTATCGTAAGCAAAGAAGAAGCACAAAATTCAAAAATTGACGAGTTAGTTGAAAAAAATTTTAACGGCTCAATACCCGAATTTATATCTGCATTTACAAAACACCAAGTTCTTACAAAAAAAGATAAAGAAGAAATTTTGAAAATGATTGAAGATAACAGGTGATTTTATGAAATTTTTAATTGTAGATTTTTTCAATCTGAGCATAGTGGCTTGTTGGATGATAATCATAGTTTTAATTCTGAGATTGTTTCTGAAAAGAACACCGAAAGTATTTAACTGTATTTTATGGTGTATGGTTTGGCTGAGAATGATAATCCCCGTTTCTGTTACAAGCCACCTAAGTATGATACCGAGTATTGAATTGTTAAATAAAAAATATCTCTATGAACACATTTTTAGAATCAATACAGGAATTTATTTTTTTGACTATGGAATAAACGAAGCACTTGCCGACACATACTTTGAAGGAATAAGCGTTCCTATGGGTGCTTTGTCAACATTTTTCAAAATATTCACTATTGTTTGGATAGTAGAAACGGCAGTATTTTTCGTATTATCGGCAGTTAATTATATCAAATTACGAAAAACACTTTCCACCTCTGTCATTTTAAAAGAAAATGTGTGGCAAAGGACCAAATAAGCACGCCGTTTGTTTTAGGTTTTTTGAAACCGAAAATCTATATTCCTTTTAATGTTGACCAAGATGAACTCGATTATATCATTTCACACGAAAAATCACATATTAAACATTTTGACAACCTTACGAAAACAGTTGCATATATTATATTGATAATCAATTGGTACAACCCTTTAATGTGGGTGGCTTGCAAGCAATTTTCAAATGATTTGGAACTATATTGTGATGAAACAGTTGTGAAAAATATGAAAAAAGAAGAAAGAAACAAATATATAAAAACATTGCTGAACAACACAGTTGTTACAAATGATGTTTTTGTTGAAACACTTTTTTTCGGCGAATTAGATATAAAAAAAGAGCGAAAAATATATTGAAATATAAAAAAGCAAATGTATTTTCCGTTTTAATTATGATAGTTATTTTTATTGCCGTTGCCTTTGGATTTTTCACTAATCCCGTACCCGAGCCAAAGCAAAGTTATCTTGATAATTTTGCAGTATTATACTATCTTATACTCAGTCTATTTAATTTTTAAAATTCAGAATATTACATTGATTGTAAAAACACAAAAGCAGGGCGTCTTTGACGCCCTGCTTAATTTTATAATCTTATGACAAATGATGGATGAAAAGTCCTGACAGAAGTTTCGGCTCAAACCAAGTTGATTTTGGAGGCATAATCATACCTGCGTCGGCAATTGCAATTAAATCGTCAACTGTTGTCGGGAACATTGAGAAAGCCACCGTCATATCTGTTGCGACACGGCGTTCAAGTTCGCCTATTCCTCTGATACCGCCGACAAAATCTATTCTTTTATCTGTTCTGGGGTCGCCTATCGCCAAAATCGGAGCAAGCAAATTATCATACAAAATGCTTACATCAAGTCTTGCGACAGGGTCTGTTTCATCTACAAACTCGCTCTTTGCCTCGAGTTCATACCATTTTTTATTTAGATACATACCGAAAGTATGGCGTTTGAAAGGTTTACAACTTTTAAAAGGTCCGCCTGTTCTTTCCGTTACGGTAAATTTTTCTTTTACCTTTTCAATAAACTCTTCTTCTGTATATCCGTTGAGGTCTTTTACGACTCTGTTATAATCCATAATCTCGAGTTCATTGTCGGGAAATGCAACGCAAAGGAAAAAGTTAAACTCTTCCTCGCCCGTATAGTTGCCGTTTTCTCTTCTTTTTAATCCGACTTTAACGGCAGATGCACAACGATGATGACCGTCAGCGATATACAAACTGTCTATTGATGCAAAACACTCTTTGATTTTTGCAATGACTTCATCGTCATCAATAACCCATACAGTATTTTTAACTTCGTCTTGCTCAAAATCATAGACAGGATGATTTTCGGACATCCAAGTAGAAGTTATCATATCTAAAAGCAGATTTTTTCTGTAAGTGAGAAAAATCGGTCCTGTATTTGCATTGCAGGTATCGACATGTCTGATACGGTCCTTTTCCTTTTCTTCTCTTGTAAACTCGTGCTTTTTAATATTTCCGTTTATATAATCATCTATTGACGCACAGCCGACAATACCTGTTTGACTGCGTGAGCCTACAGTTTGTTTATAAATATAAAGGCACGGTTTTTTATCTTGAATTAAGTCGCCGTTTTGTTCCAAATTCAAAAGATTTTGACGAGCTTTTTCGTAAACTTCTTCAGAATAAATATCCGTTCCTTCGGGCAAATCCACTTCTGCTCTGTCAACATGGAGAAAAGACAACGGATTTCCCTCAACCATTTCTCTTGCTTCTGCACTGCTCATAACATCATAAGGAAGTGCAGGAATTTTACTTTGATTTTCTTCAGAAGGACGAAAAGCCCTAAACGGTCTTAAAACAGCCATAATTTTTACCTCTGCTTATTTTTGTAGTAGATTATTCTCAGACCATCTAAAAGAAGGTCATTGTCAACTATCGGGTTACACTCGCAGTGTTTTGCTATTGCCTCGCCGAAACCGCCCGTCAATATTACCGTTGCTTTTTCGCCGAGTTCATCTTCAAACCTTTTTACAAGTCCGTCTATCATAGCCGAAGTACCGTAAACGGCACCCGTACGCATACAATCAACAGTATTTGTACCTATTGCTTTAGGCGGTGCAGTAAGGTTGATTTGAGGAAGTTGTGCAGTTTTGTTTGAAAGTGCATTGTATGCAGTTTTAATTCCGCACAAAATCGCTCCGCCTCTGTAAGTAGCAGTTTTATCTATAACAGAAACAGTGATGGCAGTACCTAAATCGCACACGATTTGAGGAAGCGGATACTTTGCAATACTTCCCGCCGTACCTACTACCATATCTGCACCCAATTCTCCGGGATTGTCAATTTTTATATTAAATCCGGTTTTTATACCGGGACCTACTGTCATAGGTTTTTTTCCGCAAATAATATATACTGCCTCTGACATAGTATCAATAAGGGCAGGCACAACGGAAGATATGATTGCTCCGTCAAATTTATCTGCATCAATATTTTTTATGGAAAACAATGAGTTTAATTTTATTGCATATTCTTCAACTGTTTCCGAAATATTTGTTGAAAGTCTTGCTTTAAAAACTAATTTTTCCCCGTCAAAACAACCGAGTACAATATTTGTATTTCCTACATCTATAACTAAAATCATCAATAATCTTCCTTATTAATTTTCGTTTTTGAAAGTGCTTTAGAAACAGCGCCTGCCAAAATACAACAAGCAGGCATCTCAAGTGCACCGTTTAAACCTACAAATGCAACTATAAAAGCACCTACGCCCAAACCTTGCGTGTTCATTGACTGAATAAAATCTGTTTGCCAGAAGCAAAGCATAAGCGTTGACATAAAAAACAAAGTGTTAAAAAATGCCGTCAAAAGACCTGTAACAAAGTAACTCACTGTTTTTGTTTTGTCTATTTTCATCATACCTTTGAAAACAAGTCCCGAAAGCCAACCGACAAGCAAGCGAGTCGGCACGCACACAAGAAATGTCAAAAACGGATTGATACCGAGCAATGCAGCACCGAATGCACTCATTCCGAAAACGCACTGCAAAAATGAAGTTATACCGAATACAAGTCCTAAAACGGCTCCTGCTGTCGGTCCCATAACCATTGCTCCGATTGCCACCGGTACTGTGATGAGGCTGATTTCAAGCCCTGCGGTCTTGATATAGCCAAGTCCCGTAAATGCCATAACGATAATAATGGCAATGAGAATACCTAATTGAGTCATTCTCAAAATCTTTTTGTTTTTCATATTCAATTTTCCTTTCTGCTGCTGTTCCTTAATGTCAAAACCGAATTTGACGACGGATACAACGCAATATAATTATACAATGTATATTCAAAAAAGTAAAGAAAAATGTCCGTACAAAGCCAAATTTGACCTGTACGAACACTAAAAACTAAAAATTTATTACGCCCAAATGTTCAAGCAAAATTTTAAGCCCGATTAAAATAAGTATCAGACCGCCTGCAAACTCTGCCTTTGATTTATACTTAACGCCGAAAACATTGCCTATTTTAACGCCTGCAACTGACAATATGAATGTAACGATGCCGACAGTTGCAACGGCGAAATATATATTTATATCGGGAATTATTCCGAAAGTGATACCGACTGCAAGTGCGTCTATACTTGTTGCTACCGCAAGCAAAAACATTGTTTTAAAGGCAAGAGAATCGTCTGTCTTTTCTTCGTTTTTTGAAAGTGCCTCTTTAATCATATTTGCACCGATTAAAGCGAGAAGAGCAAATGCAACCCAATGGTCAACATTTTCTATATACTTTTTAAAGTTTTTTCCGAGAAAATAGCCCAAAAGAGGCATCAGTCCCTGAAAGCCTCCAAACCAAAGACCGACAATACAACACTTTTTAAAATCTATCTTTTTCAGTGCAAGACCTTTACATATTGAAACGGCAAAAGCATCCATAGCCAAACCGAGCGCTATCAATATAAGTTCTGTAAAATTCATTATATCACCTTGATTAAAGACAAACTAACTGCCGATATGAAGCATATCGGCAGTTTATTAAAGTGTTTATAATATTATCACAAAATCACAATAATAACAATAATTTATTTTGCTTGTTTTTCTTTTTCGGCTTCTTGTTCTGCAATTTCAGCTGCTTTTTCTGCTTCTATTGTAGATTTTTTCTTTCTGTGAATTATAAATCTGTTACAAGGATATGTCCAAAGCCCCGGAACAGCCATACCTATCAATTTAGAAACTATCGTTCCCAAAACATTTAAGTCTTTTTGTGCAAAAAACTCTGTTACCGTACCTTCGCAAAACGGTCCTATAACAAAAGAGTTAATCGCTATTGTAAACACTACCATTATAACATACAAGAATGTGCTTAATGCAACATTTGCATCTGCCTTAAACGATACTTTTCTGTTCAAAACAAAAGCAATTCCATAGCCGATTGTTGTTGAAATCAAATACGAATAAAAAGTACACTTATCATTTCCGAATGTTGCAAAAATTCCGGTAACAGGGTCTCCTGCCAAACTTTTAAACACGAGATTTATAAGCAACACATGAACAATAAGTTCTACTATATTTGACAATCCGCCTGAAACACACCACATTACAAATTTATAAAGTTCCTTATGCTTTTTTTCAAAATTACTTAAAAAATTGCTTTTCTCTGCCATTTTTACTTCCTCCGTTTAAAACAGGTTTATCAAAAGAACAATTATTAAAACTATAACGGCAACAATGCCTAAAAGATGCAAAATCATAGGAATTGCGGCATCAACCGTTTCCGGAAATTGTCTTTGTATCCAGTCCGTTATGGGTTTGCTCACCTTTTCTCCGACCAAATCTTTGAAAATTACTGTTCTTGTTTCATACTTTCGTGGGTTGTTTTCGTCAATTTCAAAAATTCTTACGCCTCTGTAAACGCCGTTGCCGTAAACATTAAAACCACTTGATTGAGTGAAGCCGAGATCCATACCCTTATAATTTCCGACAAAACTGTTTTTATGGTCGTGACCTACATACACTCCGAGAACATCGCCCTTTTCATTGAGAATATCGAACTCGCCCGTATTAATATCGGGGATAGACGGAGCCTCAACAAAAAAATCGCCTTTACGACAAATATCGCCCAAAACATACCATTCATTTTTATGAGTTCTGAATGTTCTGACTGAACCTTTTGTTCCTCTTTTAACTCTTTTTAAAACATTGTAGTACTCCTGCAAAGGTATATGCTGAAATACGAGTGAAGGAACATAATCGCCGTTTTCTTCTTTCAAACTGTCTCTTTTGTTTTTATACCAATTTAATATTTTCTCGTCAACAGGTTCGTATCCGCCGCCTTTTTTGTCTGTTCCCGAATCTATTAAATATACGGCAAAAACCGTTTTGTCTGAATCGGAAGCCTTTATTTCTATGCAGCTTGTTCCGCCGCCGTCAACTCCTTCTGCCTGTTCGCCTACACAACCGTTTAACTTTTTATAAATATCGTTGAACTGGTCTGCATTTGATATTCCAACCTGCCTGTCGTGGTTGCCGAATGTTACACAAAAAGGAATGTTTCTCTTTGTAACAGGTTCCAACAGAGTTTCAATGGTTTTTGCAACAGCATTTTCAAGTTCTTTGCCCTTACCCTTATATGTAACACCGTAGCCTTTAATTTGGTCTCCCGTATATACAACTAAATCGGGCTTTTCTTTTTCTACTGCCGAATCTATAAGTGCAATGGTATCGGGAGAAACCGACGGAATTTCCTGCATATCGGTAATCTGCATTATTTTAAACTTTTTGCCTTTTTTAAACTTTAACATATTAACTTCCCCTTTATTAAACATCAATTATATATTAAGCAACAACACTAAAATAAAGAATTACAAGTGCTCCGAGAACTATTCTGTACCATCCGAACGCAGTAAAATCGTGTTTTTTGATATATCCAACCAAAAACTTGATGGCAAGAACCGAAACGACAAACGCCACAACCATACCTATCAAAAGTATTATTACTTCTTCAACTGTATAGTTAAAGCCGAATTTCAACAATTTAAGAGCGCTTGCGCCTACCATTACGGGAACGGCAAGATAAAAAGTATATTCAGCCGCAACCTGTCTTGATATACCTATCATCAAAGCACCTAAAATGGTTGCTCCGCTTCGTGATGTTCCGGGAAAAACGGCAGCAATCAGTTGAAACATACCTATAATAAAAGCGGACTTATATGAAAGTTCTGCAATAGAACTTACTCCCGAACTTTTGCCCTTATTTAACTTTTCAATAATTATAAAAGCTATACCGAAAACGATAAGCGTAACAGAAATAGTCTGCCAATTATAAAACAATTCGTCTATTTTATCGTCAAACAAAACACCGACTATTGCAGCAGGAACGCACGAAACTATTATCTTGCCCCACATCGACATCGTATCTTTTTTTACATAGAGTTTCTTTGTTCCCTCTTTCAGTCCAAACGGCAAAAGTTGCTTGAAATAGAGAACAACAACAGCCATTATTGCACCGAGTTGAATTACAACAAAAAACATTTCTTTAAATGCGTCGGAAACATTCAATTTGATAAATTCATCTACAAGAATCATATGACCTGTGGAACTAATCGGCAGCCACTCGCTTATTCCTTCGACTATACCGAGAAAAATTACCTTTAATATTTCTATAAAATCCATAAAATCCAACTTTCTTAAATATTTATAACCTATACAATCAGAGTATATCACACCGTAAATTTCAAAGTAAACAATAATTTTAATGTTTTATATAGAATTATGAAAGATTTTACCCGTTAATTACAATCATTGAAATATCTTTACTGATTTATAATAAATATTTATCTCTTTTTATTTTCCGATAGCCTATTGAGGCTATTTTTTTATGTTTTCGCCCGACCTTATGTAAGGGCTTTTACAAAAAGGAGGAAAAAATGGCAAGAAAGAAAAAAAGCATTAAAGAAGAAGTGTGCGAAGGTTTAAAGCGCTTGGCTTTCGGAGATATTACAGACGCAGTCACTCTTCTTTTTGCAGACGACGACATCAGCAATGAAAAAATCAAATCTTTAGACCTGTTTTGCATAAGCGAAATTAAAAAAGCACGGGCAGGCGCAATGGAAATTAAATTTTTCGACAGGCAAAAGGCTCTTGAAAAACTTTTTGAACTATCATCTAAAGAAAGCAACGAAACTATGAGTTTTTATGCTGCTCTTGAAGAAAGTGCCAAATCGGCAAACAAACTTTTTGGAGATGAACCAAATGAGTAATTCCTTCAAAGCCTTTTCCGAAAAACAGCTTGCCGTGCTTACTTGGTGGTGCAGTGAAAGTAAAATGAAAAACAAAAACGGAATTATCTGCGACGGTGCAGTACGAAGCGGAAAAACTCTTTGTATGAGCATTTCTTTCATCGGTTGGGCATTTTACTATTTTTCCGACACATCTTTTGCAATGTGCGGAAAAACCATCTCGTCTCTAAGGCGAAATGTAATCACTCCCCTTATTTCAAATCTTCAGCAACTCGGTTTCGACTGCAAAGAAGTGATTAGCAGAAACTATATTGAAATATCAAAAGGCAATATAACAAACAGATTTTATCTTTTCGGAGGAAAAGACGAATCTTCTGCATCACTTATTCAAGGTATGACTTTAGGCGGTGTTCTTTTCGACGAAGTTGCACTTATGCCCCGTTCATTTGTCGAACAGGCTCTTGCAAGATGTTCTGTCAGCGGCTCGAAATTTTGGTTCAACTGCAACCCCGAGAATCCTTATCATTGGTTCTATACGGAATGGATAAAAAAGAAAAAAGAAAAAAATATGCTCTACATTCATTTTCGTATGGAGGACAACCCTTCTTTGTCAAAGCAAATTTTAGCGAGATACAAAAGCCTTTACAGCGGTGCATTTTACGAACGGTTTATCAACGGAAAATGGGTGGCGGCAGACGGTCTTGTGTACCCTATGTTCAGTGCGGAAAAGCACATAGTAAAAAATCCCGAAAGCAGTAACTTTGAAGAATACTATATGTCCTGCGACTACGGAACGGTAAACCCTTTTTCTCTCGGATTGTGGGGGAAAAAAGACGGCGTTTGGTACAGAATTGATGAATACTATCATTCTTCAAGGGACTGCGGTGTGCAAAAAACCGACGAGGAATACTACGAAAGTTTAAAGGAACTTGCAAAAGGAAAAAACATAACAGCCGTAATAGTTGACCCGAGCGCAGCAAGTTTCATTGAAACAATCAGCAGGCACAATGAATTTACCGTTATCAAAGCAGACAACGATGTGATGAGTGGCATTAACAAAGTTTGTTCTGCACTTAAAGAAAATAAACTTAAAATTTGCGAATGCTGTACAGACGCAATACGAGAGTTTTCAATATACAGATGGGACAACGGAATAAAAAAAGACGCTCCCAAAAAAGAAAACGATCACGCAATGGACGATATACGGTACTTCGTCAGCACTGTCGTATCAAAAAACAACGACGACTTTCTTTTCTCATTTTCCGTTGAAAGAAAATGACACTAAAACAAAGGAGGATAAAACTTGAAACTGAAAATGCCGCACAAAAAAAGAGAAACAACAGGTGTAACCTCTGTACAAACAGGCAGCTGCAACAACCATCCGTTTTGCGAACTGACAAGTTACACCCCGCTTTCCGACTGTTCGTCAAGAATATATAAATCGCTTCGTGAAGCAGTGCCGATTATTGACTCTGCCATATATAAACTTATGCGACTTACTCTTGACTTCAAACTTGAAACAGGAAACAAAAATCTGGACGAATTTCTGCAAAACTCGCTCAACTCAATAAATGTAGGAGGAAACAGGCAAGGCATTCACTCTTTTATCGCCTCGTATTTTGAGCAACTTCTGACATACGGAACTGCAATAGGAGAAATGGTAATTGCCAACGATACTTTGGTAGCACTTTACAACGGAGAACTCGACTGCATTGAAGCGAAACCGTCCGAAAACGGTCTTGACATAGACTTTTTCAACACATCATCAGGTACGAATGTGCCGATTACAAACACAAAATGCATTTTATTTTCAGTATTAAATCCACAACCCGGAGAGATTACGGGGACAAGCCTTTTGAAAGGATTGCCTTTTGTTTCAGACATATTAATGAAAATCTACAACACAATAGGAAACAACTGGGAAAGAGCAGGAAATCTGCGATACGCCGTCACATACAAACCGTCAAACGACGCAAGTGACAAGGCATTTGCAAAAGAAAGGGCACAACAAATGGCTGAACAGTGGAAAGACGCAATGCAGAGCAAGGCCGTCAAAGACTTTGTGGCAGTCGGAGATGTTTCTATAAAAGTAATCGGTTCAGACAGTCAAATTATGGACAGTGAAATTCCTGTCAGACAACTTCTTGAACAAATAGTTGCAAAAACAGGACTTGCTCCGTATATGTTTGGTCTTTCTTGGTCAACAACTGAAAGAATGAGCATGGAACAGGCAGATATACTTACCTCTGAACTGAAAAGTTACAGAAGAACACTCACTCCCGTAATAGACAAAATTGCCAACACCCTTCTGTTACTTGAGGGATACGCACCTGTCGCCCACACCGTGTGGAACGACATTACACTTCGTGATGAAACAGAACTTGCACGAGCCGAGCTTTACAAAGCTCAGGCAGAAAAACTGCGAAAGGAGATTGAAGTTTGAACGAAAAAGAAAACGAACAGGAGATTGAATTAATCAGACAATACACTCAAAAAGAAATATCGCAAGATGACATTTACACATTTAATGTTCAGCTTTGCAACAATGATATTGACAGAGACGGAGAAAGGTTTTCCGTTGAAACACTCAAGCAACTTGCAAAACTTTTTAAAGGAAAAACCGGAATTTTTGACCATTCAATGAAAGCAGAAAATCAAAAAGCAAGAATTTTTGACGCTTGGGTTGAAAAATCAAACGACAAAAAAACTGTTGACGGAAAAGATTTTTACCTGCTTAAAGCAAAGGCATATATGGTAAAAAGTGATGAAAACAAAAACCTTATACGAGAAATAGAAGCGGGAATTAAAAAAGAGGTTTCCGTATCGTGCAAAACAGAAAAAAGCATTTGTTCAATTTGCGGTGCAGACAGATACAAAACCCGCTGCGAGCATATAAGAGGACGAGTATATAAAAACAAAACCTGTTATTTTACTCTTGAAAATGCAACTGACGCTTATGAATGGAGTTTTGTTGCCGTACCCGCTCAAAGAGAAGCCGGCGTTACAAAAAGTTATGCTCAATTTGAAACAGATTTCAAAAATTTCAAAAACATTTCCGAAGAAGAAATTACAATTTCAAAAGAAACAGCAAAAAGCATTGCCGAAAAAATCGAAAAACTTGAAAAAGAAAACACTTTCATCAACGAGTACAGACAGGAACTTGCAAAGGATATTTTAAAATATTTTTCTGCAAATCTGCCTGAAATGAACATTGAAACAATCGCTTCCGTCACAAACATTATGACGACAAAAGAAATGTCGGATTTCAGAAACGCCATCAAAAAGAAAAATGCAAAAGTTTCGGCAAAATCACAACTTATGCCCGAAATTAAAAAAACATCAACCAAATATTCACAATTTAAAATTTAGGAGGAAAAAACATGGATAAAGATATTTCATTTAACGGCATTGACACAAAAATAATCACATTTTACGGTCCAAAAACAAACAAAGGCGACCTCGTAAAAATCACAGAGAACTGCAAAGTTGAAAAATGCGGCGATGACGATGAATTTATCGGTATTGTCGTTTCAAAAAGAGGCGACTATGTAGGTGTGCAAACAAGCGGATATGCAGAACTTCCAAGTACACCGTCTGCATTTACTTACGGATATGAAAAAATGTCTTCAACGGGAAGCAACGGCATTCAAAAATCCGAAACGGCATTAAAACCTCGTCTCGTTGTAAAAAAAGACTCTATAAGAGATATTGTCGGAATTATACTTTGATTTACAAAAAATGAAAAAGGAGATTTACTACTATGAGTTTTGAAAACATTAAACTTGAAAAAGGACTTTATACAACAACAAAAGGATTTTCCGCTTCGCTCGAAGAACTTGACCCGTCGGAAAACTATATCGGCACCGATTTTGAAGGTCTTGACGCATTTCAGCGTCAGCTTAAAAGATTTGACATTAAAATCAGCGGAAACGGTTCAGACAAAGTCGAAAAATTTTTCTCTACAACCGACTCTGCGGCACTCTTTCCGGAATATATTTCACGAGCTGTAAGACAAGGTATTGAAGAGTGTGATGTTTTGTCAAGAATAGTTGCAACTACAACAGAAATCAACTCTTTAGATTACAGAGCAGTTAGCAGTGTTTCCGAAGATGATGACAAGAAGCCGAAATTTGTTGCAGAAGGTGCATTTATTCCCGAAACAAGAATTGAAACAAAAGACACAGTTGTTTCTTTGAAAAAAAGAGGAAGGATGCTTGTTTCTTCTTACGAAGCAATCAAATACCAACATCTTGACCTTTTCACAATCACACTTAAACAAATCGGCAAGCAAATTGCCCTTGCGTTCTTAAAAGACGCTATTGAAGAATTGAAAAAGCCGGGTGCAAAAACCATTTCATGCCCTGTCGAAGACCCTATCTCAAGCGGATTTTTAAACGCTTGGATTAAACTTAAACCATACAATATGACTACAATCATAGGCAACCACTCAACTGCCGAATATGTTTTGAGTTCAAGCGAATTCCAAGACTCTGTTTCAGGTCTTAATTTCAACGCAACAGGAAAAATGATTACACCACTCGGTGCAGAATACATTACAACCAACGCCACCTCGATTGACGGACTTGTCGCATTTGATAAAAACTGTGCGCTTGAAATGATTAAAGCGGGCGGTATTCAAACAGAATTTGACAAACTCATTGACAGACAACTTGAAAGAGCGGCAATTACAACAACGGCAGGTTTCTCAAGAATTTTTGACGACGCAGTTGTAATTATCGGCGAGTAATAAAAATTAAAAATACAAACAAGGACTGTCGAACACAATTATGTTCGCTTTCCCTGTCCCAAACGAAAGGCATATTGCATCTTTGCAATATGCCTTGAAGAAAGGAGAAGGCATGGAACTCAACGAGATTAAAAAAATCATCATTTCAATGGGCGGTTTTGACATTGATGAACTTACGCAATACGAAAACATAATCAAAAGTTCATACGACAGCATAATCTCAAGGTTAAAAGACAAATCATATAAATCGGATATGAAAATACTGAACTATGCTGCTGCGAGTGCGTACTATACAATTTCTTTGTGCGAAGCGTCAAAAGACGGATTTACAACATTTACAGCCGGTGACATTACAATCAAAACGACTACCCAGCTTACAGAATACGCAAAAGAAATGCTTAACATTGCCGAAAGGAACTGCAAAAGCATGATTTCAGACGATTTTGATACTTTTGCCTTTTTCGGTGTGTAAAAATGAATAAATCAAAACAAATAAAAAGAGCATTAAATATTTGTGGCAAAAAAGCAAAAATTGTTGACGCAAACTTTGAAAGCGAATTCTACAACTGTATCATTTCGTCCACTTGGCGAAGAAATAAAACAAACTTTGAGCCGGACAAAACCGATTCCAGCTTTATGCAAAAGGATTTCTATGTTTTCATTGCACCGTTTGATATGAATATAATGGAAATTTCAAATGAAGCACATATAGAATGTATGGGCGACAAATTTGTATTCAAGAAAAAAGAACCTTATGTCGTGGATAATATCGTTCAATTTTATTGGGGAATTTTAAGAATTTGTACGGAGGACAAAGATGGATTTTTTGAATGACGCAATTACAGAAATAGAACAGACAATTTCAAAAAATGAGTTTTTAAATAAAAACACAAAAATAACGGCTTCTTTTCCCGGTAAAACGCTGCCGACCGAACTGAAAAAACATATCGTCTGCATCGGAATTAAAAATCTTCGTGTGGAAAACACGGCTATCGGAGAAAGCAAAAAAACCGTTTCGGCGACTTTCAACATTAAAATTTACACACCGTTTTCAAGAGGAAGTGCTGAAAAAAGGCGTGTTTGTGCCGAAATCACAAAAGAACTCAACAAAAACGGATTTTTTACACAGTGCGAATGGTTTGACTCCTTTGCGGATATAAACAGTTGCTGCTATATATGTGAGTCTTCTTTTGAAAAAGAGGGCGAAATAGATTTTGAGGAGGAGTTTTATGGAACAAAATGAAATTACCGAAAAAGCAAGAGAAATATCCGAAATTATGATGCTTGACTCAAGAAGATATTTTTCAACGGTCACGGAGGACGAAGAATGAAAAGCGTACGACTCAAATACAAAGATTACGCCTTTCCGAAAAATCCGAAAAGTATAGTCATCACTTCGTCAAAGCATCTGTCGGAAAATAAAATTAACGGTTATCGCACACAGACAACGGAAATCTGCAAAAATCCATGTATTATAACCGTTTCGGGTGAAATCACTCAAAACATAAATGAAGAAACGGAAAAACTCAAAAAACTTCAAAATGAAAAAAACAGCGGATTTTTGCAAATTCCTTACGCTGACACATACGATGCATTCTTTGAAAAAATCGAATTCAAAATATCGGCAAACAGCGAGAAAGTCATATACAATGCCATATTCAGAGAAAATCAAAAAGAAAAACTCGACACCGTAAAAATAACGAAAACAACTGTTTTAAAAGACGAAAATCTTTTTGACATATCTGCAAGAACAGGTGTGAGCGTTGAAAATCTAATTGAAATCAACAACCTAAAATCACCTTTTGACATTAAAGAAAATCAGGAAGTTATACTATATGAAAGCACTTTTTAAATTTACAGACGGTTTGGTAAAAGAAATCTGTCAAATAGACTTTTTTGAAATAACAAGAACGCTTTTTGTTGCCTGCGACAGCATTTATATAAAATTTGCAAGCGAAAACTTTTTACCCGAAGCAGAAACAATAGAAATAATTTTTAATTACAAAACCGTTTTTAAAGGTTACATAGACAAACAAACCTGTCAAAAAGACGAAAACGGACTAATCTGCACCGTTTATGCAAGAAGTATGGCAGCAATTCTTGTTGACAATGAAGTTGAACCGCAAATTCTCTACTGCCCGTCATCACATTCGCTTTTTAAATTTACGGCAGAAAAATTTGCATTCAAAAACTGCCTTCCCGAATTATATACAAACAAAAGTTTTGAATTGAAAAAGGGAATGTCTTATTATTCTGCCATTCACGACTTTGTGTGCCTTTGCGGAAAACAGGGAATACTGATTGACAACGACAAAAACATAATGCTTGCCGAAAGCAAAAATGAAAAAGAGCTTGACAATTCGGAAATTTTAAGCATAAAAACGATTGTCAACAGAGCAGTTCCCATAACACAAGTTGACTACAAATCCGAAAACTCAACAGAATACAACAACCACTTTAAAAGTTTGAGCGTAGAAAAAAGCAATATCTGCCGAACGAGAAAAATGAGTTTGTCAAATATGCCTGAATGGCAGAAAACAGAGAAAGCAAAGCAGACAATAAAAAAATCTTTGATGCAATATAAAGAAACGGAAATAGTTTTACAAAACAGTATAAATAAATTTGAATTATTTGACAAAATACAACTGAAAACCGACGATATTTCCAACGATGAAATATACATTGTAAAAGAAATACGCACAACTTTTTCCGAAAAAGGCACATTTGTAACTCTTTTACTCTACAAAGAAACAGAAATGGAGGCAATCAACTATGTGGATTAGTGAAAAACTTGCAGTTTCCGACAAAAAAGCGACACCGAAAACAGCAAATACGGCAACAGTAACGGCTTCACAAAACGGCTTTTTTGAAGCATCGTGCGAATACGGAATTCGCTCTGCCGACTTCTATTTCCCTTACGGAATTCGCTCCGTTGCACCGACAGGTTTTAAAGTTCTTTTTTTAAATTCTCAAGATGAAAAATGTATCTGCGGATGCAAGTCCGACTGCTCTGATATTGAAAGCGGAGAAGTTGAGATATTTTCACAGGGCGGAGCAAAAATCGAGTTAAAAAATGACGGCAGCGTCATTATTAACGGACTTGTCATAAACTCGGAAGGAGTGATTGAAGACGGCGAATAAAATTGCAAACGGCGACTATATTTTTGAAAACGGAAAAATCGTAACCGTCGGTCAAAAAGAACAACTTATACAAAACATTAAAACAGAACTTTGCTGCAAACTCGGAGAATTTTATCCCGACAAAAATTTCGGAAGCACCATAAAATGTATTTTTCCGAACAGTTTTCAGGAAGAAAATGTAATATGTGCCGTAAAAAGTTGTTTGTCGAAATATAAAAACATATATGTTAAATCGGCGAAAATAAAAGGAAATGAAATTACGCTTGATTTAATCATCAACAGCGACAATGAAAGAGTGGTGATATGTTTATGACAAACACATACGAAGACATTTTAAACAGAATGAAGAAAACATTTTACAACGAAAGCGGAGAAAATCCCGACGAGTCGGGAGAAATTCTTGCAAGACTTAAAGCTGCCGCAACCGAGATATTTTCACTGTACGCATACGGAGATTTCATTACAAAACAATCGTATCTCAAAACTGCGTCGGGAGAATATCTTGACAGAATAGGCGAAAGTTTTTGTTTGAAAAGAAAAGGCAAATGCCACGCCTTCGGCGAAGCAACATTTTCCTGTGCCGAAAACGAAGAAACTACGGTAACAATACCTAAAGGACTGATAATCTGTTCATCAGACGAGCCTTATATACAATATGAAACTCTGGAAAGTGCAAGCGTTTCGGCAGAACATCCGCAGGCAACCGTAAAAATCAAATCTGTTGAAGCAGGCTCAAAATATAACCGTCGTGAGAACTTTACGGACACTATGATAAATCCGCCTGCAAAAATTGTATCGGTAACTAACCAAAGTAAAATTACAGGTGGTTTTGATGATGAAACCGATGACAAATTCAGACAGAGAATTTCCGTATTTTATAACAGATATTTAAACGGATACAACAAGGCATCGATAGAAAAAGTCATAATGGATTATGATGAAGTGAGAGATTGCTTTGTAGCAAACCCCAACAAGAGCAACAACATATATGTATATATACGCCCTAACGAAAAAGACCTGACAAAAGAATTTACAGATAAAATAGAAAAATCTTTTGAATACTTTAAACTTCTAAACGCAAAACTTACAGTTGAACAAGCTTATTCCAATGATGTATTTGTTCGTATGACTGTCGGAAAAGACGCATATAAAAAGCGTGATGAAAAGGAACTCACAAAAGAAATCAAAGAAACAATTTTAAAAATCAACTCACAGACAAAAATGGGCGAATATCTGCGAGTATCTGAACTTGAAAATGAAATCAATAAAATTGACGGCGTATGTGAATGTTCGCTTGCCTGCCTTCGTTCAGAAGGCGACCTAATTATATGCGACCCTAATCATTTCAGTGAAATGACTTTATATGAGGAGATTAAATACTATGATGTCTGATATTTCAACACGCCTTGAAAATCTTTCAAAGACTCTCGGGCTTAACGGTAAAATCGCAAAGTCGGAAATGACTGCCATCGGAAACGAACTTGAAAGACTTTTATCATACTTTGAAGAAACTGAAAACGGAGTATTTCTCTCAACTGCCGACGGTGATTTTTTAAACGCCTTTCAAAGAGAAATAGAGCCTTTTAAAGATGAAGCCGACAATGAAAAAATGGCACGAAAAATGAATTTAACGACAAACATTTTCAATCTTCAGTTCTTTGAAGATAAATTAAAAAAACACAATATAAGTGCAGATTATCTTAAAGAAGAAATTAAACTTTCAGGTGTGAATGAAAAAAACATCTGTGAAAAAGCAGAAATATTGAACTTTATTATAAACTATTCCCCGATACATACGAAAATCACTCTTTCAAAAAGCGGTAAAAGTTGGGCTGTTTTTGACAGTTTAAAATACAGTTTCTCAATGTACGAAAATGCAGGACTTTCGTGGAATATGATTGAAACAATTTGAAAAAAGGAGAAAATATGAGCAGTACAAACAAAACATATTATATGGGACTGAATTCATGGGTGGGTGCGGATGTTCCGAAAATGGAAGATTTTAATGCTGACAACGAATTGCTTGACGCATTAATTTCAGAGCATTTCAATGACGATGCCATCCATGTTACATTACAAGACAAGGAAAGATGGGACTCGCCCGTTGCTGTTATGACTTACTTCGGGACAGGAGAAGATGCGAGAGAATTGCAACTTGACTGTTCTTTTATTCCGTCTTTCATAATAATATTTCCAAGCGGTGCTCCGACAACACTGACTTTCTTTGACAGTCAGCACAAAAAGAACTTTTTTGCTTTCGGAACGCAGGGCGGTTCTTCGGCAGGTATATCAATGGAAGGGAAAACGGTTACGCTGAGAAATGAAGAAATGCCTAAAATCAGAAATGAAGCAAGAGATATGAACTACTCCGGCACAAAATATGTATGCGTAATGTTTCGGTAAATATAATTTAATAGCATAAAAAATGCTCCTGTGAGATTAAAACTCACGGGAGCATTTTGATTTTTGATATATTATACTCGTACTCGTTTACTTATTCTTTATTTTTACTCATAACTTCAAGTGGGTCAACAAACTTTGAATTGAGTTTTGTTTCAAGATGAAAATGGCTTTCCTGTGCACTTTCGCAAGGAATTGTTCCGACAACTCCTATTGACTGACCTATTGAAACAGTGTCGCCTTTTTTGACATTTACATTTTCAAGTCCTTTATAGATTGCAACGAGTTTTCCGCCGTGGTCAATCTCAACGACATTGCCCCACATTCCGTCTTTTTTAACAGACAAAACAATGCCGTCGTTTATAGCCTCAACCTTTGTTCCGTTTTTACATTCAAAATCGACTGCGGCATGAGAACGATAGTCCTCCATTGTTTCATCATACGCAAGTTCCTGTGAAAAGTTTTTCTGTACTTTCTCCCCGACAGGATACTTGTAAAAACTTTTATACGGAGTATTTGTTTTTCCCTGCGTCATTGAAACAGGTTCTTTTTTTGTCGTCGGCGTTTTTTGAGTAACGGTTGTCTGTTTTTCGGTTTCTTTTACCGTTACTGCGTTTTGCACCTGTTTGTCCTCTGCCTGAGTTTCTACTACCGTTGTAGATTTATTTACCGAATTTGACGGTTTTGCAGTAACAAAATATACAATCACGCCCAAAGCGATGATTGAAATGCAAACTATACTGTAAAAAAGCCGAGTGTTTTTATTTGTTTTTGAACTTTCTTTTTGCATAAATAACACCTCGGTTAAATTATTGACCGAAAAATGTTATTTATTCGTTTTATTCATTATTCATTTTTTAAAAATTCATCATTTAAAATTTTCAAAATAAATTGTATGAATTCCAAATCGTTTTCTCCCATAAGTTTAACGGAGATATACGGTTTTCTGCCCGCAGAAAGAAAAACTCTTCCCTGCATTTTACTGTTTAAAAACATATAGTATTCCGTTTTCAACTCATTGAAATAGAATAAAAGCATTGAATTCTTTTCAGAAATTTCATAAATTCCCAACCTGACTGCACTGTTTCTGACAAGTGAAACCTGAATAAGTCCCGTAACGCTTTTCGGCACTTTGCCAAACCTGTCGCACAGTTCGTTTGAAACATCGACTGCTTCCGACGGCGACTTGACATCGGCAATTTTCTTGTAAACGGCAAGTCTTTGTGAGGTCGAGCCGATATAATCTTCGGGAATATGTGCCGTAACAGGCAAATCTATAAGACAGTCTGACTCTTCTTCCTTGACTTCTTCGCCCTTTTCTTTTCTTATTTCTTCCTCAAGAATTCTTATATACATATCATAGCCGACGCTTTCCATATGCCCGTGCTGACTTGAACCTAAAACACTTCCTGCGCCTCTGATTTCCAAGTCTCGCATAGCGATACTGAAACCTGCACCGAACTCTGTATAATTTCTTATTGCGTCAAGTCTTTTTGAAGCGATTTCCGAAACAGATTTTCCACGCTCAAAGGTAAGATACGCAAACGCCTGACGACTGCTTCTCCCCACTCTTCCTCGAATTTGATGAAGTTGTGCAAGTCCCATTTTGTCAGCATTTTCAATGATAATCGTATTTACATTTGAAACATCTATACCCGTTTCAATGATTGTCGTACAAACAAGCACATCTGTTTCTCCGTTTAAAAGAGACGCCCAGACATCCGACAACTGTTCTTCCGTCATTTTTCCGTGTGCAATCGCAACATTTGCATCGGGAAGAGAAGACTTGATTTTTGAGGCAACCGACTCTATTGTACCTATATCATTGTGGAGATAATATGCCTGACCGCCACGCATCAATTCTTTTTCAATGGCTTCTATACATATATCAAAATCATACTCAACAACATAAGTTTGAACGGGAAATCTGTCGGACGGTGCTTCTTCGATAATACTCATATCACGAATACCGCTCATAGCCATATTTAGTGTTCTCGGAATAGGCGTAGCCGAAAGCGTAAGAGAATCAACACGGGGAAAACGCTCTTTTAATTTTTCTTTTTGTGCCACGCCGAAACGCTGTTCCTCGTCAATTATCAAAAGTCCCAAATCGGAAAATTCAACATCTTTTGATATAATTCTATGCGTTCCTATAATTAAATCGACTTCTCCCGATTTAATTTTTGAAATGATTTCTTTTTGCTTTTTCGGTGTTACAAATCGAGAAAGCATTTCAATATTTACGGCGAACGCTTCCATTCTTTTAACGGCAGTTTGATAATGCTGCATAGCCAAAACAGTTGTCGGGACAAGAATGGCACACTGTTTGCCCTCGCTGATACATTTAAAAGCCGCACGCAAAGCAACTTCTGTTTTGCCAAAGCCCACATCTCCGCAAAGCAGACGGTCCATAGGAACAGATTTTTCCATATCGCCCTTAATTTCGTCTGTACAACGCAGTTGGTCGGAGGTTTCTTCATACGCAAAACGCATTTCAAAATCTCTTTGCAAATCGGAGTCTTCTGCAAAAGCATACCCTTTTGACGCCATTCTTTTTGCGTAAAGTGCAGTAAGTTGTTTCGCCATATCTTTGACGGAAGCACGGACTTTTTGCTTTGCCTTTTGCCAATCTCCCGAGCCAAGTCTATTGATTTTCACTCTCGAATCTTCACGGGGACCGATATATTTCGACACAAGGTCAAGTTGTGTAACAGGTACATACAAGGCATCTCCGCCCGAATATGCAATTTTGATATAGTCTTTTTTTACCTTATCAATTTCAAGCGATTCTATTCCTTCAAAAACACCTATACCGTGAACATTGTGTACGATATAATCGCCTTTGGTAAGTTCGTCAAGCGATTGAAAAGCATTTTTTGAACTATGCTTTATTGACTTTTTCTTTTTTTCATTTCGTTTCGGATATGTTATTAAAATATGCTTTAAAGACGCATACTGAAAACCTGCTGTAAAGGTAACGGGGACAATGTTTACTGAATTTTTTACAAATTCATCAGGCATTTCATCAAAATAGTAAGCATTTGCTCCCATTTGATTGATGTCGTGAGCAAGTGCCTCGCCCGACCTTTTTGTACCCGAAGCAATTATTACGGTATATCCCATCCTGAGCATAGGATAAAACTCACTCTTCAAATGAGCAAGTGTGCCGTTCCAAGCGTTTGAAGTCGTGCAGGCAAAATTTGCAAGATAATCTACGGGAGTATCAAAAGATGTACGCCTGAAATTGTCAAGATATATTGCTTTTTTTGATTTATAAATGCCCGTCAAGTCATCAAAATCGAGCATAAAACGGTCAAGGCCTTTACACAAATTGCCCGAAACAATCATGTTTTTGACAGTTTCATTCATCAACTTATTTTGATTTACAATTCTTTCTTTGACTTTTGACGAATCCACCGTGAAAAGCAATTCGTCCGTCATATAATCAAAAATTCCGTTTGAATTGTACAAAATCGGCAAATACTTATCGTAACTTCCGAGTTTTCCTTTTTCTTCAAGTTCCTGAACATCTTTTTCAAGTGCAGGGCGTGAAGTGTGAACGGCTTTTCCTTTTATTGATGCAGAAAGTTCCTTGATTTTTTCAATCATTTTTTCGGCAGAGTCTATCAAAACTTCTGCTGCCGGAGTAATTTTTACTTCATTTATTTTTTCAGTTCTTCTCTGTGTTACCAAGTCGAACTCAAAAATATTTTCCACAAAGTCGTCCCAAAACTCTATTCTCACGGGATTTTGGGCAGAACTCGGGAAAATATCCACTATTCCTCCCCTGACAGAATACTGACAAGTACCGTCAACACTGTCAAATCCGGCATATCCGCAGGCATTCAGTTTTTTTACCAAATCGGATATATCTGTTTGAGAGCCTTTTTTTACGGAAAAAGACCTTTTTTCAAGCACTTTCGGAGGCACCGTCATCTGTGAGGCTGCACCTACGCTTGCTACTACGCAGGTAAAATCGCCGTCAAGAATTTTTCCGAGTATTCCCGTTCGTATCTGTTCCGTTTCTCGTGAAATTCCCTTTGCGTTTATAAACATAAACTCTCTTTGCGGATAGAAAAGGGCATTTTCTCCGAAACTCTGCAAGTCTTCCGTAAGTCTTATTGCCGTAGGTTCATCGGCAGTAATAACAAACGCTTTTTTTGTTGTATCCGATGCAAGAGAATGAATTATATGAGCAGCATTTATAGGTGAAAGACCTATTGCCCCAAGCGGCTGTTTACAGGTATTAACAGCTTGCCTGAGGCCGGAATAATCACTGCTTTTTTCAAAAATTTTTGAAAAGCAAGACATTTTACATTTTCCTTTTTTATGAATTGTACAGGTTCATTGCCCTGTCTGTTTGACCGCTTACAATAAGTTCGGCTGCGCTCACGGCGTTTTCAACAGACTTTTCAAGACTGTCTTTGTCTGCCTGAGAAAATTTTCCGAGTACCCACGCCGCCAAATCCATTCTTGCGTCGGGCTTTTTACCGACGCCGATTTTAATTCGGGGAAAGTTTTCGCTTCCTACAAGTTCTATAATGCTTTTAAGTCCGTTATGACCTCCTGCCGAGCCTTTTCTGCGTATTCTTACGCAACCCACATCAAGAGATATATCGTCTGAAAAAACTATGATATTTTCAGGCTTGATTTTATAAAAAGACGCTGCCTGAGAAACGGCTTCGCCCGAATTGTTCATATATGTTTGAGGCTTCATAATAATGCACTTCTTGCCCGACACTTCGGCAAGTTCAAAATATGCGTTAAACTTCAATTTTTTCAAACGGATATTATTCTTTTTACAAAGCAAATCTACTGCCTCAAACCCAATATTGTGACGGGTATTTTCATACTGTATGCCCGGATTTCCCAAGCCTACTATCATATACTCCGCACTGTTTTTACTTTTAAAAAACATTTTTTCACAACCTAAAAAAGACGGCGAAAAACACAATGTATATTTCGCCGTTTATAATCATTATTTGACTTCAATATAAAACATATTGAAATTATTTTTTATAGTTATACATATTAACATCTTTAACATGCTTTTCAACATACTTGTCAAAGTCAAAGAGTTCTTCTGCAACAGGAGCCCATTTTTCTGCAGCAGGTTTTGTTTTTGCAACAAGTTCTTCTGCCGACTCGGGATGCAGCATCTCTGTTGAGTGAGCACCGCTTTCATTAACCATTTCAACAAGAATTTCCGGATTGTCAAGCATAGGACAAGGACGAAGCATATTATTGTTGAACGGTTGACGGTTATAGTATGATTTGAAAATAGGACTTTGAAGTGCCTCGATTACCGAACATTCATTAATGTTAACATTTGAATAGTGAATAAATGCACAAGGCTCACAGTCACCGTTTGAGTTGATATGGAAGTAGTGACGACCGCCTGCAATACAACCTTGAACATACTCGCCGTCATTCCAGAAATCAAGTGCAAAAATCGATTTTGTATGACGCCATTCGTGGATTTTGTTGTACATATGTTTTCTTTGTTCAGGTGTAGCCATAAGTTCTGTAACCGCACCGTTTCCGCAAGGAATATATGTAAAGAACCAAGCAAACATTACACCCTGTTCAATGAGCCAATCCATATACTCATCTGAACCGAGAACATCTGTATTTTTGCTTGTGTAGCAAAGTGAAGCACCAAACGGAACACCACGCTTTTTAAGGCGAGCCATAGCCTCAACAACTTTGCCGTAAACACCGTCGCCGCGACGGAAATCGTTTGTATCTTCATAGCCTTCAATAGAGAAAGCGAGGTAAAGGTTACCTACTCTTTGGAGTTCATCTGCGAACTCGTCGTCGCAAAGAGTACCGTTTGTGAAACTCATAAATGCACAATCGGGATTTTCTTCACAAATTCTGATAAGGTCTTTTTTACGCATAAGCGGTTCGCCGCCTGTATAAAGATACATATATGTACCGAGTTCTTTACCCTCTTTTACTATTCTTGAAAGAGTTTCGTAAGAAAGACTGCTTTGATGACCGTATTCTGCAGCCCAACAGCCCTTACAATGAAGGTTACAAGCGGCAGTAGGGTCCATAAGAATTGCCCACGGAACATTACAATTATACTTTTCAATACTTGCCATTCTCTTATCGTAACTGTACATTGCAACATTGAGAGCGGCAGGAACAAATTTTCTGAGAACTCCCTCGTCTGTATCAAGAGCAAGACGCTTTACAAACTTTGTCCAGTTATTGTTCGGGTCGTTAAGTGCTTTATGCAATCCGTCGTATGTTGATTGATTTACTTTCTTAACATCGAGTTTTTCAATAAGATTAAGAAGTTTCATTGCGTTATTGTCAAAATCTTTTCTCACATATTTGATAAGCATATTAACAACAGCGGACATTGCTTTATCTTTAATATCCATTTTATTTTCCTCTCCGTCATCTGTATGACAATAAATTATAAAATTAAATAATTTACAATAATTAAGATATTTGCTATTTGCAATAATTGTACAATTCGTATTAAAACACTGTACAATTATTTATACCAATTATAATACCAAATAAAGCCGTTGTAAAGTAAAAATTTTGTAAATGAAAATTTATAAAAATTCATATTTTTTGAATATAAAACATTTTCACAAACAAAAACGACTTAAAAATCCATTCTGAACAACAGTCTGTACGGACGGTCTGTTTTATTTCTGTAAAATTCATTCGCAACGGAACCCCAACTGTCATAACCTCCGAGTCCCTGCTGACGAGCAATAACTCTCACTATGGTTTTATAAGACTTTTGAAGTTCAAAAGAATGTTTTACACTTTCAAGTTCGTCGGGCAAATATCTTGAAACATTGAACTCCATTTGTGTCGGAGTAACAAAAGATATTTTTTTCTTTCCGCCAAAAATTGTTGCGTATCTTACGCCGGTTCTGTTGGAACACTCTTGAGGTCTTAAATAGTCAACATAGAAATCATCAATCTTTTGACTGTAAACACCTATATCTGAAGATGCAAGACGGTCAATATAGTTATCAAAAGGACCTCTGCCGAGATAATTTACCGTTTCAAACCCGTCTGCAAGTTCAAACAAAAGTGAAACTTCAGGTATGTCGGGCAAAGTAGGATTAGGATAGAAATTGTAATCTATCTGCATTGAGTTTGAAGTTATTGTGTATATGATACTTGCCGTACAAACGGGCGATGTATATACTTTTGCCGTTGAAGAAACAACAATCTTTCTGCCGTTTTCAAAAACTTTATATCCCTCAATATTGAAAACAGTATTTTCGGGACAGCCCGCAAACTTCCACATGCCGAGTCTTGAGCCTAACCTTGCACCTCTGTCGTTATCGGTCAACGCTCTCCAGAAATTGAGTCTCATTCCGTTTGCGAAAAGTTCTTCGCCGTTTACGGTAACACTTTTTAAAGTTCCGCTTCTTCTGTCAAATCTGACTGCAACATCTTTCCCGATAATTCTCAAAGCACCGTAAGTATCGGCAATTATAAGTTCTTCATCAGCCTCAGGTTCAGTATATGAATTTTCAAATTCATTTATTACAAACTGTGCCGCCGCAAATTCGTTTTCTTCTTCACAAAAACCTTTGCCCACCAAAGAAAAACTGAGATAACACTCACTTGTGGTAATTCTGTTGAGTTCAAGGTCAACAATAGTTTTTTGACTCGGTTCAAGGTCTATTTCCATCTCGCCGTTTCTGAACTCTCCGTCTTTTGAAAACTGTTTCCATTTGAGCGTAAACTCATTCAAATTTGTAAAAGCAAATTTGTTCGTAATTTCAAAAACGCCTTTTTCTGCATCGATTTCTTTAATATCAACATTTTGATACAGTCTTTTAATCTCATAAAGTTTCGGAGTAGGCTTTCTGTCGCCCAAAAGCAAACCGTTTCCGCAAAAATTATTATCATTCGGAAAATCGCCGAAATCTCCGCCGTACATCAAATGTTTTTTACCGTCTTCAAGTTCGACTTCTATACTTTGGTCAACCCAATCCCAGACAAAACCGCCCTGAAATTGAGGATACTTATCCCACAATTTTGTATATTCTTCTGTCGAACCGCAGGAATTTCCCATAGCATGAGAAAATTCACAAAGCAAAAACGGTCTTTTATCTTTTTCCGACAAAATATAGTCCTCGCACTCGTTCGGCATAGGATACATTCTCGAATAGACATCTGAATACTCTTTTTCGTTTGCGTCGCCGTGACACTCAAAATGCACAAATCTTGATTTATCCTGCTTTTTGAGCCAATCGTACATCATTTTAACATTATCGCCGCCGTGACTTTCATTGCCCAAACTCCAAGCAACGACACAAGTACAGTTTTTATCTCTGTGATACAAAGACTCTATTCTCTGCATACAAGCCTTTGTCCACTCTCTTCTTGACGCAGGCAGCTGAGGACAGCCGATGATTTTTGAGCCGACTGTTCCGTGCGTTTCCATATTGTTCTCATCTATAACATAGAGTCCGTACTCATCGCAAAGTTCATACCAGCGTGGACAATTCGGATAGTGGGAAGTTCTGACAGCGTTAATGTTGTTGTCTTTCATCTTCTTAATATCATCTATCATTACACTTTCCGGAACATAGTGTCCGCAGTCGCAGGTAAACTCGTGTCTGTTTACGCCTTTAAAAACAACTCTTTTGCCGTTTATTAAAATTGTGCCGTTTTTAATCTCTACTTTTCTGAAACCGAACTTTGAAGAAACAAATTCAATCGGTACGCCTTCGCTTTTAAGTGCAAGCACAAGCGTATATAAATTCGGTTTTTCGGCACTCCACAACTTCGCAGAAGCGACGATTGCTTTCATTTTCGCTCTCAAATTTTCATTGACATAGCAACTGTCAAGGGCAACTGTTACACCGTCGCTGTCATAGACAGCCATATCGACAGACAATGACTCGTATGAGCCGTTGATTTTAACATTTACACTGAGTTCGCCGTCTTCGCTCAAATCTATCGGTACGGCGTTTATTTCAAAATCTCTTATATATTCACGCTCTGTCGTATATATGTAAACATCTCTGAAAATGCCCGAAATACGCCACATATCCTGACATTCAAGCCACGAACCCGTACACCAACGATAGACTTCTGCTGCAATGACATTGCTGCCCTCTTTCAAGTATCCGGAAATGTCAAACTCGGCTCTGTTAAAAGACGACTCACTGTAACCGACTCTCTCGCCGTTTACATAAAGATAAAAAGCCGACTCTACACCCTCAAAGCACAAAACAACTCTTTTGGAAAGTGTGTCGGCGTTTACATGAATTCTTTTCAAATAACATCCGACAGGGTTGTACTTTGTAGGTGCATTCGGCGGGCAAATATCTTCATTTAATTCCCACGGATATCGAACATTTGCATACTGTGGAAAATCGTAGCCCTGAAACTGCCACGAGCACGGCACCTTTACACTGTCCCAATTATGAGAATCGTAGTGTGGTTGTGCAAAATCTGTCGGTTTATACGAATAGTTTTTATAGAGTTTAAACTTCCATTTTCCGTTGAGCAATTTAATGCGGTCGGAGTCGTATCTCACGCACTTTTTAGCGAGTTTTGAATCGCCGTATGACATAAATGTAGCGTGCTGAGGTATCTTGTTTACTCCTACTATTTCAGGATTTGACTGCCATTCGGAATAGCCGTCTATGAAATTTCTTTCCATAATCTAACACCTGTAAAAACAAAAAATTATCTTCTGTGAAATTTGCCCTCGCGATAGCCGTCCTGTCTGAAACAAACGCCTATCGAAAGGAACAAAATCTTTATATCGAGTGCCAAAGAAAAGTTATCGCAATACTCTTTGTCGAGTTTAACTTTCTTTCTCACGCTTATATCATCTCGTCCGTTGATTTGAGCCCAGCCCGTGAGTCCCGGTCTGAAACGATAAACTCCGTATTCAAGTCTTAAACGGTGTGCTCCTATTTCACTTGAAATGAGAGGTCTTGGACCTACAAAACTCATATCCCCTTTTAAAATATTCCAAAGTTGAGGCAACTCGTCAATACTCGTTTTTCTCAAAAACTTTCCGATTGGAGTAATGTACTGTTCGGGATTTTCAAGTTCACAGGTAGGACAATTCGGAGCGTTGTTATACATAGTCTGAAATTTGTAAATTTTAAACGGCTTACCGCCTCTGCCGCGCCTTTCGTGTGAGAAAAACACCGAACAATTCGGTGTGAACAAGTTAAATACGCACACAAATGCAAAAAGAGGAGAAAGAAGTATCAGCGACAAAAATGAAACGACTATGTCAAAAAGTCGTTTAAACTTTGTCTGTGTAAAATATTTTTTCATATATCAAAATCCTTAATTTCAACTTCGCTTTCGCTTTTACTTTTAATTAAAACAGCACGGCAAACCGACGCTTCGGCACCGTCAACTTTCAGCGGAAATGCACAAAGAGTGTACTCGCCGACAGGCACTTCATCCAAAACAAGACCTTCAAGAAGTGCAATATCGTGCAAAAACAGTTCACGATGAATTTCAGCCGTCTGTTCTCCAAATGCAACGGACAGTGAATTCACTCCGACAAGTTCAATATGAAATCTGTTTATTTCATTTACCGCACTCTGCGTAATAAAACAGTCGGGTGAAGTAAATTTAACTATGAGTCTTGTACAATTCCACGGCAAATTTTCCGACACCCACCGAGCCGTTATCGGCTCCGACGCTTCGGCAACGACACACGGACCGTAAAACTTTTCAAGAGAAAGTTCCGTGATACTTTTACCGTCTTCGCAAAAGTGCAAAGGTGCATCTATATGAGAACCGTTGTGCGAACACACAGTTAACTCTGTCAGATTGTATTCGTCTGAATTTTTAATGCTTTTAACTTGTTTTAACTCGGGAATTGGGTCGCCGTCAAAAACTTCTGCCTGCAAAAGAAACGGCGAAATGTCGTAAAGCTTCAAAATGACCCGTCCTCAAAAATTAATATAACTGCATTTTTTCTATCGAATTATACCATATACGACAATAATATGCAAATAATTGCAATACAATGTTACACATTTTTAAATATTGTATAAATTTTATTATTATCTCATAATTATTTTGTAAAATTGATTGAAAAATTTACCTGAAACCTTTATAATATATAAAATATATGACTGTAAAATTACTTTAAAAAATTTAAGGAAGGTATATTTTATGAAAAAAGCGAAAAAAATCTTATGTTCGGCGCTTGCACTGATTATGATATTTTCATTTTCTGCCTGCTCATCAAAAACCGAAGACCCGACAACGCAAATCAAAGACAATGTCAATGCAGTTGAAAAAGGTTTGCTTGAGTTTGATTTAAATGAAGTTTTGAAGTATGCAAAAGGCGACGCCGTAAATAACATAAAACTCGTTTCAAAACACAGCGAAGATTTTGAAGAAATAGCAAAATCGGTTTTCTACAACCTCAAAATTACCGTTGAAGAAGTGAATATCGAAGAGGGAAAAGATATAGGCGATGTGACTTTGAAAATAAAAAACAGAGATTTTACGAATGTTATCACTCAATATCTCGGTGAAAATATGCAGGGCTTCATCAACGGAGATATCGACTTAACCGATGAAAAAGTTGCAGAAGAGCAACTCAAAACAATCCGCAAACTAATCAACGACTGCACAGAAACGAAAGAAAGTGCCGTTATTGTACCCGTTGAAAAAAATAAAAACGGCAGATGGATTTTACTTTTAAGTTCCGAAGCGGAAGACGCATTGTCAGGCGGTACGGCAAACATTGTCAACGCAATCGTTAAAGCATATCGTGATAAATAATTTTTTTGTTTTAAAGCACATTAATTTGCATTGCAAAAATGCTTGTGTTATTATATTCGTCGAAATCAAAGCTAATAAACCATGAGGTGAAAATATGACATCATTAAAAAAACTCTTTTTCGGGGATTATTCAACGAGAGAAATCAAAAGAATTAAACCTCTTCAGCAAAAAGTTCTCGAACTTGAATCAAAGTACGAAAAATTAAGCGATAAAGAATTGACTGCTCAAACACAAATTCTTAAAGACAGACTTGCAAACGGAGAAACCACCGACGATATTTTGCCCGACGCTTTCGCAGTATGCCGTGAAGCATCTTGGCGTGTACTCGGAATGAAACATTTCCCCGTACAAATCATAGGCGGTATCATTTTGCATCAGGGACGAATTGCAGAAATGAAAACAGGTGAAGGTAAAACACTTGTTGCAACACTTCCTGCTTACCTTAATGCACTCACGGGCGAGGGCGTTCACATCGTAACTGTAAACGATTATCTTGCAAAGCGTGACTCCGAATGGATGGGAAAACTTTACCGTTTTCTCGGTCTTTCCGTCGGTCTTATCATTCACGACAAAAGCAATATTGAAAGAAAAGAAGCGTACAATGCCGACATCACTTACGGCACAAACAACGAAATGGGCTTCGACTACTTGAGAGACAATATGGTGCTTTATGCAGACCAAAAAGTACAAAGAGCACACGCATTTGCGATTGTCGATGAAGTTGACTCAATCCTTATCGACGAGGCAAGAACTCCTCTTATCATCAGCGGTAAAGGAGAACGTTCGACAGACCTTTACACAAGAGCAAACGAGTTTGTAAAAACACTCACTATGCAAAAAGTTGCAAAACTTGACGAAAAGCAGGATACAGAAGAAACATATCAAGACGCCGACTACATTGTTGACGAAAAGGCAAGAACTGCAACTCTCACACAAAACGGTGTAAAAAAAGCCGAAGCATACTTCCATGTTGAAAACTTAATGGAAATGGAAAACACAACACTTTTACACCATATTGACCAAGCAATCAAAGCAAACGGTGTAATGAGAAGAGATATTGACTATGTTGTTAAAGACGGTCAGGTTCTCATTGTTGATGAATTTACAGGTCGTATTATGCTCGGCAGACGATACAACGAAGGTTTGCATCAGGCTATCGAAGCAAAAGAAAATGTTAAAGTTGAACACGAAAGCAAAACTCTTGCTACCATCACTTTCCAAAACTACTTCCGTCTTTACAAAAAACTTTCGGGTATGACAGGTACTGCAATGACGGAAGCAAACGAGTTCAATGAGATTTATAACCTTGATGTTGTTGAAATTCCGACAAACAAACCATTAATCAGAAAAGATTTGCCTGACGCTGTTTTCAGCACCGAAAGAGCAAAATTCTCAAATGTTATAGCACAAATTAAAGAATGTCACGAGAGAAAACAACCTATCCTTGTAGGTACAGTTTCAATCGAAAAGAGCGAATATGTAAGCAAACTCCTTAAAAGAGAACATATCCCTCACAATGTACTCAACGCTAAAAACCACGAAAAAGAAGCAGAGATTATCGCTCAGGCAGGTAAACTCGGTGCAGTTACAATCGCCACAAATATGGCAGGTCGCGGTACTGATATTATGCTCGGCGGTAACTCTGAATTTCTCGCAAAAAGCGAAATGAAGAAAATGCAGTACACTGACGAACTTATTGCAGAAGCAACAGGTTTTGCAGAAACAGACAACGAGGAAATTCTTGAGGCAAGAGAAACTTTCAGAAAACTTGAGAAAAAATATAAAGAAGAAATCTCAGCCGAAGCAGAAGAAGTAAGAAACGCAGGCGGACTTTATATACTCGGCACAGAGCGTCACGACTCAAGACGAATTGACAACCAGTTGAGAGGCCGTTCAGGTCGTCAGGGCGACCCCGGTACAAGTTGTTTCTTCCTCTCACTTGAAGACGACTTAATGCGTCTTTTCGGCGGAGAAAGAATGCAGGCATTCGTAAACCGTGTTGAAGCAGACGAAAACGCTCCTCTTGTTTCAAAAACACTTTCAAAAACAATAGAAAGCGCTCAAAAGAAAATTGAAGGACAAAACTTCGGTATCCGTAAAAATACTGTTCAGTACGACGATGTTATGAACCGTCAAAGAGAGCTTATCTATAAACAAAGAGATATGGTTCTCAACGGCGTAAGTCTTGACTCGACAATAATCGGTATGCTTGACAAAAACATTGAAGAAACCGTTGAGATTTACTGCAACAAAGACTCAAAGTACACTGATTGGAACATTGACGGTCTTCGTGAAAAATACAGAGGCTGGCTCGTTGATGAAAACGACTTTGAAAATCCGGAAAATCTTACAGTTGACTCTATCATTGAAACATTGAAAGAAAGAGGACACGAGCGTCTTAACGCAAAAGAACTCGCAATTAACAATGAGTTTGACGGCGAGTTTACATTTGATGATTTTGAAAGAATGATACTTCTTCGCAATGTTGACTCTTTATGGATGGATCATATCGACGCTATGGAAGACCTCAAACAAGGTATTCACCTTCGTTCATTTGCTCAAAGAGACCCTGTTGTTGAGTTCAGAATGGAAAGTTACGATATGTTTGAAGAAATGATTGCATCAATTCGTGAGAACACCGTAAGAGACCTTCTTTTAATCATTCCGAGAAGACGACAGGATGTTGAAAGAAAAGCAGTAGTTAAAGAAACAGGCACAAATGCAGGCGGAGACGACAGCGTTAAAAAAGAGCCTGTAAGAAAAGGCAAAAAAGTAGGTCCAAACGACCCGTGTCCGTGCGGAAGCGGCAAAAAGTACAAAAAATGCTGCGGTGCACCCGGAAAAGAAAAATAAATTATAGCATTATAATGTAAAAAACCACGCATCAATTTTTGATGCGTGGTTTTGTTTTGTTTTTTATATTTTTTTCAAATCTTTTTTCATTCTGTGAACAAGCGGTTGCAATATTAAGTCCACTTTGACACCTGAAGTTATGTAACAATACACTTCGTGAAACAATGCATAAAAATCGCACTTTATATCGCACTTTTCAGACACCTGAAACTTTTTCTTATATGTTTCATACAAATGAAAACTGTCTCCACCGATATTTCGCAACTGAAACAAATCGTACTCTTTCTTTGTCAGCCCACTTACTTTCAAGAGGGTCGATTACGCAAATATTTTTCAAATTGGCGTCAGTCATAATATTCATAATATTTAAGTCGCCGTGTATTAAAGACGCTTTTGTTGCAGGCTCACTGAAAATAAAGTCATACTGTGTAAACGCTTTTTCCATTGCATTGAGTGTGCCGTCAGAAAGTTTTTTCTCTTTATTCAACTGACGGGACGACAACAAAATATCTTCTGCAAACGGATAGTAATAGTCGTTCCAGTCATCATAAACGGCATTTGTAACAAGACCGAACTTGTCGTTATTTATGATATGCCAACCGTTTAATATTTCGGCTATACTGTTTGCAAACTCATCTTTTTTAGTGCGTGATTTAAAAAATTTTTTAAAATCCGTAAAACAATCTGTACCCGACATAAATTCCATAAAAATCATATCAACGGGAATTTCTTGCGTCGCACCGAAAACTCCGTATATTTCAGGCATTCTTGCCAACTTATTTTCAGACAAAAGTCTGATGCTTTCAGCCTCTGAAATATGCATTGCTTCTGTCCTGAAAACTTTTGCAACAAGTGTGTACGGTTCTTTTTCTATTTGAATTTTATATACAAACCCGTATGAGCCGCCGCCTATATATGTGATTTTCAAAACCTTACAGTCAAAGTGTTTTTCCGAAACCGTCTCTACATAGCCGACTGACTGTTCTTTAGTCGCAGTTCGTATTATTCTTTTTTCCATACTAACTATAACCTAAAATCAATATTTATTGTGTACATCTTCGGCAAAGCAAAGCATATCTTTCATCTCAAGAACAGTGCCGTCGTCTAAAATTGCCTTGCCGTTCATTTTACCGAAAACTTGGTGTTGGTCGGTGCCTATTATCTTTGCGTCTATCTTTGCGTTTCTGTCTAAAATCGGATAGAAGTCTGCCTCAAATCTGCCGTCCGACGAAGAAAATCTCCACGGTGCAGTATAGTACGGCTTTGGTATATGGAACTCTACATCGTCGAGTTTATGACAAACACCGTCGTAAAAAAGCATATTTTCACTTGCGGCTGAAGTGTCGCCGAAACCATATCCTATATTAAACCCGAACGGTTTACCATTAATCAATGCATTTCCGTTACCCCAATACCAACGGTTGTCGTGAGTCCAAACGCCTCTTCCCCAATCAAGTGTGCCAAAGTCCGTTTCGGGATTAAATTCATACTTTACGCCATCATACAAAGCCCATCCCGACGCACGCATACAGTTGATTTTTTGATTATAATAAAACGCCGTTTTGTCCTCTTTCCACGGTGTTGCAATAACCATAGTGTCCATATCGGGTTGTTCAAGCACAATATCACACGAAAGAGGTTTATTTTTATAAAAATTGCTGAAATGACACTTAATGTGTCTTTTTCCGTTTTCTGCTCTGAAATTCATACGGAGTCTTTTATCTCTGTATGCAGTCATTCCGCTTTCGGATGTTGACGGAAGTTGAAGTTTGCCCATAGGTAAAGCGTTCAATATAGTTTCCGTATGTTCCCACGCCTCTTTGAAATTGAGCAAGGAAACAGACTGCAAGCCAAAATAACTGTTGTCGGAAATGGTAAAAGCAACGCCGTAATCTTTTGAAAGAACAAGATAGTAATCCCACTCTTTAATTCTGTACTTTGACGCCTTGATGTCATTTCTGTCATATACCTGAACAAGTTTTTTTGACCAGCCCGGTTCTCTGAGCGAGCCGTCTTCGCTTAAAAGTTTAGCATTTTTTGTCACTTCGTGATTTCTCATAGTTATCCCCCATAATCTAAAGAAATTAATATAAATACATATTATTATTCTTGATTTTATCATATACCGTCTGCACAAAAAAATCAAGTTAAAAATCAAATGAAATAAGGTTAATAAATAATATTTAACAATATTGAAACCAATAATATAATGTGCTATTATGAAATTAAGAAAATCAAATTTTTCTAGTTTTTCTTAAATAAAACATAAGGGGTTTTGAGTATGCAAATGACTTTCAGATGGTTCGGCAAAGAAAAAGATACCGTAACTCTGGAACAAATAAAGCAAATACCAAATGTTACGGGCGTTGTACCTGCACTTCACGACCTGCCGGCAGGCGAACTGTGGACAATGGACAGAGTGCAAAAAATGTACGATGAAATCACTTCGGCAGGACTGACTATGGAGTGTATCGAGAGCGTAAATGTTCACGAGGATATAAAACTCGGTTTGCCGAGCAGAGAAAAATACATTGAAAACTACAAGCAGTCAATCATCAACCTTTCAAAAGTCGGCGTTAAAGTTATTTGCTACAACTTTATGCCCGTTTTTGACTGGACAAGAACCGACTTGTATATGTCTCTGCCCGACGGCTCAACCTGTCTTTGCTATGACGGAAAACAGGTAGAGGGCAAGTCGCCTGAAGATATGTTCAAAGAAATTGACGAAAATTCAAACGGCTATGCTATGCCCGGATGGGAAACGGAGCGAATGAGTAAAATAAAAGAACTGTTTGAAAAATACAAGGGAATTACCGAAGATGATTTATGGGAAAACTTGATTTATTTTCTCAACAGTATAATGCCCGTTTGCGAACAATGTGATGTTAAAATGGCTATTCATCCCGACGACCCGCCGTGGAGTATTTTCGGTTTGCCGAGAATTATAACAGGAAAAGACGCTGTTAAAAAGTTATTGACATCGGTTGACAGCAAATATAACGGCATTACTCTTTGCACAGGCTCTTTGGGAGCAAGTGCCGAAAACGATATTAAAAAAATAATTGAAACGGCAAAAGGCAGAATTTATTTTGCACACTTGAGAAATGTTGCAATCAACAACAGTTGGTTCAACGAAACGGCTCACGAGAGCAACTGCGGAAGTCTGGATATGTACGAAATTGTCAAAGCATTGCAGGAAAACGGATTTGACGGATATGTCCGTCCCGACCACGGAAGAATGATTTGGGGCGAAATCGCAAGACCCGGTTACGGACTTTTCGACCGTGCACTCGGCGTTTGCTATTTGAACGGTCTGTGGGAAGCAGTTGAAAAAAGCAGAAAAGAAAAATAAAAGAAACATAATTTGAAAGGATGATTTTAAATGTTTCTACACGAAAATCTTAAAGGGAGAGTTGCAGTCGTAACAGGCGGAGGCGGTGTACTCTGCGGTAATTTTGCAAAAACACTTGCAAAACAGGGATGCAAAGTTGCCGTACTTGACCTTAACAAAGACTCTGCCGAAAAATGTGCAAACGAAATACAAAAAGACGGCGGAATTGCAATAGCAGTTGCGTGCAATGTACTTGACAAGTCGTCTGTTGAAAAAGCAAGAGAAGAAGTTAACTCAAAACTCGGTAAGTGCGATATTTTACTCAACGGTGCAGGCGGAAACAATCCGAAAGGCACTACAACAAAAGATACTCTCGAAAAAATTGACCTTCTGAACAAAGATGAAAACATCAAGACATTTTTCGACCTTGACCCTGACGGAATCAGTTTTGTTTTCAACTTGAACTTTTTGGGAACGCTCATACCGACACAGGTTTTTGCAAAAGATATGGCTGAAAAAGAACACGCCTGTATCGTTATGGTATCTTCAATGAACGCATACAGACCGCTCACAAGAATACCTGCATACTCTGCGGCAAAAGCAGCAGTGAAAAACTTCACGGAATGGATGGCAGTGCATTTTGCACCGCTCGGAATAAGAGTAAATGCCATTGCACCCGGATTTTTCTCCACAAAACAAAATAAAACTTTATTATGGAATGAAGACGGCACACCAACCGAAAGAACAGGCAAAATTTTAGCCGCAACACCTATGAACAGATTTGGCGAACCGAGTGAACTTGACGGAGCGTTACTGTTTTTATGCGATGAAAAATACAGTGGATTTGTAACAGGTGTTTCAATTCCCGTTGACGGCGGATTTAACGCATACTCGGGCGTATAATTTTAAATTTCAATTAATAACTAAGTTCAATTGGTAACAAGTATAAAAAGTATAAACTAAAAAATTGAGGCACGGTTTTAAACCGTGCCTTTCTCATTTAAAAATATCGGATATTTCCGAAATCATTTTTGTACTTCTTTTTAAAATAGAATTCATATAGGCTATCGCCGTGCCGTAGTTTGTAAAAGCGACGCCGTTTTTTTCTGCAACTTCCTGTCTGTACTTCATTTCTTTTTCATTTAGCATACAACCGCCGCAGTGAATGACGAGTGAAACGCCGTCTAAATTTTCTGCAAATGAATTTCCGCTTGTAAACTCAAAATTTAATTTTTTACCCGTAAACTTTTCAAGCATTTTCGGTAATTTGACAGTACCGATGTCTTTGCATTGTCTGTGATGAGTACAGCCCTCGCTTATGAGTACCGTATCTCCGTTTTTCAAATTGTCTATATTGACTGCACCTTTAACGGCAGTTTTCAAAAAGCCTTTTTTACGAGCCATTAAAATTGAAAACGAAGTCAGGCTTATACTTTCATCAACAATATTTGCAACAAAATCAAAAACCTGCGAATCCGTTATAACGATTTTGGGCTGAATTTTTAAAACATCCAAAGTATGTTCAAGTTCATCTTCTTTGGCAACAACATTTATTCCCCCGCAATCAAGCACATTTCTTACAACTTGTTGTTGAGGCAAAATAAGTCTGCCTTTCGGCGCCGACTCGTCAATAGGTGTTACAAGCACAACAATATCGCCTTTTTCCACAATGTCTTCCAAAAGGAGATTTGAATTTTCGGTTTTGACAACTGTTGCAATCCTGTTTTTTAATTCTTCAACACCAAAGCCTGTTTTTGCACTCACAAAAAGTCCGTCTGAAACAGTTTTGCTTAACAAATCGCATTTATTTTTAACAACTAAATACGGTACTTTTCTGTTTTCAAATTCATTTATAAGATTTTTTTCAAAACTGTTTAATTCTCTTGTACAATCCGTAACAAGCACTGCAATATCGCACCGTCTGAGTGCCTCTTTTGTTTTTTCAACACGCTTTTGACCGAGTTTTCCGTCATCGTCTATTCCGGGTGTATCGACAACCAAAACCGCACCCAACGGCAAAAGTTCCATTGCCTTTGATACAATGTCGGTAGTTGTGCCTGCAAAATCGGAAACAACACAGAGATTTTGATTTGTAATTTTATTTACAAGGCTCGACTTTCCTGCATTTCTGCAACCAAAAAAGCCAATATTCACTCTTTGAGAGTTCGGCGTATCGTTAAGGCTCATTAAAATCTAAAGTCCCTTTCTCCGTTTTCTATTTTTTGAAGTCGCTCACGAACAATTTCTTTTACTTTTTCTTTGCCGATATTTTCTATCTCTTTTTCGATAAGTTTTTCTCCGATTTCTTTGGTCTTGTCGCTCGCATAGTCCATAAGATACTCTTTAAGCGTCATCAATGCATTTGGATGACAGCAATTTTGAATTTGTCCCGACTTGCAAAGGCTCATAAAACGGTCGCCTGTTCTTCCTTCTCTGTAACAAGCGGTACAAAAAGACGGAATATAGCCGAAACTCATCAGCCACTGCACAACTTCGTCAAGAGTTCTTTTATCAGATACATCAAACTGCTCAGAATTTTCTTCTTCCGACTCTTCTTCTGCATATCCGCCGACAGAAGTTTTTGACGCTCCGCTTATTTGAGAAACGCCGAGTTTAATAACTTTTTCCCTGCACTCTTTACTTTCTCTTGTTGAAATTATCATACCCGTATATGGGACTGCGACACGGATACAAGCACAGATTTTAGCAAAAATATCGTCAGAAATTGAGTTGTCAAACGCCGACGGGTCAATATCATCTGCGTGTTTTATTCTCGGCACGGAAATAGTATGCGGTCCTACGCCGTGAACTGCCTCCAAATGCTCGGCGTGCATCAAAAGACCTGCAAACTCGTACTTATAAAGTTCCAAGCCAAACAAAACGCCCAAACCTACATCGTCTATTCCCGCATTCATCGCCCTGTCCATAGCCTCTGTATGATACGCATAGTTGTGCTTCGGTCCTGTCGGATGGAGTTTTTCATAGCTTTCTTTGTGATATGTTTCCTGAAAAAGAATATATGTGCCTATGCCTGCGTCTTTGAGTTTTTTATAATTTTCCTCTGTCGTTGCGGCAATGTTTACATTTACTCTTCTGATTGCTCCGTTTTTATGTTTGATTGAATAGATTGTTTTAATGCACTCTAAAATATACTCAATCGGATTATTTACAGGGTCTTCGCCTGCCTCGATGGCAAGTCGTTTATGCCCCATATCCTGAAGTGCAATAACTTCGTTTTTAACTTCTTCTTGAGTAAGTTTTTTTCTTGCAATATGCTTGTTTTTTAAATGATACGGACAATAGGTGCAACCGTTTACACAGTAATTTGACAGATAAAGCGGTGCAAACATTACGATACGATTGCCGTAAAAATCTTTCTTAATCTGACTTGCAAGTTCGTATATTTCGTTTATTTTTTCCTGATTTTCACAAGCGAGCAAGACGGACGCTTCTCTGTGGCTCAAACCTTTTCTTAATTTTGCTTTTTCAATGATTTCATCCACAAGCTGAAGATTGTCTTTATTTTCTTCGGCGTACGCAAGCGTTTTTCTTATCTCTTCGTCACTGATAAATTCTTCTGCTTTTAATGATTTTGGGTTGTACATATATATTCCTTCTTTCAAAATTCCCTGTAATCGCCTTTTGAATAATTTATTGTTCTGCCTATTTTTTCAAGTTCTTTTTGCAAAATTTGCAAACCGTCTGCCGACTGTGTAAAAGTTGATTTTTTATTGTCGTAAAGAGAATACTTTTTTCTCACATTTTGCGGAGACAGGTTTGGCATAGTTACATTTGCACCTGCCAAAAAGCCTTGTGCCGAGCCGTTTTTATCAGCCGTAGCAAGTGCCGTTGTCGCCGGTATGTTTGCAAACGGCAAAATCAAACGGACAAGAGCTATCACAAAAAGCGTAAGCTCTGTATTTGCATCCTTTTCATTTTCAAAAGGCGTATCTTTTGCCGACATAAACGGCCCTATACCGACCATCTCGGGTTTAAAATTTGCTAAAAACAGCAAATCGTCAGCAATATTTTCAAGCGTTTGAAAAGGTACGCCTACCATAAATCCTGCACCTGTTTGGTAGCCGATTTTTTTAAGATTTTGCAAACACTTCATTCTGTTTTCAAAACTCATTTCTTTCGGATGAATTTTTGAGTACAAACTTTCATCTGCCGTTTCATGTCTTAACAAATATCGGTCTGCACCCGACTCGAAAAGTTTGAGATAACTTTCATAACTTCTCTCGCCCAAAGACAGCGTTATCGCACAGTCGGGGAACATTTTTTTTACTGTTGAAATCAGTCGGCAAAGAAACTCATCTGTATAAAACAAGTCTTCTCCGCCCTGAAAAACAAAGGTGCGAAAACCGAGTTTATATCCGTTTTTGCAACAATCAATTATTTCTTCAAAACCAAGCCGATACCTTTCTGCCGATTTTGAACTGCGTCGAATTCCGCAATAAAAACAGTCGTTTTTGCAATACGACGATATTTCCACAAGTCCTCTTATATACACGCCGTTGCCGAAATTTTCAAGGCACACTTTTCTGCTTTTTTCAAACAAAAAGTCTTTAATGTCATTTCTGTTTTCAAGCAAAAAAACAAACTCGTCTTTCGTCAAAATGTGCTTTTCACACAACTTTTCAACTAACTTTCTCAAATCTTTCATAAAATCACAAACTAATAATAAATAATATAAAAACTATCTCAACACATTTTTAATGTACTCGCAGTAATCGGAAATAATATCTTTTTCACAAAGCGAATACACCATTCTTGCACCGACGGAATCTTCTATTTCATTGAAAACAAACTTATTTTCATTAAACAAAAAATCTATTCCGACAAAGTCAAAGTCAAACAGAGATATGACTTTGTTAACCACGCTTTTTTCATCTTCGCTTAAATCATAGACCTCTGCTTTTCCACCTATACAGAAATTTGAACGAAAATCGTTTTTTTGACTTCTTAAACAAGCACAAACTATTTCATTTCCGATAACATAGACACGCACATCTTTGCCGAGAGTGTCGCAAGGTTTTTGAAAAAGATACTCGTTTTCTTTTTCAATGTCTTTTATACTTTCAAGTTCTTTTTTATCTTTTACAAGAAAAACATCTTTCCCGCCTTTTGAAAAATTCTTTTTGACTACTACGGGAAATTTGTCATAATTTACAGGTAAAATGTCAATTTTGTTTTTCTTCATCAATTCGTATGCAAGCGTTTTGTTGTTCGCAATTTTACTGACATAGGAATTATTAAAAACACGAACTCCGTTATTTTCAAAATACTCTGCAATGTTATAATTATTTGTTCTGTTAATTACATAATCGGCAGAAATTTTTTCTTTGTTTTTTTCAAAATCCTCTTCCAAAACAAGTGAAACACCGAGATTGTCCATATACTTTTTAACAGAGAATTCGTTTCTTTTTGCTTCAAAAGAAGAATATATTAAAATGCCTTTCACTTAGCCAATTCCTTTTTTATATATTCAAAAATAAGTTTACCGCAGTCAATTCCCGTTGCGTTGTACAAATTTAAAATATGAGCGTTTGAATTTACTTCACAAACGCTTCCGTCTGTCAAAATATCAACACCGCAAAAATCAAGGCCTAAAATTTCTGCACACCTTTCAACCGTTTCACGCTCGTATTTTGTCATTTCCTCACAAACTGCCGTTCCTCCGTTTGTGATATTTGCCCGAAAATCATTTTCATTCACTCTGACCATCTTGCAGACTGCTTTTTTCCCTATAACTTCTATTCTGCAATCGTGTCCTTTTGATGTTTCAACAAACTTTTGAAGTAAAAACGGTCTTTGTGAAATATGCGATTCAATCTCCGTTTCGTTTTCACACAAATACACCTGTTCTCCAAACGAGCCGAAACACTCTTTAAAAACAACAGGCAAAGATAATTTTTGAACGGCAAAATCTAAAAACTCTTTGTAGTCTGACTTAAAAAACGACTTTGGCGCAAACAGCGTTTCGGGCTGTTTGACTTTTCCTAAAAGTTCTATATATGTTTTTGCTTTGTCGTCGCACAATTCAATTGACTTTGCGGAATTAAACACACGAAATCCTTTTTTTTCAAGCAAGCGAGCCAAATTTACATCTTTATCCCAAAAAAGAATAAAATCGGCTTTCAAACTTTCTGAACATATTACCTCTGAATTTGTCATTACTTTTAAAGAAATGTCGCACAATTTCGCCGAGTTTACCAAATGTTCGTTAAGTTTTGTGAATTTATCGGTATTCAAAAAATGGTTGCACACTAAAATTCCGTTCATTTGCCCGCCTCCTAATGACTGATTATATCATTTTTCCTTGATTTTTTCAATTAAATGATATATTATAATATCTATCTTTAAAGTAAATACAATAAATGAAAAAGGGTGATTTTATGACAGAATACAAACTCAAATACGGTTGCAATCCAAATCAAAGTCCTGCCAGAATACACATGGACGGCAAAGAAATGCCTTTCACAATTTTAAACGGCAGTGCAGGTTACATCAACTTGCTTGACGCTTTCAATGCTTGGCAGCTTGTTAAAGAACTTAAATCGGCAACAGGTCTTGCAAGTGCGGCTTCTTTTAAGCATGTAAGTCCTGCCGGTGCAGCAGTTGCACACCCGCTTACAGAAACAGACAGAAAAGTTTGCTTTGTTCCGGAAGGACTTGAACTTTCCCCTATTGCAAGCGCTTATGTCCGTGCAAGAGGTTGCGACAGAGTTTCTTCTTTCGGTGACTTTGCGGCACTTTCCGATGAATGCGACGAATCTGTTGCACAATTTCTTGTTAAAGAAGTTTCCGACGGCATTATTGCTCCGTCTTACTCTGAAAAGGCACTTGAAATATTGAAAAGCAAAAGAAGAGGAAATTATCTCATCATTCAAATTAACCCCGACTACGAGCCTGAAGAAATTGAAACAAAACAGGTTTTCGGTATGAAATTTGAACAAAAAAGAAATAATTGTCAAATTACTCCTAATCTTTTCGACGAACTTCCTACTCAAATTAAAGAGTTGCCCGAAATTGCTAAAATTGACCTTCTCATTTCTATGATAACATTAAAATACACCCAATCAAACTCTGTTTGCTATTGTATGGGAGGACAGACAATCGGCGTTGGCGCAGGTCAGCAGTCAAGAATTGCCTGCACTCGTCTTGCAGGTACAAAAGCAGACAACTACTTCCTCAGAACACACGAAAAAGTAACTTCTTTGCCTTTCATTGACGGTATCAGAAAATGTGAAGCAGACAATGCAATCGACCTTTACATTTCCGATGACTGTGAAGAATTGCTCAAAGACGGCGTATGGCAGAGATACTTTACGGAAAAACCGTCTGTATTTACAAAAGGAGAAAAAGAAGAGTGGCACAAGAATATGACAAATGTTGCACTCGGCTCTGACGCTTTCTTCCCGTTTGAAGACAATATCGAAAGAGCAGTTAAAAGCGGTGTAAAATACATTGCTCAACCTGGTGGCTCCGTAAACGATGAAGCAGTTATCAAATGCTGTGACGACAACAAAATCGCTATGGCTATGACAGGCATCCGCCTTTTCCACCACTGATATGGAAGAAAGAATTTACACCGTGTCAAAAATTGAGGGCGAATACGCAACATTGACAGACTGCAATGATAAAAGCGAAATATACATTGCACTTTCACTTTTGCCCTTTAATACAGACATCGGCACAAAACTTTTATTCAAAGATTTAACATATACGATTATATAACTTAATCGTATTAAACAACTTAACAGAGAATATTTAAACATAAAAAAGCGACGCAGTTTATAGAATTGCGTCGCTTTTTAGTTTTATCATAAGATACAATATAAATTATGATTATTTTACTTTTTTACACACAAACACAAGCCATCCGTCGCATTCGTTTCTCTCAACGACTTCAAAGCCGTTTTCTGCAAAAGAAGAAAGCACTTCGTCTTCTCTTACATCGATAATTCCGCCCGTTATATAAACTCCGTCGTCATCAAGAAATTGGCCTACTTCGGTGTTAAACTGCATTATTATATCTGCCACGATGTTTGCAACAACAACATTGTATTTGCCGTTTACTTTGTCGGACAAATTACCCTGAACAGCCTCAAACTTCGGACTTTCAAATCCGTTTTCTTTCGCATTTTGTACGGCAGTTTTAACTGCAAGTGCATCAATATCTACACCGAACGCTTTTTTTGCACCCAAGAGCAATGACGCAACGGACAAAATACCGCTTCCGCAGCCAATGTCAAGAACAGAACTTTCTTCATTTACATATCTTTCAAGTGTTTCAAGACAAAGTTTTGTTGTCGGGTGGCTTCCTGTTCCGAATGCCAAACCGGGTTCGATATTTAAAACTTTTCTGCCGTCTGCATCAAAATCATCTCTCCAAATAGGACGAATGAGCAGTTTTTCGCCTATCGGCATAGGATGAAAATATTTTTTCCAATTATTTACCCAATCTTTAGTTTCACACAAAGCCGTATCTATTTCGTAACCGATACCGCAGGCGTCAAGTCTTTCTTCAATGAACGACACCGACTCGCTCGGATTTTCTTCAGGGCTGATGAAAACATGAATAATCGCCTTTGTTCTGTCTTTTTGAAGAAGCGACTCCTCAATCAAGTCAATATGTGCAATTTCCATCGTTTCGTCTTCAAGATTTGAATAATCTTCAATATAAATTCCGTACGGCACAACCATATTTGTAATATTTGATGCTGTTTCAACATCATCTACGCTTACCGTAATCTTTATTTCGTTCCAATTATCGTTCATATTTTATCTCCGAAATCCACCGAATACTCGGTATTATTTGTTCTTCCGTGATTGTAAAGTTTTCTGTTGTCGAGAGCCCATATTCTGTCTGTAAACTCGCCTGTTTTCGTGGCAGAAACTGCATTTGAAATCTCAAAAATATTTGCATCGAGATTGTCAAGACTTGACAAAATCACTGCTTCCAAAAACATCGGTCTTATAGGCGAACCAAAATCGGGTATGCCGTGATGCGACAACACCATATGCTCAAGCAAAGTCGCTTTTTCACTGCTGACGCCGAGCCTTTTTGCAGTTTCTTCAATATACATTGCACCTTTTACAAGGTGTCCTACAAGTTCGCCCTCTGCCGAATAGCCTTTTGCAAGCCCTGTTCTGCTTGTTTCAAGTTCCCATACTTTTGCAACATCGTGCAAAATTGCTCCCGAGAGCAAAAGTTCTCTGTCAACATTTTTATAAATCTTGCAAATGCTTTCAGCCATTTCAACAATGGCGCTGACATGAAGCATAAGTCCTCCGACCATAGCGTGATGCAATTTTAATGCGGCAGGATAAATAATCAACTTTTCCTTATTTTTTTCCATAATATCGCAAACGATTTTTTTGAAATCTTCGTCTTTGAAAGCGTTTACTTTTCTGAAAAGCATATTGTAAAGCGTTTCGCCCCCGACTTCCGATGCAGGCACAAGGTCTTCCAAACGGTAGTCGTCGCCTGAAACGGCAGCCCTGATTTGTGAAATTCTAAACTGGTCTTTGCCGTTGTACTGTTCCACCGTGCCACGCACTTTGACAACCATATCGCTTTGAAAAAGAGCGCCCTGTTCTGCGTCCCACAATTTTGCGGGAAGTTCGCCCTCTTTGTCAGCAAGAACAAGGTCAACATACTGTGAGCCGTTTTTCGCTGTTTTTATATCGCATTTTTTAAGGATGGCAAAACCGTCCATCATACCATTCGGCAATGTTTTAAATTTCATTTTTTCAACTCCTGATTTACCGATAAATACGGGCAATATAATTTACTTATCAAAATAATTTTTACTTTAATTTTAATAAAGCAAACCCCGTATTTGAATTTTCGACTTTAACATTGTTTCTAACATTATATAATAAACAAGCTCTTTAATCAATTATTAAATTATTAAAGTACTTATAAATACCGTGTTAACAAATTTCTGTTTTCTTGACAAAAATCTTTTATACTGATATTATAAATATCTAAAATAATATGGAGTGATTTTTTTTGGATAATTTTCAAAACTATTGTAAAAACTGCTTTGAACAACTGAATAACAGTTTTGTATGTCCTCATTGCAATTTTGACAACAGCACGCAAAACGACACCCAATTTTTACCGACAGGGTACTTTCTCTGCGAAAGATACATTATCGGAAGAGTTGTTGAAACTTACAGCGACGGCGTTGTGTATTCTGCTTATGATAAAATTATCGGTGCCCGCATTACAGTAAAAGAGTATTTGCCGAGAAATCTTGCAAACAGACTTGAAGGCAACACTGATGTGCATATTCGTGAAAGATACCGTGAACAGTATGACAAAGAAAAAAGAGAGTTCATCAAACTTTGGCAAACTCTCCAGAAAATCAGAAATTTAAGCGCCATTATACCTGTTTACGATGTTTTTGAAGCAAACGAAACGGCGTATTCTGTTTCGGAATATTTTGAAAGCGTAACCTTGAGAGACTACCTTTTACACCAAAGCGACGGTATGACGGATTGGGAAAAAGCACGCATTATGTTTATGCCTGTTTTAACGACAATCGAAACTTTACACGCAAACGGCATTATTCACGGTGCTATCTGTCCCGACAATCTCATTTTGTGCCGTGACGGCAAAGTCCGTCTTGTCGGCTTTGAAGTACCGGATGCAACTAAAGCGGGTACAGACCTTGAGTTCGATGTCAAAGACGGCTACACGGCTATTGAGCAGTATCAAAATTCATACAAAATAGGTACACACACAGACCTTTACGCTTTTACTGCTTGTATATATCGTTCTCTTGTGGGCAACAATCCGCCCGACGCTCCTTCCCGTGAAACAAACGACAAGTTGATGATTCCGAATACTGTCGCAGAAAAAATACCTGTATATGTTATAAAAGCACTCGGAAGCGGTCTTCAGATTAAACCCGAAAGAAGAACAAAAACCGCCGAAGAATTGCGTGACAGACTCAATGCAAATCCGTCTGTTTCGGCAACTGCAACGGCAAAGGCAATAAAGCCGTCTGTTTCTCAACCGTCAAGCGTTGTTTCTCAAAACACAGAAGACTTTAAAGTGTCTAAAGCAGACAATGAAAAAAGACAAAAAGAAGAAGACGAGAAGAAAAGAAAGAAAAAAACAGCAATCATTGTTTCCGTTGTTGCCGTTGTACTTGTTTTGGCTGTTGTAGGTACTGTTGTAGGTGTTAAATTCGCAAACTCGAAAAAAAATGAAGAAGCACCGTCAGTATCGCTTCAACAATACGAAGTACCCGATTTTTCAAGCGTAGGCTACTCAAAAAGCGATATTGAGCAAAATGCAGTTTGGAACAAGCAGTTTAAAATCACATATACGGAAGAATACTCGTCCGATTTTGAAGAAGGTATCATTTTCGGTCAAAGCGTTTCTCCCGGACAGACAGTCAGTGAAGGCTCATCAATCGTTTTAACAGTCAGCAAGGGAACTCATATGGAAAAATTGCCCGATGTCGGTGGTTTGGCTGAAAAAGACGCAGTCGAAACACTTGAAAAACTCGGATTTAAAGTAAAAGTCGTTCCTATTGCAAATGACGGAACAAACGCCGAAAACACAGTCAAAAAGAATTTCGGTATGTCGCCGTCGGCAGGCTCTGAATACGAAGTAGGCAAAGAAGTAATCATTCAAGTTTATGAAAAAGCCACAACGGCTCCTCCTACAACCGAACCTTCAACAGAAGAAACAACGGAAGACCCTACAAAAAATCAAATAATCATTTCATAGAACAAGAAAAAGCCTTAGAATTTTATTTATTCTAAGGCTTTTATTTTTTATTTAATTATTTATACCAATTATAAATTATTTTTTGGACAGACTCCGGCTGTCTTGTAATAATATTGTCTGGTTTTGCAACAAGAATTCTCTTAATATCCCTGTCTTTTTCAACACCCGAAACACAAAGTTTAAAGCCGTTTTCATGCAAAATTTTTGACAACTTTTCACAAGCGTATTTATAATTGCAATTTATCCCGATTGCACCGCTTCCCCGTAGCGTTTCAAGTAATTTTTCCTGATAGTCATCAAAGTAAATTTTTATTCTGTTCGGCATATAGTTAAGGTAGTACGGAATATCGGGACAATCTTTCTTAACCTCATCAACATCGCCGAGAGAGATGCCCGTAAGAAGCACTCTGTCAATCAATTTGTACTTCAAAATCATTTGATAAAGCGAGGACAATGTTCTTGTTTCTTTGACTTCAATATAAATCAACACGCTTTTATCTTTAAGATATTCAAAAACATCTTCAAGTTTTGTACAATTTGTTTCCGACACAACTATTTCATTGCTCAAAAAAAGCGTTTTGTCAAAACTCTGTCTTAAATCGAACTCAACCGATTTCACACCGTTTTCAACGGCAGTCTTTATACCGTCGAGCGAATTCGTTTCGGTATTGTAACTGCCCGATTGTGCCGTAAGGGTAAAATCGTCCGTAAACTTTAAATCTCTCTCCTCGTATGTCTTGTTGACGGCGTATGTAGCAACGCCGACAACAAGCGCAACAGCCACTATAAAACTCACAACTTGATAAGTAAAGTGGGCTGCCCACTCACGAGTCATATTTCGTTTCAGAAATCGTTTGAACTCTTGAATTTTTGATTTTTTACAGGGCAAAAAATCACCTCAAAAAACTAAATCAATCTTGTTGATGCGCACCCGAATAGTTTGGTGCTTCTTTAGTGATATTTACATCGTGCGGATGGCTTTCGATAAGACCTGCGCTTGTAATTCTGATAAACTGTGCTTTTTCACGAAGTTCCTGAATACTGCTGCAACCGCAATATCCCATACCTGAACGAAGTCCGCCCATCATTTGATAAATTGTATCGCCTACAAGTCCCTTATAAGGTACACGGCCTTCAACACCTTCAGGAACAAATTTCTTTGTACCGTTTTGGAAATATCTGTCAGCAGAGCCTTTGTTCATAGCACCGAGAGAACCCATACCACGATAAACTTTGAACTGTCTTCCCTGCCAAATTTCTGTATCTCCGGGAGACTCTTCACAACCTGCAACAAGAGAACCGACCATTACGCAAGAAGCACCTGCGGCAATGGCTTTAACAATATCGCCTGAATATTTAATACCGCCGTCTGCTATAACAGGAATTCCGTATTTATCTGCCTCATTTGCAGCGTCGTAAATAGCAGTAATCTGAGGAACACCGATACCTGCAACTACACGGGTAGTACAGATTGAACCCGGTCCGATACCAACCTTTACTGCATCAGCACCTGCATCTATAAGTGCCTTTGCACCCTCTGCGGTTGCAATATTGCCTGCAATAAGAGAAATGTTCGGGAAAGTTGCTTTAACTTTTGCTATATTTTTAAGTATATTTTTTGAATGTCCGTGAGCAGAGTCAAGAACAAATGCGTCAACCTGCTTTTCTGCAAGAGCGCTTGCACGGTCAAGAACATCTGCCGTAACGCCGAGAGCGGCTGCACAAAGAAGTCTGCCGTTGTTATCTCTTGCAGTGTTAGGATATTTTACGCTTTTTTCAATATCTTTGATAGTAACAAGACCTGTAAGTTTACCGTCTGAGTCAATGAGAGGAAGTTTCTCTACTTTGTACTGCATAAGTATAGCTTTTGCTTCTTCAAGAGTTGTGCCTGAAACAGCCGTAACAAGTTTGTCTTTAGGTGTCATTACCTCTTTGATTTTAACATCATAATTTTGCATAAAGCGAAGGTCTCTGTTTGTGAGAATACCTACAAGAGTACCGTCTGACTCACAAATCGGAACGCCTGAAATTTTGTACTTTGCCATAAGTTCATCAGCGTCTTTTGCAGTATGTTCGGGCGAAAGGAAAAACGGGTTTGAGATGACGCCGTTTTCAGACCTTTTAACTTTGTCAACTTCTTCTGCCTGCTGTTCGATAGGCATATTTTTATGAACAACGCCTATACCGCCTTCACGAGCGATTGCAATCGCCATTTTTGACTCTGTAACTGTATCCATAGCCGCAGTCAAAATAGGTGTGTTAAGCACAATATTTTTTGTAAGATGAGTTTGAATACTTACTTCGTTAGGTAAAACATCCGACTCTGCAGGGATAAGCAAAACATCGTCAAATGTAAGTCCTTCTTTTACGAATTTTTCTTCATAACTTTTCATATAACTTCCTCCGCTTTCATTAATTTTTACTATAATAACACTTTTTTATACTATCTTCAAGAGTCTTTATCTCTAAAGATTTACAACAAAATGTATGTTATTTTTTAACTATTTGCACATTTTACAATGGCTTTTGCCGTTTGCTCGGTAGTATTGCTGTCGCAAACTATGATTTCGTCTGCATACTTACTGTAAAGACCGAGTCTTTCTTCATACATATCTTTAAGGCTTCTGCCGTTTTTAAGCACAACGCCTCTTACAGACAAGTTGTCTATTCTTTTCAGCATTGTTTCATAGTCTATATGTAAGTAAATTATTTTGCCGAGTGTTTTTAAATGTGCCATAGATTTTTCACTGTAAACGACGCTTCCGCCTGTTGCAATTACAGTGCCGAAAATGTCAAGCGACAAAATTGCGTCTTCTTCTGCTTTTTCAAAATACTCGCAGCCTTTTTCATTTATAATATCCTGAAGGCTTTTGCCCTCTCTGTTTTGAATAAGCAAATCTGTATCGTAAAAATTTTTAAGCAAATATTTTGCGGCAAGAACTCCGCAGGTGGATTTACCGCAGCCGGGCATACCTATTAAAACTACATTGCTTGCAGAACTGTTCACTTTTTCACTCCTGTCTGTTTGCAAATTTCTTTAAGAGGACAAATATCACACTTCGGCTTTCTTGCAGAACAAGTATCTCTGCCGAAAAGCACTATTCTGTGACAAAAATCACTGCCCTCGTTTTTATCTATAATTTTTTTCATCTCAAACTCAATTTTTTTCGGGTCTTTTTCCTTTGTCAGTCCGAGACGGTTTGAAATGCGTATAAAATGCGTGTCAACGACAATCGACTCCTTGCCGTAAACATCGCCGACAATCAAATTTGCAGTCTTTCTGCCAACTCCCGAAAGAGTAATTAAATCTTCAATCGTATCCGGAACAACACCGTTGAAATCATTTTTAACTTGCTGTGCCATCTCAACTATTGATTTTGCTTTTGTTTTGAAAAATCCGCACGGGCGTATAATTTCTTCAACATCTTCAATTTTCGCATTACAATAGTCGTCAAGCGTTTTATACTTTTCAAAAAGTGCAGGTGTTACCAAATTTACCCTTGCGTCCGTACACTGTGCAGACAACCGAACTGCGACAAGCAGTTCAAACGGATTTGAAGCCGTCAGCGAACAAACTGCTTCGGGATAAACTTCTTTTAAAATTTCTATCGCCTTTTGGGCTCTCTCTTTTTTCGTCACGGTATAATGTTCCCCATTTCACGATAAAGTTTATACCAATCTTCTCTGCTCATATCAACATTGTCGGCAGAAATTAAATCAATCATTCTGTCACGGTTTACCGTGCCGAGTATGACTTGGATTTTCGCAGGATGACGCATTATCCAAGCAACTGATACGGCGGCTTTTGAAACACCGTACTTTTCTGCCATAATTTCTATTGCTTTATTTTGCTCTTTATAATCAACATCGTCAAGAAAAGTGCCTTTTGAATTTTTCTTTCTGAGCGGTCCCCATGCTTGAATTGTAACATCATTTATTCTTGAATACTCGAGAACATCGCCGTCTTTATTCACTGCACCGTCGTTTTGCATATTTGCACAGATACCGTTGTCGAGCATACCCGTATGGTCAAGACCGAACTGAAGTTGATTTGCAACAATCGGGTAGTCGATATACTTTTTAAGATATTCAATTTGAACAGGTTTGAAGTTTGACACTCCGAACTGCCTTACAAGACCGTTTTTATGAAGAAAATCGAATGCTTTTGCAACTTCTTCGCCCTCCATAAGCGTATCGGGACGGTGAAGACACAAAACATCCAAATACTCGCAGTCCATACGGCTGATGCTTTGTTTAACGCTTTCAACAATATGATTAAAAGAAAAGTCGTAGTACCCTTTTCTTATACCGCACTTTGACTGAACGAAAACTTTTTCTCTGCCTATTTCTTTCAAAGCCGTACCGAAAAACTTTTCCGACTCTCCCTGACAGTAAATATCGGCGTTGTCAAACATTGAAATTCCGTTTTCATAAGCACACAAAACGGCTTTTACAGCCTCTTTTTCACTGTGATTTCCGAGTTTCATACAACCGTAAACAAGTTGGGTGGGTTTAATATTTCCAAGATTTACAAGTTTCACTTTTTGCCCCTCATTTTTTCAAGATTTGAATTAAATGCCGTTTCGTTTTTATTTTCACAGGGAAAATAATATTTTTTATTTTTTAAATCATCGGGAAGATACTGTTGCTCCGTCCAATGATTTGGATAGTCGTGAGGATATTTATAGAACTGACCTTTTTCTTTAACATCATCGCCGTCGAAATGAACATTTTGCAAAGCACGGGGAAAAACTTTTCCTTTGCCTGCCTCTACATCTGCCATTGCACTGTTTATCGCATTATATGCCGAATTTGACTTCGGACTTGTCGCAACAAGAATGGTTGCATCTGCAAGCGGAATTCTTGCTTCGGGCAGACCGAGCATCATAGCCGAATCAACCGCAGCCTTTACGATGGGAATGATTTGAGGATATGCAAGACCGACATCTTCACAGGCACATACCATAAGCCGTCTGCACGCCGTTATCAAATCTCCTGCCGATAAAAGTTTTGCCAAGTAAAAAACTGCTGCGTCGGGGTCAGAGCCACGCATTGACTTTTGAAACGCTGACATCGTATCGTACATCTCGTCGCCTTTTTTATCGAAACTTATCCCGCCTGACTGCACCATTTCTTTTGCAAAATCGAGTTTTACATTTCCGCCCGATGCGACAACACAGTTTTCAATACTCAATAAAGCTCTTCTGACATCGCCCCCTGCCTTTTTTGCAAGGTACTCGGCAACGCCGTCTTCAACGGTAATTTTCGTTGAATTTTCTTCTTCCAAAAACTCTATTCCACGCTTTACGGCAATCTCAATGTCCTGCCAATCCACGCTTTTAAATTCAAAAACCGTACTTCTCGAAAGCACTGCGTTATATATGTAAAAATACGGATTTTCAGTTGTTGAGGCAATGAGCGTGATTTTTCCGTTTTCAATATACTCAAGAAGACTTTGTTGTTGCTTTTTGTTGAAATACTGAATTTCGTCCAAATAAAGCAATACTCCGTTCGGAGCAGAAAAAGTATCGAGTTCTGCTACAATCTGCTTTATATCTTCCGTTTTGGCAGTAGTACCGTTTAATTTTCTTAAAGCCCTGTTTGTTTTTTTTGCAATAATAGACGCAACTGTTGTTTTGCCGACGCCTGACGGGCCGTAAAAAATCAAGTTTGGAATATTTCCGCTGTCTATCATATTGCGAAGCGGTTTGCCCGATGCAAGAATATGACGCTGACCGACAACATCGTCTATACTTTGAGGACGCATTCTGTCTGCAAGCGGACTAATCATCTTTCTCACCTCTTTTTGAAAAAATACAACCGCAGTAATTTTGTCTGTAAAGGTTGTACTGCTTTGACAATTCTATACTGTGTTTATACCCCTCTGCCTTTTTAAAATCCGACGGCAAAAATTCAACTCCGATTTTTTCGGAAACTTTTTGCCCTATCTCATTTAATTTTTCCGAATTTTTAAGAGGCGAAACAGTAAGTGTGGTGCAAAAATAATCAAATCCGAGTTCCTTTGCTTTTTTAGCCGTTTCAAAAAGACGAAGTTCGTAGCAAATAAAACATCTTTCAAATCCCTCTTTGCACTTTTCAAATCCTTTTACGGCGTCAAAAAACACTCTGCTGTCGTGTTCTCCCTCCAAAAAAGAAACGCTGTCTCCCGCAAACTCCTTTATAAAACGAATTTGCTCATTTTTTCTTTTGATATATTCATCTTCAGCCGAAATGTTCGGATTATAATAAAAAACAGTAACATTGAAATAATCTTTCAACAAATCTATGCAATGCGACGAACACGGCGCACAACACGAATGTAGCAAAAGAGAGGGTTTAACGCCCTCTTTTTGCTTTTTTTCTATTATTTCAAACATTTTTTTATGGTAGTTAATTTTATTCATCAATTCAAATAATGTTTTGGATTTACCCTTTCTCCATTAATTCTGACTTCAAAGTGGCAATGCGGACCTGTCGAGTTGCCCGTAGAACCGCTTTTTGCTATCTGCTGACCTTTTTTAACAGTGTCGCCGACAGACACAAGAAACTTTGAGTTATGTCCGTAAAGCGTTACAACAGAATTCCCCTTTGCATCTTTTCCGTGATATACAAGTATATAGTACCCGTAACTGTCTTTCAGCTTTTTAGCCGCTATAACCGTACCCGATTGCGCCGCCACAACTTTTGAGCCTATCGGACAAGGGAAGTCTATTCCTCCGTGATATGTGCCGTCCGAATAATTTGGGAAGCCTGCCGAAATACTTTTATGACTCGGCACGGGATATGTCATATTTAAAACTGCGTCCGAACCGTTTATATTTTGGTTTGGTTTTGTAATATCGCCGATATTAACATCGCCGTAATCGTATGTAGTGAGTTCTCTGTCTGCACCTGCGATAATTGCGTCTATATCTGCCTGAACGGAAGCCTCTGCTTTCTCGTCTATGTTTTTATACTCCGTATAATACCCTGTCTGAACGGAATATTGGTAAAGCAATTCGTCGCTTTTCACTCTTTCATCAAAAAGTTCGGCTTTCTTTATTGCCAAAGTCTGCTGACTGCTTTCAAGTGCCGACTGTGAATTTTCAAGCACTTTTCCGTCATTTGCAAGCTGAGTTCTCTTTTCGTCTAAAATTGCCTGTTTTTCTGCCAAGCCGTCTTTTCTCAATATAAGTTCTTCCGTCTGATTTTCTATTTTCTGCATCAAATCGGCGTCGCTTGTCGATACTTCGGAAATCATTTGAATTCTTGTCAAAAGCGTAGCGATACTGTCGCTTGTAAGCAAAACGGAAAGAATTGAAAAATCGCCCGAAATATACATTGCTCTTGCTCTGCGACAATAAATTGCATAAGTCAAATCAAAATCTTCCTGCAACTTGTCAATTTGCGACTGTGCACTTCCGACTTCCTCCTCAACAACGGCTATTTCGCTTTGATTTTCGGCAATTCTTGTGTTTAACTCATTAATTTTTGTTTCAAGTTCCGTTATCCTATCCTCATACAAAGTGAGTTCTTTATTGAGATAGCCTATTCTTGAGTCTATAAGATTTATGTAGTCGAGCGTAACCTTTTGGTTTTGCTCTGCCTCTTTGATTTTTTGTTCCATCTCGGCAATATGATTTTGTATATCTGCGAGTTGGTCTTCAAAAGGTCTTAAATCTTTAGTCGTGCTTTCAGACGGTTGTTCTTGTGAAGTGTCAGACTGACTGTTTTTGTCCGACAAAGACGAGTTTAAACTATTGTCGGAAGCAAACGAATATGTTGCAGCCGTCAGCGTTATAACAATGCATAAAAACACCGAAACTAATTTTATCACTTTTTTGTTTTGCAATTTTATTCCCCGTTTACTTTATATATTTAAGCGGATTTACTCTTTTTTTGTCTATTCTGACTTCAAAATGACAATGCGGACCCGTTGAATTGCCCGTAGAACCGCTTTTGGCAATAACCTCGCCTTTTTGAACACGCTGTCCTTCTCTGACAAGCAGTTCGCTGTTGTGAGCGTACAGTGTAACAACGCTCTTTCCTGCGATATTTTTGCCGTGATAAATCATAATATATTTGCCGTAACTGTCCTTTAGTTTTTTAACGGTAGAAACAGTACCGCTCTGTGAAGCAACAACATTTGTACCTGTCGGACAAGGAAAATCTACTCCTCCGTGATATTTTCCGCTTGAATAATTTGGGTATCCTGCCGAAATATCCATATAGTCAGGCACGGGATACATCAAATTCAATATATCTCTGTTCGGCTTTGATTGTTCTTCTCCGTCGTACTTTTGCTCTGCCTCGCCTATTTGCTTTCGTATTTCATTTTCTATTTTTTGTAATTCTTCTTCGCTTTGGTTACGATACTCGGAATACATTTTTGTTTTTTCCGTAAGTTTTTTTAAAACAATATCGTTTTTTCTTTTTTCTTCATCTGCCAAAAGTTTTTTTGAACTTAATTCTTCCTGCTTTTGCAGATACTCGCTTCGTTTTACTTTAAGGTCGATTTGAGCCTGTTTGGAGTCTTCAATCGCCTGCTCGGTTTTGATTTTATTGTCTGCGAGTTCTTTTTGCAGGTCGCCTATTTTCTTTATAGATGAATTTACGGTCATCATAATTTTGCCGTCGTGTTTACTTACCGCATTAATCATTTCAAGGCGTGTTAAAAATTGGGCAACGCCGTCTGAAGTGAGCAAAATCTCCAAAACCGAATAAGTTCCGCTTATATACTCACAACGCACTCTGTTTTTCCACTCATCATAGACAGAATCAAATTCTTTATAAAGACCGTCTAATTGAATTTTAACATTTTTTGAACGTTTTTCAATAGATTTTATATAATTTTCACTATTTGTAATATTATTATTTATATTATTAATACTTTCTTCGGCTTTTTTCGACTCTTTTTCGCAAATCTCAAGTTCCTTTTGAAGATACGACACTTTCTTTTCAAGCAAGTCGCAATATTCCTGTTCTTTATTCCTGTTGCTTTCAAGAACGGAAAGCCTTTCGTTTGCATCCTCTATTTTCTGCTGATACTCCTGTTTTTGCTCTTCCAGACTTTGCTCTTTTGCATAAGGATAAATATTGAAGCAGTGGAAATTTAAGGTAAACAAAAATGCCAACAAAACGGCAAGAAATTTTTTTGTTCTTTCTTTGCGTTTCATTGGCATTCCTTCTTTACAAAAGATTATCCAAGATAATTCATCGGGTTAACCGCTTTACCGTTAACTCGTACTTCAAAATGGCAGTGAGGACCTGTTGAATTTCCTGTTGAACCGCTTTTTGCGATTAACTGGCCTTTCTTAACATTTTGTCCCTCTTTAACAAGAAGTTGTGAGTTATGTGCATAAACCGTCTGCATTCCGTTACCGTGACTGATGATGATATGGTAGCCGTAACTGTAATTCAAATACTTAACAGTAATTACAACACCGTTATCTGCCGCATGGACTGCCGTTCCTGAAGGTACCGCAAAGTCAACACCGCTGTGGTAACGACCGCTCGGGTATCTCGGAAAGCCTGCCGACAATTTTCTTGAATATGTAGGGTATGCAAGACGACCCGAACCGGGAGTATAATCTCCGCCGCTGTTACCGCCGTTTTGATACTGTTCTTCTTTTCTTCTGATTTCTTCTTGAAGTTCTTTTTCTATTTTGTCTCTTTCTTTTTCGCTTATTCTGATTTCGGACTCATACTTGCTGATAACACTGTTGTATTCCGACATCTTCGAGTCAAGTTTAGACTTGTTTGACTGCTCTTCGGCAAGATTGCTCTCAAGTTCTTGCTTTTTCTTGTTGAGATTTTCTTTCTCTGATACCAAAGACTCTTGGTTTGTTTTAAGCTCTGCCTTTTCTTTTTCAAGTTTCTGCTTGCTCTTTTCAATATCATTCATTACATCCATCAATTCTTCAAGTTTTTCGGAGTCTTGTTCCGAAACAGACTTGAGCATTTCCGAACGGGTAAGCATTGAACTGATATCATTGCAGGTCAAAAGCACTTCAAGGTTTGTAACACTTCCCGATATATACATTGCCCTCAATCTCTGACAATATTCATTGTAAGAAGCGTCAAATTCCTTTTGTTTTGCCTCAATCTCTTTTGCGATTTTTGCAATCTCAACTTCGGCAGCGTCAATTTGAGCCTGCACTTTGTTGATTTTTGACTGCAAGTTGCTGATTTCACTTTTTATAGAATTTGCATTTTTTTGAATTAAGTTAATTTTTTGCTCGTAAGCATCTATTTGATTGTTTAAACTTTTTACATAATCTGCATTTTTTTCTTTATAGTTTTTCAACTTTTGCTCTGCATCTGCAATAGCGTCGTCGATATTTTCAAGTTCATCTCTCAACTGACTCTCCGACTTTGCCTGTGCAACTATTGAAGTCGAGAAAAAGCAGGAAAACATACAGATTGACAATAAAGCACATATAAGTTTTTTTGAAAAATTATTAAAGCGCACGAATTTCACTGCCTTCCTTATTCAAATATTTACGCATGGTAATCATTGAACCGCCTACACCGCTCAAAATACCGATACCGATAAATGCGAGAAGCATATAAACGGCGTAATCCCAGAAATCTACAAGTTTAAGCTGAATTGAGTCGAACAGGTCTTTGAACTGAACTCCTACAAGTTGGTATATACCGAACACAAGGAACAGCGAGATGACACCCGACAAAATTCCCAAAATCATACCCTCTACAACAAAAGGCAATCTTACAAAACCGTTTGTTGCGCCCACGCTTTTCATAATGCTGATTTCAAGGCGTCTTGAGTAAACCGTAAGTCTTATGGTGTTTGAAATGATAAACATACTGATTGCAAAAAGAACTGCTACAATGACAATGGAAATGACTGTAACGCCCTGTCTGATTGTTACAAGTTTTTCTGCAAGTTCCTTATTTTCACGAACTGTTTCAACATGGTTTACGCCTTTAACTTTTTCAACAGTTTCGTCAAAAATCGACAAATCATCTATTGTTACTTTATATGCATCGGGCAGCGGAATGTCTTTGCTTAACCCTTGAAAGAACTCTGCCTGAGCCTCTTCCATAGTGTTAAGTTGTTCTTCCCACGCATCTTCTTTAGACTGAAAATCTACATCTTTAACATTTGAAATGTTTTCAAGTTCCTCTTTCATAACTTCAAGGTCAGCATCGGAAGTGCCGTCTTCGACAAATGCCATAACAACATTTTCTTCTTCTATTTTGCCGAGCAAAGACTCGATATTTACAAACAGCATTGACGCTGAGCCTATCATTACAAGACAACTCATAAGAACTGCAATAGATGCGATACTCATCATTCTGTTTGACCAAATATTTCTGAAACCCTCTTTAATGAGGTATTTTACGCTTGAAGAACTCATCTGTTGTCACCTCCGTCTTTATTTTCATCTGCGGAAGTTGACGAACTTTCAACAACATCTTCAAGATTGTCAAAAACATCGTCAAGCGAACTGTCGTTGAGTGCCGTATTTTCACTGAAATAGTACATATCTGTTTCTTTAACTTCCGTTTCCTCTTTTTTCTTCGCAAAACGAGCGTTAAGCGGGTCGGGAGTATCTGAAACAACTTGTCCGTTTTTGATAACTATAACACGCCTTTGATACATTTTAACAAGGTCGTGTTCGTGTGTAACCATAACTACTGTTTTGCCGTCGTTGTTGATTTTTGTCAAAAGGTCAACAATTTCTCGGCTCATTTCGGGGTCAACATTTCCCGTCGGCTCGTCGGCAACTATCAAATCGGGATTATTTACAAGAGCTCTTGCAAGTGAAACACGCTGTTGCTCACCGCCTGAAAGTTCGTTCGGCATACAACGGGCTTTTTTAGAAAGACCTACAAGTCCCAAAATATACGGAACACGCTTTCTGATGTCTTTTTCCTTTGCACCGATTACTCGCATGGCGAACGCTACATTATCGTACACGCTCATTTTCGGGATAAGTCGGAAATCTTGGAAAACTATACCCATTGTTCGTCTGTAATACGGAACATCTTTTTTCTTCATCTGTGAAGAAGAATAGTCATTTACAATAACTTCTCCCTCTGTTGGTTTTTCTTCATGCATAATAAGTTTCAAAAATGTACTTTTACCTGCACCTGAAGAGCCTACAATAAATACAAACTCGCCGTCTTCGATTTTAATATTTACATTGCTGAGCGCTTTTGTACCGTTAGTTGAATAGACCTTTGTAACATCTTTAAATTCTATCACTTAAAACTACCTCTATTTTAACGAAATACTATATTTTGTAACATATTTTGGACAAACAGCCATATATTGTTTTGCCCAAAAATCATAATATTATAATATCACAACTTAAGCAAAATCGCAATAGAATATTGTATCTTTTTTGTAAATACTGTAACTAATTGTAATCATTTCAATCTGTACATAGACAAATCACAAAGTAAAAGTTTCTTTTCCGACATATAAAAAAAGAAAATCGCCGAAGTTTGACGCTTCAGCGATTTTATAAATTTTTCACATTTATGATTTTGGCTTATTCTTCTGAAAAACTGTCTTTACCTACTCCGCAAAGAGGGCAAAGGAAATCTTCCGGAAGGTCTTCCCATTTTGTGCCGGGAGCAATTCCGTTTTCTTCGTCGCCGAGTTCTTCGTCATAAACATAGCCGCATACATCGCAGATATATTTCATTTGCAATACCTCCGTAAATTATTTAACAACAAATGTCATTATAATATTGTTTTACCAACAACTTCATATTATCAAAAACAATTTGAATTTTCAAGCGTAAAATTTAAAAATTACATACTTTTTTCAATTTCGTCAACAAGTGCATCTATTTGCTCCGTTTGACAATCCTTGAGCGATGATTTAATTGTGAGCATATTTTCAAGATATGTCATATTTTTAAGAGGCTCAAGCACTGCACGCATCTGCTTTGCACTTACAGGCGCCCAAGAGCCGTTTTCTATGAAAGCGACAGTTCTGTTTTGAACAGAATGAGCGACAATATCATGAAGCAAATCTTCCATTTTAATGAAGATACCGTTATTGTATGTGTTTGAAGCAAAAACAATATGGCTGTACTCAAAAATTGCCGAGATAACTTCTGAAACATGGGTAACCGAAACATCGAAAACTTTTGTTTCTATACCTTTTTCACGCAATTTACAAGCCAAAATATCGCAAGCATTTGCAGTATTGCCGTAAACAGAAGAATACGCAATTACTACGCCTTTTTTCTCACTTTCATACTTGCTCCACTTTGAATATTTTTCAACCATAAGTTCAATATCTTTTCTGTGGACAAGACCGTGAAGAGGACAAATCATCTCTATATCAAGTGCAGAGGCTTTTTTAAGCAAAGTCTGTACCTGCATACCGTATTTGCCGACAATATTTGAATAATAACGGCGTGACTCGTCAAGGCAATCCTTTTCAAAATTTACCTCATCGGAGAAAATTGCACCGTCAAGACTGCCGAAACTGCCGAATGCATCTGCCGAAAACAAAATCTTATCCGTACTGTCGTACGACACCATAACCTCCGGCCAATGTACCATAGGTGCCATAAGGAAAGTAAACTTATGCCTGCCCGTTTCAAGAGTGTCGCCTTCTTTTACAATATGAACTCTGCCCGAAAAATCGCCTTCAAAAAACTGATTTAACATAGAAAGCACTTTTGCGTTGCACACAACGATTGCGTCAGGATACCTTTTTACCGTTTCGGCAACAGTTGCAGAATGGTCGGGTTCCATATGATGAACCACTATATAGTCAAGTTTTCTGCCGTCAAGGGCGTGTTCTACATTTTCAAAAAACAACTCCCCGACTGCCTTGTCAACAGTGTCGAAAAGCACTGTTTTTTCGTCTGTTAAAACATAAGAGTTGTATGAAATTCCTCTCGGTACGGGATAAACTCCCTCAAAAAGTGCAAGTCGTCTGTCATTTGCTCCTACCCAGATTAAATCATCGGATATTTTTCTTGTGCAGTACATAAAACTTCCTCCTGATATAATATAATGAAATATGAAATTGATTATAAAATATAATAAAAGTTTCGTTTTTCAACAATTTTCTGACTGAAAAAGCATTATTTTAGTATCTGCCGATTTTCACAAAAACAAAAAATTTCTCAATCAAAACTGCGTTTTAAAAATTTTCTAAAGTATTTTACACTTTTTAATTATATTTTTCAAGAAATAAATTATTAATATTGGACTAAAAAGCATAAAAAACAAAAAAATATATATTTTTTGTTCGTTTTGTGTTAAACTTGCACTAAATTATTGACAAATGCTAAAATATATTATACAATTTTAACAACATACTTTCACATTTAGATTGGAGTGTTCTACTTGAAAAAATACAATGCACAGGATATACGAAATATTGCTCTGACAGGTCACGCAAGCAAAGGCAAAACAACACTTGTTGAGGCTATGCTTTACACGGCGGGTCTGACAGAGAGAATGGGCTCGGTTGCAGACGGCAACACCGTTTGTGACAGCGATGCAGAAGAAAAGAAAAGAAAGTTCTCTATTTCTTCGGCAGTTGCTCCGATAGAATACAACGGCAAAAAACTGAACTTCATCGATACACCGGGACTTTTTGATTTTGAAACGGGAAGTGCCGAAGGTATTCGTGCTGCTGACTGTGCCATGATTGTCGTATCGGCGAGAACAGGTCTTGCCGTAGGCGAAGAAAAAGCATTTAAAGCCGCATCCAAAAGAAGAATTGCGCAAATGTTCGTACTTAACAAAATGGACCACGAAAGAGCAGACTTTTATAAGTCAATGAACGAAATCGTTGCCAAATTCGGCACATCGGTTTGCCCTGTTGTAGTACCCGTAATCAAAGACGGAAAAGTTGACTCTTACTACAACCTTATTGAAGACAAAGCATATAAATATGACGGCATTAAAAGAAGTGAAGTGTCTGCCGAGCCTGACGACACGGCAAGATTTGACGCCGTAAAAGAAGTGTTTAACGAGGCAGTTGCAGGTGCAGACGACGAATTGATGGAAAAATTCTTTGAGGGAGAAGAATTAACCAAAGAAGACAAAATCAACGGACTTAAAGCAGGTATGAAATCCGGTTCCGTAATACCTCTTTTATGCGTTTCGGCATCTCAGGGTACTTGTGTGGATATGCTCCTTGAATTTTTGTCTGAGTGCGCTCCCGAGCCTAAAGCCGAGTATGCGTATGACGAAAATTCAGAGCCTTGCGAACTCACACCTGAAGAAAACGGCCCTACCGCCGCAATCTGTTTCAAAACCGTTGCAGACCCATTCATAGGAAAACTGTCATATTTTAAAGTTATCAGCGGAAAAATCACAACGGGTATGACGGCAAAAAATTCAAGAACGGGAGAAACCGAAAAAGTCGGAAAAATCGTTTTTGTCAGAGGTCAGAAGCAGGAAGACACAACAGAAATACCCGCAGGCGATATAGGTGCAGTTACAAAACTTTCAACATTTGAAACAGGCGACACACTTTGTTCTTCAAAAGTGTTCACACTTGACGGTGTCGCAGTTCCGAAAAGCGTATATAAAATGGCAGTATTGCCCGAAAAGAAGGGCGATGAAGAAAAAATCGCATCGGGTCTTACCCGTCTTTGTGAAGAAGACCCTGCCCTTACTTTCGCTTCCGACAATGAAACACATGAGCAGATTTTGGGTGGTTTGGGAGAACAGCATCTCGATGTTGCAATCTCAAAACTCAAAGCAAAGTACGGCGTAACGGCAATTTTGAAAACTCCGAAAATCGCATACAGAGAAACTATCACAAAAAAAGTTTCTGCACAGGGCAGACATAAAAAGCAGAGCGGCGGACACGGTCAGTTCGGCGATGTATTTATTGAATTTGAACCTTGCCAAAGCGAAGAACTTGAGTTTGCAGAAAGAGTTGTCGGCGGCTCCGTTCCCAAAAACTTCTTCCCTGCCGTTGAAAAAGGCTTGAGAGAGTCTATACAAAAAGGTGTAGTTGCAGGCTATCCTATGGTTGGAATAAAAGCAACTCTTTACGACGGCTCATATCACCCTGTTGACTCATCGGAAATGAGTTTTAAAATTGCGGCAAGTCTTGCTTATAAAAACGGTATTCCTCAGGCAAATCCTGTTTTACTTGAGCCTGTCGGCACACTTAAAGCACTTTGCAATGACGAAGCAATGGGCGATATTATCGGCGACATCAACAAAAGACGAGGCAGAGTTCTCGGTATGACTCCTCAAGGCAACGGAATGCAGGAAATTTTGGCTGAAGTTCCTATCGGAGAAATGGCGTCGTTCCCGACTTCCATGCGTCAGATTACTCAAGGCAGAGGCAGTTTTGAAATTGAATTTGCACGCTACGAAAAAGTGCCTGAACACATTGCTCAAAAAATTATTGAAGACTCAAAAGAAGAATAAAATCGTCAAAAAAAATATTTTCTTGCTTGATTTTTTCATTGTAAGCCTTCTTTTAAAAAGCAACAGACCTTTGTTTAAACAAAGGTCTGTTGTTTTATTTTTTGTAATTTATTTTTTATAGTTATATCAATTCAAAATGTATCAACATCAAAAATTCGTTTCAATCACTTTGCTTGCAACAGCGCTTGTCGCATAGTCAAAAATCAGCCGGCCGAAATACTTGTCTTCAAGTTCCGACTGCAAAAATCTTTCATTCATTTTCTTTGCAAAAAAGTACGGGTGTCCGACGGGAAGCGAGCCTTTCGTACTTGCGAAATTGATGAAAATATCATTTCTTATTTGCAACTGTTTCGGCATCTTCAAGCGACTTTTCAAAAGTTTATCTTCAAGTCCGTACTCAAATCTGTCATGAACAAAAAGAGAACCGTCGCTGACTTTCAATTCTGCTTTTGTATGGCATAACAAATAAAATAATTACAAGGGGTATATGTGTTATGCCATAGCAATTTATAATACATTGCAAAGCAATGTCATTATACTGAAACAAACTATGATTCTAAAATTTATGCTTTTGCCTCTGCCTGTGCCTTAATTTTTTTGTTGCTCGGGTAAAGCAATGCGCCGACAACTGTCAACACACCTGCAAGACACATCATACTTGTAGCGTTTTGCATGCCCATATTTTTCTGCAAAGCATTGAATACAAACGGCATTGCAAGAGAAAGCGCATTGCCGAGAAGAGTCCAGCAACCGTTTGCCGCTGCGAAAACTTTTGAAGTCATACCTGCAGCTGTCATAATGCTGATATTTACAACAGGAACAAATACCGAAAATGATACGCCTACCAAAATTACCATTATTTTGAGCAAGAGTTCAGATTTAACATTGATTGCTCCGAAGCAAGCAAGAGGTAAAATTACCATAAGTGCAATATAAACAATTTTGTAGTTTTTGATTTTTCCGATGAAAAGTCCTGAAACAACACACGAAATCAAACCTGCCAAACTGATGAGACCTGTAATTTGGCTTGATTCCTGAGGTTCCATTTGGTGAACTTTCTGCAAAATTGTAGGAAGATATGTTTGGAACATCATGTAGAGCCATGTTGCACCTGCAAAGCAAATCATTGCGCTCCAAACAGAACGAAATTTCAACGCTTTAAGAATACTGTTACCGGATTTTTCTTCAGCTTGAGCACCGACATTATTTTGTGCATTTTGAGAATTATATTCAATAAAGAATTTGTTTGGTTTGTAATCGGCAATTGCCCAAACAATGCCGATAGCTAAACAGGAAGCGCCCCATATCATAAACATCTTGTTCCAACTTTGACCTAAAGAAGTGTACATAGGAATAGTGATACTGAACGCCGCCGTAGTCGTCAATGAGTTTGTTGCCTGTACCAAACTTGAACACATACCTCTTGCATTGTTGCTTGTAAAACGCTCCGAAACAAGAGTGGTAATACAAACTATTACAAAACCGTTGCAAAGGCCTGTAATTAAACGCGCAATGAGCATAGGTGTGAAAGACTGTGCTGTGTATCCCAGGATACCTGCAATGAAGTAACCTACCATACCTATTGTCATTGACTTACTTGTACCGATACGGTCAATAAACAAACTAACTAAAAGACTGCCTACGCCCATCATAAGAGTTGCAGATGTCTGCAATGTTCCGCCGAGACCCAAGTCTATGCCCAAATCGCTTGTGATTGGCTGCATAAGGGGCGGTACCATAAAGGAAATTTGTGAACGGAAGAAAGAAATTATGACCTGAAATATCATAAAAACTACCGCTAAAGTGAACGCTTTTTTAGCTAAAGGATTTTCCTTTTTCATAGTAGGAGATTTGTCCAAAAAATTCGCCTGCTTTCTATTTAGATTTTGCACGGGCAGTTTTTTCAACTGCCCTTTTGCAATGATAATTAAAATTGATAATCAAAATAATAGTATTTATAAAACAGATAAAAGTAAAATATTCGGTCAATTATTCCAAAATTTCACGAATTGCTTTTTTAATACCCTCAGGGTCATAGCCCAAATGAGCGTACAATTCATAGCTGTCGCCAAGCGGAGGGAACTCGTCGTTCGGAATACCCAAACGCTTAAATTTAGCCTGTAACCCCTCGTCTGCCATAAGGTCTGAAACTGCACTTCCGAGACCATTGATTACAAAAGCGTCTTCTGCCGTAATGATTTTTCCCGTATCTTTGATTGCGTCGCGAATTGCCTGCTTGTCAAGAGGACGAACTGTGTGCATATCTAAAACACGAACACCTATACCCTCTTTTTCAAGAGCGTTTGCCGCAGATACTGCAAAAGCAACAGTACAACCACACGCTACAACTGTAACATCATTGCCTTCGTGTGCAATTATCGCTTTGCCTATTTCATAGTCATAGTCTTCTGTATAAACAAGCGGTTCTGCACCACGTGCAATTCTTATACACATCGGACCCGGGTAGTCAACACTTTTACTGATCAACTTCACGCACTGATTTGCGTCTGCGGGAATAACATAGGTCATATTCGGTAAAGTACGCATTATAGCGATGTCCATAATATTATAGTGGGTAGGGCCGCTTGCCGAAGTCAAACCTGAGTGAGTATTTACAATACGAACAGGCAAGTTCGGATAGCACACATTTGTATGTACCTGGTCAAGTGTACGCAAAGCAAGGAAAGGTCCAAAACCGTTAATGTACGGAATTTTTCCGCAAAGAGCAAGTCCCGAAGCAATACCTACCTGGTCCATCTCTGCAATACCTACGGGCAGCATACGGTCGGGGTGTTTTAAACGAAACTCATTTTCTTTGCCTGCATATCCGCCGTCCGCCGTAACGAACACTATACGCTCGTCTGTTTCTGCCAATTCCTGCAATTCTTCTACCCACATATCACGGGCAGAAGCTGCAACCAACATATCTAAATGTCCGAGTTCAAGTTCGCCTTCAAATGTTTTAACTGTCTTGTTCATATTATTCAGCTCCTTTCAATTTCCTGTTCAATTTCGTCCAAACGGGCAAGGCACTTCTCGAGAAGTTGAGGTGGCATGGGACGAAGATGACAGTTAGGTGTGTTTTCAAGGTCCGGAATAGTTTCCGCTTTTCTTGTATTTGAAATGATAGCAATCGGTTTACGGCGAATTTGAGAGTCTGACGCCGGTAACGAGTGCAATGTCTTCAATATTTCTTCCATATTGTGTCCGTCAATGCTGATGACATCCCAACCGAATGCTTCTAACTTCTTGTCCAACGGGTCAATATTCATAATATCTTTTGTCCAGCCTGTTGCTTCAATTTGGTTCTTGTCAGTAATCATAACGATATTGCCGAGTTGATAATGACCTGCCGCCATAATTGCTTCCCAGTTTGAACCTTCCTGCAATTCGCCGTCGCCTGTCATACAGAAAACTCTATAATCTTTTTTGTCAATTCTGCCTGCAAGAGCCATACCTACTGCAAGAGCCATACCCTGACCGAGAGAACCTGTTGAAGCGTCGATACCCGGCAAATACAGATAGTTCGGGTGCATACCGAAACGACCGTGAATTTGGTTGTACTCCGACCACAATTCTTCTTTCGTATAGAGCCCCAAATCTACCAAAACATTGTAAAGCACATGAGCGCAGTGTCCTTTTGAAAGAACAAATCTGTCTCGGTCGGGGTTACGAGGGTCTTTCGGGTCAAAGTTCAACACATCGTAATACAACGCCGTAACCATATCTGTCATTGACATACCTCCGCCTAAATGTGCGTAAGGCAGTTTGGATGTTGTGATACAAATATCTCTGCGTATTTGATTTGCTTTGAGTCTGAGTTCTTTTACAAGCTCAGGACTTAATTCTTTCATAATAAAAACCTCCTGTATTTATTGAAATTTATATAATTAAAAGTCTTTTAATTTATTGACTATAATTACCGAAAATTTATTTAATTTAATCGACAATATGCTCTCCGCGTTCTTTTAAATCATCTATGATTTTAGCGTGAAGTTTGTCGTCCAATTTATAGAAAAAGAAAATCACAAAACTCAAAAGAGCAAGACCTGCAGGAATTAAATTCATTGTGATATTGATAGCGTTCAACGCTCCGTCTGTCTGAGTCTGAGCGCCTGCTGCATAGCCATTCACTTCCAACAGCGAAAGCAACATTGTCGGGGCAATAGCTCCGCCGAGTTTCATCATAAAACTTGTACCCGAAGAACTCAGTCCGTCCGCTCTTGCACCTGTTTTCCACTGACCATACTCTACCGTATCGCCTATCATTCCGTACAGAATTGATGTACAAAATCCATTCATGACACCTGCACAGAAAAGCAAAGCAATGACAACCGAAGGAGATGAGTTTGACGGATTTAAGAAAAATAAAATACTGTTCAGGACAAAACTTGTGCCGTAGCAAAACAGCAACGCACCTCTTTTGCCTCTGCAAAGTTTAATAATGTATCCGCTGAAGAAAGCCGAAACTGCACAAATGATGCCGTTAATCGGAGCATATATTGAAAACAGTCCTGTATCGCCCCAAAAATATGTGAAGTAGTACATACCCGCCGTCATTCTGCCGTAGTTTAAGAATCCATAAACTAAAAATGCTGTGCAAACTATCAGCAACGGCGGATTTTTAAAGAAATTGCCCAAAACTTGTTTTGTGCCCATCTTTTGAGACGGCGGCGCTTTCACAACCTCTTTCGTCCCCAAAATACTTGTAAATATGAACGGCACTGTTAAAAGACAAATTGTGAGAGCCGCCATTGAATAGCCCTGTGTTTTGCCTCCCTGTTCTGAAAAACGATTTACAAGCGGAAGAAACATTGCATTTGTTGCTGCACAGGCTATTGAAGAAACAAAAATGCGGTGGCTTGAAAACGAAGCTCTTTCATTCGGATACGGAGAAATGACTCCGTTGAGTGCCGAGAAAGGAATATTCCACGCAGTCGCCGCAATGACTGCCAAAGCGTAAAGCACACAAGCGTATGTCGTGCGCGCTCCTACACTCCAAGACGGGTGCGCCGTAAAAAGCAGTACCACTATCGGCATCAAACAAACAGCTCCGCCGAGCATCCACGGACGGTATCGTCCCATCTTGCTTTTTGTTCGGTCCGCCATTGAACCAATCATAGGGTCGTTTACTGCGTCCCAAATTCGACAAACCAAAAACAAAATCGCTACCGTCTGAGCAGGAATCAGTGCAATGTCTGTCATAAAAAACGCCAAAAACGAACTTATGAGCATCCAAGGCAGGTTGTAAACAAGTTCGCCCGACGCAAACGCCCATTTTCTGACTTCCGCGGTTTTTCCTTTGTAATAAGTCTGTTCTTTTATTGAATTTGCAATAGGTTTATTTTCATTGCTCATTGCAATTTCCTCTCATTTTTTATATGCTATGTACAATTCGTGAATTATCTGTTAGAATAAATAAAAGCGAAAATCAATTTCTGTTTTTATTTAATTGGTTTTTTATTATTAACATTAAATTAAGTTCATAATAAATTTTAAATTGTAAATATTGAGCATAATAGATAAAATTGTTTGAATTTTTCTTTTGCTTTCATTCATATTATATAATGCAAAATTGATTTAATCAAATATCAATACTTGATACTGAGGATATTCATAAAATGAATATTTGTCAAAAATTCCAATTTAATACGCAATTTTTTATATATTTTTCACAAAGAAAAAGAGGTGTTTTGAGATGCAGTTAAAAGAACTCGAATATTTACTGAAAACTGTTGAATGCGGTTCTATCACAAAAGCCGCAGAACAGATGTTTATCAGTCAGCCGACGCTGACTAAAAACATACAAAGTTTAGAAAACGAATATAATATAAAGATTTTTCAGCGTGTAGCGTCGGGTGTAGAATTAACTGAGCAAGGAAAAGACTTTGTATATTATGCGCGCGAAGTAGTAGCGGCGGCAGAATCGCTGAACAACAACTTTTTCAGCGGAAATTCAAAACCCTCTGCGCGTCTTTATGTTGCCTCTCAATGTTTTGACTTTACTCACGATGTTTTTTTGAAAACCTATAAACAAAATGAAGGCAAAAACATAAGCGGCAGTTTGACTGAGACCGACAGGGACAATGTTGTTTCTATGGTAATTCAAAACGCCGCCGATTTGGGACTTTTCATTCGTACAAACTCTGACGGAAAAAGTTTTTTGTGGAAAACTCAGGCAAACCTGATTGATATTCATCACATTGCAACGGACCAAATTTTCATTTGCGTAGGTCCTGATTCTCCTCTATATGACAAAAAAGAAGTAACGATTGAAGATGCAAAAAAGTACTCGTCTTTTGCTCTTGACATGAAAAACGCGTACAAACAAAACACCTATGTTGACAGCGGATTGAAACGCAAAAAGCAACAAAAAGTTTTCTTTTTCAATTCAATAGACGCCTGCAAGCACTTTTTGCTCAACACCGACATGGTTTTGTATATCAACAAATGGACTGCGGGATGTTTTGACAACTCTCAAATTCATGTTATCCCCATAGTTGACAACAATTCAAACCCGTATAACAACGAGCTTGTTTGGTGCAAACGCGTTGGCGAACCGCTTTCTGCCGTTGACAGACAATTTTTGACAAATCTTTACAATCACTTCGGAATTATCTGCCGAGATTTTTAACTACACATAAAAAACCTCTTGATGAATAAACATCAAGAGGTTTTTATTGTATGTCTGTACGACAAAAAATTATTTAGTTATATAGTACAATAATTTGCATTATTTCATATATAGATACTGCATTTAGTTCAATCCCAAACGCTTTCTAAAAAAATATTTTTTCAAAAATTTGCCGTCATTTTCGGCTTTTTATTCTTTTATTCTCAAACTTCATCAAGATTGCTTCCTTTAGTGATTGCAAGTGCTTCAATAACTCCAATAATATATGCAAGTTCATCTATACTGTTATCCGCTAAATATTCTTTTGTTTCTTCTTTTAATTTTTCATTTAAAGCAGATACATATTTTAAGTCGTCAAGTTCCCTAAACTTAGACTTTTGATTGTTTGAAATACATATATCGGGGATATTGTCCCTGACAAGTCTGTTGTATATATTTTCCACTTCAATTGCCTGATCTTAAATTTATTAAGTCGCACAATCATTATTCATCCGCAGATATTTTTATTAAAAAAATATGAATTTAACTTTGAGTTTTGATAAAACAACAATATCAAAATCTTTTTCTTTGCTTGGCGTTCGCTCCCATCAGTGCGTTCGAATCCACTTTTTTAAAATTGCACATATAAAAGAAAAAAGACACTGCAAAAAGCAATGTCTTTTTTGGTGGGAGAGGGTGGATTCGAACCACCGAAGTCAGTGACGACAGATTTACAGTCTGTTCCCTTTGGCCGCTCGGGAACTCTCCCATATTGAGTTGCAGTTATACAAGTGCAGGTTCAAAATGAACCTGCACACATGGAGCTGGTGAACGGACTCGAACCCCTGACCTGCTGATTACAAATCAGCTGCTCTACCAACTGAGCTACACCAGCAACTCAACGCCCTAATAATATATCACACACAAACAATATAGTCAAGCCTTTTTTAGAAATTTTTTAAAAAATTTTTTAGTTTTATTTTTCAGCATAAATTTCATCATTGTAAACCAAATTAAACACAGAAAGTTGACCGTTTTGCTTAATTTATGGTAAAATAAATTCAAACAACAAACAGAAGGTATATAAATGACAGTTAAAGAACACATTTTAAAGTTACTTGAAAACAACAGAGGAAAATACTATTCGGGGCAGGATATTGCCGAAGAAATAAATGTAAGCCGTGCAGCAGTTTGGAAAGCGGTTAAGCAACTTCAAGCAGACGGCTACCGTATTGATGCTGTTTCGAACAAAGGCTACTGTATGTCTGACGACAACGATATTATTTCTGCCGACAGCATAAAAAAATACTTAACCGTTCCCATAAATAACATAGAAGTTTATAAAACGGTAACTTCCACAAACGATTTGGCAAAACAATACGCATTAGATTTAAAGCCCGAAGGCACCGTCATAGTTGCACGAGAGCAAACGGCAGGTCGAGGCAGAAAGGGACGCAGTTTTTACTCTCCGATGTCAACGGGCGTTTATATTTCTGTTTTACTCCGCCCGGAATTAACTGCCGAAAAAACATTGTACATTACAACTGCCGCCGCAGTTGCAGTCGCAAAAGCGATTGAAAAAATATCGGGAAAAGAAGCAAAAATCAAATGGGTTAACGATATTTTTGTTGACGGCAAAAAGGTTTGCGGAATTTTAACCGAAGGTGCAATAGATTTTGAAACAGGAAAAATGCAGTACGCCGTTTTGGGAATAGGCGTAAACATTAAAAAACCCGAAAATGATTTTCCGAGTGAAATTCAAAATATTGCCGGCTCTGTTTTTGACACGACAGACAAAGAAGTTTCCTCAATAATAGTTGCAGAAATTTTAAACAACTTTATGAACTACTATAAAAATCTTGCAAGCAAGCCGTTCTATGAAGAATACAAAAAGAGAATGTTTTTAATCGGAAAACACCTGACAGTTTATTCAGGGAAAGACAGTTACCCTGCCGTTGCAATAGATTTGGACAAAGAACTGTCGCTCATTGTAAAAGACGAAAACGGCAATATCAAAAAACTCAACACAGGCGAAGTAAGCATAAAAATATAATATCAATATCGCAAAAAAACAAGGACTAAATCAGTCCTTGTTTTTTATACATTTCTTTAAATACAACATATCTTTCAGCAAAACACCGTTTTCCACAATCGGACAATCATAGTTATCGGTAAAAAAATCTTTTACTATATGTGACCTTTTATATCCGCATTTTTCGTAAAATTTCACATTTTGAGTACCGTCGCCCGTACCGACAAGCAAATACTCAACTTCGTTTTTATACATATTTTCAACAAAATCCATCATCCGTCTGCCGTAACCCATTTTTTGAAATTCGGGCTTTACGGCAATATTTTTTATCTCGGCAACTTCTTCGCTTTCTCTCGTAACAACACACTGTGCCTTAACACCGTTGTCAATCAAAACATACATTTTGCCTTGCTCAAGATACCTGTCAATCATACTTTCCTGCTCGTCGCCCAAAAGCAACAGGTCAATGTAATTTTTCTTGTTTTCCTTGATTTCAACAAATTCCATAATTTATAACCGTTTCTGTTTAATCTGAATATTTGAACAGAATTTTTGAATTCCTTTGTTATTTTGCTCTGCTTAAATCCGAATTTTCATAAATTTTCTTGCACCAACGCTTTTGTGAACATTGTCACAATATATTGAACAGAGATATACTTATCAACACGGTCAAGCATATAATATAGGTCTTTTGCTGTGAGTCTTCTTCTAAATTCTTCATCAACAAGTTTCATCCAATTTTTTATAATTTTTATGCACATAATACAAAACTCACAAATACTCCTTAAAACCACTTTGGACTTTCTTTTTCAAAACGAGGATTTTCGCCGTCTTCATAAGGATTATATCTTTTAATATTACAACCGTATTCCTGCAAAAATGAAATTTTACCGTCATCATCAAAATCGACAACACTAACCCCGTCAAATTCTTCTGTCTTACCGTCGTGCATAATATTTTTAAAATACCATTCCACAGCAACTGATTTACCGTTTACAAAAAATCTTTTAATGTCCCAAGCCAAAACATCTCCTCGTTTATTCCATTCATCAAACCAATGGCAAATTTGTTTTGCCCCATGATATTGCGGTCCCCAGCTTTCAATATATATTACGTCGTGTGAAAAAATTTCTTCTATTCCCAAATCTTTTTTAACGAGCCACATTTCAAACCATAAAGAAATTGTTTTTTCATATTCTGTCATACTGCATCACCTAAAATAATTTTACACAAACAAACCCAAAGTTGCAACAAAAAGACCGACATTTTCAAACAAAACATCGGTCAAAATTTAAAAATTATTTTTCTTTTTTCTTCAAAATTGCAAGAAGCGAAGCAGAGCCGATAAAGGCAACGGCACCGAATGAAACGGCACTTGTATCAGGAGAAACGAGTGAATCGTCTTTTACCTGTTCTCCTTTTTCATCTGTCGGTTTGTTTTCGGGTTTTTGTGTAGGCTTTTCTGTCGGTTTTTGTGTAGGTTTTTCGTCATCTTTAAGAAGAGGCAAATAGTAACCGAATCCTATTAAAGCATCTTTGGTAGCAAATGCACTGTCTTTTCCTGCATAAGTATATATCCCTGTTCCCGAGCCTTTAAAATTTCCCAAAAGTTCGTATGTTTCGTCTGCTTTTTCGATATTTCCTGCCTTTGAGTACGCCATCAAAACGAGCGCAGTAGAGTCAGCGTTCGGCTCTGTGCCGTATTCGGCGTTTGAAAAATATCCGCCGTCAACTTTAGATTTTTCCAAAACGGCAAAAGCGTCTTCTATATATTTTGAATAGTCGTTTGAGCCTTTATAATTCAAAAGCCCCGTAACAAAAACTGCCGTATTATCACTTGAAAAGCCCCAATAGTCAAGACCTTTGCCCATTGTATAACAAGATGCAAGGCTGTCTGCAAGTGCATTTGCAAATTTTTCATCCGCACCGACAACAGAAACTGCTTCAAGTGCGTCTTTATAATAGTACGGATTGTCATCGTCGGGTTTTGATGCGTCTGTTTTCTCAAAAAGTTCAACAAGATTGCAGCCGTTGAAATTTTTAACATCATATCCGAGTGCATTAAGACAAAGAATTGAGTTTGCAAAAAGATTCATCGAATTGAGTTCGCCCTTTGTTTCATCAAGTCTTTCTTTAACCGAATTTACATAAGTTTTTTCATACTCGCTCATATCGACTCCCGCTTTCAAAAAAGCGTAGAAATCTCTTGAGTTGTCGATTGTAAACTCTTCGACTCCGTTTTTCTTGAACTCAGCCAAGACATACTTTGCAGCTCCGTTAATTTCGCTGACCACCGTGTTTTTCGGCACACTTGCAAAAGCCGTTAATGTTGTCGAAACAACAAGCATAAATGCAACTATGCCCGAAATGATTTTTTTCATAATTTTCTCCTCACCGAAAATAAAAATTCAATTCAAATATCCTGACTCAGAGCATAGCCTCGCCTACGCCTTCCCCATAAAATTGAGTGGCATTTGTAGGTTTGTATCTCTTTACAGTAGAGTGAGCTGTTTTGGGTTTTCACCAAATTCCTTGAATTGTTATTTAATCATACAATAACATTCAATAATTGTCAATGCAAACTCCTTGACACGAAAAAGCACACATACTAAAATATAGCGGGTGATAAATTTGAGTAAAAATACTTATGATTTAATATACGATGCAGTTTGTCAAATACCAAAAGGCAAAGTTGCAACATACGGAACAATAGCAACTATGGCAGGCAATGTAAAACTTGCAAGAGTTGTAGGATACGCACTTCATAAAAACCCAAATCCCGACAAAATTCCGTGCTACCGTGTCGTAAATCGTTTCGGCAGAGTATCCGAAGCGTTTGCCTTCGGCGGCGAAAACGAACAAGTAAAAAGGCTGAAAAATGACGGAATTGAAGTGCAAGACGACAATACCGTAGATTTAAAAAAATACGGTTGGACTCCGAAATTATAATTAAATAAAAATTATTTCCATACATAAAACAAAATCGCCGAAACGAGTGTTTCAGCGATTTTTCTTTTTTGTTTTTACTTTTATTTAAAAAACAATCATAAAAACATATTAAATAAACTATAAATATAAATTACTCAGCCTGAGCAACTGCAACTGCGCAAGCAACTGTTGCACCAACCATTGGGTTGTTACCCATACCGATGAGTCCCATCATTTCAACATGGGCAGGAACAGAAGAAGAACCTGCGAATTGAGCGTCGCCGTGCATTCTTCCCATTGAGTCTGTAAGACCGTATGATGCAGGGCCTGCTGCCATATTGTCAGGATGAAGTGTACGGCCTGTACCACCGCCTGATGCAACTGAGAAGTATGATTTACCGTTTTCAAGACACCATTTTTTGTATGTGCCTGCTACAAGGTGCTGGAATCTTGTCGGGTTTGTTGAATTACCTGTGATAGAAACATCAACACTTTCGTGTTTCATAATTGCAACGCCTTCAAGAACATCGTTTGCACCATAGCAAAGAACTTTTGACTTTTCGCCGTCTGAAAATGCTTTTGTGTCAACAACTTTGAGTTCGCCTGTATAGAAATCATAGTCTGTCTTTACATAAGTGAAGCCGTTAATTCTTGAAATGATATATGCAGCGTCTTTGCCGAGACCGTTAAGAATAACTTTAAGAGGTTCTTTACGAACTTTGTTAGCTGTTCTTGCGATACCGATAGCACCCTCTGCTGCTGCGAAAGATTCGTGACCTGCAAGGAATGCAAAACATTTTGTTTCGTCTTTAAGGAGCATAGCACCAAGGTTTCCGTGACCGAGACCTACATTTCTTTGCTCTGCAACTGAACCCGGAATACAGAATGCCTGAAGACCGATACCGATTGCAGCGGCAGCGTCAGCAGCGTTTGTAATACCTTGTTTAAGTGCAACTGCAACACCGAGTGTGTATGCCCATGAAGCGTTTTCAAAAGCGATTGGCTGTACGCCTTTTACGATAGCTTCAACATCTATACCTTTTGATAAACAGAGTTCTCTTGCCTCTTCGAGTGATGAAAGACCATACTCAGCAAGACATTTTTCGATTTTGGCAATTCTTCTTTCTTTGCCTTCAAACTTTACATCGTTTGCCATTTTCAAGTCCTCCTGCTCTTATTCTTTTCTCGGGTCAATGTACTTAGCAGCGTCGTCATAACGACCGTACTGACCGATATTGTTTTTGTATGCTTCGTTTGGTTCAACGCCGTTTCTGATATCCTCAAGCATTTTGCCGAGTTTAACGAACTTGTAGCCGATAACTTCGCCTTCTTCGTCAAGTCCCATGCTGAGAACATAGCCTTCAGCCATTTCCATATAGCGAACGCCTTTGAGTTTTGTTGAGAACATTGTACCAACCTGACTTCTGAGACCTTTACCAAGGTCTTCAAGAGCAGCACCGACAACAAGACCGCCTTCTGAGAAAGCAGACTGTGAACGACCGTAAGCAAGTTGTTTGAAAATTTCTCTCATAGCAACATTGATAGCGTCACATACAAGGTCGGTATTAAGACACTCAAGAAGTGTTTTGCCCGGAAGAATTTCAGCAGCCATAGCAGCTGAGTGAGTCATACCGGAACAACCAAGTGTTTCTACAAGTGCTTCTTCTACAATACCGTTTTTAACATTGAGGCTGAGTTTACAAGCGCCCTGTTGAGGTGCGCACCAGCCCACACCGTGTGAAAAACCGCTGATGTCTTTGATTTCGTAAGATTTAACCCATTTTCCTTCTTCAGGAATAGGAGCAGGACCGTGATGCGGACCTTTTTTTACAGTACACATCTGTTCAACTTCGTTTGAATAAGTCATAAAAATAACTCCTTTCAAGTCTTTATAATTTATTTAATAAATTACCGTTTTATATTATAACCAAATTACCCGATATCTGCAAGTATTTATTGTCAAAACTTTAACTTTTTGAACATTTGTATTAATATTTTGTCGGTGCAACCGTTTTTATGTTGAATTGTACAAATATTTTTGATATAATTTAAGTTAAATAATGTGTACGGAGATATAAAAATGAAGATTAAAGACGGCTTTGCAATGAGAAATATCGCAGGAAACAACATAGTTGTACCGATAGGAAAAAATGCACTTGATTTCAACGGAATGATAACGCTGAACGAAACGGGCGGCTTTTTGTGGAATTGTTTTCAAAACGACATTTCGATTGACGATGCGGCAAAAATGCTTGAAAACGAATATGAAGTTTCTTTTGAGCAGGCAAAATCCGACGCCGAAAGTTTCGTGAACAAACTCAAGGAAAACGATTTGATTGTTTGATTTATATTTTCAAAAATCGACTGCAAATCTGAACTTTATAAAAGCATATTATTGATTTATTCAGTAAAAATCCAAAACTTAACTTTACCGACTTGTTTTGCAAAAAGCAGGTCGTTTTTTTATATAAAATAAATTTTACATTAAGTTAAACACTGCAAAAAATATGACCTGTGCAAAACAAAACGCACAGGTCATACCCCCTCTGAAGCAGAAAATCTGCAAAGAAATATTCTATTTTACAACAAGCGGTTCATAACCGTTAAAATTGTCTGTATGTTCTTTAAAAACGGAAACATCTCGAATATTTATGAAATTGTCGCCGTTTAAATCATAAGAAGATAGGTCTAAAACTTCGCCGATATAATCGGAAAATTCTTCCTGACTTATTCCGTAAATCGAGTTTGCCGACTGAAAATCTTTGATATTAACAAAGCCGTCGCCGTTCATATCGTATATCTTATTATTATACTTTTTGCCGAACTTACCATTGTACATCTCTATATCTTTAGAGTCTGCAACATTGTCGCCGTTAATATCGACATTCAACAAATCTATTCCTACACTGCTGACATATTTATCCTTTTCGCCGACTTCGATTGTAATTTCACGGGGAATACAGTTTTTCGCACTGACTGTCGCCGTATATGTACCAGCTTCTTTTCGGATGGTAAAATCGCCGCTTTCATCTGTTTTAAAAACTTCATCATCTATTGCAACCGTTGCGTCACACACGCCGTTTTTATCGGGCAAAAGCGTGCTGACATTTGCCGTAAAATAGTAAATCGGTTTTTTCAATATACTTATCGGCACTTTGTAAACAGCGCCCATATATTTTACTGTTAAAAAGTCCTCTTCGCCGTAAATCCAATGGTTAATATATTGGTTATGTACGAGATAGAGTTTTTTGCCGTGAATTGTCTGCGTACCGCCGCTCAATTCCGTGTTCCAATGTGCTTTTGTTCCGTCGGAAAAATAGACATCTATCTCAAGACTGTCATAAAAATCCTGCAAGTTATAGTCAAAATACTGTTTTCCGTCAGAATCGGTGTTCCATCTGCCGTTTTTGTTTTCTAAAAAATAGTAGTCCGTACTAACGGTAATTTTTTCAACTTCGTCAGATTTTTCGCTTGTTAAAAGGACTTTTATTTTACCCCTTCTGTCAGCATTCCAAAACTTTCCGACAAAAAAGTATGTTTTTCCTTCTTCGAGTTTTACGTTTACTTTAAACTGTTGACCGCCTGCCGAATCGTCGTCCGATGCAATAAGTTTATTGTCTGCGTCGTAAACATAGCCCATCGAATCATAAGTCGCACTTGCTTCAAAATGATACACGGCACTGTATTCGGGTGTATATGAAAACTTTACGCCTTCGGAATTTGTAATGTTGCTTTCCTGCCAAACATCTAACAAAAGATTTGTATATGCAAATGCAGGAGAAACGGCAAATAAAGTGCAAAATCCAAACATTACACAAAGAACAAGGCACAATATTTTTTTTGATGTTTTCGACAATTTTTTCATACTATCACCAAATATAAATATCTGTAAAAATATAATTCAGAGCAACTGACCGTATAGACAGTATAACAAAAAAACAAACAAAAATAAAGCCCCTATGAACACGATAGGGGCGAATTTACTTAACTACCGCAAAAAAACAAGTAGGTAAAAAAAATTGTGAAGGATGGTGTGTTTATCATTAAGGAGATAAAAAAAACCTACCTGTCCCTTTGCGGTCTGCTCACCGTCAACAACATAACACTGTTGACACTTCAAATTATATATTGTAAAATTATATTACACAATAGACAATTATTAATAAATGGAATTTAAGTGACATATTTTAAAAATTGTACATTTATACGACAGAAAAGCGATAATCTTCAACAATTATTGTGATAAATATGTAAAAGTTGGTGAAGTTTGTGTCAAATAAAACAGATTTAAGAATTATAAAGACAAAAAAATCAATTTACAGAGCTTTTTTCAAATTGCTGAATGAAAAAGGTTTTGAAAAAATCAGCGTAAAGGATATTTCCGACGAAGCAGTAATAAGCAGAAATACTTTCTATCTTCACTATGAAGACAAGTATGACTTGATGGACAAACTCTGTGACGAAATGGTAACTGCACTTTTTGAAAATGTAAACAAAAAAATCGAAAATTACGCAGAATTGAGTTTAAATGTTACCGTAAGTTCCATAACAAAAGTTTTGATGCTTGCTAATGAAGTAATCAGCGAAAATGAAGAAATGTACACAATAATGCTCAAAAACGACAATTCATACATTTTCAAAAACAAATTAAGGAAGAAACTTCACTTTTATCTGTCGCCGATTTTTAATAACGCTGACGGACTTTCCGAGTACAATATACAGTACATTATAGGCGGAATAGTAAACATAACCATTTACAGACTGCACAACAAAATAGAACCTATAAACGAACAAACGGTAGAAGCATTTGTTCGGCTTAACTTTTCTACATATATAGAGTATATGAAAAACTACGGAAAACAACGAGGCGAAACACAATGAAACGGGCAAAAAGAAAAACAGGCAGAAAACGATTTAAAGATATGTCGATTATAAGCAGAATTTTCATTGCAAATGTCTGTATCATACTTTTTCCGACAATCTTGCTGATAGCACTTTCACCGACGCTTTTTTCAGCAAGTGCACTTTACTTCGGATTTTCAAATGTAACTTCAAACACATACAGTTCCGTAAACCAAATTCAATGGAATTTTGCAATAAACAATATATATGAAAATGTAACGAAAGATGACGGCGCCGAGTTAAAAAAATATCTTAATCCCATCGAAAAAATCGGTTATGAATTTTTAATCACAAAAAACGGAGAGATATATTATTTAAGCGAAAATTCATCTGTTGACGGGATTGAAAAATCTGCAAAAAACATAGCGAGAACGAGTCTTGAAAATGAGATGGCGTACTACGGAAAAAACGGACTTCTCATCAACAGGATATACGAAAACAACGGCGACGAGTATAAAATTTCAGTCATCAGCAAAGATTATACAATGTCTGAAAACGACACATCAATTAAGCATCAAATTTCAGTCATAACAGGCAAATCAATAGTCGGTGTTGTAATCATTGCGGCGATTTTTGCAACCGCCATGTTAATCATTACCTCAATAACGGCAAATTCCATAAACAAGCCTCTGACAGAACTGAAAATCAGTGCAGAAGAAATAGGAAGCGGAAACCTGTACCATCGAGTGAACTATGAAAGCAAAAACGAACTCGGTCAGACGGCGGAAGCGTTTGACCTGATGAGACGGCGACTGCTTGAAAGCGAAGAAACCGACAAAGAGCGAGAAAGAGCACAAAAAGAAATGATTGCCGGTGTTGCACACGATTTAAGAACTCCTTTGACTTCAATAAAAGGATATGTCGAAGGACTTCTTGACAATATCGCAAACACACCCGAAAAGCGTGAAAGATATTTGAAAACAATATACTCCTCCACACTTGATATGGAAAAACTCCTTGACGACCTTTTGACATATTCAAAGTTGAATTTAAACACGATAGTTTTAAATAAGAAAAAAATAAACATATACGAATATATGAAAGACTGTGCCGAAGATTTGGAAAACAAACTTCACGACCAAAATTTCGACTTTAAATTCAACGCATACTGCGACGACAATGTTACCGTAATGCTTGACCCCGACAACTTTGCAAGAGTTATACGAAATGTTGTTTCAAACAGTTTAAAATACAAACAAGAAGACAAAAAAGGCGTACTGACATTTACTCTCACTCAATACACAAGAACCGTACTTATAGAAGTTGAGGACAACGGAATAGGCGTTGACTCAGACGAATTGATACACATATTTGACTCATTCTACCGTGCCGACAAAGCACGGACGAGGACAGAATCTGCAGCCAACAACTCAAGCGGTCTCGGACTTTCGGTATGCAAACAAATAGTTACGCTTCACAACGGTTCAATTTGGGCTACAAGCGAAAAAGGAAAAGGACTTACAATACATATTTCACTTCCGACAGAAAAGGAGAACAAATGATATGAGCAAAATATTAATCATTGAAGACGACAGAAACATACTCAGTCTTGAAGAAGACTACTTAAACGCTGCCGGCTGTTCGACAATAAGTGCAACAGACGGCAAAATAGGTCTTGAAAAAGCGTTATCGCTTGATATTGACCTTGTTATACTTGACCTGATGCTACCGTCACTTGACGGATTTGAAATCTGCAAAGCAATACGAGAGAAAAAAGATATACCGATTATAGTTGTAAGTGCAAGAAAAGAGGACTTTGACAAAATCAATCTTCTCGGAATAGGTGCAGACGACTATGTTGTAAAGCCTTTCAGTCCGAGTGAACTTGTAGCAAGAGCAAAAGCACATCTTTCACGCTACAACAGATTGACGGGGGCTGAAAAAAACAATGCCGAAACAGTTACTTCAGGTCCGCTTACAATAAACAAAAAAGCACGCAGAATGTTTATAAACTCAAAGGAACTTACTTTTACAAACAAAGAGTTTGACCTTCTCGACTATCTTGCTGAAAATCCAAATGTCGTTTTTACAAAAGACGAACTTTTCAACAAAATTTGGGAGTCTGACCCGATGGGTGAGACCTCAACAATAACAGTCCATATTAACAGAATTCGTGATAAAATCAAAGAACTCGGAGAATCAAGCGACTTTATCGAAACTGTTTGGGGTTCGGGTTACAGATTTAAAGACTGAGGCAAAAATTATGAATGAATGTGAAAAATGCAGATACAACTGCTACGATGAAGAAACTGAAGAATTTTACTGCACTCTTGAACTTGACGAGGACGAGTACGCAAAACTTCTTTTTGAAAAATCAAACAGATGCAAATACTTCATTCCCGATATTGACGAATACGGAATTGTGAGAAAACAAAATTAAATAAAAAATCAAATCTCCCGCGCTTATACAGGCTCGGGAGATTTTTTTTGAAAATTTTCAAATCTATCAATAAAAACAGCAAAAACACCGCACGATTTTTCAACCGTACGGTGCATTTTTTCAAATAATTTTAAATACTAATTATTTTGCTTCGTGTTCAACAGTCCACTGTTGCTTTTTGCGCAAAAGCCAAGGAGCAGCAGTAACAAATACAGCACCGATTGCAAAAATATAGTTTCTTACACTGTTTGCAATATCACTGTCGTTTGAACCTGTATCAGGAATGTCAGGTGTGTCAACATTTTCGTTTGGGTCGGATGTTCCCGGTTTTGAAGTATCTTTAACTTCGTTAAGTCTCCAAACCTGAGCGCCCAAGAACGGGTTAGCGGTACCGATGCAAAGACCGTAGTTTGTTACACCGAATGAACGCAAACCGTGGTTGTACGGGTCGCCGAAACCGTCTCTTGTGAGAACTTCAAAGTTTTTGCCGTCTTCTGTTACCAAAAGGTCAAATCCGCGTTCGCCTTTGCTGAGATACTCACAAGTTTTAAGGAAGTATTCAAGTTTTTCAATAGTGATTTGGCTGAGAAGACCGTCAATTACCTCTACAATTTCCGGAGGAAGCTGGTCTTTAATTGATTCATAGAATGCTTTGAGTTTTTTAAGAGCCTCTAACAAATCTTCAGTGCTTTGAATATCGTTGAAACCGCCCTTATCGTAAAGGTCTTTGAGCATTTCTACAAGTTTAGCAAGTTCTTCCTGGCTGATTGCACGTGTCTGAGGTGATTCAACCTCGCCTTTTTTAGTAAGTTCGATAACTTTTTGAATGTACTCTATTTGTTGTTCCCATTCTTCAGGTGTACGCTCAAGAATATCGCCGTTTGTGAACTGCATTACAGGATATGCAAGGCTTCCGATGTCGAATGTGCCGACATAAAGTTTGCCGTCATATACCTGCATACGCCATACATATTGGTTAAGATTGTTGCCGAAACCTGAACCCATATTGCCGACTACTTCAGGGAAAATGTCGTTTGGTTCGCCTGCTACAAGTTCTACATTTTCATCTGTATCCATTCTCCAAAGGTTTACAGGAGAAGAAAGGTCTTTGTAAAGAGGCTCAAAATTCATTGAGAGAGCCTGCGGAAGAGCAACCATCGGGTCGTTATATCCGCCGATATAAAGATGGTTGTCGAATACAACAAGGTTAGCTGCACCTGAACGGTCTGCACTGAAACCGAAAGGATATTTCGCACCGTCTTTTTCATCACCGGCAATTACATGGTACTTAAATGTGCCGTCTTTTTGTTCTTCACCGCAAACAAGTGCAAATGCCTGTTTCTTGTTACTTCTGCCTGTTACGATAGATATGTAAAGTTTACCGTTAAGAGAAGCCATATCAAAGATTGAACCGCCGAAAATATTGTCGTTAAACATATTTGCGGGGTAATCAAAAAGGTCTTCCTGAGTAGCGATTACTTTAAAAGATTCTTTTCCGGCAGAAGGATTTTCGGATGCAACGATATAAGCACCGTTGTCGCCTATCATACTAACTGCAAGTTTACCATTAATTTCTGTAATGCCTCTGATGCCTGTTGCCATACCCGGAACGGTTACAGGATCTGACTCGTAAACTCTTTTGTACTCATCTGTTTCAGGGTCAACTTCAACAACAAATGAAATCTTACCTGTACCGATGAAATAAAGTTTACCATTGAAAACAGTCGCGTTTCTGAAACCGCCTGATTTTTCAGGTTGGTAAATTACTTTTGTTTCGCCTGTTTTAGCGTGAATTTTTACAAGAACAGCTCTGTTTGCGTCTGTCGGATTGTTCTTTTCATCACCTGTGTAGAGTGCACCGTTAAATGCTGCATCTACAATTGCCTTGAACAACTCCCGGTCAATTCCGAACTGACCTGCCATGATTTTGAGAGTCTGCCAGATTGCGGCATAGCAAGTACCAACATATACATAGTCGCCGTAACCAACTGCCGACCACGCATAGTTTTGACCTCTGTCAGCATCTCCCGACTCAAAATCAATGAGTCCGTCTGCTTCTTTAACACCGGAATTTTTGTGGGAAATCTTTTCCATGGTGTATTTTCCCGACGGAGCTGTGTAAGTTGTAACTTTATTTCCTGCAAATGCAGTGAATGATGTACCCATAATCACAACAGCAAGTAACAAAGCTATGACTTTTTTTGCCTTTTTCATAAAAATACTCCTTTATAAATGAATTTATTTGATTACTCAAATAGTAAGTATATATTACTAACTCATTAAAACTTTGTCAACATTTTTTATGAACAATAAACAAAATATTAATGAAAAATCAACTGTTGTTGGGTAAAATTGGATAAAATTGCGAAATTTTTTGCATACTAAATGATTATTTATACATTAATTGCATTATTTTACAATCATAATATAACAATTTGTAACATTTCTATCATTATATAAACTTTAGGACAAATAACAACCAAAAAGTATAATATATTAATAAAATTTGTTTTTTTAACAATTTATTCACACTATTCAATAAAAAACACTTGCAAACAGAAGATTTGCACATTTCACATTGTTTTCACATTGTAATATTTTTAAATATTTGAAAAAATTTTTTTACTCTGCTATTATATATACACTTAAACAAAAACAGAAACGGTGAATTTAAAATGAAAAAAATCATAGTAAGTGCCTGTTTACTCGGATACAACTGCAAATATTCCGGCTCAAACAATAAAAATTACGCTGTTTTAAAGTTGAAAAACAAATACGAACTCATCCCTGTTTGTCCCGAAGAGGCAGGCGGACTGCCCACACCGAGAGACGCAAGCGAAATTTCAAACGGAAAAGTTGTTACAAACAAAGGCAAAGATGTAACAAAAGAGTTCACGCTCGGTGCAGAAAAATGTTTTGAAATTGCAAAAAACAACAACTGCAATATTGCCGTTTTGAAAGAGAGAAGTCCGTCTTGCGGTTTTAAAAAAATTTACGACGGTACTTTTACTTCAAAAATTATTGACGGAAACGGCATTTTTGCCGAATTACTCGATAAAAACGGCATTAAAATATATAATGAAACAAATGCAGAGGAACTTTTAAATGATAATTAAAAAACCTGCATACTATGATAAATTCAGGTGTATAGCAGACAAGTGCGAAAACACCTGTTGCAGCGGCTGGCAAATAGAGATAGATGAAAAATCGCAGAAAAAGTACGAAAATGCAACAGGTAATTATTGCGATGTTTTAAAAAATTCCATTACGAAAAACGAAAACGGCGAGACAGTATTTAAACAATCAGGTCTTGACTGTATTCATTTAAAAAACGGACTTTGCGAAATACAAAAAAATTTAGGCGAAAACTTTTTGTGCGACACCTGTAAAAACTTTCCCCGTTGGAAAAATATTTTCGGCGGAACAACAGAGTGCGGAATTTCAACTGCCTGCCCTGAAGCATCAAGGCTCATTTTTGCCGAAAATGAACTCGGGTTCAACTGCGAAATCACAGACGAACTGCCGAGTATCAACAATATCGACGCAGAAGAATACCTTGAACTGACAAAAAAGAGAAACAGTGTTTTTGAAAAAATAAAAAACGCAAAAAACAAAGACGATATTTTCAATGCTTTATATAATGTAATTAATAATTGCGAAAAAGGAACAAAAAGCAACGAAAAATTATCGTCAAAAAATGCTTTGGAGTTTTGCAAAACCTTTGACTATTCATCAAAAGAAAGTGCATTATTTTTAAATGAACAAAACAGTCTAACGATAGATGAATTTAAAAACTTGAGTTTTTACTATGTTTACAGGTATTTTATGCTTCCCGTTTTGGAAGATATTGACATTGAAAGCACAGTTGAATTTATCATTTTTTCACTTCTCGTAATAAATGAAACAGGGAAAAAAGGAGCAGTTGTTTTTGCAAAAGAGGTGGAAAACTGCGAAGAAAATATGAAAAAACTTTTTTCTTATTTAAAAAATAAAGAAAATTGATAAACTTTTCTTAAACTTTTTTAACAAAATATTATCACGCAACCACAAAATTTTACAATAATTTAATTGATTGTAAAAAATATATGTTGTATTATGGTTTTGATGCTCTGAAACAGCATATTATACAACAAAGGAGAACAAAATGGACGAAAAAAATTACGGCTTTGACGCCGAAAGCGTTCGAGAAGAATTTAAAGAAAAATTTAATTGGAAAAACGATACGGAAGTTGACGAAATGGTAACACCGAACAAAGTTTGGCTGAAACTGCTCATTTCATTTTTAATTACCGTTGTTGTCGGTGCAGTGGCTTACTACATTATGATTCCTGCATTAAACATTAAAAGCACTGACTTCTATGTTTTTCTCGCAATTTTAATAGGTGCATTTTGGGTATCGTTTACAATGCAGTGTAAACTTAACAGAAACCCCGAATACAGACCATACATTCAAAAAAAGTCTAAAATTCCTGTCATCATAGTAGCAGTTGTTGCAGTTGCTGTCGGAATAGGCGCACTTACAGGTGCAACTATTTTCAGAGCAAAAGACTATTCAAAACTTATTGAAATTAAAGAAAGCAATTTTGAAGAAGATTTCAAAAATATCAGCTATGACACAGTTCCGAGACTTAACGAATCAACGGCATACACTCTTGCCGACCAGCAACTCGGCTCACTTTCCGCCTACAAATCACAGTATTTGGTATCAGCTGATACCAACCAGATAAACTATAAAAACAGACCTGTAAGAGTTGCGTATTTGCAATACTCAAACATTTTTAAATGGTTCAACAACACCAAACACGGCATCCCTGCTTATATGATAATTGATGTTGTTTCGCAAAATGTTTCGGCAGTAAAACTCGACGAAGGTATAAAATATTCTCCAAGCGAACTTTTCAACGAAAAACTTGCAAGACATTTGCGTTTTCAATACCCGACATACATTATGGACAAGTCAAATTTTGAAATTGACGACAATAAAAATCCTTATTGGGTTACTGCCGTACTCGATAAAAAAATAGGTCTTTTCGGCGGTACTGATGTCAAGGGTGCAATCATTACAGACGCCGTAACAGGAGAAAGCACATATTACGACATTAAAGATGTTCCGACTTGGGTTGACAGAGTTTATTCCGACTCTTTGCTTTTACAGCAATACAACTATTACGGCAAACTTCAAAACGGATTTTGGAACTCTATAATTTTCCAAGACGATGTTAACATTGCATCTGAGGGCAACGGCTACATTGCACTTAACGATGATGTTTGGTACTACACAGGCGTAACTTCTCCTCAAAGCGACGCTTCAAACTTTGGTTTTGTACTCATTAACCAAAGAACAAAAGAAACAAGATACTATGAAAAAGGCGGTGCAACGGAAAAGAGTGCAATGGGTTCTGCACAAGACGCACTTCAAAACTACAAATATACCGCTTGCTTCCCCGTACTTTTAAGCATAGAAGGTCAGCCGACCTACTTTATGAGTATGATTGGCTCTGAAAACACCGTAAAAGCATACTCTTTGGTAAACCTTGAAGACAAAACTATTGTAGGCTCGGGTATTTTGGGCGACGCAAAATCAGACGACGAAGCATTGAGAAACGCAGTTCAAAACTATCTTGACGCACTCAAAGGAAAGGGTGCAATAGACAACGGCGTAAGTGCTGAAGACATTGCGGCAAATCCCGAAAATGTAACTCCCGAAGAAACGACAAGCACCGTTTCGGGCGAGATTACCGATATACGAAGTGCCGTTTTAAACGGAAATACCTGCTACTATCTCAAAGTCGGCGAAACATATTACTATATCAATGCAGTTGACGATATGAGTGTTGTTTTGCTCAACAAAGGCGACAAAGTAACGGTAACTTTTGACAAAAATGCAAAAGGCGAATATATTAAAGCAAACTCAATAAAAAAATAAATCATAAAAAATGCACCTTAAATTTAAGGTGCATTTTTTATTTAGGCATATATATTTTTCCCACAAGCGAATTTACTGTTTTATACGGCAAAATGCGTTGTAAAAAACATAAAAATTTATACTTAATACCGACTGTTACAATAACGGGCATTTTCTTTTTCATTGCAATTTTCACGACAGCCTCTGCAATATCCGACGCATTCATTCCGTTAATCTCGTCGTTTTCCATAACAGACACACTTTTTGTTATCATACCGCCGTATGTATCGTCGCCCAAAAAGTTTTTATCTCTTGATGCAGTAAAACCTGTTTTAACATCACCCAAACGAACGGCACAAACAGAAATGCCGAACATTTTAAGTTCATTTGCAAGAGAACAGGAAAGCGACTCGATTGCAGATTTTGTAGATGAATAAAAAGACTGAAAAGGAATGGAAAAAACAGACGCTGCCGAAGAAATAAAGACAATTCTTCCCTTACTTTCACGCAATTTCGGCAAAGCATTTTTTACAACCGTAATTTGAGCAAAATAGTTGAGTTCAAACTGTTTGCGTATTTCAGACATTTCTGTAAATTCAACACATCCCGAAACACCGAAGCCGGCGTTGTTGATGAGCAAATCTACCTTTTCAATTTGCTCAAAAGCATTTTTTACATTTTCTTCATTTGTAATATCGCACTTAATATTTTTAACACCCGATAAATCGCAGGGCGTTCTTGACAAACATACGACTTCAAAACCTTTTTCAAGCAGAACTTTTGCCATTTCCTTACCGATACCGCTTGAAGCACCCGTTATAACCGCCGTCATACATACTCCCCCTGTACGCTGTACTTAATTTACTTAATTTCAGTATATCATTTGTTTGAAAAAATGCAAACATTATTTTATTTGACTTAAAAAAATATATCTGATAAAATAATTTTATCGCTCAAGGAGAATGAAATTATGAAAATAAATAAAAACGACAAAGTCCTGTTTATAGGCGACAGTATAACAGATATTTCTTTTAACAAAAGATTTAACCACACAATTAAAGGCAAAAATGTATATGCACTGCAAGTATCCAAAGAAATAAAAAGACACGCAAAAAGTGTAAAGTTTTATTATAAAGGTATTGCAAGCAACCGTACATACCACCTTTATGACAGGCTGACAAAAGACTGCATCAACTTAAAACCCGACAAAATAATAATGCTTATCGGTGTAAATGACGCATGGGAAAATTATGTACCTGAACAATATCCGCCTCTTACAAGACCGATGGAACCGCACCTGAAAGAAATATTCCGCAGAATAAAGTGCGAATTGCCGAATACGGAAGTTTTAGTCTTATTGCCGTTTTTAATTGACTCTGTAAAAGAAAAACTTCCTTTCCACAAAGTACTTGACGAATTCAGAGAAAAAATTGAAAAAATCGCAAAAGAAAACGGTGCTGAAATTGTTGACTTACAAAAAGTTTTTGACAAAGTACAAACTATATGCGAATCGAAACTTTTAGCCGTTGACGGAATTCATCCTACAAATTTAGGTCATAAAGTAATAGCAAAAGAAGTTCTTAACAAAATAGAATATTAAAAAATTGCAGATATGATTTTATTTGCAGAAAAAAAGCCTAGTATAAAACTCGGCTTTTTTGTTTGTTTAACTTTTTAAACTAATTCAGCGTCTTTTGAAATTGAAAATCCGTCAAAACTTAATTTATTTGCATAACCGTCTGAAATGTAAATAACATACATACTTGTCGCTGCGTCTTGTTGAACTTTACCTGTGAACACATTGTTTGCACACACAATATTTTTATGAGGAACACCGTAAACTGTTACTGCACTGTCAGAAAAATATCCGTTTCCGCCTACTGATGACTGAACAACATTTTCAAATGTATTGTTAGTGATTTGAATTTTGATTGAATTTCTGTCTGTTGAACTGTCTGATACTTCCACATGAAGATAGCGTTTTGTTTCAAAGCCATTTTCTGCCATAGTTTTGGAATTTGTAAAAGTACAGTTGTTTACAACAAGTTCTGCACCTGCGTTAGGCGTAACTTGGATGCCTTCCCATTCAAAATTTCTAAAAGTACAACCTTCAAAAACAAGTTTACCTGTCAAGCCTGTTGCATACACAAGTGAAGCATTTTTATTGGTGTTTGTAGCCTGTTCAAAAGTAATGTTTTTGAAAGTAATGTTTTTGTCTTTAGCCACATATACAGGTTGTCCTGAGATAACAGTATTGCCTGTACCTACAAGTGTTATGTTTTTGTTTACACTCATTGTCTTTTCGAGTTTAACATCACCGTTAATATAAACAGTGGCTCGCCGCCACATAAAACGTTGACACCGAAAGCCTTGTCCCTTTGGTTACGCACCTTTTGGACTATTGTGGCTTCTAAGCTACTCTCGATGTCCCACTTAAAATTTACGACTTTTCCTCTGTAACCGGCTTTTTCAAGCTCGTCCTCCGTTAATGTTCCCGATTCAAGCAGCATTTGAATATCGGACTTTAACTGAATGTCAATTTTCGATTCGTCGCCGTCGTGAATGATTATTTTATCAATAATAATTGACAAATCGCCTTTGTCAAGCTTTTTCTTATTGACAATATCTCTGAAAATCTCAATAGCGTTTTTGGCAATTCGATTAACCTCAATTGTTTGATTTCGGCGTTCAACCATTAAAGCCGTCTGCTTTTCCAAGCCTTCAATTTTTGATATGAGTTCGTTTTCCATATCCTCATAAGCTTCCTCAATCATATCTCGCTGCTCTTCGTCGGCTTTCATAATATCTCTGATTTTTTGCTTTTGCGTTGCCTTGTATTCCTCTTTTGCCCTTGCCAAATCTACCTGCAAATCCGCAACGCTGTCTGCATTTGATTTCAAATCGTCCGCTTCGTTTGCGATATTCTTTTCGAGCTCGGCAATCATCTTGTCGGAGGTTTTCATAATTCGCTCAACATATTTTTTCAAAACGGTATCAAGCACATCAACTCTGATATGATGAGAGGTACAACCTTTAAGCCCACGCTTATGATAAGTTCCGCAGGTATATGCCGGCGCCAAATCGGGTCGGCTCATTGAAAACATCGGACTTCCGCACTCGCCGCAAAACAAGAATCCGGAATAGTCGTTATCGTATTTTTTCGTTCCACGGTAATTGTTTTTTGTCCTTGTTTTAAGCTGCTGCTGTGCTTTCATAAATTCTCTTGTGGAAACTATCGGTGTATGATGATTTTCAAAAACTATGTTTTCCTCAGCGTTGAGCCTTTTATCGGGTCCGTTAATTCGCTTGCGTGTATATTTTCGCTGGCGAAGTGTGCCGATATAAAAATCGTTTTGCAAAATTCCGCTGACGGTCGGTATAGCCCAAACAGGCGAAGCCTTAAGCTTAATATCAACCTTTTTCTTATTTAATTCCGCCATCTTACGCTTGCGTTCGATTTCAACCATTCGAGGGGTTGGAATTTTTTCGTCTGTCAAGGTGTTTGCTATTTTCTTGTATCCCATTCCGCCGTTATACATTTCAAAAATCCTGCGAACAACCTCTGCACAGGCTTCGTCAACCTCGTAGGTCATATTTTTGCTGTCAATCATATAGTAGCCGTACGGAACGGCACAAATCCAATCGGCGTTATTCTGACGCATTTCAACAACCTTTTTAACCTTTTTGGAAGCGTCGGTAACAGGCATTTCGTTTAGTAAAAATCGCACCTGAATATTATTCCAATCGTCATATGTCGGATAATCTATTCCGTCTCCGATTGATATAATACGCACTCCTGCATCACGCAAATCCTCAAGTTCAACAAGTCCCTTGCTGTTCCTACGGGAAAAACGGGACAAGTCCTTAATCAAAAGAATATCGTAATCACCACTCATAAGCAACGGGCGCATTTTCATATAGGATTCACGCTGCTCAAAGGTATAACCCGAACGGTCTCGGTCAACATAATAATCAACTTCTGCGTCGGAAAATCTTTGCTTTAAGTACGCTTTTATAATTCTTCTTTGGTTTTCAATAGAGGTATTATCTCTGTCTTTTTCGGTATCAACCGAAATACGCATATATGCCGCTATCTTCTTACCCAAAACATCACCACCAATATTATATTTGATTTATGTTCTGCTTTATGAACAACATTGTAACATACTTGTATATAGAAATCAATAAAATTTGAAGAATGTTTATGAAAGTTAATATTATGTACGGCAGAAATAATTCTGCCATTTGAACGAGCTTATCGTTCCAAGTCTTTACTTCGTTTGCGAGCTCGTTCTCTTGCCATAACATCTCTGTTATGAAGCAATAATTCCGTTGTATTTTGGATAAGGTCTTCCGTTCCGGACAAAAAGTTTACTACCTTATATCCTTTTTGGTTCCACTGCCTATATTCCGGTCTCAAAGACTCTCGAAGCTCCTTGTCGTCTTTTTCTTCCTTTGAAAACCAATAATAGGCTATCTTTACCTTGTCATCTACTTCCATAAACATAAGTTAAACCTCCGTTTATTCCATATTTTTCCTCAAATTTATTGTTTCTATTCAGTCATTGTTTTTTACCTGCCGGAGAAGAAAGCTATTTCCACAGCAAACTGCTCTTTTCGGGATACAGGTATTTCTTTTCAATTTCAAGCTGAAATTTCTTTAATTTATCAATTTTGTCTTTCAACAGTCTTGTGTCAACAAAACCGAGTGAATTTGCTTTGATTGCTATTTGATTTAGGTTGTTGCTCATTGCGTAAAACTGACGCATTAAGTCGTAAAATCTGTCATCGGGTTTTTCTCTCGGCTCATAACCCTTAATCAGTATTCTTAACACGGCACTCTGAGACAGTCCGCTAAGTTCAACCTTTTTCATAAAATCGGCATTTTCTTTTTCTGAAAGCCAAAACTGTTTTTTTATTCTTTTCATAGAACTCCTTTCTAATCTTAGAGACAGCTATATTTAGGAGATAGATATATTTTTTGCGGCAGGTAAATATCTTGCTCCTTTAGTATTACTTCACTCTGTTTTATCGACTTTTGAAAATCCGAAAAGCCGATTTCAAAACTTTTTGAGATAAATAATATTTGCTTTTCCCTGTCCCTGCCTGTTTCGCTGTATCAAATCCGCTTTTTCAAGCTCGCCGAACAGTCTTATTATTTTGTCGTGACCGAAATGCAGCAGCTCCTGACCTTGTTTTATTGTGAAGAATTGATACACTCTGCCGTACCTATCAACCCAGCCGTTTCTTGCGGATAAATACATTCGGTCAAGCAGCAATGCGTACAGCATTTTTGCGTCGGTAGAAACCGAACAGTATTTTTGGTCGGTAAACAATGCTTTCGGGATTTTATAGAAAACATATTTTTCCGCTTCGTTTTTCTTAAAGTATTTGTTCAAATTAAGCCTCCTTCTTTCTGTTTTGAAAAGGTGCATTTTTACGCTGTTTTTAGTTTGCTTTCATCTTTCTTATGGCGGGTAATATATTTCCCTGTCTTTTGTTTTTAGCCTTGTTATTCGTGCCATAATAAAAACTCCTTTCACTCATTTGTACAAAAGGGTGCATTTTGGACACCCAAAATTGCCGATTTAACGAATAATTTTTTGAAAAATATTTTTTACCCCTCTACTTGTTTGAACCGGGAGTGCCTTTTTGCACCCCCCCATAAGTCGGAAATTTTTTCAAAAACCCTTCACTTGTTTGAAATGGGAGCAGCATTTTTTGGGGGTGTTTTTTAAAAAGTTCATAATCTTTTAACATTTAGTCCCTTCACTCATTTGGACAAAGGGTGCCGAAATGCACACCCAAAATCGTCGATTTAATAAAAAATTTGCAAAAAAATAAGAAGCCTTTTTCTCAAGCAAGAAAGAAACTTCTAATTATTAAAGAATTTATACCCTAAGAGGTATAGTTTTCTTTTTAAGTAAACAATATACCCGATAGGGTTTATTATAACAAATATCTTATTGACATTGCACCCTAAAGGGTGTAGAATAAGCATAGATAATAACTACAAGGAGCAGTAATATGAACCCGATTGCTGAATTTGTAAAAGAAAACAGAAAAGCGGCAGGACTTACGCAGGAGCAATTTGCATTGCGTTCGGGTCTTGGGCTTCGCTTTGTGCGTGAGCTTGAGCAGGGCAAGGAAACCGTGCGTATGGATAAGGTAAATGTTGCCCTTGCAATGTTCAACGCACAGGCTGTTGCCGGAAAGAAGGAAGATAAATGAGCGTATTCAGAACTGCCTATGTTTATGTGAGAAACACCTTTGCCGGCGTCCTCAAGGAAACGGACAACGGCTATTCTTTCAAATATGATGCCGATTATTTACAGAGCGAAAATGCGTCTGCCGTTTCACTCACCCTGCCTTTGCAAGCGGAAGAATACACATCAAAAACTTTGTTTTCGTTTTTTGACGGCCTTATTCCCGAAGGCTGGCTTTTGAAAATTGTAACCGATAATTGGAAAATTGACAGCCACGACCGCTTCGGCGTTTTGCTCGTAGCCTGCAAGGACGGAATCGGCAATGTTTCAATAAGGGAGGAAAAAGAATGAACTGTTTATGCTGCGGCAAACCTTTGCGCACACCCGATGAAACAGGTTGGCACAAGGCTTGCATTAAACGCTTTTTCGGCACAACCAAGCTCCCCGAAATTGAAATTGACGACAAAACGCTTAATCTTTTGGCAACAGAAACGACAAATAAAGGCTTTACCGTTCCGGGAGTGCAAAAGAAATTATCATTGCACCTTGTCAGCGACAGCCGCAAGCCGAGATTAACACTTGTAAACTATCCGACCGGCTATATTCTCAAGCCGCAGGTTGCAGAGTTTGAAGCATTACCCGAATCAGAGCAACTCATAATGACAATGGCGGATATGGCGGGGATTTCGACCGTTCCGCACGCACTCATTAAAGGCAATGCAGGGCTTGCATACATCACAAAGCGAGTTGACCGCAATTTAACAAGCGACAAGGTAGAAATGCTCGCTATGGAAGATTTTTGCCAGCTTGATTTAAGGCTTACCGAGGATAAATACAGAGGATCATACGAGCGTTGCGCGAAAATAATCAAGCAGTATTCATCGAGGGTCGGCATTGATATGGCAGAGTTTTACATTAGGCTTGTATTTTGCTTTATTGTCGGCAATTCCGATATGCACCTAAAGAATTTTTCACTTATTGAAACAGCCGAGGGTTCGGGCGAATATGTGCTGTCCCCTGCTTACGATTTACTGCCGGTCAATGCAAATATGCCTGCCGATAAAGAAGAATTCGCACTTGCAATGAACGGTAAAAAAATGAATATACGCAAAGGCGATTTTCTTAAATATGCCGACACCTGCGGCATATCTCGCCAAACTGCCGAAAAGCTTATTGAAAATCTTGTTAAGCTTACGCCAAAGTGGCTTAAAATGTGCGATAAATCATTGCTCCCGGATGACTTAAAAGAGAGATTGACAAAGATTATTACTGAAAGAACAGGCTGTTTGATTAGTAAATAACAGTGAATATCACAACTATCAAACATTATTCGGCGTAAAAAAGTGTAGCCGTCTAACACTTTTTCGTTGTAATTTTTGTAAAGCGGTGTATTTAGTATCATATATATATTGAATGCTATAGAGCAGTCCGATTAGTGAGCAAACAGAAATATTAAAATAAATGGAGAAATGATTATGGCAAGAACAACTAAACCAAAGAAAGAAATACCAATGGAAGAAGCACTTTGGAAAAGTGCTGATAAACTGAGAGGTTCTGTTGAGCC
>UQEU01000005.1 GCA_900540085.1 uncultured Eubacteriales bacterium
CATTATCTGCTTCTTCAAACCATTCCGTACCTACATCGGCAAGAGTTTGATTTGCGATACTGCCGAGATAATCAAAGAAGTCATCTGCCGATTTGTGGCTTTGTGCCGCTTCTCTAATTTCATCAAAAGAGAGTTCGTTAGTAACATACTGACCGCCGGCATTGCTGTCGGGGTTGAAGTACATCCAAGTAACGCTTTCTTGCTCTCGGTTAATGAAAAAGGCATCTTCATAATCTGTTTTCTGTTCGGTTTCGGTATCGTTTTGAGCGATATTTTCGCCTGTATCTGCTTTTTCTGCGGCAGGTAATACCGTTACTCTCAGGTGTTCGTTCATTGGATTTTCACGCACTTTACGGTCAAATTCCGAACGCTCAAACTCTTTGTTAAATAACGGCATTTCGGTATCATAAAGCATTACTCTCTCATCATCAAAAGATAAGATTTCGTATTCCGAAGCACCGATATATACTGTATCGCCAAGATGATATTCATAGCGTGCTTCCGTTTCTACATCGTTGTTTTCAGTTTCGGGTGGGGCAGAAGAAAGTATTTCACGATTTCTTTGCTGCTCTGCAAGTTCTGCTCGCCGTTCTTCTTGTTTTTCAAGCCACTTTGGATACTGCTCCTTTTCTTTTGGATTGAGGTATCTGTCCATACGGATAAGTTCTCCGATACGCTTTTCAACCTGATTCCATTTAAGAGTGAGTTTAGGTGCGCCGTTTCCAAATCCTTTTGAAAGGGTTATGCCTTTTCCGTCGTGGTTTTCATCAATACCTGCACCGATAATAACAGGATATGAACCGCCCCAACCGTATTCGTTTTTGAGAAAATCTGCATTTTCCTTTGCGGATAGGCTCTTTTCAAACTGCTCATAGATACGCATTTTGCCTTCCGATACTCCGCTTCCACGGGTTAGAACTGCGTCAATAACTTCCTGAGAAAAAGTAAAGGCAGAGGTTTTCTTTTCCTCTGCCTGACTGCTTTCTATTAAAGATAACTGACTGTCTGTTGACGGTAACGGCTTTATCTCATCGGACAATTCTCCTAAAAGCCTCATTGCCTCAAAATGCTGTGCAATTACACCCCAGTCGTAGTAGCTTTGAGCCGTTCTGTTGTTATAACTTCCTTCCCACAAATGAAGAACATTCTGAAATGTCTTATAGCCTACCGTTCTGCCGTCCTTTAATGTGAGTTCGGTATAGTCATTATTGAAAATACTCTTAACATATTCAGTCCTATCAGAATTGTTTGTGTTTCTTTCAAAGAAGTCTTTGATTTCTTCTTTTGAAGCGGACAGGTGTGGGGTAGTGCCGAGTATTTCTCTGATTGTATCGTCTCCGCCGAAAAACGGCAGGCTCTTGTCCTCGTGTTCTCTGTCGTAATACTCTAATTGAATATTACCTGTTCCTTCACGATTTCCTGTGCTGAATTCCTGATGTTGTTCATCAAGCGAACCCATTTCATCATATCGTTCGCTTTCATCTGCTCCGTCAGTCCCTCTTTCTGTGCCATCTGTCTGACCAAGGTTTCCTCCAACTCGGTCGCTCTCTGCTGAACTTCCGCCAAGTGCTGAGTAAGCGTCCCTTTCGTCAAAAGATTGTAATACAGGATTTTGTGATGTTCTTTCAGATAAGTTTTCCTCATCCTCGACCATTTGCCGAGAGTCACTTCCGACTGTTCGGGCAGAGTCAGGTTCGGAAGATTGTAGTCTCCCACCATCGTGTATGTGATTTCGTTCATCGTTTTGGCTCCTTTCGTCTTTGTTATCTTTATTGTAATCAAATTGCCTTTGCTCATCAATTATGCGATTTTCTCTGTCCAATGCCATTACGGTTTTGGATATTTCGGAAAGTCCCATTTCTGCAATATCGCTTGTGGCAATGCCGAGAGCATTAAGCGTGTCCTGTGTATTAAAGTTTGTTACATCACGAAAATCGTCGGCTTCAAAGTATTCTTCTGCATTGATACCGAGCCTTGACATCATCATATATGCCACGCTGTTTGTAACAACCTTTTTGTAAAGGCTTGCAATCATATCCTCGCTGAGTTCTTCAAGAAAACTGTCCTCACTAATATACACAAGGTCATTCAGATAGTCGGGAAGATTATCCTCGGCAGCATTTTGTGCGGCACTCATTACAGCATTACTCAAACTACTCTTGTTTTCAAGCTCACCGAATGTGCTTTCAAGCGTTTCAATAACACTTGCGTCATATTCATCTCTCATATTCCAAAGCGGAACAGGACGAGAGTATCTGCTTTCGTGTGTATCGGATATATCGAAGTAGTGGGTAAGCCTTTGTCTGCTTCTGTCTGCGTCCTCAAACACGGCAATGCCTTTTGCGCCTTTATTTACCCAACGACCGAAAGAAGTATTCCATCTTTCAATTTCAAGTACCGCCGTTGCATCCGGTCGCTGTGCAAAGATTAACAGTTGCTCGTCAAATCGCAGTTTGTAGTTTCTGCAAGCCGACTCCAAAAACTTCTGCCAGCTTTGCGGATTTGAAACAACCGTCTTGCAAGTTCTGTCATACAGTTCGGATATGAGTTCGTATTTCCTCGCCATTTATTTGCACCTCCTTATCGTGATTTTTCTTTGCCTTTTGCAAACTTCATATTTTCTTTTGCGGCTGGTTCTACGGTATGACCGTTTCTCTCGCAAAGCTCAGCAAATTCGCAGATGTGATAGAGATTTGTACCAACCTCTAAATGATAGTCGTCGATATATCTGCAAGTTCTCTCCATTGTTTTGCCATCGCTGAGTTTAATGGTTATTTTTTCGCCGTCCGCAATGCGAAACTGCTCTTTAAAGTGGGAGTCGATGAAACGAATGCCACGCTCTGCGTCTTTCAAGTGGCTGTTTAGCCATTCCTTCTGATAGCAATAGCAGTACAAATTGTACTCGCCCTTATTTGGGTTAAGTCTCATCAGATAGCTGAACTTATCCGTATCAAGGCGAATACCGTGATGATTGAGTTCATCATTAAAAGAGCTGTCCGGTGTGGAATAGCAATAAGATGACATTGCTTTTCTATCGGCTAAAACATCGCCGTTACGCAATTCATTTATCACATCATCAAATTCAGCCTTAAATTCATCGGTTTTTAAGTCTTTTCTGAAATCGTTCCAAGTCGTCCAAAACTCGTTACCGGTAGAACCGAAGTCCGCTCTCAAATATCCGATAAGACCGGTCTGCATAGAGAGCTGCTGACTTTGGCTGAATGTGTATTTACGCTCTGCTTCGGTCAATACTCTGTAATCCATATTCATCACCTCGCTTGTTCGTTTGATTGTCTTTGCTTTGGAATAGAAAAGCCATATACTTCGGCAATCTCATCGCCGAGCCTTTTGGTAACTCGTGTGATGTCGGCTCTTGTAACTTTTCCGTTATAGATTTTATCTTGCAGATTTTCAATCTGCGTATCGGTAACACCATCTTTGAATACACGGTACAGATAACAGTTTGCACCGTCGTGATGAACGGCATTGGCTCGAAGGTCGCCGTACTTGTCCACATACCATTCGGTATAATCGGTATCGGAATAAAGGCAATCCTTTATATTGCCGGAATCAATCATTTTGTATCCCGTCACTCTGCCGTTCCATCTGCCAAGGTCGCCGATAACGATAATCGGTTGTGAAAACTGAATATCGAGATTTCGCCTTTCATCGGAAAGGTAATCGTCATTTGCTTCAACCATATACTCATATAGCTTGTTTTCGTCGTTAGGGTCATCATCTAAACCGTTGATTTCAAGGTATTCCTTATAACTGTCACGCCAGTCATCAGCTTCAAGGTTCATATTGCTCCAAATAATATGACGGTCACTCTGTTCCCGTCTGCTCATCAGCACCACCTCCCAAATAAGAGAACAGCTTATTAACTTTGGTCTGCTTCTGAAGCTCAATAATCAAGCTCATATCCGGAATGGTGATACCCGGAATTTTAAGTATGCTTTCCATATCAAGCTGCTGCAATTTCTTTTCCGTATTGCAACCTGCGTCAAACAGTTTCGTAAGAAGCTTTGTTTTCTGCTGAAAAGTGAATTTCTCTTTCATTATTTGTCCTCCTTATCGTTATTTACGATTTTGCATAGGTTCGATACATATGCTCACAACGCTTTCGTCCTCTCTGAACTTCAGGACTGGGCGCAAGTTCGGGGTGTGAAGCCTGAAGCTTTGCTCGTGACCTTCTGACACTCTCGAAATGTGGTAAATGCAGTTCTTTATAGCAATTCATAATCACCGCAAAAGGCAAACCGCCTATATCTTGATTTTCATACCGTTGATAACAACGATTACAAACGAGAAGATAAAGTTTCATATCGTCGTTTCGTGCGTCTGTATTCTCTTTGAGAATAGTTAGCACTTGGTTTTCTATCGTATTGGGATTATTCATTTCATTCCTCCAAAAAAATATGGGCGGAGTTTTTTATGCTCCGCCCACTGTGTTTTTCCTTATTTCTTTCTGTTTTTAATCTGCAAGAAGATAAAGCCGCCGACAATAAAGGCGACCAATACAACTGCTACGATTGTTTTAGCGTCCATTACTCATCGTCCTCCTTTTTCTTTTTTCTGAGTGCAGCAAAGACTGTTCCCGCAATTCCGAGAGCAGAAAGCCCTGCAAGCACAGTCCACAAGCCGACCTTGCTGTTATCTCCGGTCTTAGGTGTATCCCTGAGAACATTATGCATTTCCACAACGGTGGTAGAGCCAACCTTTACGCTTGCTTTTTTATCGGCAGGTAAAACATATCCGGCAGAAACACTGTCGCCGACTTCCGATACGGTATATTCGCCGATACGAAGTCCCTCAATAAAAATTTCGCCGTTTTTATCGGTTGTGAAGCTGCGGTCATAACCGTTTTCTCCGGTTACTCTGAAAGTGAAGCCCTCAACCTTACCGTCAGAAGATGTCTTTTTGATTTTAAGGTTGCCTTTCATTGCCTGATTGATAAAGCCGACTCCTGCTTTGTTTTCAACATTGTAGGTGGTTTCATCATTCTCAATAAAGACGGAATAAACACCCTTATCAAGTTCAAAACCGTCCGGTGCTTTGGTTTCTCTTACAAGATATTTTCCGTAGAGAAGTTCTTTCATCTCGTAGATACCTGTTGAGGTTTCTTTAAGATTTCCGATAAGTTCATCGCCGTCGTCAAGTTTGCCATCGCCGTTTACATCTCTGTAAACTTCAAAGGTTGCACCTGTAAGTTTGTTATCGGGATAATCTGCGTCAACTTTGGTAAGCTGAATGTTACCGTGAATATACTCATTGGCAATTTCAACTTCAATGACCTGTTCGTTTTTAGAAATATTGACCTCGTAGGAAGTATCGTCAAGGACAAATCCTGTCGGAGCTTCAATCTCTCTTACAATCCACTGTCCATAAGGAACTTTTGCAAAAGAAAAACTGCCGTCCTTTTCAGATGTGGCAGTCATAATAGCGTGTTCTTTTGTAAATTCGGATTCATCTGCTTTGAAGATGCCGATTAAAGCACCTCCAAGGGCTTCTCCATTCTCGTCAATCTTCTTACCGGATACAGAACCGTAGATGAGTTTATTCTCAATCGGCTTACCGTCATTTACTTTGATTTCAACAATTTCGGTGTCCTGACCGGCATACTCAAATGTGAACGGATACTGTGTATCAGAAAGGATATAATGCTCGTCCGTGGCAATTTCCTTGATATAGTAACTGCCAAACGGAAGGTCTGTATTCGCAATCGCCGTTCCGTTTTCATCAAGCGTGATAATCTCAATCAAACCCTCTGCCGGAATGACTGTGCCGCTTGAAGATACAATATCTTCTTTAGCGTATAGTCCGAAGCTGATGTTTTTGATTTCATCATTCGTACCGATACCAAAGGTGTCATTCTGTTCAAGCACCTTTTCAAGAGAAATCTTTACTTTCTGTCTCTCGTTATAGAAGCTGGTTACGGTTTCTGTTACGGCTACATCCTGACCTGCATAAGTGAGTTCAACCGAATGTTTTTCGTTATTGATAACCATACCGTTAGGTGCTTTGATTTCTACTACCGTGTATTTTCCGAGATAGAGTTCCTTGCTCTTGGCAAAACCTTCATCATCGGTTGTCACGGTATCAACCACATCACCCTTGTGATAACGAAGTGTGCCGTCCGGTGTGATAATATCTTCATCGGCTGTGATTTCATAAACCGCACCTGCAAGTCCTTTGACTGTATATACCGGCTGATAAATCACATCTTTATCTTTCTCGCCAAAAACATTCACACCAAAGAACACCTCGCCGGTTTTCTCAACGGAAATTGTGCCTTTCTGAGCCATATTCGGCTTATCCACCTTAATCAATGTGATACCGCCTTCCTGTGTGGAGTTTTCTTCCGTTACATCAAAAGGAACAGGAGTACTGTCGAGTACATACCCATAGGGCGCTTGAACCTCAACAAGTGAATAACCTTTGCCGTACTCAAGTTTTTCGGGAGTTACAAGCTGTCCGTCTGCGTCGGTGTAGAAAGTGTTGATAGTTGTCGGTGTAGGATAAGTAAATGTCATACTTACTTTGTTTCCGGCAGGGTCATAGATTTGGAAGCCTGCACCTGCATACGGAATTGTCTTGCCTGTTTCTGCATCAACCTTTACCACCTTGATATAGCTTTCAAAGTTTGCGTTGTTGATGAGATAACGGTAGGTCTGTCCGTCCTGAGAAATGAAAACATCAAAGTCTTTCATAAACTCACGACCTTCCCAACCTTTGGTCTGATGAACGGTATATACGCCGTAAGGCATATCCTTTGTCTGAGCAAAACCGTTCTCATCACAGACAACAGTATCTCGTTCATCTTCTTCTGCTGCTTCAAAACTTCCGGAAGATTTAAGATAGATTTCAAAAGTTGCACCGCTTTCAGGTGTTTCAATCTTTGTTTCACCGTCATCGGTGTGTTTGATAATAGCGATATTTCCTTTCATAACCTGTTCGGTAACATCGTTAGAAACAAGGTTGTGTTCAATCGTAAAGAGCTTTGGTTCTGCGCCTACCTTGTGTACTGTCTTATCAAGAAGATAGCCCTCGGACGGTGTGATTTCTCTTACTGTCCAGTCGCTGTCGCAGACATATTCTTTTGTGGTCAACTGTCCGTCGCTGTCGGTTACATACTTATCCACAAGTGTTTCGCCTTTGTAGATACCGTAAACAGCACCGGAAAGTTTAGCGTCACCCTGAGCAGTGCCTTCTTCTCGGTCGCTCTTTGTTACAGTTACGCTGAACTTTTTAAGAATATTGGTAAAGTCTCGGTTTGTAACCTCATTCCATTTAATCGGTGCAGTCTGCTTTTCCGGAACAACATAACGGATTGCTGTATCCACTTCTTCGAGCGTATATGGTGTGCTTCCGCTGATAAGTACATCTTTGAATGTTGCAACACCATTTTTGTCAGTAACCGCATATTCATCAACGGCAATGCCTGCAAGGGAAGTACCGTAAAGGTGGAATTTCACACCCTCCACAAGATTATCTTCTGAGGACTTAATGACCTGAAGATTACCTCTTTTGAGAACATTGTTGAAGTTTACGGTTGCCACCTGACCTGCAACAATGGTTACTCTGTGAACCTCCTGCGGGACATATTTATCAATGGACTGTTCCGTTACGGTATATACGCCGGGCATAAGATTATCAAGCTGAAACTTACCGCCGTTTGCTGTGGTAACAGTCTGATTAACTCCGTTGCCTGTGATAGTGAATTTGATACCGTCAACCTTTCCGTCCTCGCTGGTTTTTACAATCTTGCAAGAACCGTAGCTGACTTTCATTTTTACAAAGCCACTTACAGGGTCGCTGACATTCTGACTGTACGAAACGACATCTTGAATACCGTTACCGGGAGAGTTTTTACCGTCCGTCCAAACAACAATGCCCTTGCGAGTGCCGTTTGTTTTGGTTGCGGTAATTGTAAATTCCTTACTCGGAGCTTTTGTCATTGAAACAGTCAACTTATTTCCGCTTTTAGAAAAAGTCACGCCGTCAATATTGGCAGAAAACTCATAATTGCCAAGCACACCGTTTGAGTCTGTAAGAGTAGTAACATACTTGCTTCCGTCCCATTTAAGTTCATTCACCTTTGCAGAGCCGCTTGACTTAGTACAGAAACTCGGCACTTTTGTGTGCTTCTGTACGCTTTCCGACATACTGTTGTAGTAAGCCATAATACGGCTATAAAGGGGATGACCTTTTTGAATGTGGTCGAGAATAGCGTCATAACTGCCGGGCGACTTATGATTAAAACTTTCATCTCTTTCGCCGACAATGGTTTCCCAAATCAGGAGCTGTGTTGCGATTGCGTGTGAAAGTTTATCTGCGTCATCGCTGTTCTGCGACTTCCAACTTGTGCTAATGCTGCCGCAATATCCGTACTGCAAAATACGACCGATATTAAGTCGAATATCATCGCCGGAAATTGTGCCGTTAGAGCCAAGGTTATTGAAATAATCCTCGTTTTTCTCGGTAAGAGTATCTCCGGTATGCTGACCCGTGCCCGGCTCGATACAGTAAGCAATATTCCCCGAATACGAACCCATTGCTCTGAGTGAATCAGTGCTTATTGCGTGAGAGTACCAACCGTTCATAAATTTGAGTTCACCGTGACCCCACTTACCGTTGTTATTTGTATCTCCGCTACGGGGAAGTTGCATAATATACACATCGGACTTCGTGCCCGAAGCGGCATAGGCAGTTGTCCCGATATTTGCAAATACACCGAGACTGAGAACCGCAGCCATTACAAGCGATACAGCTCTCTTGAATTTCGTTTTTACCATTTGGTTTTCCTCCTTAAAATGAAAGAACGCACCGATTATCAGTGCGTTCAATTCTGTGTTTGATTTAGTTTTAGCAATATCCGATGTAGATTTCATATTCCGTATCGGATACCTTTTCAGTCCATACCCATACTGCTGTAAAGTCCTCAACATTTTTGTATCTGTTCAGCCTGCTTTTAATGTCGTCTTTTATGCCTGTTCGTCTGCTATTTGCTGTAATGGGATTGTCCCAACATTCCGTTGCTGTACTGTCCAACTCCAAGCCGATACTTTGAGCATAGCTCTTTGCATAACTCACATATTCGCTTACATCAAAAGTCTGCTTTGGCGGCTCTGTGGGTTTCGGTTCTTTTGGCTTTTCAGTCGGCTTTGGTATAGCGGATGTCGGTTTCTTTGACTGCTCCGTATGTTTTTCGGAAACAGTCGGTGTGTTTGTCCGCTTTGACGGTTCTGCTTTCGGTTTTTCAGAACTTTTTTCTTCCGCCGGTTTTGACTGAACATTGCTGATAGCCTTACTTTCATCAACTTTTCTGCTTTCGTCAGTCGTATTCGGTGTTTTTTCCTGAACAACCGTACTTTCCTGTTCGTTTAATGTTTCTTCCTGAGATTGCGTTTCAGTATTACCAGCCGGAAAAGAAGTCTCTGTTTTCGTTTCATTTTTTGCGGCTTCTTTGGCTGTGTTACTGCTGCAACCAACAAGTAAAATCATAAAACAAGCAATCATACAAGCGGTTAATCTCTTTTTCATAGCATATCGCTCCTTTCGCCTTAATCGTACTCAATTAGGCAAAAAACATCAAAGGTGCGAATAGCCGAACTTTTTATCGTAGCAGACATTTTACTTTCGTTTCAAATGTGCGAACCCTTTATTAGATAGCTATATGTTAGTTGAGATAGATATATTTAAGGGAGATAGAATATATCTTTTCAGCCGGTAAACAGTAGGTAAATATAGGGGTAGAGTGTGAGAAGGGGGGAAGGCTATCGGCTGTCACGGTCAGCTCTCTGTTTGAGAAACTTGTTGTAATGCTCCAAAGCCTTGCACACGAACTCCTCGGTTTGACTTACCGGGATATTCTTCGGGATAAGTTGTCGAACTCTGTCGCCCCTTAACACGATTTTCTCTTTTTGATTTGGCTTTTCCTCCGACATAATGGCTTGGATAGCCTCGGTTGTGAGTTTGCCCTCATCAAAAAACTTTCGCATACGGATAGTTTGGTCGTGAGACGGTGTAGCGTCATTCATATCAATTTCGTCCACCACATCACGCTGACTGTCCTCGTCAAGATACGACAATTCAACCGCCGGTCGCATTTTAATTCGCCCCTCATCAACGAATTCAAGCAGTTCGGGAACAAGGTTTGTTAGGCGGACATATCTGCGTATCTGTTCTCGACTTTCGCCGACCTGATTTCCTAATTCTTCATTAGTTCTTGACTTTGACACCAGTGGTGTCGAAGTTAAATCTGTTCGCTGTCCTTGTCTGTTCATTGCTTCCAAACGCATTTTGTAGGCATAGGCTTTTTCGCTTGGCAGTATCTGCGACCTTTGAAAGTTGCTCTCAACCATTAGGATTGTAGCTTCATCTCGGTTAAGGTCAACAACCTCACAACGGAGCGTATCAAAACCGGCAAGTTCACTTGCTCGCTTTCGCCTGTGTCCCGATATGAGTTCATATCTGCCGTCCTCTTTCTGCCTTACCGTTGCCGGAGTAATCACTCCACGCTCCTTGATACTCTCGACAAGCTGCTGCATATCTTCATCGTCCCTGACCTTGAATGGATGGTCTGGGAAATCGTCAATCAGCTCTAACGGAATATCTCGGATTTTTGAAAGTTTTTCCTCATCTCTCTGCTCCTGTGTTGAAAACAAGTCATCGAGCCTCGTGAGAGTGAAGTCGCTCTTTCTTCCTGCCATCAGCTAACACCTCCTTTGTAAATTCGGCATACGCCTTTGACACCGTACTGTTCGGTTCATATGCAAAAATGCTCTTACCTTTTGAAGAAGTTTCTGCGGCTTTTACGGCAATCGGTATATGTGTTCGATACATCTTGATTTGACTGCCGAAGTTTTCTCGCAACGCTTCTACAGTACTTTTGGCGAGGTTGGTACGGCTATCCACCAAGGTGAGAAGCATACCATCAATCTTTAAGTTTGGATTGATACGCTTCTTTACTCGTGAAATGGTCTGCACAAGTTGCGTCATACCCTTAGCCGGTAAATACTGAGCCTGAACAGGAATAATAACGCTGTCGGCAGCAGACAAAGCATTGATAGTTACCATACCCAGTGAGGGCATACAATCTATAAGGATATAGTCGTATTTGTCCCTTACTTCGGTTAGATAATTTCTTAATGCCGTTTCTCTGCTCATTGCATTAACAAGGTTAAATTCCATTGCCGAGAGTTCAAGATTTGCCGGAATAAGGTCAACACCTTCGTCGTGGTGCAAGATACCGACCGTAGGGTCTTTCATCGTTTCGTTAATTATTTCTGTAAGTTTCGTTGCAAGCGTGATACCCAAACTATCTGTATCCTGCCAACCGAGACAAGTGGTTAAGTCGCCCTGTGGGTCTGCGTCTATGAGCAATACTTTCTTGCCCTGCATTGCAAGACCTACACCGAGATTTACCGTAGTGGTTGTCTTTCCAACTCCGCCTTTTTGATTGCATATAGCAATCGTTTTGCAGTTCGACACTTTTGCGTCCTCCTTTCGTGAAATTCATAGTCATTAAAATACGACTATGTACTTGACCGTTTCATTTCCTAAACGGTCGTGGCAATATTTATTCTCAATACCCCTTGCCGAGCATATCGCTTTCGGGAAGTCGCTAAGGAACAGACTGCTATCTGTATCATAGGAGTTTCACCTCTGCCGGGTTCTCCGCCAGCTCCGTAGAGAAGTATCATTATCCTTCTGACTGTCATCGCCGTAACAGGGGCAACCTGTTACTTATACCGGGAGTTCTCGCTATTCTCAATGAGAAGTTACGGCGTACCCGATAAAGTGGCTATCATCAGAATTAAAGTCTTAGCGACCTGTATATTCAATTTTCAATGTCCAAATGAAAGGCTCCAAATTGTCATTCGGAATTAACCCCTTCACTCATTTGGACAAAGGGGTATGAAATGCACACCCAAAATCGCCGTTTTTCCGAAAAATTTTTCAAAAAAATTTTCTGCAACAAAAAAAGCCGCCTGTTTCGGTTGGAAACAGACGGCATAAATGCGTGAACTATTCAATTTTCAATTTCTTTTTCTTTGCAGACAACACTTTAAAAAGAACATCATCTACTGCGTCGGTGTATCTTCCTTGTGCTATCAAATTGTTTTTCAAATCTATAAGCGACTGTATCACTTTGCTTTGCTCATCGGCTGTCAGGTAGAGATGATATTTCTTTTCTCTCATCGGTTATCCCTCCAATTCTCAAATATTCTTTTAATTATCCTGCAATCTTCTTCCGTATCGGAAGAAATAAATATATGTACGCTTTGAAATGCTGCTTTTATACGCTGTGCATATTCGGTTTCCGTTTCATTCTCTTTTATCGGTAGCCTTATGAGCTTTACATCTCTTTGCTTGCATAGATGTTCTTTCAGCGTTTCTATTTTCTCGGAGCCTAAATTCACCTCGATTGCTACCTGTTCGGACGGGATATATACATCAATAGGAATGCCGAGTAGCCTGTCTGAACCGAGTTCGATTTTTAAGCCTTTCATTTTTGCGTAGTAACTAATCGCAAATGCGGGGAACAAAGACCTATATTCCTGTTCGCACTCTCTGCACCCTTTTCCAAGAACAGTACGCTCAACTATCTTCATACTCCAAGAGTGACCGTATCTGCATTTCCACCAAGCTCTCTTCGCCGAGTTTCTTGAAACTTCTGTCGGTTTCAAGTTGTTTAATTCATAATCCCACTCAGAAAGCAAGTCGCTGTCCGTCGTTGCAAGGTCGTTGTATCCTGCAAGAACTGCTCTTTCTGCACACACGGGGCATACTGTTCCTTTGACACGGGCGTTGATAACTGATTTCCACTCGTTACCGCATTTCTTGCAATGCCACCATACATTCTTTCTTGATTTGGCATTAACCTCATCAGGCTGCAATGGGAAATTTTGTTTCGACCATTCCTCGGCAATGTTTGGGTGAGTGGTTTTCAAATCATTTCTGCCTTTCACAAGAACATATCCGCTACAACAAGGGCATTTGCTGCCATAGGAGCGTGTGGAGATAAGTGTATTCCATTCATAGCCACAGGTTTTACACTTCCACCAAGCCTTGCTGTTTGCAAACGCCGTAACTTCTGTGGGCTTCTTTTCGTTTCTATCAGACCATTCGGCTGCTACATCCGGAAATACTGTCGCAAGGTCATTAAATCCTGCAAGCACTTTGTTATGGGAGCAGTACGGGCAACCTGTTCTATTGATGGTTCTGCTCTTTACAGTAGCAGTCCATTCGTGTCCTAATTTACATTTCCATATCACTTTCTTGTGTGAGCCGATAGAAACCTCGGTCGGCTTTATTTCGTTCTTCTCAGACCACTCAGAAGCCAATTTAGGCTTCAATGTACTTAAATCGTTAATTCCTTCAATCACTCTCGCACCGGAGCATATGGGGCATTTCTCGCCGTTGGAACGAGCCTTTACACTTGTTTCCCACTCGTGACCGCAAGCACCTTTCCACCATACTTTCTTATTCGAGCCGAAAGTTACGCTGTCCGGTGTCAGTGGTAAATTCCTATCCGACCATTCGACAATCAATTCTGGATGTACTGCCGCTAAGCTGTTACTCATATCAAAACCTCCACTTCCTCTGTGATTAAAGTATATGAGGTTTCAGCTTTTTCTTGTAGTTTGCGATGTTTGGCAAAAAAATAACCCTGAAAGAGTTAATCTCTCTCAGGGTTAAACACTAAAATTATGCGATTTTTAAGGCTCTGCACAAATTTCTGCATCAAATGATGTAAGTTTGATGTAAATCACTTAGTTTTGCGATTTTCAGCATTTGAAGTACATCTCGTTTATTTGGTTAAACGGTACATCGTTACATCAGCTTAATAGAGCTTTGCACCTGCCGGGATATGGTCATCTACCATAAGCAGATGGAGCTTTTCTTCGCCTTCTTCTTCGTGAATAGCGGAGAGCAACATACCGCAAGAGTCAATGCCCATCATAGCACGAGGAGGAAGATTTGTGATAGCGATAAGTGTCTTACCTACAAGCTCTTCCGGCTCATAATATGCGTGAATACCGCTTAAAATGGTTCTGTCTGTGCCTGTGCCGTCATCAAGAGTGAACTGCAAGAGTTTCTTTGACTTCGGTACTGCTACACATTCTTTTACCTTAACGGCTCTGAAATCTGACTTTGAGAATGTGTCAAAATCGACCTGTTCCTCAAACAAAGGCTCGATTTTTACCTTAGAGAAATCAATCTTTTCAGGCTCAGCCTTCATTTCCTCGACAGGCTGATTTTTTACATCATTGACCTTGTTTACATCATTCAAAGGTTTCATCGTTGGGAAAAGAAGAACATCTCTTATTGCAGCAGAGTCAGTAAGAAGCATACACATTCTGTCTATACCAAAACCGATACCGCCTGTCGGAGGCATACCGATTTCTAAAGCATTCAAGAAATCTTCATCTGTTGTATTTGCTTCTTCATCGCCCTTTGCAAGCAATTCTTCCTGAGCCTTAAAGCGTTCTCTTTGGTCGATTGGGTCATTGAGTTCAGAATATGCATTTGCCATTTCCCAACCGTTCATAAAGAATTCAAATCGCTCTGTATATTCAGGATTTGAAGGCTTTTTCTTTGTAAGAGGAGAAATTTCAATCGGATGGTCCATTACAAAAGTAGGCTGAATTAAATGTTCTTCAGCAAACTCTTCAAAGAACAAATTGAGAATATCGCCTTTTTTATGGTGTTCTTCAAATTCAATATTGTGTGTCTTTGCTGCTTCACGAGCCTCTTCAACGCTGTGAATTTCATTAAAGTCAACACCCGAATATTTTTTAACTGCGTCAACCATTGTTATTCTTTCAAACGGTTTTCCCAAGTCCATTTCAATACCGTTATAGGAAATTGTTGTTGTGCCGAGAACTTCCTGTGCAACATAACGATAGAGATTTTCTGTCAAATCCATCATACCGTTATAGTCAGTATATGCCTGATAGAGTTCCATCAAAGTAAATTCAGGGTTATGTCTTGTATCCAAACCTTCATTACGGAAAACTCTGCCTATTTCATAAACTCTTTCCATACCTCCTACAATCAATCTCTTCAAATAAAGTTCAAGAGAAATACGAAGTTTAAAATCTTCGTTAAGCGCATTGAAATGTGTTTCAAACGGTCTTGCGGCCGCACCGCCGGCATTTGAAACAAGCATAGGAGTTTCTACTTCCATAAAGCCCTGTCCGTCAAGATACTTTCTGATTGCACTCAAAATTTTTGAACGCTTAATAAATGTATCTTTTACACTCGGGTTCATAATTAAATCAAGATATCTTTTTCTGTATCTTGTATCTGTATCCTGAAGTCCGTGAAACTTTTCAGGTAAAGGAAGAAGACTCTTTGAAATGAGTTTAATTGCCTTTGCGTGAACTGAAATTTCGCCTGTTTTTGTTTTGAAAACAAAACCGAAAACTTCAACAATATCACCAATATCCCACTTTTTGAACTCTTTATACTCATCTTCGCCTATATCGTTCATTCTTACATAGACTTGCATTTTACCGTCACGGTCGCTGACATCTATGAAATTTGCCTTACCCATATCACGCCAAGTCATTATTCTTCCGCAAATGTAAACATCTTTACCGTCAAGTTCATCGTAATTTTCACTGATTGACTTTGATGTTTCTGTCTGCTTTGCAACAGTGATTTCGTATGGGTCTTTACCTGCTTCTTTCAAAGCGTCAAGTTTATTTATTCTGATTTGGCGAAGTTCGTTTTCGGTAGGCTCTTTTTCTTTAGCCATAACCATCTGTGCCGCAGCTGCATTGTTGGCAATGAGTTCAATTTTAGCAAGAGCGTCTTTTTCATCATTTGCAGTACCGAAAAGTGCAACTGCGCCCGACTGAAGATAAAGTGTAAATTTTGCTTTACCGTCACATTCTTCAACAACATACTTTGGAAGTGTTTTTTCTTCAAAATCACTTTCAAATCTGTTTTCAACTTTCATTCTTGCATTTTTTTTCGTTGCTTTTACACCTCTTTTACAAGCGTCCAAAGCATCAAAAAACTCTGACTGAGCGACTGTTTCGTCGTTTATTTGCATTATAAAACTGAACTTTTCTTCAGCATTTTTACAGATTTCAAACTTACCTGCCATATTTTACCTCTTTCCGAAATCAGTTAATTTCAATTATTTCAAATCTAAGTTCGCCGATAGGAGCCTCAACTGCTACTTTTTCGCCTTTTTTTGAACCGATAAGTGCTTTACCGACAGGGCTTTCGTCTGAAATGAGTCCTTCTGCCGGATTTGACTGAGCAAAACCTACGATTTTATAAGTTGAGAGGTCGCCGCTGTCAACATTTTTAATTGTTACGGTTGAACCAAGGTTAACTGCGTTTTTATCTGTTACATCTAAAATTACTGCATTTTGAATTTGATACTCAAGTTCATTAATTCTTGCTTCTATTTTAGCCTGTTCCGACTTTGCTTCGTCGTACTCGCTGTTTTCAGAAAGGTCACCGTATGAACGGGCAATTCTGATTTTTTCGGCAATATCATCTCTGCCTGTTGTTTTAAGTTCTTCAAGTTCATTTTTTAATTCTTCAAGACCTGTTGCGGTCATTTTAAATTCGATAGCTGCCATTAAAAAAACTCCTTCATTTTAAGGCATTCGCCTAAATAGTTAATATATTATAATAAAATATATATCAAATGTCAAGAAGTACAAACTTCTCAAAACGCACAAAAAAGCCTGAAAAATCAGGCTTTTTCATATAATTTTAATATTTTTTAAAATCAGTCTTCAGGAATAAATGCTTTATGAACTGCTGCAACTGCAACATCGGCATCGTCTTTGTCAATGAGAACTGAAATTTTGATTTCAGAAGTTGAAATCATTTGAATATTGATATTTCTTTCGTAAAGAGCCTCGAACATCTTTGAAGCAGTACCGGGATGGCTTTCCATACCTGCGCCTACGATTGAAAGTTTTGCAACATCTGTATCGCAAACAAACTTGCTGTCTGAAAGTTCTTCAAAACTGTCTTTGAGAAGTTCAACTGCAACAGGACCGTTTTCTTCGCTTACTGTAAATGTAATGTCTTTTGTACCGTCACGGCCTACCGATTGAAGAATAATGTCCACATTTATATTTTTTTGTGCAAGTTTTTCAAAAACTTTGAAAGCAACACCGGGTGAATCTTTAACACCGATGATTGAAATTCTCGCTACATCTGTATCTTTTGTAACGCCTCTGATAAGCATTTTTTCCATATTTGCTACCTCCTTAACAATAGTGCCTGGAATTGGATTTAATGATGATAAAACTTCAAGTTCAACGCCGTATTTCTTTGCCATTTCAACACTTCTGTTGTTCAAAACCTGAGCGCCGAGAGTAGCAAGTTCAAGCATTTCGTCGTAAGTGATTTCTTTAAGTTTTTTAGCACCCTTGATTTTTCTCGGGTCTGCCGTGTAAACACCCTCAACATCTGTAAAGATTTGACATCTGTCTGCACGAAGAGCCGCCGCAATAGCAACTGCCGAAGTGTCACTTCCGCCTCTGCCGAGAGTAGTGATATCGTCGTATTTGTTAAGACCTTGGAAACCTGCAACTATAACAATGTTATGTTTTGCAAGTTCTGCTTTCATTCGGCTTGAGTTAATATTCTTAATTCTCGCCGAACTGTAAACAGAGTTTGTATTGAAACCTGCCTGCCAGCCGAGAAGTGAGATAACGGGCTGTCCGAGTGTTTCAATAGCCATAGCAAGAAGTGAGATGGAGATTTGCTCGCCTGACGCAAGAAGCATATCCATTTCTCTTTTGCTCGGACTGTCGCTGATTTCTTTTGCCTTTGCAATGAGGTCGTCTGTTGTGTCGCCCTGAGCCGAAACAACAACTACGACATCGTTGCCCTTTTTGTAAGTGTCTGTTACAATTTTTGCAACATTCATAACTCGCTGCGGGTCTCTAACCGACGAGCCGCCGAATTTCTGAACGATAAGTGCCATATTTTCCTCCTACTTAATCATTAATAATTTGCAACTTTAATTTTGCTTATAACTTCAATGCCGTTAAGCATATTGTTAAGTTCATTTTCTGTAAATTCATCTGTAATAAATGCAGTTTCATCGCTCGGCTGACCTTTTCTTGAAAGGAATTTAACTTCACCGAAAACTGATTGAATTTGTGATTCGCTTGCTTTTGTGCGAACATAAAACGGCATCTTGATTGACTCTTTATAGTCAACAACATAGTTTTCGTCGCCCTTGCCCCAACCAAATATCTTTTTGCGTTCAACATGTTTTGCACAGTCAGCAATATCTGCAACAACAGCCGAAGCAGTAGGAAGTTTACCTGCGCCTCTGCCGTAAAAACAAACATCTCCGACTGCGTCGCCTCTTACAAGAATGGCGTTAAACACACCGTCAACACTTGCAAGTTGTGAACCTTTGAACACAATTGCAGGACCTACAAACGCTGCTATATTATCTTCATCAATATATTTAATTTGACCGAGAAGTTTGATAACACCGCCTGCCGACTCTGCATAAGCAACATCTTCAAGAGTGATTTTTGTAATACCCTCTGTTTCAACCTGTGAAGGATAAACATGCTTTCCAAAAGCGAGAGAAGCAAGAATACAAACTTTTCTGCAAGCGTCGTGACCTTCAATATCTGCTGTCGGGTCTTTTTCTGCATAGCCGTTGTCTTGAGCAAGTTTGAGTGCTTCCTCAAAAGACATACCGTCTTCTATCATTTTTGTCAATATGAAATTTGTTGTACCGTTGAGAATGCCTGCAATACCCTCAATGTTGTTTGCTGCAAGGCACTGTGACATAGGTCTGATAATCGGAATACCGCCGCCTACGCTTGCTTCAAACAAGTAGTTTACATTGTTTTCTTCTGCTGTATTGAGAAGTTCAAGACCTTTTTGAGCAACAAGTTCTTTGTTTGAAGTAACAACGCTTTTGCCTGCTTCGAGAAGCTTTGTCGTAAAATCAAAAGCAGGATTTATTCCTCCCATTGTTTCAGCTACAATTTTAATCTCGGGGTCATTTAAAATGTCGTTAAAATCTTTTGTAAAAAGACTTTCGTTTTTATCTCCGGGAAAATCTCTGAGGTCGAGTATTTTAGCAACTTCAAGCGGTTCTCCGCCTATTCTTTTTGAAATAACATCTTCGTGCGATTGAATAACCTCAACTACACCCGAGCCTACTGTACCGTAACCCATTACTGCAACTTTCATTTTCGTTCCTCCTATGACAACCAAACGGTTTTAACACCGTCTGTTGATTTAATCCTTTTGATTAGTTCATCTGTTGTAATTACCATTTGAGATATGCGAACAGTTATTGATACTGTTGCTACATTGTTTACAGGTGCCGTTTGGTTGATACTTAAAACATTCGCACCCGAGTTTGATATCTCATTCATAACATCTGACAAAACACCGGCAGTATCAGTCAGTTTTGCCTCTATTGTAACAGAACTTTCGCCGATTGCCTCGCCCGACTCAAAAACTGCATCCTTGTACTTATAGTACGCACTTCTTGATACTCCTGCAAGTTTAGTCGCTTCCGATGCACTTTTCGCTTCCCCTTCAAAGAGCATCTTTTTAGCAAGCAAAACCCTCTTGTAAACATCCGGCAATATCTCTGCTTTTACAATAACATATTTAGTTTCCGAAAAGCTCAAACTGTTCACCACCCGCGTACAAGTGTATTGCTATGAAAAACACTTTACTTATATTAACATCAAAAACTCAATTACACAACCCTATTTTTAATATTTTCAAATATTATACAAAATTTTTCTAAAACAAAATGTAAAATTTAGATATCACTACAAAACATTTATATTCTTTTGCTTGAATAATAATATTATTTGGTTTAATATAATATTTATAATAATACTTAAAATCATAAAAGGATGATGAAATTGACAAAGTCAACATATAAAAAACTTGACTTTTTGATAGGTCTTGTTTTCATTGCCACAATTTTAGCTTTAGGCTATGCATACTTAAAGTATCTGTTTTGGCCTACTGCACCCTTTGTTTTTGCTTTTTTAATCGGTATGATTTTACAAAAGCCGCTCAGAGCAAGCGAAAGAAAATTTAAGAAAAAAGGTGCACACACCTTTTTTTCAATATTTTATGTAATTTTAACTTTATTGATAATCTTCGGACCGGTTGCCCTTATTCTCTCACTCATAATCACGCAAATTTCCGACTTTGTTTCGGCACTCATTGACCAAATGAGCAATTTACCGGCATTTTTAAATGATATTGAGAATTGGCTTCTTGATGTTTTGAAATTTCTCCCCGACTCCGCTTACGCTTCTGTTTCGGGTGAAATAACCGAATTCATCAATAATGTCAGCAACGGTTTTGATATTTCATCACTCGGAATAAACGGAGATGCTATCAAAAACGGTATAACAAGCGGTGTAAACGGAATTTACAGCGTTGCTAAAAATATTCCGTCTGTTGCAATCGGTCTTGTTATAGGAATTATCGCAACAATATATTTTACAAAAGATTATAGACATATTACAAAATTCATATCTCGTCAGATGCCCGACGGCAAAAAGAATTTGTTGCCTGAAATCAAGCATATTTTCTCAACAACAGTTGTAAAACTCATCAAATCCTACGGAATAATAATGCTTATAACATTTTCCGAACTTTTCATTTCTTTTTCTGTAATGAAAATGCTTGGCGTTATGACGATAAGCTATATACCTCTCATTGCACTTTGCATAACATTGTTTGACATTTTGCCCGTTGCCGGCACAGGCGGTATTCTTATACCATGGGCGCTGATAAGTTTGATTTTAGGTAACTACAAACAGGCAATCGGAGTAATTGTAACTTATATTTTAATTACGATAATCAGACAATATGTTGAACCTAAAGTAATCGGAAATTCACTCGGAGTACATCCGCTTATAACACTTGCAGGTATGTATTTCGGACTTAAACTTTTCGGATTTCTCGGAATGATAGTCGTTCCGCTTTGCATTATGACTGTTAAAGCATTCAACGATTCGGGAAGAATTAAGATTTATAAAACAGACAGAAATTGAGGATAATTAATGGCGCTTTATGATATTGCAGGTTTGTGTGTTTCTATGAATGTAGGAGGACGAACACTCAAACAAGCCGAAAAATACCTAAGCAAAAATCAAAATAAAACACCTGATATAAAAATAAATGTAAGCAAAAAACGAATTGAAGACGCCGTAAAAGACCATCCCGAACTCGGCGAAGACGATTGGGAATATTTGTTGACAGGTTCAGATTTTTACACATATCTGTTAGACTTTGACGGTATGTTGCTGCACTCATCGTGTGTGGTTGTAAACGATTATGCATATCTGTTTTCAGCCGACAGCGGAACAGGCAAATCAACTCATACAAATCTTTGGCTTGAAAAATTCAAAGAAAATGCATATATTTTAAATGACGATAAACCTGCAATAAGAAAAATCGACGGCAAAATATATGCCTGTGGTACTCCTTGGAGCGGTAAATATGATATAAGCCGACCAAACATCGTTCCTGTTGCCGCAATAGCATTATTGCAGCGAAACGATACAAACTACATCAAGCCTGCCGAAACAAAAAAAGGCGTGTTTACGATATTCTCACAAACAGTTCGCCGTTTGAACAAAGAGCATATCAATAAACTTTTTGACAATGTTGAAATGCTTTTTGAAAATATTCCTATTTACGAGTTCGGCTGCAATATTTCCCAAGACGCCGTAACCGTAGCTTATAATACAATGAAGCCTAAAGAAAAATAATCAGAAATTTTTTGTATTGTTCATAAAATATAAAGAAAAAGAACCGAGATTTATAAATGTAAAATCTCGGTTCTTTTTTAATTTAATTATTTTAACAATTAAACAATTATTTATTGCGTTCATTCATCTTTCTTTGCTTTTGAATTGATTTTTGTTTTTTTCTTTTTAAAAATTCAAACACTAAAAAGCAAATAAAACCTGCTGCAACACAAATTAAAACAACCTTTGTAATTGTATATGAAAAGAATTGTTTTATTGCATTGAAAATTGCCAAAAGCCTTGAAACTTCCACTGTTTCTGCCGCAACTATATCTACTGTTGCGACAACTTCGTCTGCATAAATGATTTCTGCTTTACCTAAAACATCGCCTTTTTTAACCGGTGCTTTCGCCTCTTTGATTGTATCTTCTGTCGGTCTTATTATTACCATTGAAGAATCCAAACTCGACGGTACTATTGTTGAAACATCCTGCGAAGCAACAAGTTGCAAAGTATCGGCATTTTTTCCGTTTTTGATTGGAATATCGCAAACAACATCGTCTTTTTTAATAACAGTCTTATATCTTAAACTTGAAAATGCCCATTTAAACAAAGTAGCACAATCTATAAAAGAACATTTTTCAATATAGCCGTCTTTATTGTAGTCAATTCTCGGACTGTTGCAAACTATTGCAAGGTAATTGTAACCGTCCTTTGACGCTGTTGTTATCAAACAGTAACCTGCCTCTGTTGTCGAGCCTGTTTTAATACCTTTTGCATATTCATAATAATATGAAACAAATGCTTTATTCAGCATTAAATTTGTATTTGAATATGTTGTACCGTTATATTTATACGAAAGTGTTTCGGAAATCTCTTTAAATGTACTGTTTTGGAGAGCCGCAAGTGTAATGAGTCTTAAATCGGAAACAGTTGTATAATGATTGTCGTCGTGCAATCCCGTAGCATTTGTGAAATTTGTATTTTCACAACCGATTTGCTTTATCCAATCATTCATCATCTGCACAAAGCCATCTATACTTCCCGCAACATATTCGGCTAAAATATTACAAGCGTCGCAAGCCGAATGAACCATACACAAGTAAAGCAACTGTCTGATTGTAAGTTGTTCACCGACTTTAAGATTTGCCGTTTGTGCTCCCGTTCCCAAAAGTGAATCATATGCCGTTTTAGACATAACTGTCGTTGCATCTAAATTGTCAACATTGTTCAATGTAACTATTGCAGTAACTATTTTTGTCAACGATGCAGGATAAACTTTTTCTTTTTCATTTTTTGAGCAAACTACGGGATAATTTTTGTCGTCTAAACTTACAAGCATATAGTTTTCAGCGTAAATTGTTTCAGTTGGCTGATATTGAGCCGCAAAAACGCTTGTACAAGGCATTAATGCAACCATCAATGCAATGACAAACGACAATACTTTCTTTTTCATATCTTGACACCTACGAATTTTGTGATTATTATATTATACATAGTTTAACATTTTTATCAATTAAATTAAAGAAATAATTTTAAAATTTTTTTAAATTACAAAATTTACCTTACGGAGAGATTTGAATGGTTTATATAACAGGCGATATACACGGAGATATTACTTTTTTTAACAACCCTCAGTTAAAGAGACTGACCGAAAAAGACATACTGATTGTCTGTGGAGATTTTGGTTTCATTTGGGACCCAAATGATGAAAAAGAAAAGAAAAATCTTGAAAAACTCAAAAAACAAAAATACACCATCTGCTTTTTAGACGGTGCTCATGAAAATTTTGATATTTTGGACTCATATCCGCCTTACAGATACAGAGGCGGAAATACCCATAAAATCGCCGATAATATCTATCATCTTTTAAGAGGCGAAATTTTCGACTTTGACAACAAAACATTTTTTGTTATGGGCGGAGGAGAAAGCGACGATATAGATATGCGTTTAGAAGGCAGAAGTTGGTGGAAACATGAACTTCCGACAGGCGAAGAACTTTTAAACGGAGGAGAAAATTTAAAAAATTCCGAATATAAAGTAAACTATATTTTAACCTATGAAGCACCCGCAGCCGCAAAAGACTTTTTGAGAATGCACACTAACAACACAACTTTGCAAATTTCAATTCTTAACAACTACTTGCAGGAATTGATGAAAAATGTTGAATATGTCCATTGGTACTTTGGTTCACTTCATCTTGATTTGCCGATTTCAAGAAAGATGACTGCCGTGTTTGAAAAAATTATTCCTATTAAATAAGTGTTGACAATTAAATGATTTTGTGGTATTCTTCACAAAGTTATTTCAATTTAATACTAAAACCCTTATGGGAGTGGATTTTTCCCGATTTTAAATCAGCTTTTCGCCACACAATTTTCTTTGAATTTTGTGTGGCTTTTTTATGTTTAAAAATATTTAGGAGTAATGAATATGGACCAAAGTTTTATGAAAAAAAGGAAAATTTGGGGACTTGTATTAACAATGTCGATACCGAATGTACTGTCTATGCTTGTAAATTCACTTTACAACATAGTTGACAGTTTTTTCGTTGCACAGATAAATGAAGACGCCATGACGGCACTTTCGCTTGTTTTTCCCGTACAAAACCTCATCAACTCAATTGCAATAGGTTTCGGTGTAGGAGTAAATGCCGTTATCGCTTTGCATTTGGGTGCCAAAAAAGACAAAAATGCAAATATCTCTGCAACATACGGCATACTTTTAAGTGCAATTCATGGCGTTTTACTGACAATCATCTCTATACTTATAATGCCTTGGTTTTTGGGACTTTTTACCGACAACACGCAAGTTATGGAAATGGGTGTTGAATATTCAACAGTTGTTTTTATGTTTTCATTGCCTATAAGTATCAGTATGACTCTTGAAAAAATATTTCAGGCAGTCGGCAGAATGAAAACAAGTATGTTTGTAATAATTATGGGATGTATAACAAACATTGTTTTAGACCCGATTTTAATTTTCGGTTTAGGTCCCGTAAAACCTATGGGTATAGGCGGGGCTGCACTTGCAACAGGCATAGGTCAAACAGTTGTTTTCGCACTGTATATCATCATTTATTTTGCAAAGCCGATAAATGTAAAAATCAGTTTTAAAAATCTTTTTTATAAAAAAGGTATCATAAAACAACTTTATTTTATAGGAATACCTGCAACTCTGAATATGGCTTTGCCGTCGCTTCTCGTTTCGGCACTCAATGCAATACTTGCGTCTTTTTCACAAATATATGTAGTCATACTCGGAATTTACTACAAACTTCAAACATTTGTATATATGTCGTCAAACGGCATCATTCAGGGGATTCGTCCTCTTGTAGGATACAACTACGGTGCCGGAGAATACGCAAGAGTTAAAAAAATTTACAGAGTTTCTTTAATTTTAAGTGCATCAATAATGACAGTCGGTACTCTGCTTTGCTTAATTATTCCGAACAAACTGATGGCAATGTTTTCTGCAAATCCACAGACAATAGAGGCCGGCTCTCAGGCTTTGAGAATTATCAGTATAGGATTTATCGTTTCGGCTGTTTCAATTTGTTCTTCAGGTGCCCTTGAAGGTCTCGGAAAAGGATTGCCGTCGCTTATCATATCTTTATTGCGATATGTTGTTGTAATAATTCCCATTGCTTTTGTACTCAGCAAAATTGTCGGTGCAGCAGGCGTATGGCACGCTTTTTGGATAACGGAATTCATTGTGGCAGCCATTTCATATATTTTATATAAACGAGTATTTAAAACAAAAAGAATTTAGATTTTTTCTGCAATTTCTTTTGCTTGTTTAAAACTGCAGTTTTGAAGGCATATATGATAAACGGTATCTTTATCCTTATACATTATTGCAGAATCACTTTTATGAGTATAAACAACAATGTCCATACCGTTTTTGTTTATAATTTTTTTCTGCTTAAAAACAGTTATTGCTTCAGTTATTCCAAAGTTTTGTGAAACGGTTTCATTGTTCGCCCTGTTCATAATTATACAGCAATAAATACCGTCTTTGTAATTAAAATCTGCTCTGGCGAAAATTGTTTTTTCATTTGAATCAACAACAAAATAGTCCAAATCATCAATATCAACCAAAACAGATGGCAAAACAATGTTTTCAAAATTGTTTTCTTTAAATTTTTTCACTAAAAAATGTTTTTCGGACAAATAGTTTTCTGCCGAATGCTCACCATTATTCAAATTGATAACGCAACTGTCATCGTAATCCACTAAAATATCGCTGTTATTGTAAAAATTCATATAACTTGCAGTTACGGGAACAGCTATACTTATCAATACTATAATAACAGCCGCCGCTATAAAGAGTTTGTTTAACTTTATGCGTGTAGGCTTTTTATTTTTGCCCTTATTCATTTCACTTTTTAAAATTTCAGCACAATAATCTACAAGTTCGGTGTCCATTTCTTCCGGATTTTTATTCAATTCTTCATCCATTATTTCTTGAATTTCTTTTAAACTGAATTTAATCGGTTTTTCAATGAGTGCTTTTTTCAAATTTATATATTTCATTTTATCACCTCATAATTATATTCTATTGTTTTTGCAAGTTTTTTTATTTTGTTACAGAGTCTGTAATGTCGTTGTTTAATTGCAGTATATGAAACACCGTACTTTTTTGAAAGGCGTCGATAACTCAATCGTTTTACATATATGTACTCGTACAGTTCGAGTTCTTCTTTTGAGAGTTGCGACAAAAGTTTTTCCTTTAATTTTTCTATTGAAATATCTTTTAAAATTTCTTCGTCAAAATCAACTTCATACGGAATTTGATACATATTATCTAAATTAACAACATTTTTCTTGTGCCTATAAATTTTTCTGAATTTATCGTTTATTCTATTGTTTAAAACACTGTAAAGCCATGCTTTAGGGTTTTTCGGAAGCCCGTTTTTCTCGGTATATTCGCAAAATGCCAAAAATGTTTCCGATATTATATCGTCTGTTTCATTTTCAAAATTTTGCATTTTAACTTGGCAAATCATTCTTAAATTTTCTTCATTTTCTCTCCACAAATCACTCACTGTGTCATTCGCTTGTAAAAGAATAATATCGCCTCCTTTCAACGCTTTTCTTTTTTAAAACAGGTATTCGTACGGCAATATAGATAATTGATACAATTAGACACATTGCAATCCATTTTATAAAATATTCTGTCATAGGCTGCTTTTACTCCTCCTTGATATTAATGTCGCAGAAAAATAAAAAAGTAACGCAAAAAATAAATAAAATTACTAAAACAAATAAATATAAAACAAAATCGCCAAAACATTGAGTTTTGGCGATTTTTCATCATTTAACTGATTTAAACAGAGTTTTAGCATTTTGATTTGCTAAATCAATCAACTGCTGTGTATCAATATTTAACAATTCAGCGGCTTTTTTTGCGATGAATTCTATTTTTGAACTGTCATTTCGTTTACCCCTATACGGTTCAGGAGCAAGATAAGGACAATCTGTTTCAAAAAGTATTTTATCTTTCGGAACAAAATTCAATACTTCAAGACTTTTTCGTGCGTTTTTAAAAGTGATGACTCCTCCGAATCCGATATACATACCGATATTGACAAGTTCTTTTGCCATCTCGCAAGAACCGGAAAAAGCGTGCAAAACGCCTTTTGGTTTATACTTTTTTAATATCTCGAGAGTGTCTTGGTGTGCTTCTCTGTCGTGTACTATAACAGGCAAATCGAGTTCTTTCGCAAGTTCGAGTTGTTTTTCAAAAAAGTGGATTTGTTTTTCTTTTGAAGAACTCATCCAGTGATAGTCCAAACCAATCTCACCTATTGCGACACACTTATCACTTTTTGCGATTTCCTTTATTTTAAGCAAATCTTTATCGGAGCAATCTTCAAGATTTTCCGGATGAAGTCCGCAGGCAAAATAAAGAAAGTCGTATTTTTCGCTTAATTCTTTATTGAAAAGTGAAGATTTAATATCACACCCGCAAGTTATCGCATTTGACACGCACGAATTTCCGATTGAAAGCAACAACTCTTCACGGTCTTGATTGAACTTTTCGTCATCGTAATGTGCATGTGTATCGAAAATGTTTTTTATCATCTTAATTTTGCACCTGCCGGTATTCCGTCAAGAAATACCACTTTTACGCTTCCGTCAGGGCAATCACACGCAAGTAACATACCGTTACTGATTTCGCCGCAGAGTTTTGCAGGTTTGAGGTTTGAAACAATAACAACTGTTTTTCCTATTAAATCGCTTGGCGAATACCATTCAGAAATACCCGAAACAATTTGACGGGGAGTATCAGTTCCGTCATTTACAGTTATTTTCAAAAGTTTTTTAGACTTTTTAATCGGCTCGCAGTCTGTAATTGTTGCAGACAAGAGTTCTGTTTTCATAAACTGTTCAAAGTCAATCAACTCGGATTTTTCTTCAGTTTCTTTTTGCTCTGAAGATGTCTGTTGAGCCTTTTGTGCTTCCTCAACTTGTTTTGAAATGATGGCGTTAAGTTCTTCAATCTCTTTATCCGCGTCAATTCTCGGGAAGAGAGCGGGACCTTTTTTAACTGTTACATCAAGCGGTAAAACACCGAATTTACCTGCGTTTTCATAGGTGATTAATGACTCGTCGGCGCCTATTTGTTCCCAAACTTTCGGCATTGTTGACGGCATAAAGCAAGAGAGAAGAGTAGTTGTAATTCTGATTGTTTCAAGTAAATTGTAGAGAACTGTTGCAAGACGGGCTTTTTTGCTTTCGTCTTTTCCGAGCACCCAAGGGGTTGTTTCGTCAATATATTTATTTGCTCTTGAAATAACTTTGAAAATTTCTGCAAGTGCAATACTTATTTGAGTTTTGTCAATATTGTCGTCAACAATACTTCTCAACTCAAGTGCCATATTAATCATTTCATTGTCTATTTCTTCGCTTTCACGCTCTGAAATAAGTGTACCGCCGAAATATTTTTCAACCATTGCAACTGTTCTTGAAACAAGGTTTCCGAGGTCGTTTGCAAGGTCGGAGTTAATTCTGTTTATCATAATTTCATTTGAGAAAGAACTGTCTGCACCAAGTGCCATCTCTCTCAAAATATGGTAACGGATAGCGTCTGCACCGTATCTGTCGCCGAGAACAAATGGGTCAACGACATTGCCGATAGATTTTGACATTTTTTGACCGTTAAATGTAATCCAACCGTGAACGGCAAGATGTTTCGGCAAAGGCAAATCAAGTGCCATAAGCATTGCAGGCCAAATGATTGCGTGGAAACGCATAATATCTTTTGCTACCATATGAACATCGGCAGGCCAGAATTTATCAAAATCTTTGTATGTTTCGTTTTCATATCCGAGTGCCGAGATATAGTTTGAAAGTGCGTCTATCCAAACATATACTACATGGTCATTGTCAAACGGAACGGGAATTCCCCACTTGAACGATGTTCTTGAAACACAAAGGTCTTCAAGTCCCGGTTTAATAAAGTTGTTTACAAGTTCAACAGCTCTTGTTTTCGGTTGAAGGTAATCTGTTTCAAGCAAAAGTTTTTCTATTCTGTCGGCAAATTGAGAAATTTTGAAAAAATATGCTTCCTCTGAAGTTTCAATAACATCTCTTCCGCATTCCGGACATTTGCCGTCAACAAGTTGGCTTTCAGTCCAAAAACTTTCACAAGGAGTGCAATATTTACCACTGTATTCGCCTTTATAAATATAGCCCTTGTCATACAGTTCTTTAAAAACTTTTTGTACTGTTTCAATATGATAATCGTCGGTAGTTCTGATATATCTGTCGTAACTGATATTCATATAACTCCAAAGTTTTTTGAACTTTTCAACAATCTCGTCAACATATTCTTTAGGAGTTACTCCCTTTTCATTTGCCTTTTGTTCAATTTTTAAACCGTGTTCGTCAGTACCTGTCAAAAACATTACATCTTTGCCCTGCATTCTTTTATAGCGGGCGATTGAGTCACACGCTACCGTAGTGTAGCAATGACCGATATGCGGATTTCCCGACGGGTAATATATTGGTGTCGTGATATAAAACTTTTCTTTTTCCATAATTTTCTCCTTACAAAGCAAAGTTACTCTCTTTACCGCTTTCTGTGAGTGTTTCCGTTGCCTGTCGTGTTTTCAAATTTACTTTGACAGAAGCATATTTTTGATTGTCTTTAATGATATGGTAACTGTAAAAATCTCCGTCCTGAACTCTGCCGTTTACTGTAAAGCCCTTGCCATAGTGTTTTTCAAGAAGTTCAAGTGCCTCTGCCGATGTCAACGGTTGTACTTGTTCAGTTGTCTTTCTTTCAGTTGTTTGTTTTTTTGTGGTGGTTTTGTCTTCTTTTTCTGTGTTTTCATTTTGTGCTGTATTTTTTTCGTCGCTTATTAACTGCGAAGTTGACTCTCTGCCAAGAGTTATTTCAACGCCTTCATCGTTGCTTTTTGAGCAAGCCGAAAAAACAGTTAAAACGAGCAACACACACAATATCAATGAAATAAGTTTTGTTTTCATATATAATCGTCCTGTCTTTATAATCTTTATAATTAAAGTAAAGAAGCGGCGTCTTTGTCAAGCATAACAACAACATTCGGATGAAGTCTTAAAATTGACGACGGACACATCGGGTCAATTTCGCCTTTTACCATTTTCTTTATTGCCTCTGCTTTGTTTTTACCGTTTGCAATTAAGATGATTTTCTTTGCTTTCATAATTGAACCGATACCCATTGTCAAAGCCTTTGTAGGTACTTCTTCAATAGTGTTGAAAAATCTTGAATTATCCTTAATTGTTCTTTCATCAAGTTCTACAATATGTGTGTTTTCAGGGAAAAATTCACAAGGTTCGTTAAAAGCTATATGTCCGTCAGAGCCTATTCCCAAAAGTTGAATATCAATTCCGCCGGCTTTTTCTATTCTTTCATCGTACTCGCTGCACTCTTTTTCAATGTCTTTTGCGAGACCGTCCAAAAAGTTTGTTTTGTCTGTGTCTATGTCTGTTTTTGAAAAAAGATTATCATTCATAAAACGATGATAACTGTTTTCATTTTCCGGTTCAAGACCTACATATTCGTCAAGGTTAAATGTTGTAACATCTTTAAAACTTACTGCACCGCTGTTATAAAGGTCAATCATTGTTTTATACGGAATGAGTGCAGTTGAACCTGTTGCCAAACCAAGAACGCATTTTGGATTTTCAATTACTTGAGAAACGATAAGGTTGCCTGATGCTTTGCTGATTTCATCAATGTTTTCAAATACTGAAATGTTCATATTTTTGCCTACTTTCTAAAATAACTTAAATACTTTGATTGTTTGTGTTTAATAAAAAACAACTGTATTATAATTATAATTTACTTTCGTATTAAAATATTTTAAAACAATTTAACATTTGTGTCAAGAAATAATACGCTGTAAAAATACATATAACAAAATTATGCCAAATACTTCTTAAATATCACAAAATATTTTTGAATATTGTTTCTATATAAACAATAAATGATTTCTATTTGTACAACACCGAACAAGTATAAGGGTTCAGAGTGAAAACACTGTTTTCAGGCAAATCTCCCAACACATTGTAAGAATTATTCCAACCGTCAAGATTAAATGTCTGAACTTGCTCATTTACATTTACAACCGTCAAGACGGTATTGTTTTTCGTTCGTCTTTCGTAAGCAACTACACCGTTTTTGAAATACACGGGACAAAATTCTCCGTCTGCAAAAACACTGTATGCATTTCTGATTTCTCCGAGTCTTTTATACCACTGATGCAATTCTTCGTTTTGATTGTTCCAATCCATACACGCTCTGTTAAACGGGTCTTTCATTCCCTGCATACCGATTTCGTCGCCGTAATAAATACTCGGTACACCGGGCAAAGTAAACTGAAGAAGAGACGCCATTTTAAGCATTTTTACACCTTTTTCATAATTCGATTTTGACAAACGGTTATTTTCATATTGGAACTTTCTGTCTTTACCGTCACAGGAAACACCTGCAAGGGCAGTAATTGCTCTCACTGTATCGTGTGTACCGATATGGTTCATCAAACAATTCAAAACACACGGAGGATACGATTCAACAATATCCATTACACAATCTACAAAATGCTCTGAATTTTTGTATTTTACAAAATCAATAATTGCATTTGCAAAAGGATAGTTCATTACGCTGTCGAGTTGTCTTCCCTCTAAATATCGGCGTCGCTGACCATAGGCAACTTTTGTAGTTGCATTTTCCCAAACTTCTCCGATTATAAATGCGTCTTTATTTTCTGCCTTTACGGCTTTACGCAAGTCATCCAAAAAGACATCGGGCAATTCATCTGCAACATCAAGTCTCCAACCGCTTGCGCCGAGTCGCATCCATTTTCTCAAAATTCCGTTTTGTGAACAGATATATTCTCTGTAACTTTCATTTTCTTCCTCAACTTCAGGCAAAAGTTTAATGCCCCACCAAGATTCATAATCGTTCGGAAAAGACTTAAATTTGTACCAAGAATAATACGAACTTTCTTTACTGTTATACGCACCGACAGTATTATAGTGCGAATACATATTAAAATACTTACTGTCACACCCCGTATGAGAAAAAACGCCGTCAAGAACAATATGAATACCCATTGATTTTGCTTTTTTGCAAAGGCTTTTAAAATCTTCCTGAGTACCGAGCAAAGCGTCAATTTTTTCATAGTCGGCAGTATCGTATCTATGGTTTGAATGAGCCTCAAAAATAGGATTAAGATAAATACAATTCACGCCGAGATTTTTTATATACGGTAATTTTTGTTCAATTCCTTTTAAATCTCCGCCGAAATAGTCATTGTTCCAAATACCGTTCATCAACTCTTCCTGCCAAATAGGAGTTTCGCCCCATTTTAACATTACTCTTGACTTATCCACGCCGTGTTTTTTCTTGCCGCTGTTATAAAATCTATCGGGAAAAATTTGATAAATTATACCGCCTTTAATAAAATCGGGAGTTGAAAAATCTTTATCATAAACCACTTGAAGAAACTCATCGTTTTTCCCTATTTTACCTATTCCCGAGCCAAAATTGCAGATGTAATTTTTTCCCCAAGGCGTATCGAGTTCAAAATGATAATAGTAAAGACCGCTTGTAGTGGCAGAAAAATGAATGTCCCAATTTTCGTGAAATTCACCGTTCATACCCGCCCAATACATTGAATAATATACAGGCTCTTCGTTTTCTTTAGTTACAACAAGATAAGCACCGCTGCAATTCATACTTCTCGGCAAAACAATTTTAAATTTTACCTTTTCATATTCCCGCAACGCCGACACTTTTGATTTATATTCTTTTTTTCTTGAATTAAAAATATCCATAGCCATAATATAGTCAAAAATGCTCGAAAAAATTTCGGGCATTTTTAACATTAAACAATTTATTTAGATTTTTTTGATGACTTTTTAGTTTTGGTTTCTTCAAAAACGACAGGTTTTGTTTTCCAAATATTATTCGCATAGTCGCTGATTGAACGGTCTGCACTGAAAACACCTGCTCCGCTGATATTCATAAGACTCATCTTCGCAAAAGCAATTTTATCCTGATATACTTTTGAAGATTTAATCTGTGCTTCGTGATAGTCTGCAAAATCTGCAAGCACCATATACGGATCGACATTCATAAGAGAAGAACTTATTTCTCCGAATGTTTTTCCATTAATACCGCCATTAATAAAATCTACTGCCGACTTCAACATTGAATTGTTATTAATATAATTCATCGGATGATAGCCGTTTCGTTTCAACTGTTCAACTTCGGGAGTTTTCATACCGAATAAGAACATATTTTCTTCTCCGACAGCATCACAAATCTCTACATTTGCACCGTCAAGAGTACCGAGAGTTATTGCACCGTTAAGCATCAACTTCATATTTCCCGTACCTGACGCTTCTGTACCTGCAAGGGAAATCTGTTCTGAAATATCTGCACCCGGCATTAAAACTTCAGCAAGGCTTACATTGTAGTCCTCAAGGAACACAACTTTAATTCTGCCGTTAATATCAGGGTCATTATTGATAACTCTTGAAAGCGAATCAATAAGTTCAATGATTTTTTTTGCCATAAAATAACCCGGTGCCGCTTTAGAGGCAAAAATATAGGTTCTCGGCTGAAAATCCATACTTGGATTTGCTTTGAGCATTTGATATTCGGCTATAATATTAAGTGCATTGAGATGCTGACGCTTATATTCGTGAAGTCTTTTTACCTGAACATCAAATATAGAATCAGGGTCAACTTTTACGCCGTTTTTCTTATATATAACATCTGCCAAACGCTCTTTATTTGATTTTTTAATTTCTGTAAGGCGAGTTAATACGCTCTTATCATCTTTAAACTCTCTCAACCTCAAAAGTTCATTGCTTTGAGTTATGAATTTATCGCCAATAAGTTCTGTAACAAAATCTGTCAAAAGCGGGTTCGATTGACAAATCCATCTTCTGAAAGCAATACCGTTTGTTACATTTGTGAACTTTGAAGGTGTAATTGTATAGAAATCATTAAAAACAGTATCTTTAAGTATCTCGCTGTGAAGTGCAGAAACGCCGTTGACACTGTATGAACCTGCAACGCAAAGGTTTGCCATTCTTACAACTCCGCCACTGATAATTGCCATTCTTTCAACTTTATCTGCGTCGTGCGACAATCCCCAAACATACGCTCTGAAACGATTATCTATTTCTTTTGTAATTTCATAAATACGAGGAAGAAGTCGTTTATAAAGTTCTTCGCTCCAGCACTCAAGTGCTTCTTTCATTACGGTATGATTTGTATATGCAACAGTTTTAGTAACGATGTTCCATGCATCATCCCAACCATAACCACACTCGTCAAGCATTATTCTCATCAATTCGGGAATTGCCATAGTTGGATGAGTGTCATTAATGTGAATTGCTATTTTTTCAGGCAAATTGTCAAGTGTTCCGAACTCTGCCAAATGGCGTCTGATAATGTCCTGTATTGATGCAGAAACAAGAAAATACTGCTGACGAAGACGCAAACTTTTTCCTTCGGGGAAATTGTCTGCCGGATAGAGAACTTTAGAAATAGCCTCTGCCATCGCTGACTGCTCCATTGCTCTCATATACTCGCCCTGGTTGAAAAGACTCATATCAAGTTCAGGTTTTTTTGACGCCCAAAGACGAAGTCTTGAAACGCCTTTTCCATAGCCCGAAACATACATATCATACGGAATAGCAACAACAGAATTGTAGTCTTTATGTTCAACTCTATGGAAATCTCCGTCCCAAGAGTCCTCTATTCTGCCCTCGAACTTAACCTCAACGGCTCTTTCATCACGAGGTACGAGCCAAACATCGCCGCCCGGAAGCCAGAAGTCAGGCAACTCTGTCTGCCAGCCGTCAACTAATTTTTGCTTAAAGATACCTGCTTCATATCGTATAGAATAGCCCATTGACTGAAATCCGTCTGTTGCAAGACCGTCCAAATAGCAAGCGGCAAGTCTTCCCAAACCGCCGTTTCCCAAACCGGCGTCAGGTTCGAGTTCATAAAGTTGTTCAAGAGAAACATCAAAACTTTCAAGTGCTTCTTCAAATACTTTTGTAAGTTTTAAATTGTAAAGATTATTTTTAAGCGAGCGACCCATCAAAAATTCCATACAAAGATAGTAAACTTTCTTTGAGTCCTGACCTTTTGCCGTGTCACGAAAATCGCTGTTCATTTCCGACAACATATCTTTTAAAATCATAGCTACCGCTTTATAAAACTGTTCATTATCGGCGTCAGCAGGACTGACACCGAAAAAGTGACTTAATTTATTCGCAATAAGTTTCTTTGCTTGGGAAACAGAAATACCCGTTTTCATATGCAAATCCTCCGAAAAATTTAATAAAAAGACAAATATAAAAGCATCTTTTGTACATTATACACTAAAATTTATGTTTTTGCAATTATAACATTACTCTTTTTTTGCTTTTATTTTTCTTATAAACTTACCAAGTATTCTGTCAGCAAGTTCAAATATTGTTTTTTTATTGAAAACTATCATCAAAACAAACAAAACGCTCTCTATAAAGTACATTAAAACACCCTGTTCCATGTACAACAAAACGGCTGTTTGAACAACCAATATAACTGCTTGTGAAATTAATGAGAAAAATTTAAAATCTATTTTAATATACTTTCTTGTATTAATAACTCTTGCCAAAAATACGGTAATAAAACTAATGGCAGTAGCTATTGCAGCACCGTTAGGTCCCATTTTCGGTATGAGAATTATATTTAACACGACATTCATAACTGCACCGAGCATTGCCGTGAGCATACTCATAACAGACTTCTTTTCAGCCATATAGACGCTTGCAAGGAAATTTACAAGACAAGAAAAAGTTGTAGCCATAATCAAAACAGGAACATATTTCCATGAATCATAGTAAGCGTCCGCCACAAGAATTGATGTAATAAATTGGTCGAACAATATAAGCGCAGACGCAACCGTAAAGATACCGCCCGAATAAACTCTGAAAACTTTTGTAAAAAAGTTCGCTCTGCCTTCACTGTCGTATTCATCAACGGCAGAAAGCTGCCATGCATCAATGAATATTGAAGAGAACATTATTACAAAATTCGGAATTTTAGAAGCGGCTGTGTACAGGCCGTTTGCATCAAGTCCGTTGAAATATGTTACCAAATATCTGTCTGAAACATTTATTATCCACCACAAAATGATAGTCGGAATAAGCGGAATACAATATTTGTGCATACCTTTTCTTGTGATTTTATTGTTGTTTTTCCACTTAATTTTTGAAAAGAGTTTTCCTCTCCAAAAAAGAAATACAACAGAAATGGCGTCACTTGTAATGATTGACAAAATATATCCGTTTACGCCCCACTTAAACACGCCCAAATAAAGAAGTGTAAAAGTCAAGTTTGTAGCAGTCGCCAATATTCCGTCAACTGCAAATGTTTTAACCTGTCCGGAGCCTCTGACGAATTGCTGACAAAGTTGGCGCATTGAAGAGACAAGAATAAATAAATATATAAGTGCCGTATAGTCGCCGAGTGAAAAATCATTAATTTTAATCAGAGGGAAAATCGGAATGAAAATAAGAAAAATCAAAAATCCGAAGACAGTTGTTCTTAAACCTGTTGTGAAAACATCTCTTTTATCCGCCGCTTTATCAAGTGCAAACCTGAGAGCCGCAGAGTTTACGGCGAGAGTAACAACGGGGATGAGAACATTTGCCGTTTGCTGAACGAGGTCGGCTGCACCGTATTCGCCCGTACCCATAACTGCCGTAACAAAAGGCATCAATAAAAACGACAATATTTTTGAAGAAAAAGTGCCGATAGCAAAAATTATGGTATTAGTGGCAAGTTTTTTGTATTTATCCATTTAAGAAGAAATCCTCTCTTATGTTTTGTGCTGTTTTTATCTCACGATTTTGAACAATTCAAATTATCTTACCTGTCCTGAACCGAAAATAAGATATTTAGAAGTTGTAAGTTCTCTGAGTCCCATCGGTCCTCTTGCGTGAAGTTTTTGAGTAGATATGCCTATCTCTGCACCGAGTCCGAACTCAAAGCCGTCTGTAAATCTTGTCGAAGCATTTACATAAACGGAAGAACTGTCAACAAGTTTCATAAATTTTTCGGCATTTTTTTCATTTTCGGTAATTATCGCTTCACTGTGACCGGTAGAATTTTTATTTATATGCTCTATTGCTTCATCAATAGAATCTACTGTTTTGACACTGATGATATAGTCAAGATACTCCGTTGAAAAATCGCTTTCATCTGCTTTTTCAAGTCCGTCACATACTGCAAAAGCACGCTCGTCTGCTCTTATCTCAACATTTTTTTCTTTAAGTGCAGAAACGATTTTCGGCAATGCTTTTTCAAGTACGGCACTGTGTATAACAAGGCTTTCACAAGCATTGCACACACTTATTCTCTGTGTCTTTGCATTAAATATAATTTTCGCAGCCATATCGGTATCGGCAAATTCATCGACATATATATGACAGTTACCAGAACCTGTTTCAATTACGGGAACAGTTGATTTTTCAACAACCGATTTTATAAGATTTTTACCGCCTCGTGGTATTAAACAGTCAAGAATGCCTTTCATTTTCATCATCTTGTCAGCCGACTCTCTTGAGGTATCGTGAACAAGATATATAACATCTTTGGGCATACCGACTTTTTCAACTGCGTCACGCATTATATCACTGATTGCTATATTTGAATTTATCGCTTCTTTTCCGCCACGCAAAACCACTGCATTTCCCGATTTGATACACAAAGCGGCAGCGTCTGCCGTAACATTCGGTCTTGCTTCGTAAATTATCCCGATTGCACCGATTGGAACAGAAACTTTTTTTATAACAAGTCCGTTTGGTCTTGTAACTGTTTCAAGAGTTTTTCCGCAAGGGTCGTCAAGTTGTGCGACTTGTCGTACACCCTCTGCAACAGCTTCTATTCTGTCTTTTCCCAAAGTCAATCGGTCAATTAAGCCCTCGTTTAAACCGTTTTTTCTGCCGTTTTCAATATCTGTTTTATTTGCACTTATAATCTCGCTTTGTCTTGCAATTAAATCGTTTGCAATGCTTAACAACGCTTTGTTTTTCAATTCTTCGTCAGCATCGGCAAGGAATGTTTTTGCGTTATAAAGATTTTTTTCAAATTCAGTCATCTTTTTCACCAGCCTTAAATAATGTACCTACACTTTCACCGTTTAAAACTCTGTATATTTTTGTAGGTTTAGCACCGTTTATAATTACAACGGGGACATTTTTTTCAGTCGCTATTTTTGCCGCTTTAATTTTTGTAGCAAAACCACCCGTACCCGACGAATTGCTTGTACCGCCTGCAATCGCTTCAATTTCAGGTGTAATTTCTTCAACTACGCTTATAAGTTTTGCGTCTTTATTTTTGCTTGGGTCGCTGTCGTAAAGTCCGTCTGTATCGGTAAGCAAGAACAACAAATCTGCATCGACAAGTGTTGCCACTATGGCAGAAAGACAGTCATTGTCGCCGTTTAAAAGTTCGTTTACAGAAACAGAGTCATTTTCATTTATAATCGGAACAACGCCTTTTTCAAGTAACTGATTAAGCGTGTCTGTAAAGTGTTGTCTGCTGTCTTCATTGTCTATATCTTCTTTGGTACACAAAAGTTGTGCAACCACTTGACTGTATTCGGAAAAAAACTTGTCATACAAAAACATCAATTCGCTTTGTCCCACAGAAGCGGCAGCCTGAAGCATTTTGATTTCTTTCGGTCTTTCATTAATCATCAACTTTGAAAGTCCTATTCCCACAGCACCTGAAGATACAAGCACAACCTGATGTCCTTCATTTTTTAAATCTGCAAGAACCGACACAAGTTTTGCCATTATTCTCAAATTTGTTTTTCCTGTTGAAGAGTGAGTCAAAGTTGATGTACCTACTTTGACAACTATTGTTTTACTGTTTTTTAATTTCATTTTTTTCTCCGCAAAATTTTATTTAATATTGCACCTTACAATACTTATATAGATGTTATTATACCATTAATTTTTTGAATTTAAAATATTTTTTATGAATTGTATTGTATTTTTTGCAAACACTCATAAAGAAAATCTATATAAAGTGAGGAATATTTTATGACAAAACGAGGATATATAAGAATTTTGTCCTTCAGTGCACTTTTGCTGACTGTAATCGTATGCGTAACTGCAATCAATCTGACAAACGCAACTAATTACAAAAGAGAACTTGAGGCGACTTATCAGCAAAGTTTGTCCGAACTCGGAGAAAATCTAAACTCGATAGAAACAAATTTTTCAAAAGGACTATATGCAAATTCAGCCGAAACACTGACTGAAATAAGTTCCGATATTTTTACGGAAACGCAAAGTGCAAAACAAGCGCTTGCAAGACTTCCTGTTTCTCAAATGAATTTGACGACAACATACAAATTTTTAACTCAGGCAGGCGACTACGCAGCATATATTTCAAATAAAGCCGTTGCAAACAGTCAAATAAGTCAAAAAGACCGTGAGTCAATCGAGACACTTTTAAAATACTCCCGTTCTTTTGCAAACAATGTCAATTCTTTGGTTTCTCTGTGCAACAGCGGTCTTAAAATTACGGACAATTCAGTTTCTGCCGATAAAGAAATAAATGTTTCGGGACTGAAAAATACATTTTCACAGGCAGAAGAAACATTTTCCGACTATCCGACGCTTTTATACGACGGACCGTACGCAGACGCAGTTCTCCAAAAAAAAGCCGAAATGACAAAAAACAAAAAAACTTATTCCGACAAAGAGGCAAAAAAAATTGCCGCCAAGTACCTTAACGCCGATGAAAATAAAATTTCTTACGAGGGCGAAGAAAGCGGAAACCTTGAAAGTTATATTTTTCGCTACGGGAAATACAATATAGCCATAACAAAATACGGTGGTTATTTGAACTATATATTATACTCGGGAGAAATTGCCGAATCGAAAATCGACAAGGACACTGCTGTTTTAAATGCAAAAAAATATCTTGAAAAAACAGGATATAAAAATATGAAAGAAAGTTACTATTCAATAAACAACAACATCTGTTTAATCAATTTCAACTATGTTGCACCAAATAACACATATTGCTACGCAGACCTTGTAAAAGTCGGCGTCGCAATGGACAGCGGAAAAATCGTTTCACTTGAAGCCGGTGGATATTTAACAAATCACAAAAACCGAAAAGAGATAAAAAAATTAATACAAAAAGATGAAGCACAAAAAAGACTCAATCCAAATCTTGAAGTTTTAGGAATTAAAAATTGTGTAATTCCAAAAGAAAACGGTTTGGAAAAAAACTGCTATGAATTCCATTGCCGAAGCAAAAAGAATTTTGACGAAGTATTGATTTATGTAAATTCCGAAACAGGTGCAGAAGAAGACATTAAACTTCTTTTATTTTCCGATAACGGCACGCTCGTAAAATAAATGAATAACTAAAAACAAAGTGAGAAAAATATAATACAAACTGTTTTAAAAGCTGAAAAGCAAAAATAACAACAATAAGGAGTAATAATATGAAAAAAATTATTTTAACAATCGTTGCAGTCCTTTGTATTGCAGGTGCTTTTACAGGTTGTGCATCCGACAATACTCCGGAAACAACAACTACTACTTCCGCTAAGGGCGAAACAACAACCGTTACAACCGTAACAGACCCAACAACAACGATAAAAGGCGACTCAACAACTAACGGAAAAACAACAAATAAAGTTCAGGAAAATGCTTCAGAACTTGCTTCCGATGTCGGCGAAGGTGCAAATAAAGTTGCAGACGGAGTAGGCGGTGCAGTTGATAAAGCAGGAGACGCCGTAAAAGACTCTTTAAGTTAAAATTAAAGTAAAAAAGCAACACAATAAATGCGACAAAAAAGGCTGTGAAAACAAAATTTCACAGCCTTTTTGTTATATGTTATTTATTCAAATCTGAAATTGCATTTTTTACAATTTCTTTCATTTCGTCCATCTTGCTTTCCATATCGGCAACAAGTGCAAGTTGGTCTTTTGCTCTGACAAGGTTATGTTCAGGATATGCAGTTGCAAAATAAACATCGCCATTCAAATAGTCGCCCAAAAATCTCATACCGCACTCAAGAGTCATAAGTTTTGCAGAATATGCAAGATTGTCAAGTTCAGCCTGACAGAGATTTTCTCCGCACTGTGAAAGGAAACCTTCAACATACGCTTTGAAATACTCTAATGATACAGAAACTTTTGAAAGGTCTTTTTCATCCTCAACAGCAGTATTTGCACCAAATCGGATAGAGTCGCCGAAATCGTAAAGAGCAAGTCCCGGCATTACTGTATCAAGGTCGATTACACAAACACAATCGTCAGTATTTTTATCAAACATTACATTGTTAAGTTTTGTATCATTGTGAGTAACTCGTATGGGAAGTTCGCCTTTTTCAATAAGGTCAACCAAAACAGAACAATCATCTTTTCTTGCTTTGATAAACTCTATTTCTTTTTGACAAGTATCTGCCCTTTTGCTGAAATCGTTTTTAACAGCAGTTTCAAACTCTAAAAATCTGTTTTTCGTATTGTGAAAATTCGGAATAGTTTCGTTGAGCGTTTCTGCCGGATAGTCGCTGAGAAGTTTTTGGAACTTACCGAATGCCTCACCGCTTTTTTTGAAAACTTCGGCAGAGTCAACACTGTCGTGACTTATGCTGTCTTTTACATAGATATACGCTCTGTAACAATCGCCGTTTTCGCTTTCATAATATTTTTTATCGTCTTTTGTTTTGATATAGTGAAGTGTTTCTCTTTCGGTATCTCCGCCGTTTTCTTTGATTTTATTTCTCAAAAATGAGGTAACGGAAAAAACATTGTCCATAAGTTTATCTATGTCTTTAAAAGCATTTTTATTCAACTTTTGAACAACATACTTATATTCTTCGCCGTTTTCATCTTGATAAGTAACAAGATATGTAGTATTTATATGGCCGCTTCCGAATTTTTCGTGATTTTTATATTCGCCTTTAAATTTAAAATTAGACAATGTTTCCTTATCCATTTTAAATAGTTCCTCTCTTTTTAAAAAATGTAATAATTGTATAATATCACAATCTTATAGCATTTGCAACAACAAAAAAGCCCACACAAATTTGTATGGGCTTTTAAAACATATCATTCTCTTCTCAATGCCTCAATAGGCGACATTTGAGCAGCCTTTTTGGCAGGATAAATTCCGAAGAAAAGACCTACTCCGCTTGAGAACAACAGTGCAATCAATATTGTTCCGACAGTAATTGTAGGCTGAATATCTATAATACTGCAAACGGCAAATGCACCGGCAACACCTATAATTACGCCTAAAATACCACCAATCAAGCACAATATAATTGACTCTGTCAAAAACTGAACGGTAATGACGCTTGTTTTTGCACCAAGCGATTTTCTTATACCTATTTCACGCGTTCGTTCCGTTACCGAAACAAGCATTATATTCATTACCCCTATACCGCCTACAAGAAGTGAAATGGCGGCAACACAGGCAATAAATGTTGTCAAAATAGAAACAATCGTATCAATCAAATCAATATATGTTGCCATATTTTGAACTGTATATACACTTCTGTCAGAGTTTCCGTGTCTTGCTTTAAGCAAGTTGAGTGAAGCATTTCCGACAGCGTCATAATCTGCACCGTCTTCAGCCATAACAAACATTGAAGCAAGTTTAGCCTCTGAACCTGTGATTTGAGTCAAAGTTGTACACGGTACGAACAAAGCGATATTAATCGTATTTTCGTCAGCACCCTGAAACATACTTGCCAACATATCATTTGACGAAGCACTGCCCGTCAAAGTTTGAGTCATTTGGTCAATATCGGCAACACCGACAATTTTTACTTTCATACTTTTACCGCTTGAAGAAATGTCAAGGTCTTTGCCGACAACATCTTCGTAGCCAAAAGCCATATCTGCACTCATTGAACCTATAACGGCAACGGGGCGAGATGCGTCATATTCTTCTTCACTGAAATATCTGCCGTACTTACAATCCGACATCATAGCGTATCTTATATCTGCGTTTACGCCAATCATCATACAAGTGGCAGTTTTTTTATTTTCAAGTTCAGCACTTCCGAAACCCATCATCATAGGCGAACAACTGTCAACATTTTGCACTTTTTCCTTTATTGCGTCAACATCGTCAAGCGTGATATAGTCTTTGTCCTGTGCGACTGTCATATCTGCACTTATCATTACGGCATTTGAACCCATATCTTCAATCATAGATACGATATAGTCTTTTGCACCCGTACCTGCGCCTACAATCATAATAACGGAACTGATACCGATAATTATACCAAGCATAGTGAGAAGTGAACGCATCCAGTTTGCCTTAATACCGTTTATGGCAATTTTAAAACTTTCGGATAAATTCAAAATTCTCTCTCCTATTTACTTGATGTATTCTTTTTATTTGATTTTTTCTCTTTTAATTTATCTACAACTTTAACTTTTTGGTCATCTTCAAGTTCAACCGAAGTCGGTGCAGTTACTATTTTATCGCCCGCATTAATACCTGAAACAACCTGATAAATAGTGTCTGAAGTTGCACCTGTTTCTATCTGCACTTTCTTAACGGTTGACTCTGCATCATTGTAAAGATAAACATAAGAACCTGTTTTTTCGAGAACAAGAGATTCGATAGGTACAACTACAATATCATTGTACTCGCCCGTACTGATTGAAACATCAGTATCAAATCCGACAATCAAAGACGAGTCGGGGTTTTTGATTGTTATCTGACAATCAACGCCTGCACCTGAAGAGGTAAGGCTTGAAAGGCCACTTACACCTGCGATAGAGCCTACACTGTCTAAAATGCTTGAACCTGCACCACCCGAAGCAGTCGGAGAAACAAAAGTAACTTCGCCCTCAAAATTGCCGTTATCGACTTTAACAGGCATTCCTACTTTTACTTTTTGAGCGTCTTGCTTACCGAGAGAAATGGTAACTGTCAAACTGTCTGTGTTTTCAAGTCTGATACCCTTACTCAAAAGTGAAGTCTGTTCGCCTGCAACAAGGTCGCAGGAAGTAATAACGCCGTCAAATGACGCTTTCCAACCGATACGCATACTTTCTGACTGTGATTTTACAACATCAAGCGCACTTTTGGTTGACTCAAGTGCAGTTTTCTGTGCTGAAACAAGAGTACCGTCAGCCTGTGTTTTAAACACTGCTTTTTGTGCATAAAGAGATGCAAGCTGTATTTCGGTCGAAGCAAGTGCAACACTGTCGCTGTCTGTAATTTGCTTTACTATCTTTTGCCAATCAACAGACTTGATGGCAGATTTAATAATCTCCAAGATTTCTTCCTTGTCGATTTTCAAACCGTCCAAACCCTGTTCTATAAGTTTTGAAACTGCGTCGGCAACTGCCTGAGCAATTTTATCAGGGTCGATATTTCCGTTTTCAATCTGATTTATGATTTCATCTGTAATTGTTTGCAAAAGTTTTGTAAGTGTCTCAACATCGTCTGTGATTTTCTGCAATTCTTCTGCGATTTTTGACAATACATCGCCTAAAGAACCTGCATCGTAAGTACTGTAAGTCTGTACGCTTGCAGATGATTTTGCAGTTTTATTCGTAAGACTGTTTTTGATTTGTTCTTTTTTCTTTTCAAGCGCTTTGATTTGCTTATCTGTGTTTGACAGATTGCTTTTCGCCGTTTTCTGATTTTTAACGGCATTGTTATATGATGCTTTTGCAGAGTTGTATGAAGACTCGAGAGTTTTGATTTGCGCATCAAGCGACTCTGTGTCAAACGAAGCAAGCAAATCGCCTTCTTTTACTCGGTCGCCTGTCTTTACATACACTTCTTTAACATTAGCAACTGCCTGAACTTTGTAATCTTTTACGGCACCTGCAGTTATTGTTCCCGTGCCTTCAACTGTTTCACTGATACTGCCTGTTGAAATTTCTGTTAATGTAACTTCTGTTTTGTCTGTCTTAATTTTTACAATTACAACCGATGTAATGATAATTACAACTGCAAGGACAACGCTTATTGTTGCAATTAAACCTTTTTTACTTTTTTTTACCTTTGCCATACTACTCCCTCGTTACAGTAAAATATTAGTTTCTGTTTTACAGGAAATAATATATCACGAATAGTAAAAAAGTCAATAACATTTTGTAAAATCAACTGATAATTAAATAAATGTTCATAAACTATAAAACATTATTTTATATTTAAAGCTTTTTGACCGATATCGTGTCGATAAAAAGCACCGTCAAAGGTAATATTTTCAACTGCTTTGTACGACTTGTTAAGTGCTTCCTGCAAATCTTTTCCGAGTGCAGTTACGCCTAAAACTCGTCCGCCACTTGTAACAAGTTTGCCGTCTTTAACAGCAGTACCTGCGTGATACACAGTAACTCCGTCTGTCTGACCGTTTTCAAGACCGAAAATTTCAATTCCCTTCTTATAAGCCTGAGGGTATCCGCCTGAAGCGATGATTACGCAAGCACTTGCTTCGTCGCTCCATTCAATATCTAAATCTTCGAGAGTTTCATTATTGATAGCTTCAAAAATATCAATAATATCTGTTTTAAGTCTCGGCAAAACGACCTGTGTTTCAGGGTCGCCGAAACGACAGTTGTATTCAATCACTTTCGGTCCTTTTTCAGTAATCATAAGTCCGAAATAAAGACAACCTTTAAAAGTTCTTCCCTCTTTATTCATTGCCTCTATTGTAGGAATGAAAATTTCTTTCATACATTTTTCGGCAATATCGTCTGTATAGTAAGGGTTCGGGCTGATTGTACCCATACCGCCCGTATTCAAGCCTTTATCATTATCAAGTGCTCTTTTATGGTCCATAGAAGAAACCATCGGTTTAACACACTTACCGTCAGTAAATGCAAGAACGCTGACTTCGGGACCTGTCAAAAATTCTTCTACAACAACATTGTTGCCTGACTCTCCGAAAACTTTGTCCTCCATAATAGATTTTACGCCGTCTTCAGCCTGCTCTAAATTTTCAGCAATAATTACGCCTTTTCCGAGAGCAAGTCCGTCTGCTTTGATTACTGTCGGGAATGAATTTTTTTCTTTAATATAATTTAAAACATTTTCAGCGTTGTCAAAAACTTTATATTCAGCAGTCGGGATATTGTATTTAAGCATAAGATTTTTTGAAAAGACTTTACTTCCCTCAATTATTGCGGCATTTGCCTTTGGACCGAATGTTTTAAATCCGTTTTCATTTAAAGCATCTACCATACCGAGTACAAGCGGGTCATCAGGAGCAACTACAACAAGGTCGGGCTGAATTTCTTTTGCCAAAGCAACCATTGCGTCAATATCTGTTGCGGCAACATCTTTGCAAATTGCATCATAAGAAATGCCTCCGTTTCCGGGAGCACAATAAATTTCATCTACCTTACTGCTTTCTTTAATCTTCTTAATTAAGGCGTGTTCTCTTCCGCCGCCGCCAACTACAAGTACCTTCATATTTAACATTTCCTCTCAAATAAAATAATAAAAATATAAGTCCTTAAAATAGATAAGCAAAGGGCATAAAACACCCTTTGCAAATCATATTACTTATTCTTATTTACAATACGAGTCTGCTTTTCGCCTGTTTTAAGATTTATAAAACGGGTAAAAAGAGAAACTTTGTTGTCATCATCAAGAGATGACCATACAAGTTCGGTAAACTCGTCTATGTCATTTCCGATTTTTAACGACTGAGGTTCTCCTTCAAAACTCGGGATAGGATTACCGTCGCACTTATAGGTGTGAATGAAATGACCTACGCCTGCCTGTGCATTTGAATAATCAAAATAAAATCTTTGGCAAGATTCAGGATTTCCCATTGCTGATTTTAAAATAGACATTCTGTAATCGCCGTTTCCAAAAACAACAGCAGAAATTCTCGGCGTATAGTTTGGTTCATCGGGTTCAAACTCACGAGTAGCCAAAGCCTCTTCAAAAGTCTTGCCATCTGCAAAAAAGTCAAAAACAGTATCTGTTTGGTCGCCGTTTGTAACTATTGTTTTTTCTTCATACTCAAGAACAGGATTGTATATAATAAGGCTGGGGTCAACCATCTTACTTTCGTCGAAAGCCTTTGTTCTTATTCCGCCACGCTCGTTTTCTTCAAAAATTCTGTTTCTGCTGTTTTCACTTCTGCCCATAATAAAATATGCAATGACAGCATTTTCTGAATTTTCGCTTTTGCCGACAATGATGCCTCTGCCGGGATATGAAGTTGATGAAAGTTCTTCTTTTATATTTTTAATATCCATAGTAACTCCGTTAAATAATTTCTGTTTTATTACCATTTATTTTTATTTTGCCCTGACAAAAAAGACTTACGGCTTTGGGCAAAATTTCCCATTCTGCCGAACGCATTACACGATATTGCAAAATATCTTCATCGTCGCCCTGCTCAACAGGTACTGCCTTTTGCAAAATGATAGCTCCGCCGTCTGTTATTTCATTTACAAAATGAACTGTTGCACCCGTCACTTTTACACCGCTGTTTAATACTGCCGTATGAACTTTTTTGCCGTAAAAACCGTCTCCGCAAAACATAGGAATTAAACTCGGATGAACATTTATAATTTTATTTTCATACTTTTTAATCAAATCCGAGCCTAAAATTGACAAAAAGCCTGCAAGGACAATAAGGTCAATATTTTTTCCGTCAAGCACTTCCAAAACTGCCTTATCATAGTCCTGCTTTGTTTCAAAACTTTTTCTTGAAACTACGGCTGTTTCTATGCCTGCTTTTTTTGCTCTTTCAAGAGCATAAGCGTTTTCATTGCTTGCAAGCACAAAAGTGATTTTGCCGTTTTTGATTTCTCCTCTGTTTTCAGCATCTATAAGTGCCTGAAGATTTGTTCCGCCGCCTGACACAAAAACTGCTATATTCAGCATATTTCTACCTCTGCGTCGCCTTTTACGATTGCGCCGATAACACAAGCTTCTTCGCCGTTTTCTTTAAGTGTTGCAACTGCTGTATCAACATCTTTTTCATCAACTGCTATTACAAGACCTGTACCCATATTGAATGTATTGAACATATCTCTTTCGGGAATGTTACCTTCTTTTTCAATAATATCAAAAATAGGAAGTCTGAAAAGTTTTGATTTTTCAATAACTGCCTTATTTCCGTCTGTTAGCATTCTCGGTATATTTTCGTAAAAACCGCCGCCTGTAATGTGTGAAATGGCATTTACATTTACAGCATCCATAAGGGCAAGCAATGGTTTAACATAAATTCTTGTTGGAGTCAACAAAACTTCGCCGAGAGTTGCGTCGAGTTCGTCATATTTTTTAGAAATAGTTGTTTCATTAATGTTGAAAACCTTTCTTACAAGTGAAAAACCGTTTGAATGAACACCGCTCGATTTAACACCGATTAAAACATTGCCGGGTTTAAGATTTTCGCCTGAAACGAGTTTATCTTTTTCTCCTATACCAACAGTAAAACCTGCAAGGTCATATTCTTCATCAGGCATAAGTCCCGGATGTTCGGCAGTCTCTCCTCCGACAAGTGCACAACCTGACTGAACACAGCCCTTTGCAACACCTTTAACGATTTGTTCTATTTTTTCAGGGTAGTTTTTACCACACGCAATATAATCAAGGAAAAACAGTGGTTTTGCACCGCTGCAAGCAACATCGTTTACACACATTGCAACACAGTCAATACCGATTGTGTCGTGCTTGTCCATAAGAAAAGCAAGTTTAAGTTTTGTACCTACGCCGTCTGTACCCGAAACAAGAACAGGATTTTTGTACTCATTAGCATTAATTCCGAAAAGTCCGCCAAAACCGCCGATTTGTGACAAAACACCCGGAATTTTTGTTCTTGCCACATGAGATTTTATTCTTTCAACAGACTCATAGCCTGCCGTAACATCTACACCTGCGCTTGCATAACTTTCGCTGAAACTTTTTTCCATATCTAAATTCTCCTTATATTTCATCAACAGCCTGCTGAATTGCAGCGTCTTTTTCAAGAACGGCGTCAGCCATATTTCTTCTTAATTCACAAAGTTTTTCTGCAAGTTCGTCATCATAAACCGCAAGAATTTCGGCTGCAAGCAAAGCAGCGTTTTTTGCAGCATTGACACCGACTGTTGCAACAGGAATACCCGGAGGCATCATAACAGTAGATAAAAGTGCATCCATACCGTCAAAGTTTGAACTTTTACACGGAATTCCGATGATTGGCAATGTAGTTGATGCCGCAAGAACACCGCCGAGATGAGCAGCCATACCTGCTGCCGCAATGATTACGCCAAATCCGTTGTCTTTTGCGTTTTGAGAAAAATCGTGCGCTTCGTTTGGAGTACGATGAGCGCTGAGAACATGAACTTCACAAGGAATTTCAAGTTCTTTAAGTTGTTTAACAGCAGATTTAACGATAGGAAAATCGCTGTCCGAACCCATTATGATAGCAACTTTTTTCATAATATACCTCCGAATACATTTTTAAATATTTTAGTCGATTTTAATTATTTTTTCAATAGATACGACAAAAATTTACATAAAAAACAAACAGAAGCGTGAAATATCGCCTCTGTTTGTATATATCGTATGCAAAACTTTAAAAATTGTCCAAATAAAACAAAATATTAACTTTTAAAATCCTATTTCAAACAAAACAATTTAAAGTCAAACCATAATATTAAATTATAAATCGCAAAAATTACTGCAAATTTATTTTAACAGATAATTTTCTCCTATAACAAGACATTTTGAATTTTCAGCGTGTCCTATTTCATCAGTATATGCAATCGGAATGTCAGGCAAAATGTTTTTTACCATTGAAAACAGTTCATCTTTACTGTCATTTTTTTCAATTTCAGTGAAAGTACCAAGTAAAACTCCGTTGCATCTGTCAAAAACACCGCTTTGTTTCAAATGAAAAACAAGTGAATAAATTTTCTCCAATCCACCGCTGAATGACTCCAAAAAAACTATTTTGTCTTTGCAACAAGGCATATATTTTGTACCAATCAATTTTGAAAAGCATCTGATATTTCCGCCTACTGCTGTTCCCTGCATAAAACTTCCTTGAATAAAATTGTAATTAAATTTACAAATATTATTGTTTTGGGAGTTAATAAAATTTATCAAACTCTCATATCTTTTCATTGAACGGTCATTCAAAACATTTTTTATCTGATACAGATATGTTTTAACACCCGTCATTGCATAAACTGCATTTAATATGCAAGTCAAATCACTATAACCGAAAAGCATTTTTTCATTTGATTTAATTAAATCATAGTCAATAAACTCAAGCATGCCATTTGCCAAATCTCCTCCTGAAATATCGAAAACGGCTTTGATATTTTCATCTTTAAAAAAAGAGTTGAACTCGTCGGCTTTTTCCTTTTCGGAATACCGAAAACTCTTTTCGCATTCAAAAGCAAAATCACTGAGTAAAACATTTTCAAAATCATTTTTCAATAATGTTTTCAACGCACTGATTTTATTTTTGTTATTCAATGTAAGAGGATTTGAAAGTGAAATAAGAGAACATTTGTATTTTTGCATTTACTTTACCGCCTATATAAAAAGGGTACTCAAACGAGTACCCTTCGTAATGATATATTATCTATTAAACAAGTTCGATAATGCACATTTCAGCAGCGTCGCCTCTGCGCGGACCTGTTTTGATAATACGGCAATAACCGCCGTTTCTGTCTGCATACTTAGGAGCGATTTCATCAAAAAGTTTTTTAACTACATCTTCCTTTGTAACATAAGCAAGAACCTGTCTTCTTGAATGAAGGGTATCGTTTTTGCCGAGAGTAATCATTTTCTCAGCCATAGCACGAACCTCTTTGGCTCTTGTAACGGTTGTTTCAATTCTGCCGTTTTCTAAAAGAAATGTTACCATACCTCTGAGCATTGCTTTTCTGTGGTCAGTAGCTCTGCCCAATTTTCTGGTTCCTGGCATTGAAATTCCCTCCTTTAATTCTCGTCATGACTAAGGTTAAAACCAAGTGAGGCAAGTTTTGCTATAACTTCATCAAGCGACTTTCTGCCGAGGTTTCTTACCCTCATCATATCTTCTTCAGATTTACTTATCAAGTCTTCTACTGTATTAATTCCAGCTCTCTTGAGACAGTTGAATGAACGAACGGAAAGGTCAAGTTCTTCAATAGTCATTTCCAAAACTTTTTGATTTCCGTCGTCGTCTTTTTCGACCATAATAGCCTGACTGCCTACTTCTTCACTCAAATCTACAAAGAGTGTAAGATGTTCGTTGAGAATTTTAGCAGCAAGTGAAGCTGCTTCGTCAGCCGGAATAGTACCGTCTGTTTCAACATCAAGAATGAGCTTGTCAAGATCGGTTTGCTGACCTACACGAGTGTTTTCAACATTGTAGTTAACTTTGAGAACAGGCGTGTAAATCGAATCTATTGCAATAGTACCAATCGGGGGCTCGAGAAGTTGCTTGTTGCGGTCTGAAGGAACATATCCTCTTCCGCCGTCAGCGGTCAACTCCATATTAACGCTTGCGCCCTCATCAAGGTAAGCAATGTGAAGCTCAGGGTTAAGAATTTCAACATCTGAATCGTGTACAATATCGCCGGCAGTGATTTCACCCTCTCCGTTTGCTTCAATATAGAGAGTTTTAGCACTTTCGCCGTGTATTTTAAGAATTACGCTTTTAAGATTGAGAACAATCTCGGTTACATCTTCTTTAACATGCGGAATTGTTGAAAATTCATGTAATACACCGTCAATCTTAACGGAAGTTATTGCATATCCCGGAAGAGATGAAAGAAGAACTCTTCTCATACTGTTTCCGAGAGTTGTGCCGAAACCTCTTTCAAGAGGTTCAACAACAAACTTACCTACGCTTCTGCTTCCCTGAGTAGATAAATCTACTATCTCGATTTTAGGCTTATCAATTTCTATCATTTAAAAGCCTCCTATTTCTGTATTTAAATATCTAAATAATCAGTTATTATTTAGAATAGAACTCGACAATAAGATGTTCTTCTACCGGTACAGTTATCTCTTCTCTTTCAGGAAGTTTAACTACCTTTACAGACATAGCTTCTTTATCTGCATCAAGCCACTGCGGAACAGGACGAGCAGCATTAGCTTCAACAACATTTTTAAATTCGTCTGTTGTTTTGCTTGTTTCTTTAACTGCTACAACATCGCCTGCTTTAACAAGGTATGACGGAATATCAACCTTTTTGCCGTTTACAGTGATGAGCGCATGGTTTACAAACTGACGAGCCTGAGCTCTTGAGCTTGCGAAACCTGCTGAGTAAACAACATTATCAAGACGGCTTTCACAAATTTGGAGAAGGTTTGAACCTGTAACACCAGATTTGCGTTCAGCCATGAGAAAATACTTATGGAACTGTCCTTCTGCGATACCGTAGTAACGACGGGCTGTTTGTTTAGCTCTAAGCTGAAGTCCGTATTCAGAAGTCTTTTTACGGTTTTGACCGTGTTGACCCGGAGCGTATGAACGACGCTCGAACGCACATTTTTGTGAGTAACATCTGTCGCCTTTAAGGAAAAGTTTTTTACCTTCACGGCGACAAAGTTTACATGCGGGACCAGTATATCTTGCCATTTAAAGTCACCTCCAATAAATTAAACACGTCTTCTTTTTGGCGGACGACATCCATTATGCGGAATAGGAGTAACATCTTTAATAAGACTTACATCCAAGCCTGCGCTCTGCAATGCTCTGATTGCAGCTTCACGACCTGCGCCCGGACCCTTTACATAAACTTCAACAGTTTTCATACCGTGCTCCATTGCTGCTTTAGCTGCTGTTTCAGCTGCTGTTTGAGCTGCGAAAGGAGTTGATTTTCTTGAACCACGGAAGCCCATTTCGCCTGCGCTTGCCCAAGAAACTGCATTACCTTGAGTGTCGGTAATTGTTACGATAGTGTTATTGAAGGTTGATTGAATATGGGCAGTACCACGCTCAATATTCTTTTTATCACGACGTCTGCGTGAGCCTGTGGCCTTTTTAGCTGTAGCCATACTACAAATTCCTCCTATGATTATTTCTTCTTGTTTGCTATTGTCTTTTTAGGACCTTTTCTTGTGCGAGCGTTGTTCTTTGAAGTCTGTCCTCTTACCGGAAGACCTTTTCTATGACGAACGCCGCGATAGCAACCAATGTCTATAAGTCTTTTGATGTCGAATGCTGTATCAGAGCGAAGGTCACCTTCAACTCTAAGATTCGCTTCAATGTAATCACGGATTTTTGAAATCTCGTCCTCAGTTAAATCTCTAACGCGGGTGTCGGGATTAATTCCTGTTGCTTTGATAATGTCATCAGCAGTTTTACGGCCGATACCGTAGATATAGGTCAAACCGATTTCAACTCTTTTGTCATTAGGTAAGTCAACACCATTAATTCGTGCCATTGTTCAGTTGCACCTCCGATTATTAAGTTCAGGATTAGCCCTGACGCTGTTTGTGCTTCGGATTTTCACAGATTACCATTACTTTTCCGTTGCGCTTAATTATCTTGCATTTTTCACAAATTTTCTTTACAGAAGGTCTAACTTTCATTTATTTATCCTCCTTCATTTACTTTGAACGCCATATAATACGGCCTTTTGTAAGGTCATACGGTGACATTTCAATAGTTACCTTATCTCCCGGAAGAATACGAATGTTATTCATTCTTAATTTTCCGGAAATATGGGCTAAAATTATATGATTATTGTTAATTGCTACTTTAAACATTGTGTTTGGAAGCAATTCAACTACAATACCTTCAACTTCAATCATATCTGACTTTGACATCATTTTACCTCTCTTAACAACTTAATAGTTTTGTTGTTGATGATGTAGTATTAACTGGAATCACATTCTCGGTTTTCAAACCTGCAATTGATATGCTTTCTAAAATTTTGTCATAATAACGGGACCGTTAGAAGTAACAGCAACAGTGTGCTCAAAATGAGCAGAAAGTTTACCGTCAGCAGTTTTAACAGTCCAACCGTCAGAAAGCTGTTTTACCTTATAGGTTCCCAGATTAATCATCGGTTCAATTGCCAATGTCATTCCGGGTAACAGTCTGATACCACGTCCGGCGTGGCCGAAGTTAGGTACACTCGGTTCTTCGTGCAGTTTTGTGCCTACGCCGTGACCGACATAGTCACGAACAACCGAAAAACCTCTATCCTCGACATAGGTCTGAACTGCATTTGCTATATCGCCGATTCTGTTGCCGGGAACGGCAAGCTCGATAGCCTTATACAAGCTCTCACGAGTTGCGTTCATCAGCCGCTCTGCTTCGGGGGAGCATTTTCCCGCAGCAAATGTGGCAGCATTATCGCCGTTGTAGCCGTTTTTAGCAGCACCAAGGTCGATACTTACTATATCGCCTTCCTTGATGATGCGGTTTTTGTTCGGAATGCCGTGAATAACTTCATCATTTATGGAAATACATGCAGTAGCAGGAAAACCTCCATAGTTTAAAAAGTTCGGCGTTGCTCCCGACTTTATGATAAAATCGTATGCCAACTTATCTATTTCCCAAGTGGAAACACCCGGTTTTACGGCTTCGCCTGCTATCTGTAATGCTTCAGCCGAAATCTCGCACGCTTCTTTCATAAGCTCGAGTTCTCGGTTTGTCTTCAGCACAATCATGCTTAATCCTCCAAAGCTTTAAAGACGAGTGCAGTAGTATCTGCAACTTTTTCCTGACCTTCAACTATACTCAGCTTACCTCTTTGCTGATAAAAATCTTTAAGAGGTTCAGTTTGAATATGATACTCTTTGAGTCTTCTCTGAACTGTGTCAGGATGGTCGTCTTTTCGCTGAATTAATTCGCCGCCACAAGCGTCACAAACACCCTCAACCTGAGGTTTTTTGTAAAGCATGTGGTAAGAGTTTGCACACTTTGCACAAACACGGCGACCACTCATTCTTGCAGTGATTTTTTCATCTGGAACTTCGATGTCGATAACTTTATCAATCTCGACACCCATATCCTCAAGCGCTTGAGCCTGAGGAATGGTTCTCGGAAATCCGTCAAGAATGAAACCGTTTTTGCAATCCGGTTCATTTAACCTGTCCTTGATGATACCGATTACAACTTCATCGGGTACAAGGTCTCCGGCGTCCATATAAGACTTTGCTTTAAGTCCCATTTCAGTACCGTCTTTTACAGCGGCACGAATGATGTTACCGGTTGAAACTGCTGGAATATTTAATTTTTCACAAATCTTTTCAGCCTGCGTGCCTTTGCCGGCACCCGGGGCTCCGAGAAGAATTAGTTTCATTTGATTAAACCCTTTCTTAATCAAGGAATCCTTTATAGTGTCTCATCATCATTTGAGATTCGAGTTGACGAACTGTTTCAAGTGCTACACCGCACATAATGATGATAGATGTACCGCCGAGTGAGATAGACATTCCGCCGTCTGCTCCTCCTTCTGTAAGAGGCGGGATAGCCGCATCACAGATGAGTGAATAGATGATTGGGAACAATGCGACAACGCTGAGCATAAGTGCACCGATAAGTGTAAGTCTGCTAAGCACTCTGAAAATATAATCAGAGGTCGGTCTGCCCGGACGAATACCTGGGATTGAGCCGTTATTTTTACGCAAATTGTTTGCCATTTCTATTGGATTGTATTGAATTGTTGAATAGAAATAAGCAAAGAAAATGATAAGAAGGAAATACATTATAGCGTACCACCAACTGTCGCCTTGGAAAGCCTTAAAGAAGCCTTCCCAGAATGTACCTTCATATTTATCAGATGAAATGAACATCTGAACGGTGCCCGGAAGCGAAAGAATTGAACTTGCAAAAATTACGGGAAGAACGCCGCTCATATTTACCTTAATCGGCATATGAGTTGACTGACCGCCCATCATCTTTCTGCCTACAACACGCTTAGCGTATTGAATAGGAAGTCTTCTTTCTGAATTGTCCATAAATACGATGTATACAATCATAAGTAAGAACAAAACAATTACAACGGGAACAAGGAACTTATAAACCAATCTACCTGTATCGAGATACTGGAAGAGTTGTTTGATAAGTGTTGGGAATCTTGAAACGATACCTGCAAAAAGTATGATTGAGATACCATTGCCGATACCCTGTATTGAAATCTGTTCGCCGAGCCACATAATAATTGCTGTGCCTGCGGTAAGAACAGTGATGATAACGATAGCTTGGAATACTGCTGCAAAACCTTCAAATGCATTGCCAGCAGCATCTGTCATAAGATAGCCGTTTGCTCTGAGGAAGAAGAAGTAAGCAAGAGACTGCAAAACACCGAGACCTACTGTAAGGAAACGAGTGATTGTTGACAACTTTCTTCTGCCTTCTTCGCCTTCTTTTTGCAATCTTTCAAGAGAAGGAATTGCAACAGCAAGCAACTGAATGATGATTTGAGCGTTGATATACGGTGTAATCGACATAGCGAAAATTGTACCGTAAGTAAACGCACTACCGGTCATCAAACTGAGGTAAGTAAGGATAGTGTTGCCCTTACCTACATCAATTTCGTTTACTATGCTTAAGAACGGAACAGGAATAACTGAACCGATTCTGAATATAAGAACTATCAAACAGGTGAATAAAATCTTTTTTCTGATTTCCGGTACTTTCCATGCATTAATGAAAGTCTTAATCATTTAAAGCACCTCCACCGTTCCACCTGCTGCTTCGATTTTTGCTTTAGCACTTTCTGAAGCGGCACTTACCTTTACAGTTAATGCCTTAGTGATTTCGCCTCTTCCGAGAACTTTTACACCGTCAAGTTCTTTTTTGATAAGACCTGCTGCTTTAAGGCTTTCAGCGTCAACAACAGCACCAGCCTCGAATTTTTCTTCAAGGGAAGAAAGGTTTACAATTGCATATTCTGTTGCAAAGATATTGTTAAAACCTCTTTTAGGTACTCGTCTTTGAAGTGGCATCTGACCGCCTTCAAAGCCGAAGCGTCTGCTGTAACCTGAACGAGATTTTTGACCTTTCTGGCCTTTACCTGCTGTCTTACCTTGACCTGAAGCAGTACCACGACCAACTCTTTTTACAGACTTCTTTGAGCCTGCAGCGGGAGAAAGTTCATGCAATTTCATTATTCCGGCACCTCCCTTATTCTTCTACTGTTACAAGGTGAGATATTTTATTAATCTTACCTTTTGTTTGAGCGTTGTCAGGTTGAACCGAAACATCGCCGATTTTACGAAGACCAAGGGAATGAGCGGTGGCAATTTGGTCTTTTTTGCTTCCGATTAAGCTTTTTGTAAGTTTAACTTTAATATCAGCCATTATCCACCCCTCCTTAACCTAAAATCTCTTTTGTTGATTTGCCGCGAATAGCAGCAACTTCTTCTGCATTACGAAGTTGAGCAAGTCCATTGATAGTTGCTCTAACAACATTGCAAGGGTTATTTGAACGGAGAGCCTTTGTTCTGATGTCCTGAATACCGACTGTTTCAACAACGGCACGAACGGGACCGCCGGCAATAACTCCTGTACCTTCTGCAGCCGGTTTAAGAAGAACCACACCTGCACCGAATTTACCGATAACCTCATGAGGAATTGTTGTTCCTTTGAGTGATACCTTAATAAGATTTTTCTTTGCGTCTTCAATACCTTTACGGATAGCGTCCGGAACTTCACCGGATTTACCAAGACCAAATCCAACATGTCCGTTATGGTCGCCTACAACTACAAGAGCAGAAAATTTAAAAATACGACCGCCCTTTACTGTTTTTGATACACGGTTGATAGCAACAACTCTTTCTTCAAGTTCCATTGAAGATGCGTCAATCTTTGTAGCCAAAAGTCTTTACCTCCTTCATCAGAACTTAAGTCCGCCTTCACGAGCGCCGTCTGCAAGTGCAGCTACGCGGCCGTGATAAACATATCCGCCACGGTCAAAAACGCATTTTTCAATGCCTTTTTCAGTGGCTCTTTTTGCTAATAAACTTCCAACTGCTTTAGCAGCTTCGACATTTCCGCCGTATGCAAACTCTTTTTCAGTTGTTGAAGCGCTTGCGATTGTAACACCGTTAACATCGTCAATCAACTGAGCATATATATTGCTGAGGGAGCGATATACATTGAGTCTCGGACATTCAGCAGTACCTGATACCTTCGCACGAACGCGGGCATGGCGTTTCTGTCTTGTTTTGTTAACATCTCGTCTTGAAACCATTAGTAATTCACTCCTTTATTATTTCTTACCTGCTTTACCTTCCTTGCGGCGAATATGCTCTTCAGCATACTTAATACCTTTGCCCTTGTAAGGTTCAGGAAGTCTTTTCTCACGAATTTGTGCTGCGAATTGACCAACCTTTTGTTTGTCGCAACCGCTAACAACGATAGCGTTTGCATTTGGGCAAGTAACTTCTACACCGTCAAGAGGTTCCATAATTACTTGATGAGAGTAACCGAGGTTCATTACAAGAGTTTTACCTTGCATTTGAACACGGTAACCAACGCCGTTTACTTCAAGATTTTTTGTAAAACCTTCAGTAACACCTTTAACCATATTAGCTATAAGTGAACGGCTAAGACCATGAAGAGCTCTGTTCTCTTTCTCATCGTTTGGTCTTGTTACTAAAATTTCGCTGCCTTCAACGCTGACTGTTATGTTTTTGTGAACATTTTGAGTAAGGATACCCTTAGGTCCTTTTACGGTAACAGTATTTGCGTCGTTTACATTAACTTCAACTCCGGCAGGAATTACGATAGGCATTTTGCCGATACGAGACATTCCAACTGCACCTCCTTACCAAATAAATGCTAACACTTCGCCGCCAACATTTTGTTTGCGAGCTTCTTTGTCAGTCATTACGCCTTTAGATGTGGAAATGATTGCTACACCAAGTCCTCTCATTACTTTAGGCATATCTTCTACATTTGAATATTTACGAAGACCGGGCTTTGATACTCTGCGAAGACCGGTAATAACCTGTGATTTACCTTCGCCATATTTAAGAGTAACACGGATAACGCCCTGTTTACCGTCTTCAATTACTTTGTATCCTTTGATATATCCTTCATCTACAAGAATCTGAGCGATTGCCTTCTTCATGTTAGATGCGGGAATATCTACTGTATCGTGTTTTGCAGAATTTGCATTGCGAATTCTTGTAAGCATATCTGCAATAGGGTCTGTTATATGCATTGATATTTCCTCCTTTATAAATTAGCAACTGCCTGATTCTTACCAGGATGATTTTTTAACACCCGGAATTTCGCCTTTGTGAGCGAGTTCACGGAAGCAAATGCGACATACGCCGTACTTACGAAGATAAGCATGAGGTCTACCGCAGATTTTGCATCTGTTATAAGCTCTTGTTGAATACTTTGCAGGTCTTTGCTGCTTTACTTTCATAGATGTTTTAGCCACGATAATCCCTCCTTACTTAGCAAACGGTGCGCCCATGAGAGCTAAAAGTTCACGAGCCTCTTCGTCAGTATTTGCAGTTGTTACAAAACAGATATCCATACCTCTTACAGTATCGATTTTATCATAGTCAATCTCAGGGAAAATAAGTTGTTCCTTAATACCCATTGAGTAGTTGCCTCTGCCGTCGAATGAATTCGGGTTGATACCTCTGAAGTCACGAACACGAGGAAGAGCGAGATTGAAAAATCTGTCCATAAATTCATACATTCTGTCGCCTCTGAGTGTAACTTTAACACCGATTGGCATTCCCTCACGGAGTTTGAAGTTAGCAACAGATTTCTTTGCTTTACAAATTATCGGTTTTTGACCTGTAATTTGGTTAAGGTCGTTGACAATAGCGTCAACAACTTTTGAGTTGTCACGAGCTTCGCCGCAACCAACATTGATAACAATTTTATCGAACTTCGGGATTTGCATAACAGATTTATACTCGAATTTCTTCATCAATGCCGGAGCTACTTCACTCTTATAGGTTTCTTTTAACCTTGCAGCCATTTGTTATGTTCCTCCCTTACTTAAAATTCTGCTCCGCACTTTTTACAAATGCGAACACGGTTTTTACCTTCTTTTTTATGTCCAACTCTTGTAGCTTCACCGCATTTTGGGCAAACAAGCTGAACTTTTGATGCGTACATAGCAGCTTCAACTTCAATAAGACCGCCTGCTTCACCCATTTTTTTCGGCTTAACATGTTTTGTAACAATGTTAGCTTTCTTAACGATGACTTTATCTTCTGACGGGCTTACTGCGATTACTTCGCCTTTAACGCCTTTTGATTTACCGCTGAGAACCATAACGGTATCTCCGCTTTTAACATGCATTTTACTCATCTATCGGCACCTCCATTAAAGAACTTCCGGAGCGAGTGAAAGAATTTTCATGAAATCCTTATCACGCAACTCTCTTGCTATAGGTCCAAAAATACGGGTACCACGAGGGGTTTTATCCTCTCTGATAATTACGGCAGCATTTTCATCAAAACGAATATACTGTCCGTCGTCACGACGCACACCTTTAGTTGTACGAACGATGACTGCTTTAACAACTTCGCCCTTTTTAACGATACCGCCGGGTGCTGCTTTCTTTACAGAGCAAACGATAACATCGCCGATGTTAGCGAACTTTCTGCCTGAACCGCCGAGAACTCTTATGCACAAAAGTTCTTTAGCACCGGTATTGTCGGCAACTTTAAGACGACTTTCCTGTTGTATCACAGTGTTTTCCTCCTTCGCACTGTCAAATAACACTTTGCGTTATTCGCAGTTATTATTTTAATATAAAAGCCAGTAATCCGTATGATTATTTAGCCTTTTCTATGATTTCAACTACACGCCATCTCTTGTCTTTGCTGAGTGGGCGGGTTTCCATGATGAGAACTTTGTCGCCAACACGGCACTCGTTATTTTCATCATGAGCTTTATATCTAACTGTACGGTTAACAATTTTCTTGTAGAGCGGATGCTGAACTTTGTCAGCGATTGCAACTACAACTGTTTTGTCCATTTTATCACTTGCTACAAGACCAACTCTTGTTTTTCTGAGGTTTCTTTCTTCCACCAGTAGTTACCTCCCTTTCTTAAGAATTGTTGCTTTCAAGTTCGATAGCGCGTTCAACTGTTTTAATTCTTGCGATATCTTTCTTTACAGCTTTAATTCTCATAGGGTTGTCGAGCTGATTGATAGCAGACTGGAAATTAAGGTTGAAAAGTTCTTCTTTGAGTTCTGCAAGTTTTTTTGCGCGTTGCTCTGCAGAAAGAGCTCTGATTTCGCTTGCTTTCATTACTGCTCGCCTCCCTCTTCTTTTTTAACGAATTTGCATTTTACAGGAAGTTTGTTAGCTGCAAGACGAAGAGCCTCACGAGCTGTTTCTTCTGTAACACCTGAAAGTTCAAACATTACTCTGCCTGGTTTAACTACTGCTACCCAGTAATCAACACCGCCTTTACCTTTACCCATACGAGTATCGGCAGGTCTTGCTGTAATTGGCTTGTCGGGGAAAATTTTAATCCATACTTTACCGCCACGCTTTGTATAACGAGTCATAGCGATACGAGCAGCCTCGATTTGAGCTGATGTTATCCATGCCGGCTCAGTTGACTGAAGACCATATTCACCGTATGTTACTTTGTTTCCTCTTTGTGCAGTACCTGTCATACGACCTCTTTGTTGTTTACGGTACTTAACGCGTTTAGGTAAGAGCATTATTTATTTCCTCCTTCCCTGCGTGAAGTTCTTTTTCTTCTGTTGCTGTTGCGTGATTCTCTGAGAACTTCACCCTGATAAATCCATGTTTTTACACCGATTCTGCCGTATGTTGTTGCAGCTTCTGCAAAACCGTAGTCGATGTCAGCACGGATTGTTTGAAGCGGAATAGTGCCTTCTTTGTACATTTCTGTACGAGCGATTTCGGCACCGCCGATTCTTCCTGAAACCTGAACTTTGATACCTTTAGCACCAAGACGCATTGTTCTGCCGATTGCCTGTTTAACAGCTCTTCTGAAAGAAACACGTCTTTCAAGCTGCTGAGCAATGCTTTCAGAAACAAGTTGAGCATTGAGGTCAGGTTGTTTGATTTCAATAATGTTGATGAAAACTTCGTTAGCAGATTTGCCGAGTTTTTTAGCACAAACTGCTTTGAGTTTTTCGATTTCAGCACCTTGCTTACCGATTACCATACCCGGTTTAGCACAGTGGATATTGATTCTAACGCGTTTTGCGTCTCTTTCAATTTCGATTTTAGGAACACCCGCACCGTAAAGAGTTTTGAGTAAATACTCACGAAGGTTGTGGTCTTCAATAAGAGTATCACCGAAAGCATCTTTTCTTGCGTACCAGCGAGAGTCCCAGTTTTTAATAACACCGATTCTTAATCCGGTAGGATTAATTTTCTGTCCCATTTACTTTTCCTCCTCGCTTAATCTTCCATTTCCTTGAGAACAAGGGTAATGTGTGATGTTCTTTTGTTAATTCTGAATGCTCTGCCCTGTGCTCTTGGCTGAATTCTCTTGAGAATCGGACCGGGAGCTACATGACATTCGCTTACATAAAGTCTTGTTACATCCATGTTGTAGTTATTCTCGGCATTTGCCATAGCAGATTTAAGAAGTTTCATAAGCGGCTCAGTAGCAGCTTTTGGTGTAAACTTCAAAATTGCCATTGCTTTTTCAGCAGGTTGATTTCTGATTAAATCAAGAACAATCTGAACCTTACGCGGAGAAATACGAACATAAGTTGCTTTTGCTTTTGCTTCCATTTTGCTTTCTCCTTTCGATTACTTAGATGTCTTTGAGCCTGCGTGGCCTTTGAATGTTCTTGTAGGAGCGAACTCGCCGAGTTTGTGTCCTACCATATCTTCGGTAACATATACCGGAACATGTTTTCTTCCGTCATGAACTGCGAATGTATGACCAACGAATTCAGGGAAGATTGTTGAACTGCGTGACCAAGTTTTGATAACTTGTTTGTTGCCTGCTGCGTTGAGAGCTTCAACCTTTTTCATAAGGCTTGCTTCAACATAAGGGCCTTTTTTAGTACTTCTACTCATTTAATCTTCTCCTTTCGTTTATTTGTCGTTACGACGACGAACTATCATTTTATTTGACTTTTTCTTCTTGTTACGAGTCTTGTAACCAAGAGCAGGTTTACCCCAAGGTGTGCAAGGACCGGGACGACCGATAGGAGATTTACCTTCACCACCGCCGTGAGGGTGGTCATTCGGGTTCATAACAGAACCACGAACTGTCGGGCGCCAACCCATATTGCGTTTTCTGCCGGCTTTACCGATTTTAACATTTGAATGTTCTTCGTTGCCTACAGTACCGATTGTAGCCATACATTCCTTAGGAACATTACGAAGCTCGCCTGAAGGAAGTCTGAGAAGAGCGTATGGTCCTTCAAGAGCCATAAGCTGAGCGCTGTTACCTGCTGAACGAGCAAGCTGAGCACCTTTTCCCGGATAAAGTTCAATATTGTGAATAACTGTACCAACAGGGATATTTTGAAGAGGAAGAGCGTTACCTGCTACAATATCTGCGTCAGGACCTGCAACTACTGTGCTGCCCACTTTAAGACCAACAGGTGCTATGATATAGCTTTTAACGCCGTCTTCATATTGAATAAGAGCAATGTGAGCGCTGCGGTTTGGGTCATATTCGATTGACTTAACTTCAGCACTTACACCGAATTTATTTCTTTTGAAATCGATTACACGATATTTTCTACGGTTTCCGCCACCTCTGTGACGAACAGTAATTCTTCCGTAAGAGTTACGGCCCGAGTTCTTGTTGAGAGGCTCAAGCAAGCTTTTTTCGGGAGCAACTTTTGACAAAGAAGAATAGTCAACAACCGACATATTCCTTCTTGCAGGTGTGGTCGGCTTATATGTTTTAATTGCCATTTATTTCACTCCTCCAGATAACTTTGCGAAAGGATGGCTCCTTTCATACTTCATCATCTGATTTTTTGATTTCGCTTAAGTTTATATTTGGTCTATTACATCATGTTGCTGAAGAACTCAATTTCTTTTGATTCTCCAGTAAGAGTTACAACAGCTTTTTTCCATGAAGGTGTATATCCGCTGTTCATACCCTGACGACGCATACGGCCGCGTACATTGAGTGTGTTTACCTTTGCAACTTTTGTGCCGGGGAAAAGTTCCTCAACTGCTTTTGCGATTTCAATCTTGTTTGCGTCTTTAGCAACTCTAAAAGTGTATTTTTTAGCCATAATTCCCATCATTGATTCTTCTGTAATGACAGGCTTGAGGATAATGTCATGTGAAGTTTTCATTAAGCATATACCTCCTCAATTTTCTTTGCAGCGTCCTTAAGTACGATAAGGCTGTTGCAATTGAGAATGTCATAAACTGAAAGTGTGTTTACAGTAACAACTTTAACACCTTTAATGTTACGAGCACTCTTGAATATTACATCATTGTTCTCAGGAAGAACTATGAGTGATTTCTTTCCTGCTTTAAGTTTAGCAAGCATCTCAACAACTGTTTTTGTTTTGATTGCTTCAAGCTCAACTTTGTTTACGATGAGCATTTCATCGTCAAGTACCTTTGAAGAAAGAGCTGACTTGAGAGCAAGTCTCTTAACTTTCTTGTTGATACCTACTTTGTATTTTCTTGGCTTAGGACCAAGAGCAATACCGCCGTGAATCCACTGTGGAGCTCTGATAGAACCCTGACGAGCACGACCTGTACCTTTTTGTCTCCAAGGTTTGATACCACCGCCGGAAACTTCTGCACGGGTAAGAGTGGATTGTGTGCCCTGTCTTTGATTTGCAAGATAACTTACTACTGCAAGATGCATTGCATATTTATTTGGTTCAATACCAAAAATTGAATCTGAAAGGTCCATCTTTGATGTCTTTCTGCCTTCCTGATTGTAAACCTGTACTTGTGGCATTCTAATCTCTCCTTCCCTTACGCTTTAATTGAATCTGCAATTACTACGATGCCCTTTTTAGGACCCGGGATAGCACCCTTAATTGCAATAAGGTTGTTTTCAGTATCTACTTTAACAACTTCAAGATTTTGGATTGTTACTTTTTCGTGGCCTAAATGACCAGGCATTTTCTTGCCTTTGAATACACGGGAAGGTGATGAACAAGCACCAAGTGAACCCTGTCTTCTTGCGTTAGGACCTGTACCGTGACTCTCTCTGTGTCTGTGGAAATTCCAGCGTTTGATTGTGCCGGCTGTTCCCTTACCTTTTGTAAGACCGCTTACATCTACTTTTTCGCCAACTTCAAAAATGTCTGCTTTAATGATGTCGCCTACATTCAACTCGTCGATGCTTTCAAGACGGAACTCTTTAAGAGTTTTCTTAGGAGCAACATCTGCTTTAGCGAAATGGCCTTTCATTGGTTTGTTGACTCTTGATACTTTTACATCGCCGAAGCCTACTTGAACTGCTTCATAGCCGTCGTTTTCAGTTGTTTTCTTTTGAACAACTGTGCAAGGGCCTGCTTCAACAACTGTTACAGGAACAACTTTTCCTGTTTCGGTGAAAATCTGAGTCATACCGATTTTCTTTCCGATAATTCCTTTTTTCATTTTCTTTCCTCCTTGGTTATTGGTTGGCGTTTGCCAACTTGACCTCTCGCAAGTTCTTTACGGAAATCAAAGTTTGATTTCTACATCTACACCTGCGGGGAGCTCAAGGTTTGTCAGAGCTTCAACAGTTTTGTTTGAAGGTCTGAGAATGTCGATGAGTCTTTTGTGAGTTCTTTGTTCGAACTGCTCACGGCTGTCTTTGTATTTGTGGACAGCACGAAGAATCGTTACAACTTCTTTTTCTGTCGGAAGCGGAATAGGACCGCTAACCTGAGCGCCTGTGCGCTTTGCTGTTTCAACGATTTTTTCTGCCGCTTGGTCTACAACACTGTGGTCGTAACCTTTGAGGCGGATACGGATTTTAACCTTGCTTGCTGACATGTTATTTTCCTCCATGAAAAATTTGGTCGGCGAGCATTATTGAAGATTTAAACACGCTACCTGGTGTTTCCACCCTGTCATTTTAAAAACCGAATGAAAAAATCCATTCGGGCATAGTAACACCTTGGTTTTCGGCAAAAGTTCGCAAGTCAGTTGCAGAAATGTGTCTTCAATATTATCGCCCGAGTTAAACACGAACATACTCCACCGAAATTACCGTCTGGGTTAAGACGCAACCTCCGGTTTCATCGCATTTATTTACTGCGTTTATTATTAACGCACTTCGCAAATTATAATATATAGAACAGTCAATGTCAAGTGATTTTTACAAAAAATTTTCCTGTTTTTCTTTTGTGCAAAATAGCCTAATCGCATATATCAAATTCGTTAAAAACAACGAAATTTATTTTTACAGATAATGTAAAAAAACAAAGACACACCACAATATATAGTGGTGTGTCTTTTAATGAATAACAATTCGATTTTTTCTGCTTAATTGTAAACAATTTGTGAACTTTAATATTTGGGAAAATTTTTATCACTTTTCCGACTCTTCGACCATATTTTGAGCAAAAATACCATAGCCTTTTTTGGGATTGTTTACCATAACATGAGTAACTGCCCCGACAAATCTGCCGTTTTGAATAATCGGGCTTCCGCTCATTCCCTGCACAATACCGCCTGTTTTTTGTATAAGCTCATCATCCGTAACTTTGATAACCATACTTTTTTGCTCTTTTGTATTATTATAGTTTATTTTACTTATTTCAACACTGTACAGTTTGGGTTTCCCCTTTTCAACGGTAGTCAAAATCTGTGCGAAACCATTTTCAACTTCCTGTGCCGATGCAACTTCATAAAGTCTGTCGGGATTCATTTGCCTTGTACGCTCATATTCGCCGTAAACTCCGCACACGGTGTTTTTTGTCAGACTTCCGATTATATTATTTGTAAATTCACACGAAAGAGAACCCGTTTCGTCTTCAGTACCCTTATATACCTTATTTACATACGCTTCAACCGCCTCGCCGTTCAGCAACGGCATTATCTCGTTTGTATCAACATCGTTTATGGGATGTCCCAAAGAGGCAAATTTAAAATTTTCAGGATTATAAAATGTAATTGTTCCTATTCCTGCCGTACTGTCACGCACCCACATTCCCGCTTTATAACACCCCTGCGAATTTGAATAAACGGGTTTGAGCAGAGTATCGTAAATTTGTCCGTCTCTTTTATATTTAATTTTATACTCTTTTCCGTTATTATCATTTAATGCAAGTTCTACATCGGCAGCAGTATAAACTTTTTTAGAATTGATTGAAATGATTATATCACCCGTTTGAATACCGCAATCGCCTGCCGGGTCGTACTGCTTTCCGTCTATATCAACAGATTTTGTACCTACAACAATTACACCGTCGGTAAATAGTTTTACACCGAAACTTTCTCCGCTGACATAAACTTTTTTTCTGTTTTCTTTTTTTACATTTACATCGTCTATCGGAAAAATATTAAAAAGTTTAACAGTTGCATTGTTTTGCCCTACCGTGTTTGCCGTTTGCAAATCAACATTTTTATACTTTGCATTTTCATCACACGAATAAACATTCTGAATAACGAAATTTTTATCATTATATTTTACATAATCTTTAGGTAAAAAACCGTTTCCTATACCTATTAATATAATAATAGGAAGTAAAACAACCGATAAAACTATGTCAAATATACGAATTGCCTTTTTCATTTAAACACCTCAAATTTATTTTTCGCTCAACACGCCGATTTATTCTTTCATAAAACTCTTCAAAACAAATGTGGGCAATTTATTTGTTTTTTATAATTTTTTTATTGCAAAAAATTAAATAATGAAGTAAAATATAATTATAATAAAGGAGTGGTATATCTATGGATGAAAAATATTTCACACTAACATCATCAAAAAATCATCAGGTTTTTATTCACGCAGTTCCGGGTCATTTTATCGCAGGGGGAAATCATCTCAACTACTATATAGGCACTTCCGATATTAAGCACCACTATCGTGTTTCGGAAGAAGCCGCAAAAATGATTAGCGAATACTATTTGATGAACGGCGTCGATGTAGATACAATTCTTTGTCTTTATGACACCGAGACTCTCGGCGGTTATATCGCAAAAGAACTCTGTTCTTCAAACCTTATGGCACCAAATCCGGGCGACGATATTTATGTCCTTGCACCCGAATACGATTCTATGGGAAATATGTTTTTCAGAGACAATCTTAAAAGAATGATAGAAGGAAGAAAAGTTCTCATAATCATTTCCTGTATCACAAGCGGACAGACAGTAAAAAGAGCCATTGAATGCATAGATTACTATAAAGGCAAAACAATCGGAATTGCAGCGGCATTCAGTGCCGTAAAAGATATAAACGGAATTTTTGTAAATTCCATTTTCGGACTTGATGATGTACCGAACTATGTTGCAACATCTCACGCAAACTGTGAAATGTGCAAACGAGGTCAAAAAATTGACGCCGTTACAAACGGACACGGTTTTTCAAGACTTTAATAAACTGAATACATTAAAAAGTGCAGAGTTTCTTATAAACTCTGCACTTTTATTTTTTGTGTTTTAAAATTTTATTTCAATAATTATTGCAGCACGATGACAGGTATATCATTTACATCCGAACAATTCTCAAATAGCCGAAAACTTGATTTATCACAAATAATAATATTCGGCGAAAAAGAATTTACATACTCATTGAAGTTATCGGCTATTATTTCTTCCGATACGACAGAAGTGTCAACGCAATTACAAAAACGCATCAGGTCAGTCATTTCTCTTTGATTAAAACCATATCTTATAAATTCTTCAAAATTTTGAGGATAAGTTCTATTTGGAAATTTACTTGCCAAATCAAAATTTCCGACAAAAAGCCATCTTGTCGATTTTCGTAAATTTGTCAAATTCATAGCCTGTTTATTGTCCAAAATTTGAGAAAAATCTCTTTTTTTAAGTTTAACCCTCTTTGAAAGACTTTTATACTCCACAGAGTCAAGAACTTTAGAGTCGATACCGAGTGATTTTAAAAGTACCTTTGCCCAAATCAAATGACCGTACTTATTAGGATGAATTGAGTCGCTCATAGATTTTTTCAAATTCTTACTGTTTTCCTGCCAATATGAATTTATATCAACAAACAGTATATTTTCATCTTCGGCAATTTTTTTAAGTTCTCTTTTATAATCTTCAAAATAATCTTGACGGGAACTTGTCTGCGGAGTTTGTAAAACGGGAATTGCACCTTTTTGACGGACAATGCTCACAATCTGTTTTATATTCTCAGAAAAATCTTTAACGCTTACAACATTTTTAAAACAATCATTCATACCGAAACAAATGAAGCAAACATCAAAATCAAATCTTTCAATCCAATCAAATTTATATTTCATACAGTCACGGGTAGTTGCACCCGAAACACCCGTATTATAAACAATGTCATTTTTCCGCAATTCGTTTTGTTTCAAACAAAAATCAAAACACTCTGAAAATCTCGGATAGTTTTTTGTATGATAACAGCCGTGCGTAATACTGTCGCCTGCAAAAAGCCATTTTACAATTTTGTTGCTTTTAAAAACATTTTCTAACTTTTTAAAATCTTCCAAATTACTGTTTCTCTCTAACTGGCTTGGAACTGAAACATCAATCTTTTTCGGTATTGAAAACAACAAATTCTACACTCCCAAATATTTTTATCACTGTAAATATAGTATATTTTATTTAAAAATTTGTCAACTTATTGAATATAAAAAACATCGCCCAAACAAAAAGACTGTTCGGACGATGTCTTATCTAAATCAAAATGTTTTTAGAACATATAAAACATAAAAAATTTATTATTTAATAATAGAAACGCCTGTCATTTCTTTTGGCTGTTCCAAACCGAGAACTTTGAGCATTGTAGGAGCAATGTCGCAAAGTTTTCCGCCGTCACGAAGTTCGCAAGGATAGTTTGCAACAATAAACGGAACAGGGTTTGTTGTGTGTGCAGTAAATGCAGAGCCGTCAGCCTCATACATTTTATCTGCATTGCCATGGTCGGCAGTAATCAAAAGAACTCCGCCCATTTCTTTAACTGCATCATAAAGAGTGCCGACGCAAGTATCCACAGCCTCAACCGCTTTTACGGCAGCATCGAAAACGCCTGTATGTCCAACCATATCGCAGTTTGCGAAATTAAGAATGATAACATCGTACTTTCCGCTTCTTACGGCATCGTTTACCTTTTCAGAAACTTCATAAGCACTCATTTCAGGCTTTAAGTCATAAGTTGTAACCTTTGGAGAAGGAACAAGTATTCTGTCTTCGCCCTCGCTTACTGTTTCCTTACCGCCGTTGAAGAAAAATGTTACATGAGCATATTTTTCCGTTTCGGCAATACGAAGTTGAGTCATACCTTTTTCAGAAAGATATTCGCCAAGTGTGTTTGTAAGTTCTTCAGGTTTAAATGCAACAAGTACATTCGGCATTTCAGCATCATACTGAGTCATACAAACATAAGTTACAGGGAAATATTTTCTTTCAAATCCGTCAAAATCAGGATCAACAAAAGTTCTTGTAATTTCACGAGCTCTGTCAGGACGGAAATTGAAAAATACAACACTGTCGTTTTCGCTTATTCTTCCTTCGTTTTCAAGGCAAATTGTAGGTTCAATGAATTCGTCTGTAACATTTTTGCCGTCAGCGTCAACTGTTTCATAACTTTCTTCAATAGCTTTAACGGGGTCATTTGTATGAATTCCCTCACCGTTAACAAAAGCATTGTAAGCCTTTGAAACTCTTTCCCATCTGTTATCTCTGTCCATAGCGTAAAATCTTCCTACAACAGTAGCAATTTTACCTACTCCGATTTCATCAAGTTTCTGTTGAGCCTCTGCCACAAAATCTTTACCGCTTGTAGGAGGAACATCACGACCGTCCATTATGCAGTGAAGATAAACTTTTTCAAGTCCCATCTTCTTTGCGAGTTCAACAATAGCCCAAATGTGAGAATTGTGAGAGTGAACACCGCCGTCGCTCATAAGACCGATAAGATGCAAAGCCGTACCGTTATCAACAGCATTTTGAACTGCGGTTTTCATTGCCTCATTTTCATAAAAATCGCCGTCTTCGATTGACTTTGTAATTCTTGTAAGTTCTTGATAAACAACTCTGCCTGCGCCGATATTTGTATGACCTACTTCAGAGTTTCCCATTTGTCCGTCCGGAAGACCTACATCAAGTCCTGATGCACCGATATAAGTCATAGGATTATTTTTTACAATATCGTCAAGTCTCGGAGTTTTTGCAGCCTTAATTGCGTTGCCGTAATCGCTGTCGTTTTTTCCGAAACCGTCCATAATACATAAAACAAGAGATTTTTTCATATATACTATACTCCTTTTGTAAATATAGGGCGGTGATTAGCCGCCCTATTTAAGTCAGTTGACCGATATTAAATTATTTGCTTGCTGCTTTAACAATAACAGAAAAATCTTCTGCTTTAAGTGAAGCACCACCGATAAGACCGCCGTCAACATTTTCTTTTGAAAGAAGTTCATCGGCATTTTTAGCGTTCATTGAACCGCCGTACTGAACAACAAATGCGTCAGCAGCATCTTTACCGTAAAGTTCAGCAATAACCTGACGGATATAACCGTTCACTTCGTCAGCTTGGTCAGCAGTAGCAGTTTTGCCTGTACCGATAGCCCAAACAGGCTCGTAAGCAATGATAACATTTTCAAGTTCTTCTGCTGTAACTCCCTGAAGAGCGATTTTAGTTTGCATACCTACAACTTCAAAAGTAACGCCCTGTTCTCTTTCTTCAAGAACTTCGCCTACGCAAAGAATAACTTTTAAGCCATTGTCAAGTGCTGCACGAACTCTTTTATTTACTGTTTCATTTGTTTCGCCGAAATACTGACGGCGTTCGCTGTGACCGATGATAACATACGGCACGCCCATAGCTTTCAACATTGGAGCAGAAACTTCTGCCGTAAAAGCACCGCTTTCAGCCCAGTGACAGTTTTCTGCGCCGATTTTAATATTTGAGCCTTCTGTTGCATCAAGTGCAGCCTGAAGGTCAACAAAAGGAGCACAAATAACTACATCGCAATCTGCATCTGCAACGAGAGGTTTCATCTCATTGAGAAGTGCTGTTGTTTGTGCAGGAGTATTGTTCATTTTCCAGTTACCTGCGATAACTGCTTTGCGAAGTTTTTTGTTCATAATAAAACCCTCAATTCTAAATTATTTTAATTATTTATTATTGATTGCCGCAATACCCGGAAGTTCTTTTCCTTCAAGGAATTCAAGTGAAGCGCCGCCGCCTGTTGAGATGTGGCTCATTTTGTCAGAGAAGCCGAGTTTTGTAACTGCTGCAACAGAGTCGCCGCCACCGATGATTGAAATAGCACCGCTTTCTGCAACTGCTTTTGCTACTGCGATTGTACCTGCTGCAAAGTTGTCCCACTCAGAAACGCCCATAGGACCGTTCCAAATAACAGTACCTGCATCTTTTACGGCATCTGCAAACATTTCTTGGCTCTTAGGACCGATATCAAGTCCCATCCAGCCGTCAGGAATTTCGTCGCTGTTAACGATTTGAGATTCTGTATTTTCGTCATACTCTTTGCCGACTTTGTTGTCAACAGGAATAAGGAATTTAACACCTTTTTCTTTTGCAGTTTTCATCATTTCGCCTGCAAGTTCAATCTTGTCTTCCTCAAGAAGAGAATTACCGATTTGATGACCGAGTGCTTTCATAAATGTATAAGCCATACCGCCACCTATAATAAGTGTATCACACTTGTCAAGTAAGTTTGTAATAACACCGATTTTATCTGAAACTTTAGCACCGCCGAGAATGGCAACGAGCGGTCTTTTCGGGTTAGCAAGAGCTTCGCCCATAAATTTGATTTCTTTTTGGATAAGATATCCGCAAGCAGACGGAAGATATGAAGCAACGCCTGTTGTTGAACAGTGTGCTCTGTGAGCTGTACCGAAAGCGTCGTTTACATAGAGGTCTGCAAGAGATGCAAGTTCTTTTGAGAAGTTTTCTTCGTTCTTTGTTTCTTCTTTTCTGTAACGAACATTTTCAAGAAGCATTACATCGCCGTCTTCAAGTTCGTCTGCAAGTTTTTTAGCATTTTCGCCTACTACATTTTCATCTTCTGCAAGTTTAACTTCTTTATCGAGATATTCTGAAAGACGAGCTGCAACAGGTGCAAGTGAAAATTCAGGTTTGTACTCGCCTTTTGGACGACCGAGGTGTGAGCAAAGAATAACTTTTGCACCGTTTTCTACAAGATATTTGATTGTAGGAAGTGCAGCAACTATTCTCTTGTCATTTGTGATTTCTCCGTCTTTAAGCGGAACATTGAAGTCGCAACGAACAAGAACTTTTTTGCCTTTTACATCAAGGTCTTCTACTGTCTTTTTGTTTAAAGCGTCCATAAAAAATTACCTCACTAAATATTTTTATTATAATATATTTTAATTTTCAGCAAAACAATTATATATTATCCATATCTCTTTTTCAAGAAATATTTATTAATTTAATAAAATATCGCATAATGCAGTAATTATGAAAAATTATTTGTTATTTTTTTGTCAATCTATCACAAAAATATACGACCCATATCAAATAGGTCGTAATATTTTATATATAAGTTAGATAGAAATTTCGTGAGCAACATCATACAGAGCCATATCTATTGACTTTTTCATATTAAGTGCCTCAAAAATATCATAGTCAACAATTTCTTCTTTTTGTGCTGCAACAACACGATTTCCGATATTGTTCATAAGCAACTTTTTAACTGCGTAGTTGCCCATTCTTGACGCCATCACTCTGTCTCTCGCCGTCGGAGAACCGCCGCGCTGAACATGACCCAAGACAGTGCTTCTTGACTCTACGCCTGTTTTAGCCTGAATATTTTTTGCAAGTTCGGCAACATCAACATCGCAGCCCTCTGCTACAATGATGAGGAAATGAACTTTGCCTGTTTTTTGAGTTCTTCTCATACGGTCAATGACATGTTTTTCAATATCAAAGTCAATTTCCGGAATAAGAATAGCAGTAGCGCCTACGGCAATGCCTGCGTTGAGCGCCAAATAACCTGCTCTTCTGCCCATAACTTCAATAACACTGCATCTTTCATGACTTTCTGTCGTATCGCGTATTTTGTCAACCATTTCCATAATTGTGTTAAGGCAGGTATCGTAACCTATTGTATAATCACAGCAAGCAATATCGTTGTCGATAGTTCCGGGAATACCAACGCACGGAATACCTCTTTCGGAAAGGTCTCTTGCGCCTCTGAAAGAACCGTCTCCGCCGATAACAACAACGCCGTCAATACCGTACTCCTGACAGGTGCGAATAGCCTTGCGCATACCGTCTTCGGTAGCAAACTCAGGACTTCTTGCACTGTGAAGTGTAGTACCGCCTCTGTGAATAATATCGGAAACAGAACGAAGATTCATCTCTACCAAATCGCCATTAATAAGACCGTTATATCCTCTGTTAACTCCGTAAACTTTAATTCCGTTTTCACACGCCGTTCTTACAACCGCACGAACTGCAGCATTCATTCCGGGTGCGTCGCCGCCGCTTGTTAAAACTGCAATAGTTTTCATAAAAATTCCTCCATATGTTTGATTTTAATTAAACTTAATACATAATACATACTCTAAATAATAATTTTACTTATATCGACACAAAATGTCAAGTGTTTAACATTAAACCGTCAAAAAACCGTCAAAAAATCATTCAACAAAGACAACGCAATCGTCGCCTGCAATGCTTTTAATTTCAAAAAGCATTTTGTTACTGAAAGCACACTTAATATTTTGTCTGTAATACTTCTTTTCATCTATATAGTAAAAATAGCAGTCGCAGTTGCCGTTATATTTCGATAAGGCACTTAAAATCTCACTTGTTTTCGTTGAATTTTTTGACTTTATTTTTACAAAAAGACCTTTTCTTTTTTTAGGTGCAGATTTTTTCACGAAACTTGAAGACGGGGCTTCAAAAAACTTTTCTGCAATGATTTTCGGTGCTTTTTCTTCTTCAACAGACAGTGTTCCGAAAACGCTGACAACATTTCCGTTTGTCAAGTATGACGCATACTTAACCATAGTATTAGGGAAAACAATAGTTTCTATTTCGCCCGTAAAATCAGCAAGCATAACAAAAGCCATAGTATCGCCTTTTTTAGTCTGCTTGAGTGTGATTTTATCTATTATCCCACAAAAAGTAACATACGATTTATCTTTATATTTAGAAAACTTTTCGTTGTCACTTTCAAGAATTTCATAACTTGAGGCATAACCGAGTTTACTTATGCCCTGTGCATATTTTTCCATAGGATGTCCCGAAAAGTACAATCCAGTCATCTCTTTTTCCATTTCAAGAAGTTCACTTTTTGAAAATTCCTGAACATTAGGCAATTCTTTGCTGATACCGAATTCGTCATCTGAACCGACATCAAAAAAGCCGATTTGACCGTACATTGTATTTCTTTTAACATCTTCAAGCGACGAAACAACAGACGGAAGAACAAAAAGCATCTGCCGTCTGCTTGCACCTAAACCATCAAATGCTCCGCACTTTATAAGACTTTCGACTGCTCTTTTATTGAAATGCTTTGAACAAAGCCGTGAACAAAAATCGAAAATATCTTTATATTCGCCGTTTTTTCTTTCATCAATAATTTCATCTATGAAATCGTGTCCCAAATTTTTTATACCGAGCAAACCGTAAGAAATGACATTTCCGTTTGCCGTAAAACATTTTTCTGAACGGTTGATATTCGGCACGGCAAGTTTCAGTCCCATCTTTTTGCTTTCTGCTATATACTTTGCGACCTTATTTGAGTCGCCCAAAACAGAAGTGAGCAAAGCCGCCATAAATTGTGCGGGAGCGTGAACTTTTAAATACGCCGTACGATACGCAACAAGTGCATAGCAAGCAGCGTGACTTTTATTAAAAGCATACTTTGCAAATTCTTGCATTTGGTCATATATTTCATTTGCCGTTTTTTCATCGACGCCACGCTTTAACGCACCGTCACATTCGCCCTCTATACCGTAGATGAAATTCTTTCTTTCTTCATCCATAACATCTTGCTTTTTCTTACTCATTGCACGGCGAACAACATCCGCCCTGCCGTAAGAGTACCCCGCAAGTTCTCTGAAAATCTGCATTACCTGTTCTTGATAGACAATACAACCATAGGTGTTTTCAAGTATCGGTTTTAACAAAGGTGTTTTATATTTGATTTTTGTCGGGTCATTTGAATTTTCAACAAAAGCATTGATTTGGTCGGCAGGACCGGGACGATACAAGGAAGTTGCCGCTATCAAATCTTCGAGTCTTTTCGGCTTTAAATCAATCAGCATTCTTTTCATACCGGGAGATTCAAATTGAAAAATTCCGTCTGTTTTGCCTTTTGCAAAAAGTTCATATACCTTTTTATCTTCAATATCAATACTGTCTATATCTATTCCTGCCGCTTTAGAACTGTCATCTATGACGGTAAGAGTTCTCAATCCGAGAAAATCCATTTTCAAAAGACCGAGTTCTTCAAGAGTGGTCATAATATACTGCGTTACGGGAGCACCGTCATTTGTTGCAAGAGGAACATAACTTTCAACAGGCTCTCTCGTTATAACAACGCCCGCAGCGTGAGTAGATGCATTTCTCGGCATACCTTCAACTTTAATCGCCGTTTCAATCAGTTCTGCGACTTTTTCGTTGTTTTCAAACAATTCTTTTAATTCAGGCGATTTTTTAAGTGCTTGCTCAAGCGTTATATGCAAATCTCTCGGTATGAGTTTTGCAACTGCATCAACAGACGCATACGGCATACCCATCGCTCTGCCCACATCTCTGACCGCCGCTCTTGCTGCAAGAGTTCCGAATGTGACTATTTGAGAAACATGGTCTTTTCCGTATTTTTCCGTAACATAGTCAATAACTTCGCTGCGTCTTTCATAGCAAAAGTCAATATCAAAGTCGGGCATACTGACACGCTCGGGATTTAAAAATCTTTCAAAAATCAAATTGTATTTCATTGGGTCTAAATCGGTAATACCCATACAATATGCAGCAATCGAACCTGCACCGCTGCCTCTTCCGGGACCTACCGGAATACCCTTTTCTTTTGCAAAATTAACGAAATCGGCAACAATCAAAAAATAGTCGGTATATCCCATTTTTTCAATGGTTTTAAGTTCATATTCCAATCTCTTTTTATATGGTTCGGGAACCGAATTTCCGTACCTTTTATTCATTCCCCTAAGGCAACAATCTTTAAAATATTCAAAATGGTCGCAGTTTCCCGGAGTTTCAAAAAACGGAAGTTTTGTTTTTCCGAATTCAAAATCAAAATTGCACATATCGGCAATTTTTTTTGTATTTTCAACAGCTTCGGGAACATCCGGAAAAGCACGCAGCATTTCTTCTGCACTTTTCAAATAGAACTCGTTTGAGTGAAACTCTATTCCCGTATCTTCTCCGATTACATTGTTTGTTGCAATGCAGATAAGCACCTGCTGAATTTTTGAGTCTTCCTGCAAAACATAATGCACATCATTTGTCGCAACAAGTTGAATTCCCGTTTCTCTGCTTATTCTCTTCAAGCCCTCATTCACGGTAAACTGTTCGTTGAGTCCGTGATTTTGAAGTTCGAGAAAGAAATTATCCTTACCGAAAATATCACTGTACCATAAAGCCGTATTTTTAGCCGACTCATAATCTTTTCTGAGTAAATCTTTCGGAATTTCTCCCGAAAGGCATGCAGAAAGACAGACAAGACCTTCACTGTACTTTTCAAGAAGTGTTTTGTCTGCTCTGGGTTTAAAATAAAAGCCCTCGGTATATGCTCTTGAAACGATTTTAATTAAATTTTTATATCCCGTTTCATTTTTACAAAGCAATACGAGGTGTGAATACTCTTTATCTAAAATTTTATCTTTATCAAACCTGCTTCTCGGTGCAACATATATCTCACAGCCGATTATCGGTTTTATTTCCTGTTTTTTACACTCTCTGTAAAAATCAACTGCACCGAACATATTTCCGTGATCCGTAATTGCAAGAGAGGTCATATTTAACTCTTTTGCCCGAGATACCAAGTTTTGCAGACGGCAGGCACCGTCAAGCAAACTGTATTGAGTATGTAAGTGCAAGTGTGTAAACATTTTACTTTAACTCCTGTGCAATAGCCATAATTTTGCTCAATCTGTGATTTATTCCGCTTTTTGACAATTTCGGTTCACTCAAAGATGAAAGTTCCGACAACGAAGCGTCCGGATTTTCCATTCGGAGCAAAGCTATGTTTTTTAAATCGTCATTCAAATAATCTAAACCTTTTTTGTCTTTTATAAGCAAAATGCACTCAATTTGAGATGCCGATGCTTTTGCCATTCTCTCTATATTTGCCGTGTCGCAGTTTGTTTTTCTGTTGACACTGTTTCTGAGTTCTTTTTCTATCTCAACATTTATCATTTCAAACATTGAGTTTCCTGCACCCATCAAGTACAAACAGTCTTCAATAGACTCGCTTTCCTTGAAATATATTATCGGGTAGCCTCTTCTTTTCGTTTCTTTCGGCGAAAGGTCAAGTTCCTGCAAAAACAGGAAAAAATCCTTTGATAAATTTATATACGGCACCGTAAACTCAAGATGATAATCTTTTTGAGGGCTTGAAACAGTACCGCACACCAAAAAAGCACCTGCCAAAAACGCTTTTCTGCACTCTTCGCAATAAAAATTTGAATGATTTATTTTTAATGAAATCTCTCTTTTTTCGTGAGAGAAAAAGTTTCTGACTTTTTGACAATCATTTTTATTTTCAACCTCAACCGTAAATATCTTGCCTGACGGCGAAACTGAAAATGAAGTCTTGACATTTGTAATATCTGCCAAAAGAGAACGGAAAACTTCTGCTATATCTCTGTTTTCCGTCTGACAATATATTGAAAAATCGGTAAAACTTTTACCGAAAACCAACATTCCGTATAACAGTGCTTTTTTACAACACTGGTTTTCATATTCTTTTTCTAAAAGTTCTTTTTTTACTTCTGATGCAAATGACATTATTTATCTCTATTCTAATATTCTGACTTAGTTTCAAAATCCGATATAAAAATACATACATATATAAACACGGATATATAATAATTTATAACAAAAACAAAATTATAAAACTCTAATTAAAAGCCGAGTTAAGCGGAGGGTCGCCCTTGTCAATATCTCTGTGCACAAGTTCTGCATTTTCATAATTTTCACAAAGCCATGCGTAAACACACTCTGCAAAAGCAACACTTCTGTGGTGTCCTCCCGTACAGCCAAACGCTATTACAATCTCTTGTTTTTCTTTCTTTTCAAACATATCTATTATGCTTTTTAAAACAGTTTTAATCTGTTCAAGCAATTTTGTTGACTCGTCAAAAGAAAAAATATAGTCGCTGACTTCTTTGTCGCATCCTCGTTTTTCACGAAGTTCATCTATCCAAAAAGGGTTTTGCAAACATCTGACATCAAAAACATAGTTCGCATTTTCTATCATACCGTTACCGAAGCCAAACGACTTTACTATAATTTTCATCACTCAACAAACCTTACTTCCATTTCGAGTTCATAACCTGTTTTTTCAAAAACAACCTGTTTAACTTTTTCACACAGTTTTAAAACATCTTCACAAGTTGCGTCACCTTTATTAATAACAAAACCTGCGTGCTTTTCGCTGACTTGTGCGTCTCCTACGCTAAAACCTTTTAAACCGCACTGTTCGATTAAAGCACTTGCATAGTTTCCTTCAGGTCTTTTAAAAGTGCTTCCGCCACTTGGATACTCAAGAGGCTGTTTACTTTTTCTTCTTTGCAGAAAGTCATCCATTTTGGATTTAATTTCTTCGTAGTTTCCTTTTTTTAATTTACAGTAAATTCCCGTAATAACAAAATTGTTATCAGTATATACGCTTTTTCTGTAAGAAAAACAAAGTTGCTCATTTTCAAAAAAACCTTTATTGCCGTTTTCGTCAATATGTTCACACTTGAAAAGAACATCTTTCATCTCGCCTCCGTAAGCACCCGCATTCATAAATGCAGCGCCTCCGCAAGAGCCGGGAATACCGTATGCGAACTCCAATCCCGACATCGAATTTTCGAGAGCAAATCTGCATAATTGTGCAAGACTTGCACCTGCCTGTGCAAAAATTGTTTCATCGTCTATAAGTTCAATTTCGCTCATTTTATTTGAAATTATAAGTGCAGTTCCGTCAATACCGTTATCGCTCACAAGCAAATCAGAGCCGTTACCAACAGTAACAAGACGAATATTATTTTCTCTTGCACAACGTACAATTCTGCTCACTTCATCTGCACTTTCGGGGAAAACGGCAACTTTTGCAGCACCACCTATTTTAAAGGTGGTGTGCAATTTCATAGGCTCGTTTTCTGTATATGAAATATTGAATTCTTTTGCCGTATTGATTATTTTATTCAATTATTCATCAATTCCTATTCTTTTAACATTACCGAGTAACGCTGCACCGATTACACCCGCATCGTTGCCAAGTTCTGCCCTTACGATTTTTGTTTGAAGAGAAGAATGTATGCTGTATCTTTCTTTCGCAACATATTCTCTTATAGGTTTCATAATTGTTTCGCCTTCGTTGCAGATACCGCCGCCAATGCAAAGTATTTCGGGCTGCATTGCATTAATTAAATTTGTAACGCCGCAGGCAACATATTCAATATATTTGTCACAAACTTCTTTTGCAGTTTCGTCGCCCAAACGCATTGCGTCAAAAGCAGTTCTGCCGCTGACTTTTCCCTCTTTTTCTGCAACTTGATGCATAAGAGAGTTCGGATTTTTTTCCATAGCGTCTTTTGTTTGACGAATGAGAGCAGTAGCACTTGCATACGCTTCCCAACAACCGTTTCTTCCGCAAGAACAAGGTTCGCCGTCTTTTACAATAACCATATGTCCGCATTCACCGCCTGCAAAGTTTACACCGGTAATTATGTTACTGTTTATTATAACACCGCTTCCGACACCTGTTCCGAGTGTTACGGCAACAAAGTTCGGTGCGCCGTGTCCGCAGCCTGCAAGTGCTTCTCCGAGAGCGGCACAGTTTGCGTCGTTTTCCAAATATACTTTTGTTTTAAGTCTTTCAACAAGCATATCTCTTGCCGGAACATTGTCAAACTTCAAATTGTTTGCAAATTCAATGTATCCGTTTTTTTGGTTTACTGTACCGGGTGTACCCATACCTACCCATTCAATATCGTCCATAGTGAGATTTGACTTTTCAACAGACTCAAATACAACTTTTGCAATATCGTCAAAAATTTCTTCAGGTTTGCGAGGTGCATTTGTCGGTGTAGATGATTTTGCTAATATTTTATAATCATCCGTAACAACCGCCGCAACAATATTTGTACCTCCAAGGTCAACTCCTACATAATAACTCATTACTGATTTTTACTCCTTTTGCTTATTTTTATCTATTTAATCAAGAATTGGACCAAATTTCCAACTCTTTTTCATCAGGTTCAAAACTGTCCATTCCCAAAGAATGCATCAATTCCTTTGCCGCATTGTAACCCATCTTTTTCTGACGGTTGTTCATGGCAGCCGTTTCCACAATAATTGCAAGGTTTCTTCCCGGTTTAATCGGAACGGTTAAAACAGGAACTTTAACATCGAGAATTTTTGTATATTCGTTGTCGAGTCCCAAACGGTCGTATGCCTTTGTAGAATCCCACTGCTCAAGACAAATGACCATATTGATTTTTTCATTTTGCTTTACGGCACCCATACCGAATATTCTTCTTGCATTGATGATACCTATGCCTCTCAATTCTATAAAATGCCTGATATTATTCGGCGATGAACCGATGAGCGTTTTATTATCTATTTTTCTTATTTCGACAGCATCATCTGCAATGAGTCGGTGTCCTCTTTTGATAAGTTCAACGGCTGTTTCGGACTTACCTGCACCGCTTTCTCCTATAATCAAAACACCTTCACCGTAAACTTCGACAAGTACACCGTGTCTTGTTACACGAGGTGCAAGCTGGTTGTTGAGATACGAAATGAGCGTTGCCAAAAACGGCGAAGTTTCTTCGTCAGTTCTGAGCAAAGGAACACCGTACTTTTGACAAGCCTCTTTAAAATACTCGCCTATTTCAAGTCCCCTTGTAACAACTGCCGCTGCGGGTTTCAAAGAAAGCCATGTGCCGAGTGCCTGTTTTCTCTTCTCATCGCTCATATTTTTCAAAAAGCCGATTTCAGTCCAACCGAGAATTTGAATTCTCAAAGAATCAAAATAGTCTGTATAACCCGTCATAACGATACCTGGTCTGTTTACCTCATTCGTCGTAATTAAGATTTCTTTTGGGTCTTGAGGGGTATAAACCACTTCAAGCGAATGTTCTTTAATTATCTTATCAAGTGTAACGCTGTATTGAACTGACATATTTTCACCTCATAAAACTTATTCAGTCTATATTATATAATACATACGGTTTGATAATCAAGGCATAAATAAAAATTAATTAAAATTTAAGGTGCGTTTTATTTACTTTAAACTCAATTTATGGTATATTTTAATATAATACTTTAAGAAAAACGAACTTAGTTTTAAAAAAGTGTAAAATGTTACAATAATCGAGGTGATTATTTGAGCAAAAAATATAAAATTGCACTCGGAACAGATGCTTTTTATCCGAACATAGACGGTATATGCAGCACTGTAATGAACTATGCAACATATCTCAATAAAAATCATTGCGACGCAACGGTTGTTACACCTAAAAATCCACACGCAGAAAAGGACAACTACGATTTTGAAGTTTACCGATACAAAAGTCTTCCGATACCAAACAAAGACAAGTATCCGATAGGCTGGCCTTTCAAAGAAAAGTTCAGAAACGATTTAAAGAGCAAAAAATTCGACCTTCTTCATTCTCATTGTCCGCTTGCGTCTTCATATTTTTTCAGACTTGTCAAAAGAATTTACGATGTTCCGGTAGTTCTTACATATCACACAAAATATGAATATGATATTATGGAAAGAGTGCATGTTAAATATCTTTCCGATTTTGCAAAAAGATTTTTAAGGAACAATATCTACGCCGCAGATGAAGTTTGGGTACCAAGTGAGGGTACGGCAGAAAGTTTGAGAAAGTTCGGCTACGGCGGAAGTTACAGAGTAATGCCCAACGGTGTAGATATGGCAAGAGGTGCAGCACCGAAAGAAGAAACAGACAAATTAAAAGCAAAATACAATATCAAAGCCGACATTCCTGTTTTTATTTTTGTAGGCAGAATAATGTGGTACAAAAATTTAAAAATAGTTCTTGAGTCGCTCAAAAATTTAAAAGATGACGGTGTTGAATTTAAAACGCTGATGGTCGGCGGAGGCAAAAACTTTTCACAAATAAAAAAATATGCAAAAAAACTCGGTCTTGAAAACGATGTTATTTTTACGGGCGTTATCACAGACAGAAACGAAATTAAAACATATTTCTCTGCGGCAGACCTTTTACTCTTCCCGTCAACTTTTGACACAAACGGTCTTGTCGTTCGTGAAGCCGCCGCTTGTTCCGTCCCGAGTCTTCTTATAGAAAATTCCTGTGCCGCAGAAGGTATAAAAGACTCTGAAACGGGATTTTTGTGTGAAGAAAACACTGAAAGTTTTTCCGCAAAATTAAAGGAAATAATTTCTGACAGAGAATTGATGAGAAAAGTAGGCGAAAATGCGTCAGAAAAAATATATCTTTCTTGGGAAGACGCAGTTGCAAACGCTTATGACAGATATACAGAAATTATCGAAGAGTACCAAAAACATAAAAAAATCAACGGTCAAAATACGGATTGACAATAAAAATTCATAAACAAATAAACATAAAAAACAACCTGCAATTAAAAATTGCAGGTTGTTTTTGTTATCTAATTAAATTTCAAAGCAAGTGAAACAGTGTATAAATACATACTTTACAAAAATTCACTTTGCAATCAATTTCAAATACCACAACGGAGTACTGTCTAAAATCATATATCTCGGCAAGAAGTACCTGTCGTCATTTCTTGTCATTTTTCGATATTGATTATAACTGAATGCAAGTTTTACACCGTTGTTTTCAAGAATATCGTCTATATCGTTTCTGCTTCTGCCATAGGGAAAAGCAAAATATTCATGTGAAACAGTATTTTTCTTGAAATCATTATCAATTTCTTCTTTGCTGAGAACTTCGATAATTTTTTTGTTAATTCCTTTTGCCGTTCGGTGCAGGTCGTACGAGTGAGAATAATATTCAACATTTTCAGTATTCACAATATCTTGTGACTTTAAGAATTCTTCTCTGTCATTGACTGTATGCTTTCCTATGACAAAACAAGTAGCTTTAAAACCGAACTCTTCAATTATCGGCTTTACAACCTCGTTGAAGTTTTTATATCCGTCGTCAAAAGTAAGTACCACTGTTTTTTTCACATTTTCTATTTTGCCGTCGCAATAATCAAGCAGTTCCTGCATACTCAAAGTTTCATATCCGTTTTCATACAAATACTGCATATGAGTACGAAACTGCAACACTGACAAAGTGTATTTATCGTCAGCTTTCAAAGTGTTCTTTTCCTCATCACTTACAACACCGTGATAGCCCAAAATAACAATTCCGTTTTCGTACTTTTTGTTTACAGAAAAAATGCAGACAGTTAAAGCAACAATTATAACCAAACTCAGCGTCAATAACAAAGCCAAGCGTCTTTTTCTGCATTTGCCCAAATTAAATTCAGACATAATATTTCACCGTAATTTATTATGACAATTTTGCAAGTTCTTCTTTAAATGCCTCTGCACTGTCGAATTCTTTATAAACACTTGCAAATCTTACATAAGCTACTTCGTCAATATCTTTGAGTTTTTCCATTATCATCTCGCCGATTCTGACACTTGTAACTTCTCTGTCGAGAGTAGCCTGAAGCTGTGCTTCTATTTCGTCGATTGCGTTGTCAATAACCTGTATTGTTACGGGGCGTTTTTCACAAGCACGCAACATACCTTTTGTGAGTTTGTTTCTGTCAAAAACTTCCCTGCTTTTATCTTTTTTCACAACGATAATCGGCACATCCTCGATTATTTCATAAGTTGTAAACCTTTTTTGGCACTGTAAACACTCACGCCTTCTGCGAATTCTTTCATTTTCGTCTGTTGGGCGAGAGTCGATAACTTTGCTTTCCGAATAACCGCAAAAAGGGCACTTCATACTTCAGACCTCCGTTAAAAATGCACGGCATTTAGTAAAAATTTTAACAAAACTTTTAAAAAAGTAAAAATTTCTGCTTTATTATTTTATCACAGTATTTTGCAAAAATCAATAAAATAGTGATTTAAAACAGCGATTTCAAATTATAACAAAATCATAACAATTAAACGGTATTTAATATATGAAAAAGAGACACTGCATAAGAGTGTCTCTTTTTTTATCAAAGATTATCAAGATAGTTTTTGCTTAAAATCAGTTCTTTTTCCACATCAAAACCCGAGGAATAAATCTCTATAACATAATTTCCGTTATAATTTGCTTTATTCAATATATTTTCTGTTTTTTTAATATCAAACACGCCTCTGCCGGGAGGAAGACAATCCCTTTCGGAATTGTTATCGCTCAGATGAACATGACAAATATCATTTTTAAACTCGTTTAAAAATTCAAAAGTATCTTGTTTCGCTCTGATTGTTTGTTTAACATCAAAAACCAAGTGAAAGTTATCGCCTGTTTCCGACCTCATTCGTTTTAAGAATTCAATACTTTCGCTTTTGAAAAGATTTACATTTTCCTGAGCCAAAACAACACCGTTTGCCTTTGCTTTTTCAGCCAAAATATTAAACCTTTCAAAATATCTTTCATCGGGAATAGGGATTTTTGTTCTTTTATGAGCTCCGTGAAGCACGACAAGTGCTGCACCGAGTTCACGACAAACTTCAAAATATTTTTCGTATAACGGCAGTATATCGAAAAATCTGCGTTCATAGTCGCTGAAAAGACACTGTGTTTCCATAAATGAACTGTGAGGATGAACGGACACAATTTCAGTACCGTATCCATCTTTAATACAATTTAATTCGCTTACAAAATCTTTTTTCAGCTCGCACTCGGCGTTAAAAAACACTTCTGCTTTTTTAAAACCGAGTTCGCAGACTTTTTTTAAAGATTTTTCCGTTTCAAGAGGATAAAAACAAGATGTAGAAGCACCTGCAATCATTTAACCAACCAACTTTTCTATTGCGGCAATCTTTGCACAAATACAAAGCAATTCGGCAGCTTTGTCAAGTTCCTCAAGAGGAGGAAGAGTAGGAGCAATTCTGATATTTTTGTCTTCAGGATCAATTCCGTAAGGAAAAGTTGCACCTACCGGAGTCAAAACAACACCTGCTTCTTTGCAAAGTTCGCCTGTTCTTTTTGCAGTTTGAGGCATTACATCAAGGCTGATAAAGTATCCGCCGTTTGGATTTTCCCAATGAGCGATGCCTGTATCTTTAAGTTCATTATCAAGATGTTTCAACACCATTTCAAATTTCGGCTTAATGATTTCTGCATGTTTTTTCATATGTTCTTTAACATCAGCGGCACTTTTGAAATATTCGCTGTGTCTTTTTTGGTTCATTTTATCATAACTGATTGTTTCGCAGTTAAGTCTTTTCCTAATATCTGCAACATTTTCTTCACTTGCAGCAATACAGGAAACACCTGCACCGGGGAAAGTGATTTTTGCGGTAGATGCAACTTCAATAACCATATTTTCATTGCCGTAATCGCCTAAAACACTGAAAATATTAAGAAGTTTATCAGGATTTTCTGTATCAAGGTCATGAACACAGTAAGCATTGTCCCAAATTATTCTGAAATCTTTTGCAACAGGTTTTAATGAAGCGATTTTCTTAACCGTTTCATCAGAATAAGTAATGCCTTGAGGATTTGAGTATTTAGGAACGCAGAACATACCTTTAACACTCTCATCTTTAACAAGTTCTTCAATGACATTCATATCAGGGCCTTCACTTGTCATCGGAACATTTACCATTTTAATACCGAAATATTCGCAAATTGTGAAATGACGGTCGTATCCCGGAACAGGACAAAGGAATTTAACCTCATCAAGTTTGCACCACGGAGTGCATCCTTCAACGCCTTTTGTAAAACATTGACAAACATAGTCAAACATCAAATTGAGGCTTGCAGAACCACCTACAACAATATTTTCAGGTTTAACATCAAGAATTTCTGCAAAAAGTTTTTTACAACTTGAAATACCGTCCAAAAGACCGTAATTTCTTAAATCGAAACCGTTTTCAGTATAGTCAACGGGTGTATTAACCAAGCCCATAGAAATATCAAGTTGTTCTTTTGACGGCTTTCCTCTGCTCATGTCAAGTTTCAGATTTTGGAGCTTAAAATCTTCATATCTTTTCATAAGATTTGATTTTTCAGCAGCAAGCTGTTCTTTGCTCATTTGAGAATAATTCATAAAACAATCCTTTCGCACCGTAATTTATTTTAATTAAATTTTACCATTTACTTTTTTTTATTTCAACGGTAAAAAAGACAAATTGATTTTACAATCAAAGACTGTTTTTGTTAAAAATAGTTAAGGTATTCAAAAATATTTAATTTTTTTACAAAAGTTAAACATTGCAATAAACGGTTTTGTTGTGTATAATATAATATAATAATTATTTTAATATTAAATAAATAAAGAAGGAATTATAAAATATGAAAAAGTATCAATACAAGCCTCACGGTGTTTGTTCAAGACAAATAAATATAGAAATAGACGACAACGGAAGAATTGCAGATATTGGTTTTATCGGTGGCTGCAACGGCAATCTCAAAGGTATCGGAGCACTCACTAAAGGACTTAAACCCGAAGAAGTAATTGAGCGTTTGGAAGGAATAGACTGCAATATGAAAGGAACTTCCTGCCCCGACCAACTTGCCATGGCATTGAAATCTATTCTTAAGGAGAATTAAAATGGAATATTTTGTTGAAAACAAAACATTAAAGCGTGAGTTTCGTATTCAGCAAGACCATTTAATCAGCGGTCCTGTTGAGAACAAACTTTCAGGCGATATTTTTGTGCCTGACGGAAACGGTTCAGAATTTACAATCCGCTTTGTTGACGGCGATGAAATTTCATCAAAATCTGTCTGTCTTGTAGATATAAAACAGGAAAACGGCGGTACAATATTTACTTTTGAAGAAAAGTACAACACTATTGTAAAAGTTGCCTTTCAGTCCTCAGCAGACGGAACATATATCAAAAAAAGAGTTATGGTTTCTCAAACACAGGAAAATCCGATTGACTATGCCCTTCTCGAAAATGTCGGCATAATAAACTCAACAAACCACTTTACAGTACCGATTGAGCAGGATGACGCATTTTACGACGGCTACTACGCAACTCTCGGTCAGCCTTTTTATGTCAATTCATTTTTCTACGGATGTGAATTTCCTGCAACAAGCAATAAAATCAAACACGCCATAGGCTATGTAAAATATTATTTAGGGAAATCCATAGAACCCGGAAAAGTATTTAAATTTCCCGTTACAATACTCGGTGCGGCAGAATCAAAAGATATGTCAGTCATAAAAGCTGCTTTTGAAAAATACATAGACTCAATTTCTACCGAAAGCAATTACAGAATTCAGTACAATTCGTGGTATGACCACATGCTCGACATAAACGAACAAAATGTAAAAAAATCATTTTATGAAATTGAAAAAGGCTTAACTACACACGGCGTACCTACAATAGATGCCTATGTTATAGACGATGGTTGGAACGATTACAAGAGCGATTTTTGGTCATTTAACAGAAAATTTGCAGACGGTCTTTATGACTATACAAAAATCAGTTCTTCTCTCGGTTCACATTTCGGTCTTTGGTTAGGTCCAAGAGGCGGTTACAACTACCAAAACACTTTTGCAAAAAGAATTGAAAAAAGCGGAAACGGCTATTATAACAAAGAATCGAACGACATTTGTGTCGGTTCTGAAAAATACATAAATAAATTACAAGAATTTTTCATTTCAAATGCAAATGACTATGATATAGATTATTGGAAACTTGACGGTTTTTGCCTTAAACCTTGCAAAAACTCTTCTCACGACCATATAACAGGCGGATACAAAGAAATGTACTACATTACGGAAATGTGGTCAAGATGGATTAATGTATTTAAAAAAATGCGAAAAGAAAGACCGCAAACATACATCAATATGACTTGCTATGTAAACCCGTCTCCGTGGTGGCTTCAGTATGTAAACAGTATTTGGCTTCAAAACAGTACAGATATAGGATTTGAAAAAAACATTCAAAATCAAAGACAGGTTGAATCCGAAATCACATATCGTGACAGCAGATACTACGACTTTCTTTACAACAGAGCGCTCCAATTCCCGCAGTCAAGAATTTACAATCACGAGCCAATTTACGGCAATACTGCAAAAGTTGACTATACTGACCAAGAGTTTGAAAAGTTCCTTTTCTCAAATGCAATAAGAGGTCAGGCATTCAATGAGTTGTATTTATCATACAATATGATGAATGAAGAAAAGTGGAAATCTTTAGCAAAAGTTCTTGAATGGTCAAAAGAAAACTACCATATTATAAAAAATTCGCATTTTCTCGGCGGCGATCCCGCAAAGAACAATGTATATATGTACAGTGCGTGGACAGAAAACGGCGAAGGTATAGTTGCGCTGAGAAACCCTAGCGACTCTCCTGCCGAAATTACCGTAACATTGAACAAACTTATGGGCGTTCCCGAAACTTTGACCGATGTCAAAAGATACAATGTCTATGACGAAAGTTCAATAGATTCGGAAAAACTGTACTCATACAATCAAAAGATGGAAATATCGCTTCTCCCGTTTGAATTCAAATTGTATCAATTCGGAAAAGAAGATAAACGATACAAAGGTATGAAAGAAATAAACGACTTTACAATTTCATTTACCTGCAACGAATCAAATGAAACGATTTGTGAGAATAAGGATATATCGGTCAAAACAAAAGACGGTAAGATAGTCTTCAGGGTTGACAATGCAGAGGCTGTTTCCGACTCTTCAAAAACGGAAGATACCGTTATTCATCTTGTCAGAGAAAAGAATGCGAGCATAAAGATATACATTAACGGCGTACTTGACAACACATCTTACAGTAAAAATTGTAAGCAAATTGTTGACACACAGTTTGATAACGACAATATTGAATTTATCGACAGGGCTATGACATACGATGAAATTCCTGTTGCCGAAAAAAAATCTACTAAAAAATGGTTTAAATTTTAAACGGAGTCTTGCAAATGATTGACAAAAAATGTAAAAAATGCGGCTGTGATGTTTTCCTTCGTGACGGCGAATGGCTAAAGTGTGCAAACTGCGGAGCAGTTTACTTTGACCTTGATTCAACCGAAGAAATAAAATCGACAATGAAAGTCGAAGAATTGGAAAGCAAGAAAAAAACCGTAAAAAAGAAAAAGTCATCTTTTAAAGAAGCAATAGACTTTTGCAAACCGATTGTTATAGCAGTAGTTATAGCTATCATATTAAAGGCATTGGTTTTTGCAAATGCTGTTGTACCGACAGGCTCAATGCTTAACACAATTCAATTAAATGACCGTGTTATAGCTTCAAGACTCACATACAAATTTGAAGACCCTCAAAGATATGATGTGGTTATTTTCCACTATCCAGACGATGAATCGCAGTTCTATGTTAAAAGAATAGTGGGATTGCCGGGCGAAACACTCGAAGTAAAAGACGGTATCGTGTATGTTACAAAAACAGACGGACAAACGATACAGCTTGACGACAGTTTTGTAACGGTGGAAGAACCCCGTGGAAACTACGGGCCGTTCAACATTCCCGAAGGGCATTACTTTATGATGGGAGACAACAGAAACAAAAGCAATGACTCAAGATTTTGGGAAAACAAGTATGTATATGAAAAGAAAATCATCGGAAAAGTAATCTTTAGATATTATCCTGAAATAAGTAAAATCGAATAATTCAAAACAACAAAAAACAGAGATATGAATTTTCATATCTCTGTTTTTAATTTAACATTAGAAAATATAAAATATCGAAAACTAAACATTCATTATATTTTTTTGAATGTCAATCTTTCCGTTGTCGCTGATTACTGCAATTACTCCGTTTTCATCCTGAGTACACAAAACCTGCGATTTGGCAACTTTTTTAAGTTTATGTTTAACATCGGGATAAACCGCGCTCCAAGTATTTGTGATAACAGAATATTCAGGAGCAAGTTTTTTTGCAAAATAATTTGATGTTGACCAAAAATATCCGTGATGACCGACTTTAAGCATATCTACTTTTCCAACTTTATCGGCAATCGGTTTTTCATCATTTGCTTTATAATTCAAATCGCCGACAAGCAAAACTTTTGTACCGTTTTTTTCAACAAGCGTAACAACACTGTCAATATTTTCGCCGTATTTGAAAAAGCGTTTTTTATTTTCGGTATTTAAAAATGTAATTTTAAAATTGCCGAACATAAAACTGTCGCTTTTGATATTCTGAACAACTTCAACATTATTATTTTTACAAGCGTCCATCATTTGCTGATAAACTTCCATGTTGTCCCAAAACTTAATTTCGCCGAAAAAAATAGTCTTTTCATCATATTTTTTCAAATATGCTTTTTTTACATTAATTCTGGAATCGTTGATAACGGTATCAAACCCGCCGATATGGTCGGAATGTGCATGAGTGCCGAGTACAAATTCTATATCGACATTTTCGCCGTCACGGCTGCAATTCTTTACCAAATAATCAACAACAACATCTTCATAGCCTTTTAAATTTAAAAACGGTTTATTTGCGGGATAGTCATTATCTTCAGCTGCATCTATCATTGCAAACTTTCCTTGACTTTCCAAAATAATACAGTCTGAATGACCTGTGTTTAAAAAATGAATTTTATCTTCTGATACAATATCGCTCATTATACATTCTCCAATTAAACAGTAACTTTAGTGGTAAGTACCGATGACTCAATCATCACTGCAACTCCGTCTTCGTCATTTGAAACAGTAACAACATCTGCAACCTTTTTCAAATCGTCGCAGGCATTATCCAAAGCAACGCCGACACCTGCATACTTAACCATAGGCAAATCGTTTCTGCTGTCGCCCATAGCCATAACATCTTCCCTGTCAATATTGAAATACTCTGCAAGATATTTAAGTGCAGTGCCTTTATCTGCTTTATCTGAAAAGATTTCCATATTTGTGGGCATAGAAGTTGTAACTTTCAAACCGGGAATACGAGAAAATATTTCAAAACACTTATTTCTCTCATCTTGATTTTTAAAGAAAACATTGAACATTTCAACAGAATTTGCATTTTTGTAGAAAAACTCACTTGTATTTTGAATTCCTACACGAGTAGTTTCTACAACTCCTCTGTAACAGTCCTCAATATCAAAATAATCGTACGCTTCATTGCAAAGATATTTACTTTCAGTGTGAGGATGACCGTGGCTGTATATTTCAATCATTGTATTGCATTTTTGTAATGTATCTAAAACACCTTTTGCAATTCCTTCATCAATAAAAGCCGAATATATAAGTTTTCCGTCTTCATCTGCGATTGCAGCGCCGTTTGAATAAATATAATATGAAAAAGCATCACTTTTAATTGACTCTTCAGGCAATTCATAAAATGTTCTGCCTGAATTGATTACAACATTTACGCCTTCTGCGGCAGCTTCTTCAACTGCAAATAAATTATTTTCACTGAGAGTACCGTCTGAATGAACAAGTGTTCCGTCAACATCGAGAGCAATAAGTTTTATTCCCATAATAAATCCTTTCGATTATTCTGCTGTCTGTACTTCTGTTGCTACATTATCGTTTGTTTTATCTGTATTTTCTTTCTTTTTTCTGTGAATAACAAAACGCTGAAGCGGATATGTCCAAATAGTAGGAATAGTCATAACAACAAGTTTCTGCAACATTTCAAAGAAGAAGTTATCGTAGCCTGCCTCTTTCATTGCAGTGCCGAGCCAAGAGCCAAACCAAGTATTGAAAGCAATTGTGAAAACAACCATTATAGCATACAAAATCATTGATAAAACGGGGTTTGAGTCTGCTTGGAATGTAAGTTTTCTGTTCATAATAAATGCTGCCGCATATCCTATTACGGCTGAAATGAAGTATGACCACATATAACCGACATACTTAATTCCCAAAAAGTCAAGAACAGGACTGTTGCTGACAACTACATCATTAAGCGGAGCAAAAATCCAATAAAGACAAATTGCATAAACCGCCATCTCCAAAATTGAGGTACTTGCACCTGTAAATGTGAACTTTATAAATTTCCAAATTTCCTTATGTTTTTCTGTAAACTGCTTAAATTTTTCTTTCATTTCATCACCTATTAACTATTTGCATATATAATAACATTAAGCACTTTTTAGTCAATAAGATATTCAAACAATTTATAAAGGTTTTGCATAAACATTAAAAATTTTACATAGATTTTACATTCGTCAAATGACGACAAAAAAACAGACAGCCTAAGCTGTCTGTTTTATCTGTTTAATATTGCTGTATAAGATTATTCGTTAATCTTTGTAACAACGCCTGAACCTACTGTTCTGCCGCCTTCACGAATAGCGAAACGAAGTCCTTCTTCGATAGCGATAGGAGTGATAAGTTCAACATCCATAACAACATTATCACCGGGCATACACATTTCTGTTCCTTCAGGAAGAGTAATTACACCTGTAACGTCTGTTGTTCTGAAATAGAACTGAGGACGATAGTTGTTAAAGAAAGGAGTATGACGGCCACCTTCGTCTTTGTTAAGAACGTAAACTTGACCTTGGAATTTTGTGTGAGGGTGAATTGTTCCCGGTTTAGCAAGAACCTGTCCTCTTTCGATTTCAGATCTTTGAACACCACGAAGAAGACAACCGATATTGTCACCTGCTTCAGCGTAGTCAAGGATTTTTCTGAACATTTCGATACCTGTACATACTGTCTTAGCTTTTTCGTCTTTAAGACCAACGATTTCGACTTCTTCACCTGTTCTGAGCTGACCTCTTTCAACTCTGCCTGTAGCTACAGTACCACGACCTGTGATTGTGAATACGTCCTCAACAGGCATAAGGAAAGGAAGGTCTGCTTTACGGTCAGGAGTTGGGATATAAGAGTCAACAGCGTCCATGAGTTCTTTGATTGGTTCACAAGCCGGATCGTCAGGGCTTGTAGCTTCAAGAGCTTTAAGAGCTGAACCTTTGATGATAGGTGTATCATCGCCCGGGAATTCGTATTCATCAAGAGTTTCTCTGATTTCCATTTCAACGAGTTCAAGAAGTTCTTCGTCGTCAACCTGATCACATTTGTTCATGAATACAATGATGTAAGGAACGCCAACCTGACGAGCAAGGAGAAGGTGTTCTTTTGTCTGAGCCATAGGACCGTCAGTAGCAGCGATAACAAGGATAGCGCCGTCCATCTGAGCAGCACCGGTAATCATGTTTTTGATATAGTCGGCGTGTCCCGGGCAGTCAACGTGAGCGTAGTGACGAGTTTCTGTTTCGTACTCAACGTGAGATGTGTTGATTGTGATACCACGTTCTCTTTCTTCCGGAGCTTTATCGATATCAGCATAGTCTTCGAATTGAGCCATACCCTTAGAAGCAAGATATTTTGTGATAGCAGCTGTTAATGTTGTTTTACCATGGTCAACGTGACCGATAGTACCAATATTAACGTGTGGCTTGGTTCTTTCAAATTTTTCTTTAGCCATTTGGAATTTCCTCCTAAAAAATTTATAAGTTTAGATTTGCAACGATATTTTATCAAAAACAGCGTACAAATTCAAGTGGTTTTTGTAAAATTAATCTTTTTTAGCTCTGTCGCTGATGATAGATTCAGAAATATTTTTCGGAACAGGCTCATAACCGTCAGGTTCCATAGTGTATTGACCACGACCTTGAGTTTTTGAACGAAGGTCAGTAGCGTATCCGAACATTTCTGAAAGCGGAACTCTTGCATTGATTTGCTTAGCACCGTTTCTGTCTTCAAAGCTTCTGATAAGACCACGACGAGAGTTAAGGTCGCCGATAACATCGCCCATATATTCTTCAGGAACAATAACTGTAACTTTCATCATTGGTTCGAGAATAATCGGGTTTGCTTTTTTAGCAGCGTCTTTGAAAGCCATAGAACCGGCAATCTTAAATGCCATTTCAGATGAGTCAACTTCATGGTAAGAACCATCATAAAGAGTAACTCTGACATCTACAACCGGATAGCCTGCAAGGATACCGCTCTTCATTGCGCCTTGGATACCTGCGTCAACAGCCGGAATATATTCTTTCGGAATAGCACCGCCTACGATTTGGTTAACAAACTCGTATCCTGCACCAACGCCTGTTTCAGCGTCGATATTAGGCTCAATTCTGATTTTAACATGACCGTACTGACCCTTACCGCCTGACTGACGAGAATATTTCATATCAGTTTCAGAGTTTTGACGGATTGTTTCTTTGTAAGCAACCTGAGGTGCACCTACATTTGCTTCAACTTTGAATTCACGAAGAAGTCTGTCAACAATGATTTCAAGGTGAAGTTCACCCATACCTGCGATGATTGTCTGACCTGTTTCTTCGTCTGTGTAAGCCTTGAATGTCGGGTCTTCTTCTGCCAATTTAGCAAGAGCAATACCCATCTTTTCCTGACCTGCTTTTGTTTTAGGTTCAATAGCAACTCTGATAACAGGGTCAGGGAAATTCATTGACTCAAGAATGATAGGTGCTTTTTCATCACAAAGTGTGTCACCTGTTGTTGTATTTTTAAGACCAACAGCAGCAGCGATATCGCCTGCGTAACATGTGTCGATATCTTCTCTGTGGTTTGAGTGCATTTGAAGAATACGACCCATTCTTTCTTTACCGTCTTTAACAGAGTTATAAACAGTAGTACCTGCATCAACTTTACCGCTATATACACGGAAGTAGCAAATCTTACCAACAAACGGGTCTGTTGCGATTTTGAATGCAAGTGCTGAGAACGGTTCGTCATCTGAAGAATGACGCTCTTCTTCTTCGTCTGTATCAGGATTTACACCCTTGATAGCAGGAACGTCTGTCGGAGCAGGCATATAGTCAACGATTGCGTCAAGGAGAGGCTGAACACCTTTGTTACGGTATGAAGTACCGCAAACAACAGGAACCATCTCGTTTGCAATAGTTGATCTTCTGATAACTTTTTTAATATCGTCAACAGTGATAGCTTCTTCACCGTCTTCGAAATATTTTTCCATAAGAGCCTCGTCTTGTTCAACAACGTGCTCAATAAGTTCTGTATGATACTTATTAGCAAGTTCAACCATATCTTCAGGGATAGGTTCACGACGAACATCTTTACCGAGGTCATCATAATAAACTTCAGCATCCATATTTACAAGGTCAACGATACCTTTGAATGTGTCTTCGCTGCCGATAGGAAGCTGAATTGGGAGTGCGTTACATTTGAAACGGTCTTTAACCATATCCAAAACATTATAGAAGTCTGCACCCATAATGTCCATTTTATTTACATAAATCATTCTGGGCACTTGGTATTCGTCAGCCTGACGCCATACAGTTTCAGACTGAGGCTCAACACCGCCTTTAGCACAAAGAACAGTTACAGAACCGTCAAGTACACGAAGTGAACGCTGAACTTCAACTGTGAAGTCAACGTGTCCGGGGGTGTCGATGATATTGATACGATGGTCATTCCAGAAACAAGTTGTAGCAGCAGAAGTGATAGTAATACCTCTTTCCTGCTCTTGAGCCATCCAGTCCATCGTAGCAGCGCCGTCGTGAGTTTCACCGATTTTATGGTTTACACCTGTATAAAAAAGGATACGCTCAGTTGTAGTTGTTTTACCGGCGTCAATATGAGCCATAATACCAATATTTCTTGTCATTTCAAGAGATACTTTTCTTGGCATAATATCCTCCTAACAATTAAAACACAAATCAGATTAATATCTGAAATGAGCAAATGCTTTGTTTGCTTCTGCCATTTTGTGTGTGTCATCACACTTCTTAACAGCACCGCCGGTTTTGTTAACAGCATCGAGAATTTCAGATGCAAGTCTTTCTTTCATCGTTCTTTCAGAACGCTGACGGCTGTAAAGTGTTATCCATCTAAGACCGAGTGTTTGTCTTCTTTCAGGACGAACCTCAATCGGAACTTGGTAAGTAGCACCACCGATACGGCGAGCTTTTACCTCGAGTACAGGCATAACATTTTCCATTGCTTCCTCAAAAGTAGCGAGTGGGTCGTTACCTGTTTTTTCTTTAATGATGTCGAATGCATCGTAAACGATTTTTTGAGCGACACCTTTTTTTCCATCATACATGATGTTATTGATAAGACGGGTTACAAGCTTTGAGTTGTAAAGCGGGTCCGGCAATACATCACGTTTTGCGATTTGGCCTCTTCTTGGCACTTCGCTTCCCTCCTTCATATTGATGATATCATAGGTACTCGTGACAAAATTTCCCGTGGCGCCAACAATAGAGGTAATATATATATAAACTCATTGTCGGATTTCCAAACAAGAAGATTTTCTCTTTCAAGTGAATTTTTCTGCTTACTTTTTAGCAGCCTTAGGTCTTTTCGCACCATATTTGGAACGAGATTGCATTCTTCCGTTAACACCTTGAGTATCAAGTGTACCACGGATGATGTGGTAACGAACACCGGGAAGGTCCTTAACACGTCCGCCTCTGATCATTACAACAGAGTGCTCCTGAAGGTTGTGACCTACACCGGGGATATAAGCTGAAACTTCAATTCCGTTTGTAAGACGAACTCTGGCAATTTTACGAAGTGCTGAGTTAGGCTTTTTAGGAGTTGCAGTTTTAACGGCTGTACATACACCTCTTTTAAACGGAGAAGCGTTGTCTGTTACAACATTCTTCTTTGTGTTAAGTCCGTGAAGAAGTGCCGGAGCCTTAGCTTTTTTCTCAAGTGATTTACGACCTGTTCTAACAAGCTGGTTAAAGGTTGGCATTATTTCACCTCCAATAAAAATTTGCGTAATATACGCATAAATCATACTTAAAACAATATAATTTAAGTATCATTTATACGCATATCTTGGGGCAAAGATATACTTTGCCCCAAAGATTTGTGATTTTTTACAAAAACAGACAGTTAATTTTGTCAATTTGTGCCAAGCACCACTTACACAATTAAGCATTATATCATTGTGCAGTATTGTTTGTCAAGAGTTCTTGTAATTGTTCAAGATTTAAAATTTCGTCCTTATTTTCAGCACTGAAATAACTCGGAACAACATCAACATCTCTGAAAACATCCATACCGGTACCTGCAGGAACAAGTTTACCGATAATAACATTTTCTTTAAGACCGAGAAGTTTGTCGCTCTTACCTCTGATAGCAGCGTCTGTAAGAACACGGGTTGTTTCCTGGAATGAAGCGGCAGAAAGGAATGAGTCTGTTGCAAGTGAAGCCTTTGTAATACCCATAAGAATAGGAATGTATGTTGCTTCCCTAAGACCTGTTTCGCCGTTTGCAATTCTTTCTTTAATGATTTTGTTTGCCTCTTCAACTTCGGCAACATCAGTCATAATACCTGAAATGAGGTCTGTATCTCCTGCATCGTCAACCTCACATTTCTTGAGCATCTGACGAACAATAACCTCGATATGTTTATCGCTGATATCAACACCTTGAGTACGGTAAGCAAACTGAACTTCTTTAATAAGGTAGTTGTAAACTGCACTCTTACCGCAAATAGCAAGTACATCGTGCGGGTTAACTGCACCCATTGTAAGTTCCGTACCCTTTTCAATATATGCACCCTCAACAATATTTTCATTGAGTCTTGCACCGTAAGGAATAAGGTATTTTTTAACTTCGCCGTCTTCATCTGAAGTAACAACAACATGTTTACTCTTCTTAATAGTTTCAAATGAAACTTTACCGCTGATTTCCGAAAGAATAGCAAGTTGTTTTGGTTTTCTTGCCTCGAACAACTCTTCAACCCTCGGAAGACCTTGTGTAATATCTGCACCGCCTGCAACACCGCCGGTGTGGAATGTTCTCATTGTAAGCTGTGTACCCGGCTCACCGATTGATTGAGCTGCAATGATACCAACTGCTTCGCCGACTTGAACAGGCTCATTAGTAGCAAGGTTTGCACCGTAACATTTACGGCAAACACCGTGTCTTGATTTACAAGTAATAAGAGAACGAATTTTAACTGTTTCAACGCCTGCATCACAAATTCTGTCAGCGTCTTCATCAGTAATCATCTTATTTGTTTCCATAATAACTTCGCCGTCAACAACAACAGGCTCTGAAAGGTATCTGCCGATAAGTCTTTCTTTAAGACTTTCAAGTTCACGGTTACCGTCCATAATTCTGGAAACTTCGATACCTTCGCTGCAACCGCAGTCGTCATCGTGAATGATAACATCTTGAGATACGTCAACAAGTCTTCTTGTAAGGTAACCCGAGTCAGCTGTACGAAGAGCAGTATCGGCAAGACCTTTACGAGCACCACGAGAAGAAATGAAGTATTCAAGAATATTCAGACCTTCACGGTAGTTAGCCTTAATCGGTACCTCGATTGTTTTACCTGCCGTATTTGCGATAAGTCCACGCATACCTGCAAGCTGACGCAACTGAGCGATACTACCACGAGCACCTGAGTCAACCATCATATGAATTGGGTTATGTGCACCGTCAAAGTTTGAAGTAAGTTCGTTTGAAACCTTATTTGTGCAGTCTTCCCAAGTTTTAATAACTTGACTTGAGCGTTCTGTATTAGAAATAAGACCAAAGTTATAGTTATAGGTAATAGCGTCGATTTTCTTTTCTGCTTCTTCAATAAATTCTTTTTTCTTTTCAGGAATGAGTGCGTCAATAACGGCAACTGTTGTACCTGAAATAGTTGAATACTTGTAACCTTGAGCTTTGAGTGCGTCAAGTACGCTTGAAGAAACTGCTACGCCGTGTACCTTAATGCAGCGGTCAACAATTTGACCGAGTTGTTTTTTCTTAACAACGAATGAAATTTCAAGGTCAAATGCTTTTTCAGGGTCTGTTCTGTCAACAAAACCAAGGTCTTGAGGAACAGGTTCGTTGAAGATGACACGACCGATTGTTGTTTCAACAAGTTTTGACTGCATTTTTCCGTCAATTTCTTTTTCGTATCTGATTTTACAAAGAGAGTGAAGACCGAGTGAACCTTCCTGATATGCCATCATAGCCTCGTCTTTATCTCTGTAAATATTGTAAACGGTTACTTCTTCGCCGTTAATATTTTCTGTATGCGGTGCACCCGGTTCATTATCTTTAATCATTGTAAGATAGTAAGAACCGATAACCATATCCTGTGTAGGAACAGTAACAGGTTTACCGTCTGAAGGTTTGAGCAAGTTATTTGCTGCAAGCATCAAAATTCTTGCCTCTGCCTGTGCCTCTGCCGAAAGAGGAACATGGACAGCCATTTGGTCACCGTCGAAGTCGGCGTTGAATGCTGTACAAGCAAGCGGATGAAGTTTAATAGCACGACCTTCAACAAGAACAGGCTCAAATGCCTGAATACCGAGTCTGTGAAGTGTGGGGGCACGGTTAAGCATTACAGGGTGATCCTTAATAACAACTTCAAGAGCGTCCCATACTTGAGGAATGCTTGCTTTTTCAACCATTTTTCTTGCTGATTTAATATTTGAAGCAACACCTGTTTCAACAAGGCGTTTCATTACAAACGGTTTGAAAAGTTCGATAGCCATTTCTTTAGGCAAACCGCACTGATACATTTTAAGTTCAGGTCCTACAACGATAACCGAACGGCCGGAATAGTCAACACGCTTACCGAGAAGGTTCTGACGGAAACGACCTTGTTTACCTTTAAGCATATCTGAAAGTGATTTCAAAGGTCTGTTGTTAGGTCCTGTTACGGGACGGCCTCTGCGTCCGTTATCTATAAGAGCGTCAACAGACTCTTGGAGCATTCTCTTTTCATTTCTTACAATGATTTCAGGTGCTCCGAGTTCAAGAAGTCTTTTAAGACGGTTGTTTCTGTTGATAACTCTTCTGTACAAATCATTGAGGTCGGAAGTTGCAAATCTGCCGCCGTCAAGCTGTACCATAGGACGAATATCCGGAGGAATAACCGGAATTGCGTCGAGAATCATCCATTCAAGTTTGTTTCCGCTCGAACAGAAAGCATCTACAACATCAAGTCTTTTAAGGATACGAACTCTCTTTTGACCTGTTGCAGTTTCAAGTTCTTCCTTGAGTTGTTGCTGAAGTTCGTTAACATCTATATCTTGGAGCAATTTTTTAATTGCTTCAGCACCCATTCCAGCCTCAAAATCGTCTTCGTATCTTTCACGCATCTCACGATATTCTTCTTCAGTGAGTACCTGCATTTTTTCAAGCGGTGTGTCACCCGGGTCTGTAACGATATAAAGTGCAAAATAAAGGACTTTTTCAAGGTTTCTCGGACTTAAATCAAGAACAAGACCTAATCTGCTCGGAATACCCTTAAAGTACCAAATGTGAGAAACAGGGGCAGCAAGTTCAATATGTCCCATTCTTTCTCTTCTTACTTTGGCACGGGTAACTTCTACTCCGCAGCGTTCACAGATTTTTCCTTTATAACGAACTCTTTTATATTTTCCGCAATGACATTCCCAGTCCTTTGTAGGTCCGAAAATTCTTTCGCAGAAAAGACCGTCTTTTTCGGGTTTTAAAGTTCTGTAATTTATAGTTTCGGGTTTTGTAACTTCACCGTATGACCATGAGCGAACCTGTTCGGGTGAAGCAAGACCGATTTTAATTGATGAAAATTCCATATCTGTCATTGGAAGCATCTCCTTATCTATCATAAATATAGGTTTTTGTTTTAACTCAGCTTATATCAGTCTTCATAATCGTCATTTGAGTCTGAAAAATCAAAATCTTCGAAAATAGACTCACTTTGCTGATTTGCTTCCTCTTCACCGTCTGCATTTTCAATTCCGAAACCTTCTGTTTCTTCACCGAAATCATTTACAGTGGTGAATGCTTTATCGTCAGTAACATTCTGAACAGGTGCACCGTCGTCAAGGTCTTGTTTAAGTTCAACTTCCTCACCCTGTCTGTCATATACACGACAATCAAGACCGAGAGCCTGAAGTTCTTTGAACAATACTTTAAATGATTCCGGAGTTCCTGCACGAGGAATATTTTCGCCTTTAACAATAGCTTCGTATGTTTTAACTCTGCCCACAACATCGTCCGACTTAACTGTCATAATTTCCTGAAGTGTGTAAGCAGCACCATAAGCTTCAAGTGCCCAAACTTCCATCTCACCGAAACGCTGACCGCCGAATTGAGCTTTACCGCCGAGTGGCTGTTGAGTAACAAGGCTGTAAGGACCTGTTGAACGAGCGTGAATTTTATCATCTACAAGGTGATGGAGTTTGAGATAGTACATATAGCCGACTGTAACAGGATTGTCAAATTTTTCACCTGTTCTGCCGTCTGTAAGAATTGTTTTACCGTCTTCTCTTTTGCCTGCAAGTTTAAGACATTCTCTAATGTCATCTTCGTGAGCACCGTCGAATACGGGAGTCATCATCTTCCAGCCGAGAGCCATAGCGGCATAGCCGAGATGAACTTCAAGTACCTGACCGATATTCATACGAGAAGGTACGCCGAGAGGGTTAAGAACGATATCAAGAGGACGACCGTCAGGTAAGAACGGCATATCTTCCTGAGGAAGAATTCTTGAAACAACGCCCTTGTTTCCGTGACGACCTGCCATTTTATCGCCGACTTGAATTTTTCTCTTTTGTGCTATATAAACACGAACTACTTTATTTACACCCGGACTGAGTTCATCGCTGTTTGCTCTTGTAAATACTTTTACATCTACAACGATACCTGACTCACCGTGAGGAACACGCATTGAAGTATCTCTTACTTCTCTTGCTTTTTCGCCGAAAATAGCACGGAGAAGTCTTTCTTCAGATGTGAGTTCTGTTTCGCCCTTCGGTGTAACTTTACCTACAAGAATATCGCTTGAGTGAACTTCTGCACCGATGCGGATAATACCGTCTTCGTCAAGGTCTTTAAGTGCTTCTTCACTTACATTAGGTATATCTCTTGTAATTTCTTCAGGGCCGAGTTTTGTATCTCTTGCCTCTGATTCGTGTTCTACAATATGAATAGAAGTATAAACATCTTCTCTTACAAGTTTTTCATTGATAAGAACAGCGTCCTCGTAGTTGTAACCTTCCCATGTCATAAAGCCGATGAGAGCGTTTTTACCGAGAGAAACTTCGCCGTTGCTTGTTGCAGGACCGTCTGCTATAACCTGACCTTCTTCAACTTCTTGATGAAGAGAAACGATAGGTCTTTGGTTGATACAGGTGCCTTGGTTAGAACCGCTGAATTTGATAAGTTCATATCTGTCAATCGAACCGTCTTTTGTTTTAATCTCAATATTTTCAGCGTCAAGATGAACAACAGTACCGCCGTGTTTTGCAATAACAACAACGCCTGAGTCATACGCTGCTTTGTATTCCATACCGGTACCTACAACAGGAGCCTCTGTTTTAAGAAGCGGAACTGCCTGACGCTGCATGTTTGCACCCATAAGAGCACGGTTTGCGTCGTCGTTTTCAAGGAACGGAATCATTGCTGTTGCAACCGATACAACCATCTTCGGCGAAACATCCATATAGTCAACTTTGTCAGCCGATGTAGAAATGAACTCGTCTCTGTAACGGCAAGTAACTTTTTTACCCGCAAATCTGCCGTCTTCATCAAGCGGTTCGTTTGCCTGTGCAACCACAAAATCGTCCTCAACATCTGCTGTCATATATACAACTTCGTCTGTAACAATACCTGTTTCTTTGTCAACTTTTCTGTAAGGAGCTTCGATAAAGCCGTACTCATTAATTCGGCTGTAACAAGCAAGATACGAGATAAGACCGATGTTAGGGCCTTCAGGTGTTTCGATAGGACACATACGACCATAGTGAGTATAGTGTACATCTCGAACTTCGAAACCTGCACGGTCTCTTGAAAGACCGCCGGGGCCGAGTGCCGAAAGTCTTCTTTTATGAGTAAGTTCGGCAAGCGGGTTGTTTTGGTCCATAAATTGTGAAAGAGGTGATGAACCGAAAAATTCACGAATTGCTGCCACAACAGGTCTGATATTGATAAGAGCCTGCGGTGTAATCATTTCTTCATCATCTTGAGCCTGAAGAGTCATTCTTTCATGAATTACTCTTTCCATTCTTGTAAAACCGATTCTGAATTGGTTTTGAAGAAGTTCGCCTACTGCACGAATTCTTCTGTTACCCAAGTGGTCAATATCGTCTGTTCTGCCGATACCGAATGCAAGGTTGATGAGATATGATACAGAAGCGAAAATATCATCAATAATAATATGTTTAGGAACAAGGTCATCCTGACGAATTTCAATTTCTTCTTTAAGTGCGTCTTCATCATCGCCGCATTTTTCAAGAATTTCACTTAATACTCTGTATGAAACTTTTTCTCTTATACCGAGAGGTTTACAGTCAAAATTAACATACTTGTTAATGTCAACCATACCGTTTGAACAAATTTTTATTTCTCTGCCGTCAACATCTACAAATGCTTCCATTACGCCTGCATCTTCGATTTCGGCAGCTTTTTCTTTTGAAATGACTTCGCCTGCGTCTGCAAGGAACTCGCCGACAGGAGAAATTACGGGCTGAGCAAGTTTCTGACCTGCAAGACGGTCGAACATACCGAGTTTTTTGTTGTACTTGTATCTGCCGACTCTGCTGAGGTCGTATCTTCTTGCGTCAAAGAAAAGACCGTTCAAGTGAGCCTGTGCAGTATCAAGTGTCGGAGGTTCGCCCGGACGAAGTTTTTTATAAACTTCAAGGAGTGCTTCTTCTTCGTTTTTAGTAGTATCTTTTTCAATCGTTGCTTCTATTCTTTCGTCTTCGCCGAAAAACTCACGAAGTTGTTCGTCAGTTGAAAGACCGAGAGCACGAAGGAAAGTTGTAATGTAGATTTTTCTGTTTTTATCAATTCTTACATAGAAAACATCGTTTGCGTCTGTCTCGTATTCAAGCCATGCGCCTCTGTTAGGAATGACAGTGTTTGTATAAAGTTCTTTACCTGTCTTATCGTGAGTCATTCCATAGTACACGCCGGGTGAACGAACCAACTGAGAAACTATACATCTTTCGGCACCGTTGATAACGAATGTACCGCTGTCTGTCATAAGCGGGAAGTCGCCCATAAATATAACATTTTCTTTGACTTCGCCTGTTTTTCTGTTTTGAAGACGGGCTTTAACCTTTAAAGGTTTTGAATAAGTAACATCTCTCGCTTTACATTGAGCAATGCTGTACTTCGGTTCGTCGTCCATTGAATAGTCAACAAAGTCAAGAACAAGGTCGCCTGTATAATCGGTAATTGAACCGATATCTTTGAAAACTTCAGCAAGGCCCTCGTCAAGAAACCATTGATACGATTTCTTTTGCACTTCAATGAGGTTCGGAACTTTCATAACCTCGTTAATTTTTGCAAAACTCTTTCTGATTGTAACGCCTAACTGCTCGTCCTTCACATTTACCATTAAGATTTCACTCCTTCTTTTTGATATGTGAAAAAGGGCTGGATTTACACTGTTTAAGCACACTTTTCAGTGTCTGAAGTGTAAACTTTTTGTGTCGTAAAAAATGGATTAAACTCCCTTTTGCGTACACAATGCCATTTTATTTTGGGTATCTATAATATACTAACTATTTGTCTTTGTCAACCTTATTTTTGATAATTTTTTACAAAGTGACCGATACAATTAAAAATAAATTGCACACTGCTCCGAGTGTTTTGAAAATACAATATATTTTCACACTTTTTCTCTGTTTTTGAAGTTGATTTTGAGATTGAAAACTAATTTTTTAAAAAAATTGTAAAAATAAAATACTGCATTGTTTAATAACCTTGTATTTGCAAATTTCGTTTGTTATAATGTGTATAATTAATATATCGGAGAAGAAAACAATGCGCAAAAAAATTAAAAGTATAATATCAGTAATGCTTTGTCTGTCTGTTATCGCTGCTGTTTTCAGCGGCTGCGGTTCAAAAGACAAAGAAATTGATTTAATATACCCGATTGACGGGAATATGACAAGTTTTGACCCACAGGTTGCCGGAACGGAAGACGATTTTTTGATTTGTGAAAATGTCTATGAAGGACTTGTGCGAGTTGACGATAAAGGCGAAGTAACATCGGGTATGGCAGAAAGTTGGGAAGTTACAAACAACGGCTTAACCTATACATTTCACTTGAAAAAAGGTTGCAAATGGCACACGAATAAAACCATAGAAGAAAGAATGGGCGAAAGCTTCAAACCCGAAGTTGTTGCCGACGACTTTGTGTTCGCACTTCAGCGAGCAGTTGACCCGAATACAAACAGTCCCCTCTACTCCACTGTTTCTTCAATTAAAAATGCCTCTGCAATCAATGCAGGCAAAAAATCACTTTCCGAACTTGGTGTTACCGCAGTTGACAACTACACTTTGGTTATTGAACTTGAAAATGCCGTAAACGGTTTTTTAAATGTTCTTTCAACAGCTGTTGCGGCACCGTGTAACAGACAGTTTTTCAATGCAACAAAAGGAAGATACGGACTTGAATTAAAATACTCAATGTTCAACGGTCAGTTTATAGTTTCAAAAGTTCTTGACAATTCTATAAATTTAATTCAAAACGAAACATATACGGGACCTTCTCCCGCAAAAGCAAAAAAACTCACATTTTCAATAACAAACGACAGAGAAAAAATTGTTGAAAACTTGGCGTCGGGCGTATATGACGCAGCATTTTTAAATGGTCACGAAACAAAAAAAATCAGTAAAAAAAACAAAATTACAACAGTTCCATATACAGACACAATGTGGGGTTTTGTGTTTAACTGTTCCGATAATATTGTATCAAATCTGAACATCAGAAAATCACTTTGTCTGTCATTTGGAAACGCAGACCTCGAAAAAACAGACTTTCTTACAAAAGCGACAGGCTACATTCCTCCGTCCTGCACAATGGGAAACGCACCGTACAGAAATTCTGCTTCCGATACATTTTATAAACAAGACACCTTCGAAGCCGTTGAACTTTGGAAAAAAGGTCTTAAAGAATTAAAAGTATCAACGGCCACTCTAACCGTTATCACAACAGAAGCTATGGAAGAGTATGTAAAAGAGGTTTTTCAGGATGTTCAGGCGTCCATAGGCAAAACTACGGGATACGGCTCGGGAGACAATAAAAAAGATGTTGCTTTGACTATGAAAATTGAAATTGTAAAAGAAAACGAGCTTAAAACAAGAATTGCAAAAGGCGACTATCAAATCGCATTTACTGAATATAAAGCGCACTCGTCAAACCCCTATTCATTTATAGAAAATATAATGAATAATTCAAATTACGCTACGGCAGGCAGTTCTGAATTTGCCGATAAAATTTCTGTATTATCATATTCAGCAGGTAAAAACGGAGAAAGTAATTTCTATTCAAAATGTGAAAATGAACTTCTCTCGACATACTCCGTATGTCCCGTATTTTTCGAAACAAGTTACTATGCAAGTGCAAAAAATGTTTCAGGTATTCAATTTCACGCAGGAAGCGGGAGGGTAAACTTCTGTAATGCAACACGAGAAGATTAAAAAAATCGTTTCTTGGACACTCTGTGCAGTTTGTATGGCGCTCATTTTTTATTTTTCTTCACGAACTGCAAACCAATCGTCCGAACAGAGCGGTAAAATACTTGAGTTTTTGACTTCAATTTTCGGAGAAAATGTTTTTACAGACTTTTTAGTCAGAAAAGCTGCTCATTTGCTCGAATTTACAGGTCTTTCACTTCTGTTTTCAAACGCTTTTTACCAAACATTGAAAAATACAAAAACAGTACCGATTTTTGCATTTTCAGCAACTTCGCTTTATGCCATAAGCGATGAAATCCATCAAATCTTTGTTGACGGCCGTTCCTGTCAGTTCGTTGATTGGGCAATCGACTCTTTGGGTGCAGTTCTCGGCATAGTCTTTTTCTATATTTTATTTTTTGTTGTAAGTAAAATAAAACACAGTAATATTTTTAATAAACACTAACATAAAAACTGCCGTAACTTAAAGTTACGGCAGTTAAACTAAATATACTAAACTAAAAATAAGCTGTATGAAAACATACGGCTTATTTTTATGGTTTTTTGTTTATAGAAATTATTTTAAAACAACATTTTGAATCCAGTTGTTCATATCTTCATAAACGCTTTCTTTATTGAGTTCATTCAATATTTCGTGACGGGCATTTCCGTAAAGTTTCATTGTAACTTTTTCGTGGCCTGTCTTTTTAAGTTTGTCGTAAACTTCAACTATACCTTTACCATAATTTCCGACAGGGTCTTTATCTCCCGAAAGGAACAAAACAGGTACATAAACACCGACATTACTAAACCACTCGTCACTGTTACAGTTAATTACAAGTTGAGCAAGGTCATTATAACCTGCAACGGTAAACAAAAATCCACACTTTGGATCTGCCACATAGTCATCTACACTCTTTGTATCTCTGATACCCCAGTCATATCTTGTTCTATGCTCAAAAGGCTTATCATAATCTGCAAAACCAACCTCATAAAGTTGTTGTGTCTTGTATGTAGGTCCTTTAATTTTAGCAAGAGCATCTGTAAGTGCAAGACTTGCTTTTGCAAGAGGATTTTTACCGCTTGTACCGATGAATATAGCCGCATCAAATGGATTTCCGTAGAAATTTATAAACGACCTCATAATCATTGAACCCATAGAATGACCGCATATAATTGTCTTTTTATCCGGATACTCTGATTTCATAATGTCAAAAAGTGTTTTTGCGTCTTTAATGATATTTTTCCATCCGTCTTTTGCACCGAAATATCCGAGTAATTCCTCATTGAAATTCGACTGTCCGTGATTTGCCATATCATTCATAAAAACGGCGTAGCCATAATCATTTACAAGTGCATTTATAACATTTTTATATCTTCCCGAATGTTCTGCCATACCGTGATGGATAAGTATAGCCGCTTTTGGCTTTCTGTTTTCAGGGTACCACTGCCATGCCTTAATATCACATTGACCGGTTGCACTTTCATATTCATAAGTTTTAACTTTCATAATTCTTTCCCCCTCAATCATATAACTAAAGATTTATCGCATTTAGGCAACATATCTCTAACAATAAGAATATCACAATATTCCCGAAAAATCAAATGCAGGAATGAAATTTTTTTCTGCAGAATTAAGTTCCTGCACATAAACATTTTTAAACCCTAAATCTGTCGCATAACAGACAACTTTTTCATATTCTCTTTTCGTCAGTTTTCGATTTATTTCCGAATATTCGCTTAAATCTCCGCAAGGAACATACTGCGACATCAGCGAAATATACGAATTTTCATAGTTTTCTTTTAAATAATCAAGAATTTCCAAAGTTGAGTTTGTATTAGACGGCAAAACAAGATGACGGATAATCATACCTTTTTTCATCAAACCGTCTTCAATAACATCTTCTTTTTGTTGTCGTCGCATCTCTTTCAAAGCATTTTTTACAACTTGGGGATAATCCTCTGCCTTACTGTATCTTTTTGCCTTATCGTTTCTTATATATTTAAAGTCAGGTAAATAAATATCTATAAGTCCCTCAAATTTTTTCAAAGTTTCTACGCTTTCGTACCCTGAAGAATTATAGACAATAGGAACGGGAAATTTGTTTTTTGACAAAAATTCACAAAGCAAATCAGAAAAGTGAGTAGGATTTACAAGATTTATATTATTTGCACCTTGCTCTATCAAATCATTAAAAATCCTTTTTAAATTTTCAAAACTTATTTCAATACCTTTATTTTCAGCACTTATTTCATAATTTTGACAGAAAACACACTTCAAATTACATCCGCTGAAAAAGACGGTACCGCTGCCCGATTTTCCGCTGATAATTGGCTCTTCCCAAAAATGAAGTGACGCTCTTGCACCTCGAAGAACATCTTTTTCCCGACAAAAACCGAGTTTTTCACTTCTGTCAACATTGCATTTACGGGGACAGGCATTGCACTTCACTTTACCAACTCCCTGTAAATATTTGCTTTTTTAAAATCTGTCAAAGAAGCGACTTCTTTCGCCGCCGCATTTACGCTCAATCCGTTTTCAACGAGTTCTTTTGCTTTTTCAACAGCTTGTTCAAGTGAAATTTGTTCCGAAACATCTTGCTTTTTTCCTTCAATTATAAGGACAATCTCACCTTTTGGAGAAATTTTTGAATACCTTTCTATTGCGTCTTCAAAGGTTGTTCTAATCACTTCTTCATGAATTTTTGTAAGTTCTCTGACTATTGCAATATTTCTGTTTCCAAAAAATTTATTCATATCTTTTAGCGTGGCAAGAAGTTTATGAGGTGCCTCATAAAAAATCATTGTACGCTTTTCATTAACTAATTCTTCAAGGTGGTCTAATCGACTTTTTTTATTTACCGACAAAAAGCCTTCAAAAGTAAATCTTCCGCTTTCCATACCTGACAATGCAAGAGCAGTAGCAAATGCAACAGGACCGGGTACAGACTCAACCTTTATTCCGTTTTCGTGACAAAGCCATACCAAATCTTGACCGGGGTCAGAAATTGCCGGCATTCCGGCATCTGTTACAATGGCACAATTTTCTCCGTTTAAAATTCTGTCAACTATAATTTGACCTCTTTCCCGCCTGTTGTGTTCATAGTAACTTACCATTTCTTTCTTTATTGAAAAATGGTTTAAAAGTTTCATAGTAACTCTTGTATCTTCGGCGGCAATAAAGTCAACGCCTGCCAAAGTATCAATCGCTCTCGGCGAAAAGTCCGACAAGTTTCCTATCGGTGTTCCCACAACATATAAAATTCCGCTCATCTGTCGTACCCCTTTGCATAGTCTCCGTAAACTTCAAGCATTTCGTCTGTAAATTTTCCGTTTTCTTTTTTTATTACAAGGTTTTTTTCAACTTGCAAAAACGGCTTTGAACCTTTTTTGCCTTCCAATAAAAACAAAAACGGTTTTTCGCCCTCTTTATCAACTACAAATCTCAATCTTTTAGGTTCAAGTTTATATTGTCTGAAAAGGGTCATTGCATCCGTCAATCTTTCAGGTCTTTGACAAATACAAAGGCTGCCTCCGAATTTCAACAAATACGACGCTGATTTTACCATATCTTCCATATTACAGCAAACTTCGTGTCTTGCAATTCTTGCACTTTCGGAAAGACTTTCTATACCTGTATTTACGGGTTTATACGGTGGATTCATAGTAACGGCAGTAAAACTTTCTGCTTTAAAATATTTGTCAATTTCTCTTATATCTGCTTGCTTTACAAAAACTTTTTCTTGCAAAGAATTGATTTCTATTGAATGTTTAACCTGTTCAACTGCATTTTGCTGAATATCCACACAAAATATTTTTTCCGGTGCAGATTTAGTCGCAATTATAAAAGGAATTATACCGCATCCGGTACCGAAATCTATGTAAATATCTTTTCTTCTAATATTTGCAAAATAACTGAGGATAACTGCATCTGTACCGAATGTGTGGTCAGCACTGACAGCAATTTTCACATCGTCTGAAAGTTTTTCATAACTGTACAAAACAAATACCGCCTAAAAATAATATAATTAAAAAAACGGAGTGCCTTTCAGACACTCCGCCTTAAAGTTAAGTAATTATGCTTGAGAAGGAGCGCTTACAGGACAAACGCTTTCGCATGCACCGCAATCAATACAAGTATCTGCATCAATTACATATTTGTCGTCGCCTTCTGAAATAGCATTTACAGGACAACCTGCTGCACAAGCTCCGCAAGAAATACAATCATCTGAAATTGCATATGCCATAGTTTACACCTCCTATGCGTTACTCTTAATATAAATATAACATAAAATGTGCAAATTGCAAGCATTTTTTTGCTTTATTCTTCAGCATTCTGCTGATTGCGTTTTGCACTTCTGAGAGGTTTGACTTCCTCTCGTGCAAAAGTTACTGGAGCGCCCTCCGGCATACTGTCAAGTTGAACTTTTAGTTTACCAGCAATAAGAGAAACATCTACAACTTTTCCTCTGCCCTGCGGTGTATCTACGAGTGTGCCTTTCTTTGCAGTTATTTTTGAAAGATACTCGTATGAATTTTGCTCATATTTCAAACAGCACATAAGTCTTCCGCAAGTACCGCTGATTTTACCGGGCGACAGACTGAGTCCCTGTTCTTTTGCCATTTTAATTGATACCGAATGAAAATCGTTCAAAAATGTTGAACAACAAAACGGTCTTCCGCAAATACCCAAACCGCCGAGCATTTTGCTTTCATCTCTGACGCCGATTTGACGAAGTTCAATTCTTGTATGAAAAATTGACGCCAAATCTTTTACAAGTTCACGAAAATCTATTCTGCCGTCTGCCGTAAAGTAAAAAATGATTTTACTGCCGTCAAAAGCATACTCAACATCTGTTAAATCCATTTCCAAATTGTGAGCGGCAATCTTTTTAAGACAGATATTGTAAGCGTCTTTTTCTTTTTTCTTATTTTCATTTAATGTCTTTTTATCTGTTTCGGTTGCCAATCTGACAACGGGTTTAAGAGGCTTTACTATTTCATCTTCATCAACCTCTTTTATGTCCGTTGCAGCATAACCGCACTCAATACCCCGTGCAGTTTCAACAACAACTACATCGCCCTTTGAAATATTTATTTTTTCAGGACTGAAATAATAGACTTTACCGGTGCTGCTGAATCTAACACCAACTACTTTTTCCATTTATTAAAAATCCTCCGTTACATTCCGATTGCTCTGCGCAGAGAATAACATATTTTTGTGATAAGCAATGCATTATTTGCATTTTTTAAAGCGTCTTCCTTAATTTCTTCGCAACAATTAAGCAAATTTAAAATTTTCTTTTCAGAAAAAGACTCGCAAACATCTTTTGCTGCTTTTTCATTTCCGAAAAGCAAGTTTTTTGAGCCGTTTTTTAAAACGAGCGCATCACGAAAAAGTAAAGTAAGCATATCAAAAACGCCGATTATTGCTTCCGAATTGTCTTCAAACTCGCCACAGTATATCATCAGTTGATACTCTGTGCCGTTGATTAAAGAATTGCAGATATTTTCGGCGATTTCCGTATTTTTTTTCATTTTACCGTCTTTAAGTGCATTTATCGTCTTGCCGATATTTCCGTTATACGACAAAAGAATTTCTTTTGCTTCGTGAAAATCAGACTCCGTCGATTTGCTGACAAATTCTGCCGCTTCATCGCTTAAAACACCTTCAAGCTGAAAAGAAACACACCTTGACAAAACAGTTGTTAAAAGTTTTGACTTACTGCTTGTTGTCAAAATAAAAACGGCGTACTCAGGCGGTTCTTCCAATATCTTTAATATCGAATTTTGCGCCGATTCGTTCATACACTGACAATCTGCAAGAATATAGACCTTATAATTTGCTTCATTAGGCAAAACAAAAGCGTCGTCTATAACCTGACGGACAGTTTCTATATGAAATGAGTTTGCACTGCCTGACGGAACATACTCGAAAATATCGGGATGAACTCCCTTTTGAACTTTTACACACTGGGCACAAGAAGAACAAGGCTTGTCTTCTTCGGCAGTACATACAAGCATTTGTGCGATTTTTCGAGCAAGTGTTTTTTTACCGCAGCCGCTTTCGCCCTCCAAAATAATGGCATGAGGAAAACGGTTTGAATTAAAAAGATACTCTATTGTTTCTTTTGTTTTTTCGTTTCCAAAAAAATTTTCAAATCTCATTATATCTTAATAAACTGCTCTACATCAATCACAAAACAAACTGCCCCGCCCTTTTCAACGGTAACGGGTTTTTTAAGCAGTGTGCCTTCAAGAGTGCTTTCAACACCGCTTATATCAACAGTTCTTTTCGTAACATTTTCTTTTACAATAGCAATTAAATCGTCAACTTTTTCGTCCTCTGTACCACTCATAATCAAAGTATGACCGTCAGCAAGAAATTGACCTGTTGTTGAAAGACGGGTTGTAAAATAGCCCTCTTTTGCAAGTTCGCTGATGATTTTAGGTATATCGTTATTTGATGCAATAGAAAGAACAAGTTTCAATCAAATCGCTCCCTTTACTTCAATATTAAATTAGTAAAAAATAAATAAAAAATTAATTTATTATATAATATCAAAAATTTATACTTTAAGTCAAATATTTATCAATATTAAAAGTATGTTTTAAACAAATATTTACACTTCGTTAATCTTTTATCCGATACTATTCGGAAAGTAATCTTTTTCCGACAGAAAAAGCAAATAAACTGAGTGCCAAATCAGAGAAAACCCAAAAGTTCTGTATTGTAAAGGTCTTGCTTGAAATCAAAAATACCGCATTTGACAAAGCACAGCAAATGCCTAAAAATGCAAGACAAAATGACGCGAAAAACAAACTTTTTTTCTTCTTGTAATTCAATGAGTCCATATAGTTTGCAAAACAGATGACGAAAACTGCGGCGAAAATCAAAAATAAAATTCTTTCGACCGAAACTACATCGAACACTGCGTTGACCGAATTGATGAGTTGTGTAAAAAGCCTTGATATTATCAAAACAACAGGTACAATGTGAAAAAACGAGAACTTTGAAAAATCATACCAATTACCACGAAGAGACAGAGCGATTATAAAATAGTAAACGCTCGATGCCAAACTGAAAATCCAAATGAATAGAACAACAAAAAACAAGTTTCGTTCTACTGTACCGTAAACACCGCTTTTATCAAACAAAACGATTGACTCCGAAACAAACCGGACAAGAAGACACACACCCAAAATAACGGCAGAAAAAGAAGAAAAATTATCTCTTTTAAATCCACCGTTTACATCTTCACCGTCATCATAAAACTTTTTGGTTTGACAGGCAAAAAATGTAAAAATCACAGTCAAAAAAACTGCTCCGTAAAACATATAGGAAGTTGAAGTTTTTTCAGTCAACAGTCCGCTTTGGGCGTCTGTAATAAAAAATATTTGATAAATACGCAATAAAAATGCGACAATGCAAAACAAAAAAGCGACAAAAATACCGCTTTTATATTTTGTTTTTAACATAGATTATTCCTCAACTCTGTTTGCAAGAGAAACATACTTTCTTGTATGGGAAACGCTCTTGTATGCCGGTCTCATAATACGACCGTTTGATGTAAGTTCTTCTATACGGTGAGCGCACCAGCCTGCAATTCTTGCCGCTGCAAAAAGAGGCGTGTAAAGGTCTTCGGGGATGCCGAGAGTTTTATATACAAGACCTGAATAAAGGTCAACATTTGCACACATTACCTTATTGTCGCCTTTAACAGTCGCAAAAACATCGGGTGTGAGTTTTTCAACAAGTTCAAGTGCCGTGAATTCCTTTTCAAAGCCTGCCTGATATGCAAGTTCACGAGCATTTTTCTTCAAAACTACTGCACGAGGGTCGGAACAGGTATATACTGCGTGTCCCATACCGTATATAAGACCGCTTCTGTCTCCTGCCTCTTTATTAATGATTTTAACGAGATAATCTCTCATCTGTCCCTCGTCAGTCGGGTCGGAAACATTTGCCATAATATCATCAAGCATTTTGACAACTTTGATATTTGCACCGCCGTGTCTGGGACCCTTAAGTGAACCCAAACCTGCCGTTATTGCAGAATATGTATCTGTCTTGCTTGATGTAAGAACTCTTACCGAAAATGTAGAGTTGTTACCGCCGCCGTGGTCAGCGTGAAGCATTAAGCAAAGGTCAAGAAGTTTAGCTTCTGCGTGAGAAAACTTTCTGTCAGGTCTTAATGAATTTAATATATACTCTGCTTCAGACTGTGTTTTGTCAATCGGGTGCAGGAACATGGACTCGCCGTAAATTGCTCTTCTTTTTGCCTGATATGCATCTATCATAATGGTAGGTGTCTGTGCAATTAACTGTAAACTTTGACGAAGTACATTGTCAATAGATGTATTGTCAGGGTCTTCATCGTAAGAATAAAGAGTCATGGTACATCTTGCCATTTTATTCATAATGTCTTTTGACACTTGTTTCAAAATAGAGTCTTCAACAAATTCATCGGGCAATGCTCTGCACTCTGCCAAAACTTCTCTCAATGCAAACAATTGATTTCCTGTCGGCAATGAACCCATAAGTAAAAGCCATACTACTTCTTCAAAACCAAACCTATCCTCTGTATCGCATGCTTTTATAATATCGTTAATATCGTAACCTCTGTAATAAAGTTTGCCGTCTTTCGGCACTTTTTCGCCGTCAAGAATATAGTAACCTTCAACACTGCATATTCTGGTAAGTCCTGCCATAACGCCCGTTGTATCGCTGTTACGAAGTCCTCTTTTAACTTGGTATCTGTCATAATCGGCAGGATTTATATAGTTATTTTTATTGAGTTCGTCGCATAAACTTGAAATAGCATCCATAGAAATCGGAGAAATATAGTTAATCGGCATTTTATCAGCTCCTAATAAATATAAAATATATAACTGAATTATTATAAATCAGAATAAAAAACAAATATAAGAAAAATTGTAAATTTTAAACTAATAAAAAAGAAAATTTATAAATATTATACATTTATTTAACTTCAAAGTCAAGAAACAGAGGTTTTACAATGAAAAAAATAGCCGTTATTTCTTTAATAATCGCAATACTGACACTGCTTGTACCAATGACTTTAAACTTTGACATAAAGCCGTCGGGCAGCGAAAAAAAAGAAAAAACATCTGCCTCGCAGGAAGCAGATGAAAACAAAGAACTTGTAACGATTTTCAGCAGTGAAATATCATTCCTTTATTGAATTGTCATTTATCATAATCACTTCACAGTCAGATTTAACCGAAAAATCAATACTTTTCACAAATTCATTCCAATTATCTTTGTGAGTGTCATAAATTTTTCTATCTGAAAAACTGAGCTTTCTGCCTGTCTGAAAAACATCACAACCGTTTTTATATGTGGCATTCAATGCCATTTTGCAAAGCGTTTCGATTTTTTCATTTGTTACTTTTTGGAGTTTTTCTATAACTTTATCGGTAACATCCGTAACAAGTCCTTTTTCCACCTCATTTACAAAATATTTTCCCTTAACCGTAAATTCGGCAAAAACTTTTCCGTCTTTCACAAAAACTTTTTGCTTTGGAGAGGACTCAATCAATTCCAAACTGACATTTCCGAAATCTTCATTGTAAAAACTTAAATCTCCGTCTTTTAATTTGTTTTTAAGAAACATCATTCCCCTTGTTTCTTCATCATTTAAAATTTTTACGGCTTTATCTTTTGAAAAAATCGCAACGCCATTAATTTCACAGACAGACTTTTCTTTTTCAGAGCCTGATGACAAAACAGGTAAAAAAATATCGTCTGTTTCGTTTGAATATGCATTTACCAAATCTTTTACGCTCACTTTACAGGTATAACCTTTTTCATTCGCCGAGTAAATGGATTTTGATATACTTTCGGCAGGCACCAAAGCATCGTTTTGAGTGCATTTTATAATATCGGAAGCGTCTTTTTCGGCAAGGGCAATCAAAACATCACCCCTTGAATCAACAGCTCTCAGAAGATAGTCTATATTTTTTTTCAAATCCTCTTTTGCCGTTTCTTTCGACAATACAACAATTTTGTTTTGACCCAAAAGCATATCTTTAGACGCTCTTTTTGAAGCCGAAGATACAGCGGAAGTAATATCATAGCCGTACCCTGTAATGATATATGTCAAGTTTCCGGACAAACTGTCTGCACCCGAATTTTCCCTTATCAAATCAAGAGCCTGAACAGTCACTTTTGTTTTCCCGTTTTCCGTATCTATTCCGACGCCCTGAACAATATCTCTGTTTGAAATACTCAAATTTGAATTTCTGCACCCACAAAACATCACGCACAAAATAAAAACAAGCGAAATAATTTTAAGTTTTTTCAATGTGATTTACTCCTTTTCTTCTGTTGAAAACAAAGTATGCAATAGGAATTATTAAAGATGCCGTCACAAACATTAAACAAACGGCAAGTTTTGAAACTGACGAAAAAACAGACTCATACAAAACGGAAACAAAGACTGTCAGCAAAATCAAAACGAGTGATGAGCAAAAAACTGCCTGTTTTCTTTTCAATTTTTCAAAACTTTTTCTTAAACATTCAAAAGACGAATAAAGATAAAGCGAAGCCTTTAGAAATATGCAAAATATCCATGTTGAAATAAATAAAACATCAAGTCTTGAAGACTGTGAAACTTTTGTTATTTCTGACAACGAATAAATCGGAAACGGTTGATGATACGCATAGTCTCCCAAAGTTCCTATTGCTGTGAAATATACGATAAAAATTATTAAAACTGCAAAAATAACCGAAGAGAAAAACGGTTTTTCTGTTTTTCCGTTGACTTTTTTTGACAAAAACAAATAAAGCGGTATTTCAGAAGCATTGCAGGACAATAAAAATGCGTCCTTAAATATATTTATTCTGCTTTCTTTGAAAAAAGGCAAAAAATTATTGAAACTGAAATCCGATAAATTGAAACCCAAAATAACGATAATTGAAAAAATCAAAATTACGCAGACGATGCTCCCCCATCTTGAAATTGCTTCAATACCTCTCATTGAACCGTAAACCGTGCAAAAAATTATTATGACAGAAAAAATCACGGGAGGAGTTTCAAGGTTCAAAACGCCGGAAGCAAAATACGAAAAACGCATTATATTTACCATAGCGGCAAAAACAAAATAAAACGAATAAAACACGCTTATAAACTTGTTTTCAAGAGGATTTATATTTTTTCTCACACAAAAGAAAACGGGTAACATTACAAAAGCAGTTATAACAAACGAGATTAAAATAGAAAAAATCAAGTCGCTTGTCATTTTTGTATAAATTACCGACTGAATATATGTTAACCCTATTATTGTTCTTGAAACAAAAAGCAGAATAAACAGGTTAATCGGTGCAATTTTTCCTTTTTCATACATCTTTTTCAACAGAAGCACCTCTTAAATCTTGAATTTTAAAACGATGATTTTTTAATTTTTTCCAACTTGCTCTGAAAACGGAATCGGCAGCACTTTCTTTTGTAAACGGAGAAAAAGGAGCAGAATAAGGAATTCCGAAAGGTCCTACAGAACATAAATTTATACCGACAATACCGGCAAACAATATAATTCCGTATATGCCTGTAATACCTCCGATAATGATTGAAAACAATCTTAAAACAGCCGTACTTTCATAAAGAGGATATACAACATAACTTGAAATGGCAGTTACGGCAACAACTATGAGTGTCGGAGCACCTATCAAACCTGCCGAAACAGTCGCTTCCCCGATTACCAAAGCACCTATGATAGAGATTGCATGACCAATGGTTTTCGGCAGTCGCAAACCCGCCTCTCTCATCACTTCATACAGTAAAAATGTCAATACTGACTCATATACAAGAGAAAACGGTGTAATTGCCTCTGCCGCAGCGATGTGATAAACGATTTGTGTCGGTAAAAGTTCTATGTGAAATGTACCGATTGCAACATATAATCCGGGCAAAAATATAGATGCAAAAAAAGAAAAATACTTTAAAATTCTTAAAAATCCCGCATAAAAAGGCGGATTGTCATAATCGTCAACAGACTGAAAATTGTCGCTGAAAAGATACGGCACATACATTACAAACGGCGAACCGTCAACAATGACTGCTACTCTGCCCTCTGTTAGTTTTGAACAAAGCATGTCAGGTCTTTCCGTCACTCCTACGCACGAAAAAAATGTTTTTACATCTGTGTCGATAAATGGCTGAAGACATCCGTAATCAAGTACAACATCTATATCGGCACTTTTAAGCCGTTTTTCAACGCCGTCAACAATGCTTTTTTCTGCCTTGTTGTCAATATATGCAATTACAACGGGCGTTTTTGCACTTTTACCGAGTTTTAGTTGTCGAAATTTCAAATGACTTGTTTTAAGTCTTTTTCTTATAAGTGCTTTGTTATCGTTTAAAGTTTCAACAAAAGACTCTTTTGCACCTTTTGTCATTGCCTCATTTGACGGCTCGGAAGTATTCCTTTTGTTCCACCCCTGCGTACCCAAGCAAAGAGCCTTGTTACACCCGTCAATTATAATTGCAACGAAACCGCTCATTAGAAAATATTTCACTTCGTCAAATGTTGTAACTTCGGTAATTTCCGACGCCGATACTTTCATTTCTTTAATTTGATTAAACAAAACATCGGCATTCTTACAATTTGTATTGAAATTTAAAACAGGGTTTGAAACTGCTTCGGCTACTGTTTTAGAGTCAACGAGTCCGTCCATAGCCATAATTAATGCATCAAAACCGCTGATTTTTACTTCTCTTTTCAAAAAATCAGAGCAATCAAAAAAATCCTTTTCAAAAACACTGTTGTTCTGCTTCAAATCCTTAAATAATTTTTCCAATTTTATCACCACTTTATTTTTGTGCATAATAAAGCGATTTATTCTAAAAATATGTTTGGTGATAATATATGACAATTACGATTTTGAGAACATGCATCATTTATGTTTTTATAGTGCTGGCAGTTAAAATAATGGGAAAAAGACAGATAGGACAACTGAAGCCGCACGAACTTATCATCACATTTTTAGTATCGCAAATTGCATCACAGCCTTTGCAGGACAACTCAATTCCTCTTGCAAGTTCAATACTGCCTATACTGATTTTAGTAAGTTTTGAAATTATTGTTTCGATTGTGTCTATGAAAAGCATCAAATTCAGAGATTTTATTCAAGGCAAGCCGATTTTTGTTATGAGAAACGGAAAAATCGAAGAAAAAGAACTCAAAAGAGTAAGAATGACTTTGGATGATTTGGTTGACGCAGTGCGACAAAACGATGCCTTTGACATTTCGGAAGTCAACGATGCCGTAATTGAAACGAACGGCTCTGTTTCGGTGTTGAAAAAAACAAAGAAAATGCCTCCAACAGCTGAAAATTTAAAATTGACTGTCGAGGACGGCGGGACACCGATAGTAATTGTACTTGACGGAAAACCGATTACGGAATACTTTTCACAAACAAAAACACCGAAAGAAAAAATTGAAACAATAGTAGGTGCTTTGGAAGTTAAAATGTGTGATATTCAACTTTTAACAATTGACAATAACGGAAAACTTAACTTGATTAAAAAGCAGGAGGATGTTTAATGAAAAGAATTTGGTACGCCGTGGCATTTCTTATATTCACTCTGTCGCTTTGCACTTATGAACAAATTTTTTTAAACAATTCTTGTCAAAAAGCGATATCTTATTCTTATGAAATCGAAAAAGAAATAGAAAAAAACAATTTTAAAGAAGCTGAAGAATTGTGCGTCAAGGCTGAAGAAAATTGGGAAAAAAGTTATGACATTTTAAGTATGATGATAGACCACAATATTTTAAGCAATGAAAAACTGGGATTTAAAGTGCTTTTTGACACAATAAAAAACAACGACACCGAAGAGTCGCTTGAAGCATTGCGTGAAATACGAAGCAACGCAGAACTCATAGTGTCGTTGTGTGAAATTTCTTTCAGTAATATTTTTTAAAACAGATTCGAAAACAATATTTTTCGCTCGAATAAAATTCATTTTAAAAAAACAGTGGCAGTGCTTTCGCACTGCCACCTTTTAGATTAGTCATCTACACCGGGAATCTGGTCGATACTTGTTGTAATAACATCATCTGTTTTGAATTGCTCTATTTCAAGAACAGGTTTTGTGTACATTTCTTTCATTGTTTACTACCTCCCGATTATTTCTTATACTCGTATGTCATCATTGAGCCGTAAACAACTTTTTCAACACCTGTAGAATCTTTGATTACTACAAACGGTCTTGCACAAGCTGTTCCTGTTGCACTTGAAATACCGTAGTTGAGTGACATTTGAGCGTCTGTACTCATATTGCTTGAATATGCTGATTTTACAGTACCGCTTTCAGCGTTGCTTCCCTTATCGCCTACTTTTTCAAGTACAAGGTCTGCTTCATTCATGTTCTTACCATATACAAAACCTGAAGATACAATTGTATCCTTTGCACCGACATGGCGTGTTGCAAGGAACGAAACTTTGTATGAAGAACCTTCAATCAAGCCTGTGCTGATTCCTGCAACAGTTGTTCTGTCTTCTGCAGTTTCTGTCTTGTATGTTACGGTTGTGTCTGAACCGATGAAGAATGTGAATGTGTCTCCGAATGCTACAGGATCTTTTGAACCGTTAATGTACCAAGATGCAGCGCCCGGTTTTGTTACGGTAATTTCTGTATCGTAGAGATACTTACCGTCAGGAAGTTTACCGCAAATGAGTTCATTGCCGTTCTTAACTTCCTTGAATGTAACTCCGGCATCGCCTGCATTCAAAGTCAAACCTGTTTGAGACTTCTGAATCATTGCTGTGATTGTTGCAGAAGATGTCAACTGTTTGATTTCTTCTTCAGTCATAGACCAACCTTTGAATGTATAGCCGTTGTAAGTAATTCCCTGTGGAATTTTAATTTCAGAAGCGTTTGATACTTCCTGTGCTGAAATGATATTGTTCCAGCAGTCAACAAATGTTACTGTGAACTTATCTGTTGCTTCTGTAACTTCAAATACAGGAACAAAAGTAATATCCTGATGAGGAGTTACATCTAATGTTGGTTCTGTGGAAACGAGTTTGCCGTTTACAGACCAACCTACAAATTTAGCGCCTTTGTTTGCAACTGCGCTCAATTTGAATGGGTCAGTTTTCTTAACTGTTAAACCTTCTTTAGGTACAATCTGTTCGTCAAGTTTTACTGTACCCAAATCGCTGTATTTTACTGTTACATCGAAGCCTTCTTCTTTGCCCCAAATGTAGCCGTTTTCTGAATGCCAGATTTCTCTGACAGGCCAATTTCTTGCTGTGTCATTTGTTGATGCATTCCAGTCATATCCTTGACCCATATATGCATCAATAGTTGAGACATTAGCTATACTAGGTGTTATAGAAGTTTGACATGCTTTCGATTGTGACCAAGGAATTGATACATCCATAGTAAGAGCTTCTGAAGCCGGTATACTTTCTTTACAATAGAAACTGTAGCAAGCCATCGGATAGCCATTATATACTAAAGCTGATGTTTGATTTGTGTCATAATTATAAAAATAATCTTCAAGAACAAACTCATCATCTGCTGTTCCAATATACCAAGCACCATCACCAGTGCTTGTAGCAGAAACTTTAAGAGTTCTTTGCTCTACATTTGTACCACCGTCAGACCAGTCAATATTTGTTTCAGTATTAATACCGATTGGTTTTGTGAAATCATTAAATCCACAAACTATTAAATCTTTAAAATCAGCTGGTGAAGGTACAGAACCTCTTATTGGCTTAACAGCAGGATATACTTTATTCATATCAAAACTATATCTTAAGTCAACAAACTGAACAGCATCAATACCTGTAAGGAAAAACCAACAATAATAGTACTTTCCAGCCTCAAGTTGATCTGATTTTTTTATGCTTTCAAAGTGTGCTTTTTGGTCGCCACTTTGAGTTAAAGTAGTAAATTTATTTAATTCCTTACCTTTGTTTTTATCGCCTGAATATTCATACCATTCGAGAAAAACTTTCGGCTGAGCATCTGTTTCAATAGGACCGTGACCATTCATTGTTGCCAAAATACCATTTTTTTCAACATTATCGCCATATTTATATCGGCCTTCTAGTTTTGCAAATGCTGAAAATGGAAGAATAGTTACTATCATTATAGCAGAAAGAACAGCGGCAATTATTTTAACAAGCTTTTTATTCAAACTTATTACCTCCATTTTTAATTTTAAAATATTCCATATTACTTTATAATTATATCAGTGTAAACAAATTTATTTACTGAAAATTTATTTACAATAGATGAATCTGCACTCGATAAAAAATTGTTTCCATCTAAATCACAATAAGAATATTTTTCAATTTCTGAACTTATTATTGCTTTATATATAATAGGTAAATCTGAACTTGAAACAACACTATTTTTATCAAAATCACATGCACAAATAGGAATATCCATTGAATAATTAATATCAGTATCATTTACTTCTATAATAACTTTTCTTGTAATTCCATATTCATAAGTGATTTGTGCAGAATACCTACCCTGAAGAACATTATTTAAAGTAAACTTACCTGTTGCATCTGTATATGCATACAAGCCGTTGTCAAGAGTAATCTTTGCGTTCTTTATGGGAACTCCGTTTGAATCACCCAAGGTGCTTGACATTACGGTAACTTTTGCGGTCACACTAAATGTTTTTGTTGGATTTGGAGAAACATCACAAAGCATCGGATAAAGAACTGCACCTGCCACTGCGTCAGATGCATTTACATCTAAACAATAGCAGTCGAATTTGCCAAGTGTATAGTCAGTCTGCAAAAATGTTAAGTTCGGACTTTTTTCAACCGCAAAAATCTTTTCTGCGTCACAGTGAACTTTTACATTTATAAAAAACTGCAAGACCTTAACACCGTTTGAGTCAACGGTTGTGTAACTCTCTCTGTTTGAAGAAAGAAAACCGCACTCAATTCTGTTTGAATACAAACTGACAAGTGCAACATCGAACCCGTTTGGGTAAGAGTCAGTCAAGTCAGCAATTTGTTTCGGAGACTTTTCACTCCATGCATTTTCAACAAAACTGCCTATTGATGCATAAGTCGTGTCAAGTTCTGCCGAAAACTGAAATTGGGAAATACTGTCAATGCCTTTAAGCAGGACAGAAACCGAGTAGTAACCCGGCTGCAGATTGTTTCCGTCTGCAACTTCTTTTTGTACCTCGTTGTTGCTGTACTCATTATAGACAAACTCGAGTTTCGGTTTTTCTTTGCCGAAGTTATCTTTGCTTGCATAAGCTGGAAATGTACAACAGGAAAGTACAACTGCCAACGAAAGTACGAACAAGATTGCTTTTTTATGAAATTTTACCATAATAACCTCCGTCAGCAGTGTATTGCAAGTGCAAAGAAAACTTTGCACTTGCAAAATTAATAATTTCAATTATTTAATAGTAATAGGTTTGTATTCAACATTATTAATAGATAATACATTAACAATAACTGAATCAGAACTTGAAATCATTTTATTACCATCTAAATCACAATACGGATATTGAGTTATTCCATCTAAACTTATAGATGCTTTACTGATAATGGTTGTGTCTGAACTTGAAATTACGCCATTTTTATCAAAATCGCATGCAATAAGTGCAACAGGTTCTTTAAAGTCAACATTATGGTCTGTTACTGTAACATTGACATTTCTTGTAATACCGTAATCATAAGTAATTGTTGCGGTATAGTTACCTGCAGGTACATTTTGAAGAGTAAATCTACCATCAGCACCTGTTACTGCTGAAATTCCGTTGTTAAGAGTGATTTTAGCATTCTTAATAGGAGTATTGTTTGTAGCTCCTGTAGAATCTGACATTACAGTAACAACAGCAGAAACGCTGAAGCCTGTAGGTGCTTCTTCTACGAACGGAGTAAGTTTGTTTTCTGCAATCATAAGTGCTTTGCGTGTATTATAAACATCTGAAATTTGGATATTATATCCATCTGAAGCACCTGCTTCAGGTTTATAATAATCTGATGTATAACCTTTTGCACTTGATGGTGTGTTGAGCATATTTACAGCAGCGGTAAGAGCATCAATATATGCTTTCCATGACTCATCTGTGTATGCTTTTTTACCATCTTTTTCGTTTGCAATTACACCGTCTTTAACAGAACCGTATTTAGCAGTTGAAGCCTGAATACCCTTGTCTGTAACTTTAAGAGCAGAATAATCACTGCCTGAAGCACAAAGAACTTCTTCTTTGAGTTTATCAGGAATGAATCCACGCTCGATTGTTCTGCTTAAGTAAGTATTAAACTCTTTGATTGCTTCTTCTATCTGTGTTGTAGAAGCATTTGTACTGTAAACATTTTTCGAACTGTCTTCAACACCTGTAATAAATGTGCTTGGTACAGCTTCAGGGTTTGATGCTGCGTATTCTTGATATTTAACATTAAACTGAGAAGCCAAACAACTGAACAAAGGTTTTGCGCCCGGATTTGCAACACCGTTTGTTACATCAGTTGATTTGTAATAGTTGTTGTATCTGTCAATGATAAGCATCGACTGTGCAACACTTGCTATACCCATAAGTTTTTGATATGAAAGCATATCGAAATCATTCTTATCAAGTTTATTGATAACATTAGTTACTTTTTCAGTAATTTGAGTAAGGTTTTCTTTCTTAAATTTACTGTTACTGTTATCAATTGTCGCTTTAACATTTTTAGCAGCATCAGCGTAAATTTTTTCTATTGATGTAACATTCTCTAATGTTACCGGAGTAGTTGCTTTACCAAGAGCATTTACAACTTCATTAAGAAGATTTTGATATACTTCCGGTGAAGTGAAATCACTTGCTTTGTATTTAGATGCGTATGAAGCAATGCTGTCATATGCTTTCATCAAAGTGTCATATCCGGCAACATCAGCTACAAAATGAAGATTTTGGTCAGCATATGCAATGTTACCGCTGTTTGTGTTAGCAAATGCTACACACATCTTTTGATTTGAAACTGTGTTAATTTTTGTTTCACCGTCATAATGCAAATAACTTACATACTGTTTATATTCAGCATATTTTGCATATCCTAAATAAACAACTAAGCCGTCAATAGGTGTCTTCCATGAAACTGAAGAGCCTTCATGGTTGTTATAGAGGAAGTTTTCAGGAGTTACATATACTTTTTCACATTTGCCTTGTGGGTTGAATGAAACTTCAACACCTTTAATTGTATGTGAATTACCGGGTAGAGTAGAAGTATATGTATTTGATTGTTTGTCGTATGTATAAGCTATATGGGGTCTTGTAGCAACAGCATCAACAGGAAGTTTGTCATAGTTATATACAGTGTTCTTATCACCTAATGCTGTTATCTGTGTTTGACCGTCAGCTCTCATTACTTTTCCTGTCTCACCAACATAATGCCACTGTCCATGTTCGTCTAAATAGTCACGATAAGCATAGTTAATTAAGTTACCGTCTTTATCAAATGTAGGAGTAGCTTTTGAATGGTCAGCAGGATCAACAGTAAACATACCGTCAATAGCAGATGTAGCTGTGTTGTTTGCAATCATTTGACTGTAAATGCCCATATTGTTGAGTTTTGACTCTTTAACCAATATGTCTTTAGTTGTAACTGCAAACATTCGTTTTTTATTCCATACTGATCCGCCTTCTGTAATTTTCGAAGAAGACTGAGTATATGTACCTGATTGTCCTACATCACTAAAATGATATTCTTCTTTAATGTTTCCTGAATTTTCGTTTACATAAACTGTGTCGTGCCAATCTAATTGTGTTGAACAATAAATGTAAGCAAATGATTCAAGGTCGTTATAAATAGCTTTACCATTTCTGTAAATATCATATTTTACAGTGATTTTTATTGCAGCATCTTGACTTGGAACTGTAATTTTAACATTGTATGTTTTTACCTCTTCCGGAGCAAGAGCTGTTTCTGCAAAGCCCTCAATTACTGCTGCACTGTTATCTGTTTCAATAGATTTAATTTTAGCACTGTATCTTGTATCTTGAGTAACTTTACCGTTTTTATCAACATATGCTTTGTTGATACCGAATGTTTCATTCTTTATTGTAAGAGTATCGTTAATAACACCTGAAGCACTTCTGTAAATAGGTGTATCAACTTTTGTGCTTACAAGACCGAATTGGTGTTCTGAAATCTGCGGTATGAACGGAACAATGTTATTTATCGCACTTACAAGATACATTGCACCTTTCCAAGCAGTATCTTTAGAGTAATCTACTCCGTCTTTAACACCGCCAAAAGCACGGTATAAACGATGAACTAATTTGCCCAATACACCAAGATCACTAGGTGTATTGTCTTTTCCGACAATTACATCAACCTGAAGTAAATCATCAAACGCATTAGCTGATGTTGCATCCGGAATTAAGCTTCCTAAGCCATCAGATGTACGGTCTGAAAGAACAAAGTTGAAGAGATTTTTAAGTAAATCATATACAACTTTAAGTGCTTGTTCAGATGTGAATATTGAAGATGAGAATGCTTTACCTATCATATTGATGAAGTAAGAAATACCACAATATGATTTTCCGTCAAGAGATTTTTGGTCTGCAATGTTAAGTGCACCCTTTACAACGCCGTCATAAATAAGTGCTTTAGAATCTATCTTTGTACCTGTTGTATAAATTCCATTAGAACCTGTAACACCAAAGAGTTGACCGAGTTGAGGTAACAAACCGTTTGCGATGATATCAATATTCTGCCAAAGAGTATTTGAACGAGAAATCTTATCATGGCCTTCGCCGATACCGTGGAAGCCAAGCAATGAAGCAACACCGTGATCTTCAGCATATGTACAAACAACTGCGTTCAAAATATCAAACAATGTTGTCTTTGTTTTTACTTGCTCTTCATAAGTTTGAACAGTTGAAGGAATTTCAAATCTTCCGCCTGCCGCCGTTCCGTTCATATCAATCGGAACAAGTCCACCCATTACATAGGCAACTGCGTCACGGCACATAGGAAGAAGTGTACCTTCAAGAGTTGCGGCATATTTGCCTGTTTCAGGGTTAATAGTTGCACCGGGAAGTGTTGAATAGTCCCTGTTTGGAAGTGAGAAAGAAAGATTTTCTTTCAAGCAAACAAACGCTACATCTTCTGCAGTAGCACAAGCGTTCCATTCTGAATCGTGAATCATATTGATAAGGCCGAAACCTTCCAATGATGCTTTAAGTACAGAAATAAGGAATGGAACCATTGCTTCTTCTACATTTGTTTCGGTAAGAGCAGTGCCCTGACCTTTATCTGTATAGAATTTGTTAAGAATGTTCTTATCTGTTACATCTGCGACATACTGAACAACTTTAAGCACATTTGGAACAATGCTGTTGTAAGAATCAGCAGCAGAATTCATTGTGAGTTGAGGACAACCTTTAATAAATACTTTGCTTACAAGGTCTGCAATGAAGTCATTTGCAGTATTGGCAATAGTTGTATATTTTGTTCCTGAACCTATATTAAGTGCTTTGAACTCTTTTACAAAGTTTTGCCATGAACCGTACTCAAACTTAATGCCAAGATTGAGAACACCTGTTTTAACGCCGAGAGCGTCAGCAAGCGGGTCATAAACAACTTTGTTGAAAAGATGAACAGAGTCAATGTTTTTCCATTGATTTTCATCTTCTCCGAGAGTTGTTCTGTCGAAACTGTAAACTTTCTTGAACTCATCAACAGTTTTAATATCTTTGAGTGCAGGGAATGCTGTGTCAAAGTCTGCTGAATTAATCCACTCTGTTACTTTTTCAACAGTAGCAGTTTGTTTTGTAACACCCTTAAAGGTTTCAACATTTTTATTGTCTTTGTTAATATATTCATAGAACGCTCTTGTATAACCGAAATGGTCATAAGCAATTGTACCGATAAGAGGTTCCAATGTATGTTCCCAAACAATTTTAAAAGCTTCTACTGCTTTATCGTTAAGATTGTCTGTAACATTTAATTTGAAGTTTGCTTCTTTGAACATTAAAGTTGTATCGTATGCAATAATTGTATCAAACACTTTTGTGTTGAGAAGATCACAAGCGATTTGTTCAATTTTTTTACCCATTGCTGCAGTGTGAGCGGCAGAATCCGGTATATAAAAAGCATTAACTAAAAGTTGTTTTACTATATTATATACCATATTATTTTGCCAATTGCCTGACATTCCGAGCAGTTTGCCGATTTCCTTATAAACATCTACAAAACTTGAAGCTGCACCAAGAGAAATTTTACCTCTTACAAAGTTTTTGATTACATTTAAACCGTCTATATCGTTAAAATTGGCATTTACGAGTTCAACGACACGCATCAAAATATCCTTGGACGGTGTATTCTCTCTTGAAACAATGTATTGGCTGCCTTTTGAATAGTCATGATGCTTACGGTCAACAAAACACTGTCTAATGTTAACGTTTTTGGCCTCACCTAACGCACCGCCATAACTATTGATAAGCGGTTCAATTTGTGCAATAAGGTCAAAAATGCCGTTTACACTGTCGAGTTTACCATGAATGCTGATGTTGGCAATAACCAAATTCATATCAACATCAATCGGAAGTGCTACACCTGCTAATACAGTGTCGAGATAGTCAAGCAATGCAGTAGCTGTTTGTTCGTCTGTCATTTCAGCCCATGCCATAAAGTTATACGCCAAATCTTTGTCGTGATACTTTGTTTCGGAAGAAGTTTGAGCATAGGCAGAAACTGCACCTGTAAAACATGAAACTGTCATCAAAACGGCAAGCAGCAAGGAAAGAAGTTTTTTGGAAAATTTTCTTGCTTTTTGCATTTTCCGATGTACCTCCGTTTTTCGCTTAAATTATTATTTAATTAAATTACAAATTTACAAAACCGCAACTAAATATGAAAACGGTTTTGTGTAAATCCGAATTGAAAGTTTTGTCGCAACTTCTGACCAATCGTAATAAAAAAACGAAAAATTGAAAGACAACCTGTGTCTAAAACCCAAGTCCGAGATTTACAAAAGTAATTTGCATAACTTATTAAAACATAAAATTTAATAAAATACAATGTATTTTTTATAAAAATATGTATAAAATATATATTTTGGCATTTTACACAAATTGCAGTTCACATTTTTGTTTAAAATAATGGTAAAATATTCAGTATATTTCATTATGCTTTTTGATGAATTTAACCTTTTAAAAGTTACATTTCTTAAATGATTTCAACAATGATTTCAACTTTTTAATTAATATAAAATTTATTTTAAATTTACAAATTATTTACATTTATAATCAAAAATCGTGTGTGTTTTTTTGTAAAGCAAACTCACTTTACACGTTTTCTTTTGGCTATAAAATCATAACAGATTTGGTAAAAATGAGATTTTATCAAAAATTTCTTCTTTTTTCAACGAAAATCGTCCAAAAAATACAGTCAAATGTCAATATCTACATATTGTGTTTAAAAACAAAATTTTAATATGAGCAAAACAAAATAGTGTTAATGAGGTTCAGCGAATAAATCACGCTCAAATTCAAATTAAATATAAAATTATTATTTATTAACAAATAGTTAAAAAATTTTGCAATTAATATTGACTTTTTTATATATTTTTGTTATAAATAAATTGTATTGTTCGTACGTATTGGTTGAAGTTTTTCTATCAAAAAACTTGCGTGTTAAACAATTTTACACTGATTTAACCGACGAAATGAGATTTTAAGACCATACCAACACGAAAAATCGCCCTCTTACACGGGGGAAATCATAAAGAAGGAGAGATGATTATGAAAAAAACGAGCAAGAAAATCCTCAGCTTTTTCTTAGCTGTGGTAATGGCCGTGTCGGCTTGCTCAGTCGGATTCACTGCTTGGGCGCAGGAAGTAAATCCGACAGACAAGTTGTTCAACGACACTGACCTTGACGCCAAGACAAGTATTGATGAAATCAATAAAGTTCTTGACACTTATTTACCCGATATTCTGACTGCCGTTAACGGTGAAAACAACACACTCGGAAATATCGGTATCAACATCGACGAAATTAAAGCGTTTGATTCAAACGGTAAGTATGACAGTGATGCTTTCTATGCATTTGCAGGTCAACTTTCTTTGTATCTGATAAAAATGCTTTATGCCGGAGCAGCCGGTAACGCAAAGGAACCATTCCTAAAATCAAGCTTCTCAGAGCTTTATCTTTCGTCTCTTTTAAAAGATGATAATGCTTTGTTAGATTTCTTCACATACAAAGCTGTTATCGATGAAGTTAAAAATAAAAAAGACCATGCTGCAAAAGATTTTATTGACAATATTTCTGAAGAATTTAACAAGATTGAAAAAGCAGCAAAAGATATCGAAACTTCTTCTCAAGAAAAAAGAAACGATGTTTTCAACAACATCAACTCTATGACTGAGACTTTATTATCACATCAGGAAGTTGCAAATGCAATTGGAGCATTGAGTTTTGATGGAACCTATGGTTCGATTGAATCATTGAAGAATGTAACTGTCAAATTGGATGACGGCAAATATTCACTTTCAAAAGCAAATGCAACAAATGGTATTAAATATATTTTAGATGCTCCTGCTTTTAGTTCTTTAAAAGAAGCCGACATTGTTGATTTTATATCTCGCTATAAGCAATTTGCAAAAGATTTGGGAATTCAAAACTTTAAGTTAGATGAAGATGTTGCAAGTGCAATTTATTTGTTCTTTGTAACAACAACACCATTCTATGCAGATGTAATCGGTGCATCTGCGATCAATAAATTTGCAAATGACGGTGGTTACAAATTTACTGTTGACAACAAGGAATTGACTCCTTCAAACTATTTAACAGTTCTTGGCAATATCTACACACCTGATATGTTCAAAAAAGACTGCGAAGAAAAGGGCTATACAGTTCTTAAAAACGAAGTTCAAAGCACATACGAATTTGTTCTCGGTAAGATTTATGTTTCTATCATAACAGGTTTCGGAGCAGGCAAAACTTATTCCGAAGTTGCTTTTTCTGTTTTTGATGGAAATATTGATCAAGGTGGATTGAAAGACAAGGCATATACAAACGAATTCACAAAAGGTCTTGCTGTTACAAGCGGTTTAAAGACAGTTGAAGAAATGGATTCCATTATTGCCGCAAATTCGGATAAACCCGAAAAAGTTTACGAAACAGTATTTGGCAAAACACAAACTATATTTGACTCTGTTTATGCATATTTCAATTACTTTTATTGGGATAAAGCAAATATTACTTCGATGTATGAATATGATAACTTCAAAATGCCATATGAAGTATCAATTGCAGTTGCAAACGATAAAATCAACGGATACCTTGATAAATATCTTATGGATAACAAAATCAAAAATACTATCAACTTAGTATTAGGTATTCTTGGTGTTAAAGATTTATCGGTTGATGTTTTGTACAACACCCTATATAATGTTATAAATAATATAGCAATGTATCCCGCTGCGACAATTCTTGCTGTTGCACCTGTTTTGGTAACAGTTGTTGATCAGATTCTTTTCCAATTATTGTTCTTGAACAAAAGTGCTAACAATTTAGTTTTCGGTCTTCTTGGCGGTATAGAAATTAACGGAAAACCGTTTAAAGAATATTATCAAAATGCCGGAGATATGGAAATAGGTATCGGTCAGACATTCTTTGACCTCAACTATGTTCTTCCCGCTCTTCTTAATTGGTTCTGCGGCGACGACAGTTATATAAGCGGATATTATGAAGCTCCGTATGACACCAATGTTCCGAGAATTGTCAATATATATGTAGCAGATAAGGCTCTTGCAGGATTAAAAGGCTTTGACAAACTCTTTGCCGGTATCACAGACCCTGCTGCAAAAGAAATTCTTCAAACACTTGTAACATACGCTACTCAAAATGTTACAAAACTTTATTCAAACAAAAACGGTAACAAACCTACAACAAAACTTAGAAAAGGTGCTAATAAAGTATTTAGTGCAATACCTGAAATCATCAATTCATTGGGTACAACATTCAACGATAAATATGAAGTACAAAATGAATGGAAGTATGGTAAGTATTTTGTTTCAGATACCTACGGCACACCTTCAACTAAGAAAACAAACACATTTGTAAACGAACTTATTAAAATTGCAACAAAAGCAGACAAGTTTGAAAACAAAGACTCAATCTACAAAACTGCTACAAAAACACTTGAAGAAGTTAACAACCTTCTTATAAACGGTGTTCTCAATGGTCTTCTTGACTTTGTTGACGGTGTTGTAGCAACAGAAAATAAAGTTACTGCTCAAATTCCTGTTATTTCAGGATTACTTGAAGCACTCGGCGGTTTCGGTGAAACAAGCGTTATAACAGATGTTATTAACAATGTTTTCCAAATCACAAGAAATAACGACTATTCATTCACTTTCGCAGAAAGAGAAAATGGCTTGACCGGTCTTTCTGTTGAAAACGGATACTTCCTTCTCAGCAATATCGACGCTATCGTTAAAATAGTTATGAAAGTTGTTGAGAACAGCCAAAATACTGCTGCTTCAGACGCAAAAGCAACAGCTCAAAACAGTGCTCCTTACGCAGCAAATGAAACAAAATCATCTAAATACAGCTCACTTCTTACAGATGAAAATGTTGCAAACGCAAAGGGCATTTTAGGCAAACTTGATGAAATGCTTGCAGACACACTTGCAAACTCTTCTATCAACGATTACGATATGGATTCAACTGAAGATATTCTTTCAGGTGTAATCAATCTCTTGTCAAACTACTTCGGTGCAGAAAATGCCGACAAATATGTTCAAATGGCTGACAGCTATTTGGCTATGGTTGACAACAACTACAAACCTGACAGCGAAGGAAATATTGACTACAAAACTATTTACTCAAACAAAAATCTCACAAACTTTGTTGTTCAAACATACGCTTTCATTGAAAATATTTTAGATGTAGCAACATCAGAAATTAAAGTAACTCAAATCAATGAAAATTACAATGTTGCAACAGAAGCACTTAAAGGAATTATCTCTCCGGACGCAGTTGGTATCAGATTAAGTGACAAAGCCGATGTTCAAAACAAACTCATGGCACTTGATAACTGGGATGATGTTCTTGAAGATGGCGACAACGGTAAAAACTCTCAAATCAAAGACGGTTTCTCACTTGATTGGGGAATTAAAGCAGGCGATAAAGAAAGCTTCTACTCTGCTTTCGCTTCAGCTTTCCGCCTTATCACATCTGTTATTTCAGTATTACTTATAGATGCAAACTACTATGAAAATGTATTGCAGCCGATTTCAACAGCTGTACTTTCAGATATGGATGTTGAAGTTGAATTGTTTGGAGAAAAAATCAAACCTGTTCAGGCTGTACTTGACAGTTCAAAAGTAAATACAAACGACGACTGCTTTATGGCAATCGTAAGACCTGTAAGCGCAGGACTTTCAGCGTTCTACAAACAACCTGCTACAACTCTTGTAGATGTTCTCAAAGGCGTTGCAAAAATTGTAAATGATGAAACTCAGCCACAACTTTCAACTGTTCTTGTAAATGCCATTACACCTATAAAGAATGAAATTTCAGGTCTTAAAAATGTTATCAGTGTTCTTTCACCTACCCTTGCAAACAAACTTTCAGACATTGAAGGAAAACTTAATTCTGCACTCAGCGTTGTAAAACTCGTAAAAGCAGATATGATAATTCCGATGCTCAATGGTATGCTTGAAAGTGCTTTAGGTAAATACGGAATTAAGCTGACGCTTCCTGCAATTAACTGGAACACATTGGCTACATCCAAAGATGAAGAAACAATCATTCTTGTTACAGCTTATGTAATTGACCTTTTGATTACAAACGCTGACGCACTTGGTAAACTCGCAGATTTACTTGCAGTTAGCAACCCTGAACTTTCTGCTACTCTTAAACAAGTAGTTGAAATTCTTAAAAAACTTGACATTGAAACTGTATTTGACATTCTCAATGTTGTTTTAAGCTTAACATCCGACCCTGTTGAAGCATATTGGACTTTCCTCCAATATATCCAGGAAAAATACACAAACTTCAAATACCCTGTCGGCGTTACAATCGCTTCTGCAAAGAGAGCAGTATCTCAACTCGACGGTATTGTTAAAAATGTATTCCCTCTTCTTCAAGGTTTCGGCGTAGTAGATGCAGCAAGTCTTTCAGGACTTCTTAATGACATGCTCTTTACAAACGCTAACCTTACATCTGTTGCCAAAGCTCTCTACACTGCAGTAGAAGGCGCTGCAAGCACACTTGCTGTTGCAGGTATAGATGTTACAACTAAAGGATTTGCAAATCTCCTTAAAGATTCATCTTACGGTAAAACATATTCAACAGCTGCAAGCCAAATCGCTAAAGCAGACTCTTGGAAAAATGTTAAATCTGTTGATTGGGGCTTCAAAGACGGCTCATCAAAAGCAAAAACAGGCTTTGTAAACGCTTTTGCTGCTATTCTTCGCCCATTCAATGATGTAGCTGCTATTCTTCTTGCAGACGGCAACTTCAATATCGGTAAACTCATCGGCGACATTTCATTTGACAACGGCAATGTTTCAATGAAAGACGGCGTACTTACAATCATTGTTGCAGGTCAACCTGAAGGCGGTAAAGATTCCGTTATCAAAATCGACCTCAGTGCTGCTCTTGAAGAAATCAAAGCAATTTCAATCTACGGCGGCAACGGCTACGAAAGTGCTGTAATTCCGCTTCTCGAAGCATTCAAATGCTCAGGTATTAAAGATTACAATACCTACCTCAATGAGTATAAACAAGCAAAAGATAATCTTATCATCAATATACTCAACCCATTGTTCAACTTTGTTGACAAACTTGCTAACGCACCGTTTGATGTATTGACTTCTGTTCTTCCGAACATTGCATACTTCATCGGCAACGGCGGTCTTTCACAATTTGTAAACAACCTTCTTGCACCGGTTACAAACATTATTGCTAACCTTAAAAATGCAGGTATTGATGTAAACGAAATCATCAAACAAATTGCAGGAAAAGACCTTTCAACACTCATCAGCGACGCACTTGGAATTAAAGTTCAAATCGACCTTGCAAATCTCAGTGCGTTCAGAGTACAAGACATCATCATTCCTCTTGTAAACCAACTCCTTGCAAGCAAGGGCATCAATATTCAACTTTCAGACATTGATTGGCTCAAATTTGCAGGACTCGGAACAGTTTACAACTTCAACAGCGTTGCTAAACATTACGGCACAGCTACTGCAGTTAAAGTAAACGACCAAGGTAAAGTTCTCATTGCTGTTCTTCGTTACATCCTTTCAAATGTAATGGAAAAGAACAATATGAAGACAATCAAAAACCTTGTAGCAGGAATTGAAATGGATAAGACAGTTAAGAACATTCTTGCAAGCGTTCTCAATACAATCGGTCAATCAACACCTGACCAAATCATTGCAGCGCTTATCAGACTTCTTAACGGTACTCCTACAAACTCATTCTGGAATTACACAGGATACAAATTTAAGAACTACTCATTCTCATATCCTGAAGGTATGGATTTAGAGTTCCTTCAAAATCTCGCTCCTTCACTTGACGAACTTGTAGTAGGCTTTATCAATCTTAACGAAACAATCGGTGGTTTGATTTACAAGAACGACATTATCAATACTCTTGTTCAGGCTATCTATACAAACATAGAAAAAGTTAAGATTTCAGGTTCAATGAACCTCACACAACTTCTTAAACAAACAGGTATCGACTTGACACCTGCAAACTTTGCAAAATTACTCACAGACAAAGACTACGGTAAATCATTCGGAAGCGTTGCTTCTCAAATCAAAGGTGCTAAGTCTTGGTCTAAAGTAAACTTTAAATCTCTTAACTGGGGCGTAAGCAACAGAGAGACATTTGTAAACGCACTTTGCGCTGCACTTCGTCCTATCTATGGAGTTCTTGATGTTCTTCTTAACGACGCTTCTCTCGGCTTGTTCGGTGTTCTCTCAATTCCGGGCAGCGACGGTTACACAAGCTCAATCGTTCCGTTCATGGAAGCACTCAGTCTTTACAACATCAAGACACAATATCAATACAGAGAAGATATCTTGAAGTCATACGACAATATCCTTCTTGATATACTCAATCCTCTCTTGGATAAAGTAGAAGATATTCTCTATGCTCCTATTGAAACACTTATGGATATGCTTCCGAACCTTGCATACTTCTTTGCAAACGGCGGACTTCTCCAATTGGTTGACAATCTTACTACACCGGTAACTGCTCTTCTTGACACACTCAAGCCTATTGTTAATGTAAACGACATTCTCAAGCAGCTTAATGTTAAGCTCGGCGGCAAGTACATTGATGTATATCACATCTCTGACATCCTCAAACCTTATGTAGAACCAAATAAAGTTGTTCCTATGATTAACAACCTTCTTGCTACAACAAAGATTGAGGGCAAACCTATCGGTATCAAACTCAACAACATTGATTGGTTCCAGCTTGCAAGCCACGGTGAATTGGTAAGCGAAGCGTCACAGGCAGCTACAATCGGTATCAGAACTTATGTTAAAGCTGACCAGGCTGAAACACTTATCGCTGTTCTTCGTTATCTCATCAATACAATTCAAACAGGAGATAACCTTGACAAGATTAAAGAACTTGTAACAGGTCTTGTAGGCGATAACGATACTGTATCAGGCATACTTGCACAAGTATTTGATATGTTTGCACAGTATAAGGGCGACGAACTCATTGCTCAAATCAATGAACTTATCGCTATGATAGCCGGCTAATGCCTGACTAAACAACAATAAAAAACCGACTCGAAAGAGTCGGTTTTTTATTATATTAGCAAAAGAAAATCAAATTACAAATTTATATATGCCGAAAATATTTTTCTTTAAATAAAAGTATCTTTTAATTATATCCATATATCTAAAAAAATCTAAATAAAACCTAATTTCATCAGTGAAACAATATAAATGACTGCGAATTTTATCAAAATATTCATTAAATTCATTTTCGATTTTTTCAAATAAATAAAATTTTGACAATATCTTTTGTTATTGTTGATTATCATATCATTTTTTTGTATAATAGTTTTATATTGACTATGTTAGCGGTGGTGATAATATGTTAGGAAAATATGCACGGGTTAAAATCACCAATCCTATCGGTTCGGTTGACAAACTCGGCAGAAAATACCCGCTGAATTTTGGCTCTGTTATAGGCAAAGAAAAATATACGGCGTTTGTAATGGGAATTGACCACCCTGTTAAAAACTTTGACGGTCGTGTCATCGCAACGCTTTCCAATTCACGCAAAAAGCCTATTTTAATCATATCACCAAAAAGTTCACGGTATATAATCAACGATATTTTAAAATATATCGACTTGAAAAAACAATTTTCGGGCTATAAGCTCGAGTGTCTTTATGAAAGCAGCTGCGGTGCCGTTGTTTTCAGAGACATTAAAGGAGAAGTCAGATACCTGCTCATTAAAAACAAGCGTTCAACTCACTGGGGTTTCCCGAAAGGTCATATTGAAAAAGGCGAAACAAAGGAAGAAACGGCGCTTCGTGAAGTACTTGAGGAAACCGGGCTTCATCTCAAACTCATAGACGGGTTTGAAACTGTTTCTAAGTATAAAATTCAAAACAAAATTGAAAAACAAGTGTCAATCTTTGTAGGTACTACAACTGACACTGTTACAAAAATTCAAAAAGAAGAAATTGAAGACTATATTTGGCTCACTTTGGACAGGGCTTTATCATTGCTTAAATTTGAGAATGATAAAGAAATTCTTTTAAATGCAAACAAATTTTTGAATGAAAACAACTATATTTAAAATATGAATACTTCAAATTATCTTGTTTTTCTTTTAAAAAACATCTGAACGGCGAAAGTGTCGTTTTAGACAATGAAACTGACTTTGTCAAACTTGCAAAACTTGCAGAGTTTCACAATTTGAGTGCAGTTTTGTACTGCATTTTAAACAATGCAGGGAATAAAGAAATTATTGGTAAAAGCGTTTTAAATGGATTGGAAAACGATTTTTTCAAATGTCTTTACAATTTTGAACTGCAAAAAGAAATCAAAAATGGTATTTCACAAGTTTTGTCACACGCAAAAGTACGCCATATTTTCTTTAAGGGTACGCAAACGGTAAAATACTATCCTGTACCCGAATCAAGAAAAATGGGCGATATAGATTTTTTAATTGACTTTGACAATGCCCAATCGGCAAAAGACGCACTGACTGAAAACGGCTATGCCTGTAAAGAGTATGGCGGAAATGTTTGGACTTTTGCAAAAAACGGCGTTTTGACTGAAATGCACTTGATTTTAATTGAAAAAGGCAAAATCAATGAGAGTTCATACTGCTTTTTTGAAAACGCAATCAATGTGGGGCTGTATAACGGCTTTTCAGGAACTTTTGATAACGAATATCATCTTGCATATTTAATCGCTCATATCGCCCACCATTTCAAATTTGGTGGTGCCGGAATTCGTCATATTTTAGATATTGCGTCTTATGTAACGAACTGTAATTTAAACTTTGAAAAAGTTTAAAAGTTTATCGGTATTTAGAAGAAACAGAACTAAAAACATTTTCAACGGTTATCTTTTCAATTTGTGATAAATGGTTCGGCACAAATTTAATTATCGGAGAAAAACCGAACACCGAAAAATGTGAAAATTATATTTTGAAAAGCGGAACATTCGGAACCGACTCACAAAAAGCCGTTTCACTGACAAGGCGTTCCGTTACCGAATACAACAAAAAATTCGGTCTTGCAATACGATTGAAACTTTTATTTCCGTCGTATGAAAAAATGGTTTCACTGCCCTATATGGGCTTTTTGAAAAATAAAAAATATTTGCTGTTGTTCGCTTGGTTTTACCGTGCTTTTTATATCTTATTCAAAAGAAAAAACAACGCCCTTAAATTCATTGCGAACATAGGCTCAAAAGACACGCTGAAAAAAGCTGATGAAGAAAATAATTTTTTTGAGGAGATAGGATTACAATGACTTTTCTTACTGTTTTTCTTGCCATTTTAGCAATTGCTTTAATTTGGTTTATCTGTTGGTTTATGTCAATTAAAATCAACGGGCAATGCCCTATTTGTGCGCTTAAACAAATATTAATTCCGTCAAAAATAACCATTGACACAACAAACGACGAAAAATACGACAACAATGCGGCTTTAACACCTCCTATGGGTTGGTCAAGCTGGAATACATTCAGACAGACAATAGATGAAAATCTCATCTACGAAACCGCAAAAGCAATGAAAGACAGCGGACTTGCCGACTGCGGATATACCTACATTAACCTTGATGACTGTTGGCAGAGTTCTCTCAGAGATGCAAACGGTCTTTTGCAAAACGACCTTACAACATTCCCACACGGTATTCCGCATCTTGTAAAGAAAATCAACGCTCTCGGTCTTAAAGTAGGCATCTATTCTTCAAACGGAACATACACCTGCGAAGATTTACCTGCAAGTCTCGGTACGGAACTTATAGACGCAAAAACTTTTGTAAGCTGGGGCTGCGAACTTTTAAAATACGACTTCTGCCACAATATCAGACTCAGCAGCAACGCACCTCTTATCACTTCCGTTGCATTTGCAAGAAAAGGCGAAACAGACTTTTTAAAACTTACTGCCGACGACGCTCAACTCAGCGGAATGGCAAAAAAAGTGAAATTTGATAAAGTACCCGAAGGTTCATATATTTCAAATTTAAACCACGCAGCCGGTAAAGCAAGTTTTGAATTTACACTTACCGAAAGCGGAAAATATGTCTTGACAATCAACTATCACAAAACTCTTAAAGGTCAGACTTGCTATCTTCAGGCAGACATTAACGGAAAAATTATTGAAATAGAGTTTCCGAAAGATGCAAACGCATTTTCTGCAACTTCCCGTCTTCAACTTATTGTTGAATTAAAACAAGGTCAAAATACAATCACTTTCTTTAATCCTGTTGCTACAAACGCAGACTCGTCATACATTCAGTACAGACGAATGGGAAATGCGTTAAAACAAGCGTCAAAAGAATGGGCAGAATTTTCAAAGCAACCCGAAAAACCCGTTGTGTTCAGCATCTGTGAATGGGGTGTTTCTTCGCCATATATGTGGGGCGAAAAAGCAGGAAATCTCTGGCGTACAACCCAAGACATTCTTCCAAATTGGTTTAGTATTTTATACATCTACAATAAAACTGTAAAATTGTATAAACACGCTTCTCCGGGTGCTTGGAACGACCCCGATATGCTTGAAGTAGGGAACGGCAAACTTACTTTGGAAGAAAACAAGTCGCACTTCTCACTTTGGTGTATGATGGCTGCCCCTCTTATTTTAGGCAATGATATAAGAAAATTTGTAGAAAACGGAAAACCTGTTGAAAGTGAAGTTCTTGATATAGTTAAAAACAAAGAACTCATTGCAATAGACCAAGACGCACTCGGAAAACAGGCTAAAAGGATTAAACACTCACCTTTTGCCGACATTCTCGCAAAACCGCTTGAAAACGGAGATATTGCACTTTGTTTCTTCAACAAAAAATTAAGCAACGCTAAGTTCACTTTTGAAATTGACACACTCGCAAATGACGAATATCTCAATTTCAACAATCAAAACGGCAACTACACAATCAAGGATTTGTGGAGCGGTGAAGTTCAATCAGGAAAAACTATCAACTGTGTTGCTAAAAAACACGGCGTTTGCGTTTTCAGAATAAGTCCTTCTGCCGAACAAAATGAAACAGAAGAAATAAAGGCTGAAGAAGAAAAAATCGAAACCGAGATTGAAAAAGAAATTGAAAAAGATGAACTTTTTGAAAACGGCTCTGCCGCAGCAGAAAATTTAATTTCAGAAATCAAATCGGAAGATGATGCAATAAACCTTGCTGCAAAAGAAGACGAAAACGAAACAGACGAAAAAATTGCAGAAGAAAGCAAAGAAAACGAAGAAAGTAAAGAAAACGAAGAAAGCGAAGAAAATAAAGAAAACTAAAATAAAAGATAATAAGCAATAAAAAAACAACGCTTCGACTAAAACCGAAGCGTTGTTTTTTGTGACTAAAGTTAAATTACTATAAATAACGATACATTTTATTGAACTTGTTTATTGTTTAAAATATATTGTCTGATTATAATTTACTATACTATGCAATTCATCTTTACCTATATTTGTATAAATTGGAATTCCTGTATCTTTTAGATAATGTTTAACATCTTCCTCATTGTATTTATTTCTGCCGATTATTACTGAATTTACCATTATCGCTAAAACAACAATAACAGTAACGCCTACCATACTTTTTTTTACTTTCATAAATTACACCTTTCTATCCGCCCCAAGAAAATGAGATAACTAATACATAAATATCTGTGTAGGAGTCAACTTTGCTTTTTAGCGAAGATGTTTTACCATCTTGTTTAGAGGTATGTGCATAATACGCTATATCCTTTTTATTATCGGTATATGAAATAACACCATTGATTTCCGAATGCCACACGCCTTAAATACAATGATACTTTAATAAAAAAAGCCCGTGCCTTGAGACACGGGTTAGTATCAATGACTTTTAGCCTTTGTTAAAACACCCGTTTAACAGGTGACTATGATTTAAATAAATTTAAATCAATTAAAAGTATCTTTGAGATTGTAGCCATTGGCGTCTGTTCTTACTTTTGTTAAAATATTTACCAAATCGACCAAAGCCCAAACTGAAGAAATGATAGGTCCTACAAGAACTATAACTCCCACCGTTGACAAAAGAAGCTGTGAAATTGCCTTTTCACGATTTCCCAAATAGAAATTATGAATACCGAGATTTCCGACAAGCAAAGCAAGAATAGCCGCTACATATCTGTTTTTCGGTATATATCCTTCAGGATACTTTGACGGGTCAAAACTTGAAGACGGAGTATAGTGATACTGCTGTTCTGTGTAAAACTGTTGTTGAGGAGGTTCATAGTATGAAGCGTTGCTTCCGTTATTTACATAGTTTGCATTGTTTTCGTTATTCATACAAGAACAGACTTCACCGTCTTTAAGCGGTCTTCCGCAATTTGAACAAAACATTATTTTCACCTTTTCAAATAGTTTTAAATATAACTGAATATAACAATATAAATATTATAACAACTGTCGTTGCTTGTCAATAATTGAAATATTTATTTACATTTCGTTTAAAATAAATACAAAATTTATACTGATTTTATCTTTTTACAAATGCCTATAACTTTACAAACACAAAATATTTAACAGATTGAATTATTTTTAAATACGGTATATAATAAAAATATACAACAAAAATATAATGCGAAAGTTGAATTTGCTATGACTGATTTTATCGGAAAAGATTTTTTACTTGAAACAAACACGGCAAAAGTACTTTTTCACGATATAGCCGAAAATATGCCTATTTGCGACTATCATTGTCATTTAAGTGCAAAAGACATATACTGCAACATTGCTCCCGAAAATATTTCTGAACTTTGGTTTTCTCATGACCACTACAAATGGCGTGCCATGAGAAGCTGCGGTGCCGATGAATATTATTGTACAGGCAATGCCGACGATGAAGAAAAGTTTTTAATGTTTGCAAAAACAATTCAATACGCAATCGGAAATCCTCTGTATCATTGGGCTCATCTCGAATTGCAAAAATATTTTGATATATACACACCAATAAATTCTTCTACTGCAAAAGAGATATATGATGAAGCAAACTCAAAAATCAAAAACGGCGACTTCAGACCTCAAACTTTGATAAAAAAATCAAATGTTAAAGTCATCTGTACAATGGACGACCCTACCGACAGTTTGATGTTTCACACGCTTATTAAAAATGATTTGGACGACTTTGACTGCAAAGTTTTGCCGACTTTTCGTCCTGACAACATTTTGGAACCCACCCTGCCCGATTTTCCGAAATATATTAAAAGACTTGCAAAAACTGCAAAAACGAAAATAAATTCAATATCCGACCTTATTAACGCAACAAAAGTACGAATGAAATTTTTTAATTCAATCGGTTGCAAAATTTCAGACCACTCTTTCGGATATATTCCCCTTGTTGAGCCTTTTGACAGCGAAAAAGATGAATACACTCACACAAATATCATTTTTGAAAAGGCATTAAACGGAAATAAAATCACAGAAAAAGAAGCAGGAAGATATAAATTATATATTTTCAAAGAACTTGCAAAAATGTACAAAGAACTTGACTGGACTATGGAAATTCACATAGGTGCGTTGAGAAACAACAACTCAAGAATTCTTGCTCAAATAGGCAAAGATACGGGATTTGACTCGATAGATGACAAGGAGGTGGCAAAACCGCTTTCTGTTTTGCTTGACAGCCTTGAAAAAACAAAATCGCTTCCGAAAACCGTTTTGTTCAATCTGAACGACAAGGACAACTGTGTCATAGCGTCAATGCTCGGCAATTTTCAATCCCCCGAAGTTGAAAGTAAAATTCAATACGGCCCTGCATGGTGGTTTTTGGACACGATAGACGGTATGACAAATCAAATCAAAACACTTGCCAACTACGGTATTCTCGGTAAATTTATCGGAATGGAAACCGACTCACGCTCATTTACTTCTTACGCCCGTCACGACTATTTTCGTCGTGTTTTATGCAACATTATCGGAAATTGGGTTGAAAACGGACTTTTTGAAAACAACAAGGATTTACTGAAAGAAATTGTTGAAGGAATTTGTTATAAAAATGCCATAAAATATTTTAATTTTTAAATATTTTACTGAATAAATAAGGAGATTGCCATGTTACTTGAACTGAAACCAAAGGAAAAATGTATGTTCGACGAAATCTCACTCGGAGAAATTATGCTCAGACTTGACCCGGGTGACAGCCGTATTAAAACAGCCCGTCAATTTCGTGCTTGGGAAGGCGGCGGCGAATACAATGTTGCTCGTGGACTTCGTCGTTGTTTTAATATGAAAACTTCCGTTGTCACGGCGTTTGCAGAAAATGAAATAGGATACCTGCTTGAAGACTTCGTATTGCAGGGTGGCGTTGACACATCGCTCATCAAATGGGTAAAATACGACGGAATAGGCAGGACAGTAAGAAACGGTATCAATTTCACCGAAAGAGGTTACGGTATCAGAGGTGCGATCGGCACTTCTGACAGAGGGAACACCGCCGCTTCAAAACTCAAACCCGGAGATATTGACTGGGACTATATTTTCGGCACTCTCGGCGTTCGCTGGTTCCACACAGGCGGTATCTATGCTGCCCTTTCCGAAAGTTCGGCAGAAGTTGTTATTGAAGCAGTAAAAACTGCTAAAAAATACGGCACTGTTGTGTCCTACGATCTCAACTATCGACCGTCTTTATGGAAAGATATCGGCGGTCAGAAAAAAGCCATAGAAGTCAATACGGAAATCGCAAAATATATTGATGTAATGATAGGAAACGAAGAAGATTTTACTGCTGCACTCGGTTTTGAAGTTGAGGGAAATGATGCTGAACTTAAGGAACTCAATATGGACGGCTATTTCAAAATGATTGAAAAAGTAACCGAAAAATATCCGAACTTCAAAGTGATTGCCACAACATTGAGAACCGTAAAAACGGCTACCGTCAACGATTGGAAAGCAATTTGCTGGGCAGATGGAAAAATCTATTCATCAATAGAATTTCCAAATCTTGAAATATTCGACCGTGTCGGAGGCGGAGACAGTTTTGCTTCAGGCTTGATTTACGGCCTGATGACATATGACGACCCGCAAAAAGCAGTAAACTACGGTGTTGCTCACGGTGCGCTTGCAATGACTACACCCGGTGACACATCTATGGCATCATTAAAAGAAGTTGAAACAAAAATCAACGGCGGTTCTGCCCGTGTTCAAAGATAAGGAGAAAAAAATGGCAAATAAAACAGAAACTCTCTCAAAAATTCAAAACTGCGGTATTGTAGCCGTTGTAAGAGCAGAAAGCGTAGATATGGCTGAAAGAATAACAGATGCCTGCATTGAGGGCGGAGTAGCGGCTATTGAATTGACATTTACCGTACCCCACGCCGAAAAACTTATAGAGGCTATGTGCAACAAATATACAAACGAAGAAATCATCATCGGTGCAGGCACTGTTATGGATGAAACAACGGCAAGAATTGCCATACTTTCAGGCGCTCAATACATTGTTTCCCCATATTTTGACTCTGCAACCGTAAAATGCTGTAACAGATACGGCATTGCATCAATGCCGGGAATATTCACGCCTACTGAAGCCGTAGCTGCTATGGAGTGCGGTGCAGATGTCTTAAAGGTATTTCCCGGAGACATTGCTACTCCTGCATTTATCAAAGACCTTCACGGTCCTGTTCCAAATGCAATGCTTATGCCGTCAGGCGGCGTAGATGTCAACAATGTCAAAGAATGGATTAAAGCCGGTGCAGTTGCAGTCGGTGCAGGTTCATCACTCATAGCAGGTGCAAAAACAGGCGACTATAAAAAAATTACGGAAACGGGAAAAATCTTTGTTCAAAAAATAAAAGAAGCCCGTGAAGAAACGAAATTAAAATAATTTTAATTTTCAAAATCAATCACATTTTTAAATATTTATCGCACTGATAAAGAACAAAACCACTGACATCTCAAAATAGAGATTTCAGTGGTTTTGTTTTTTAAAATATTTCTTTATTAAAATTATTTCTCAGCGTATTTATCTTCTTCTCTGCTCCATGAGTAGAGTTCACGAATTTCTGCACCGACTTTTTCAAGTTCATGAGATGCTTCAAGTTCTCTCTTTGCTCTGAAGTGAGCCCAGCCGTTGTTGCTTTCTGTGATGAATTTTGAAGCGAATGTACCGTCTTGGATTTCTTCAAGAACTTTCTTCATTTCTTTCTTTGTTTCATCTGTGATAAGACGCTTGCCGATTTCGTAATCGCCGAACTCAGCAGTATTTGAAATAGAATATCTCATCTTTGAGAAACCGCCTGCATAAATGAGGTCAACAATAAGTTTCATCTCATGGATACACTCAAAGTATGCATTTCTCGGGTCATATCCTGCTTCAACAAGTGTTTCAAAGCCTGCTTTCATAAGAGCTGTAACACCGCCGCAAAGAACTGCCTGTTCACCGAAAAGGTCTGTTTCTGTTTCACACTTAAATGTTGTTTCAAGAACGCCTGCACGAGCACCGCCGATACCGAGAGCGTATGCAAGTCCGATTTCCTGACATTTGCCTGTGTAGTCTTGATATACTGCGATAAGACAAGGAACGCCTTTACCTTCTTTATACTCTGAACGAACCGTGTGTCCCGGTCCTTTAGGTGCAATCATAAATACATCGACATTTGCAGGAGGAAGTATTTGTTTGAAATGAATGTTGAAACCGTGAGCAAAAGCAAGAGCTTTTCCTTCTGTAAGATGTGGTTCGATATTTTCTTTATAAATCTTTGCCTGAACTTCGTCGGGAGCAAGAATCATAATAATATCAGCAGCCTCTGCTGCCTGTGAAGTTGTCATTACTGTAAGGCCGTCGTCTTCTGCTTTTTTCCAACTTTTTGAACCTTCGTAAAGTCCTACTACAACATCTACACCGCTTTCTTTAAGATTGAGCGCATGTGCATGACCTTGAGAGCCAAAACCGATTATTGCAACTTTTTTTCCTTCGAGAACGCCAAGATTACAATCTTCTTGGTGAAAAAGTTTTGCTGACATATAAATTCCTCCAATTCATTATATTTTAGCCATTTTCAAAACTATATTTCCATTTTATTATCTTAACTTTGTCTTGTCAAGTCAATTTCATTATATTTAAGCGATATATTTCAATTTTTCTCTTGTAAATCATATATAAATAGTTTAATATTAAAATATATACAATATTTTTACTCGGTGAAGATTACAATGACAAACTTAAAAAAATTTTCTTTATTGGCAGACTCTCTTTGTATTTATGATTTTTCGGATGACGCTGTTTTCAACTCCTTCAATAAGTTGTTGAAAACAAAAGACGAAATTAATTTAATTTCAAATTACAGAGATTTTTACAGGACTCTGCCTAAAGAAAAATCTTTCAAAAAATACCTTTACGACGCCATTTTAACAAATGAAAACAATTTTACAAAACACGCCGTTTTTCGTGATGCTGAAATTGACGACGAACTTAAAAATGCCGCACAAGAAGATTTAAAAAAACTTTCTTTGCTCAGTACATTTTGTACAAACGACATTTATTTTGAAGTTTTCGACAGCGATATAAAAGAAATACTTTGCTCAATGCCGAAAATAAAGTCCGACAAAACAAACCCGAATTGGAACGAAAAAACGGACGAAATAGTTGAATACACAAGAAAAAACGGCTACGGAATATTCACAAAAAGCAAAGCATTCAGTTGGAGAAACAAAGAACTTTGCCCCATTCTGTCTTTTGACAGAACAAAACTTTCAGATTTGAAAAATTATGAAATTCAAAGAAAAAAAGTAACGGACAACACAGAAAGCTTTGTTGACGGATATCCTGCAAACAATGTTTTACTGTATGGCGACAGAGGTACGGGTAAAAGTTCTACCGTTCACGCAGTTTTAAACGAGTATGCAGACAGAGGACTTCGTATGATAGAACTTTCAAAAAAATCTATCCCCGAACTCCCTGTTTTACTTGAAAAACTCAACGACTGCCCTCTTAAATTTATCATATTTATTGATGACCTGTCTTTTGACAGCGATGACGACAGTTTTGCCGAACTCAAAGCGGCACTTGAAGGCTCACTTTCGGCAAAACAAAGCAACACACTTATTTACGCAACATCAAACAGACGCCACCTTGTAAAAGAAACATTTTCTTCCCGTGACGGCGACGAAGTACACCGTGCCGACACAATTCAGGAGCAGATGAGTCTGTCGGACAGATTTGGACTTACAGTCACATTTACAAATCCCGACAAAAAGAACTATCTCGAAATCATTGACAAACTTGCATTTGACAGAGGTCTTGAAATTGAACAGGAAAAACTTCATCAAAAAGCAGAACAATGGGCACTTGCAAAAGGCGGACGAAATCCGAGATGTGCAAAACAATTTATCAACTATGTTGAAAGCTGCGAAAAACGCAGTAAATCGTGGTAAGAATAGTAAAAAAATATTTATAGCGTGTTCACAATTTTAAAAAAATGTTTACTGCGTCATAAAATTATGAACAAACTATACTGATATTATCGAATAGAAGTAAAAAATCAAACTGAAAAGGAGTACACTATGAACAACAGTAAAATTATGGTTGTAGATGACGACCAAAACATTTGCGAATTACTCAAAATCTATCTTGAAAACGAAGGCTGTACGGTTTTTGTTGCAAACGACGGTCAATCGGCAGTTGCAATGGCTGAAGCAAAATCTCCCGATTTAATTTTGCTTGATATTATGCTTCCGAAAATGGACGGTTGGCAGGTTTGCAGAGAAATCAGAAAAACTTCAAATGTCCCGATTATTATGCTTACGGCAAAGGGCGAAACTTTTGACAAAGTTCTCGGTCTTGAACTCGGTGCAGACGATTATGTCGTAAAACCGTTTGACACAAAAGAAGTTATGGCTCGTGTAAAGGCAGTTTTAAGAAGAACAAACGGCGAATCGGAAAACACTTCAAAAGAAAAGAAAGTCGTTGTTTATGATAAACTTGAAATCAATATCACAAACTATGAACTCATCGTTGACGGCGTTCAAATCGACACACCGCCTAAAGAACTCGAACTCATATATCACTTTGCTTCTAACCCAAACAGAGTTTTCACAAGAGATCAACTTCTTGATGAAGTTTGGGGCTTTGACTACTACGGTGATTCAAGAACAGTCGATGTTCATGTTAAAAGACTTCGTGAAAAACTTGAGGGCGTTTCAGAAAAATGGGCTTTAAAAACCGTTTGGGGCGTCGGATACAAATTTGAAACAAAGGATTAATCTTCGATGTCTGATTTTTCACTTCAAAAGAAAACAAAAAAGATTAAAAAAAGAAAAAAGACAAACATTTTCACAAAATATTTCACGCTTTTTTCAGTAATACTTTTTGTGACTTTTTCCGTATTAGGCACAACACTTCTCGTACTTATCAACGGCTATTGGCAACAGGATAAAACAAAACTTCTGATTGAAAACACAAAAAGCGTTGCAGCAGCTGCCGAGTCAATGCTGATAATGCAGGATATGAACGCTCAGTACAGTATCGAAAAAGGTATATTGTGCGACACTTTGAGCATTTTGTCCGGCTCCATTGATGCTGATGTCTTCATTTGCGATGTCGGTGGCTCTGTCATAATGTGTAAAGAACGAGCAGGAGCAAGACCTGTTTACGGCTCGTTTCAGGGGTGTGAAAGACACAACAACTTCAATATAGACTCTTCTACACTTCAAAGAGTTTATGAGGGCGATTCCGTCGGCACGGGAATGATTAACGGCGAAGAATACTATGTTGTAGGACAGCCTATTTTAAGCAACAGTCAAATCATTGGTACTGTTTTTGCGACAACCAAGACAGGTACTTCGGAACTTGTTTCCGATATTATGAAAATATTTATTTTATCGGCTGTCGGTTGCCTTTGCGTTGCATATATAGGCGTATATTTCCTTTCAAAGAGAATGACCGACCCGTTGCTTCAAATCAGCACTGCCGCAAAACAATTTGCAAACGGTGACTTTTCTTATCGTGTAAATGTTCAGTCGAATGACGAAATCGCAGAACTTGCACAAACACTCAACGATATGGCAAGTGCACTCGATAAACTCGAAGGCTCAAGAAGAAGTTTTGTTGCAAATGTTTCTCACGAGTTGAAAACGCCGATGACTTCAATTGCAGGTTTTATAGACGGTATTCTTGACGGCACCATCCCTAAAGAAAAAGAAAAATACTACCTGAAAATTGTAAGCGACGAAGTTAGACGACTTTCTCGTCTTGTAGTTGCTATGCTTAATATGAGTAAAATCGAAAGCGGCGACTTTGTTATGAAATATCATAACTATGATGTTTCCGAGCAAATTATCAATGTCCTTTTGACATTTGAACAAAAAATCGAGCAAAAAAACATTGAAATTTTCGGTTTAGACAAACTTGCTCCGACAAAGATAAACGCCGACCCTGATATGATTTACCAAGTAATATACAATATTGTTGACAATGCAGTTAAGTTCACAAATGTCAATGGCTATATTTCAGTAAATCTGACAGACGAAGACGATTTTGTAAGGGTTTCAATCAAAAACAGCGGAAACGGAATTAAATCAGAAGAACTTTCCAAAATATTTGAAAGATTTTATAAAGTAGATAAATCAAGAAGTCTTGACGCAAAAGGTGCAGGTCTTGGTTTATATATCGTTAAAACAATGGTTGAAATGCACGGTGGAAAAATTTGGGCTCAAAGTAAAGAGCCGAAAAGCGCCGAATTCATATTTACCCTTCCGAAAAAAGCTTCAACAAATAAATAAAGGAGTAATATTTATGAGTTTTAACAAAGACGAAAACGGCAGTGTACAAAACAATGAAAATCAAAACACTCAATACACACCGCCTGAACAGTCTCCGGTTAACAACAATGGCGAATATCACTATGTTCCACCTCAAAATCAAAACACACAAAATCAGCAAAGCCAAAACTATACGGCAAACAACGGCGGCGGACAATACCAAAACCAATATACTCAACCCGACTTCAATCAAAGCAACGATTTTAACAACAATTCCGTAAAACCGAAAAGTAAAAAGAGCAAAACAGTATGGACAATCATCATAATTTCGATTGTCTGCGTTGCAGTCGCTGTTTTCGGTATTGTTTACGGCGTTAAAAATTCAAATAACAATAACGAAACAAACACCACTGCATCATCAGGCGGAGCAAGTGTGCAGTCGAGCAACGATTCTCCCACGAAAGATGAAAACGGCAACCTTACAACAGTCGGCGTAGTAAAAAAAGTTATCGGCTCATGCGTAGGTATTACTGTTTACAGTGACCAAACACAAGCAGGAGATTTTTACAACTACTTCTATTCCAACGGTCAAAACAACAATAGCTCATCTCCGTCAAAATCAGGCGAAGGTTCAGGTGTTTTGATGTATGAAGACAAAGATAAAGGTTTAACATATATCTTAACTTGTGCTCATGTTATATCAGGCGGTACAAAATTCACGGTAACTACATCAGACGGAAAAGAATACAATGCAAGTCTTGTCGGCTATGACAACCAAACAGACATAGGCGTACTTTCAATATCTGCAACAGGCTTAAATATAGCCGAATTTGGAAATTCCGAAGATATTGATATAGGCGAAGACTGTATAGCAATCGGAAATCCGGGCGGACTTGAATTTTCAAACAGTGTTACAAAAGGTATTGTTTCGGGACTTAACCGTCCTGTTGAAAGTTCAATCGGATACGATAATAAATGTATTCAGGTTGACGCAGCAATAAATCCCGGTAACAGCGGCGGCGCTCTTTTCAATATGCAGGGACAGGTTATCGGTATAAACTCCTCTAAAATTGCAGCAACCGACTATGAAGGCATCGGTTTTGCAATTCCGAGCAATACGGCAATCGACAATGCAAACTCAATCATCAAAAACGGCTATGTTGCAGGCAGAGCGCAAATCGGAATAAAATATGCTCCCGTTTCACAGTTCAGCAATGCAAAAGCAATAGTTTCAGAACTTGAAAAAGAAGGCTATAAAAATGCAGAGGGCGCTATTGTAATAAGCAGTATCAACGAAGATTCCGACCTTGCAGGCAAAGATATTAAACAATACGATATTATAGTTGCAGTTGACGATAAAGTTTTAACTTCAACAGATATTTTAACTTCAACACTTGCAGATAAAAAACCTAACGACACGGTTGAACTTACGATTGCGAGAGTTGAAAACAATAAATTAAAAATTTTCACTGTTTCCTGTAAACTCGGAGAATCAAAAGGAAATCAGTAAATCATATTAATAATCACAAAACCGTCGGTTGAGAAATTCAACACGACGGTTTTTGTTTAGTTGATTATTTAAAATTACTGTGATATATTATTCTAAAATGATATTAATATTTAAAAATGAGGAAATTAAAATGGATACAAGAGAAAGAATGCAAAACGGTTATCTCTATGACCCCGCTGACAGCGATATAGTTGAAGAACAACAAGAGTGTTTGGAAAAACTTTATGATTTCAATGCCACACGACCGAGTGAAATGAAAAAGAGAGAAACAATGCTCAAAGATATGTTTGCAGAAATGGGAGAAAACTGCTATATTGAACCGCCGCTTCACGCAAATTTCGGCGGAAAACATGTTCATTTCGGGGATTGGGTATATGCAAACTTTAACCTTACATTAGTTGACGATACCGATATTTTTGTTGGTGACAATGTAATGTTTGCACCAAATGTAATTGTTGCGACGGCAGGACATCCTATCTTGCCCGAACTTCGTGAAAAAGGAATACAATTCAACATTCCCGTGCATATAGGAAACAATGTTTGGATCGGTGCGGGAAGCGTTATTTTACCTGGAGTAACTATCGGCGACAACACAGTAATAGGTGCAGGAAGCGTTGTTACAAAGGACATTCCGTCAAACTCCGTTGCTTACGGTAACCCTTGTCAAGTAGTGCGTGAAATAGGCGAAAAAGATAAATTGTATTACTTTAAAAACAGAAAAGTAGATATGTAATATGCAAAACAATTCAAATTCAATTTGTAAAAGATTTTCGGAACTTTCAAACAGAGCATACAGTAAAAATTATGCCGTGTTTTCCGATTTTTTAAATATCGACGAGCAAAGCGAACTTTTGAGCATAAAACTTCAGTCAAACTTTTTTCTTTACGGCGGATATGAAACTGCCGAAAGACAAATGGCTTGTTTTTATGAAGATTTCAAACCGAATTTTAGCGATTTTCCTATTGAATGTATTAAAATATCCCCTGTAAACATTAAATTTGCAGACAAACTCACCCACAGAGATTTTTTAGGTTCAGTCATAGGTTTAGGCATAAAAAGAGAAACTCTGGGCGATATAATTGTAACTGAAAACTGCGGTTTCCTATTTTGTCTTAACACAATATCGGACTTTATCGTTGAAAATCTCAAAAAAGTTAAACATACAACGGTTCTTTGTGAAAAAATACAAAATTTCCCTGAAAATGCCGTTTCAAAACCGATACCTGAAAGCGTGATTGTTCCGTCTTTGAGAATTGATGCCGTTTGTGCGGGCATATATAATCTTTCAAGAAGTAATGCTAAAATTCTTTTTGAGCAAAACAAGATTTTTGTGAACAGTAAAATCTGTCAAAACAGTTCCTGTATTTTAAAAGAAAATGATGTTGTTTCCGTCAGGGGCTTAGGTAAATTCATATATTCCAAAATAATAAAGGAAACAAAAAAATCAAGACTTGTAATAGAAGTTGAAATTTATAAATGATAAATTTTAAAAAATTTCTCTTATAATCAAAAAATTGTGTTCAAAGCACAATAAAAACAAAAAAGTTATCATCAAAAAGCGAC
>UQEU01000006.1 GCA_900540085.1 uncultured Eubacteriales bacterium
AGTGGCAATACTTCTAAAAAAGAAATAATGGTAGTTGTTAACGAAAAAAATCAAGGAAATTCTTCTAACAATAAGAAACCAAGTAGCTCATCAAACAGTAAACCATCTAATAGCAACTCATCAAATAGTAAGCCATCAAAGCCATCTAGTGGTGGTAGCTCTGGAGAAAGTACAACAACTAAACCTACACACTGTACTACTAATAGCAATCATAGTATAAAGTGTGGTAATATGGGTAAATGGTTTAGTAGTAGAAACGAATTAAAGAATTATGTCAGTAACTATATAGAAAGCTGGAACACAAAATTAGATAATGGTACAATTTCTTGGGAAGAGTACACTCAAAATTGTCCTTCTGGTTATAAATGTTGGTCTTGTTCATACTGTGGTAAATGGACTGGAAATTTTACTTATTAAATAAAAAACGGTAACTGTTTTATAGAAATGAATGCCACAAAAAATTTCATAACAGTTACCGAAGCAAGTGAAAACTTGCCTAATACTAATAAACTGCCCCCACGAACAAAAATCAAGTAGATTATTCAAATTAAAATTAAGTAATGAAATAGAGAATTGCTTGAAATACATATAAATGTTAATAAAAGGAAGTCAAATAAGGCTTCTTTTTAAAATCGGAAAAAATATAAATAAAAAAGCGACACATTGTGCCGCTTTCATTATTTTATCAGATCTTTCATTGAATAAAGTCCGTTTGCTTTACCGTTCATAAATATTGCAGCATTTACTGCTCCGACAGCAAACAATTCTTTACTTCTTGCCGAGTGAGAGAGCGTAATGATTTCATCACGACCTGCGAAAATAACTTCGTGTTCGCCGACGATTGTTCCACCTCTTACAGCGTGCATACCGATTTCATTTTTAGTTCTTTTTTCTCTTTTTGAGTGACGGTCATACTCGTATTTCATAGGTTCGTCTTTAACTTCACAAATAGCATCTGCAAGCATCAAAGCGGTACCGCTCGGTGCATCAATTTTTTGGTTGTGATGTTTTTCGATAATTTCAATATCAAAATCATTTCCTAAAATTTTAGCAGCTGTTTTTGCAAGTTCTGCAAGGAGATTTACACCGATACTCATATTGTAAGTGAAGAAAATAGCAGTTTCTTTAGAAGCGTTGTGAATTTTCTCTTTTTCTTCGTCAGAAAAACCTGTTGTACCGATTACAAGAGGAATTGAATTTTCTTTTGAATAATTCAAGAGTCCGTCGATGGCAGCAGGATTTGAAAAATCAATAATTACATCTGCTTTTTCTTTGCAATCTGAAATTGTTTTATAAACCGGAAATTTATCATTTGGTTGGTCAAAAAAGTCCACACCTGCAACTACTGTTGCATTGTCTCTTGCAGCAATGATACTCTCAATGACTTTACCCATTTTTCCGTTACAACCGCTTATTATAATATTTGTCATTTTAAAATTCCTTTTTAGTTTATTATTTAACTAAATCATACTTCTTTAAAACATCTGTAAGATATTTTTTATTAGCGTCGCTTGTTTCATATAACGGCAATCTGCAAGGACCTGCTTGGAAGCCCATTTGATTAAGTGCTTCTTTAACAGGAATAGGGTTGACATCGCAGAAAAGTGCGTTTGCAAGTTCAAGATATTTTGCCATAAGTTTTGTTGATTCAAAAGCATTTCCGTCAAGATATGTTTGAACAATATCGTGTGTTTCCTGTGGTAAAACATTTGAAAGAACAGAAATAACACCGATACCGCCGCAAGCAAGAATAGAAGTGATTTGGTCGTCGTTACCGCTCCAAATATTTAAGTCTTCGCCGCATAAAGCGTGAATTTTCATAACTTGTGAAATATTTCCGCTTGCTTCTTTAACGCCGTTAATTCTTGGGTGTTTTGAAAGTTCTTTCAAAGTTTCAGGCAAAATATTTACGCCTGTTCTTGAAGGAACATTGTAAAGAATGATTGGCTTATCTACTGCGTCTGCAATAGCAGTATAGTGTGCAATTAAACCTCTTTGTGAAGTTTTATTGTAATATGGAGTTACAAGAAGAAGAGCGTCTGCACCTAATTCACACGCTTCTTTTGAAAGTGAAATGGCATATTCTGTGTCATTGCTGCCTGTGCCTGCAATAACAGGAACTCTGCCTGCTGTATGGTCAATACAACATTTAATTACATTAACATGTTCTTCATCTGTAAGTGTAGATGATTCGCCTGTTGTTCCGCAAATTACGATTGCGTCAGTACCGTTGTCTATTTGAAAATCAATCATCTTTTTCAGTTCGTCATAGTTTACCGAACCGTCAGCATTCATAGGTGTTACAATAGCAACTGCTGCACCTGTAAAGATAGGATTTTTCATAAATCTTTAACTCCTTTCAATATTATTCAAAATAACCTTCTGCAGCGAGCAATTCTGCAAGCAATACAGCACCGCCGGCTGCACCTCTGAGTGTGTTATGGCTTAAACATACGAATTTATAGTCGTATTGTGTATCTTCCCTTAATCTGCCGATAGAAACAGCCATACCGTTTTCTAACATTCTTTCAGATTTAATTTGCGGTCTGTCGTCTTCTGTAAAGTAGTTGAGGAATTTTTTAGGAGCGCTCGGTAAATCGAGTTCTTGCGCTCTGCCTTTGAAATTGTCCCAAATTTCAATCATTTCTTCTTTGCTTGGTTTATTTTCAAAATTAACAAACACTGCACCCAAATGTCCGTTTGAAACAGGTACACGGATACATTGAGCAGTAAAGTTCGGTTTTTCAGCAGATTTGATGACTCCGTCTTCGATTTTACCCCAAAGTTTAAGAGGCTCTTTTTCACTCTTTTCTTCTTCGCCGCCAATGTAAGGAATTACATTGTCAACCATTTCCGGCCATGTTTCAAATGTTTTGCCTGCACCTGAAATAGCTTGATATGTGCAAACGAGAACATCTTTAACACCGTATTTTTCATGTAACGGGAAAAGAGCGGGTACATAGCTTTGAAGAGAACAGTTAGACTTAACTGCAATGAAACCTCTTTTTGTTCCGAGTCTTTTTCTTTGATACGGAATAACATTGATATGGTCAGCGTTTAATTCCGGAACAACCATCGGTACATCGGGTGTAAATCTGTGAGCGGAGTTGTTTGAAACAACAGGGCACTCGTGTTTTGCATATTCTTCTTCAAGTGCTTTGATTTCATCTTTTTTCATATCAACTGCACAAAAAACAAAGTCAACTAAAGATGTGATTTTTTCGATGTCGTTTGTTGCGTCCATTACAATCATATCTTTCATTGTTTCAGGAATATCTTTGTCCATGCACCATTTTTTGCCGACAGCTTCTTTATATGTTTTACCTGCGCTTCTTGAGCTTGCAGCAAGGCAAACAACATCAAACCAAGGGTGATTTTCAAGAAGTGTAGCAAATCTCTGACCTACCATGCCGGTAGCTCCGACAATACCTACTTTATACTTTCTTTCCACTTAATATTCCTCCTATAAAAAATTACTTGTAATATACCAAGTTTTAGAATATAATATTAGTCGCACATTGTAATGTGTTTAAAATATAATATCACTTATTATATATATATGTCAATATTTTTATTTAAGTTAAAAATTTAAATACTTATTAATTTTTTAGTTAAAATTATTTGCTAAGTGGGGAATTAATTTGAAAACTTCAGATTTTTATTACGATTTACCGGAAGAATTAATTGCACAGACACCCGTTACGCCGAGAGACTCTTCCAAACTTTTAGTCCTTAATAAAGAAACAGGAAAAATAAAACATAAAATATTTCACGATATTTTAGAAGAACTTAATGAGGGCGATTGTCTTATATTAAATGATACAAGGGTAATACCCGCAAGAATTTACGGTACAAAAGAAGAAACAGGTGCAGTTGTAGAGTTTTTGCTGCTCAAACAAATTGAAAAAGATTTGTGGGAATGTCTTGCAGGACCGGGTAAAAGAGCAAAAAAAGGTACATGTTTTACTTTCGGAAACGGAAAACTGAAAGGTTTTGTTGAAGATGTTTTGGACAATGGAAACAGAATTGTAAAGTTTGAGTATGAGGGTAATTTTTATGCCGTATTGGACGAAATCGGTCAAATGCCTTTGCCTCCGTATATCAAAGCAAGACTTGAAAATAAAGAGAGATACCAAACTGTTTATTCAAAAGAACTCGGTTCGGCAGCAGCACCTACCGCAGGACTTCACTTTACAAATGAGCTTCTTGAAGAAATACAGAAAAAAGGCATTAAAATTGGTTATGTTACACTTCATGTCGGTCTCGGAACTTTCAGACCTGTAAAAGAAGAAAATATAGAAAATCATTTAATGCATACTGAACATTACCATATTTCAAAAGAAACGGCAGATTTAATAAACAAAACAAAGAAAAACGGAAAAAGAGTGATTGCAGTCGGTACAACTTCCTGCCGAACACTCGAAAGTGTTGCTTCTAAAAATAATTGTATATGTGAAGATGAAGATGATACATCTATTTTTATTTATCCGGGTTATAAATTTAAGTGTATCGACGCTCTTATTACAAATTTTCATCTTCCTGAAAGTACTTTGATAATGCTTGTAAGTGCTTTGGCAGGGTACGACAATATTATGAATGCATACAATACTGCAGTAGAAATGAAGTATAGATTTTTCTCTTTCGGAGATGCGATGTTTATAGAGTAGGAGTCAACAGATTATGTTTAAAGTTATAAAAAAATGTGAAAATGCAAGACGAGCAGTATTTGAAACAGTACACGGAACAGTTCAAACACCGGGATTTATGAATGTTGCAACTTCTGCTGCTATAAAAGGCGGTCTTTCAACTGTCGATTTGAAAAATATCGGATGTCAAGTTATGCTTTGCAATACATATCATCTTCATGTGAGACCTTCCGATGAGTTGGTTTACGATATGGGAGGCTTGCATAAATTTACAAATTGGGACAGACCTATTTTGACAGACAGCGGCGGTTTTCAGGTTTTTTCACTTGCAAAATTGAGAAAAATTAAAGAAGAAGGCGTAACTTTTAATTCTCATATTGACGGCAGAAAGATTTTTATGGGACCTGAAGAAAGTATGCAAATTCAGTCTCATTTAGCGTCAACAATAGCTATGGCTTTTGACGAGTGTGTTGAAAATCCTGCAAAATATCAATATTCAAAGCAGTCTTGTGAGCGTACGACAAGATGGCTTGAAAGATGTCAAATAGAAATGCAAAGGCTTAATTCACTGCCTGAAACTATAAATAAAAACCAGTTGCTTTTTGGTATCAATCAGGGTTGTACTTTTGATGATTTGAGAATATCTCACGCAAAAGATATTGCTTCTTTAGGACTTGACGGATATGCAATCGGGGGACTTGCAGTAGGGGAACCGAAAGAAGATATGTACAGGATAATTTCTGCGGTTGAACCGTATCTCCCTGCCGATAAGCCACGATATTTAATGGGTGTCGGAACACCCGGCAATATTATAGAAGGTGTAAGCAGAGGCGTAGATTTATTTGACTGTGTAATGCCTTCAAGAAATGCAAGACACGGACATTTGTTTACAAAAGAAGGTATTATAAATATCAATAATTTGAAGTATGCAAAAGATGACAGACCGATTGACGAAAAGTGTAATTGCCCGACTTGCCAAAACTATTCAAGGTCATATATAAGACATCTTTTAAAAAGCGGAGAAATGCTCGGAATGCGTCTTGCCGTAATGCACAATCTTTATTTTTACAATAACTTGATGGCTGAAATACGAGAAAGTATTGAAAATAACGAGTTTTTAGACTTTAAAAATGAATACTGTGTTAAATTAGACACAAGAATTTAAAAAACACTTGCAAAAAGATATATTATAATTTATAATATGCAAGTATAATATTTAGGAGGAATATCAAATGTTTGATTTTATTAATTTAGCAGCATCTTCGGGCGCTGCATCAGGAGCAGGTTCACAGGTTTCTATGATTCTTATGATAGTACTTATGTTCGCTGTTATGTATTTCTTTATGATTAGACCTCAAAGAAAAAGAGAAAAAGAAGAACAGGAAATGCGTGCTTCTCTCGAAATTGGCGATGAGATTATTACAATCGGCGGTATTATCGGCAGAGTTGTTACAATTAAAGACGATGAAATTGTAATTGAAACAGGCGCTGACAGAAACAAGATGAAAATTCTTCGTACTGCAGTTAATACAAACAAAACAAAGTTTGAACAGCATAGAAAAGAAGTTGAGGCTGCCCGTCAAGCTGCAAAAGAAAAGAAAGAAGCTAAAAAGAACGGCAAAAAGGCTATCAAAGACAAAGATTCTTCAACAGAAGAAAACAAATAATCACTGTTTGGTATATAATCAAATTTACCCCCATATCTATTTAGTAGATGTGGGGGTTTTCTTATGGCTAAAATCAAAATAAGTTCTAAATCTTTTCTTTTGAAACTTTTTGTGGCAGATATTTTAATACAGGGAATAACTTTATTACTTTCGTCTGCGCTTTTTAGTTTAATAACATATTATTTAGATTTAGATATTGAAATTTTAAAAAGATTTACATATATAATCGTAGTATTTGTATCTTTTATTTCATCATTTTTTGTAACAAAAAAAGTGAAAAACAACGGCATTTTGGTAGGTATTATAAGTCAGGTACCGTTATTTATCTATCTTTTAATCACCGTCATTGTTTCAGGAGGAAATTTTGCCGATTTTGGCTTTAAATTTCTTTTAATTCTGATTTTCGGAGCAATAGGCGGAATTTTAGGTGTAAACAAAAAAGAAAAATTCAAGGTGAAATAATTGAAAAATAAACAAAAATTTACAGAATTTATTGAAAACAATCAAATCGTAATTATAACTGTTGTAATATATGTTTTCGGATTGATAGCCGGTTCAATATGCTATTACAGCATAGATTCCGAAAGTTTGAAATCTCTTGCAGATGAACTGCTTTCTTTTAAAAATAAAACATTTATAGAGCAATTTTCAAATGATTTATGTTTGTATTTCTCACTGTTTGCTATGACTCTCGTATTCGGTATGTGCTCATTAGGAACGCCGATAGTCGCACTTATTCCGTTTTTTACAGGTCTTATAAATGCCGTAAAAATAAGTTACTTTTACTCAAATTATGGAATAAAAGGGATAGGGTACACACTTTTAATGATATTGCCCGGTGCGTCGCTTTTTGTTGCAGTTCAGATAGTTACTGTGTGCAATAGTATTGAAATGAGCAGGGTACTGTTTAAAGCGTCATTTAAAGAGGGGAGTTTCAGCAATTCTTTAAGTAAAACATATTTAAAAGAGTTTGCAGTTTACGCAATTATCGTAATTTTAATATCATTATTAAATTCATTGCTTACAACTGCCGTAAGTTCGATAATTTCTTTGTAAATTAATCTTTTGATTTATTGTTTTTTGAAGAAAGTGGATTTGACTCAATCGCTTTTTTTGTTGCATCGTTTGCCAAATGAGTATATATTTCGGTAGTTCCGAGATTTTCATGTCCTAAAATTTCTTTTAGTACAAGCAAATCTACATCGCCGTATTGATACATCAGAGTTGCGGCAGTATGACGAAGTTTATGAACGGAAAGTCCTCTGTTGCCGAAACCTGCTTTGTCTAAGTATGTGTAAACTATGTGTTGCACTGTTTTCGGGCTGATTCGAGTGTTTCGTGAACTTAAAAACAAAGCGTGTGTTTTTACACCGTCATTTTGTCTGACTTTCATATATTCTTCAACAGCACTTTTACAGGCAGAATTTAAATAAACTATTCTTTCTTTGTTTCCTTTTCCTGTAATTAATATTGAACCATCTGTTCGTATGTCATTATAGTTAATAGACACAAGTTCGGCAAGTCGAATTCCACAGTTTAAAAATAAAGTGATTATCGCATAGTCTCGTTCTTTGTTTTTTCCGTCTATAACACTTAAAAGTTTTTCACTTTCTTCAAGTGTAAGATATTTTGGCTGAGATTTTTTTATTTTCGGAATATCTAAAGTTTTCATAGGATTGTCTTTGATATATCCGCACTTATCACAAATGTAATAAAAAAATCTTCTTATCGCAACAACTTTTCTTGCTCGTGTAGTTTCGTTATTTTTCCGTTCGTTTTTACAATATGATAAGTATGAGTATGCATCGGTCAATTTAATGTTTTTTATAAATTCAATATCAATGTTTTTTATATTTAAATCTTCATCGGACACGCTGTCTGAAATATTATTTTTTTTCCTGAACAAAAATCTAAAAAATGTTCTTAAATCGCTTGCATATTCAAGTATGGTCAGTTCGGATTGGCTTTTAACCGCATCTAAATAGTTTAAATACTCCTGAACAAGTTGCGGTAGTTCCGAAAGTTCTGATTTTTTCATTTATATTCCTCCCCTTAATTATACAAAACATTTACTTTTCGTCAAAGGTATCTAACCCGACTGCAAGTCGGGTTTTTTAATGTTTTTTGATTATTTCGTTAATTTTTATATCTCATATTATACAGTAAATAACAATTAAATCAAATATAAATAAAACTTTAAATTTATTGACAAAATAAAAATATAGAGTATAATATAATTAGCGTACGGATAAACGAACGCAATATAAATTAAAGGGGATAATGTTATGTACAATACAAATATAACAAATGCAAGAAGTAATTTATATAATCTTGTAAATATGGCAATAAATGATAATGAACCAATAAACATAGTAACAAAAAACGGAAATGCAGTAATAATAAGCGAAAATGATTATAATGCATTGTTAGAAACTCTTTATTTATCAAATGACCCAAAAGTAAAAAAAGAAATTATAGACGGTAAAAATACACCATTAGACAAATGTATAAATGAAAGCGAGATAGAATGGTAATGTATCAAATTGTTTATACTAAAACGGCAGTAAAACATATAAAAAATTTAAAGTCTGCTGGTTTGTCCGATAAAGCAAAAAGATTAGTTAATATAATTAGAGAAAATCCTTTTCAAACTCCACCACCTTATGAAAAGTTAGTAGGGGAAATGAGCGGTTTATATTCTCGCCGTATCAATATACAACATAGATTAGTATATCAAATTTACGAAACTGAAAAAACAATAAAAATAATTAGTTTGTGGTCGCATTATGAATATTAAATAAAATAAAGAACGCTGATTATATTTCAGCGTTCTTTTTCTTTTCCCTAATTAGTCATAAAGCCCCTTGCGAAAAGGGGCAAACGCTTTGCGTTGGGGTTCGTAACAATTCGTTGTTTTAGTTATATATTTAATTATTTAAAAAATCTTTATTCAACAAATAAAAAACAATCCTGTTTAACAGTCTGTTAGTCCGTGCAGACTGTTTTATTTTTTAGGCAATTCGGTATATATCTGTGTTAAGCCTAACAGATAGTCTGCCGATATGTTTAAATATTTGCATATTTCTGTTAATTGGTCAATTTTTAATTTTCGTTTTCCTGTTTCGTATCTGCTGTACTGTTCTCTTGTTGTTTTTATTATTTTTGCCATTTTTTCTTGTGTTATATTTTTTTCTTTTCTTATTTCTTTTATTCTTTCGCCCATTTCTACAAGTTGCATAACTTATTAACTCCTTTTTTGTTCATTGTTACAATTATATTTTATATCTATTTGTATATATTGACTTTATGCTTGTATGGGTATAAAATAATAATTGTTATATCTGTTTGAACATATAAAAAAGGGGGTGTAATAATGCGTTGTACTTTAACAGGCTCGTTTTTGTACAGTGGTACATATATGTCATACAATGGTCAGTTAATAGATTATACAGTTTTGTTAATAGATAATAAAACAATAAAAATATTAAATTGTTCTGTTGATATGCACACTGTACCGAAGTTTGAAACGATTTCAATTATTTGTTATGTAAAAGTTAAAAATAATAAATTATGTGTTACTGCAATAAATTAAATAAAAAAAGAAATAGCACATAAAAAAATTATGTGCTACTTCTTTTGACTGAATGAAAAATATAGTTTTATATATTTATCTGTTCTGCAAAATCAATTATAAGCCATTTAAACGGTTTTTGCAAGTAAAACATAAAAATATAGGGTAGGAGTTAAAAATGGAAAATAACGATAAAATTTTAAATATTGACGAAAAAGAAAGACAATATAATATTACTGCTGATGAAATACATAGTTTATATATGCAGTTTGATAGATTGGAGAATTTTTTTAATGATAATATTGACTATGATGTCATAATTTTATCTTTGTTAAATCGTGATATATACGAAAGTGAAGATTTTAATAATCTTGATGTAAAAAAAGTTATATCCGATTTAATTTTTAAATTAACAAATGATTATAAAATTTTTAAAAATAATTTTAATGTTTTAAGTGATTATTTCAGTGAATTGATACACAAGTAAAAAATAAAAAACGATTTGTGTATTTGCAGCAAAATATATATAAGCGACGGCTGGGTTCCCTACGATAGTAGGGTGCCGTGCTTATATATATATTATCTTGTTTAATATGAGTATAAGTCCCTAAAAGGAGCAACAAAAAATGCAAGTCGGACGAATAAATACAAGCGTAAATAACGACCTTGAAAATGTTGTCAAGGTTAAAAATTGTGGTAATTTTGTAGAAATTATTTGCAATAATAAAAAATCAAATGGGGGAATTGCAAAAAAAATTGATAACGATTTATACATTGATAAACGAACGGGCGAGATTAAAGAATTTCAACATATAGAAAATAGACAAGACTATTTAAGGGGTGTTGCTATTAGTTTAATGAATGGTAGAGATATAATAAATACAAATGTAACCGATGTAAAAAAATGTAGGTGGTTAACGCTTACATACGCAGAAAATATGACCGATACAAAAAAACTTCAAAAAGACTTTGAAAACTTTGTAACTTCTTGTCGCAAAAAATACGGCAATTTTGAATATATAACTTGTGCTGAACCTCAAGGTCGTGGAGCGTGGCACACACACAGTATATTGATTTTCGACAAAAAAGCACCGTATATGGCGAATGATGATGTATATAACTTGTGGTCTAAAAAAGGCTTTGTATCAATTAAAAAACTTGATAATGTAGATAATGTGGGCGTATATCTTACTGCTTATCTCGGCGATATGTCTTTGACTGACTGTAAAAAGAACGGTATCAAGTACAAAAAAACAGATTTAAAAAATGTTGATGTTGACGGCAAAAGTAAAAAATATGTCAAAGGTGCAAGACTTTCTATGTACCCACCAAAATTTCATATTTTCAGATACAGCAAAGGTATAAAAAAACCCACTGTATATGAATGTACATATCAGCAGGCTTTGAACGATTTAAACGGTTATAACAAAACATTTGAAAAAACTATTTTCTTAAAAGATGAAAATACGGATTTCAAAAATATAATCACATACGAATATTTTAAAAAGGAGTGATAATATGACCGAAAATGAAAAAATTTTAATTTTTGAATATTTTAACAACTATCATTCAAGACTTGAACAAGCCGTTGATGTTTGGGACTTGCGTTCAACTCGCCGTAATCTTGACTGCATAGACCATTTAGAAGAAATTATTGCAAAAGAACGCTTAAAGATGTTTAAATCGGTGCGTGATGATATTTTACTTCTGCTTAAATTATCCCCTTAATTATACAAAACATTTACTTTTCGACAAAAGTACCTAACCCGACTGCAAGTCGGGTTTTTTAATGTTTTTTGATACTTTTTTGCAAAAAAGTATATCCAGCAAATTAAGATTTTTTTCTGTTATCAATGCATATATTATCGCAAGCGTGTTGATTTTTCAAGTGTATTTCTTTTCTTATTCAGCAATTTTTATTTTTTAGGTAACTCTGTATATATCTGCGTTAAACCTAACAAATAGTCAGCTGATATATTTAAGTATTTGCATATTATATATAATTGCTCTGCATTTAGTTTTCTTTTTCCTGTTTCATATCTGCTGTACTGTTCTTGCGTTGTTTTTAATTGCTTTGCCATTTGTTCTTGTGATTTGTTTTTTTCTTTTCTTATTTCTTTTATTCTTTCGCCCATTTCTACAAGTTGCATAACTTATTAACTCCTTTTTTGTTCATTGTTACAATTATATTTTATATCTATTTGTATATATTGACTTTATGCTTGTATGGGTATAAAATAATAATTGTTATATCTGTTTGAACATATAAAAAAGGGGGTGTAATAATGCGTTGTACTTTAACAGGCTCGTTTTTGTACAGTGGTACATATATGTCATACAATGGTCAGTTAATAGATTATACAGTTTTGTTAATAGATAATAAAACAATAAAAATATTAAATTGTTCTGTTGATATGCACACTGTACCGAAGTTTGAAACGATTTCAATTATTTGTTATGTAAAAGTTAAAAATAATAAATTATGTGTTACTGCAATAAATTAAATAAAAAAAGAAATAGCACATAAAAAAATTATGTGCTACTTCTTTTGACTGAATGAAAAATATAGTTTTATATATTTATCTGTTCTGCAAAATCAATTATAAGCCATTTAAACGGTTTTTGCAAGTAAAACATAAAAATATAGGGTAGGAGTTAAAAATGGAAAATAACGATAAAATTTTAAATATTGACGAAAAAGAAAGACAATATAATATTACTGCTGATGAAATACATAGTTTATATATGCAGTTTGATAGATTGGAGAATTTTTTTAATGATAATATTGACTATGATGTCATAATTTTATCTTTGTTAAATCGTGATATATACGAAAGTGAAGATTTTAATAATCTTGATGTAAAAAAAGTTATATCCGATTTAATTTTTAAATTAACAAATGATTATAAAATTTTTAAAAATAATTTTAATGTTTTAAGTGATTATTTCAGTGAATTGATACACAAGTAAAAAATAAAAAACGATTTGTGTATTTGCAGCAAAATATATATAAGCGACGGCTGGGTTCCCTACGATAGTAGGGTGCCGTGCTTATATATATATTATCTTGTTTAATATGAGTATAAGTCCCTAAAAGGAGCAACAAAAAATGCAAGTCGGACGAATAAATACAAGCGTAAATAACGACCTTGAAAATGTTGTCAAGGTTAAAAATTGTGGTAATTTTGTAGAAATTATTTGCAATAATAAAAAATCAAATGGGGGAATTGCAAAAAAAATTGATAACGATTTATACATTGATAAACGAACGGGCGAGATTAAAGAATTTCAACATATAGAAAATAGACAAGACTATTTAAGGGGTGTTGCTATTAGTTTAATGAATGGTAGAGATATAATAAATACAAATGTAACCGATGTAAAAAAATGTAGGTGGTTAACGCTTACATACGCAGAAAATATGACCGATACAAAAAAACTTCAAAAAGACTTTGAAAACTTTGTAACTTCTTGTCGCAAAAAATACGGCAATTTTGAATATATAACTTGTGCTGAACCTCAAGGTCGTGGAGCGTGGCACACACACAGTATATTGATTTTCGACAAAAAAGCACCGTATATGGCGAATGATGATGTATATAACTTGTGGTCTAAAAAAGGCTTTGTATCAATTAAAAAACTTGATAATGTAGATAATGTGGGCGTATATCTTACTGCTTATCTCGGCGATATGTCTTTGACTGACTGTAAAAAGAACGGTATCAAGTACAAAAAAACAGATTTAAAAAATGTTGATGTTGACGGCAAAAGTAAAAAATATGTCAAAGGTGCAAGACTTTCTATGTACCCACCAAAATTTCATATTTTCAGATACAGCAAAGGTATAAAAAAACCCACTGTATATGAATGTACATATCAGCAGGCTTTGAACGATTTAAACGGTTATAACAAAACATTTGAAAAAACTATTTTCTTAAAAGATGAAAATACGGATTTCAAAAATATAATCACATACGAATATTTTAAAAAGGAGTGATAATATGACCGAAAATGAAAAAATTTTAATTTTTGAATATTTTAACAACTATCATTCAAGACTTGAACAAGCCGTTGATGTTTGGGACTTGCGTTCAACTCGCCGTAATCTTGACTGCATAGACCATTTAGAAGAAATTATTGCAAAAGAACGCTTAAAGATGTTTAAATCGGTGCGTGATGATATTTTACTTCTGCTTAAATTATCCCCTTAATTATACAAAACATTTATTTTGTATAATTAATTGAAAAATTTTTTGACTTATAAAATGCCGTTTATTTTATTCCCCTAAAAATGAAATTATTTTTTTATGGCTGAATTTTTGTTTTATCAAATTTTTTATTTTTATATAGATGCGTTAAAGGCGTCTCTTATTGTTCTTACGGGAATAATATCAGCATTTTTCTTTATTTCATTTGATAAAGATTTATAATTGTGAAATGGAATTACACAATTATCAAATCCTAATCTTATTGCTTCACTTATTCTTTGCTCACAGTTGTTTACGGCTCGAATTTCTCCTGCAAGACCTATCTCTCCGAATGCGATTACATTTTCTTTAACGGACTGGTCTTTTAAAGATGATACCAATGCAAGTGCCACCGTTAAATCTGCTGCCGGCTCGTCCAATTTTAACCCTCCGACAACATTGATATAACTGTCCATATTATTAAAAAAGTAGCCTGCCCTTTTTTCGAGTACGGCAATAAGCATATTCATTCTGTTATAATCAAACCCTGTACTCATTCTTCTCGGCGTTCCAAATCCTGTAGCCGTAACGAGTCCCTGAACTTCTGCTAAAATCGGTCTTGAACCTTCCATAATGCACGCTACACAGGTTCCGCTTGTATTTTTTGGTCTGCCTGACAACATCATCAAAGATGGATTTTCCACTTCTTTTAAACCGTTTTCGACCATTTCAAAAACGCCTATTTCGTTTGTTGAACCAAAACGATTTTTTACCGTTCTTAAAATTCTGTATGAATAGTTTCTTTCACCCTCAAAATAAAGAACAGTATCAACAATATGCTCAAGAACTTTAGGTCCGGCAATGGCTCCGTCTTTATTTACATGGCCTACTATAAAAATGGGAATATTTAAACTTTTTGCAGTGTGCATAAACAGATTTGTTGATTCTCTGACTTGCGTTATACTGCCTGCTGATGAAGCTATTTCATCATAGACCATTGTTTGAATTGAGTCGATTATTACAACAGACGGTTTTTCGTCTTTTATAGTTTGAATAATTATTCCAACATCTGTTTGAGGTAAAATAAACAAGTTATTTGTTGTAACTCCGAGTCTTTGTGCTCGGAGTTTTATTTGATTAGCCGATTCTTCGCCGCTTACATATAAAATTTTTCCCTTTTGACCTATATTGTTGCATATTTGAAGTAAAATTGTAGATTTACCTATACCGGGATCACCGCTTAAAAGCATTAAACTTCCACCTACAATACCTCCGCCGAGTACCCTGTCAAATTCTTTTATTCCTGTTTTAATTCTTTCTTTTTCTTCGCTGACAATATCGTTTATATTTAAAACAGGTGTTGCAGGTAATTTCGAGTTGCTCTGAACATTTGTTTTAATTTCTTCATTCATTGTGTTCCATTCGTTGCAGCCGGGACATTTCCCGTACCATTTAACACTCTCATATCCACATTCGCTGCATACATATATGCTTTTAACTTTATTTGCCAATTTGTACTCCCCATTCAATAATTCCAAGCGTAATGATGTACGCTAATTTATTTTGATATTCTTTATTTTTCAATTTTTCATTTTCTTCATAGTTGCTCATAAAACCACATTCAACCATAACGGAAGGCACAGACGCTTTATAAAGTAAATACAAACTGTCAGTGCTTTTTTTTGTTGCTCTTTGGTTTTCTGGCTGTAAAAATATTTTATTTTTGTTTTGAATACAGCTTGCAAGTTTTTCACTTTTTTCATCATTCGGAGAAAAGAAAACCTGCATCCCCCACTCTCTTTCATCTTCAAAATGATTTTGATGAATTGAAATCAGTGCCGAGTTGTTTATTGAATTTACATAGTCGAGTCTGTTGTATAAGTCGGAGCGAACTCTTTTTTCTCCTTGTTTGTAAAATTCAAAGTCGTCGTTTCTTATCATTTTACAATTAATTCCCATAACGCACAAAAAATTGTGAAGTGATTTTGAAATTTCTAAATTAATGTTTTTTTCAAGAGTTCCGTCATTTGCGATTGTGCCTGCGTCTTTCCCTCCGTGTCCTGCATCAATAACAAATGTATAACAATCATTAAAAGCTGTATTTGACGCTTGCAGGGCGTTTTTTGCAGTATAATTTACAATACCGCAAATAATAATAGAAAAAAACAATATCGTAACTATGCTTTTTAGTTTCTTCAAAACAATCACCAAATAATTATATGAGTTTATTATATAATAATATTATCAATTAAACAACAATTTGTTGATTTTTTTTATATATAGCGATATAATTTACACTAAGGAGTGATATTATGAAAATAGTAAATCTTGATTCTTATACAACAAACCCGGGAGATTTATCGTGGGATTTTTTGAAAAAATACGGAGATGTTACTGTATATGACAGAACTAAATCCGGACAAATTATTGAAAGGTCTAAAGACGCTGAAATACTCATAATCAATAAGACTGTAATAACAAAAGAGATATTGCAAAATTTACCTAAATTAAAGTATATAGGATTGCAGTCAACGGGATATAATGTAGTTGATTGTAAAGCTGCAAAAGAACTCGGTATTACAGTCTGCAACATTCCGTCATATTCAACAAACGGTGTAGCACAACTTGTATTTGCATTTATACTTGAAATTGCTGACAATGTAGCATTGCATAATGAAGCAGTAAAAAACGGCGAATGGACTTCTTGTCCTGATTTTTGCTTTACTAAGTCAAATATTTTTGAACTTGCTTCAAAAACAATAGGAATTATAGGCTTTGGTGCTATCGGCAGAAAAGTTGCAGAGATTGCGGAAGCATTTGGAATGAATGTTATTGCTTATGCTCCCAGACCTAAAGAAAAAGGTTGCTTAAAAACAGTAAAGTTTGTTTCACTTGATGAACTTTTTAAAAATTCAGATATTATTTCCTGCCATTGTCCTCTAACACCTGAAACTGAAAATTTGATTAATGAAGATTCTTTATCTAAAATGAAAAAATCTGCCATTATCATCAACACTTCAAGAGGTCCCGTAATAGATGAACAGGCTCTTGCAAATGCTTTAAATGAAGGCAGAATTTCAGCGGCAGGACTTGATGTTTTAAGAGAAGAACCGAGTAATGCAGATAATCCCCTTTTGATTGCTAAAAATTGCTTTATAACTCCTCATATTGCATGGGCAGCATATGAAACAAGAAAAAGACTTTTAGGAATATTGGACGAAAATATTAAGTGCTATCTTGACGGAAAACCTCAAAATGTTGTAAATTGATAAAAACTCCTGCAAATTGCAGGAGTTTTTTTACTTCTTTTTACCAAATGACAGTTTGTTTTCTGTACCGTTTGCTATTTTTTTTATATTGCTTTTATGCTTATAAATTATTATTACGGCAAAAACGACTGCGATGACGGTAAGTGTTAAATCTTTATAGAAAATGTATGTAAGTACAGGATACAATGCAGCCATAATTATTGAGCCGAGAGAAACCCATCTTGTAATAGCAACGGTAATTAAAAATATTGCCAAAAGAATAAGACCTATTCTCCAATCTATCAGCAAAACCATACCGCCTGCCGTAGCTACACCTTTTCCGCCTTTAAATTTAAAAAACACGGGGAATATGTGTCCTAATACACAGAAAAAGCCGGCGAATGATTTAATCAATATTTCATTTTTACTGTAAAGTTCATTGCCGAAAATAAGATGAGCAATACCTATTGCAACTGCAACTTTCAGCATATCTCCAATCATTGTTGCGATGGCTATTCCTTTACCGTATGTGCGAAGCATATTTGTAGAACCTGCATTGCCACTGCCTGATTCTCTGATATCTTCATTTTCAATCTTGTGGCTTAATATGATTGAGAAATTAACGCTTCCGAGTAAATAAGATATAATTGCTATTAAAATTGCAGAAAAGACTAAGTTTGAATTAATCATTTTGTTTTACCGTCCCCTCTTTCACGAACTATGATTCTTACAGGAGTGCCTTCAAGTCCGAAAACTTCACGGATTTGATTTTCAAGGTATCTTTGGTATGAAAAGTGAAAAAGGTCAGCACGGTTGACGAAAAATACAAATGTCGGAGGTCTTGTTGACGCTTGAGTCATATAGTATATTTTTAATCTTTTACCTTTATCTGTCGGTGGCTGAACTCTTGCGGTAGCGTGTGACAATATATCGTTTAATTTTCCTGTTGAAATTCTCATTGAGTTTTGATTGTCAACTGATTTTATTAAACTGAATAAACGGTCAATTCTCTGCCCTGTTTTTGCGGAAATGAAAATAATAGGAGCATAACTCATAAAACTAAAATCATTCATAAGTTTATTTCTGAATTCATCCATTGTTTTTCCGTCTTTTTCTATTGCATCCCACTTATTTACTGCTATAATGCAAGCTTTTCCGTTTTCGCACGCAATTCCTGCTACTTTTGAATCTTGTTCGGTAAAACCTTCTGTTGCGTCTATCATAATCACACATACAGTAGCGCGTTCGACAGCCATTCTTGCTCTTATAATAGAATATTTTTCAATGGAATCGACTACTTTGCTTTTTCTTCTGATACCTGCAGTATCAATAAAAACAAACTTACCGTGTTCATTTTCAATTAAAGTATCTGTCGAATCTCTTGTAGTTCCTGCAATATCGGAAACTATCATTCTGTTTTCGCCGCACATTTTGTTGATTAAAGAAGATTTGCCCGCATTAGGTTTTCCTATTACGGCAACTCTTACGACATCGTCATCTTCTTCATTCTCTTCATCTTCGGGAAGGTATTTTAAAACTTCGTCTAAAAGGTCGCCTGTACCGTGTCCGTGATTTGCAGAAACGGCAAACGGGTCGCCTATACCTAAGTTATAAAACTCGTAAAACTCAGGTTCAGGTGCACCGATAGAGTCACATTTATTTACACACAAAACAATAGGTTTTCCGCTCTTTTGAAGCATTGCAGCTACTTCTTGGTCTGTTGCAACAACACCGCTTTTTAAGTCTGTAACAAAAATAATTACATCTGCAGTATCAACAGCGATTTCAGCCTGACTTCTCATTTGTTTTAAAATGATATCGTCTGTTTTTGGTTCTATACCGCCTGTATCCACTAACAAAAATTTTCTGTTAAGCCATTCGCAGTCGCCGTAAATTCTGTCTCGTGTAACTCCCGGTTTATCATCTACAATTGAAATACGGGAGCCGACAAGTTTGTTGAAAAGAGTAGATTTGCCGACATTAGGTCTTCCGACAATAGCAACTACTGGTTTTGACATACAAATTCACTTCCCTGTTTTGAAATAAAAAAGACGGGCTTACTCGCCCGTCACATAAAGAGGTTTAATTATGCTTCTTCTTTAACTATTACAGCTTTGCCGTTATAGTATCCGCAGTTGTCACAAACCCTGTGAGGTACTGTATATGCAGAACATTTAGGGCATTTAACAAGTGTTGGAGCATCCATTTTCCAAACGCTTGATCTTCTCTTATTTTTTCTTGCTTTTGAAGTTTTTCTTGCAGGTACTGCCATTGTATATTCCTCCTTAATTATACTAAATTAACTTAGTTTATTCTTCGTTAAGTAACTGTAAAAGGACTTCCATTCGTGGGTCAACATCTTTTTTACAATCACATTTGCCGTCATTTAAGTTTTTGCCACACTTTGGACATAAACCTTTACAATTTTCTTTGCAAAGTATTTTGTTTGGAAGAAATAGTAAAATCTCTTCACGAACAAACTCGTCCAAATTAAGTGAAGCATCATCAATTACAATGTAGTCTTCAAAATCTTTGTCGTTTTCAAAATGAGTGACAAAAACTTTACTTGTTTCAAACGACATTTCTTTATGAACAGGTTCTGCACACCTGTCACAAAAACCGTCGTAATTGAAAGAAACGCTTAACTTACATTGCACAATGCCGGCTTCTTGAAAAAAAGTCCCCTTAACAAAAATTTTATCTTTTATTGGGTTAAACGAGTTTAAAAATAAATCATCAATTTTAAATGAATAATCGATTTTTATAATCTCGTCCGAGCCGTTAAAAAGATTTGCAAGGTTGATTAACATAATAACACCTCATTGCACTTAATGTATTATATATATATAAGTTGCTTTTGTCAAGAGAAAAAATAAAAAAAGGGAGCGTAAACCACTCCCTTTTTAGTTTTTTTTACATTTCTTCGCAATAATCGAAGATTTCAACAGGAAGGTCTTCCTTGTCACAAGAAATTGTGAAGTAAAAATCTACATCTGTTGCTTCTGAAAGTTCAGAAAGCATTTCAAAAAACTGTGGCAACTTATCATATTCTCTGCCTACAATTTTAAAAGTTGCGTCAACAAGAATTTCTGTTACATCGTAGTTGCCTGCACAAATGCCTGCAAGAAAACCGTAAAATGCCTTGTGGCCTTTAATATTGTAACTTTCTGTTTCAAGAAGTCTTGCTTTCGATGAAATGTCATAAGTGAGTTTTGGCTCGTTTTCAATGCATACAACATTTCCGCTTGAAGTTTCAACACAGGAATTAACAAGGTCAATGAGTTTCTTTGTTTTTCCTGCACCTTTATTGCCTATAATGAGTTTAATCATTTATTATTCCCCCTAAGAGAGTATTTTTACAATATTATAATATCATACATTAAGTTGCTTTTCAAGGTTTTCTTTTTCACTTTCATAACCAGGTTTACCAAGTAAAGCAAACATATTTTTCTTGTAACTTTCAACACCCGGTTGGTTAAAAGGATTTACACCGAGCATATAACCTGAAACTGCACAAGTTTTTTCAAAGAAATAAATCAAATAGCCGATTTCTTTAGCAGAAATTTCCGGAATTTCAAGAATGAGATTGCCTACTCCGCCTGCGGTGTGAGCAAGTAAAGTACCTTGAAATGCTTTTTCGTTAACAAAACTCATCGGTTTGCCTGCGAGGAAATTAAGACCGTCTGCATCGTCTTCTTCTGCTTCTATATTGAAATCGTCAAGACCTTTTTTGAAATTGATTGCAGTTTCAAACATAAGGCTTGAGCCGCTTTCCTGAATATATTGACCAACTGAGTGTAAGTCTGTTGAAAAGATACATGAAACAGGATAAAGTCCTTTGCCGTCTTTTCCTTCACTTTCTGCAAACAATTGTTTGAGCCATTCGTTCATCATTGTAAAACAAGGCTCGTAACAAATAAAGCATTCAAGTCTTTTGCCTTTTTCGTAGAAACAATTTCTCAATGCGGCATATTTAAGCATATCATTTTTCTCGAAAGATTTTTCACAAAGAGAATCTTGAGCTTCTTTTGCACCTGCCATAAGTTCGTCTATATCTATACCTGCAACAGCGATTGGAAGTAAACCTACTGCTGTTAATACAGAATATCTTCCGCCCACATCATCAGGTACAACGAAGGTTTCATATCCCATTTCGTCAGAAAGTTCTTTTAAAGTACCTTTTGCTTTATCTGTTGTAGCAAAAATTCTCTTTGCAGCTTCTTCTTTAGAATATTTTGAGTAAATGAGGTCTCTGAAAATTCTAAATGCAATAGCAGGTTCTGTTGTTGTACCGCTTTTTGAGATAACATTGATACAAATATCTTTGCCTTCACAGATAGATTTAAGTTCTGTAATTGTTGAAGGGCTGATAGAATTACCGATAAAGTAAATATCCGGTGTGTCTTTTTTGAGTGCATTATAGTTTTGAGATTTTAATGCCTCAATAACAGCTCTTGCACCGAGATATGAACCGCCTATTCCGATTACGATGAGAACATCGCAGTTGTTTTTTATAAACTCTGCACTTTTTTTAATTCTTTCAAATTCTTCTTTATCGTAATCAGTCGGAAGATTTACCCAACCGAGAAAGTCCGAACCGGCACCGTCTTTGTTGTTTAAAGTTTCAAGTGCTTTAATCGCTCTTTCTTCCATTGCTTGTAAATCTGACTGAGATACAATGTTTTCTGAAAATTTTGAATTAAGTTTTACTGACATAATTTGTATATCCTCTTTTCAATAATTTTTAATTCTTTTACATATTACAATATATTCTTTTATAATTCAAGACATTATTTAATAAATAAATATTAATAAAGTATAACAATTTTTTATCTGTCTGTCAGCAGCCCATATTTTTAAGCAAATTTATAAAAAGATATTTTACGGTAATTTTGTTTATATTTTTGTCGCAAATAAGTTTTGAACGGGCAATTTCTTTTCCGTCACAAGTATAAATAATGTACCCGACACAGTCACCTTTTTTTACAGGTGCATTAATTTTTGATTTTATTTTATATTCCTGTTCAATATCAGAAGATGAAGTTTTTGCAAGTATGCATTTTGATTTTTCGGGAATTGGTTTAAACTTTTTAATTTCTCCGAATTTAACGGTAATATAAGAAATTTGTTTTTCATCAGCTTTTGGATATACGGTTTTGAAATTTGCAAATCCGTAGTCTAAAAGTTGTTTTGCACTGTTAAATCTGTCTTCACTTGTTTTTGCTCCCAAAATAACGGCACAAAGACTTGTGTGTTCTCTTGTTGCAGTAGCACTCAGACAAAAACCTGCGTTGCTTGTTGTTCCTGTTTTGAGTCCCGTCATACCATTGTATTTATTAATTAACTTATTTGTATTTGTAAGTTCAGTTTTCCCATTTCTTAAATAATCCATCCATATAGTTGAAAAATTCTTTATAGTATCATATTTTATAAGTTCTTTTGAAATAATTGCTAAATCATAAGCACATGAATAGTGGTTTTTGACCGTATCATCAAGTCCTGTACAATTTTCAAAGTGCGTGTTTTTAAGCCCGAGTTCTTTTGCTCTTTCATTCATCATTTTAACAAAAGCCTGTTCTGAACCTGCTATGTGTTCTGCCAGAGCATTGCATGCATCGTTTGCACTTGCTATTACTGTTGCTTTGAGCAAATCTTTTACAGTCATTTTTTCATTTAATTCGAGCCAGATTTGAGAACCGCCTTTTTCCACCGAATTTTCTCCGACTGTAACAATGTCTTCCATTTTTATTTTGCCTTTTTCTAATGATTCCATTATTACTAACAGGCTGGCAATCTTTGTAACCGATGCAGGCGACAGTTTTTCAAATTCGTTTTTCTTGTATAACACATCTCCCGTATCGGTATTAATTAAAATTGCCGATTTTGCAGTTGTTTCTTGTATTTGAGAATTATCATCGCTTTTTGAGTAAGCACAAAACGGAATAGTGAGGCAATAAATCAAGCAGACGATAAAATTAACAGTTCTTTTAAATTTAATCATAATTATAACCCCCGTATATAATTATGATATTGATAAAACAATATTACTTTGATATAATAAAAAACCGAGGTGGATTATGAAAGCAGCATTTTATACGCTTGGTTGTAAAGTTAACCAATGTGAAACAGAATATATAACCGAATTATTTAAAAAAGACGGATATGAAATAGTAAATTATACAGAGACAGCAGATATTTATGTTATAAATTCATGTACCGTTACTGCTACGGCAGACCAAAAGACAAGACAAAGCATAAGAAAATTTAAAAGAAATCATCCTGAAAGCATTGTTATTTTAACAGGATGTATGCCACAGGCTTATGAAAGCAACGCAAAAGAATTGTCAGAGGCAGATATAGTTATAAGCAACAAAGAAAACAGTAAAATAGTTTATTACTTAAATCAATATCTTTCTTCTTGTGAGAGGCTTGTACATATAGATAAACACAAGACGGGAGATAAATTTGATGAATGTAAAATAACTTCATTCGGTAAAAGAATTCGTGCTTTTGTTAAAATAGAAGACGGCTGCGACAGATTTTGCTCTTATTGTATTATACCTATTTCAAGAGGCAGAGTAAGGTCAAAGTCTTTGAGTGATTTAAAAGAAGAAATTAATTCTCTTGCTGAAAACGGAATTAAAGAGATTGTACTTGTGGGGATAAATCTTTCCTCTTACGGAAAAGGCGAAGATTTTAATATTGTTGATGCCGTTAAAATTTGTGCTGAAACTGACGGAATAGAAAGAGTCAGATTAGGTTCATTGGAACCCGACCATATTACTGATGACATTATTGAAGATTTAAGTAAAATTAAAGAATTTTGTCCCCAATTTCATATTTCACTGCAGTCGGGTTGCGATAAAACTTTAAAAACAATGAATAGGCACTACACTTCTTCTGAATACAAAGAACTTTGTGATAAATTGAGAAAAACTTTTACTGACTGTGCTCTTACAACAGATGTTATGACAGGATTTTGCGGTGAAACAGAGGAAGATTTTAATGACAGTTTAAACTTTGTTAAAAGCATTGCTTTTGAAAAGGTACATGTATTTCCCTATTCCGAAAGACCGGGTACCGTTGCATCTAAAATAGGAAAAGACCTTCCGAAACAATTAAAAGAACAAAGAGCGAGTATAATGATTAAGGAAAACGACAAAATCAGAGAAAACTATTTTTGTTCTTTAGTGGGAAAAATGAAGGAAGTTTTGTTTGAAAACTTTGTTGACGGATACAATATAGGATATACAAAAAATTATGTACCGATTAAAGTTAAGAGTGACGAATATCTTGTATCTCAAACAAAAAGTGTTAAAATAACAGATTTTTCAGGAAGCGATTTTTGTTTTGGAAAAATAGTTCTTTAAGTTTTCTGACTCCTTTTTCATAGTATTGTTTTCCGATATAAATGCGGAAGAATATGAAAATACATATATACCATTGATTTTTGAAATATTATCGACATATTCAGCTTGTTCGGCGAGTATGTCGGTATTTTTTTTAAATTCAAAAACGGAATTTGAATTGTTTTTTGAAGCGTACTCGTCTTTTTTTCCGCATTTATACATAGGCAAACCAATATATATTTCTTTATTTTCAGTCATATTGCACCAATCATTAACAGTTTTTTTAAACGGACATATTTCATTTTCAAAACCATAGTAAATTTGAGGACATATATAGTCGATAATATCACTTTTTGCCCACAGTTCCACATCGGCATAAATTGTGTTATTGCAGTAGTCAATATTACCACATGGACTTATTCCGAATTTTATATTTTTATTAGTACTTTTTATTGCTTTATTTACTTTTTTTATCATTTCGTTTATATTGTTTCTTCGCCAATCTTCTAAAGACATATTTCCGCCGCTATTCTTGTATTTTTCAAAATATTTTTTATCGGTGTCGTCATTCATATCAGGCGGATAAAAATAATCGTCAAAATGAATGGCAGAGATGTTATAGTTTTCTGCAATTTCTTTAACTCCCGAAACAATTAAATCAGTAACTTTTTCATCTGCGGGATTGAAGTATATCTTATTGTTAAGAGTAAATGTAAATTCTTTGAAATCGTTTCTCGGTTGTTTTTTTGCATTTTGTGATACTCGGTATGGATTAATCCACGCTTCTATATTTAAATTTAACTTACTTCCCTCTTTGCATATTATTTCCAAAGGGTCATATATCAGCTTTTGATTTTCAAAACAATATTTAGATACAGGAAAAATTTTTGAATTGTAAAATGCATCTGCACACGGTCTTACCTGAACGCATACTGTATTAAATCCATATTCTTTTATTTTATTTAAAACTTTTTTAATGTTTTCGGTGAATTGATTTTTATTTGAACAGTTTTTTGTAATGTTTGACAGTTCATAATATGTCAGCCAAATGCCTCTTATATAATTGCTTTTTTTCACTGAGTTTTCTGTTGTTTCGGTATTTTGTTCTGTTTGAACGGTATTATTATATTTATTAGTTTTTTTAGGAACTAAAACACAACCGTTGAAAAATAAACATATTGCTAAAAGAATGGCATTAAAAATAATAATTTTTCTCATAAACACTTGAACACTCTCTCAAAATGAAGTATAGTAGAAACGGTGATATAAATGGAATACAGAATTGGAAATTCAAAATTAGTATGGCCTTTAGGCAATACAACAAAATTAGACTGTCCTCATTGTAAACAATCTGTTGAGTTCAGTATTTTTTCTAATGTTAAGGCGAGCCTTGTTGCAAAATTGCCTGTTCTTGAACTTAAAAATGTCGTTTTTCTCGTATGTCCTTCTTGCGCTTCTGTTTTTGGCGTTAAAGAAACTGCGGCAGAGTCTTTGAAAAGCGGTAATTTGCTTGCAATAGGAAATTATGATTTTGAAGAATTAGAACAGTTTAAAAAATGAAATATTTATTATTGTATTTATTGATTGTAAACCTTTTTTCAGCGATTTTAACCGTTGTTGATAAAAAGCGTGCTGAAAAGAACAAATGGCGAATAAGCGAAAATGCGTTGATATTTACGGCTGTTTTAGGCGGTGCGGTTGCTGAATATATAACTATGAAGGTCATTCATCATAAAACACTTCATAAAAAGTTTATGACAGGTCTTCCTGTCATAATTGTTTTTCAACTTATCTTAATAATTTATATATTTTTAAAAATCGGAGCAAAAATATAATTGCCCCGATTTTTTTATAGTATAATACATATCAGTCCGTTACAGCCTTCGTTTATAACTCGTTCTATCGTTTCTCTAAACTTATTTCTTGCGTCTTGAGGCATTCTGTACAGTTTGTTATGTAAACCTTCATTTACGAGTTCGTGAAGCGATGTACCGAATATATTTGAGTTCCAAATTTCGCCCGGATTTTCCTCAAATTCTTTAAGCAGATACATTACAAGTTCTCTTGATTGACTTTCACTGCCTACTATTGGTGCTACTTCTGTATATGTATTGCATTTTATCATATGAATTGACGGTGCAGAGGCTTTTAATCTTACTCCGTATCGCCCTCCCTGTTTCATTATTTCGGGTTCGTCGAGTTTTAATTGCTCCATAGTCGGCATTACAATACCGTATCCGTCTTTTTCAACTTGCTCCAGAGCGTTATTGAAAGCGTTGAACTTGTTTTTTAAAGAATACAGTTCAATCATTTGCGACATAAGTTGTTGTTCGTCTAAAATTTCCGTGTTACATTTTTCCGATAAAATTTTATAAAAATATGAATTATCAATGGATAATTTTAATTTTACACTTCCGCACGACAAATCAATCATCTCTATCTTCATACCAGTTGTGATTTCACTGTCATCAAAACTTTTTGTAAAATCGAATATTGTTCTTATTGAAGACAGACAGTCGCATTTTTCTTTAATTTCTGTAAAAAGTTTATCTTTAAACCAATTTTCTTTTTCAAGATTTTTAATCCATAAAGGCATATTAACGGAAATATCCGATATTGGAAATTCATATAAAACATTCATCAAAATTTGTTTAATATCTTTTTCTTCAAGGTCAATACAACTGACGGCAAGTACGGGAACATCGTACTTTATTTGCAACGATTTTGCCAATGCAACTGTTTCGGGACTGTTTGGATAAACAGAGTTTAAAACAACGGCAAACGGTTTATCAAGCTCTTTTAATTCATTTATAACTCTTTCTTCTGCTTCCTCATATTCATCACGCGGAATATCACTTATGCTTCCGTCTGTTGTTACAACCAAACCGATTGTAGAATGTTCTGTAATAACTTTTTTTGTACCGATTTCCGCCGCCATATTGAACGGTATTTCTTTTTCAAACCAAGGAGTCATTACCATTCTTGGCTGTTCATCTTCTATATATCCGAGAGAACTTGGCACTATGTATCCTACGCAGTCAATCATTCTTACACGCAGATTTACAGATTTTTCAACTGAAATATTTACTGCGTCTTCAGGTATAAATTTCGGTTCTGTTGTCATTATTGTTCTTCCTGCGGCAGATTGAGGAAGTTCATCTTTTGCTCTTTCCTGAAGATGCGGACTTTCAATATTCGGAATTACTATTGTGTCCATAAATTTTTTTATAAAAGTTGATTTACCTGTTCTTACAGGTCCTACTACACCTATATAGATATCTCCGCCTGTTCGTGAACTCATATCTTTATATATAGAATTATCCATAATACTCCTCCTTAAATGCCGGGAATCATTAAAATTCGTTTTGACTCAATGATATCTGATGTCAAATCGTTTTCTTTTATTATTAAATCAACATCGGAACTGAATTTTTTAGCAATATTCCATACATTGTCTTTTTCGTTTGCAAAATAAATAACAAGAGCAGGAGTTTCAATTGTTTTGTCATCTGTATCTGAAAAACTTTTCAGTGCTTTAATATTGTTTTTCTTGCACAAAATTGCATCTATTGAACTGTCAAGGCGTATTTCGATTTTGTTTTGAGATTTTATTATGTAATCAAAAGATAAAAACTCGATATTTGACAGACCTGAAATATTTTTTTCATTTATAGATGTATCATATTCCAAATCTTCTGTTGTTTTCGCAAACATCATATTTCCGTCAGTGGATTTATATATGATTTCAATCATAAGTTTTGCTTTTATTTTTACGGTACTGTCGCATTTCATTTCTGTTTTTATACAGTTTACAGTTAAATCACATATTTCTGAAATATCTATCGAATCAAAAGAAACTACAGATTTGAAGAGCGTTTTATCCTTAATTTTTGCTATTAAACGACCGTTGTTAATTGTTTCAAACTCACAGGAAATATTTTTTCCCGGACAATAAGCGTCAATGATAAAACTTTCGTTTTTTTCGCAAAAAGCGTCAAAATTAACACCTATTCTGCCTGCAGCCTCAAATATTTTTAATTCGCCGTTTTCGTCTGCTTTTGCCGTAGTGCAAATGTTTTGTACATCTAAATTACAGATGCATAAAGATTTCTCATCTATACCCGATACATCGATAATTTTATTTATATCAATCAAAGTGCTGAATTTGTTTATGCTTTCATCATTGTCGTCAATTGTGTAAATAACGGAAATTCGTAATTGTGCTTTTATTAATGCTTTATCTTGCACTATGTTTATTTCTTTTAAATTTACATTTGAAAAAGTGTTTATGATACTTTTTATTTTTACATTTTCTTCTGTATTGCCTATTTGTTCACAAAAATCTATTTTTTCTGTTGTACAAGCACAATAATTGAGTTTTTTTGTATTTAAAATATTCTTTTTTAAATTATCGCAGTCGGAAATTATTTCGCATTCGTATTTGCTGAAAACAAAATAGTCTATTGAAAAAGAAGAATGTATATCAATTCTTCTTTGATTAATCATCCGTGTGCTGTCATATTTTTTTATTGTTTTGTACTTTACTGCGGAATTATCAGGCAAATCTAAGTTTATGCTTACGGTCTTTGAAAAATCTTCGTCACATGAATATGTTTTAATACAATTGTCATTTGAAGATATATAAATTATATCTATTTTTGTCTTACCGTAAAATTTGATTTCATTTTTTGTTTTTTCGTATCCTGTTATGTACGGAACTGCAGAACTTTTTACTATTTTTAGCAAATCATCCATATATTGCGGCAAAGTTATATGAAAATCAAAGTCGCAGTCTGCCGAACCGTCTGTTATGTTTTTAAAGTCGGAAATTTGTTTTAAAGTATATTCAGATGCCATAGCTTTACTCCTTCGCGTATTTTCTATAAAATACTATGAAAAAAAGACGAGGTTTATGCCTCGTCTTACTTTTCTTCTTTAACTTTTTCAATTTTAAAAACAGCTCTTAAAATAGTGCTTAAAAATTTAGGACTTTTGATAAGTACAACTTTCACAGGAATTCCCCCACTCATTTTTTACAGCAGATTATTCCGAGAATGATGACTACTATCGAAAGTATTCGTGTTATCCATATAGTAGGCAGACAACATGCGGCAACGCAGCCAACACCAAAAGCAATCCATAAAAATTCTTTTCGCACTCTTCCTTTCATAGTATAATCACCACCCTTTTACTGCGTGTACCTTATACTATGATATTTATGCTTAATCGTTACTGAGAATAATTAAAAGTTTTCCGTTTTTTACAGAAACTTCTGCAAAACTGCAGTTATCTGCAACCTCATTGCTTACCGTTAGTTGTGCGTAGAGTTCCAAATAGTAATTATTTAACGGGTATTTTGCACCTTTTATTGTTAGACTTTCTATATCGTTATAAAGTGCATAGACAGAAAAATATTTATATCCGCAATCTTTTTTTATTATTGTTTTTTTATCGCATATATAAATTAAATTTTTATCATCTATTATTCTTGCCTTGACATTGTTTTTTAAACAATATGTAATCGAGTGGATATTTGCAAGCGTGTGGTCTATTCTGTTACCTATTGCACCGAAAATTTCAATTTCTGTTGCGCCCCTTTTTACAGCTTCACGAACACATGAAAAAGTGTCTGACTCATCTTTAATCGGATTTAATTTTATTATTTCACAATTATAATCAGGTAAATCTGACGAGTCGAAATCTCCTATTATTAAATTAGGGATAAAATCTAATTTCTTATATCCGCTGTCTGCTGCGATAATATATGAATTTTTGTCAATATTGTTTTGAATAAATTTATTATCGGTGTTAGGCGCACCTGAAACTACTGAAAACTTCATTTCTTTTCCCATTCTTTTATATTTTTAACTTCGCTGTACATCTGCTTATAAGAATTAAATCTGCTTTTGCTTATTTTACCGTTTTCGACCGCTTCTTTAATCGCACAGCCTTTATCTACTGTATGACTGCAACTTGTAAATTTACAGTTACCCAAATAATCTTTAAATTCACGAAAACAATAAGGTAAATCGTCTTTTGAAATATACTCAAATCTTTCAATGTCAAGTGACGAAAATCCGGGTGTATCTGCAACATAACCGTCACAAACTTTTAATAGTTCACAATGTCTTGTAGTGTGTCTTCCCCTGCCCAATTTTTTGCTTGTTTCGCCGACTTCTAAATTCAAAGTCGGTAAAATCGAGTTTAGAAGAGATGATTTTCCTACACCTGTATTTCCTGTAAATGCACTTACACTGTTTTTCAGCATTTGTTTAATTTCTTTTATACTCGACTCATCGTTATCTATATTACTGATTGAAACGACTTTAAAGCCTGCATTTTTATATATTTCAGCAAATTGTTTATATTTATCGGATAAATCTATTTTTGAAAAAATAATAATAGGCTCAACATTTTTATGTTCTGCCACTGCAATCAATTTATCTATTAAGTAAGGATTTAAAATAGGGTCCTCGACTGATGACACTATAAACAATTTGTCAATGTTTGAAACGGGAGGTCTTATAAAACTGTTTTTTCTTTCAAAAATTGTATCTATTGTATTTTCAGCATTTACATTTACGGTAATCTCGACATTATCGCCTACTAAAGGTGATATTTTCTGTTTTCGGAAACTGCCGCGTGCTTTACATTCATATATAACATCAGCGGCTTCTACATAGTAGAAACCGCCTATACCCTTTATAATTTTACCTTTCATATATTCTCCGTATCAATATCAAGCATTAGTTAAGGAAAGTGTAACTGACTTTTCGGAATCGGAAATTATTTTTTTAGACGAAACAATGCTGTTATTTACAAGTTCTGCTTTAATTGTAACTTCTTTTCCGTTTTCAACTGAAATGCCCATTGTTGCACTTGAACCGTTTAAAACAACATCTTTGCTGTCATACTGTACACCATCAACATAGATAACTAATGTATCTTTTAAAAACTTTTTGGGTAGCTCAACAATTATTTTGATATTGTATTCTGAAGGTGCACTTGTGGGCGGAACGCCTGAACTTATTTTTATTGTAACGGTATCCTTTGGATTTATTGAACTTCCGCCGATTGGACTTTGTTCTATAACTTGATTTTTAGGATACTCGCTGTCTTCGGTAATAAACTCAATGTTTAAAAAGCCTGCTTTTGTCAAAACATCTTTTGCGTTAGCTTGAGAGAGTCCATATACATCAGGTAGAACTTTTCTTTCACTTTCAGTTGTTGCAGGTCCTGAACTTATAAAAACAGTAACAGTTGTGCTTGATGATATTTTAGAAGTTTCTTTAGGGTCACTGTAAACTACACAGTTGTTTTTTACATTATTGCTCTCAACAGATACAAATTTGTAATTTGTAATGCCGGCATTTTTCAATATTTGTTCTGCTTTTTCTTTTTCTTTACCGTACATTGCAGGCACAGTAAGACTTTTTTCAGAAGCTGCAACTATGAGTTTAACTGTACTGTTTGCTATTACTCTTTCTCCTGCATCCGGTTTTTGGCTTATAACCGTACCCGGTTCTGCAGAATTTGATTCTTGTTGTTCCATAATAAATTCATACGGATATTGTTTGCTTTCTACAATTTCGTCGTAAGATTGACCGACAAAATTTTCGAGTTTTCTTGTATCTGTATTTAATGAACCTGTAAAATACAATATAATTAAGACTATTGCCGCAATTAATACTACCGAGCCTGTAACTACTGCTGCAATTATTTTTTTCTTATTATTATTATTATTTGTGTTTTGTATTTGAGTGTCGTTTTCCTGACTTACTTCATTATTTTGTATTTTATCGGTTTTGATGACATATCTTGTCGGCTCTTTATCAACAAAATATGAGTAATCAAATGTAACTTTTGGATTTTTTATAATTTCTTCAATATCAAGCAACATTTCGGTTGCAGTTTGATATCTTGAAGAAGGATTTTTTTGCATTGCGTGAACGGTAATTTGTTCAAGTCCGAGAGGAATATCGGGATTTATATCTGTGAGACGCTTTGCTTCGTTTTGGAGTTGCATTAGTGCAACAGAAACGGCACTTTCTGCTTCAAACGGAACTTTTCCCGCAAGCATTTCATACAAAACAACGCCCACCGAATATATGTCTGCTCTTTCATCTGTGAACTCGCCTTTTGCTTGTTCGGGACTGATATAGTGAACAGAGCCGATAGCATTTTCTGTCATTGTTCTTGTTTCACTTCTGCTGAAACGAGCAATACCGAAATCTGCAACTTTTATTTGACCGTTTGGAAGAAGCATAATATTTTGAGGTTTTATATCTCTGTGAACTATACCTCTGTCGTGTGCGTGTTGCAATGCTCTTAAAATTTGAGAAGTAAAATATACGGCGTCATTCCATGTAATTGTTCCTTGCTTTTGAATATACTCTTTAAGAGTTATACCGTCAACATATTCCATTACGATATATTGAAGTTTGTCACCGAAATGAACATCATACACTTTAACAATATTCGGATGAGATAAAACTGCTATTGCTTTTGACTCATTTTTAAATCTGCGTTTAAATTCCTCATTGGCAAGAAATTCGTCTTTTAAAACCTTTATGGACACCGTTCTGTCGTCTATACTGTCGTATGCTTTATATACGACAGCCATACCGCCTACTCCGATTATTTCCTGAACTTCGTATCTTCCGTCAAGTCTTTTTCCAACATAGTTTTCCATTTATTATACCTACTTTTATTAGTTTGCAATTGCAACAACAGTTATATTGTCGCCGCCGCCGTTAGCGTTTGCTTTTTTTACAAGTCTGTCTGCAAAAGCATAGTATTTGCTGTCTTTTATTTCTTCGCAAATTTCTTGAGAAGAAACATAGTTTGACAAACCGTCTGTGCATATTATAAGTGTATTGCCTCTGTCTAAATCAACTTGTCTGAAATCAATTTCAATAGTTTTTTCTACGCCGAGCGCTCTTGTTATGATGTTTTTATTTGGATGGACTGCGGCTTCTTCTTCGGTAATCTTTCCTTTATTTACAAGGTCTTGTACCATACTGTGATCCATAGTGATTTGCTTTAGTCCGTTATCGGAAACGATATATGCACGGCTGTCTCCGGCATGCATAATATACGCTTGCCCTTCTTTGACGATTGCACATACTACCGTAGTTCCCATTCCCCTTAGTTCAGGTCTTTCTAAACTCATATCAAAAACTTCAAGGTTTGCAGCAACAAGTGCAGAATGAAGCATATTTTTAATAGATATATCTTTCATTTGTGCATTGTATGAATTATTGATTTTTTCACTAATAACTTTAACGGCGAGTGCACTTGCTATATTTCCTCCGGCAGCGCCCCCCATACCGTCACAAACAACTGCCCAAGCAACTCCTCCGGGAAGTTCTCCGACTGCGTATGCGTCTTGGTTAGTATCTCTAACCATTCCCTTATCTGTTTTTGCAACAATTTTCATAACTGTTCACCTCGGTTTTTTATGCGTCTGAGCTGACCGCAAGATGCGTTTATATCAGCCCCGAGTGTTCTTCTAATTGTAGCATTAATGCTTCTTTTTTTCAACATTAGTTGAAAATTCTTAATATTTTCTTCGTTAGGAACTTTATTATCTCTTTCCTCTACATTGTTTACGGGAATTAAATTTACATGACAATTCATACCTTTTAACAAGTCGGAAAGTTCTTTTGCCTGTTTTTCTTTATCGTTTACACCTTTAATTAAAGTGTATTCAAAAGAAATTCGTCTTGAAGTCTTGTCATAGTATTTTTTACACGCTGAAATCAACTGCGAGATGTTATAACGGTTGTTTATAGGCATTATTGAGCTTCTGACTTCGTCATTTGATGCGTGAAGTGAAATCGTGAGAGTGATTTGCAAATCTAAATCTGCAAGTTCATATATTTTATCTACAATACCGCAAGTTGAAACGGTAACATTTCTCAGGCTGATATTTAAACCGTTTTTATCATTGACATTTTTCAAAAACTTAACTGTGTTTTCAAAGTTGTCAAGAGGTTCGCCTATACCCATCATTACGATATGGGATATTTTTATATTTAAATCTTTTTCAGCCGAATGAATTTGACTTTCAATTTCTCCTGATGTTAAATTTCTTTTGAAACCTGCAAGTGTTGAAGCACAAAATTTACATCCCATTTTACAACCGACTTGAGATGAAACGCATATTGTATAGCCGTATTTATACTTCATTATTACTGACTCAACATATTCACAGTCATTCAGTCTGAATAAATATTTAACGGTTCCGTCTATTTGAGATACATATTTATCTTCTATTTGACAACTTGAAATATAATATTTTTCTTCTAAATCGTTTCTCAAGTCTTTTGAAATATTTGACATTTCCGAAAAAGAAACTACACCGAATTTATGCAACCATTCAAAAATTTGCTTTGCTCTGAATTTAGGCAAGTTCATTTTTTGGCATAAAAGTTCAACTTCAAAAAACTCAAGTGATTTTATATCTTGTTTAATCATATTCTTTCCTAATTAAAGCCATAAAGAAGCCGTCTCCGCCGTTTTTTGACGGAAAAACAGTAGATTGTTCAATACATTCAAAATTTTCGTTTTCTTTCAAAAACTTTGAAACAATTTTCTCGTTTTCATTTTTATTTAAAGTACAGGTTGAGTAAACCAATTGTCCTCCTGTTTTTAAATATTTTGAACAGGTTGACAAAATTTGATATTGAATATCATAAAGCGGTTTTATTTCATCAAGATTTTTATACTTGATTTCAGGTTTTCTTCTTATAATTCCAAAACCGCTGCATGGAACATCGCATATAATTTTATCAGCAAGTGGCATATCTTTATTAAATACACTTGCATCGTTTACTTTTGTTTTAATGATATTTATTCCGAGTCTTTTTGCTCCGTCATTTACGAGAGAAAGTTTGTTTTCGTGAATGTCAAAAGCATATATTTGACCTTCATTTTTCATATTTAATGCTGTTTCAAAAGATTTTCCTCCGGGACAACAGCACATATCCAAAACTGTATCTCCGCTTTTTGCATTCAGTAAATCTGCGGCACATTTACTTGAAATATCTTGAACAAAAAATAAACCTTTTTTATATAATTCACTCTCTGCTATATCAAGTTGTGAAAGAATTTGAACGGAATTTCCGACTTTTTTTGCAATTTTACCGTTTTTGTTAAGTAGGTTGCAAAGTTTTTCAGCAGATATTTTCAAAGTGTTCGGCGTTAAATAGATAGGTGCTTTTTCATTTATTGCTTCAAGTATATTTATCGTATTTTCTTCGCCGTAAGCCTTTTTCCAAAGATTAATTAAGTGAATAGGACAGGAATATCTGTATTCTTCGGGTAAAGAATCAATATCTATTTTGTTTTGGCATATATTTCTCAAAACGGCATTTACAAAACTTTTATAGTAAGAATACTTTTTGTTGTTAAGTAAATTGACAGTTTCATTAACTGCCGCTCTTTCGGGTATATTGTCAAAAAAATAAATTTGATAAACGCCCATTCTTAAAGCTGTTTTTACAACTTTTTTTGAAGAAGTGTATTTCTTGCAAAATTTGCCGATTATGTAATCGAGAGTCAGTTTTCGTTCGACAACACCGTAAACCAATCTCGAAATGAAAGCTTTATCAACTGAACTTTCAATTTTTTTTAAGTAATTGTTCAGCATAATATTTGAAAATGAATCGTCTGTTTCTATTTTGTTTAATATTTCAAAAGCAATTTGTCTTGAATTTTCAGCCATATAAATTTAATCTCTTCTGTTGTTTAAAATAATTAAAAATCTGAATAAAGTAGCGAGTGCTGATGCAAGTGCTGCAACATAAGTCAAAGCAGCGGCACCCAAAACTTTTTTAGCACCGACATTTTCTTCTTTGGTTAAATAGCCGTTTGCTTCAATTGTTTGTATAGCACGCTTACTTGCGTTAAATTCAACAGGAAGTGTGATAAGTTGGAAAAGTGCTACCATTCCGTACAAAACAACACCTATTGTTATCAATGTGTCGCTTGTAATAATCATACCGAAAACGGCAAGAGGAATACCGAGCATTGATCCTATTCTTGTTGCAGGGATAACAGCATTTCTGAGTTTTAAAAAAGCATATCCCTGTGCATGTTGACAAGCGTGACCTGCTTCATGACAAGCTACACCTACTGCTGCAATCGAAGTAGAGTCATAAACGCTTTCCGAAAGGTTGATTACTTTCGTTGTCGGATTGTAATGGTCTGTCAAATTCCCGCTTATTCTTTGTATTTTGACATCTTTAATGCCGTTAGCAAGTAAAAGTCTTTGTGCTGCTTCAGCACCTGTCATATTTCGTGAATTGCGAATTGAAGAATATTTATTGAAAGTTGATTTAATATTTAATTGACAAATAAGAGCAAATATAAATACAGGAACCATTATGATACCTGTCATATAGTAAAGCCAATAAGAGCCCATATTATCCTCCTATAATTGAACTGAGTTCTATTTTATTTCCGGCAAGAAAATCTTTTGCAGTCATTCTCTTTTTGCCTTCAAGTTGTAACTCAAGTATTTCTATACACTTACCGTCGCCGCAAGAAACAACAAGTCTTTTTTTATTTGACATTACTTCTCCCGGAAGATTTCCTAAATCATCACAAAGAACAGATTTGTGTATTTTTAAAGTTTTTGAATTGAACTTTGTTTGAGCACACGGCCATGTTTGCAAGCCTCTAATTTGATTATGAATTTGAAAAGCAGATTTATTCCAGTCAATTTCTGACATGGATTTATTTATCATTTTTGCGTAAATATAATTTCCTGATGGTTGTTTTATAGGATTGATACTGTTATTTTCTATCATATCAAGTGATTTTATAAGAGTATTTGCACCTATAACTGAAAGTCTGTTAAATAATTCTTCTGAAGTTTCATTTTCGCCGATTTCAGTTTTTTCGACTAAAAGCATATCGCCTGTATCCAGTCCTTCGTCCATCTGCATAATAGTTACGCCTGTTTCTTTATCTCCGTTTAAAACGGCATATTGAATAGGCGCAGCACCTCTGTATTGAGGTAACAGCGATGCGTGAACATTGATACAACCGTGTTTTGCTGATGTTAAAATTTCTTTAGGTAAAATTTTTCCGTACGCAACAACAATAATTATATCTGCGTTAAAATTTTTAATTTGTTTTATAACATCTTCATTTTTCAAGGTTTTAGGTTGGAAAACAGGTATATTATATTTAACTGCACACTCTTTGACAGGAGTAGGCATAACTGTTTGTTTTCTTCCTACCGGTTTATCGGGTTGAGAAAAAACTGCTGAAACATTGTGTTTCGAATTAATTAATTTTTCAAGACAACCAACTGAAAAATCGGGAGTTCCCATAAAAATACAATTCAAAAATTCACCTTCTCGCCAGGTATAATATGTGAAGTAAATAAAATACCGTCCAAATGGTCGATTTCATGGCAAAATGCTCTTGCTTTGAGTCCTTCTCCTGTATAGATGTGCCATACACCGTTTCTGTCCTGTGCCTTAACCTGAACTTTCATAGGTCGTTCTGTTACAGCAAATCTTCCGGGAAGTGAAAGACATCCTTCTTTTTCATGTTGTGTACCCTCTTTTTTTACTATTTCCGGGTTTACAAGTTCAACAAGTCCGTCGCCGACATCTATAACTACCACTCTTTTTAAAATGCCAACTTGAACTGCTGCAAGACCGCAACCGTCGTAATGATACATTGTTTCAGTCATATCATCAATAAGTTGTGCCAGTCTTTCATCAAATTTTTCTGCAACTCTGCTTTTTTTTGTCAAAGTTGCATCTCCGAATTCAATTATTTTTCTTAATGCCATTTTTTTCTCCTAATTTATACCGATTGGATTTAAATCTGCTGATATTGAAATATCTTTGTATTCTTTTATTTTACTGCAAAATTTTAAAATTTCTGTTATCATTTTTCTAATATTTTTATTATTTTTGCATTTAATTATCATATTATATCGAAATTCATTATTAATTTTTGAAATTTTAGACGGTGACGGACCTAATACTATGATTTTCTCGTCACTGTATTTATTTGTATTTAATTCGACTAATTTTTCAAAAAAAGATTTTGCACAAAGAGAAACATTGAGTTCATCTTTTCCTAAAAAAAGTATGGTAATCAAATCACAAAATGGCGGATATGTAAGCATTTGTCTTAATTCTATCTCTGTTTCAAAAAATGATTTATAATCTTGTTTTGCAGCATATTCTATAATTTGATTGTACGGATTGATAGTTTGTATTACTGCCAAACCGTTTTCATCACTTCTGCCGCTTCTTCCTATAACTTGAGTCATTAAATCAAAAGATTTTTCAGAGGCGTTGTATTCTTCACTGTAAAGAGAATTGTCTGCATTTACTATGCCGACCAATTTTACATCCGGAAAGTCAAGCCCTTTTGCTACCATTTGAGTTCCGACCATAACATCGTATTTTTTCTCTGCAAAATCTTTTAGCAATTTTTCGTGTGAGAATTTTTTTGAAGTTGTGTCGGCGTCCATACGCAAAATATTTGCATTAGGCAACAGTGCCTTTATTTCATCTTCAATTCTTTGCGTACCGTAACCTGAATATCTGACATTATGCCCGTTACATTCGGGGCAAATATTGTCTAATTTTTTTGTATATCCACAGTAATGACACTGTAAACGATTTGATACGCTGTGATATGTTAATGAGATACTGCAATTCGGACAAGTGATAACATGACCGCAGTCTTGACATGCAATAAAGGTATTATAGCCTCTTCTGTTTATAAGTAAAATTGACTGAAATCCGTTATCATAGTTGCTTTTAAGCAATTCTGCCAACTTACTGCTGATTGGAGAAAAATTTTTGTTTTTATATTCATTTTTCATATCAACAGTTATTACTTCGGGCAATTTTGAATTACCATATCGCTCATCTATTTCGCACAATTCATATTTTCCGTGTTCTGCAAGCGAATATGACTCAACACTTGGCGTTGCTGAAGCCAAAACCAACAGACATTTGTTATATGCACATCTGAATTTTGAAACATCTTTTGCATTATATTTCGGCGACATTTCAGACTTATAACTTGATTCCTGTTCTTCATCAATTACAATTAAGCCGAGATTGTGTACGGGAGCAAAAACAGCACTTCTTGTTCCGATTACTATTTTCGCTTCTCCCCTGTCAACTCTTTTATATTCATCAAATCTTTCACCGAGTGAAAGACCGCTGTGAAATACTGCGACTTGATTTGAGTATCTTTTAATGAAGATTGAAATAGTTTGAACGGTAAGGGCAATTTCGGGTACCATAACGATAACATCTTTGCCTTTTTTTACGACATCATCAATAAGTTTAAGGTAAACCTGTGTTTTACCGCTTCCTGTTATTCCGAAAAGCAATGCAGTTTTAAAATTGTTGCTGTTTGACAATTTTAAAAGTTTTTCATAAGCCGTTTGTTGTTTGTTTGAAAGTACAATTTCATTTTTTTCATTTTTTTTATCCGTTACATACGGCTGACGGTAAACTTCTTGTTCAAAAAACTCTATAACACCGTTTTTGTGGAGTGTTTTCAGAACACTGTCGCCTACCGAACAAAACTGTTTTACTTCAGAAAATGAGGCGCTTTCAACATCATTAAGCAAATTGATAACAGACTTTTGTTTAACGGTAATTTTTTCGCAATGAAAGTCGGGTTTCAATCTGACCATTCTTTCATTTCTGTCGTTTATTTTACCAAAACCTTTAGGAAGCATCAGTTTTAAACACTCATATTCGCTGGCGAAGTATCTTTCTTTCATCCATTTTGAGAGTTTTAAAAATTCATCTGACAAAGTAACACTGTTTGGAACTTTTCTTGAAATTTCCTTTAGTTTTGATGTGTCGCCGTCGAAAATACTTAATACAATTCCGTATCTTTTTTGATTGTTTTTTCCAAAAGGAATTTCAACGGCACAGCCACAAAATATCTCATCTGATAAGTTTTGCGGTATTTTGTAACTGAAATTTTCTCCAAAACTGAAAAAAGTGTTTTCGACCGCTACTTCGGCAATTTTATCAGTCATTGTTTTTAGCTTTTATTTCTTCCGGTTCTTCAACTATATATTTTCCGTCGTGTAATTCATCAATAGCCAAAGAAACAACCTTTTCATCAAGAGTTTCTTCTTTTTCAATGTATTCGTCTTGTATTTGTCTTGCTCTTTTTGCGGTTGCAACAACAAGAGAATATCTGCTGTTTGTGTTTTTTAATAATTCTTTTAAATCGGGATTGAACATAATAATTACCTCTTAATTTCTTTTATTTAATTCATTTGTAATGATTTTATCTATTTCATTTACGCAAACGGAAAGAATATCGTTTACGACGCAATAGTCATAATCGTTTGCTTTTTTCAATTCATCGTTTGCAATCAGCATCCTTGATTTAATGCAGTCTTCACTGTCTGTTCCTCTGTCAACAAGTCGTTTTTCAAGGACTTCAAGACTCGGTGGCATTAAAAAGATTGAAAGGCAGTCGGGCAGCATTTTCATAATTTTTGCGGCACCGATAGTTTCAATGACAAGTATGCATATTTTGCCGTTTTCAACTGATTTTAAAACTTCACTTTTCGGCGTTCCGTAATAATTGCCGTTATAGTTTGCAAATTCAAGAAAATCGTTTTGTCTAATCATTTCTTCAAATTCATCTATTGTTTTGAAAAAATAATCTTTTCCGTCAATTTCTGCAGAGCGTCTGTTTCTCGTAGTTGCGGAAACTGAAATATGACAATCGTTTCTCACTTTACACAGTGCTTTTACTACTGTGTCTTTTCCACATCCGCTCGGGGCAGATATGACAACAACCATTCCTTTATTCATCACTGTCCTCCATACCGAATTTTGCAGCTATTTGTTTTAGGTCAAGATAACTTAAAATAATATTATCTGAATCTGTAACAATAACACTCATAGTTTTTCTGCCGTGAGTGGCATCAATAAGTTTACAGTGTGCTTTACTTTCCTGAACTATCCTTTTTACAGGGGCAGATTCAGGACTTAATACAGATACCACTCTTTCAGCATTGACTAAATTGCCGAATCCAATATTAACTAATTTCATATTTTTGCCCTTTTATTCAATGTTTTGGATTTGTTCTCTTATTTTTTCAATATCGGCTTTAATATCAACAACTTTTCTTGATATTTCAACATCGCTGCATTTTGAACCGATTGTATTTGTTTCCCTGTTCATTTCCTGTACAAGAAAATCCATTTTTCTTCCGATTGCCTCTTCACTGTTTAAAAATGTTTTAAACTGGTCAATATGACTGCGAAGACGCACTGTTTCTTCATCAACAGCAACTTTATCCGAATAAATTGCAGCTTCCATCAAAATTCGTTGTTCATCAATTGAAGTTGTTTCAAGAACTTCTTTCATTTTTTGATAAAGTCTTTCTTGATATTCACTTACGGTTTGAGGTGAACGATTTTCGACAAAAGAAACACATTCTAATATATGATCACATTTCAAAAGTAAGTCAGTTTTTAACTTTTCGCCTTCGGTTTCTCTCATTAATATAAATTTATCTATGGCATTTTCTGCAATTGTCTTTACGCTTTGCCATACTAAATCTTCATCAATTTCCTGTTTGGTTACATTTAAAACTTCAGGAAAACGAGAAATTAAAGATGAGCCGAAATCTTCTTTTAATCCCAATTCTGCGGAAAGTTCTTTTAAAGAGTTTGCATAGGCTTTTGCAAGCGGCTTGTTTATCTGTACTTCAACTGAATTGTCAGATAAATTTTCGATAGTCAAAGTACACTCAATTTTTCCTCTTGCTACTTTTGAATTAACAAAAGATTTAAGTTTTTCTTCTAAAAAAGCATATTGTCTTGGGACTCTTGAATAAAATTCAAAAAATCTGTGATTTACAGATTTAAGTTCAACAGAGATATTATAGCCGTTTTCTTCGCCGTAACTTCTGCCGAATCCTGTCATAGACTTAATCATATTTTTTACCTCATAATAAAAGACTTGAAAAAACTTTTTTAATTTCGGTTTTTTCAAGTCTTAATTATAATTATTATTATTTTAGATATCAAGAGCTTATTAATAAAATGTTTACAATATTAACAGAAAATTAATTTATCTTTCAATGCCTTCCAAAATACTTCTTGCAACGCTTATACCGTTTGCAGAAGCTTGCATAAGTCCTCTTGTAACAGAAGCACCGTCGCCGACAGCACGCAAGCCTTTAACGCTTGTTTCAAAATCTTTATCAACAACAACTTTATTTGAATAGAACTTAACTTCTACACCATAAAGCAATGTTTCATCGCTTGCGATACCGGGAGTAACTTTGTCAAGAGCTTCAAGCATTTCGGCAATATCAACCATAATTCTGTGTGGAAATACAAGTGAAAGGTCGCCGGGAACAGCGTCTTTTAAAGTTGGAATGATATTGTTTCTGTAAAGTCTGTCTTCAGTTGTTCTTCTGCCTCGTTTAAAATCGCCGTATGTTTGAACAAGAATTTTTCCGTCACAAAGCATATTGCTTAATTGTGCTATATGTTTACCGTACTCAATAGGAGATTTAAACGGTTTTGTGAATTTTTTAGAAACAAGGAGTGCAAAGTTTGTATTGGTTGTCTTAAATTCTTTTGACTTATAAGCATGACCGTTTACAACTGCCAAACCGTTGTCATAATATTCTGTTGCAACTTCGCCTGACGGATTGGTGCAAAATGTTCTGACTTTATCATCAAATGTAGGTGTATGATAAACAAGTTTTGCTTCGTAGAGATTTTCGTTTAAAAACTTCATTACTTCGTCTCTTACCTCTACTCTGACGCCTACATCAACAGTTCCGACTTCAGTTTCAATATTGTGTTGTGAACACAAATTTGAAAGCCATTCAGCGCCTTCTCTTCCGACAGCAGTGACAATTTCCGAACACATATATGTTTCAGTTGCAGTTTTTACACCTTTAACACAACCGTCTTCAATGATTATATCTTCAACCATTGTGTTAAAAATCATATCAACGCCTTCATCTTCAAGATAGTGCTGGAGTTTAGCGTAAATTTTATATCCTTCTTCAGTACCCAAGTGTCTTATCGGGCATTCAATGAGTTTAAGGTTTGCATTAATAGCTTTTCTTCTTATTTCTTCAATTTCTCTGAATTTATCAACGCCGTAAACATTTTTATCAGCACCGAATTTAAGATACACATCGTCTGCTTCTTTAAGAAGTTTTTGTGTATTTTCATAACCGAGAATTTCCGGTAAATTTCCGCCTACATCCGGTGATAAAGAAAGTTTACCGTCTGAAAATGCACCTGCACCTGCAAAGCCTGTTGTAATTGAACAAGGTTTGCATCCTACGCACTTTTGAGTAACTCTTTTCGGACACTGTCTTTTTTCGATAGAGCGTCCCTTTTCTATCATTAAAACTTTAATTTCGGGTTGTTGTCTTTTTAACTCATAAGCACAAAAGATACCCGAAGGGCCTGCGCCGATTATTATTACATCGTAATTATTATTCATTATAAAATCCTCCGAAAATTATCTTTCTTCTCTGTAATAATTAAGACCAAGATGCTTTGGTTGATTTGAATTTTTCTTTTTTCTCATAGATGAAAATACGAGAACTATTGCGGTAAGCAAAAATGGCAACATAGAGTATATGTCAATCGGAATTTTAATAACATCCGATGGTACATAGTATTGCAATGTTTGGAAAGCACCGAAAACAAATGAGCCGAGAATTGCTACGAGTGGTGACCAACTTGCAAAAATTACAAGGGCAACTGCTATCCATCCCGTACCGTTAACGATACCACCTTCCTGCCAACTGCCGTTTGCAGAGATAAAAGCCATATATGCGCCACCGAGACCGCAGATACCGCCGCCTACGATGATATTAATATATTTGTAAAGCGTTACATTTATACCCGCTGCATCTGCGGCACCCGGATTTTCTCCGACAGCTCTTAAATTTAAGCCGTATTTTGTTTTCTTTAAAAATACATAACAAATGATTGCTATTGCAATGGCAAGAAAAATAAGAATATTCATTTTACTGAAAATTTCATTGAGAAGCGGTATGTCTTTAAAAGCAGGGATTGAGAGACTTCCTGTTTTAGCAACAAATTTTTCAGAAAGTTTAGGAGCACCGCCTTCAGCTGTTGTCATTATTGTACCAAGAACTTTTGCAAGACCTATACCGAAGATGGTAAGTGTAAGACCTGTTACATTTTGGTTTGCTCTGAGTGTAACGGTAAGAAAAGCATAAATAAGGTCAATAATCATACAACCTATAAATGCGGCAATCAAAGCTATGAAAAGACTGTCAGTATGAAGTGCTGTGAAAAATCCTATAAACGAACCCATCCACATTAAACCTTCAACACCGAGATTTAAACTTCCTGTTTTTTCAGTTAAAATTTCTCCGACGGTAGCAAACAAAAGCGGAGCAGCTGAAATTATAGATGCACATAAAAAGTTTACAAAAGTTTCCATAATCATTTTGCTCCTTTCTTGCTTTTTGATGAACCGAATGTGATTTTGTAGTTAATAAAGAATTCACTTCCGAGAACAAAGAACAGAATAATGCCTTGAAGGACATCGGCAGCATAAGCCGATATGCCAATAGCAGTTTGCATATTGCTGCTTCCCTTTTCAAGTATTGCAAAGAAAGCAGAAACAATGGAAATTATAATAGGATTAAGCTGTGACAACCAAGCAATGATGATACCTGTCCAACCTACTCCGCCTGTGACACCTGTTGTAAGAGTGTGGTCATAACCTGTTGACTGAACCATACCTACAATACCACAAATTGCACCGCTGATAAACATTGTTCTTATGATGATTTTTTTAACATTCATTCCTGAATATCTTGCAGTTTCCTGACTTCCGCCGACAACAGAAATCTCATATCCTCTTTTTGTGTATGTCAAATAAACATAAACAAATACAATTAACAAAACTGCTATTATCCAACCGATGTGAATGCCGAAAACTTTAGGTAAAAATACATTTTCATCAAATGAGCCGATACTTGCAAAACCTTGTGTCCTTTTCCACGGACCTGAAATTAAAAACGCTATCAAGTATTGAGCGACATAGTTGAGCATGAGTGTGAAAAGTGTTTCGTTTGTTCCGAATTTTACTTTAAATAAAGCAGGAATTAAGGCAAAAATACCGCCGCCTATTGCACCTGCTATAAACATTACAGGTATAAGAATAATTTTAGGCCAATCAGAACAGTTTAATGCGAAAAAGCAGGAAAAAATACCGCCCATCATTATTTGACCTTCTGCACCTATATTCCAAAACTTCATTTTAAATGCAAAAGAAAGACCTAAAGAAGTTATTACCAAAGGTATCCACAGAGAAACCGTTGATTGAAAAGAAATTTTCGACCTGAAACAGCCGTCGATTATTGCTTTGTATGCTTCAAATGGGTTAAAGCCTAAAATTGCTATAAATATACCACCGACAACAAGTGCAAGCAAAACAGATGCAATTCTTAAAAGTATTTTTGAACTGTTTGACATATTGACTTGTTTAGTCAAATGAATAGGCATATTGTTTAATTTTTTATGCATCTGTAAACACCTCCTCTTGTTTTTGTCCTGTCATAAGCAATCCGATTTGTTCTTTTGTAACACTCTTAGCATCAACAATACCGGTTACTTCGCCGTGACAAAGTACCATTATTCTGTCGCAGAGACTGAGCAGTACATCCAAATCTTCGCCTATAAACAAAACCGCTACGTCGCGTTTCTTTTCTTCATTTAATAAATCATAAACAATGTATGACGAATTAACATCAAGACCTCTTACAGGATATGCTGTTACGATAACTTGCGGACTTGCTTTAATTTCTCTTCCCAAAAGTACCTTTTGAACATTTCCGCCTGAAAGATTTTTTACGGGTGTGTTTACTGAAGGCGTTGAGATTTCAAGTTCTTCAACAAGTTTATCTGCAAGTTCTTTTGCAGGTTTTTTATCAACAAATATACCCTTATTTGCGTTATAAGATTTCAAAAGTAAGTTGTCAACGATACCCATTGTCGCAACAAGTCCCATACCGAGTCTGTCCTCCGGAATGAAACTCATACTTATTCCCTGTTTAATGATTTGAGAAGGCGTGTTTCCGATAATGTTCTTTTTGTTGAAAAGAATTGCCCCTTCTTCAGCTTTTTGAAGACCTGCAATTGTTTCGCAAAGTTCTTTTTGACCGCTGCCTGCAACACCTGCAACGCCAAGTATCTCTCCGCCTTTAATGTCAAAGTTAACATCTTTGAGTGCTAAAGTATCGCCGTTTTTTACTGTTAAATGATGTACTTCAAAAAAATTATCTATTTTCTTTGTTTCGGGTCTTTCAATTAAAAGTTCTACTTTTCTTCCTACCATCAAGTTTGTTAACTCACTTGAATTTGTTTCAGATGTTATAACCGAACCTACTGTTTTGCCTTTTCGCAAAATAGTTACTCTGTCGCTGATTTCAAGAACTTCATTCAGTTTGTGCGTTATGATTATTATAGCACAACCGTTATCTTTCATATTTCTTAAAATTTTGAAAAGTCGTTTAGTTTCTTGAGGAGTCAATACGGCTGTCGGCTCGTCTAAAATAAGAATTTCGGCACCTCTGTAAATTACTTTTAAAATTTCAACAGTTTGTTTTTCACTTACTGACATTTCACTTACGATTTTGTCAGCATCAGTTGTTAAACCGTAAAGAGAAGAAATTCTTTGGAGTTCCTTTTTAAAATTCTTTTTTCCTGAATAACCCATTTCGATATTTTCTTTGGCAGTAAATACATCTACAAGTTTAAAATGCTGATGTACCATACCTATTCCCAAATCAAAACTGTCTTTAGGAGAATTTATGGCTACTTCTTTACCGTTTACTTTGATTGTACCGCTGTCGGGATGATATATTCCCGAAATCATATTCATAAGCGTTGTTTTACCCGAACCGTTTTCACCTAAAAGTGCAAGGATTTCACCTTTTCTTACAGTTAAATCAACGCCGTCGTTTGCTTTAATTGTACCAAAACTTTTTTTAATACCTTGAAGTTCAATGGCTATATTATTTGTCATAAATACACTTCCTAATATATATTACCGTTTAATGTTCAGCACAAAACAAAGAAAAAATTGCTGTGTTTTCTGCTGAACATTACGCAGAAACAGTGGGACACAATTTGTGTCCCACTTATTAAATAAAATTATAATGTTGAAACGCCTTTTACATAGTAAGTCATTTCTTGAGCGATTTCTTTATCTGTCAAATCGTGACCTAATTTTGTGCCGTCTGCTTTTTCAACATCTTTATTAAAGATTACTGTTGTTCCGTCAACAATACCTTTTTTAGCTTCTTCAACAGCTTCTGCAGTTCCTTCAGTTACTGCTTTTTCATTAAGAGGAGAAATGTCAATAAGTCCTTTGTTCATACCTTCATAGTAGTTGCCAAATTCATTCCATGCTTTTCCGTCAAGTACCCATTGAACTGCTGCTGTGTAGTAAACATTCCAATTCCAAATAGGAGATGTAAGGCAAGTAGTAGGAGCTGCCGGTACCATATCTGAGTTATAACCTATACCGAATACTTGTTTGCCGTTTTGGTTTGCTTTAGCAATAGTTGTTTGAGTTGTGTCAGAGTCGCAGTGTTGAGAAATTACAGAACAACCTGCATCAATGAGAGCTTGTGCAGACTTACCTTCTTTTTCAGGATTGAACCATTCGCCTGTTACAGATACTTTAAGTGTGCATTCCGGATATACTGATTGAGCACCGAGAAGGAAAGCGTTAATACCGCCTGTAACTTCTGCGTTTGTATCATCCATAGCAGCAACATATCCAAGTACAGGGTTGTTCAATTCTTTTGCTTTAAGACCTGCAACTACGCCTGAAAGATAACGAGCTTCGTTAATTCTTCCGAAATAGTTGTTGAAGTTTGAGTCGTTGCTGAGTGAACCTGAACAGTGAGAGAAGATGATATCAGGATATTGTTTAGCAAACTCATCAACTGTTGTCATATAGTTGTAGCTTGTAGCAAAGATGATGTTACAACCTGCTTCAACAAGTTCTTGAAGAGATTGTTTTGTAAGTGTTGTGTCTGTGTCGGGAACATTGTCTTTAATGACTACATTTTCTTCAGGGATGCTGAGTTCTTTCATCATACCTACAATACCTGCCTGATGAGCAGCTGTGTAGCCTGAAGTGTCATCCTTACTTGTAATGTGAAGAACGCCGATTTTGATTGTGTCGGCAGTCAGTTCACCTTTTTTGTCTTCATTGTCTTTTGTGCCTGAAGAACAAGCAACACATACAACTGCAAGAATAACCGCCATTAAAATGGCAATGAGTTTTTTGGAAAGTTTCATTTAACTATTCCTCCTTAAATAATAATTATTAAAAGGCAACAGCCTCTAATTACAAAGTTATTCTCTGAAAGTTATTTCCCCTGTTTCGTAATTCATATCTTCAACAATAGCAAGCGATTCTACACGAACACCTTGTTCACGCAAGTTATCTCCCCCGTGCTGATACCCTTTTTCAATAACTATTCCGCATCCAACCAGTGTTGCACCGCTGTTATTTACAAGTTCAATCAAACCATTGAGTGCGTTTCCAAGTGCAAGGAAATCATCAACAATAAGAACTTTATCGCCTTTATTTAAAAATTTTTTAGATACGATAATGTCGTATGTAGTACCATGTGTAAATGAAGCAACTTTTGAAGTATAAACTTCTCCAGCTATGTTTTTTGATTTTGTCTTTTTAGCAAAAACAAGAGGACAGTTGAAAAATTGTGCTGCCATACATCCTACGCCGATACCGGATGCTTCAATCGTTAAAATTTTATTTACACCGCTGTCTTTGTATAGACGATAGAATTCCTTTCCGACTTCCGCCATAAAAGGAACATCTATTTGATGATTTAAGAATGAGTCAACTTTTAAAATGTTTCCTTCATATACTTCGCCTTCGGAAATGATTTTGTTTTTTAATAAATCCATATAAAACCCTCTAATCTATTTTACAAGGGTATAATACATTTTTTTGAGTATTTTTGCAATTTTTTGTATTATCTTGTAATATTTTTGTAAACTAATATCTAAAATATGTTAATAAAGTTATAAGCACAATATATTTATTCCTAAAAACAAAATCAGCCCGAGCAAAACTCGAGCTGAAAGTGGTGCCGAAACCAGACTTGAATTATTTTTTTCTGTATTAGCTTTTGCTATTTGTTTTTTTCTTTTGTAAGATTCAGCAGCTGATTCATATATTTTATATGAATTCTTTGATTTTTTATAAGCCTTGTATGTATCGTGTGCTTTGTCTAAGGTCTTTATTAATTTATTTGCTCTTTTTGACGACTTAGATGTTTTTGCAACATATTTTGCACCTTTGTATAAAAGTTTTGCACCTTTTGCAACATACGAGCTGGGAATACACGGTGCAACCAAAGCGACAACATCCCACGCAACACAAAGACCGTTCCACAAATTAGGTTTCTTTGCAAAATCGTAAACGCTCCACGCAAGTCCTGCTATGTCGAATGCCGTTTCCCAAAAATGACCCGTTCCGTCTTCATACGCTATCGGATTGCTTCCGCAATAATTGTACAAGTTCAGCGTGGAAGCGTTCTTTATTTGACCGTGATATGTGTCTTCCTGCATAAAACGACCTACCGCAGGATTATAGTAACGGGCGTTTAGATAATAGAAACCTGTTTCAAAGTCAAAATACTTTCCGTTATATTGATACGGATTGTTAACTGCCGGCAGGTAATTTGAAACCTGATTTCCGAACGAGTCATACTTATATTCTGTAAAGTACGGCGTTTCCGCAGAAAGCAAATCTACAGTGTATTAAACAAAAAAAGCGATTTTTATACTGATTAAAATTTATTTTCTGAATATTGTTAAAAAATACATATTGAAAACAATAACAAAATGATATGATATTACTATATTTTTGAAATCAAATCATTTAGATATTCACTAGAATATCTTGTTGCGGTATGAATTGATTGTGGCAAAAATTTTAAATATCCTTTTATACCATCGTTTTCCAAAACATTTAAAATTTCTTTTGTACTCTCATATAAAGCATCTATCAAAGTATTATCATCTAATATATCTAAATCAAAAATAGATACTTTTTTGTCATTTACAATTGGACAAAAACGCCCAAATAAATCGCCAAAACTTAATTCAACAACCTCATTATATGTATGTAGTTCTTTACAATAAATATAGTAATTTATATAATAAGCATTACTATACAGTGATTTTTGTAATTCTATTTTTATAAATAAATCTTCAAATTCTTTTATAAATCTTCTTTTTTTATAAATATATTTAAATCCCTTATTTATAAAAAAATCTTTTACAATAATTTTAAACTTATTACTTTGCATATTTTCTCCTTAATAGACATCTAATTGTGTATGCCAATCTTTATTAGGATAAATATTTTTTAGTTAACTTTAGAATGACAAATACACGAAGTGAAATATAAATAAAATTATATTTCACTTCGTTTTATGTTTTATTATTCAATACCTAACGCTTTACATAGTTCATAATTTATTCCACTAAAACTTGATAATCCAAAAACTGTTGTATACTTAGGTTTATAATTTATTTTTTCTCCTTTCACATTTCTATAAAAACAATTACTATAATTAAAATCTGTAAAAAGACAATCTTTAAAACCGCAATCCAATTCCATTTCCTCCTTTGTGACAGGAATATTACCTATTGTGTATAAATAGCCCATCGACCACGGTCTATAATTTGTAATTAACGGTGCAACTAAAAAATTTGATAAAGTTTCTGGCATTATTAATTCATTAGAGTGTTCTTCATATAAATATATCAACGGCCATCCAGAACCAATTTGAAAAGAACAATCATGAGATTCTTCAATCACTTTCCCATAATAATATACTCCTTCAATTGGTTGAACAACAAAAACATCACCCGTTTTTGGTTTTTTTCTTGTTTTTTTCATTGGAATTAAATGAAAATCCATTTTACTACTCCCTAATTTAAATTATTTTCTATCCATTCAGTACCCCACTCAATCGCTTCTTCGTACCATTCTCTATTTTTACTGATATTATTAATTTTGTTGGTAAAATGTTTATTTCGCTCAATCAGTACTTGTTCAATAGAACGAGCTTCCTTTCGAGTGAGGGGGGTTTTTGTAATAGGTTCCAACCTATCAAATCTATTCCCGTGTTGCATTTGTCTTCTGGCAACATTTGTTGAAATTCCAACATAAGTTTCCTTATTATTATTTATACCAAAATAAACATGTGTTGTTCTCGGTCCTTGAGAAAGTACAGAAGTCGTTTTTTTACTTACCTGCTCAGCAGCCTCTTGAGTGAATTTTCTTCCCTTAGAGGCAGCTATATGTTTTGTACTGTTTACAAGACTCTTTACATTTTTTTCTGTATTAGCTTTTGCTATTTGTTTCTTTTTTCTGTAGAATTCAGCAGATGTTTCATAACATTTGTATGAATTCTTTGATTTTTTATAAGCCTTGTATATATCGTGTGCTTTGTCTAAGGTCTTTATTAATTTATTTGCCCTTTTTGAAGACTTAGATGTTTTTACAACATATTTTGCACCTTTGTATAAAAGTTTTGCACCTTTTGCAACATACGAGCCGGGAATACACGGTGCAACCAAAGCGACAACATCCCACGCAACACAAAGACCGTTCCACAAATTAGGTTTCTTTGCAAAATCGTAAACGCTCCACGCAAGTCCTGCTATGTCGAATGCCGTTTCCCAAAAATGACCCGTTCCGTCTTCATACGCTATCGGATTGCTTCCGCAATAATTGTACAAGTTCAGCGTGGAAGCGTTCTTTATTTGACCGTGATATGTGTCTTCCTGCATAAAACGGCCTACTTCCGTATTATAGTAACGGGCGTTTAGATAATAGAAACCTGTTTCAAAGTCAAAATATTTTCCGTTATATTGATACGGATTGTTAACTGCCAGAAGATAATTTGAAACCTGATTTCCGAATGCATCATACTTGTATTCTGTAAAGTACGGTGTTTCCGCAGAAAGTAAATCTACAGTATCTCCATGTGAGTTTACAACCGCAAGATTTGTTGAACTTTTATTGTCTGATACTGCGAGTAAATCATTGTCAAAAGTATATGAATAATATGATTGATTTTGTTCACTCTCATTGATTTTTGACAAACCTTCAAAAACTATTTTATCATTATACCAAAACTCTTGCAATTGAGAAACAGCAGAAATTTTTTGAATTCTTTTTCAATTTCCGTCATAAAGATAGTCAAAAGTTTGATTACCTTTTTTAACGGACGATAATCTGTTAAATGAATCATAGGTATATTTTTCTAACTCTTGAGAATCACCTTTAGAGTTAACAGAAAGCTTTGAAACAAGATTTCCGTTTGTATCATAATCATACAAATATCTATAATCGTCGCTTTGTTCTGAAACTAATTTATTTGCAGAATCATATTTGTATGCAGTAACAGTTGTTCCTTTACCGTTTTCATGTACTTTTGACAGTTGATTATCGTTTTCATCAAATGTATATGTATCTTGCCAACTGTTTGTTTTTTCATTATTTTCGGTTTCTGTTATTTGTTCTTTTGTCAGCCGATTAAGTGAATCGTATGTATAACTCGTTTGACTTTGTTTTTGATTTAAAACACTTGAATTTTTGACAGTTTTGTTGTTGCTGATTTTTTCAGTTAAATTTCCTCCTAAATCATAAGCATATTTCTCTGAAAACGTAGTTTCATCGGGATAATCTGCAACAACACCTGAAGCCAATTTTCCGATATTTAATATCTCTGTATTTTGTCCTGCCTTATTGTATTTATATGTAACATTTTGTTCTATTGAAGTCCCTGTTACTTTTTTATTTAACAATTCTCCTGCTATTCCGTAGGAATATGTTGAAGTCAAAACTTCGTCAGGAGAAGTTATATCGGAATGAGTTAATTGTGAAAGTTGCTTTAAATTGTTATATTCGTATGTTTCATGAATTACGGATTTAAAATCTTTTGTTTCACTGTTTTTTATATATAGTTTATAGTCAGTAACACCTTTGTTAGAATATTGATAATCTGCCTTCTCATATGACCAAGAATAATCTTTACCCGTTATATTTGATAATATAACAGCACCATATAAATCATCAAGTTTGGTATTATTGTCACTAACAACTAGTTTTGCAAAATTATCTATATATTGTTTGCTTATAATATTATCTGATAAATATTTAAATTTTCTTTCTAAATTTAAACACTCATCGACACTATAATTTTTAGAAATTTCTAATAAAGTATCTATAGATATTCCAGTGTCAAGCGAATTTAAAACAACAGCGGCTATATCATTTGAATTGCTTATTTGATTTGAAAGTTTGCCCAAGTTTTTAGAAGAAACATTTAAAAAATCACTTAATTCATTTTTATATTTTTTAGGTAAATTCCTATATGAACAATTTTTACTGAGTTCTTTTTTTTAATCCTCAGGAATTACTGTTTTTGTTTCTTCTATAATTTCTGCCAACGATTGTTTCAAAGACACATTTGACTGTGTATCTCCGATTGTTTTATTATTTTGTTCTGCCGCAAACACAGAAAGCGGAGCAACTTGGAAAATCATTACTACAGCAAGAAGTATAGATATAAACTTATTTAACATATTCTTTATTACTTTTCTCCTAAAATTATTTTTATGTGTTTTTACAACTTTTTTCTATTTTGTCGGCAGATGGACACAATATGATATTATTTATAAGTTGAAATGAGTAGTAATGTTATATTAAACTCAAAAACTTGAATTATTTTAGTATATTTTTCGCATCCTTTTTTTATTTTCAGATATAAAAAAATAGATAAAGTCCATTTTTAATAAACGATAATGATAATCCCAGGACAGATTTGCAAATAATATATCTAATTTTGAATAAAAAATAAATATATTATAAATATTTTATAAATTTATAATAGCATATTTTACAATTAATAACAAGCATACAAATTAAGTAATAACTGATTTAATTTTTAAGTAAAATCATGTTTATTTTTTGAATACAATAATTGCTTCAGCAGTTAATGTGTTTACTAATGATGAGACTATATTCTTCATACCAGGATAATTTGACGTTGTTAATGTATTTTGTTTCGATATAAAATTCAGATTCAAGATGTTGATTATATAAAACAGTATTAAAAAATTGAACAAGAAGATTTGAAAATTGGCTTAATGAAATACGAGGAAAAAGAATTTTAATAAAATGATATATAAAAAATAAACCACTATAAAAAACGGAAGCATATACCGTTTTTCTTATAGTGGTTTATATATTCTTAACAAGTAAATAGTTTGTTATATTATTTTATTTTTGGTGTAATTTTGGTGTATTTTGGTGTAAATTTGGTGTAAATTGAATATCCTTGAAAGATATTTGAAAGTACATCAAAGTTCAAAATTTGGCTTAACCACGCCGTTTTTAAGGTTTTTCAAAAATAGCTCGAGTATATTCAACTCGAGCTAAAAATGGTGCCGATGACCGGACTTGAACCGGTACGATATTGCTATCGAGGGATTTTAAGTCCCTTGCGTCTGCCTATTCCGCCACATCGGCACATAACATTGATATAATAAAGTATTTTAAATCAAATGTCAAGACAGTTTGACAATATTTTTATCAATATTTTTCGGATTTGTCAATTTTAGATTTTCCTGAATTTTTTGATTACTGATTTTTTTACCTGATTTAATATAATCTAAAAATTCACTGAAGTCGTATTTTATTTCAGGCATAATGTTTATTATGCCGAACTTTACCATCAATGTTAAGATTTCTATAACATATTTTTGATTTTCTGCGTCTTTATTATCTAAAACTTTCAACACTTCAAATAATTTTTCAGGTTTTAATTCTTTTATTTCATTTATGGTTTTTGCTTCTGTTGCATCCAAAATTTCAAACAGAGTTTCAAAAACGCTTTCAATCTTTTCTTTTTCTGCGTTTTCAAGAACATCGTTAATTGTTTTTTCAAACAATATGCTTGAATAGTTTGCTTCAGTGCTGTACTCAAAATCATTGTCATTTATATGCCAATTATATATGTGGTGCTGACTGATGCCGTGTTCTTCGCTTTCAACAACCAAAATTTTTTCATCATGGTTAAAAATTCTTCCGATAATAGAGCCTTCCGGAATAATTGTTGTTATTTTTTCATTTATTAAGTCGTATGGTTTTGATTTAACATATTCACTGCTGAAACCCGGACCGTCAAAATTAAATATATCAATTATTCTGTCTTTTAAAGAATTATCGCATTCAACCGCAGAATAAACCGAAAGATTTCCTCCTTTTGAGTGTCCTGTTAAATGGTAGTATTTGCTATCGGAAATAAAGTGTTCATTTAAGTATTTAATAGCCTGTATTTGAGAATATATAGGGAAAGTAAAGGAAAGTGCCGCTGACTCTTTAAGCCCTGAAAGCGTTTCGTCAGTGCCTCGAAAAGCAATGACATTTTCTCCGTTTTGCAATTCAAGTGTAATTGCAGAAAATTGTTTTTCTTCTGCATCAAAAACTTCATTTCTATAATCTTTTGCGACAATGTTTCTGTACCTTTTTCCGTTTGAAATGATACACAACAGCAATATGGCTTTTTGCATTATTAAAGAAAATTGCAAAAGTTCTTCTTCACTGAATGTTTCTGTTATAATTCTCCAAATATCTATCAATTTTAAAGGTAAATTAAAATCAAAAATTTTTTCATATTCAATATATGCAAGTTGGGAAAAAATCAATGCGTCTAATTTATTATATGAAAACTCATCAAAATCAATATTGCAATACTTTTCCGCATAGTCAAAAATATTTTCCATAAGCACCACAAAAACATAATAAATTTATAATACTAACAAAAATATAGTAATTATTTAATAAAATTATACCAAATTTAAAAATTTTTTCAAGTTTTAATTGACATATAAAAGACTCTGTTGTATAATCTATACCAACGCCGGTGTGTTGGAATTGGCAGACGAGACGGACTCAAAATCCGTTGCCCGCAAGGGCGTGCGGGTTCGACCCCCGCCACCGGCACCAGATTGAGTCTGGACGCAGTTTGCGTTCGGACTCTTTTCTTTTTATCTGATACGATTAATACTGTATTGTATAATATTTTCGGTGGTATTATGAAAAACAAAAAACTTTTTGACTGTATCTGTTTGATTTTTATTGTTTTCTCTTTTATTTATACAGTTTGGTACATATCTCACGGAAACATTTTTGAAAACAGCGGCGCTTTGTCAACTATCGGTCTTACTCATCCTGTTTTATTTGCTGTATGGGGGCTGACCTCCCAAATAACAATAGGCATAAATATTAAAAATATGTACGGCAATATTTCAAAAAAGTTTAAGTTTACGAATATATTGTTGTTTTTGTCAACTCTCGGAATAGTTTTTACAGTCGTTTTTAAATTTGACTATGATTTGAAAGTTAATTATATTCTGCATTGTATGGGAGCATTTTCTTTTACTGTTTTTAATTTTTTGAATGTTATACTGTATTTTATAATTAAATTCAAGGACAGTTTTATATACAGACTTGCTGCGTATTTATGTTTAATTGCAATTACGGTAAGTCTTGTATTGTTGATTATAACAAAAGAAACCGCACTTAATGAAACTATACCCCTTTTTACCGCATATATTGTTTTTACGATTAATATTATATTTAACGGCAGAAAAATTGAAAAAATACAGAACGAGGAGGAAAATGAAGTTGAGCCTGATAAACAAACTCAAGAATTATGCAAATGATAAACACTATTCTTTTCATATGCCCGGACATAAAGAAAATAAAAAATTTCTTGATTTATTCGGTGCTGAAAAAATTGATATTACGGAAATTGACGGTTTTGATGATTTACATAATCCGACAAGTATTTTAAAAGAACTTGAAGACGATTTTGCCTGTCTTTATAATACAAAAAAAGCCTTTATTCTTGTAAACGGTACAACTGTCGGTATTTTAAGTTCTGTTTTTGCCGTATGCAATGAATACGACAATGTTTTAGTAGCAAGAAATTGTCATAAATCTGTATATAATGCCGTTTATTTAAATAAATTAAATGCAGAATACATTGAGCCTCATTGGGATGAAAAAGCTCAAATTTTCACTTATATTGAGCCTTATAAAATCGAGAAAAAACTAAAAGAAAATAAAAAAATAAAGGCAGTTGTTATTACAAGTCCTACTTATGAGGGCGTCATCAGTAATACAAAAGAAATATACAACATTTGCCGAAAATACGGTGCGATTTTAATTGTAGATTGCGCTCACGGCGCACATTTAAAATTCAGTGAAAAAGATTTTGAATATTTTGGAGATATTGTAGTCACTTCTCTTCACAAAACTCTCCCTTCCCCTACCCAAACTGCTTTACTTATGTGTAACAATGAAGAGTATGAAAACGAAATTAAAAAATATTTGGATATGTTTCAAACTTCTTCACCAAGTTACATTTTAATGTACGGAATTGCACAATGTTGTGAATTTTTGAAAAACTCAAAAAAACATTTTGAAAATTCTGACAATTTTCTTCGTGAGTTTTATAAAATAAATACTGATAATATTAAGATAAATGATTTTGAAAACGGCACAAAAACAGATAAATACAAAATTAATGTTAATCTTTCAGATACAAAAAGTTCCGGTGCTGATTTGCATCAATTTTTGATGCAAAATAAAATACAGGATGAAATGTATTTGAAAAATTCATTGCTTCTTATGTCTTCTGTCTGTGATGAAAATGACTCATTTGAGAAACTCAAAACAACTCTTTTGAATTTTGATAAAAATAGTGTTTTGGATAAAAATAAAGAAAATATCTTTACACCTGTTTTGCCTGTAAAGGTCAAAAACAGTTATGAAGTTGACTTTAAAAATGCGAAAAAAGAACAACTTAAAAATTGCGTAAATAAAATCAGTGCAAGTTATGTTTTCGCATATCCTCCGGGAATACCGATAATTGTGTCGGGAGAAAAGTTAGATGAAATCACAGTTAAAACGATTTTTGACCTTAAAAGTAAAAATGTTAATATTTTGACCGAATCAGGTACATTTAACAATGACATTTTGATTGACAAAAGTGAATTTTTAGAGTAAAATGATTGTACAATCAATGAAACGAGGTGCTTAATAATGAAAAGAATTAAAACTTTATCATCAAGAAACCTTTGCGAATCAGCTAAAAAAGGCGGATGCGGCGAATGTCAGACTTCTTGCCAATCAGCAAGCAAAACTTCTTGTGCAGTTGCTAACCAAAAATGTGAACAACTTAAGAAATAATAAATGAAAATTCGGGCGGACAAAACCGCCCTTATTTTTTGGAGAGTTTTATGATACACGCATATAAATTAAATGGATATAATATCATAATCGACCAAAACAGCGGTTGTGTTCACTCAGTTGATGAAGTTGCTTATGATATTATCACAATGTACGAAAATAACAGTAAAGATGAAATCAAGTCTTTTATTTTAAATAAATATAAAAATAGTGAAGATGTAACCGAAAATGATATAGAAGAGTGCTTTGAAGATATTGAAACTTTAAAGTCGGAAGGACGATTGTTTGCTGAAGATACTTTTAAGGATTTGGCAAAAAACTTTAAAAGAAAACAAGGCGTTTTAAAAGCACTTTGTCTTCATGTTGCTCACGATTGCAATTTGGCTTGCAAATACTGTTTTGCAGGTAAAGGCGAATATCACGGCGAAAAAGAGATTATGTCTTTTGAAACAGGAAAAAAAGCGATTGACTATCTTGTAGAACACAGTGTCGGAAGAAAAAATCTTGAAGTTGACTTTTTCGGAGGCGAGCCTCTTTTAAATTGGGAGGTATGCAAGCAACTTGTTGCTTATGGAAGAAGTATTGAAAAAAAATACAATAAAAATTTCAGATTTACACTCACTACAAACGGTGTTTTGCTCAATGATGAAATTATTGATTTTTGTAATAAAGAGATGGGAAATATTGTTTTGAGTCTTGACGGCAGAAAAGAAGTTAACGATAATCTCAGAGTTACAAGAAACAATAAAGGCAGTTATGATACTATTGTCCCGAAGTTTCAAAGAGCAGTTGAAAAACGAGGTGCTTTAGAGTACTATTTGAGAGGTACATATACACATTTTAATACTGATTTTTCAAAAGATATTTTGCACATGGCTGATTTAGGATTTAAAGAAATATCTATTGAGCCTGTTGTATGTGACCCTTCCGAGCCGTACGCTTTGCAAGAAAGCGATTTGCCAAAACTTAAAGAACAATATGAAATCTTGGCAACAGAGATGTTAAAACGCAAAAGAAACGGCAATAGCTTCACTTTTTATCACTATATGATTGATTTAGACGGAGGACCTTGTATAGTAAAGCGTGTTTCAGGATGCGGTGTAGGAACAGAGTACCTTGCAGTAACGCCAAGCGGAGATTTATATCCTTGTCATCAATTCGTCGGCGATAAAAAGTTTTTAGTCGGAAATGTTGATGACGGTATAACCCACCCTGAAGTTATAGAACAGTTTGAAAACTGCAATGTTTATTCGCACGAAAAGTGTGAGGATTGTTTTGCGAAATTGTACTGTTCGGGCGGATGTGCCGCAAACGCTTATCATACGACAGGAAGCGTAAACGGTACTTATGATTTTGGCTGCGAACTTCACAAGAAAAGAATTGAGTGTGCAATAATGCTCAAGGTAGCCGAAGCAGAAGAAAATTTAAAATAATTAAAAATGCCCGATTTTTATCGGGCATTTTTAATATTCAGTTATATAAACTATATAAAAAAACGCAATGATTTCTCATTGCGTTTTTTGTTGGTTAGAATTCTTTTTCAAACTCGCCGTCAACAGTATAAAGTCCCATTATTTCGCCACCGTCACTGTAAATGCTTGTAGCAATATTAGGATTTTTAAGATTAAATTTTTCAACTTCTACAACGGGAGATTTATATTCTTTTTTCATTTTGTTTCCCCCTTATTTAATAATCTTTGACTCGATGTCACTATATACTGTTTTATAAACAGTTGAATTTGCATCCACTGCTATTCCGGCTTCATTTACGGTTCTTGAAGTTACAACATAGGAGTAAGTTACATAACTTCTCATATACGCTTTAGAAGCACCGTTGAGAGCCTGTTTAGTTGAAGCAGAGATTACATACTGTCCCATACTTTGACCTGATGAACTGTTCGAGCCTGAAACACCTTTTTTAACACCGTTTCCATCTACAACGAATTTAGAAGCGTCTGAACCGACAGCGTCGTCTGTTGTAAGTATTGCACCGTATTCTACAACTTTTGCAGAGTTCGGGATACCTTTAACATCTGTAAAGTGGCTGTAAAGTGAAATCTTGCCCGAGTCAGCATCAAATTCGCTGAGCGAACTCCAACTGTCAACAAGTTTATTTTGCAATCTGTAATACAATGAATCCGGGTCTAAATAACTTGCACCGTTTTCAGGAGTTATGATTTCCTTATCAATAGGTGTTGTTTGACCGAAGATTGTATATTCATTTGTTGCAGAATTTTTGTTTACTTGAACATACTCTTCTGAACTTGCAACATAGAACTTGAATTCAGGATTGTATGAAGCAATCTTGTAATTCTGTCCTTCTTTTACAAGCCAAGCATAGAAGTCGCCGTACTCGTTTGAAGGAGTTGCAGTGATAGTTGCCATAGTATCAAACTGTACATTGTTATATACATTTTGATTATTGGCAATTACATTGAATGAGACGTCAACAGTAAATATAGGCATAATATGAAGCGTTTTAGCATTGCCTTTGAAGCAATCTTTAAGTTTCATACCGTTGTTTATAACAATACCTTCGGTTGTTTTCCAATCCTTAAATTCATAGAAAGGAACTTTTGAAGCAACGACTTTATTATTTGCACCAATCGAAATTGTGGTTTTATCGTCTGTTTTGCTTATATTTGTTGTTTCAAGTTGTTCTTTTGTAAAGTAAAGTACTTGCTCAGTTCTGTTACCAAATCTATCTTTGATATAAACTGTGTATTCAGGTTTTACAGCAGGTTTTTCAGTAATATACGCAACAATTTCAGCGTTTGTTTTAGCAACATAGTTGTATGCGTCATAAACATTTTGAAGTTTTTGAGTGGAAATTATATTTTTATTATCATCACTCTTATAACTGATAACCCATTTATAAACAGATTGTTCAGCACCGAGATTTACTTTGAACTCTTTTTGAGTTCCATAAGGAATTTTGATTGTTTCTGTTTTATCAGGGGTATCGTTATCGTATTTTACAGTAAAATCAACCGAAACAGTTCTCTTATACTTAGGTGTACCGTCAGGATTAACTTCAGTATCCAAAGTGTTGAGAAGTTCAAGAAGTTCAGTTGTAGCAGCGTCAACATCGCCTGCGTTCAAACCTGTAAAGTATTTTGTTGAGCCGTCATAAATTACTTTAGCCAAAAGTGAAGAATTTTCTTCGGCAGTTTTGTTAAACAACTGCTGATTTACACAATAAACTCCGCCTTGAACAAGAAGTTTTTCAAGTTCATCTTTGAGCATTTGCTGACCTTCGGCTGTGTAACCATTAATATCAATTGTTTCAATAACATCAATTAAGTAGTCGAAAGTTTCATATTTTTGTTCAGAATCGACTTTAGTCAAAAGTCTGTTTGCGGAATTTATAAGTTCTTCTTTTTCATTGATGAGTGACTGTACATCACTGTACGCATATTTATTCTCGCCCATCAAAGGATTTGAAATGTCATTTTCAGCAAACTTGTTTTGGTCAAGTCTTGCAATATCGCTTACTTTTAAAGCGTCTTCTTCACTTGTTTTTACCTTATTGCCTAAAACTTTATCGGCATATTCTGCTCTTGTATAAGCATTTGAATCTTTAATATCATATATTGAGTTAAATACTTTATCGAAAGCTGCTGCGGTAGAAACCGTATATAAAGTACCGTCTTGTGTGAATTTACCTACATTATCTTTTTCAAAAGCTTTATTAACAGTGTATCTGTCAATAGAGAAAAGATTTTTCATATCGATAATATCGGTTAAATCAGTTGCTGTATCAGAACCGAAAATTTGTTTACGAGGAACTGCAGATTCTGAATAGATTATATACTTTGTCTGGTTTTCCATATTTGTATAAGTATATACAAGATTTTCTTTAGGATATTCTGCCGGCAAGTTTTCCAAACTGTCAAATACTTTGATGTCTTTAGTGTCGAAATAGGAGGAAAGTTCGCCTTTTACAACACCCAAGTCAAGTGCACGATAATCGGCAACAGTTCTTAATCTTGCAATAGCTTCTCTGAGTTCTTTGATTTTTGCCTCAAAAGCTGCTTTTGCATCTGTGCCGATCTTTTCATCGTTGATAATTTTCCATGAAGTATTTAAGCCTTCTGTAACACCTGTATTAGGGTCGTAAATTTTGTCAAGCGATACATCTACATCGTTTGAAAAACCTTCATATTTTGAATAAATATCTGCATTATTTACAAAACCGTAATACTGTTGTGTTGAAGAAGTAAAGTCATTTAAGTGGTCTTTTAATAAGAAATACTCATTATATACATCCATATACTCTTGATAGAGGTCATAGCTGAATAATTCATTATGAGTTTCAGTTAAAAGATAGCAATAAATGTTTTGAACTTTTTCAGGGAATTCAGTTCTCATTTGCTGAATTAACTCATCGCTTGCCAAAACTTCTTCTTTGGTAAGATTTTTGGAATTGAGCCATCTGTCAAATTCAGGTTTATCAGATTTATAATCGTCTTCTGTATATTTACCATCGCCGTTTGTATCAACAAATGAGTCGATTTGGTCAATATAGTTGTTAAGATATGATTCAACCTGTCTGTTTGCACTGCGGAAATCTTCCCATGAGAAATATGTGTAGTATTGAGAAATTTTGTCTTTAATCAAACTGTCAAAATAGTCACGGGTAAATGATTTATCACAAACATATACACCAAATTCCATATCTTCAACTAAACCTAAAATAGAATGGTTACCAAAAGGTGGAGCAATTTTACCATCCATTCTTGACTGTGTTCTCAAGAAGAAATTGATATCGTCTTTGTAATTGCCTTTTGTGTTTTGAAGTTCGTTTACATTGGCTTTAAGAAGAATGTTGGCACCGTAAGATTTTAACTCGCCGTTATTGAATTTTGTAGTTGTGTACATATCATTAATTTGAGTAAAATCTACTGTAAAGCCTTTAAAATTGGACTCGGGAGTATAGTTAGGTTCACCTACTACCGTATCGTTTGTCGTTGCAGTTGTTATATATTTAGCAGCGTCAAATATACCTACATTCCAATGAGTGCCGCCTATTGCGTCAGGTTCGCCGTTGAATACCATATCGTGACCGGCTTCAGCGTATTTCTGAACTTGGTTGCTTATACTTGAATAGTAAACAGGAATTTCAAAATTTCCGTTTTCATCAATATATGAAGCAATGTTAGAAGTTTTAAGGTCAGACTTATCAATATAGTAAAGTCCTTTCGGTCCCGCAACAGGAAGCCAACCGTTGTTTACTCTAACATTGAAACCTTCTGCTCTTTCATAGGAAGTATTTATTTCAGCAATGTTTCTGTATTCTTCGTTGAATTCCCATTGAAGACCGTTATTATGCAAGAAATGAATTTCATTGCCGTGATAAAATGCTTTGTTATCATCTACAAACACAGGTTCTTTTGTATATAAAGATGGATTGTAGTGTGTAAACAATGCCTTTGATGAGAACATCTTTGCTCTTACACCTTCAGAATTTGGACGGGCATTGTGGTTTCTGATTGTTAACCCGTCAGATGTGTATGAGTCTGCCGAGAAAGAAGCTTCTGCACGCATAAATACAGCGTTGCATCCGTCATATTGATGACCTGCAAAATAGTAGAAGAAGTTTGTACCTGATACATTGGCAGAAACCGGCTGCTGATAAACATTTGAATAAATTTTTTCGTTATAATCTGTATTTGTTTCAATATCTTTATAATTGATAACGAAACAAATGTCACCTTTATTCACTGTTTTAAAGACATTTCTGCCATATCTTGAACTGTCAAGATAACCTGTAAGAATATAACAACGATTGCCCGAACCGTTTGTTTCTGCAATTTTGTCGTTTAACATCTTTTTAAGATTATCAATTGAGTCTTTATGGTTGCCCGCAACAGAAAGAGTATCGGCACCCTCTACGGTTGCTTCGTTTGCGTCGAGAGTTCTGTTTGAATAAACAGCATTAATAATAGCGTCAATATTAGCTTCTGTAACTTCAAATATTTCTAAACCGTTAGCGTCCCCTTCTTTTTGATCATAATCGGAGATGTTGGTTATTTTATATTTGTCATTGATTGTAATATATGTAGAATAGTCATTTTCAGCGAATTTAAAACTATTTATATAGTTACCGTATTTAAGACCTAATTGACCGTTTGTTTCAGAGTTGAGTGCTAATGCACCGCCTGTATAAATTGAAGGAGAAATGGTGAGATTTGAGTCGTAAGCATTGTTTTCTCCGCCTTCAATTAAATCGGCAAATTTTACGCCCAAAATTGTTCTGTTATCGCCAACCAAAGAGAATGTCATTGTTTCTGTTCTGTTATCGGTAAGTGAATTGCTGTCTTCAACAGTTTGTTTTAACAAGACACCTTTGTATGCTTTGTTATTAACTTCGTCGGTAATTGTAATATAGTTAGCGTATTTATCAGACTTTGTAACTTCCCATTTACCTGTAACAGCACCTATTGCAGCGCCTGATTTGGTCAATGTTAAATACTTAATAGTTGCAGAATCTGTTTTTGTTTCTACGCCATGAGAAATTACTTCATATTGACCTGCAATATCATCTACATTGTATTCGGAAGATTTAGCAGTATCATAAAAGTCAAAATCTTTTTCGCCGCTGATTTCAAACGGTGTAATACAAGGCCATCCGTCAATATTGTTTACCATAATATGAGAACGGGTTTCGCAGTAATTGCCATCATGCGATTTTACAGGACTTAAAGTTTTTAAGTCATTAAATCTTGTTTGGTAGTTGATTACTGAAACATTGTTATTTGCTTTTGTAGATGTTTCAATAACAGAAGAACTACCTAAAGATGAATAATAAAACTTTGTTGCTTCCGTACCACGAATGGTATAGTCACCTGTTAATTTAAGACCTGTTCTTTTGTCAACATTTTGTATCAATTCTTGAGAAATATTGTCAACTGCCCTGTCGCCTGTTGCGTCTTTGAAATAATCCCAAATATGAACATTTTCAGGTGCACCGTTAACTAAAGACTCATTGTCCTGCGGGTTTTTAGTATCATATCCGTTAGTTGCCTGATATGCACGAACATTGTAACCGTCAGAGTTGAACGAGCTACCGTATGATACCTGAAGCATCATTTTTGAATTTTCAGAATCCCAATATAATGCAGGTGCTTCACCTGATTTGGTAGCAGAACTCATATAACTTTCGGTATCGCCGTTTTCCGCAGTATGAACAAGTAATTGACCGAAATATGGGTCTAAAACACCTTTTTGAGCATCCAAAGTGTTATATTTTTCATAAAGGTACTTATACTCATCGGTTGCATTTGCAAAGTTTTCACAGGACCAAGTATAGTCGATAAGACCAGTAGCAGGATTGACTTTTTGCATCCAGATACCGCCGTTTCTGTAACCGTACGCCATCCAGTAATTTCCGCTTGCATCTTTTGCAACAGACGGGTCAAAAGCTTGTGGAAACTGTTCTGTTCTCCATGTATAGTTAAATCCGATAATGTTGGAATAATAGTTACAAGTACCTGCACCCCAGTATTTAGCTACTTGGGGCATTGCATCTATATTGCCAAACAAGTCGATGTAAGATTTACGCATCAAGTCCTGAATAATATCAGTAGATTTAGGACGGTCAAAGCCTGTGCTCATAACAATTTCAAAATCTGCATAAGGTCCCTCAACAGAGCCTGTCATTGATACACCACGGGCAATAACGCTTTTTTGGTCAGACTTGATAGATGTGTAAATTACATAGTTACCTTTTTGCTGTTTATCGCCTGTATAGTGTTTAACATTGCTGTTATCAAATTCAGGATAATAAGCAACATAGGGATTTGTTACACTTTTTTGTGAAATTTCAAGGTTATCCAGCATCACTTTAAGTGAATTTGGGTCATCAAAAGGCGAAGTATAGTTTGTTGCAACACCCTCACTGTTATGAGTGTCGTACCAAATATAGCCTGTACCACCTTTTGAAATAGTAGTTGCAGTAAGATTTTGTGCCGAACCACCTTGAGCAAAATTGGTTGTGTCAGCAAGTTTTTTCCATTTCGCTAAATCGTTTGAACCGTAAAGTTCATTGTTAGTAGCAAAAATATAGTACTTGTACTCTTTGCCGTTAACTTGATACTTAACATTTTCCACAACAGATGGGTCATGTGCAGCAGCGTGTTGCGTGCCGTTTGTGGAAATTGTGGATGAAAGTGCTGAAACAGGTACCATTACAACACTTGTCACAATCAACACAAATGACAAAAACAGCGAAAGAATTCTTGCTGAAACTTTTCGTTTTGTCAAAATAATTACCTCCTAAATTTAATGTAAAACAAATACATTGGTAAAAATTGCATATAATATAGCAAAATTTTACTAATATATTAAGTATATATTATAACATTTAATAGTATTAATAAAGTTATTTAAAATAAATTAATAAAAAATTAACAATTAAAATTTAATTTCTTTATTCATTATAGAGTTTTGCAATATTTTCAGCCTTTTCTTTAATCATATTTACAACTGATGCGGGAGAAATAACTTTAATTTTATTTCCAAATTGCATCAGCCAACTCACAAGTCCGTCAGAAACTGCTGCATAAAACTCCGTCTTAAAATGATTTAAATCAACTGCCGTAAGAGGAATGTTTGCTCCAAATCTATCCATAATCTCTTCACGCAAATCTATTTCGCACTCTATGACAATATTTTCATTTTGACCCGAAAACATATTAAACATTTTAGCGGCATAATCGGCACTGTCAAATTCAGTTTTATACTGCGAAACTTCACAACACGGTCTTGCAGGCTCATCTAAAACTTTCAATTTTTTTATCCTGTCTATACGCAAATTCATTAAATTATTGTATTTTTCGTTATTGCAGACGAGATAATAATGGTCTTCTTTCCACAAAAGTGCATACGGAGAAACTTTAAAGTGCTTTTCAGAGTAACTTTTTTTATTCAGTTTATCTATATTCCTTCTTTTATATGTAAATGACACTTTGCACTTGTCATTTATAGACTTGTCCAAACTGTCAATAATTAGATAGACTGACTCGTTTTCGCACTTTACAACCGTTTCACAATAAACCTGACTGACCATCTTCTTTGCTTGATTTACACTTACAAGCGATTCAAGTTTTCCAATGAGCGAACGGGTTTTATTCGGAGTAATGAAGCCGGCAGACATTACTGCGTCAATAAGCAATCGAACTTCGGGTAATTCAAAATCTCGTTCTCCCATAAAAAATCCCCTTTTGGGAGAGCGAACGGTAACAATGTCATATCCGAGTTCATTAAGTGCTTCAATATCAGAGTATATTGATTTCCTTTCAGCTTTAATTCCCTTTTCTTCAAGCAAAGCTATCAATTCTTTTGAAGAAATTGGATTGTCCTCGTCACTGTACTTTTTTAAAAATTCTAATATATACAGTGTTTTTAATTTAGACGGTTGCATATAATTCACCTCAAGGATATTTTACTTTTTAGAATTCAGTTTGTCAACAATCTGCCTAAAAATTGGACCACAGTCCCCTCCGCCGCTTTTTCCGTCTTCGTTAAATATTATAATTGCGTATTTAGGTTTATCACACGGATAAAAACCGGCAAACCATGTGTGCAGTATTTCTTTTCCGTTTTTATATTGTCCGCTTTGAGCAGTTGAGGTTTTGCCTGCCGAAAGACCGTCCTTACTTTCTGCAGCATTTCCTGTACCGTCAGTTACGACATATCTCAAATACTTTTGCATAATTTCGGCAGTACGATTTGAAATTATTTGTTTTCCTTTATATGAACTTCTGTCTGCATTTCTTCTGCTTCCGTCTGCTTCTATATATCCGTCTATAATATATGGCGAATTATATACCCCGCCGTTTGCGATAGTCGATACAACCGAAGAAAACACTATGGGTGTTGCACTCAGTTTACCTTGTCCGAAAGCAAAAAGAGAAAGTTTACCGTTTGATGACAGAGTATTTTTATCTTCAATGATACCGTTTGAAACGAACCAACTCGGAGAAAGTTCAGTTTCACTGCCAAATCCGAAATCTTTTGCAGTTTTATAAAGTTTTTCACTTCCGAGTGCCAAAGCAAGTTTCACAAAGTAGCAATTACACGAATTTGCAAGTGCGTTTTTTAGTTTTTCTTTACCGTGAATTTTAGATTTTTGACAAGAATAAATTGTGTCTCCGACTTTTATTTTACCTTTACATTCACACTCAAAATCTTCAAAACCGTTTTCTATTGCCGAACATGCCACTACAATTTTAAAAATTGAGCCGACTGAATAAGGTGTAATTGCTCTATTTATAAAATCATTCTCGTTGTCGTTGATTTTATTTAAATTAATTTTAGGTCTTGAACAAATGCCGAGAACAGCTCCTGTTTCTACATCTGTAATGACAACTGCACCTTTATTTATTATAGAAGTATCAATCGCACCCTCTGCGATATTTTGAATTTCTTTATCAATCGTCAATCCGATACCTGCTTTTGAATAATAGTTATCACTTTCAACCGTACCGTCATCGCCTGTTAAAAATCTGCTTTTTGCATCAATTGCAAAATTTATTTTAAGTTTGTTGGGATTTTTAAAATATGTGTCATAGTTTGCTTGCAAACCATTCGTTACTTTAGAAATCAAATGAGAACAAAGTTGATTGTCATTAAATTGATTTACAGTTTTAAAAACTTTTATATATTTGAATTTTTTTTGATAGTCTTTTCCTTCTATCGGTACTACTATCGGATAGCCTTTACTAAGTTCTTCTGTAATTTCATTAATTTCTTGCTGACTGAAAATGTATTTTAACTCTGACATTGATTTTTCGTCAGGTTTTATAACGGCAGAGTACGAATAGGTACAATTTGTAATTTGTCTGTTTTTACAATCATAAATTGTAGGATATTTTTTTCCTATCAAAATAGAATAACTGTTATATGAAGATGAGGCAGTATATTCGCTTGACAACGCTACAAAACCTGTTTTTCCTATGCAACTTGTTAAAATTAAAATCATACATACTAAAAACGATATTGTTCTCTTATTTTTTAACATAAAAACACCCCGAAGGTATTATTGCCTTTCGGAGTGCTTTTTATAACATTATTCAGTTCTGCATTTTCTGAAAAGAGCGTCGGGAGAGATACTTTGTTCACAGTCAAAAGTATATGTGTTTGTAGCTTTATTTGCTACCTCAACAAACTCTTTGTCATTTTCATTAAACAGATTTTTTACAACAATTTCTGTCGGTTTTTTATTTGGCTCAACAACCTCTAAAGTGTCGCCGTTGTAAAATCTGTTTCTTTGGTCGATTGTAAGTTTATTATTTTCGTATTTCTTAAATACTCCCACAACATCCCAATGTCTTATATAGCCACCTGTTTCTGTTACTTGACCGTTTTTTATCGGGCCGAAGTTGAACCCTGTTGTATATTCTCTGTGGCTCATTTTATCCATTTCGTCCAAAATCCATTGGTCAACTTTATAGTCAGGCGTTCTGTTTTTTAAATAATTATCTATCGCATTTCTGTATGCATAAGTAACTATTGCTGTGTAGTATTCGCTTTTTGCTCTGCCTTCAATTTTAAATGAATCAATACCCGCTGCGTCGAGTTCCGGTATATGTTCAATCATACATAAGTCTTTTGAATTGAAGATATATGTGCCTTCATTTTCTTGATTTATAGGGAAATATTGTCCGGGGCGTGTTTCTTCAACAATATGATATTTCCATCTGCACGGTTGAGCACAATCTCCCCTGTTTGCATCACGATTTACCATATAATCCGACAGAATACATCTGCCTGAAAATGACATACACATTGCACCGTGAACAAAAACCTCTATTTCGAGTTCGGGAGGCGTTTTATCTCGAATTGTTTTAATTTCATCAAGAGATAATTCTCTTGCAGTAACAATTCTTGATGCACCCATTTCATAAAATGTTTTTGCTGTTTGATAGTTTACAATACCTGCTTGAGTTGATATGTGAACATCGACATCAGGACAATACTTTTTGGCAAGTGCCATCGTTCCGACATCGGCAATAATAAATGCGTCAACACCACATTTTTCAGCGTTTTGCAGAAATTCAGGTAATTCTTCAACTTCATTGTTTCTTGGCAAAGTGTTGCAGGTTAAATATACTTTTTTATTAAGTTTATGAGCCATTTTACAAGCCTTTTCCAATTCTTCAAAAGAAAAATTGTTTGGATTTGTTCTCATACCAAAACTTTGACCTGCTAAATAGACTGCATCTGCACCGAATTTCAGTGCTAATTTTAATCTTTCAAAATCTCCTGCCGGAGAAAGTAATTCAATATTGTGTTCTTTCATAATTTAATAGTTCAAGTATGGTGCGTATTTTTGTATTTTCGATTTGTGTTCCGAATATGTTTTAGAACAGTAAAGTTTTCTTTCGCCGTCATGGAAGAAGAAATAGTATTTCGTTGATGACGGATACAAAGCAGCCTCTATTGCATTTGCACCGGGATTGCAAATAGGTCCTGCCGGAAGTCCTTTTACCGTTGAAGACGACAATGTACTGTAATAGTTCATATAGTAGTCTGCACTGTGAGAAGTGGTTGAAGACAAAGATGTTGCTATATGATTTGTAATATAGTCGCCTGTTGAGTCACAACCTAAAGACGGATATTGAGTCTGATTATTCAATCTGTTGTGAATTACAGAAGAAATATCTTTCATCTGTTCTTTTGAACCTGCCTCTTTTTCGATTATTGATGCTATTGTGATAACTTCATAATCTGTAAGTCCGAGTTCTTTTGCTCGTTCTCTGTATTTTTGAGGATATTTTTTCTCCATTACCTCTAAAAAACGGTTTACAACGCTTGTAGCATTTTCTCCGATATAGAAGTCGTAAGTATCAGGGAACAAAAAGCCTTCAAGTCTGTACGGTACTTCATCTCTTGCTTTCAATCCCGAAACCAATGAGTAACTGTATTCGGTAGATTGAATGGCAGAAATTAAAGCTGTTTTGTCACATACTTCGTTTGCAACAAGTTTATTGACTATTTCAGGAACTGTATAACCTTCGGGAAAAGTCAGCGTAACCGATTCTTTTGTTTTTGTTTCTCCCTGCATAGTCAAAAGCATGCCTTCAAGTCCCATTTTGCCGTTTAAATAATATGTGCCGGCAGGATACGGACCATCTACAACAGAACTTCTGATTTTTGCAAACAATTTGCAGAAACCTTTACACTGTATCAAGTCGTTCTTTTTAAGCAAATCAATAGCTTCCGAAGATGTTTCAATCTCTTGTGTGAAACTGACTGTAACGGTTGATTTGGTTTTTGTTATAGCAAGAATATCGTTTACGCAAAAAATAGCATACACAGACAAAATTATAGAAATAACTATAACGATTATAAAAAATATATATGTGTTTTTAACGCTTAACGATATGTTCTTGTTTTTTGTTTTTTTATCTGTTGCTTTTGTTTGTTCGGAAGAAGTTTTATTTTGCAAATCGTCTTCATCGATTACAACATCTGACAAATAAACATCGTTGTTTTCGCCTGAAAACTTTGACAAATTTACACCGTCCGAACTTTCGTTATTATATATTTTCGGTGGTTGAAGCGGTTTTTCTTCAAAATCAAAATCTTTGTTCATTGCATTACTCCGTTTTGATTAAAAAATTTTCACAATCAATAAAATCGACTTTTTGGTCAAATTTCCCTATTGGAACTTCATCTACAATGCATTCATTATAACATAAACCAACAGAAATTCCATTAAAATTTTTTAAATATCTGTCATAGTACCCTTTGCCGTAACCGATTCTGTAACCTTTTTTATCAAAAACGACGGCAGGTACTGTAATCAGTGTCTTTTCTGTTGAATTGATTTTTTCGCAAATATTTGTGTTAGGTTCTAAAATTCCGTATGCACCCTCAATTAAATCGGAAAATGAATTTATTTTATAGAAATCCATATTTCCGTTTTTGTCCTTACATACAGGCAATGCAACGGTTTTATTTCTTGCAAGCGAATTGAGAATTATATCTGTTGTATCAACTTCACTTCCGAAAGAAGAATAGCAAAAAACACTTTCTGCATTGTTGTAAATTTCAGAATTAAACAAATTGTCCGATATTTGAAAACTGAGTTTTACCTTGTTTTTTATATCGTTTCTTATTTTTTTATAATCTTTTCTCAGTTCATTCTTCATTTGCATTGTATGGTCTTTCTGATTTCTTCTTGTACATCGTTTCCTCGAAGATACCTAACAATTTCCAATCCGAAATCAATGCTGACACCGGCACCTTTTGCAGTGATTATATTGCCGTCTGTTACAATATATTCATCACTTGCTTTTGCACCTGTCAAATCCTTTTCAAATCCCGGAAAAGCAGTAGCATATTTGCCAATTAATAAATCTTTATGTCCTAAAATTGACGGAGCGGCACAAATAGCACATATCAAGAGTTCATTTACAGTTGCAAAATCTATTGCCTCTTGAACTTTTTGACTGTTTTCAAGGTTAAGTGTCCCGGGCATTCCTCCCGGCAAAATTACAGCTTCTAAATTTTCGTCCAAATCAATTTCATCAACAGTTATGTCTGCCGTTACACAGATATTTGCAGAACTTTTAACGGTTTTACCTGTAACGCCTACTGTTTTAACGTCTATTTTTGCTCTTTTAAGCATATCAACAGGGGCTAAAGCTTCAATAATTTCAAAGCCTTCCGCTAAAAATAAATATACCATAATAACACCTCAAACTATATTGTTTATTGCCTTTAAAATATCGTTATGAATGCTCTCAATGCTTCGTGGTTCGTTATTGTTTGAACAATTAATAACAGACCAGCCTTGCGATTTTGCAGAATAAAGTGCTGCCTCTCTGCAATCATTTAAAAACTTAACATTATTTTCGTGAACATCTTTTTTTGACTCATCGCCTTTATACCGTTCACTCATAAGTTTTTGTGATATTTCAACAGGCATATCAAGAAATATTACCAAATCGGGTTTTGGTATGCCCATTTTCACATATTCGAAATCTTCGCACCATGAAATATAATTGTCCCACTTTGACTTGTCAAGTTTAACCATTTGGTATATCAAATTTGAAGTAGCATATCGGTCTGCCAATATTATATCAAAATTGTTGTAGTCATTTTTCCAATCAAGAGAAAAAGATGCGTATCTGTCAACGGCATAAAAAGCACTCGCAGCATAAGCATTTACACTGTTTGCATCTTTTCCGAAATCGCCGTTTAAATACATTTTTACCAATTCACTTGAAGGGCTTGCATAGTCGGGCAATTTTATTTTTCTGCACTGATTAAAGTTGTTTTTTAAATATTTAAAAAGCAAATCTGTCTGTGTGGACTTTCCGCTTCCGTCAAGTCCTTCTAAAATAATAAGTTTAGCCATTATTCTTTTTATTTCTCTTCAATTTAGTTTTTTTACCCTGCTCATTTATATAGTAAGTATTATCAAGTTGAGATGTAAGACTGAGTTTGAATGCGTCTATATATTCTCTTCTCAATTTTTTTTGCTCTTCGGCTTCAGCCTTTGTAAGACCTTCAGGTGTTTTTGATTTATGAGCAAGTTCATTTATTCTTTTTATCTTTTCTTCTGTAATCATCAGTCTATAAAGTCCTTTAACTTTTTACTTCTGCTTGGGTGTCTGAGTTTTCTCAAAGCTTTTGCTTCAATTTGACGAATACGCTCACGAGTTACATTGAATTCTTTTCCTACTTCCTCGAGAGTTTTCGGATTTCCGTCATCAAGTCCGAAACGCAAACGCAAAACTTTTTCTTCTCTCGGAGTAAGGGTTTTAAGAACCTCTGCAAGTTGTTCTTTCAAAAGACTGATTGAAGCTGCGTCTGCCGGAGCAAGTGCTTCATCATCGGGGATAAAATCACCCAAATGTGAGTCTTCTTCTTCGCCTATAGGTGTTTCCAATGAAACAGGTTCTTGAGCGACACGCAAAATCTCTCTGACTTTTTCCGTTGACATATCAAGGTATTCTGCAATTTCGTCAGGAGTGGGTTCTCTGCCGTTTATATGAAGGAGTTGAGAGTTTGCTTTTTTTACTTTATTTATCGTTTCTACCATATGGACAGGTATTCTTATGGTTCTTGCTTGGTCGGCAATTGCTCTTGTAATGGCTTGTCTAATCCACCAAGTAGCGTAGGTAGAAAACTTGAAACCTTTTGTATAATCAAACTTATCTACAGCTTTAATCAAACCGAGATTTCCTTCTTGAATGAGGTCGAGAAACTGCATACCTCTTCCGACATATTTTTTAGCAATACTAACAACAAGACGGAGATTTGCTTCTGCAAGTCGTTGTTTAGCTCTTTGGTCATCTTCCGAAATTCTTATTGCAAGTTCAATTTCTTCTTCAGGTGTTAAAAGAGGAACTCTGCCTATTTCTTTAAGATATACTTTTACAGGGTCATCCATAGCAGCTGCATCGTTTGTGGCAACTGTTTCTTGTGCATCTGTTTCTTTAGGCAAATCTACTTCAAGACTTATTCCGTCTAACGCTTCTGAAGAAAAGTCATCTATAATACTGATGTTTGCAGCCTCAACCATTTCGTTTAACTTTTCAAGTTCATCTACATCAAGGTCTAAGTCAACAATCAACATATCTATATCTTGAGCTGTAAGGTGTCCCGTTGCTTTTCCCTTTTCAATGAGCGCTTTAAAAGAAGCGTTCTTTTTAGCATCGCTTACCGGTGCATTTGGTGTAAGATTAATTTCCATAAAATACTCCTCTTTTTTATGTATTATTTCCAAACAATTTTCTGAAATCATCGTCTGAAATATAATCTACATCTTTCTTTTGCTTTTTTGATATTTCTTTTCGCACTGTGTTAATACACTCTGCAAATTCCTGTTTAGAATTATTGCTTACTGTTGAACAGGCGATAATTTTTGTATATTTAGCAAGTTCCTCTTGAGTTAAATGCTGCGACATTGAAGAAACATCTATCTCAAGTGAATTGTTAAGGCGTTGTTTCATCAAAGAAAAAACTGTTTTAAAGAAACCGCTTTGAAGTTCATCACAATCAAAGTCGTCAAGCATTTTAACACAATCGGGATATAAAAACAACAGTGCTATCAATCTTTCCTGTGCTTTTAATGTTTTAACCGTTTCGTTTGCTTTTACTGACTCTTTAAAATTGTCGTTTATACTTTGGTCAATTATATTTTTAAATTGATTTTTTTCTTTTTTTCTGTTTTTGTTTTTTAAATATTCTTTAAGCTGAGCATTAATAGTTTCTTTTGAAACAGACAATTCATCTGCAATTTGAGAAACATAAATATCTTGTTCAACGGGTGAAAAATCAGATAAAATTTTTATTGCATCGCCAATATACTCGACTTTGCCCGAACTTGTTTGCGTATTGTAATTGCTTTTTGCAGAATTTAATTTATATTCTATTTCATTTGCAGATTTTTCAATCATACCCATAAATCTGTCAGGACCGAGTTTATTTATAATTTCATCGGGGTCTTTTCCACCGAATAGTTTAGGTATTCTGACATTTACATTTGTTTGATTGAAAAGGCTTATTGCTTTTTTGAGTGCTTTTTGACCTGCTTCATCTGAATCATAAATCAATACGACTTCATCGGCGTATCTTGAGATAACTCTGACTTGTTCGGTAGTAAGTGCCGTTCCGCATCCTGCAACGGCATTTTTTATGCCTGCTTGGTACATAGATATTACATCCATATACCCTTCGCAGAGAATAATTGATGATTTAATGTTTTCTTTTGCAAAATTCAAGGAAAACAGTTCATTTGTTTTCTTGTAAACAAGCGTATCTGCCGTGTTTATATATTTAGGTTTGCTGTCGTCTAAAACTCTTCCGCCAAAAGCAACGACATTTCCTCTTATATCAATTATTGGTGTTATTACTCTATTTCTGAATATATCAAAATATTTTCCGTATCTGTTTTTCTTCACAAGACCTGCTTGCTCAATGTCAAATGATTTATAACCTTTTGATATAAGAAATTTATACAAACTGTCCCACGAATCAGGCGCATAGCCCAAACCGAATTTTGTTATTGTGCTTTCGGAAATATTTCTGTTTTTATAATATTCTTGCGCAATTTTAGAATTTTTATCATAAAGGCAAGCGTGAAAAAACTTGGCAGCCAATCTGTTTATTTCATAAATTTTTCGTTTTGTTTTAGATAAAGTGTCATCAAAATTTGTGTCGGGCATCTGCAATCCTGCTTTGTCCGCCAAAAACTTTACGGCATCTATATAGTCAAGATGTTCAATATTTTTAATAAAAGTAACTGCGTCGCCTCCTGCTCCGCAACCGAAACAGTAAAATGACTGTGTTTTGGGATAGACAGTAAATGAAGGCGTTTTTTCACTGTGAAACGGACAAAGCCCAACAAGAATTGAGCCTCTTCTTTTTAATTGAACATATTGCGAAATAACATCTTCAATATCTGTTTTAGTTTTCAGTTCGTTTAAAAAGAACTCGTTTAAAGGCATTGTTTCACCCCTTTTGCTTATTCAATCCAAAATTTAGGTACATACAACTGATTGAAAACTTTTACGGCATATGTATCGCTCATGCCTGCAATATAGTCGCAAACGGCTCTTTCTTCTCCCTCTTCTTCACAAATGTCTAAATAAAGCTTCGGCAATTCTTCGGGCTTTTTGCAATAGTATTCAAAAATTTTCCCGAGCATTTCAACTGCCTTTTTTTCTTCGCTTTTACAGATGGGATTTGTGTAAACTGCAACAAACATAAATTTGTGCAAGTCATCGAAATTTTCCTGCATATCTTCACTCATTTTTATTGTGTCAACGCTGTTCTCGATAACGCTTGTAACCATATTGTTTATACGCTCCGATTTTGACATTCCGAGCGCCATTCTCAATTCGATAGGTATATCTTCTTCATACAAAACACCCGCACGAATCGCATCATCAATATCGTGATTGATATATGCTATCTTATCGGCAATTCTTATTATTCTGCCCTCTAATGTTTCAGCTTCAGTGCCGACTGTGTGACAAAGGATACCGTTTCTTACTTCTTTGGTAAGATTGAGTCCCCTGCCGTCTTTTTCTATTTTATCAACAACTCTAACGCTTTGTTCGTAGTGTTTAAAACCGCATTTTGCCAAATTGTTAAGTGCTCTTTCACCAGCGTGACCGAATGGAGTATGTCCTAAATCGTGTCCCAAAGCGATGGCTTCCGTTAAATCTTCATTTAAAGACATTGCCCTTGCAATTGTTCTTGCAATTTGTGCAACTTCAAGCGTATGCGTAAGTCTTGTTCGGTAATGATCTCCGCTCGGTGCCAAAAAAACCTGTGTTTTATGTTTCAATCTTCTAAATGATTGACTGTGAATAATTCTGTCTCTATCCCGTTGAAAACAGGTTCTTATGGGACACTCGTCTTCTTCTCTCAATCGTCCTTTTGAGTCAGACGATAAGCAGGCGTTTTTACTTAAAATGATTTTTTCGTTATTTTGAATATTTTTTCTAATACTTTCAGACAATAATATCACCTTCTATACACAAAATAATACGCATATCTTTTTTAAAACCCTTTAATATAACAAGTATTGACGAAAAATGTTAAAATATAGTATCATAAAAACAAAGAAGGTGTAAATTTGAAAAAAATAAATAAAACAATGCTTGTGTTAGGTGCAGTTACAACCGGTTTGGTATTTGCAGCAGACCAAAATAAAAGAATTGTAAAAACACAGTACAGAATAAAAAGTGAAAAAATAAAACGCAGTATAAAGATAGTTCATCTGTCAGATTTTCATTCTACCTTATTTTATAATCTTACGAGTAAAATTTTGGAATGTAAAGCAGATATTATTGTTGTAACAGGAGATTATATTAACGATAAATGCAAAAATAAAGACAAAATGCTAAATTATTGCAGAGAATTGTCTGCTGTTGCGCCTGTATATTATATTCCGGGAAATCATGAAAGAAGATTGAAAAATTTTGAAGAACTGATGAAAGAACTGTCTGAAAACGGTTTTAATGTATTAGTCAACGAAGAAAAAGAAATTTTATTAAACGATAATAACATCAGTATTTTAGGATTATCGGAAAAGCAGGCTGATAAAAAAGATTACATAAACAGAATGATAAACAATTTTGTTTATGAAGATTTTTCTGAAGAGTTGAAAAATTTTGAAAAATCAAATGGTTTTAAATTGCTTTTATGCCATTTCCCTGAAAATTTTGAAAAGATAAAAGAACTAAATTACAGTCAATATGATTTTGATTTAATGCTTTGCGGACACGCTCACGGCGGACAGTTTGACCTGCCCTTAATCGGAGGATGCTTTGCACCGGGTCAAGGGATTTTTCCAAAATATACAAAAGGAATATTCGGAGAAAAATCAAAAATGATAGTTTCAAGAGGACTCGGTAATTCTGAATTTCCTTTAAGACTGTTCAATCACCCTGAAATTGTTGAAATAACAATTGAACCTACTATTTGAAAATATATATCATTTTAAAATATTAAAGGCGAGAGCAATGCTTTCGCCTTTAATAAATTTTAGCATATTCGTTTCCTATTGTTTTTGCAAAATATTTGCCGTTGCTAATCTCAAAAAGTTTTTCGTTAAAAGCAGATGTGTCTTTATTTTGTAATGTGAATTTTACTGAAACTTTGTCTGTAAATTCGGTATTTTTAATTGTTGAATTAAAATCTCCGAGTAAAATGTTCAATCTATCATAAAATGAATAGTCAACGCAAACCTCTAAAACATCGCACAATGCCATCGTAATAATATTTGAAGCTTCAAGTGCAATTTTAGAACCGTGCGAATATGCTCTGACAAGTCCCCCTGCTCCAAGCAAAATTCCGCCAAAATAGCGTGTTACAACAACGCAGGCGCCGACAACTTTCGATTTTTCTATAACATCTAAAACAGGGACTCCTGCCGTTCCTGAAGGCTCTCCGTTATCACTGCACCGTTTTGTAATGCCGTCTTTCATAACATACGCCCAAACATTATGAGTAGCGTCCCAATGCTTTTTTTTAATTTCGGCTACAAAACTCATAGCTTCTTCAACTGTTTCAACAGGTTTTGCGTAACCTATAAACTCGGACTTTTTTTCCGTAAATTTATCGAAGGCAAATTTTTCAATCGTTTTATACTCTTTCATATCAACACCGAATATCACAAAAAAAGGCAACGAATTCGTTGCCTTTCATTGTTTAATTAGCCATTTCTGCCATATCTTCTATTAAATCTGTCAACTCGTCCGCCGGTATCTACAAGTTTCTGCTTACCGGTGAAGAAAGGATGACATTTTGAGCAGATATCAACTTTCATATCGCCTTTTGTGCTTTTTGTTTGGTAAGTAGCACCACAAGCACATTTAACTGTACATTCTTTGTATTCTGGATGAATTCCGTCTTTCATTACTTTCACCTCTTTGCAAATTGTTAGCGACAGTATATTAACATATAAATATTGAAAATGCAAGTATTTTTTTAAATTTAATGCGAAAAAATTAAATTATTTTGTTTATTAAATTCTCTTTTTTGCATTTTTCTTAAAAATAACATTCTTTTGAAAGTACAAATGAGTACAGACACGCCTGTTTAACTTTTTTCTTTAAGGTTTTTTCAACTGCAATTTTGTAAAACTCAAGTTGTTTTTTATATGTTTTGAGAAGTGTTGTCTCGTCTTTAACTTTATCAGATTTAAAATCTACAAGTACGAGTTCCCCGTTTTCTTCAAAAATACAATCTGCAATACCCTGAACAAGTATTTTTTCGTTTGAATCGATATTTTCTGCAAAAGAAACGGGAACAAATGATGTAAGTTTGAACTCTCTGTAAACTTTATCAGCATTTAAAATTCTTTTTGCCAAGTTTGACTTAAAGAAATTTTCAATTAATTCAACGTCTATTATATTGCAATACTGTTTAGTCAAAAATCCCTCGTCAAATAATCTGGATATTTCTTTTTCGACGGAAACGCTTGCCTTTTCATAATCACAAAACTGCATAAATGAATGCATTGCAGTACCTTTTTGTGCTGAAGTTACATTTTCTTTATCTATGAATGAAGGAACGGCAGAACAGAAATATCTGTATCCCATATCCAAATCGTCAAGTTCGGATGCATTCCTTTGAGAAGCAATTTTTGACAGTTGAGAATCATACGAAAACTTAAATCTCTCATTCATTTTAGATATAAGTTCATTGTTCGGCAAACACTTTTCTTCTTCCTGTAAATCGTCTTCTTCTAAATTACCGACATCTACTATTTCCATATTAAGTGCAAAATCGGAATCAGCGCTCGGCAATACAGCAGAAATATCGTCAACATATTTATTGCTTGATTTATGGAAGAGAGATGTCATTAAAATTAACTGTGCATCGCTTGAAGCAGTACGACAAATTACAGGGTCTATTTTATCTTTAGAAGCCTTGTAAAGCAGTTTGTTTAAAGTTTCTTCAGGTTTTTTCAGCGTCATAAAAACAGCCAAATATTGTTTTGCTCTTGTAAGCGCAACATAGAGTACCCTGATATTTTCACTCATCTCTTCTTGTTTTAAACGCTCGGATATTGCATTGAACGGTCTTGTTTTATATTTACAATAGTTTTCTTCGTCCATTGTTTCACTTGCTAAACCGTATGCAGAATGAATTAAAATGTTATCGGTGTTTCTGTTTGAATACCTGTTGCTTGTGCCTGCAACTATTACAAATGGAAATTCAAGACCTTTAGATTTATGAATTGTCATCAAGCTGACTGAATTTTTAATGTTTTGTACAACTGAACTTTTAACAGAATTGTCTTTGATTATTTTGTCCAAATATCTGACAAATGCAGTCAATCCCCTATTATCAGAATTATCATAGTTTTTTGCAAGTTCTATAAACTTCATTATGTTCAGCTTGCAATCATCAAATATACCGCTTGATGAAATTACTGAAACAAAGGAAATATCATTTACAAGTTTAAGAACAAACTGGTTGCAACTCATGGCAACGGACATATTTCTGTATTTTTCGATAAAAGATAAAAAGTCGTTAACTTTTTGATTTTCTTTTCTCTGTTCATTTAAAACTAAAAAAAGTTTTTTGTTTTTCGATGAAATTTTTAATTCGGCAATTTCCTCTGCCGTAAAACCGAATAAACTTGACATAAGCGTACTTAAAAGTGCTATATCATTCATAGGGTTATTTATCGCTTTAAGAAGTGAGACCAAAATAATTATTTCTTTATTCTCAAAAAGCGAGTTTGCATTTTCACAGTTTACGCTTATTCCGTTGTTCTCCATCACTTCAGCATAAGTCTGAATATTCTTTTTACCCTTTCTGAAAAGCACGGCAAAGTCTTTCAGTTCAACAGGTCTTTGTATTTCGTTGCCGTTTTCGTCAAAATCTCTGACCAACAATTTTTCTTTTATTTTACTTTTTATAAAATCAGAAATTGCCTGTGCCTCTACTTCGGCATCGCTTCCTACATCGGAATTACTTTTTACCATTCTTATGTAGATATTGTCAAAATTGTTTTCAGGGTATTTTGCACCTGCGTTTAAGTACTCATTTTCATCATAATCAAGTCCGCCGACTTCTTGTGAAAATATTTTTGAGAAAACAAAATTGCAATACTTACAAATATTTTGATGAGACCTAAAGTTTTTATTAAGATATATCTTTACCGAACTGTTTTGCATATCTTTATCATAAGGAAGATAAGAGTTTTTTCTCTCAATAAAAATTTCGGGCATAGCCAATCTGAACTTATATATACTTTGCTTGACATCTCCGACAGTAAACAGATTTCGGTTATTTGAAATACTTGAAAAAAGCAAATCCTGTGCCTTGTTGGTGTCTTGATATTCATCTACCATTATTTCGTCGTATTTTTCTGAAAGTTCCTTTGCAATTTCAGTTTGCTCAAACATACCATTGTTATTTTTCACAACAAGAGAAAGTGCAAACTGTTCAATGTCGCTGAAAGTGTAAGAATTTTTTTCTTTTTTTAGTTCAAGCAATTTTTTATCATAATCTTTAACGATTTTGAACAATTCTTTAAAACAAGGATAAAGATATTCCATATCTTTTTTATGGTCTTCATCTGTAATTTCAAAATATTTTAAAACTATTTTGTCAAACACTTCTTTTTTGGCAAATTCACATATTTGCTTAACTTTTTCCTTATTGGGCGAAATATATCCTCTTTTACTCGGAAATCTTTTGAATGAATAGTTCATCAAAGAAAGCGATATATTTTCAAGATTTTGTAAATTTTCAGAAATCAACTCAAATAAATTTATATAAGAAGAAATATAATCTTCTATTTTGTCATATAATTCATCGCAAATGTCTAAATTTAATTTAACTTCGTTTAATTTTTTTAAAACATAGTCAACATTACTTTGAATATTATAAAAAATAAGTTCATACCAAACAGAATCTTTAAATTCAATATCAGGATTATAAAACTCACACACTTTTTCAAGCCATCCCAACGGGTCAGGCTGAGCTTTGATATTGGTATATATTGTTTTGATAACCTGATTGAAATTTGTTGAATTTTTTGAAGATGAAAACAATTCGACAAGTCTGTGAAATGCAGACGAGCCCTCGTCATAATATTTTTCAAGTACACAAGACAATGCTTCTTCGTTTAATATACTTTCATCCGAGCTGTCAAGCAGTTTAAAATCCCTTTCTATTTCAAGTGATTCAAAGTTTTCTTTAACTAATTTAGAACAAAATGAATCAATAGTGCATATTTGAGCGTTCGGCATCAATGAAATTTGTTCTGCAATATAGTCATTATCCGGCTGTTCACTTAACAAGTTACTTAAAGAAGATGCAATTCTGCTTTTCATTTCAGCAGCTGCGGCATTTGTAAATGTTACAATTAACATATTGTCAATGCTTGTACCTTCAATTATTTTTTTTGTTACTCTTTCTACCAATATAGCCGTTTTTCCCGAACCTGCTCCGGCAGAAACAAGTATATTGGAATTTCGGGCATTTATAGCATCCTGTTGTTCGGAAGTCCAATCACGCATTTTTATTGTCCTCCTTTAATAATTCTAAAGCGTCGTCGAATTTAATTTTTGCTTCAAAAGGAATTCTCAGCTCAATCACTTTTCTGTTACTGCAAACAGGAAGATAATCACAAAAATCACAAGCAGTATGCGACAAATCATATTTACCGACAGGGTTTTGAGAAATTTTACCTTTGCAAAGTGAATTGCCCATATCGACAATTAAAGAATTTATTTTCTTTTCAAGTCGTCCTATTTCTTCTAAACTTGCAATATTTCCTGACAAAACACCTTTTTTATCTTTTACAGGAATGAACTTATTGCCCAAATCTGACTCCATAGCACGCAAAACTGACTCGTCATCAATAAGCATACCTTTCATTTTATACTTACCTTGCCGTGTTTTTTCTAAATCTTTTTCATTGTGCCTTTCACTTGAAACAACGCTGACACCCGACGGCAAATACAGTACGCCTGCGGGCAAAGAATTTTCAATATAGTTTTTATCATTGCAGGCAGCAAATAAATATATGAACATCTGCAAATTAAGGCCTGAAATAATGTCGCTCAATTCAAAGTCTTTAGAGCCTGTTTTATAATCGATAACTCGAATATAGTTAACTCCGTCTTTTTCAAAAACATCTACCCTGTCAATGCTTCCACGCAAAATGATTGAACCGAATTCCGTTTTAAAAACAGGTGCTTCAACATCTGCATTTTCATTTACTTCAACTTCAAAACCCATCGGTATGAATTCAGATTGAGAAAATTCAACTCTTAATTGTTTAAATAAAGTCATCAAAAGCCACTTTAAACGAGAAATATCGTAAAGCAATTTACTTGACAAATTTTCGTCAATTCCCATTTCTTCTTTTATATACTTTTTAAGATATTTGTCTGTAAAGTTCATAAGTTCACTTAAATTTGAATTTACAAATCCGTTTTTACCGAATTGTTTAAGGATATTTTCCATAATATAGTGAACTATCAATCCTGTTTGCATAGCATTATATTCGGCAGGTATAAGAGGATAAGCACCTATTCCGAACTTGCAAAAATATTTAAAAGGACAATTATAATAATCTTCTATTCTTGAAGCAGAAAGACGCATCGTTTCGCCAAAAAGCTTTGTTGCAATATTTGAGTTTTGAATTTTAATATCATCATTGTTATTTTGAAGAACTACACTGTGATATTTATCTGAAAACTCGGTTTCATTTGAAAAATATTGTTTTAATGTTTCTTCCACAACAGTGTTTTCATTCCATTTTGAACACATATATTCAAAAGCCGAAGATTTTGTTTCAATATATTCAAATTCATTTACCAAAGATTGCTTTAAAACTTTAATTGACGGAAAAATATTTTTAATTTTATTTATATAATCACACGGTTCTTTTTTCTCATCATCAGAAAATGAATGGTATGATAAGAAAACTTTTTCTTTTGCCGAAGAAACGGCAGTATAAAGGTACATTCTTTCATAAGCAGAAAGATATTCATTTATACCCGTTATTTCAACACCGTAGTTTAAAAAAGATTTTGAAAGAAATTTTCTTTCTGACGCCGTTATGATGCTTTCTATTTCGGTATTTTTAGGAAAATCTCCTTCATTCATTCCGATGCTGAATACAACCTTTGGGTTATTTAATCTTATTCTGTTTATTTCTCCGAATTGAATATTATCTACACCTTCAGGAAGAGTACCGAGTTCGCAATTTTGAATCATCAAAGAAAAATATTCTGAAAACTCTTTGACAGAAACTTTTTCATCTCCTAAAACAGTATATATTTCAGAAAGAATTTGCATTACCAAATTCCATACGGCTTCTTGCTCTTTTGCCAAAGCACTCATATTGTTGTTTTCAAAGAATATTGCTTTTTTCTTTAAAACATCTTTAATTCTTAAATCAATTATAAGTTGATAAAGATTTTTACATATTTTTTCAGCCGAGCAATTTTTAGAGTCATTTTTGAATTTAAGTACAGGTAAAATAACTTTTTTTCTTATTTCGTTCAGTTTTTCCAAACGCTTCTTATCATAGTCTGTCATTTTATCTTTAAATCCGTCGGGATGATTTATAAAATCATCGTACCACTTTTTTCCGTTTATATTCCATATTACAGCGTAGTTTTCAAACTCGGAAACTTCACTTTGAGTTAAATCGAAAACACCTGATTTAATAAAAGAAATAACATCGTCAAGTCTGAAAGAATAATTTATGATTCTAAATAAATAGTCTATAAATACCGCTAAAGGCTGCACAAAAATACTGTGTCTTTCATCAAAATAGTATGGTATTTCATACTTTTCAAAAGAACTTATAACAGCAGAACTGTATTTTTCCGCATCTCTTGTAACAACGGCTATTTCTTTAGCACAAAGGTTTTTTGTACGCAACAGTTTATGTATTTCTCTTGCAACAAAATCACATTCGTCATATACTGTTGAAGCCTCAAATACAGTTATGTTTTCAATTTTTTTATTTTCAAAAACAGACGGTTTCTTTTTTGATATGTTTTTTTCTAAAAAATAAATTTCGTCATTAGAATAATATTTATTTTCTGTAAGCGTAATTTCGTTACATTTACAGTTGTTTTTTTCTGCAAAGTTTTTTACTTTACACAATGCGTCATCAACTAAAAAGAAAAAATTACCGTCATTTTCCGAATTTTTATCGCAAAGAAAAGTAACAGTTGTATTTTTAGACTGTTTTATAATCAATTCTACTATTTTAAACTCAAAAGCACCAAAAGTAAAAAATCCGTCTATATAAACGGTTTTGTCCTTAAAAAAGTTTAAATTTACAAGTTTTTCATAAAGGCGTGAAAGTTCAAGTGCAGTATCAAAATATTTGTTTTCAATTAAACTGTTATATTCTTTCATTATTGCAGAAATATCATACAGTTTGGATTTAAGCGATTTCTTTTCGATTTCGTCTGCAACGCTTTCAACTATTTGAGGAGTTGCCTCGCAGCCCGTCATTTCATCGCATATATCAATCACAGAATTAATGAACGACAAGTGCTTTACACTGTTTTTATAAATAGTCAACTTATCTTCACAGTTATTTATCGCTTTTTTCATCAATACTGCTTTAGCACCGTTTGAAAGTGTAGGCAAATCATTATTACCGCAAATACGCTCTATTTCATAAGCAAGTCTTGTAAAACTGAGACACGAAACTTTGCCTATATTTTCTTCACCTAACAATTCAAGCAGTTTATATTCACTGACAAATGAATTTTGTTCCGGCACAATGAAAATTACATCTTCATTATTTAAAACATCTTCTTTAATTTTTGAATATATAAATTCAGTTTTATTAGTACCGTTTCTGCCGAGAATAACATTTAACATTTATATCAATCCTTCACTGATAATATTTTCATACGCTTGTATCATAATTTTATACATAGGTTTTGCAGTTTTTATAAATTCTTTTAATTCATCTATTAAATCAGAAGTATTAATTTTCGTCAAATCTGTGTCGCTGTGAATAAATTGAATATATTTTGAATTAAAATAATCTTTAACATAATTCGGTACGGTTTCATCTCTGTCTTTCTTATACATTTCCGAATTAAAAGAAAATCCGTTTTCAAGAAGTAAATCTGCCGATTGTTTAAATTTTTTCGGATGTTTTTTTATAAGTTTTCGCAATTCATCCATTTGTATAGGTTTTTGACACCACATTCCTATTCCGTAACTGTAACAAAAAGGTGTAAATTCAAACCACATACACGGTGCATTTGGGTACTCAAATTTATTTCGTCTGAACATTACCCAAAGATTTTCTCTATATAGCAGTTTGGATTTTGTGTGTCTTGTGTCCCGTCTTACTCTTGACACGGTATATATCGGATGAGTATATATTTTATCATCCAATTCACACAGTGTTTCCGATAAATCAAGCATTATTTGACGCATTGGAACAACTGCTCCCTGCTTGATTTCCTCTTTGTGTAATTCATAAAAATCTTTTGAATTATTAAACCTGTTTTCACTCAACAAATTTATAGCCGATGAAGATATACCCTGAAAATTATACATTATTTTAGCAATCCTTTATCCAACATTTTTTGTGCGGCAAGCAAAGCACAAATTTTAGCACTGTGAAAATTCAGCCCGCCCTGAATCCAAGCATAAAACGGTTCTCTGATAGGAGCGTCTGCCGAGAGTTCTATTGAGGAACCAAGCGTAAAAGCACCTGCCGCCATTACAACTTTACTGTCATAACCCGGCATTTCCCAAGGCTCAGGAGCAACAAAGGAATCAATATAACTTCCGCTTTGAATTCCCTGACAAAATGCGACTAAACTTTCTTCATTTTTAAGCCCCAAACACTGAACAATATCGTGTCTTGTTTCGTTATATTTAGGTGTAACATCATACCCAAGTATTTCAAATAAAGCAGAAATAAAAGTTGCAGATTTTACAGCTTCACCGACAACATGCGGTGCAAAAAACAAGCCCATATAAAGTTCTCTGTTAAGTCCGAGCGTAGCACCGACTTCTGTGCCGAGTCCGGGTGTTGTCAATCTATATGCACATTTATCGACAAGGTCTTTTCTTCCTGCTATGTATCCACCTGTTGATGCAATTCCGCCGCCTGCATTTTTTATAAGCGAACCTGCTATCAAATCTGCCCCGACATCAGTTGGTTCAATTTTTTCTACAAATTCACCGTAGCAATTATCGACCATTACAACAGTATTCGGATTTTTTTTCTTTACAATCTTTATTGCTTTTTCAATTTCGCTTACAGACAAGCTCGGTCTCAATTCATATCCTCTGGAACGCTGAATGTATACCATTGTAACAGAACTGTCAATCTTCTTTTCAATTTCATCGTAATCAAGACGATTGTCCTTTAAGGGAACTTCATCGTACAATACGCCGAAATCTTTTAAAGAGCCCATATTTTCTCCGCTTATTCCTATGACGCTATGAATAGTGTCATAAGGAGTACCTGAAATGCAAAGCATCTTGTCTCCCGGTCTTAAAACTCCGAATAAAGCAGTTGCCAAAGTATGTGTGCCGCAAGTAAAGTTGTGGCGTACCAAAGCACTTTCTGCTCCGAAAATTTGTGCCCAAACTTTATCAAGTGTTTCTCTTCCTCTGTCATCGTATCCATAACCTGTGCTTGAAGTGAAATGACTTTCACTTACACCGAAATCAATAAATGCTTTTTGAACCTTCAGCTGATTGTATTCAGTAACTTTTTCAATTTCTGAAAATTGTTCTTTTGTTAAATTCAGTGCTTTTTCGCAAGCATCTTCGATTTTTTTATCTATATTAAAAAAAGGTATCATTAAAACATTCTCCATTGTCCTATATTTTTAAATCCGAGTTTTTTATAAAAATTTTCATTTCTGTCTTTATCCCGCATCAAGTAAACGGTTCCGTTAAAATCGCATAGCATTTTTGAAATCAAAACACTTGCATATCCCATTTTTCTGAAAGCATTTTCTGTTTTTACAGATGTTAAAATTGCATTATTCTCAAATATGAATGAAAATATTGCAGATGAAATGATTTCGTCTTCTATTTTAAGTGCGTATGCTTTTGCACAACCGTGTCTTATTCTGTGACTCAAATCTACATACCACGCAGAAAAATCTTGTTTTTCATAATTAATAAAATCAAACAAATCCATCAATTTAGGGTACATATCTATTTGACAAAACTCATTTTCAAATTCGATTTTTGAAGAACTTTTCATTATTTCTCCATATTCAAAATTCAAGTCTAAATCAAAAGTTTCATCTGTCAATACTGAAGTAAACGGTCTCATTTTTATAAATTCTTTAATTTCTTCTTTATCGGCAAAACTTTGAGCACTCACCGTAACATCTGTTTCAAGATACGATATTACGGCAGTTACTTCATCATTTAAGACTTGGCAGTAGAAAGAAACAAAATCATAAGAAAAGCCGTACGCTTTTGCCAACGCCAGAACTCTTACTGAAAATATATCTGTTTTCTCATATTTATTTAAGCATTCAAAATTGCTTGCTTTAATTATCATAAAACCTCATTAATTACAGCGTCGATAAGTTTTCTCATATCGTTAATATCTTTACTGCTGACCATTGACGCTGAACCGTGAATATATCGTGTTGCCAAAGAAATGCCAAGCATTTTTGCACCGGAAGCAGAGTTTTGTATTGCACCTGCGTCATTTCCACCTGCAACTGCGGTTTTTGTCTGAACAGGTATATTTCTTTTCTTTGCTGTTTCCATGGTTTTTTTGTATAATTCTCTGTTATATACAGTTCTTAAATCCATAAATGATACAACAGGACCTTTTCCGAGACAACAGACCTTTTCACTGCCGTTAATACCGCATAAATCGGCGGCAGTTGTTGCTTCAAGCACAATTGCGATATCAGGGTCAATTTGATATGCTGCACACTTTGAGCCTCTCAAACCGACCTCTTCCTGAACACAAAATGCAAAATACATATCATACGGTAAATCTGACTTAATAAGTTCAATTAAAAACATACAGCCTGCTCTGTCATCAATAGCTTTTGAAATGATATTTCCGTCATCAAGTTCTTGATAGTTTGCAGAAAAATAGGCATAGTCTCCTAACTGAACATAAATTTCAGCATCCTGTCGGTTTTTTGCTCCGATGTCTATAAACAATTTATCATAACTGAGTGCAACGCCTTTTTCATCAGCAGAAAGTTGATGAACTGCTTTTGTTCCTATAACGCCTTTTATACTGTTGTTTATACAAACTACTCTGTTTAAAACAGCACTTGCATCTATTCCTCCTACGGAAGAAAACTTTAAATACCCGTCATCTGTAATATCTGTAATTATAAAAGAAACTTCATCTGTATGAGCACTGAACATAATTTTTTTATCTGGTGTTTTCTGGCCTTTTTTAAATGCAATAATATTTCCCAAATTGTCAACTTTGTACTCACAATGGTTTTCTATTTGCTTTATAATATATTCTCTGACTGATTTTTCATCACCCGAACCGCCGTATAAATTGCATAATTCTTTAAGCATTTTTTACACCTGCCTTTGTTTTAGCATATTCTACCATCAGATTTTTTACGGAGATTATATCGTTTATATCCACTACTTCAACAGGTGTATGCATATACTTTTCAGGAACTGACAAAAGTGAGCATTTAAAACCTGCTCCGCTTATTGTAAAAGCGTCTGCATCTGTACTTGTTCTTCCGTTCATTACTTCAATCTGATACGGTATATCTTTAGACTTTGCAACTCTTAAAAGTTCGTTGAACAAAGCGCTGTCCAAAATCGGCGATTTTCCTATCATTACGCCTTTTCCTATTTCTCCGCATTCTGTTTTATCACAACCGGGAGTATATGCAAAACTTACATCTACACAAATAACTTCATCTACATCTTTACCGAACAATGCAGAATATGAGCCTCTGTTACCCAACTCTTCCTGAGAAGCTAAAAGCAAGGTTGTTTTTATTGGCAAATTCAGTTTTTTAATTTCTTCAGCGGCAAGAATAACAGCTGCAACTCCACTTCTGTCATCAAGGCAACTTGCACTGATTTGGTCTGACAAAAGTTCTGTAAAATTGCGTTTAAAAATAACTCTGTCGCCTAAATTTACAAGTTCTTTTAATTCATCAAATGAATATCCTGTATCAACAGCAACATCATTGACGCTTGTTTTATTTGCATTGTCAGCCTTTGACAAATGAGGCGGAAGCGTAGAAATGACGCCGTTTAATTCTTTTTTACCCAAAACAGTAACTTCATAGCCTAAAAGCATTCTTTCATCAATGCCGCCGCAAGACGCAACTTTTATAAAACCGTCTGTTGTAATATCTTTTACAATTAATCCTATTTCGTCCATATGCGCTTCAAGGACTATATGATATCCTTCTCCGAAAGTGCAGGAGATATTATTCATTTTGTCAATTTCTATATCGCCTACATCTGAAAGCAAGTCTGAAATTAATTCTTTTGCATTATCTTCGCAACCCGACGGAGCAATACAGAAAGTAAGTTTTTTTAATAAATCTTTAATATAAGTCATTTTTACACCTTAATCAAGTTCATTTACAATATTTTTAAAATGTTTGCCTCTGTATTCAAAGTTTTTATACAAATCAAAAGATGCACAGGCAGGCGAAAGCGAAACTATGTCGCCGTTTTGTGAATTTTCGTCTGCAATTTTAACTGCTTCTTCCATTGAATTTGCAAAGAGAATTTTCGGCATACCCTCTTTATAATTTTCATCGTTTACTACATCTTTGTAAATTTTTGGTGCAGTAACATCTCCCATAAGAATTAAAAGTTTTACTTTATCTAAAATATACGGCACCATAGGTTTAAACGAGATACCTTTATCGGAACCGCCGCATATTATAATTATTTTTCTGTCAAATGATTTTAAACCCGATATTACTCTTGTAGGAGAAGTTGCTATTGAGTCATTGTACCATTTAACACCGTTTCTTTCACGGACAAATTCTATTCTGTGTTCAACGCCGCCAAATTCACGGGCAACACTGACCATATTTTTTACAGTAACAAGTCCCCAAACGGCAGTAATTGCAGTAAGATAGTTTTCAATGTTATGGTCGCCTACAAGTCGTATATCATCTCTTGACATAACTTTCGTTTTATTTCCATCATAATCTTTAAATATTAAATCATTTCCGTCTAAATAAGCACCGTACGGAACTTCATCATTAAATGAAAATTGGTATAAAGTACCGTTAACATCTTCTGTCATTTTTTTTGTGTATTCGTTATTGTAATTTAAAACTGCTCGTGAAAAAGCATTTTGATGAAGTAAAATATTTCTTTTTGAATCTACATACTCCTGCATATCTTTATGGTGGTCAAGATGATTTGGCGCAAGATTTGTGACTACTGCGATATCGGGCGATGAATGAATGGATATAAGTTGAAAAGAAGAAAGTTCAACAACTGCAATATCGTCCTTATCAATATTTGATATTTCGGGAAGCAAAGCCTTACCGATATTTCCGCCGAGATGAACTTTATATCCTTGCTTTTTTAAAAACTCAGAAATAATAGTTGTTGTCGTTGTCTTTCCGTCACTACCCGTAACGGCTATTGTTTTACAAGGACAAAGACTCATAAAAACTTCCATTTCCGATGTGATAACTTTACCCTGCTTTTTTGCATTTACCAAAAAGTCAGCGTTTGGCATTATTCCCGGTGTTCTGAAAACAACATCAACATCGTTTAAAATGTCGAGATAATTTTCGCCGAGAGAAAAGTTTACACCGTGTTTTTCAAGGTCTTCGCAAATTTCTTTTCCTATATATTCTTTATCTTTTCTGTCGCACGCATATACTGTTGCACCATTATCGGCAAAAAACTTTGCAGTAGGAGCATTTGTAACGCCTACACCTATAAATGCAACTTTTTTGCCTTTAATATCGTCAAAAAATCTTTCACATCTAATATCCATAATACACCTCTTAATGTACGATAAATTGTCCATCCAAATACTTTTTCAAATCAAAACTTTTCATTTTTTCTGCAAGTTCATCTTGAAAAGCAAGTCGTTCTTTTGCTTTATATTTATCTTTTATAGGCAAATCACAATTCATAATATAGTTTGCGATATTTGCTTGATTTTTAGTTTCTCTGTTTCCGAGAAAATAACATCTTTTGGTAGAAAGTTCAACTATTGCGTTGTTTATTTTTATCTGTTGTTTCCTGCCGTATGCAGTTGTCATTTTTGAAAGTGCAATTGCGCTTTCGTCTGCTTTATCGGTTATAAAAAATACTACTATATTTCCCTTTTGTTTTAAATTCATTGTTGTCAAATCATTTAATACACAATCGGAATATGCAATAATATCGTTTCTGTCTAAATCTGAAATTTCGGCACAATAGATATAATCTTTCCCCTTGTTTGCTTTAAAAGAAAATTCAAAATCACTTGATTTTACATTTTTTTTCAGAGAAAAACTATGGTCAAGCAAATCTTCTGCAACTGCTTTTATATACATATCACTCTCAATTTCTTCACGGGAAGTAAAATAGTATGACACATCATTTATTTCGTCTTCTATACTTTGAAGAAAAAAGTCTGATTTTGAATATTTAGAATAATACAAAAACAGTAAAACCATAGAAACTATTACAATAACATTGCTGAAAAAATAAAAGAAGCTATTAACGGTTTTACCTGCTAATTCAACTATAAAAGGTTCTGCTCCGATATAAATAAATATAAAAACTGCGGCAAAAATCAACATGGCAGTCATAGCTTTTTTTAACCTTTTTTGTTTTAATCTAAATTCATTCATAAGTTTGCCATTTCCTTAAATTCATTTTCATTTATAACTTTAACGCCTAAAGCGTTTGCTTTATCAAGTTTGCTGCCTGCTTCTTCACCTGCTAAAACAAAATCTGTTTTTTTAGATACGGAAGATGAACATTTACCACCGAATGATTCAATGATTTTTTGTGCTTCCGAACGCTTAAAAGTAGGCAAGGTACCCGTAAGCACAAAAGTTTTTCCTGCAAATCTGTCATCTTTTATCTCTGTTTTTGAAACAGTATTTACGCCGTGTTGTTTGAATCGTAAAATTAAATCTTTAGTTTTTTCTGTTTTAAAAAAGTCATAAACACTTATTGCCATAACTTCCCCAAAACCGTCAATTTCACAAATTTCTTCGACAGACGCATTGATTACAGCGTCTATATTTTTAAAATGCTCTGCAAGCAATTTTGCTGCTTTTGAACCGATATGTCTTATACCCAAAGCAAACAACAATTTTGATAAATCGTTTTCTTTTGATTTGTTTATCGACTCTATGATGTTCTTTGCACTCTTCTCCTGAAAACCGTCAAGTTTTAATATATCTTCAGATTTCAAATCATAAATATCGGCCGAAGAAGAAATCATATTGTTTTTACTGAATTGTTCAAGAATAGCCGGACCAAGTCCCTCTATATCCATAGCGTCTCTGCTGCAAAAATGAATTAAATTTCTCAAAAGTTGTGCGGGACAATCGGGATTTATGCACCTAATTGCAGCTTCGTCGTCTTCTCTTATAACATCACTTGAACAAGACGGACATTTTGTCGGAAATTTATAAATATTATCAGACAAATGTTCATTAACACATAAAACTTCGGGTATTATATCCCCTGCTTTTCTAACTGTAACAATATCACCTATTGCTATTCCTTTTTCAGTAATAAAATCAATATTGTGCAAAGTTGCTCTTGAAACAGTGGTACCGGCAAGATGAACGGGTTCTAACACGGCTGTCGGAGTTAAAACCCCTGTTCGTCCTACTGCTATTTCAATATCTAAAATTTTAGTTTGTTTTTCTTCAGGCGGATATTTAAAAGCAACTGCCCATTTGGGAAATTTTGCCGTACTGCCGAGTTCTGTTCGACTTTCAAAGTCATTCACTTTAATTACTGCACCGTCAATATCATATTCAAGGCTTCCCCTTGATTCGCCTATATTTTTTATTTCTTCTATTGCGTCTTCAATATTATCAACAAGTTTATAAGTCGGTATTGTGTTAAATCCGAGAGTTTTCAAATAATCAAGGGATTGTTTGTGCGAATTCAATTCTTTACCTTCAATTTGCTGAATATTAAAAACAAAGATGTCAAGACCTCTCGTTTTTGTAACTTCACTGTCTTTTTGTCTTAATGAGCCTGCCGCAGCATTTCTTGGATTTTTAAATGGCTTTTCTTCATTTAAAATCTGCCTGTCAACAACTTTTTCAAAGCTCTTTTTAGGCATATATACTTCCCCTCTGACCTCGAGATACTCTAAAGGCTCATTTAGTTTCAAAGGGATGTTTCTAATAACTTTAAGATTTGCCGTAACATCTTCACCGACATTTCCGTCGCCTCGAGTTGAGCCTCTGAAAAACACACCGTTTCTGTACTCTAAACTTACGGACAGACCGTCAATCTTCGGTTCTACAACATATTGACAGTTTACAACTGTTTCATTGACACGCTTTGAAAAATCTCTGAGTTCGTTGTGAGAAAAAGCATCTTGCAGACTTTCCATTCTTACAGTATGAACTACGCTTTCAAAAGTGTTATCAGCTTTTCCTCCTACACGCTGTGTCGGAGAATCGGGAGTTTTATATTCAGGATAATTTTCTTCAAGTGATTGAAGTTCACGCATCATCATATCGTATTCATAGTCTTCAATTTCCGGTGCATCTTCATTATAGTATCTGTTGCTGTGATACTCGATTTGTTTTCGTAACTGTTCAATTTTATTTTTAATATCGTTCATTTCAATCACCAAACTAATATAATTCTTTAGCTAAATTATTATACCACATATCTGTATTTATTCAATAAATAAATGCAATTAATAACAAAAGAGGCACAAAAAATGTGCCTCTTAAACTAAAAATTAAAGATAAAATTTACGAAATACTTTTTTACCTTTTTTCACTATTATTTCTTCATTGAAATCTTCTTTTGAAAAATCTTTAAAAGTATCTGTTACTTTTTCATCTAAAACAGATATTCCGCCCTGTTGTATAAGGCGTCTGCCCTCACCCTTAGATTTAATCATACCTGCTTTAATCATCATATCGAGAAGAGAAATTCTGCCGTCTGTAAAATCTTCATCTTCAAGTTTTGTTGAAGGCATATCTGCACTGTTGCTTCCGCCGCTGAAAAGTGCTTTTGCCGCAGTTTCGGCTTTTTGTGCTTCTTCTTCGCCGTGTACAAGTTTTGTAAGTTCAAAAGCAAGAACTTCTTTTGCTTTGTTGAGTTCACTGCCCTCAAGTTTTTCATACTCTGCAATTTCTTCAAGCGGAACAAATGTGAGCATCTTCATACATTTGATAACATCACTGTCATCAACATTTCGCCAATATTGATAAAAATCATACGGAGAAGTTTTTTCAGGGTCAAGCCATACTGCGCCCTTTTGAGTTTTACCCATCTTTTTTCCTTCGGAATTAAGCAAAAGATTGATTGTCATTGCATTTACTGTTTTTCCGAGTTTACGACGGATAAGTTCTTTACCGCCAAGCATATTTGACCATTGGTCATCGCCACCAAACTGAAGATTGCAGCCATATTTTTGGTACAAAGCGTAGAAGTCGTAACTTTGCATAATCATATAGTTAAATTCAAAAAAGCTGAGACCTTTTTCCATTCTCTGTTTATAGCACTCTGCGGTAAGCATTCTGTTTACAGAGAAACAAGCACCAACCTCACGCAAAAGTTCGATATAGTTTAAATCTAAAAGCCAGTCTGCATTGTTTACCATCAACGCTTTGCCATCAGAAAAATCAATAAACTTGCTCATTTGCTTTTTAAAGCATTCGCAGTTATGATTGATAATTTCCGGAGTAAGCATTTGACGCATATCCGAACGACCGGAAGGGTCTCCGACCATACCTGTGCCGCCGCCTACAAGTGCAATAGGCTTATTACCTGCCATTTGCAATCTTTTCATAAGGCAGAGTGCCATAAAATGTCCTACATGAAGACTGTCGGCAGTCGGGTCAAAACCAATATAAAATGTAGCATTACCGCTATTTATAAGTTTTTTTACTTCTTCTTCGTCTGTTACTTGAGCAATTAAACCACGCTCTTGTAATTCTTCATATACACCCATTTTTATCCTCCTGTGAAACAAGCAATTCCTCTGCACTTTTAAGGAGCGACTCGGTAATTTCTTTGCCGCCCATTATTCGTGCAAGTTCGTATTTTCTTTCTTCAAAATTTAAAGGAACTACTTTAGTATATGTTTTATCATTTTCAACATCTTTGGAAATCAAAAGATGTCTGTCAGCAAAAGACGCAATCTGTGCTGAATGTGTTACACAGATAACCTGCGTGTTGTTTGAAACCTCTTTGAGTTTTAAGCCTATTTTTCTGCTTGCTCCGCCTGATACGCCCGTATCAATTTCATCAAAAATAAGCGTACCTATATCGTCACTTTTTGCAATAATATTTTTAAACGCAAGCATTATACGAGAAAGTTCGCCGCCGCTTGCTATTTTAGAAAGTGGCTTTAACGGCAATCCGGGGTTAGTTGACAACAAAAATTCAATATTGTCAAAACCTGTCGAACTTAATTTTCCTTGAGAAAAATTTACAGAAAACTGAACATTCGGCATATTTAAAAATTCAAGTTGTACTTTAACATCTTTTTCAAACACTTTAGCCGTTTTTTTTCTGTGTTCAGATAATTTTTTTGCTTTATCTACAACATTCTCGTATAGTTCGTCATATCGTTTGCTCAAAACTTCTATTTCATTATCGCTGAAAATAATTAAATCTCTTTGTTTTTTCGCATTGTCTAAAAACTCAAGAATTTCTTTTTCCGACTCTCCGTATTTTAAACACAAATTGTACAATAAGTCAAGTCTTTCTTCAATATCGTTCAAATTGAGTTCGTTAAACGACAAATCTGACAATTTGTTTTCATTAAAATCATTTAAACTTTCGATTTTTTCAGCAACTTCATCAAGCAATTTATAGACATTTTCAAGTTGTGAGTCTATTTCACAAAGCGGTACCAATTTACTTTTTAAAGACTGTAAAACAGAAATTGCTCCTGCCTCATCTTCTGCACCATTGCAAAAACTTGATACGGATGAGAGAACCGATTTTATTTTTTCAAGATTTAAAATCTTGTTCTTTTTTTCAATTAGTTCGTCTTTTTCTCCGATTTTGACATTTGCTTTTTCAATTTCATCAATCTGAAAATTTAAAATTTCAAGTTTGCTTTCTTTATCGTCATCATCTTTGGTAAGAGCCTTCAGTTTTCTTCTTACAGTCATAAATTCTTTAAAACTTTCTGTATAAGAAGATAAATATTTATTGTCAGTCGAAAGTTTGTCTATAAAGGTATAGTGAAGATTTGGGTCGAGTAGTTGTTGAGAGTCATGTTGTCCGTGTATGTTGACAAGTTTTCTTCCTATTTCTTTTAACATAGAAGCGGTAATATTCATAGAATTTACTTTACATACCGTTTTGCCGTTTGAAGATAATTGTCTTGAAATATACAAATCCCTGTCGCACTCAATACCATATTCGGACAAAATCTTTATAACACTGTCGCTGACATTCTCAAAATATGCATTTACAATGGCTTTTTCTTCGCCGTTTCTTATTAAATCTCGGGATGTTCTTTCGCCTAAAACAGCATTCAAACTGTCAATTACTATTGATTTACCTGCACCGGTTTCACCTGTCAAAACATTAAATCCGTTTTCAAACTCAATAACTGCTTTTTCGATTACTGCAATATTTTCGATTGATAATGTTTTAAGCATTAACTATCTTCTCCAAACTATGAGCAAACAAGACTGCCTGCTCTTCATTTTTGCACAAAACAAAAATAGTGTCGTCGCCTGCAATAGTGCCTACTACGCCTGACCATTCCATTGCATCAATAGCGGCGCAAGTTGCATTTGCCATACCTGAATAGCATCTGACAACAACAGTATTCATAGCTGACTCGATACTTTGAATAGACTCTATAAAAATGCTGTTTGTTCTTTTTTCTTCTTCGGAAATCTCGCTTTTATTTCTTGAATATATATATCTTCCTTCATTAGATAAAACTTTTACCAGACGCAATTCTTTAATATCTCGAGAAATTGTTGCCTGCGTGATTTCAAAACCGCTTTCCTTTAAATATTGCTGAAGTTCCTCTTGAGTTTCAACATTATACAATGATATAATTTCAAGAATTTTAGATTGTCTTCTCTTTTTCATTAAAAAATCCTCTCAATAACTTTTTTATTAAGCGTGTCGTAAAAATCGTCGGGCTTAATTCTGATTAGTTTCGCAGAATGCTCGGCTTTTGAGATTTTAATTACGGCTCCGCTTGGTATTTGAATTGATTTATTTCCGTCAACACTTAAATAAGAATTATTATTCATATCACTGTCAACATTTGCAAAAAGTTCAGTTGAAGAATTGACAACATACGACCTGTTTACAAGTGAATGAGGGCAAATCGGTGTAATTACAAAACAAGAATTATCAGGACTTACAACAGGTCCGCCTGCCGCCATAGAATACGCAGTAGAACCGGTCGGTGTTGAAAAAATGAGTCCGTCTGCACGAATCTTCAAAACATTGCTGTTTTGTGTTGCCACACTGATGTCAATAAGACGGGCAAGTTCGCCTCTTGTTATGACTGCATCATTGACAGAATAGTTTTCCGACAAAATTTTTCCGTCTTTAATAACCTGTGTTTTAATCATCATTCTTCTGTCAACTATGTATTCGCCGTTTATCAGCTTTTCTAACAAATTTGTTTCATGACTCTCGGCTGCCGTTAAAAAGCCTAATCTTCCCGTATTAATTCCAAAAGTAAATTTACCCCTGAGAGACGCTTTTTTTACAATTGAAAGCATAGTACCGTCGCCACCGATTGCAACAACAAAATCAGAATTATCAATAATATCATATTCTGAACCATAACAAATATTTAAGTCTTTAAAATCACTTTTATATTGTTCAGAACAATAAACAACGCAATTTAATTCTATTAGTTTTTTTATAACGCCAATTGCGGTCGAAACAGATTTTTCATTATATCTATTTGGAAATACAGAAACAATCATTACAATTCCTCATGTGATAAATTCACAAGTTTTTCAGGATTTACACTTTCATCAACCATTGCTTCGGTTGATTTTTTTATATACAAAAGATACTCGATATTTCCTTCAGGGCCTTTTATTGGCGAGAATTCAAGTCCGAGTACGGAAAAACCGTTTTCACAAGCAAATCCTATAACTTTTTCTATAACTTCAATATGTGTTGATGATTCTCTTACTACACCTTTTTTGCCGACTTTTTCTTTACCTGCTTCAAATTGAGGTTTTATAAGACAAACGGCAGTTGCATCATCAGCAAGCAACTTATTCAAATTTGGTAAAATAAGTTTTAGTGAAATGAAAGAAACATCAACAGATGCAAAATCTATCGGCTCAGTTACTTTTTCCGAGTCAACATATCTAAAATTTGTTCTTTCAAGATTGACTACTCGCTCGTCTGTTCGCAATTTCCATGCAAGTTGACCATATCCGACATCTATCGAATAAACTTTTCTTGCACCGTTTTGGAGCATACAATCGGTAAAGCCACCGGTGGAAGCACCGACATCCATACAAACTTTGTCTTTAAGCGTAATAGGGAAAGAGTCCATTGCTTTTTCAAGTTTGAGTCCTCCCCTGCTTACATACTTCAAGGTATTTCCCCTAACCTCTAAAACATCGTCTTCTTTAAGCTCAAAGCCTGCTTTATCAACTTTTTGATTATTTACATATACAAGTCCTGCCATAATTATGGCTTTTGCCTTTTCTCTGCTCGGAGCATATCCGCCCTCAAAAACAGCAACATCAAGGCGTGTTTTTTTAACCATTTTGAACCTCTTTAACTATTGAATTTACATCTAAACCGTAATGAGAAATCTGATGGTCAACAGGTGCTTGTTTGACAAACTCGGAACTTATTGCTTTATAAACAAATTCACTGTGAATACCGTTTTGCAACAATAATGAAGCAAAATGGTCGCCTACACCGCCTTCGCAAATCGCTTCCTCATAAAAATATATTTTTTTAACATCTTTCAATTTATCAAAGCATTTTTCATCAATCGGTTTGATTTTATTTAATTTCAAAACAAAAGTATTTTTTAAAATATTTGAAGCCTTTGCACAATTTTCAAAAAGTCTGCCGTATGTTACTATACAAACATCTTTTGAACAATCGCCGTAGAACTGAAAATCTGCATCTTCTCTTTTATAATCAGAAGGCAAATCGCACTCGTTTCCACGAGGATATCGAATGGCACAGGCGTTTTTTTCTTTATATATAGCTCTATAAAAATCATGCTCAAGTTCTTCAAAAGTTGACGGACAATATATTGAGAAATTCGGAACACTGTACAAAAATGAAGTGTCAAAAACTCCCTGATGACTTTCGCCGTCTTCTCCTACAAAACCTGCACGGTCAATAGCAAAAATAACTTTTAAATCCTGCATGGCAACATCGTGAATAACTTGGTCGAGCGAGCGTTGTAAAAATGTTGAATAGACTGCAAAAACAGGTACCATTCCATTCTTTGCCAAACCGCCGCAAAAAGTAACAGCGTGTTCTTCGGCTATTCCTACATCAAAAAATCTGTCGGGATATTTTTCAGAAAACTTTTTGAGTCCCGTTCCCTCTGCCATAGCAGCTGTTACGCAACAAATTCTTTGGTCTTTTGACGCAAAGTCAACCATTGCATCTCCGAATTTGGAAGAAAAAGTTTCACCATTTACACACGGTTCGCCTGTTTCTATATTGAATTTGCCGATACCGTGAAACATTGTGGGATTTTCTTCTGCATGACTGTAACCTTTTCCTTTAACTGTATTTACATGAATAAGTACTGAATGTTTACAGCCTTTTGCAACATTTAAAACATCAACCAAATCGTCGATATTATGACCATCGATTGGCCCGTAGTATCTTAACCCCAAATCTTCAAAGAAAGTATTTTTATAGATGCACTTTCTTATATCGGCATTCATTTTGTTAAAGGCTTTAAGCAATTTATTTCCAAATACGGTTGAACCAAAGACTTTTCTTACTGCATTTTTAGAAACATTGTATCCACTTGAAACACGAACTTTTGTAAGGTTTTTTGCAAGTGAACCGACATTTTCAGAAATGCTCATATTGTTATCATTATAAATAATGATTAAATTTTTAATTCCGTTTGTATTATTTAAACCTTCATAAGCAAGACCGCCCGTCAAAGCACCATCGCCGATAACTGCAATAACTTTTCCTTTATCGCCCCGTATCTGCTTCGCTGCAGCAAGACCTACTGCTGAAGATATGGAAGTAGAAGCGTGACCGCTTGAAAAAATATCATTTTCATTTTCAATAGGTCTTGTGAAACCGCTTATGCCGTTTTCACACCTAATAGTAGAAAATTTTTCGTTTCGTCCTGTGAGTATTTTATGCGTGTAGCATTGATGACCGACATCAAAAACGATCTCATCAGTTGGCGAATTAAATACTTTATGAAGTGCTACGGTCAATTCTACCATACCTAAATTTGAAGCCAAATGACCGCCTGTTTTAGATACTGTATTAATAAGTTTCTTTCTGATTTCCGAACACAATTCGTTGAGTTCTTTTTCGGATAAATTTTTTATATCATCAGGAGAATTTACATTTTTTAGCAAACTCATATAAACCCTCTTTTCTAAAATTGAACAAATTAATTAATAATCTCTTTCAGCTAAATAATTTGCTATATAAGTTAAAATACCGTTACTGTCAATTTTTTCCACTGCACTGACTGCTTTTGCAGTATAACCTACAACATCATTTGAAGAATTTTCAATTCCTTTTAATGAAACATAAGTCATTTTACTGTTTGATTTGTCACTGCCTGTCGGTTTACCCATTTTATCACTATTTCCGATTATGTCAAGAATGTCATCTTTAATTTGAAAAGCCATACCGATATCGTGGGCATATTCTTTTGCCAAAAGAATGGTCTTATCATCTGCATTTGCTGCTATACAACCGAGAACACAGGCAGATTCAAGCAAAGCCCCCGTTTTTAACTTATGAACAGATTTAATCTGCTCAATATTCGGACTCTTGCTTTCATACAATAAATCAATAACCTGTCCGCCTATCATACCGAGACCGCCTGCGCACTTTGACAATTCGATAACGGCTTTGCTGTTTTGTTCGGCACTTAAATTTGATTTACAAATCAATCCGAATGCTTCTGTCAAAAGCAAATCACCGGCGAGCAAAGCCGTACTTTCACCGAATGCAATATGACACGACGGTTTTCCCCGTCTTAAATCGTCATTATCCATACACGGCAAATCATCGTGTATCAGCGAATAAGTGTGTATAAATTCAACTGCACAGGCATAATTTAAAGCATCTTCTTTTTTACAACCGAATGCTTTTGCAAACTCAAGACACAAAACAGGTCGAATACGCTTTCCGCCGTTTTCAAGACTGTATCTTGCAGCATCAATTACACTGTCCTGTCCGTCTTTTGCAGTAGGTAAAAAATCAAGTAAATGTGAATTTATATATTCAACATCTTCATTTAAAACATCTTTAAAATTCATTTATTCTTCCTCAGAAATATCTGTGATTTTTTGTTTTGCATTTTTTAAGAGTTCATTGCAGTATGAACAAAGTTTCGTTCCTTCTTCAAAAAGTTTCATACTTTCATCAAGAGATTTATCTCCACTTTCAAGCGCCTCAACAATCTCTTCAAGTCTGCTTACGGCGTCTTCATATTTCATCTTTTTCATTTTCAAAAACCTCTGTAACTGTACACTGTGCAGTTCCGTCTGCAAAAGTTACTGTAATATTATCGTTTTTACCGACATTTTTAACTGATTTTAAACAACCGTTTTCATTTGAAGCAATAGTATATCCTCTTGCCAAAACCGACAACGGACTCAGAATATCCAACTGTCTGCAAACGGCTGAAAAATCTTTTTCTCTATTTTCTATATATAAATTATATGATTTTTTTAAATTTTCTTCAAGTTTATTTAATTTTTCAGAAATCGGAAGAAAAACCGATTTAAAATCATTGAATATATTTTTTTGCGATATTGCGTCTATTCTTTGTATTTCATTGTTTATTTTACTGTTTATATTACTTTCTAATGAATATTTAAAACTTTTTATCAAGTCAAGTTCAGAATTTTTGTCAGGCACAACAATTTCGGCGGCAGCACTTGGAGTCGGAGCTCTTAAGTCGGCAACGAAATCACAAATTGTCCAATCTGTTTCGTGTCCGACGGCAGATACAACAGGAATATGGCACTTATAAACTGCTTCGGCAACTTCTTCGGAATTAAAAGCTGACAAATCTTCAATACTTCCTCCGCCTCTGCCTAAAATAATGACATCAATATCTTCTCTCATTTCCAACAACGAAATTGCATTTACAATTTCACCGACAGCATTTATACCCTGAACAGAAGCAGGAGAAAATACGATTTCAGCAAGTGGAAACCGTCTTGAAGTAACATTTATTATATCATGAAAAGCAGCACCTGCCGCTGAAGTTACAACACCTATTTTTTGCGGTCTTTGAGGAATTTCTTTTTTTATTTCCGTATCAAAATACCCTTTTTTGTAAAGTTTCTCTTTCAACTGCTCAAAAGCAAGGCTCATAGCACCTATACCGTCAGGCTGAATTTCATCTACATACAACTGATAAAGACCGTCCCTGTCATAGACAGAAATTTTACCTCTGCAAATGACACTCATTCCATCGCACAAGTCAAATTTAATTCTTTGTGCATTCCAAGAAAACATCACACATTTCAACTGTGATTTATCATCTTTAAGCGAAAAATATAAATGTCCGCTTTTATAATAGTTTTTAAAATTTGTAATTTCACCGCTTATATAAACATTATTCAAGTTATTGTCCGAGTCAATAATTGATTTTAAATAAGTATTGACTTGAGTAACGGTAATTACCTGCATTATTTTCTACCTCGCTTCAGCCAAGCATAAACCGCTGTACCGACAGCATTGTCACAAGAAAACTCCGGCTTTGCAAACAATACAGAATAGTTGTCCTTGAAATACTTTGAAATCAAAGAATTACTCATCACTCCGCCTGCAAAGATTATATTCTTAATCTTGTATTTATCTATGGCAAAAAGCATCATTTCTTCCAATGAACGCTTTATATATTCTAAAATGAATTTTGCAATATCGCACTCATTTATACCCTGCTCTATCATTTTAAGTGCTTTATTTTCCACACCGCTCAAAGAGCAGTTGCCGTCTTTAACCGTTGGCTTAATTTTGAACTCTGCAACAGATTTAGATGCAAGTTCATCTATCTTTTTTCCGCACGGAAAATCGTATCCCAACTTAACGCCTATTCTGTCGATAAGTTGACCTGCTTTTAAATCTGTTGAAGACGCAATTATTTCGGCATTTATAATATTCTCTTTATCAGGTCTTACAAGAATTAAATCCGTAGTACCGCCCGATATATGAAAAGCCAAAAATTCATCATTCAAAAAATCAAAAGCAGACGCAGAATAGACTGCCGCAAGAATATGTCCTATTTGGTGCGATGTTTCGTAATATTCACAATTTAAAACTTTTGATATAGACTTTGCAACCGATGTTCCTGCCAAAAAACAAGGCATATAGCTTCCTTCAACATTTCTCGGTCTTGAACTTACTGCAACTGCTTCTATACTTTTGTCGATATTTAATTCATCAAAAACAAGCGGTAAGTTTACCGTATGCTGAAATAAAGCATTACTTTGCCTTAAACCCCGTTCGCCTTTTTTTACACTCAACATAATTTTTTTATTGACAACTTTTCCGTTGTCCAGAAGTGCAACCGATGTTGTATAGTTGCTTGTATCTATACCTAAAAACATTTACAAACTCCTGATATATGAACCTAAAATACCGTTTATAAACGAAGCATCTTGCGTTGTTGCATATTTTTTAGCAAGTTCAACGCACTCGTTTACAGAAACTTCAGAAGGCACGTCTGAAATATGGTCGATTTCAAAAAATGCAAGCCTTAATAATGCAAGGTCAATTTTTGAAAGTCTGTTTACTTTCCAGCCATTTGAAAAATTTGATATTTTTTCATCTATTTCATTTTGCAAAGATATTACGCCATCTAAAATGATTTTAGCATAATCACAAACTTTTTCTTCAAAATTGTCATTATAAATTTCAATCAATTCCTCATTGTCAACATCAGAAAAAATTTTTTCAAAAACAAGGACAAATGCCTGTTCTCTTTGTTCTGTTCTTTTCAAATATTCTGTCCTCCGTAAAATAAAATTTATTAAAAAAAATAAAACCGGACGCATACACTGCGGCCGGTTAAAAATATCATTCTTCAGTTTCGGTAGGTTCATCTTTCACAATCTCTGTATCAAAATCAATTCCGGCAATGATTACATTGACTTTAGATACTTTTTTTCCTGTCATTGTGGTAACAGCATCTTTGACATTTGTTTGAATGTCGGAAGCAACGGATACAATTTTGTAACCCGGTTTCATATTTACATAGATACTTACTTCTATATCTTCGCCGTTGTCTTTAATTCTGACGGGACTTGTTAATTTCAAACTGCCTTTTTTGATTGTCTCTACTACATCGAGAGGTTTTGTAGAAAGGCTTGAAACACCTTCAACATCTTTAGCAGCATTTATGGCAATAGACATTACTACTTCTTCCGAAATAACAAGTTCACCGAGATTTGTATCTGATTTAATTTCCATGGATACGCCTCCTTTATTTTGAACATAATTATAGCACTTATTTATGTTAAATACAAGAATAAATTATGTCTTTTAATTTTTAATTAATTCATTTCGACTGAATAATGGAAATATTCTCGTAAGAACAACCAAGTTGGTCAATGGCTATTTCTTTAATTTGCAAAACGGTTTTATCCTCCAATTTTTGAGAATCTACAACAATTTGCACATTTTGACCGTCGTCACTGACTATTGCCAAGCAGTTATTTATTCCTTTTGCCTTTACGAGAGTTTCAATTTTGTTTTCAATCGTTATGTATGTTGATATTTTATTGATTTTTTCATTTGCTTCTTTTTTTGTTGACTCTGACACATTGCTGTTTTTTGCAATAGATTTTAAATTTTCAAGTGCTTCGTCACGGGTTTTTTGTCTTTCTACTCTTGCAGATGAAAAATATTCGCTTTGAGTTGTAGGCTCGGTAGTTGCGTCAACATAAGTCGCTTCGCCTATCGTTTTATTTTTCTCTGTAATAGATGATAAAACAGGTTTTACGGTTTTTGAAAGGTCACTTTTTTCCCAATACCAATTTCCGACAACACCGACTGCCAAAATCAAAATCATAACTGAAACTGTCGTTCTGAATCTTTTATTTTTTGATGATTTTTTTTTGCCTTTAACTTCATCATTTATAATTATTTCATTTATATCGTTTTCACTTTCAAAATCAAGTTTTTTATCGCCTTTATTTACACTGTCATTTTCGTTTTCTGCCAGATTGTCAATTTCTGCATTTTCCGTTATCGGTTTGATATTTTCTTCAATATCTGTTTTTTCACTTTCAGAAGTATCTGAATTATTTAATTTAAGTTTTTTTAATAAACTTTTATCTTTGCTTTCTGCCTCAAGATTTTTAAGTTGTTCGTTAAAATTCATATCGTTCACCCATTATTTAATTATTTTTTATTTTGGAAACGGAAATTCGATTTACAGAAATGTTGAACAGTGCCGTAACACTGTTTACAATCTTTTCCTTTGTATGTATATCGTCTCCACCGTCACAAACTACTGCAACGCCTTTTACTTCAGGAAAATATTGCTTTATTAAAATCGGATTATCCCCGTTTTCGCCGTCATAAATTACATAATCATTTTCATATTCTGTTTTCTTTTCATCTGTTTTTTCCGTACTGTTTTGTGCATAAACATTTTCATTGGTATCACATAAAGTAATCATTATTTCACAATTTCCGACACCGTCAATAGATGAAATTACATTTGTCAACTCATCTTCAAGTTGTTTTTTATACTCATTCCAATCTTGCGTTTCAATGCTTTTAGCTTTCTCTTTTTTTTCGGCAGGAAATATACTTGTACCGGCTATTAAAAGCATTCCGACAAGACCAAGTGCAACAATTATTTTAAGTTTGTTATTTGAATTTAAAACAAAACTTTTAATCTTTTCCATATTCATTAGTATTCTTCACCGTTCAAAATTATTTCTGCATTTATGCCTAATTTTTCTTCTATTATTTTATTAACGGTTTCGGCGTTATATTCCGACGGAACTGAAACAGATATTTTTTCTGCTGTTATTTCATTGTCTTTCATAGTTGCAGTAATGTTAACTTGTGCATTATAAATTTCATTTTCTTCAAGTGTATTTAAAATTGTTTTTTTAAGACTTTTTTTTGCAAGTTCAACATTGATTTCACTGTAATCCTGCAAAGTATCGCTTGATTGTGATTTTACAGACGATTTGTTATTTATATCGGATAAATCAAAATGAGCAACAGGTAAAATAAAAGATACAAAAATAAATACGGCAATTATAATTCTCATAGTTTTTCCCATTGAAGATTTTGGTACAAGAAGAGAAAAAACAGTTGCAAGTAAAACCGTAATACAAATTGAAAGAGTCCAAGTTTTTATAAATTCCATATTTACACCTATAACTAAATTTGATTTTTTGCAGCAATTAATATTCCGAAAGAAATGATAGTTGTAACCATTGACAATATAAGTATTACTAAAATCAACAACAAAACGCTTTGAAAAGTTTTAAGTATAACGCTGACGCTTCTGTCTTCAAACATTTCGGAAACAATCAAACAAACAGAAAGGCATATTTTCCATATGACAATATCTAAAAGTGAAGGAATAAAAATCAAAAAAATAAGTATAATGCCGACAATACCCACACTGCTTTTAATAAGAGATGAATAACTTTGAATTGAAAGCAAGCCTTCGCTTATGGCAGAACCTATAACGGGTACAACTGAATTTATCGCAAACCTTGCCGAGCGTAAACCCAATGCATCTGCTCGTGAAGCAACGGCTGTTTTTATCGACAGTATCGAAACAAACACAGTAGCACAAACAGAAATGCCGACTGTAATGTACCGTTTTAAAGTATCTGTAATTGAAGTTAAATGAAGTTCAGGGCGTATTCCGTTTGCAATGCCGAGTGCCAAATAGCAATTTACAACAGGAACAAATAAATTGCCCGAAAGAAAATTTAAAAACTGAGCCAAACCAAGCAGTAAAGCGTTTGTTGAAAAAGTAGTAACAACACTGCCCGATGTGGCGACAATCAAAATAAACACAGGTATAAATCCGACAATAAAATCTGCACACATTTTAACGGTTGCCGATGATAAAGTTATGGCAGAACTTATTTTAACGCTGATAATTACGGCGATTATAACACTTGAACAAGCCGAAAATATATTTGACAGCATTTCATCTTTAATTGACGCTTTCATACTCTGTACCATAGCAGAAAACAATACCAATACCACTGTTTCAAGACATACTTTAATGGGAGTTTCAAATCTTCCTTTAACCGTTTCTTTCAGCGAATTTGTAATCTTTTCGAGAGTCAGTTTCAAAATGTTGTTGAAATCAAAATCATCAATTCCGAGTTCTTCCAAAATTTCAACTGCTTCATCAGGTGCATTTTCAAATATCGAATCGGTGTTAAATTCTTTTAAATATTCAGCGTATTCGTCTGCAAAGGCACAAAACGGAGTGAACAAACAAAATATTAAAACTGACATAAAAATAAAAATCTTTTTCATTTTACAATCCCCGAAATTATATTGACCAATGTTTCAAACAACGGCATCATCATGGCTATAACAGTTACTTTCGCACCGGTTTCGACTATTGTGGACATAGCCTTTTCGCCGGCATCAATGCACATATCCGAAACAATCTGCGTAATAATGCAAATACCCAATGTTTTAATCATCAATTTTATATATGAATATGTATAAGAAAAATCGGAAGCCAAGCTCGTTACTTTACTGACAATACTGAAAAAGTCTTCGGCTATCATCAAAAAGACAAATATGCATCCCGCAACGGAAATTAAAACAGAATATATACTGTTATATTTTTTCAGTACAACTGCAATAAGCACCGTTACAATGCAAAAAGCAACTATTTTAATCATAAATCAAAGAGCGATTTAACTGTTGAAAACAGTTCGCTTATTTCAGGTATAAGCATCATTAAAACAACTATTACGCCTGCAAGCGTTGTCAGCATTGCTTGGTCTTCTCTTCCGCTTCTTACTAATAATTGATTTAAAACAGCAACTATAATTCCTATCGCTGCAATTTTAAAAATGAAATCTGCACTCATTTTATCCTCCAAAATTTTAAATAAAGATAATCGCTGCTGCCATTCCGCCTAAAACACCGAATGAAACGCACAGTTTAGATAATCTTTTTTCCTCATTTTCATAAAATTCGAGCCTTTTCTTCATTTTGTAACGGTATGATTTTATATAACTTATCTGCGTATCTATATCCGTACTTCCGAGAAAAAGCACAAAATCTTTTAAAAGCAATAAATCTTTTTCGTATATATCAGATTTACAATATTCAAGAGATTTGCAAAATGATTTATAAAAAGGCATATTGCAGTCAATATTATTTAAGAAATGCAGATATTTAAAATCACTGCATTTGGGAAGTTTTTTAAAGACATCTTCTAAATCTGTCATATTGTAGTTCATTTCAATTTCAATAAGTTCGCTCATAGTTATCAGTTCTTTTGCAATTTCGCATCTCTTTTTTAGTTTTTCAGAAAAATAAATTCCCGTCATCGTCGTTGCCGTTATCAAAAGAACAGCGCCTATTAATTTCATTTAAAACCTCTTCACATTCAACTATAAGCATTTCTTTTTGATTTCCGCTTAATAAAACCATATACTTAAATTCGTTAAAATTAAGTAAGTCTTTTAAAAGTTTTTTGTCAAACAAATCCTCTTCGTTTCCTATATGTACAGACACAGCGAATGACACACCTGAAGCGAAACCTTTTGAGATTGCTTTGATTTCTTCTTTTTTTGTTATTTCATCACAAACTATCAGTTGAGGAGAAAGCGTTCGTATTGCTATATCTATTGCGTCTTCTTTTGAAAAATAAGAAAGGACATCGCAATTCAATCCTGTTTCAAGTTCAAATCCGCTCCCCATAGATGCAAATTCGCCTCTTTCATCTGTTATGCAGACTTTAAGATACTTATTATTAAACCCGCTTGAAACCTGATACGCCAAATCCCTTAAAACAGTTGTTTTACCGCTGCACGGAGGGCCTGCAATGATTATGCTCGGAAAACTTTTCTTATATATGCTTTTTAATATCGGTAAAGAACACCTGTCAACTTGTCGTGCTATTCGGAAATTTAAAGAAGTAATATTCTTAACTCCGCTGATTTCCCCGTCTTTTATAATCGCCGACGCACACACTCCTACTCTGTTTCCGCCCTTTACTGTTACATAGCCGTTTTTTAATTCAGAAAGACTGCTGTAAACAGAATAATTACAAAACTTCAAAAAGTTTTCATTTAGTACCCTTTCATTGATAAAGTAGGTATTTTCTTCAATATTTCTTGTCAGTGAACCGTTTTTACTTAAAAAATATGAATTACTGCCCATGCAAAGTATGAGAGGTTTATTTTTTCTCATTCTTATTTCAGTTGTTTTTCTCATATTTACAGATGAAACTTTAAGTAAAATTTCACAAACTTCTTCTGTGAAACTTTTTGCGGATAAAATATAACTTTGCATTTTTTCTCCTTATTAAACCTATGTATTCTTGTCCGTTTATAGAACTAAACAAACTTGAAAATATGGTTTTTATATGGTATTATTTTCTTAATTATTAAATAGAGGTAAAATATATGGATATAACGAAAAGCGGAAATAAAATAAGGACAGACAAAATAATTAACGGGCAAACAGTAAATTACTCATTGATATTTTTCTTTTCTTTTATACTTATGCTTGTATTAAAGCAAATATTAAAGATTTTTTTGCCGTCAGATATATCTATGCTTTGTTCATTTATTGCCGTAAGCATTGCTAATTTTTTTGCAGTAAAGAAGTTTGTATTTAATCACAAATCACTTTCTTCAGGCGTAAAGCAAGCCGTAATGCTTATTTTCAGAATGTTGGTTAACTGCGGAATATATCAAGTCTTAAATCTTGTATTTTTTAATTTTTTAAAAACAGGAAAATCAGCGATATTTATTGCCGCATTACCGTTTTGTTTTCTTTTCAACTATATTTTTGACCTGTATCTTACTTTTGACTGTATTTGTGAACCCGAAAAAAACAAAAACGGCAGAACATACAAACTGTTTTTCAGTAACAGATATGTAGTTCTGTCGTCTTTCGGTGCACTGTTTTGTATTTTATTTATTTTTCTTGTGTTTAAACTTTTTCCTTTCGGAGATTTAACAGTATTAAGAATGGACTTGTACCATCAATACGGTCCTTTATTTACAGAACTTTATGACAGAATAACAAACTTTGACTCCTTTGCTTACTCTTGGCAATCCGGTGGAGGAAGCAGTTTTTTAGGCAACTATTTTAATTATTTATCAAGTCCGTTAAACATTATTATTTTGCTTTTCGACAGAAAGCAGATGCCGTTTTTCGTTACAACTCTCGTTGCATTAAAAGCATCTCTTTGTGCAGGAACTTTCACTTACTATCTAAAGAAAAGCAAAAATTCACACTCGTTTATAAGTGCAGGTTTTGGTATTCTCTACGCTTTTTGCGGATATTTTCTTGCATACTATTGGAATATAATGTGGATTGACGCTCTTTATCTTCTTCCGCTTTTAGTTTTGGGTATAGAAAATATCATTAACAAAAACAATTCCAAACTATACATTGCAACTCTTTTAATTTTGTTTTTCAGCAGTTACTATATGGCTTTTATGTGTTGTATTTTCGCCGTATTGTATTTTTTGGTTTATTATTTTTCAAATTTCAATGCAAATGATAAATTTTATCCTGTATTTGCAAATGAAAATTCATTTATTAAAAAAACATTTAATTTCAGATTTATAAAAACAGGCTTTAATTTTGCTTTATCGTCAATTTTTTGTGCCGCACTCCTTGCTTGCATTTTAATTCCTGTATATATGATTTTAAATTCATGTTCTGCAACATCCGACACATTCCCGACAGAAGTAAGCAAATATTTCAACTTGTTTGATTTGCTCTCAAATCATCTTGCCGCACTTACTACGACCATCAGAAGCAGCGGCGGAGATGTTTTACCGAATATTTACAGCGGTATTTTACCTGTAATACTCATTCCTCTTTATGTTTGCAACAAAGATATTAAATTGAGAGAAAAATGTGCAAACATACTTTTGCTTATATTCTTTATATTCAGTTTTGACAACAATATTATGAACTTTATATGGCACGCTTTTCATTTTCCGAATGACTTGCCGTACAGATTTTCGTATATGTACTCATTCTTGTTGTTAATAATGGCTTTTGAAGTTTTAAAGCATTTCAAATCAATACAATTTAAAGATATTGCTTCAGTCGGTATGGCAATAATACTGTTTATTGTTTTAGCTGAAAAATTCCCAAATAAATATACGACATCAGCAACAATATTTATCAGCATTTTAATTGTAATTGCTTGGACTGCTTTGCTTTTGGTAATTAAAAAGAAAAAATTAAAGCAATTTACGGCAGGAATAATTATTTTTTCAATGTGTATATGCGAAGTGCTTATTGCAGACTGTAATTCATTTGTATTTTCGCAAAACTATAAAAATTATACCGAAAAATATGATTCTATTGAAGAAGCGCTTGAATATGTTGAAGAAAACGACTCGTCATTTTACAGAACAGAACTTAACTATCTGAACACAAGAATGGACCCGTGTCTTTACAATTACAACGGAATTTCAACATTTTCATCAATGGCTTATCAGGAAACATCACAATTACAGTACAATTTAGGTATGTTCGGAAACAGAATTAACAGTTATACCTACAACACACAAACACCTGTTTACAATATGATGTTTTCACTTAAATATTTGCTTTATACAAATGTAAATGCAAAACCGTCATCAAATTTATACACTGAAATATATGATACAAAAGACGAAAATATAAGCGTATATGAAAACAATTATTTCTTGCCTATCGCCTATTGTGTACCAAACGAAGTTTCAAACTGGGAAAGTAAAGAAGGAAACCCATTTGAAATTCAGTCGGAATTCTTTGAAAAAGCAACAGGTTTGAGCAATGTATTTGTACCTGTAATCTATAACAAAACAGAATGCGAGCAGGTTTACTGCGATGAATTCACGCAAAACGGCACACTTTATTACAACAGTGCAGAAAGCTCTGACTCTTCAATAACTTTAGATTTGCTTGCAACATCAAACAGTAATATGTATCTGTATCTTTCATCTCCGACAGTTGAAACCGTAACAATTACAAAAGGCGAAGAAATATATACTCAATCAATAAGCGAACCATTTATTTTTGATGTAGGAAAATGTGAATTCGGAGAAAAAGTAAGCGTAGAATTAGATACTTCTGCAAGTGATTCAGACGAAAGTTATATAAACATTTATGCTTATTGTCTTGACCAAAATGTTTTTGAAGACGGTTATAATATTCTTAAAAATTCTGCTATTCAAACAGAAAAACACAGTGATACCGAATTATCGGGCAAAATAAAAGCTCTTGAAGACGGACTTTTATATACCTCAATACCGTTTGATGAAGGCTGGACAATATATATCGACGGCAAAAAAGCAGAAACTTTTTCACTTAACAGTCTTCTTTACACTCAAATAGAAAAAGGAACACACGAAATAAAATTAAAATATACTCCCAAAGGTTTAAAAGCCGGAACAGTTGTTTCAATCGTTACGGCTTCACTCGGTGCGGTTTATTTAGTTCTCAAGTCAAAAAAGAAAAACATTAAACAATAATTTAATTAAAAATATATTATTTTAATTAGTTTTTTAAATAACATTATATTTATATTGTCGAATTATATAACATTTTTAAAAAATTTCTTATTTATTGTTTACTTTTATGTCGAATTTATGTATTATATAGGTGCAAAAATTCTATAATGAAATGAGAGAGAGGACTTTTACAAATGCCAAGAAAAACTGCACAAAATGTCGAAACTATACCGATTGGGCCACTCGGAATAATCGGAATGCCCGGTTGTGAAGAACTTACAGACAAAATTGATGCATACCTTGTAAAATGGAGAAAAACTCAAGCAGAAGAACACCAAAAAACAATCGCTTTTTACGGTTACTCCCGTGATTCTTTTAAAATCAGCGTTGACCTTCCCCGTTTTGGTACAGGCGAAGCAAAGGCTACACTTAAAGAAAGTGTAAGAGGATATGACATCTATATTATCGCCGATGTATTTAATTACAGCATTAAATACAATATCTACGGAATGGATGTTCCTATGTCACCCGACGACCACTTTGCAGATATAAAAAGAGTAATTTCAGCAATCAGCGGTAAAGCAAAAAGAATTACGGTTATCACACCTATGCTTTATGAAGGCCGTCAGCACAAAAGAAACTCAAGAGAGTCACTTGACTGTGCGCTTGCTTTACAGGAACTTGTACATTTAGGCGTTGAAAGCATCATCACATTTGACGCTCACGACCAAAGAGTTCAAAATGCTATTCCGCACAACTCTTTTGAAAATGTACAACCTTGCTATCAAATGATTAAAGCACTTGTAAATAATGTTGACGATATAGTTATTGATAAAGAACATTTGACTGTAATTTCACCTGACGAGGGCGCTATGGCTCGTTGTATTTACTACGCAACACAGTTGGGCGTAAATCTTGGTATGTTCTATAAGAGAAGAGACTATACTACAATTATTAATGGCAGAAACAAAATTGTTGCTCACGAATATCTCGGCGACAGTGTTGAAGGCAAAGACATCATAATTGTTGACGATATGATTTCTTCCGGTGAATCTATGCTTGAAGTAGCAAAGAAACTTAAATCTCTCAAAGCAGGCAGAATTTTCATTTGTACAACATTCGGTCTTTTCTGCAACGGTCTTGAAGCTTTTGATAAAGCATATGATGAAGGTATTTTTGAAAAAGTATTTACAACAAACGGCGTATATCAATCACCTGAATTACTTTCAAGAGATTGGTACTGTAGTGTAGAAATTTCAAAATATTGTGCATATATGCTTGATACACTCAACCACGATATGAGTATGAGTCCCCTTCTTGACTCAAGCAACAGAATTGAAGACCTTTTAATAAAAAAAGGATTGAGGTAATCTTATGGAGAAAAAAAAGTTGTTTTTAAAATGGCTTAAAATCTTTGCCATTGTTATGGCAGTTTTAGTCGGAATAGCAGCAATTACAACAGGAATTTACTGTGCTGTAAAAAAACAAAACCCGATTACTACCGTTTCGAGTTTCTTTAAAAGTGATAAAAAAGAAATAATAGGTATTTGGGAAAGCGAAAACATTAAAGGTGCTACTGCTTTTGTTTTCAGAGATGACGGTACATACGACAGATATTTTTCAACCGTAAACTTTACAGGTACTTACAAACTTGAAGGAAACAAAATTATTTTGACGAACCCTGACAGTGAACTTGAATTAGTTTATAAGTATAGTATTGCTGGCAACAAAATGACAATGAACACGATTGATAAAGGCAAAGATTTAGGCGAAAAAATATCGTATAAAAAAGTTGACAGATTGAACCAAAAAACTCTTGACGAATTAATTGCAGAGTCAAAAGAACTTTTTGAGAACAAAGAAACAACTAAAAATTCTGAAAAAGATTAATAAACTTAATAAAGAAAAATAAAAACAGTCACAAATTCGTACTTATATAAGACTTTTTCATACAGTCTTATAAGTTGATTTGTGGCTGTTTTATCATATCCGAATATTTTTCTGAATACATTTTAATATAGTATTTGGAGGAATAGCGATGAACTACAATTCAATAGAAGAACGAGCAGTTTTTTTTGCACGATACATAGTCGAAAATAAAGACACGGTAAGAGGCGTTGCAAAAAAGTTTGGAATATCAAAATCGACTGTGCATATTGACATAACTCAAAGATTGCAAAAAATAAACCCTCAACTTTTTAAAGAAGTCCGTCTTATTTTAAATGAAAATAAAGCAGAAAGACATATTAGAGGCGGAATTGCAACAAAAAACAAATATAAAAATATTAAAAAAATTGAAAATAACGATAAAGTGTGATAAAATAATCTTATACTTTTTATCGGAGGAAGTTCAAATGAAAATAGGATTCATAGGTTGCGGAAATATGGCAACTGCAATTATAAAAGGCATTATAGACAGTAAAATCATTGATAGTAACAATATTTTTCTTTATGACAAAAATAAAGGTGCGCTTGACAATGTTTCTTCAAAATACAATGCCGTAAAATGTGAAAATGCAAGCGAAACTGCAAAAAGCAGTGATATTATTGTTCTTGCAGTTAAGCCAAATGTAATTCAAAGCGTTTTATGTGAAATTAACGGCGTATTAAAAAACTCAAATAAATTGATTATTTCAATAGCAGCAGGAAAAACTATTGAATTTATCAGAAACTGTTTAACACAAAATAACAGAATTGTAAGAGTGATGCCAAATATTAACGCAAAAGTCGGAGAAGCTGTCTGTGCTTACTGTTACAACAACGAAGTTACTGATGACGATAAGAAAAATGTTTGTGAAATTTTATCCGGAATAGGTAAAGTTATTGAACTTGATGAAGGCTTCTTTTCTCTTTTCGGAGTTATCGGCGGTTGCTCCCCTGCTTTTGTATATATGTTTATTGACGCACTCGCAAGAGCCGGTGTAGAAAACGGAATGTCAAAAGATATGGCACTTGAAATATCGGCACAGGCAGTTTACGGAAGCGCAAAAATGATTTTGGAAAACTTGGATACTCATCCTTGGAAATTAATAGATATGGTTTGTTCGCCCGGCGGAACTACTGTTGAGGGTGTTTTATCTTTGCAACAAAACGGTTTTGAATCATCGATACATCAAGCAGTAAACAAAGCAATAGAAAAAGATAAAAAACTTTAAAATATTAAGTAAAAAAGACTCGTTATTGCAATATGCCTTAACGAGTCTTTTTTATATGTATATTTACATTGTGCAACTTATTTGATACAATTTAATATTAATTTTCCCATTTTTGAGCGTGTTCTTCACTCCATACATTTTCATCGCCAGCATTTATAGAACTTGCTCTGAAAACAGGATTTTTACCTTCTTTTCTTTGTTTTCGATAATCGTTTAGTGCATCAATCGCCTTTCTTCCGAGCAACATTATGACAACAAGATTTACAATAGCCATAAGTCCCATAAGAATATCAGCCAAACTCCAAACTGTTGAAAAATCCATCAACGCTCCGACAAAAACCGCAGCAACACAAGTACATCTGAAGATAAACAACGCTTTTTCGCTTTTAAATATAAATCTGAAATTGGTTTCGGTATAATAATAATTTCCGACAAGAGAACTGAATGCAAAAAGAAAAATTGAAACAGTAATGAAAACAGGACCTATTTTCCCTATTTGCGACGATACTGCTTCCTGAACATAGTTCATACCCGAAAGTGACGGAGAAATCGGAACACCTGAAAGCAAAAGCATAAATGCAGTTGTTGTACAGATGAGAATTGTGTCAATAAACACGGAAAGAACCTGAACCAAACCTTGTTTTACGGGATGTGAAACATCTGCCGCTGCCGCTGCATTTGGTGCAGAACCCATACCTGCTTCGTTTGAGTAAAGCCCTCTTTTTATCCCATTCAAAATACATGAGCCTGCAAGACCGCCGGCAAATGCCTTAAAATTAAAAGCCTGTTTGAAAATTAAAGAAAACATTTCCGGTACATCTTTAATATTTTTCAATATAATAAAAACACCCATAAGAATATATACGCCTGCCATAACGGGAACAATTGCTGAAACGATATGACTAATGCGATGTGCACCGCCGAAAATACAAATTCCGGTAAGAACAGCAAGCACACCGCCTACAACATACGGCCAAATGCTTTCAGAATAGTTTTCGATAAAAAACGAAAGCGAAGAGCCTGCATTAAAAGACTGCAAAGCATTGAATCCATAAGCAAAGCAAGCAATTAAAAGTGTTGAAAACAAAATACCGAGTTTTCTGTTTTTAAGTGCTTTTTGTATGTAATATGCAGGACCGCCGACATATCCGTCATCTGTTTGTTCTTTATACATCTGTGCAAGTGTACTTTCAATAAATGCAGATGCAGAACCTATGAGAGCGAGAAGCCACATCCAGAAAATAGCTCCGTAACCACCTATTGCAGAACTTGCCGCAACAGCCGTCGCTACACCTGCTATATTTCCTGTACCTACACGGCTTGCAGTAGAAATCATCAGCGCTTCAAATGAAGATATATCTCTTCCGTCTTTCTTCTTTTCTCCTAAAACACGAATGGCGTCGGGAAAAAGCGAGAATTGAACAAATTTTGTTCTTATTGTGAAATACAATCCGACAAATACAAGCATTATAATAAGTATATATGTATATAATACATCGCTTGTTGTACCGAGAATTGAATTAAGCCAATCCATAAAAAACTCCTTTAACTGTAAAGTTACATAAAAAAAGACATCTTTTTCAAAAAATTGAAATAACGGTGTCAAAAATCAGCAGTGGCATTATAACACAAATAAAAATAAAATACAAAGAAAAAAATTAATATATATTTATATTTTTTTCATAAAATTGTAAAAAAATAAAGACGCAGTAAAAACTACGCCTTTATAAAAATATTATATATATTTTTACATATATTTCTTAATTTCATCAACCATATCGAGTTTTTCCCAAGAAACACCGAGGTCTTCCCTGCCCATATGACCGTAAGCTGCAACATTTCTGTATATAGGCTTACGAAGGTCCAATCTGTCAATGATTGCAGAAGGTCTTAAGTCAAACACTTTATTTACTATTTCTGCAATCTTATCATTGTCAATTTTTTCTGTTCCGAAAGTATCTACCAAAACAGAAACGGGCTTTGCAACACCTATTGCATACGCAAGTTCAACTTCACACTTGTCTGCAACACCTGCAGCAACAAGGTTTTTTGCAATCCAACGAGCAGCATAAGCAGCTGAACGGTCAACTTTTGTCGGGTCTTTACCTGAAAATGCACCGCCGCCGTGTCTGCTGTATCCGCCGTATGTATCTACAATGATTTTTCTGCCTGTAAGACCGCTGTCGCCTTGTGGTCCGCCTACTACAAAACGACCTGTCGGGTTTACATAAAATACTGTTTCATCGTCCATAAGTTCACTCGGAATTGTTGTTTTTATAACATTTTCAACAATATCCTCTCTTAATTGTTTAAGAGATACTGTATCAAGGTGCTGACTTGAAATTACAACAGTAGTTACTCTTACAGGTTTGCCGTCATCATACTCAACTGTTACTTGACTCTTTCCGTCAGGACAAAGATACGGCAAAGTTCCGTTTTCTCTTACTTCGGTAAGTTTTTTTGTCAATTTATGAGCAAGTGAAATCGGAAGAGGCATATATTCCGGTGTTTCAGTACAAGCATAACCAAACATCATACCTTGGTCACCTGCACCGTTTAAGTTATATTCATCTTCTTCGTCATTTTTAAGTTCGAAAGATTTATCTACACCCATAGCAATATCAGGGCTTTGCTTATCAAGTGCAGTAAGAATAGCACAAGTATTGCCGTTAAAACCTTTACGGTCATCATCGTAACCAATGTCACAGATTACTTTTCTTGCGATAGAAGGAATATCCACCTGAGCGTTTGTTGTTATTTCACCCATAATAAGTACCTGACCTGTTGTGCAGGTTGTTTCGCAGGCAACTCTGCTCATAGGGTCCTGTTCAAGCATTGCATCAAGAATACCATCTGAAATTTGGTCACAAATTTTATCCGGATGTCCGTTTGTTACTGATTCACTTGTAAATAAATGTTTAGACATAGAAATGTTCTCCTCTCTAAATAAAAAACACACACGCTAAGCGTATGTGCCTAAATCTAAGCTCATCGCTCGGTAATACCGCCGGTTTTAGCACCTTGCAAAAGCAGGTTGCTGTGGAATCACAGGGCCGTTCCCTCCGCCACTCTTGATAAGGGATATTTAATTTAGTATTATTTTACAACTATATGTTAAATATGTCAATAACAAAATTGTGAATATGTTTATTTATTGACATATATTTTTTCAAATTAAAAGAGTTTGTACAATATATACAAATTGCACTTGTATTTTTTGTCAAAAAATACAAAAAAAATAATTATTATATATTGTAATAAGTTTATAAATTGTTTATAATATTATTTGCAAGTTAAATCTTGTAAGGAGGAATTTAACAAATGGCTAAAAAAACCGTATTTATTACCGGCGGTACCGGTAACATGGGTTGGGCTGCTGTTGAAGAAATGTTAAAGCACCCAAAAGAAATAAACATCAAAATTCTTGCTCGTAAGAGTCCTAAAAACCAAGAAAAACTCAAAGATTTAATGGCTAAACCAAATGTTAAAATCGTTTGGGGCGATTTTCTTGACTATGACTCAATTCTTGAAGGCGTAACAGGTTCAGACTACATATTACATATCGGCGGTCTGGTTTCGCCTGTTGCTGACTACAAACCATATACAACAAGAAAAGTTAATGTAGGTGCAGCTGAAAATATTTGTAAAGCAGTTCTTGCACAACCTAACAAAGACGATATTAAAGTTTGCTATATTGGTACAGTTGCTGAGACAGGTGCAAGAAACTATCCTATCCATTGGGGTCGCTGTGGAGACCCGCTTAAAGTTTCTATATATGACCACTATGCTATTTCAAAAATAATGGCTGAAAGAGTTTTTGTTGAATCAGGTATCAAAAACTGGGTTGTAATGCGTCAAACAGGTATCCTTTTCACACAAATCTTCCATGAAATGGAACCAATTATGTACCACGTACCTCTTAACGGTATGCTCGAATGGTGTACTTTGGAAGACTCAGGAAGACTTATGTGCAACTTTGTACTCAAAGACCTTCCTGAAGATTTCTATCAAAGATACTACAACATCGGTTCAGGTGAACAATACAGACTTACAAACTTTGAATTTGAAGAACTTCTTCTCGGTTCAATCGGTCTCGGCTCACCTAAAGGTCTCTTTGACCCGAACTGGTTCGGTACAAGAAACTTCCACGGACAGTATTATGCAGACAGTGATATTCTTAATGACTATCTTGATTTCCGTGAAAATCTCCCTGTTAAAGAATACTTTGACAGACTTGCAAAAAAAGCTGAATTCTATTTCAGAATTCCGAAATACATTCCGTTCAAAGGTCTTATTGCCGCTTGTGCAAAACCGTTTATGAAGAAAATTGCTTTGACTCCGGAATTCGGTACTCTTGACTGGGTTAAGAGAAATGACGAAACTAAATTATCAGCATTCTTCGGTTCAATGGAAGAATACAAAAAAATTCCAGACAACTGGAATGATTTTAAACTTGAGTCTCCTGACAAATCAATCAAAGCTGCTGATAAATACAAACTCGACCACGGCTATGATGAGAGCAAGCCTCTTTCTGAACTCGATATTGAAGATATGAAAGCTGCTGCTAAATTCCGTGGCGGTGAATGCTTAAGCGAAACAATGACAAAAGGCGACCTCATGACAAAACTTACATGGAAATGCGGTCACTGCGGTAAAGAATTTGAGGCAAGTCCTAACCTCATTCTTCTCGGCGGTCACTGGTGTCCTCACTGCTTTGTTCCTGCTGAAGTTTGGGATTATGACAGCATTGCTAAAACAAACCCATTCTTTGCACAGGTTTGGTACGCTGACCATGACAAAAACGAAAACAACAAATATGTATTTGATGATATTTTCGCAGGTCCGGGTTGGGAAAGAAAACCTGAAAAGAAATAATTAAATTACATAAAAAGTTCCTGCAATGCAGGAACTTTTTTTATTACAAAATTTACTGAAATTTGGTTTACATAATTATTTGATTTTTGCAATTTCCTATGTTATATTATAACTAAATATAAATTATTTTAGGTAAAAAATCATGGAATTTAATGACAAAAAAAACAAGTTATTTATTTCTCTTTCATTTATCGCTTGCGTAGTTTTAATAATTTTCATTTTATTTTTGCTTCTAAAACCAACTAATACAAATAATAATAACAACAATACTCAAAATGAAACAAATGCAAAGTTTGACTATGAAGAGTATTTAAATAATAACGATGCCAAAACAATTATCAATGACTTTGCCAAAAAAAATAACATTGATGTGAACGAATATCCCGAAAAATTAGTTGAACTTTTGGACAATGAAAAGAAATCAGCGGATTATGTGCTGAATTATCCAACAAAAAAATTTACAGAAGCAAATGTTGAACTAACGCAAAAAGAAAAAGAAACAGAAGAAATGCCATTATTTATTCAATGGGACAAGCGTTGGGGATATAAAAAATACGGAAATGACGCCGCGGGACTCACTGCTTGCGGTCCGACCGCTTTGTCTATGGTTGCATTTCATTTAACAGGAAATAAAGATTTAACTCCTGATAAAATAATGGATTTTGCAGTAAAAAACGGCTACTGTATAGACGGTGTAGGTTCAAGTTGGGAACTGATTTCTAAAGGAAGCAAAAAACTTGGTTTAAATGCAAAAGAGTTGCCTTTGGTTGAAAAAACAGTTATAAAAAATCTTGAAAAAGGCAATCCTGTCATTTGCGTAGTCGGTCCCGGTCACTTTACAAAAAGAGGTCATTTTATTGTAATGTACGGTTATAAAGACGGAAAAATAATGGTAAAAGACCCTAACAGCTATAAAAACTCCGAAACATTTTACGAATTTTCCGAAATAAAAGATGAAATCAAAAATTTATGGGCAATATCGAAATAGATATATATAATTAATACATTTTCAATATCAAAACGGACCTGTTCAAATTGAACAAGTCCGTTTTTTTAGTTTTTAATCATTATTTTGAGTATTTTCTTTTTCCTTTTTTGTTACAATACAACTTTTTACTGTATGCAATTTTATTTCAGTAACATCAATTATCAAGTCGTCTGTTTCAATTGAAAATGATTCGCCGTCTTTTGGAATATTGCAATATATGCCGAATATATAACCACTAAATGTTTCATACTCATCAATCGGCAATTTCACTTTTAATTCAAACTCTACATCATCTAATGATGCAATGCCTTTTATTTCCCACTTATTATCACTTATCTTAATAATATCAGGCTCAACCTCGACTTCTTCATTTTCAAGGTCGCCCACAATTTGTTCAAGCAAATCATTCATTGTAATAATTCCGACTGTTCCGCCGTATTCGTCTAAAACAACTGCAAAATGGTTGTGAGTTTTTTGCATTTGTGAAAACAGAACATCTATCCCCATACTTTCAGGTACATAGAGCGGTTGAGAAAAAGCAATTTTTTTAATATTTGCCTTTGACTTATCTTTTATTCTAAAATAAAGTTTGGAATTAAGTACGAAAAGAACATTATCAATTGAATCTTTAAAGACAGGAAAAAGGCTGTGAGAATTTTTAGTGATTATTTCATCCCATTCTTCAACAGAATCATCAATATCCAAGCCACAAATTTCTTTTCTGTGAGTTGAAAACTCTCCGCATTCTTTATCGTCAAACTCAAAAACATTCTGTATCATTTCTTTTTCAGAAACATCTATTACACCCTTCTCTGAGCCGACATCTACCATCATTCTTATTTCTTCTTCGCTTACTTCTTCTTCATCTGCATTTGGGTCAATTCCCATTATTCTTAAAACGAGGTTTGTCGAAGCTGTGAGCAACCATACAAGAGGTGCAAATACAACTGAACAAAAACTGATAAGTCCGCTGACACCAAGTGCCATACTTTCTGTTTTTCTCATAGCAACTCTTTTCGGAACTAATTCACCGAAAACAAGCGTTAAGTACGAAAGTATTATTGTAATAACAACAACCGATATAGTGTTCAAAGTTGATGTACTGATTGAAACTCCCAAACCAACAAGCCAATCTACAATAATATCTGAAAAATTATCAGCGGCAAATGCACTTCCCAAAAATCCCGACAAAGTAATAGCAACCTGAATTGTAGCTAAAAAGCCTGCCGGTTTTGAAGTGAGTTTAACAAGTTTTTTTGCTCGCTTATTCCCCTGCTGTGCCATTTTTTCAAGTTTTACATCGTTCATTGAAACTATCGCAATTTCAGCACTTGCAAAAACAGCATTGATGAAAATAAGCACTGCTTGTAAAAATAATTGCCACCCTATGGGTATGTCCAAGAAAAATTCCTCCTAAATTAACAAATGATTATTTATGTTATCACAGTTATATTATAACAAATATAAATAATTTGTAAATAATTATATAATAAAATAATTCTGCATTAGTAACAAATTAAAATACAGACAAAGAGTGAACTTGAATCATCTTTTTCTTAAAAAATTGACTCTAAGACAAGGTTTTCGGCTCTTTAGATTTTAGAAATTTAAGTTTTTTGTAGATTTGGTGTAAATTATATCAAATATCAAAGTCACAATACTTTGTAAAAAGACTGACAGCATCGTTATGCATTTTCATAAATGCGTATTATAACATATTATTTCTTTATTTTCAGCAAAAAAGTTAATATATTGCAATATATTTTCCTTTATTACTCTAATATTAACAAAAAAATCGAATTTCGACACTTCTCCTATATTTTGTTGTAAAAGTACAATTATCTCCACTTGATAACGCATAAGCGGGTATAACCGAAGCAAACAACATTATAACTGACATAAGAAATGCAACTATTGTTTTTGTT
>UQEU01000007.1 GCA_900540085.1 uncultured Eubacteriales bacterium
GAAGAACCGTTTTTTTCAGCATTAGCTTTTGAAATGTATTTTCCTTTTGCACTTGCATCAAAAGAGCCTGACCAATATAGCGACTGCGTATTTTTGGTTTCGTCAATCCAAAATACATTAATTTCGTTGTTTTCTATATATGCCTTATGATATATCTCGTCAGCCGTATGGTTTTTCTGAGTCCAAACACCCTCCATAGAGGCTGTCTTTGACTTTTGGCATCCAACAAAAACCGTAGATATCAAAGCGGTTACTGTAACTATTGATAGTATGCTTTTTATTATTTTTTTATTCATTAAAAAAATCTCCTTTCATATATACACATTATAACATATTCTTTTTTTATCTTCAACAAAAAAGTTAATATATTACAATGTGTTTCCCTAAGACAAAGAAGAAAAGTTGGAATTTTTTACAAAGAATACTATTCCATATTCATTTAAAATAAATCATAAACTTTATGTGAAACAAGGCGACTTTGAAATGTGGCTTAATGAAATACGAGGAACAACGATTTCAATAAAATGATATATAAAAAATAAACCACTATCAAAAACGGAAGCATATACCGTTTTTATTATAGTGATTTATATATTCTTAACAAGTAAATAGTTTGTTATATTATTTTATTTTTGGTGTAATTTTGGTGTATTTTGGTGTAAATTTGGTGTAAATTTGGTGTAAATTGAATATCCTTGAAAGATATTTGAAAGTACATCAAAGTTCAAAATTTGGCTTAACCACGCCGTTTTTAAGGTTTTTCAAAAATAGCTCGAGTATATTCAACTCGAGCTAAAAGTGGTGCAGAAGAAGGGACTTGAACCCTCATGAACTTGCATTCACTAGAACCTGAATCTAGCGCGTCTGCCGATTCCGCCACTTCTGCGTTATATGTCCTTTAATTTTTATACGGCAAGGACAAACCGAAACAGAGCGTACTTTCAGTTATAAACTTACTTTTCTGCTTTTCGACTGACTAAAAATATACCATAAAATATGGTTTTTGTCAAATCACTTGATTAAGTTTTTTAAAAAATAACGATGCTTTCCGACAGAAATTTTGCCATACTCAATTGCTTCTTTAGGACAGGCACAAATACATGCCTGACATTGAGTACAGTTTCCTTTCCATACAGGTTTTCCGTCTTTAATTTCAACATTTTTTAAAGGACACACTTTTGCACAAAGACCGCAAGATATACATTTATCGTTAGAATAAAACTTTTTATCGTTTACATACAATTTATAAAAAACAGGGTTAACAACATAAGTCATAAAATTTGAACCGTTTAAATTTTTAAAACGCACACCGCTTTTTATTTCATCTGCAATTCTAAATATTTCATTATCTGCATCTTTTATTATTTTTAACGCCTCATTATTTGAAGGAGGTGAAAACATACAAACATAATTTTCAGGCATTATAACTTTTTCTACACCCATAAATTCAATTTGTTTTTCCGCACACAATTTTTTCAAATGCTTTTGAGCATTTCCGATATAACTTCCGCAAGTCATTACAAAATACGCCTTATTATTTCCTTCAAATCTGTTTTTTAAAATAAAATCTTCAACCACACGAGGAATTTTATATGCGTATGTAGGACAAACAAAAATATACGGTTTTTCAGAATTAAAGATTGTTTCAGTGTTTTTATCAATATAATCTACAATATTAAAAATATCGTCTTTTATTTTTTTCGAGATACTTTCGGCTGCATATTGACTGTTTCCTGTACCTGTAAAATAGAATATCATAATATTACCCCTGTATATTATATAAATTTAACATTAATAAATGATTTTAAACTGAATTATATTAAAAAACAGGCAATCAATATTGTCAAAATCGACTGCCTGTTTTTAATTTAGTTTAATTTTGTTGCTATTTGATAAGCACTTTCTGTTGCATGTGCAATTCTGCCTGTTTTAACAGCGTCGCCTACAAGATAAATATTTTTAACTTTATCCTTTAATTGCTCATAAAGCATATTGTCAGGTCTTACACCGAGAGAAAGTACCACATAGTCAGCATCAACAAAACTTTGAACTTTTGTTTTAGTATTTTCAACGGTTACTCCGTTTTCTATAATTTCCATCAATTTTGAAGACGGCATAAATACAGTTCCTGCTTTTTCAAGTTTAGGAAGTGCGTCGTCAAGTTGCTGGAACCAAGCACCCGGTGCAATCTTATCCGCCATTTCAATAATTGTAACTTTATTGTTGTTTTCGCAAAGAAGTTCAGATGTTTCAAGTCCTGTCATACCGGAACCGATAACTGCAACTTTCTTATTTTCAAGTTTTACGGTACCATCCAAAATTTCTGTTACTGTACAAGAATTTTCCTTTTGGAACGGTTTTGGGAATATTGCATTACCGCCTGTTGCAATTATTACTGCATAAGCACTGTCCTTTTCAAGCATTTCAGCAGTAACTTCCGTATTGAAAACAACTTTAGCACCTGCTTTTTCAGCATTGATTAAAAGGTCTTTTGCACACCAATAAATCTTTTCTTTATGAGGAGGTTGAGAAGCCAAATATACTTGACCGCCGACCTTATCAGCTTTTTCATAAACAGTAACATCAAAACCTCGTTTAGCAAGTATTTCAGCACACATTAAACCTGCAACTCCTGCTCCGACAACAGTTACCTTTCTGCCGTTACCGTTCTTTATCAATTCTGTTCCCTCACGGCCAACAAGAGGATTTACACTGCAATGACCGTTTGTTCCCTCAAATGCACCTGCTTCCATACTTTCAAAGCAATATAAACAACAAACACAGTGTTTAATTTCATTTTGTTTATTATTTTCTGCTTTTTGACACCAATACGGGTCGGCAATGAGAGGTCTTCCGAGACCTATTAAATCTTGTGAACCTTCCTCTAATTGCTTTTCAGCCTGCTCGGGAGTTCTGATTAAGTTTGCGGCAATTACAGGAATGCTTACTTCCCTTTTTACTGCTTCTGCAAGATATTTACGCCATCCGCACTCAAATGTAGCAGGTTCAAGCCAATAATTAAATGTATCATAAGCAGCACTTGAAACATCAATAGCGTCAATTCCTGCTTTTTCAAGCCTTTTTGCTATTTTTACGCCTTCATCAAGGTTATATCCCTTATTTTTTTGACCGATTTTTTCATACATTTCATCTACTGAAAGACGAACAACAATTGGAAAATCATTTCCGCATCTTGACCTTATTCCCGATATTATTTCGAGTAAAAATCTCATTCTGTTTTCCAGACTGCCGCCGTATTCATCAGTTCTGTGATTTGTATTAGGACTTAAAAACTGTTGGATAAGATAGCCGTGTGCCGCATGAAGATATACACCGTCACAACCTGCTTTTTTTACTCTTTCTGCACCATCAATAAACTGTTTTACAAGTTTTTTTACGGCAGAATTTGAAAGTCCCCTGTTTACACTGTCAGCAAAATTACTTTTTTCACACTTTGACGGAGAAACAACAGGAGGGACTATGTCCTTATCCATAAGTTTTCTGCCGAACGGTACAATATCAAAAAGTAACTTTCTGTAACCGGGAACAAATTTTTCACAAGTAACACTTAAAGGAACAGTACCAATCATCAATCCTAAATTTTGACGACCCGGATGATGAAGTTCAACCATAAACTTTGTACCGTGCTTATGTATTCTTCTTGCCATTTCTGCAAGCGGTTCAATATGATAGTCATGTGAAACTGCCAACTGTCCGAACGATGACGCCCCCGTTACATCGTTCACACGGGTAATTTCTGTTACAATAAGACCTGTGCCGCCCTTTGCTCTTTCTTCATAGTAATTCATCATTTGTTCAGTCGGACAACCGTTTATTTGACCGAAACCAAGCATCATCGGTTCCATAACCACTCGGTTTTTCAATTTCAAATTTCCGATAGATACCTCTGAAAAAAGTTTTTTAAATTCCATCTCGCACCTCTCAATTTTAAAAAGCGGACAAACTTTTGTCTGTCCGCAATATTCACTTATCATCTAAAATATATAAAATATTTTATTTCTTACCGTAAACTTCTGCTTTTCTTTCGTCTTCCCTACGGCAAAAATCTTTGTACCAAACATATATGCCTACGGCAACTAAACCTGCAATAGAAACACCGACAACGATTTTCATACCTTTTTGAATTTTACGCAAAGTAGTTAAACCGCTTGTAAAAAATCCTATTGAAACAAGTAGATTTTGACCGTCACCTGCAACAAAATTTCCTTTTTCACTGTCTATATATACCTTTTCTTTTTCTCCGTCTTCATTTTCGGTATAATAGTAAAAACTAAAAGCATTTATAGGGTTGTCAGGGTCTTCTTTTTCATTATATTCTTTATTTTCTTCAACATAAAAAGTGTACTCATTTCCGAGTGTATCTTCCGTAGAAATTTTTTCGGGCATAAGTGCAAGAACTGCTTTAGTATAAAACTTTGAATTAAAAACATCTGCTGAAGTAATTTTTACTGCTGCAAAACAAAAAATTGATATAAACACAAAAACGCACGCAAGAGAAATGCAAATCTTTTGCCATTTCAGCAGTTTTCTTTTTTCTTTATTTGACATTTGTACCTCCAAAAAACAAGTTTGCTTTTAACAAACATTTAAGTTATGGTAACAGTATATCATATTACATAAATTAAAGCAATGTTTTCTAAATATTTATATTAATATTTGATATTTAATACTTAATTTTTATAAATTAAATATTTTTAACCGTCAACAATAATTTTAAATATAATATGAATATATTTCAATCAAAAAATTAACTATCTGTATTATTTGACAATATTTTTACCGACTTATGTTGTTTATTTGATAAATTTCTATAAACTTCTTTACAAATAGTTGACTTATTTAAAATTTTTATGGTAATATTTAGTTGAAATAAATACAGAGGGGGTAAAATTTTGAATACAACAATTTTATCAATTGGCGTTATATGCGGAATAATTGCTGTTGCATTTGCCGTTATAACTGCCGTAATCATTTCAAAACAACCCGAAGGAACCGAAAAAATGAAAGAAATTGCTAATGCAATATCGTCCGGTGCAAAAGCATTTTTATTTTCTGAATACAAAGTTCTTTTGGCATTTTCAGCCGTAATGTTCCTTGTTATAGGATTTTTCCTGCCAAACGGTTGGTTGACGGCGATTTGTTTTTTATGTGGTGCGATTTTTTCAACACTTGCAGGCTATTTCGGTATGAGTGTAGCTACAAAAGCAAATGTCAGAACTGCAAACGCAGCCCGTGAAAAAGGTATGAACAAAGCACTTAAAATAGCATTTAACGGCGGTACCGTAATGGGACTTTCGGTTGTCGGATTGGGCGTATTGGGAATATCGCTTATTATGTTGTTTATTGTAAAAGACAACGCAACAAAAATCAATGTACTTACAGGCTTCAGTTTAGGTGCGTCTTCAATAGCACTCTTTGCCCGTGTAGGAGGCGGTATTTATACAAAAGCAGCCGATGTAGGTGCTGACCTTGTAGGTAAAGTTGAAGCAGGAATACCTGAAGACGACCCAAGAAACCCTGCAACAATAGCAGACAATGTAGGCGACAATGTAGGTGATGTCGCAGGTATGGGCGCAGACCTTTTTGAAAGCTATGTAGGCTCAATTATTTCTGCAATAACACTTTCTCTCGCCGCAGGAACGGCTCTCGGTTTTAACGGTGCTGTATTCCCTATCGTTGTTTGTTCGGTTGGCATTATTGCATCTGTCATCTCCACTTTCTTTGTTAAGGGTAAAGAAAATTCAGACCCGCAAAAAGCATTAAAAAGAAGCGAATATGTTTCAAATATTCTTGTTATTATCGCTTCTTTCTTAGGTGCAAAATTCTTATTTGAAGACAACTATCTCAAGATATTCGGTGCTATTGTTACAGGCATTATTGTCGGCAGTGTAATAGGTGAATTGACAGAAATCTTTACATCTGATAAATACAAAAGCGTAAAAGAAATTGCAGAAAGTTCAAAAACAGGTGCCGCTACAAACATCATCAGCGGACTTTCGGCAGGTATGAAATCAACTGCATTTCCTATTCTCATGATTGCAGTCGGAATACTTGCTTCCTACTATTTTGCAGGTCTTTACGGTATCGCTCTTGCCGCAGTAGGTATGCTTTCCACAGCAGGTATAACCGTTGCAGTTGACGCATACGGACCTATTGCAGATAACGCAGGCGGCATAGCAGAAATGAGCGGTCTTGATAAATCTGTCCGTCAAATTACAGACAAACTTGACAGCGTAGGAAATACAACTGCCGCAATCGGAAAAGGTTTTGCAATAGGCTCTGCCGCACTCACGGCACTTGCACTTTTTGCTTCGTATGCTTCAACAACGGAAATTGCAGACGGCGGAATGAGTATTCTTGATGCAAAAGTTGTATGCGGACTCTTTATCGGTGCAATGCTTCCATTCCTTTTCTCTGCTTTCACAATGAATTCAGTAGGTAAAGCAGCAAATAAAATGATTGATGAAGTAAGAAGACAATTCAGAGAAATGCCCGGAATACTTAAAGGTACTGAAAAAGCAGACTATGCAAAATGTGTTTCTATATCTACAAAAGCTGCTCTTCACGAAATGATAATTCCCGGTATTATGGCTGTTGTATCCCCTCTTGCAGTAGGATTTTTGCTTGGCAAAGAGGCTCTCGGAGGTATGCTTGCAGGCGCTCTTGTTTGCGGTGTAATGATGGCTATATTTATGTCAAATTCAGGCGGTGCATGGGACAACGCAAAAAAATATATTGAATCTCTTCCTGACGGAAAAGGTTCTGACTCACACAAAGCAGCAGTTGTAGGAGATACCGTCGGTGACCCGTTTAAAGACACAAGCGGTCCTTCAATAAATATCCTTATTAAACTTATGACTATTGTATCACTTGTTTTTGCAACAACTTTCGGTGATGGAATAATTAAGTTCTAACAAATATATAAACAGCACCTGTAAAGGCCGTAAACTTTTACAGGTGCAATTTTTATATTGAAAAAATCATATTTTTATGTTAGCCTATTTAATATAGACAGGAGATGCAAGATATGAAAAATTTAGAAAAAGCAAAACAAATATTATCACAGAAAAATGCCGATGCAATGCTTATCAACAGTGAAGTTAATATGCATTATTTTTGTGATTTTTCACCATCAGAAGGAATAGTTTTAATTACAAAAAGCGACTGCTATCACATAGTTGACTCAAGATATACGGAAACTGCAAAAAACCACGCAGAAAAAACAGGTCTTGAAGTCATAGAGATTTCATCTGCTTTTACAGATGTACTTAATGAATTGTTTAATAAGCACAATATTGATACTGTTTTATTTGAAAATGAAACTATATCACTTGCAAAATATAAACTCTTTTCTTCTAAACTTAATGCACAATTAGTTGAACTCGGAAATGAAATAGAACAACTCAGAAATGTAAAATCGGTTGAAGAAAAAGAAAAAATACGAAATGCTCAAAAAATAGCAGAAAGTGCATATTTAGAACTTTTAAATCATATTGAAGTTGGAAAAAGTGAAAAAGAACTTTGTGCTTATTTCGACTATTTAATGGCTAAAAACGGTTCTGACGGCGTTTCATTCAGCACAATTCTTTTGAGTGGTGCAAGAACTTCAATGCCTCACGGTGTGCCATCTGATAACACCGTAAAAAAAGGTGATTTTGTTCTCTTTGACTTCGGTGCCACTTTTGACGGCTATCACTCTGACACTACAAGAACTGTTTGCGTAGGCAACCCTACCGAAGAACAACAATTTGTTTACAATCTTGTTTTAAAAGCCCAACTTGCAGGAATAGACGCTCTTAAAGCAGGTAAAAAATGCAGTGATGTTTATTATGAAGCATATAATGTTTTAGATAAAGAAGGTTATGCACAGTATTTCAGGCACTCACTCGGACATTGTGTCGGACTTGAAATTCATGAAGGATACAGTTCTTCCCCGACTTCCAACGACATATATCAAGTCGGAAATGTAACATCTGTTGAGCCGGGCGTATATCTTCCCGGCAAATTCGGAATAAGAATTGAAGACATCTTATATGTCACAGAAAACGGAAGTGAAAATTTAGTAACTCTCGACAAAGAACTTATTGTATTATAAAAAGTATCATAAAAAATCACGCAATAAAAATTGCGTGATTTTTTTATACATTTTCAAATATTTTTTCAATATCTTTTTTCAAAGGTAAATTGTTTGCATTTTCCATAACATAAAAATAACTTTGTTTTGCTTTTTCAATATTCCCTTTTCGCAAATACGAAATCGCTTTTAAATATTCGGCAACAACTGTATTGTACAAACTAGTTTCTTTATTGTTATTGATAATTTCAACAGTACCGTCATAATTATGTTTTAAAAATTCAGATTGAGCATAAACAAGATTATTATTGCGATACTTTTGACTGTACTTTTTTAAAAATTCATCAAAACACTCCGAATTTTCTTCTGAAAAAGCCTTGCTTGCAAGGATAAAATCTTCGTAAAAATCAATTTGTTTTGATTTACTGTTTGTCTTTTTGATAACTTCAATATACCTTAAAGCGTCCTCATATCTTCTGTTTACAACCAAAGCCTGTACAAATAAATATTGAAAATAGTGAAAAAGATTTTTTTCAAGTTTACTTGTTTTGTCAATTCCGAAATTTACGGCATATTCTGTATATTTCAAAAATTGTTCGGCATCACACTTATCAATAAGAATTTTATTAAAAGGTTTTACTAAATTCAAAACCGAAATCGTTTGATAAACGCTCGCCGTAATTAATGAAAACACAGCCGAGAGAATAATTGTCAAAAAATTATTCAAATCAAAGTTCATAAAAATCTTTTCAATCAAAAATGCAACAAATAAAAGCAAAAAATATAAAAATAACACGAGCACTATTGACTTAGTCAATATACTTTTTGCTTTTTTATATGTTTCTTCAACCGTTTGTTCCATAAAATCGTTCCCCCTACTTTGTAAAATTTAAAAACTATATTATATAATATCACAATCAATTTTAATAATCTACCGAATATTAAAATTATATTTAAAATATAATTCAAATTGACTTGACTTAATTTTTTATAATTGTTAGACTGTAAATGGCAATAATATTTTGTTATTTAGGGGGAATTTAACAAATAATGGAACTTTATGACTATTTTGCAGATACTTTGCAAAAAGAACTTGTCCCTGCTTTAGGTTGTACTGAGCCTATCGCCATTGCTTATGCATCCGCTGTCGCTCGTGACTGCTTAGGCGATTTTCCGAAAAAAGCAATTTTAAAAGTAAGTGGAAATATATTAAAAAATGTTAAAAGTGTATATGTACCAAATACAAACGGAATGAAAGGCGTAGATTCTGCTTGTGTAGTAGGCATTGTTGGCGGTGACGCATCTCTTGAACTTGAAGTTTTAAAGAGCGTTACACCAAATCATATAGAAAAGGCAAAAGAACTGTTAAAAAACAAATTTTGCACAGTTAAACACTTAAAATCGAACGAACCTTTACATATTGAAGTAACCGTTTTCAACGATGAAAAATCGGCTGAAGTTGAACTAAAAGGTGCTCATACAAGAATTGTGCGAAAAGCAATCAACGGTAATACCGTTTTTAAACTTGATGAAACTCAAGAAACACAAAACAAAATAAACTGCGAACTAAAAGATATATATGATTTTGCCTGCAATGTGAAATTAGATGACATAAAAGATGTTATTGAAAGACAAATACAATATAATACTGCAATATGTGAAGAAGGACTTAAAAATAACTACGGTCAAAATATCGGTAAAACTATTTTAAATACATACGGAAATGACACTAAAGTAAGAGCAAGAGCTTTGGCAGCGGCAGGCTCCGACGCAAGAATGAGCGGATGCAGTTTGCCTGTTGTAATTAATAGCGGCAGCGGAAATCAGGGCATTACCGTTTCCGTTCCTGTCATAGAATTTGCAAAGAAATTAAAATGCAGTGAAGAAAAACTATACAGAGCACTTGTGCTTTCAAATCTCATAGCCATACATTTAAAACACGGTATGGGAAAACTGTCAGCATTTTGCGGCGTTGTAAGTGCAAGCTGCGGAACAGGTGCCGGTATAACATTTCTTCACACAGAAGATTTTGATTTAATATCTCAAACTATAACAAATACCGTTGCAAATGTGTCGGGAATTGTGTGTGACGGAGCAAAAGGCTCGTGTGCTGCAAAAATAGCATCTTGCGTTGACGCCTGCATTTTAGCGCACTATTTAACTATGTCGAAAAACACTTTTAAATCGGGAGACGGTATAGTCTGCAAAGATATTGATTCAACATTAAACGGAATTATGAAAATCGGTAAAGACGCAATGAAAGAAACCGATAATGAAATTTTAAACATTATGTTTTCAACATATAAATAAATATTATTATTTCAGATAGGAGTATAACTATGTCAAACATTACAAACGAACCTAAAAACAAATTGAAACTTCTTCAAACTATTCGAGGACAACTTGAGCAAAGAGCAATTTGGCTTGCTCTTCTTTCTCAAGAAGCCGAAAGAAAAGGTTTGGACATAAGTGAATTTGGTCAAGAGTCAATTAACCAATGCGGTATAATGCAAGGCAAAGACTTGGCACAGGGCAGCACAGACCTTCGTGACCTTCGCAAACGCCTTTTCTCAAAAGGAGCAAGAATGGTATTTGAAATGGACCTTTTGGAAAGCACTGAAGACAAACTTTCACTCAATTTCCACTATTGTCCTCTTGTTAAAGGCTGGCAAAAAATGGGATTGAGCGATGAAGAAATTGCTCGTCTTTGTGATACTGCAATGTGCGGCGACCACGCTATTGCAAGGCAATTTGGTGCTGAACTTCATCTTGGCAAAGTCATTGCCAAAGGTGCACCGATTTGCGAACTGCGTTTTGTAAAAGAAAAAAAAGACTGAAAATAACAGAAAACCACTAAAGAACAAAAACTGTTTTTTAGTGGTTTTTTATTATTAATATCAAAAAACAACTCCGAAATTTTCGGAGTTGTTTCATTAATTATTCTACGCCGTTAAATGTAAACTTTTTATTTTCAATATCATAATCTACGACACATTTTTCGCCTTTTGCAATTTTATTTTCAAGGATAAGCTCACTCATCCTGTCTTCAATATTATTTTGAATTGCTCTTCGTAAAGGTCTTGCACCGTAAACTTTATCAAAGCCTGCATCGGCGATTGCAGAAATTGCATTTTCAGTAAATTCTGCACTGATTTCTATTGATTCAAGTCTTTTTGTGAGTGTTTTTAACATTCTTCTTGCGATTTCTTCTATATCGCTTTTCTCAAGTTGTTTGAAAACAATGATATCGTCAACTCTGTTAAGAAATTCTGGTTTAAATGTTCTTTTTAAATCCTCCATAACAAGTTTTTCGATATTCTCATTTTCATTGCTGTTAGAACCGAAACCAAGAGAAGCAGTACCATCGGTAATTTTTGAAGCACCAACATTTGAAGTCATAATGATTACAGCATTTTTGAAGCTGACTTTTCTTCCCTTTGAGTCTGTCAAAACACCGTCTTCAAGAATTTGAAGAAGCATATTAAACACATCGGGATGTGCCTTTTCAATTTCATCAAATAAAACCACCGAATACGGTTTTCTCCTGATTTTTTCAGTTAACTGACCGCCTTCATCATAACCGACATATCCGGGAGGCGAACCTATAAGTTTAGAAACAGTGTGTTTTTCCATAAACTCACTCATATCGAGTTTTATTATAGCATCTTCACTGCCGAACATTGCTTCGGACAATGCTTTACACAGTTCGGTTTTACCTACGCCTGTCGGTCCCAAAAAGATGAATGAGCCAATTGGTCTTTTTGGATTTTTAAGTCCTACTCTTCCTCGTCTGATTGCCTTTGAGACAGATGTAACTGCTTTATCTTGACCTACAATTCTTTCATGGAGAATTTTCTCAAGATTGAGTATCTTTTCACTTTCCTCTTTTGTGATTTGCGAAACAGGTATGCCTGTCCAATTTGAAACAACAGTCGCTATATCTTCGGGTGTAACTTCAGGTACTTCATGTGAAGATGAATTCTTCCATTTTTCTTTTTCCTGTGAAAGCAAATCTTTTAATTCATTTTCTTTATCACGAAGTTTTGCAGCGTCTTCAAAGTTTTGAGAATTTACCGCTGACTGTTTTTCCTGTGAAAGTCTTTTTATTTCCGCCTCCATCTCTTTTAAGTTCTGTGGCGGAGTAAACGCTTTTAATCTTAATTCGGAAGCTGACTCGTCTATAAGGTCTATTGCTTTGTCGGGTAAAAATCTGTCGGCTATATATCTTGAACTCATCTTAACGGCAGAATCTATTGCCTCATCCGTAATTTTTACTTTATGATGTGCTTCGTACTTATCTCTCAAACCTTTAAGAATTTCAACTGCCTCTTCTTCAGTCGGCTCTCCTACAAGAATTGACTGAAATCTTCTTTCAAGAGCGGCATCTTTCTCGATATATTTTCTATATTCGTCGATAGTAGTAGCACCTATTACCTGAAGTTCGCCTCTTGCAAGTGACGGTTTTAAAATATTTGCAGCATCAACTGCACCCTCTGCCGAGCCTGCGCCTATAATCGTATGAACTTCATCAATAAACAATATTATGTCTTTAGACGCTTTAACTTCTTCTACTGCTTTTTGAATTCTCTCTTCAAAATCGCCTCTGTATTTTGTACCCGCAACCATTGATGTTAAATCAAGAGATATAATTCTCTTATTTCTCAAAAGTTCCGGAACTTCGTCTTTCGCTATTTGAAGTGCCAATCCCTCTGCAATAGCCGTTTTACCTACACCGGGTTCGCCTATAAGACAAGGATTGTTTTTTGTTCTTCTTGACAAAATTTGAATTACTCTTTGAATTTCTTTTTCTCTGCCAATTACAGGGTCGATTTTGCCCTCTTTAGCAAGTGCGGTTAAATCTTTGCCGTATTTTTCAAGCGTTTCGCTCTTTGAATTTAATTTTTTATCGGTCGGATTAGTTGAATTATACTGTTCGTCATCAACACCGATAGCACCTGAAAGAACTTTAAGTATATCGTTTTCATGCACACCGCAAGCATTCAAATAACTTACTGCATAGGAGTCTTGTTCTTGCAAAATTGCAATCAACAAATGCTCTGTACCGACATAACTGTGGAACATTCCCCTTGCAGATTGGTAAGCTATTTCGAGTATTCTTTTGGCTCTCGGAGTAAAATCATTTGGATTTAATTTTGTAGCCGAGCCTATGCCTGTTGTATTTTTTATCATTTCAAGAATTGTATCTGCCTCTGCTCCGCACTCATGCAAAGCAACAGACGCAACACCTGAACCTTCTTTTAAAAGTCCGAGCAAAATATGTTCGCTTCCTATATAATTATGTCCCATACTTTCTGCCGACTCTATTGCAATATTTAAAGCTTCATTTGCTTTAGCTGTGAAATTACTGAATTTATACATATCGTTTTCCTCCTTTGTGAAAGAAAACATATTCTTTCACTTAGTATTTATTTAATTCTTCTCGTGTTATACCTGCACGAAGTTTGTCTCTTTCTTCCCGTTCGAGATTTGCATTTGCTCTCATTGTCAAATTTCCTCTTTGAACGCCTATAATAAGTGAACTTATCACTTCATAAGGTATTACAAAATATCCGAGAGAAACACCCAATCTAACTAAAGAAATCATTGTGAAAAACTCATCGGTAGATAATTTTCTTGCCATTTTAAGTGTGCCCAAAGCTCTGAAAATTCTATCTTCAAATTCATCAAAGCCTTTAAGTTCTTCTCTTGCACTTCTTTCCTGTTTTACTATTTGGTCACAAATTGCGTTCAAATTTTCAATAGCATTTTGTTCCGTAATACCGAGTGTTACCTGATTTGACAAATAGAAAAATGCACCTTTATCCGAATATGCAGGTTTTAATGATAAACCAAGTTTATTTACCATTGCTGACAATTTTGCAAGTTGTCCTTTTGCTGCCAATGCAGGCAAGTGCAACAAAACCGATGCTTTCATACCTGTACCCAAATCGGTCGGGCAAGAAGTTAAAAAGCCTAAATTTTCATCATACGCAATATGCAAATGAGCTGCAAAAATATCGTCTATTTTATCAGCTTTTGCATAGGCAGTTTGCAAGTCTTGACCGCTTTGCATAACTTGAAGTCTGATATGATCGTCTTCACAAAGCATTATTGACACACTTTCGTCATTTGAGAGCAACAATGCACTGTTTTTACAATTATCATAAAATCTTCTTGTGATAAGTTGTTTTTCAACGAGCGACAAAACTTGAGCATCAGTTAACGAATCCATATCTACAAGATTAAATTCGCCTGCCATTTTTGAATTTTTAATAACTGCAAAAATCTTTTTTATAACAGATTTTTTTATTTCCGAGTTCATTCTTGTCGGAAACGGTGCATCTTCAAGATTTCTTGCAAGTCTTATCCTTGAGGATATAACAACATCGCTGTTATTACCTTGTGAAATATACCATTTAGCCATTTTGTTTGCCCTCCTCAAGTTCTTTTATCTTATCTCTCAAAATTGCAGCCTGTTCAAAGTTTTGAACTTTTACTGCCTCTTTAAGTTCTTCTTTTAATTTTTCTATTTCACTTTCGCCCGATTGAACACTATTTTCTTTTTCATTGTCATCAACATAGGAAATATTTTTACCGATATGATGTGCTTTACCGTGTATTCTTTCGAGCGATGGTCTGAGTCCGTCATAAAATTTATCATAGCAATGAGCACATCCGACTTTTCCGTTTGAAACAATATCGTTAAAACTTGAATTGCAGTATGAACAACGGTCAACTCCTGCAAGTGAATTTAATGCTGCGGCACCGGCACCGAGAAAATTGCCGAAAAATGAACCCATATCGAACGGTTCAAACATTTCATCTGCATGAAGTTCATGAGCACATTCGGAACACAGATGCATTTCAGTTACTTTGCCGTTTATGTTTTGTTTAATATATGTTGTTGCTTCTTTTTTATTACAATGTTGACATCTCATAGTCAATTCCTCCTATTTACTGTAATTTAACAATAGACTTTTGAAAAGATTTGCCCGTATTCTGTCTTTTATTTCCGAGGGAATACGAACACCTGTTTCTTTAAATATGTTGTCTGATACGCTGCCGAGCATCATTTTTGCTCCTTTATCATCAAGAACTTTTTGACGGTGAAGATTGTAAATATGAGCATTTGCAGTTTTTTCATCAATTGCGTCGCCGATTGAATTTACTAAATGCATAATGGCAACCGATTCATTTCCTGCTCTTGTTATTAAAATATATCCGCCGCCACCTCGTCGGCTTTCTATTGTATAGCCTTGCTCCGGCGTAAATCTCGATGTAATTACATAGTTAATCTGACTGGGAACACAACCAATCTGCTGAGCCAAATCATTTCTTTGTATCTGAACAGTTTGGTTTTCTTCGGAAAACATATCAAGAATCATATTTGCTATAACATCTGACATTTTCATTTTCTTATCATCTCTTTCCCTTACTTTAGGTCTGTTGACTTTGACTTTCTTTGACCTTTAATTACATTATACACAAAAGTCAGAGAAAGTCAATACTTTTTTTCAAGAATTTTAAAAAATATTTTTTAAAGCAATTTCATCATTTCTTTTTTTATTTTTTGTAAAATTCTTTTTTCAAGCCGTGATATATAACTTTGCGATATGCCGAGTAAATCAGCAAGTTGTTTTTGTGTATGCTCTTGTTCCCCACCTAATCCAAATCGTTTATTCATAAGATTTTTTTCTTTTTCAGGCAATGCATTAACAACATCGCATAAAAGTCGTTTTTCATCTTCGTATTCGACATTTTTAGATATTTCATCAGGTTCACTTCCCAAAACATCTCTTAAAAGAAGTTCATTCCCGTCCCAATCTACGCTTAATGGGTCGTCAAATGACACTTCTGTCTTACTGTTTGATATTTTTCTCAAATGCATTAAAATTTCATTTTCAATACACCTTGACGCATAGGTTGCAAGTTTAATATTTTTATTAGGGTCAAAAGTTCTTACTGCTTTCATTAAACCTATTGTACCAATAGAAATCAAGTCCTCAGTTGAAGTATTTTTACCGTCAAATTTTTTTGCAATATAAACTACAAGTCTCAAATTATGTACTATAAGCAACTCTCTGTTATCCTCAATACCGTTTTTTAATTCTTTCATAATTTTTTCTTCTTCTTTTTTTGAAAGCGGCGGTGGAAGCGACTCAAATCCGCCGACATAAAGCAAATCTTCACTTTTAAATAAACTTCTTAAAAACTCAACTATTTTTGAAAACAAAACTACACCTCAATATTTTAAAATCATCGGATTAAATATAGCACTGAAATCTTTTTTGGAAAAATCCATATCGGACAGTGCGACATATACATTTTTTATCTCTATCTCATCGGAATTTACGCAAACAACAACCTTGTCGGGCTTAAAGCACTCCATAATTCCATTTGAATTGATTGTGTTAAAAGGAACTATTCTTTTTTGTTTATTATTACAGAGTAAAAACACCTTGCTTTTTTCTGCAATAATCACGGGAAAATCTGAAAATGGCTCTTTTAATTTATTTCCCGTATCTGCGAAAGCATAAAGATTTACACACCTCTCTTCCGAATATATTTTCAGCAAATAAATTTGTTTTTTTAATGCGATATGATTATATATTCTTATAACTGCACAAGAAATGAAATATGCTGAAGCACCGCTTAAAATCAAAACCGTTGCACTTACATCGAAATATACACAATCGTTATTTATAACAATTCCCGGCGGTTCAAAAATAAACCACAATGCTATTATCACGCCGAGTAAAAGCATAGACGAAAAAAAATATACAAGTGTTGTTTTTAAATATGTACTGACTCGCTTGAAAGAAAATGCCGTTGCAACAATAACTAAAGCAGAAAAGATTTTTCCGAGAAAAGAAACAAATATACTCATATCTTCTGCAAATATCACAAAAGAATATACTCCTCCCATTGTGGCTGCAAGCAATATTCTGTACATTTTATAAAATGATTTTGAAATTTTAGATGTGACAAGCAATATTAAAAATGTCATAAAAAAATTAATAATAAAAAGCACATCAATATAAATAACCGTTTTCATAAGTTAAGTATAATCAATGTGCTTTAAATATTTTGACGAAAAATATAATTACTTAATTATTTCTATTGTTTCAATAATAACATCGTTAATGGGTTTGTCTGCTGCCCCGCAAGGAACAGCGACAATGTCTTCAAGAGTTTTTTGACCGCTTATTATTTGTCCGAAAACAGTATGATGGAAGTCAAGCCACGGCGTACCGCCGACTTTTTTATAGTTTTCATATACTTCTTTCGGAAATCCTCTGTCTTCAAGTTCTTCCATCTGCTGACAAAGGCTTTCGGGAACACTTGATGACTGTACGATGAAAAACTGACTGCCGTTTGTATTCGGTCCTGCATTTGCCATCGAAAGAGCACCGTAATAGTTTCTTGCTTCAACAGAAAATTCATCTTCAAATGATTTGTTCCAGATTGACTCGCCGCCACAGCCTGTTCCTGTCGGGTCTCCGCCCTGAATCATAAAGTCTTTAATAACACGATGGAAAATAAGACCGTCATAATAACCGTTTTGAGCGTGAGTAGTGAAGTTTTCTACTGCTTTCGGAGCAATTTCCGGAAAAAGAACGAATTCCATATCTCCCCTGTTTGTTTTAATTACGGCTTTCAATCCGTCTTTTACTTCTAACTGATTAAACATCGCTTAACTCCTTTATAAGTTTTTCATTTATTTCTTTAATAATATTTTTATCTATTTTTAAAATTTTTCGGTCGTATGTCAAAATTCCGTTGAGTTCATCTTCAACATCCGAAAGTTGTGTGTAAACGCAACCTGAAATACCGCCTCGTTTTACTTGAGGGATTATAACATTTTCATACAAGTTTGAAAAAGCATTTTCAAGCATTTTTTTCGTAAAAAATACTTTGTAACCAAACATTTTATTGCTGAAAGTATGTCCCTCTATTTTTCTTGAATAGCCACCAAATTCCGACAATAAGTATGGTCTGTTACCGCAAATATTTTTAACTCTGACAGGTGTGAAATATATATGCTCGCTTTTAAAATCTGTTTTTCCTCTGTCATGCCAACCCGAAGTAGTATCTACAAGTCTTGTTGAATCAATTTTTTTCAAAATGTCATAGTATTTACAAGAATCAAACTGACCCCATCCTTCATTAAACGGTACCCAAATTGCTATTGACGGACAATTATAAAGATAGTTTACGGTGTCATATAATTCCTGTTCATACAAGGCTCTTCCATATACATCTTCCCTATGGAAATTTTTATATACAGTATCGTCGATATTTACTCCGATAAACGGTAATATACTTACTTCATTACCATAAGTACCTCCGCCGTTAACCATATCTTGAATAACGATAATTCCATAAACATCGCAATAAAAGTACCATAACAGCGGCTCAATCTTAATATGTTTTCTAATCATATTAAAACCAAGTTTTTTCATCATGGCAACATCGTTTTGCATAGCTTCTTCACACGGAGGTGTGAGCAGACTTTCAGGATAGTATCCTTGATCCAAAACGCCTGTTAAAAAACAAGGTTTATTATTGAGCATAAATCTCATAACACCCATACTGTCTCTGCCGTATGAAAACTTACGCATGGCAAAATATGATTTCACAAAATCACTTTTTGTCTCAAAAGTAACTCTGTACAGATTAGGATTTTCAGGCGACCAAGCCTTAAAATCTTCAAATTTCAAAGTTAAATTACCGTTTTTTGTTTCTCCGTTCAGCACAAGTTCATCTTTATCATAGACACAAACCTTGATATTTTCCTTTTTGCCGATTTGACAAAATTCAAAATTAACGCTTTTTTCATCAAAATCGGGAGTAATTTTAACTGACTTGATATAATCCGTGCTTACAGATTCAAGCCAAACACTCTGCCAAATGCCTGATTGTGCCGTGTACCAAATTTGACCTCTGTTGAGTTTTTGCTTACCCCTTGAGAAAGACTTTGTATCCGTAAAATCCTGAACTGAAACACAAAGTGTATTTTCGCCGTAACTGATATATTCTGTAATATCAACTTCAAACGGCATATATCCTCCGACATGGTAAAATACAGACTTACCGTTTATATACACTTCAGCAATTTGGTCAACTGCACCGAAATGCAAAATAATTCTGCCTTTGTTGAAATCTTTGTCAATATTAAAAGTACGCTTATAGTGCATAAACTCATTTGGATTAAGAACTCTGTTAACTCCCGATAATTCGGTTTCGGGAGAAAACGGTACCAAAATGTCCGTCGGAAACATCTCTGGCAATTCTGCACTGTTTGTAAAAGCACAACTCCATTTACCGTTTAAACACATATAACTGTTTCTTTTAAACTGTGGTCTGGGATATTCACTTAACGGAATATCTCCCACCTTGTCAAAATACTTTGTCGATATCATACCAACACCCCTTTTTTACTCAACGGATATGATTTTTTTATTTTCAATTGCAATATGTTTATTGCAAATGTCAAGAGCCGCTTTTTTATGCGAAATGATGATGCAAGTTATATTTTTTAATTCTTTCAAATTTGTTAAAAACTGCTTTTCTGTTTCTTCATCAAGTGCGGAAGTTGCTTCGTCTAACAAAAATATGGGAGACTTGCTGAGTAAACTTCTCGCAATGGCAATTCGCTGAACCTGACCTTCCGAAAGACCTGTTCCGTGCTCGCCTATTTTGGTATCAAGTCCGTCCGGAAGTTCATTTATGAAACTTTCTGCACAACTTATTCGGATTGCTTCTTTAATTTCTTCTTCAGTTGCATTTTGATTTATAAAAGTTATGTTATCTCTGATTGTTCCCGAAATAAGCATATTCCCCTGTGGAACATAGGCAAACAGTTTTCTTGTATTCACATCGGCATTTATTCTATACGACGAGGTATTGATAAAAATATGTCCGTCGTCAACATTGAAAACTCCGAGTAATAATTTTAACAGTGTACTTTTGCCAATACCCGATATTCCCGTAATCGCTACAAAATCGCCTTTTTCAAACTCAAAAGATGTATCGTCAAGAACTATGTCTCTGTCATAACTGAATGTGATATTTTCAAATGATATGCTTTTTAAATTTTTATATAAATCTTTAATATCAACATCTTTTTCGCCTGCTGTTTCGTTTGGAAGATTATCTATTTCCATCAATCTCTCGGCAGACGCCAAAATTGCAAAATATTTCGGCATTACTCCCGTAAGGGCTGCAAACGGAGACTGAATTTGATTTACAAGTTGTAAAACGGCAGTTACCGTACCGTATGTAAAAGTGCCGTCCAAAATCTTAAATGCACCGAAACCGAGTGCAAAAACATAGCCCAAATTGAACATTGTTGAAATAGCGGCATTTGATGCAATGGCAAAGTTTTTCCTTTTCATTTTTGCAGAATAGTTGTTTTCCTGCAATTCTTCAGCATTTTTTTGAACTTTATCTTCAACAACAAAAACTTTTATTACAAGCAGATTTGAAACAACTTCCTGAATGAAAGACCTTGTTTTCCCCTCTGTTTCCTGAACTTTTTTATGAAGTCTTTTAATTGTTTTACGAAAAAACTGAGAACAAACCGCAACCACAACGCCTCCGACTAAAAAGAGAAGTGCAAAAACGCTGTCAATTTGAGTTAAATATATAAAAGCACAAATTAGTCTTGTAAAAAGTGAAATAACTGTCGGAATAAGTGTTGTGAAACCGTCGCTGATGAGTTGTATATCATTAAAAAGTCTGTTTTGCAGTTCGCCTGTATGATACTTTGAAATTTGTGCAAAATCTTTTTTAGCAATTTCTTTAAGCAAATGATTTTTAAAGGCTATTTCAAGTCTTCCCTTTATTCTTTCTTCAAGACCTCTTGTAAGCAAAGTCAAAACAAGCTGGAGCATTACAAGAGCAAAAAGATAAATCGCATATTTTACAACATAGTTTATATCTGCATATTCAACAGCACCGTCGATGATTTCCTTTGAGATTTTTGCAAAAAACACTGATGTTACGGCAACAATTACATTCACTGCAACCATAACAGATATTTTGAAAATCTGACCTTTTCCTATTGAATACATCCATTTAATTACGGTCAAATCCGACTTTTCAACTCTGTTTTTAATTTTTACATCATTTTTTTCCAAAAGTAAAACTCCTTTTGATTTTATAAAAAACACGATGAGCAAATATAATGTATCGTCTTACGGGAAAAAGCGAAACCCAAACTTTTGAGTAAAATTTATACAATCTATTGTTTTCACAATCAATATATTTTTTTCCGTTTTTGTAAAAGCCGACAAGTTTGCCGCAAATCATATCATCTGTAACATACTCTTTTGTAAGTAAATTGTCGCCGAGTACAACATAGTCATTTTCACGGACTTCTATAATTCTGTGCATTACATATTTACCGCTTTTCAAAATATATACGGGTATGTCATACTTTTTCAATCTGTCTTCATTTTTTACTACTATTATATTGTCTCTTTGTTCATGTATAAGAGGCCACATACTGTCGCCCTTTGTCAAGCCCGTATATTGACCGTATTTGTCAATAATATCTTTTATAGACTCAAATTCAGACACAAAATTCCCCCAAAGAAAATATTACAAACACATTATAACAAATTCAGTTTAACTAATCAATAATAATAAAAATTTGCTGTAATAAGACAAGCGACAAATTTCATATTTATTTTTAGGTGATGACAATGTTTTCTGCACTTATATCTGCACTGACATCAAGTGTTTTGTACTTCATTTTGCACATTCAAAACACATCGAGTTTTCCAAAACCGTTAAAAGCCTCTGAAGAAAAAGAACAATTACAAAAAATGAAAAACGGCTCGAAAGAAGCAAGAGCGATACTGATTGAAAGAAATCTGCGTCTTGTTTCTCACATAGTCAAAAAATACTATTCAAAAACAAATGATACGGAAGACTTAATATCAATAGGAACAATAGGATTGATAAAAGCCATTGATTCATTTGATTGCGACAAAGGCACAAGGCTTGCCACATACGCTGCAAGATGTATTGAAAATGAAATATTGATGCATTTTCGCAACAACAAAAAATCGGCAAACGACTTATATTTAAACGACTATATCGAAACTGACAACAACGGAAACACGGTGAGTTTGCTCGATACAATTCCCGACGAAAGCAATATTGAAGAAGAAACCGAAAGAAAACTAAAAGAAACAAAAATGCTTAAATTGATAAAAGAAATGCCGAATGGCAGAGACAAAAAGATACTGATTATGCGATACGGTTTAAACAACAAACCTGCAATGACTCAGCAACAAGTAGCAGACGAATTAAAAATAAGCCGTTCCTATGTTTCAAGAATAGAAAAGAAATTATTAAATGAACTTCGCAAAAAAATCGAAGATTAAATGCAAAACGACGCTCTTAAAAAAAGCGTCGTTTTTTTATTTTTCTGTATTAAATTTAAAAGTAATTTAAACTAAACAAATTTAATATGCTGCATATTCCTTCCTTTCAAAAAAGAAAAAACAGTATATTCTTTACCATTTTCAATATTTAAAACAGTAACTTCGCCGATTAAATTTGAGGCGCCTTTTATGGGAAAACCCGGTTTATAGCCAACGCAATATCCGTCTTTAATATCATAGCACGAATTAAACACATCGGACTCATAATCAGTAATATCCAATCTGTACTGCGTTTCAAAAGAAGAATTTTTGTTTATATCATACTGCATGGTTTTATCATTTTCATTCAAAAACAGAAATGAAGTTTCATCGACAGTTAATGGCATACTTCCCAATGTCAAAAACAGCAAATTTCCGTCTTTATACTCTGAAACAGCACGATTATCTTCAGCATCAATCGTATAAACAAAAAGCCTATTGTCTAAAGAAAACAATTTCTTTATATCTATGTTTTTTTGACCTATATTTAACGGTAAAAGTGTATTGTTATCAAAGTCTGCCCTGTATATCTTGCCCAAACTTGAACTGCCGTCATCGTTTTGACAAACGCACAACGCAAACAAATCGTCGTTTACAAATCACATATCTTCAACATACAATATATCATTTTCAGGAATTTTCACAAAATCCGTCGCACTGTTTTTAACTCTTACAAAAAACTGACCGTTTGAATTTTCTGCAAAACAGAAAAAACCGTTGTCTGTCGGCGTAACTTGTGCAATTTTATCGTACCCGTCAACAGTGATTTTTTTATGTAACAGTTTTTTTGTATTTAACTGATAAGCACTATCATCATAGTCAAAAACAATTGTTTTTTCAGGAATTGAAATATAGTGAAATACCGTAAACCCGCCAAAAATCAAGACAACTGCCAATAAAATATAAATAAATTTTTTCATATATATTATCTTCCTGCTGAAAAACTTCTGACAACAAACTCCGCACCTGTTGTTTCTGCTACTTTACGGCTTCTTTCTATTTCCTCTTCGCCTATAACATCCACAACGGTCATTCTGACCTTATTTCCGCACTTTACACAATCTTTTGTAAACTGAAGCATAGCGTCAAATGCTTTTTCAGGATAGATATTTCTTGTTATTTCATCATATTCTTTTGAAGTAGGAGCATTTAAAGAAATTGAAATGATGTCAATATTATCACAAATCTCTTTTGCCGTTTCCCTGCCGTTTATCAAATCGGACAAACCGTTCGTATTCAATCTCAAAGTCATATCCGGATACTTCGACCTAATATATTTTGCAGTTTCAATCATTTTGTCAAGAGCATTTGTAGGCTCGCCGTATCCGCAAAAAACAACAGTGTTTGTATCGGAAAAATCGTGTTCGTCAACTGCTTTTTTTATTTCTTCCATATCGGGTTCTTTTTTGAAAAAAAGATTTTCAGCGTCCCCTATTGCATTTGACTGCGACCTAATACAAAAAGTACAACTGCAAGGGCATTTGTTTGTTAAATTAACATAAGTGCCGTCATAATATTTATAAATAATATCTGCCATAATAAAAACCTCATTTCTTCAATGTATTTAATATTTTTGTTTTAAATTTTACTTTATCAAGTGCTGCTGCAAGCAATACAAAAATCACAGCACTTCCGAGTGGTTGAAGCCAACCTGAAACAAAAGCTGCGACTATTGCAAACTTTGTTCCGTACATTATTGATTCAGCGGCAACATAGCCGAAAATTGTTACCAAACTTGACGGAACAAGCATCATTGCTGACTGCCATGATAAGATTTTATCATCTTTTCTCTTATTTTTCAAATAAATTCTCATTAATGCAAACGGCACAACATTCAATGCTTTGATAATAATTGTGGCAACAGCCCAATTTGCCGAGCCTGCTACAATATCTGCAAGTCCTGCTCCTATTGAAGCAGAAAGCATAGCATACGGTGCAGGTAAAATACAAGCCGCCAAATATATTATACCATCGCCGAAATGAGTATAGCCTGCATTTGCCGACGGCGTTATATGAATCATTGTCCCTACAAATACAAGTGCTGAAAACAGTGCTGTATAAGTAATAAGTCTTATTTTGTCATACTGTACTTTTGATTTTCCCATATTTCTACCTCTTAAACAATATAAAATTACAATAGTTTTAAACATTTTTCAAAATCAATTCCGTCATTTTTATCGTATATATTAGAAAATGAAATTGTTTTTTCAATAAACTGAGTTGCTGTTTCGACTGCGTCAAACAATTCATTGCCGTTTAAAACACTTGCCAAAACTATGGAAGAAAAAATATCTCCCGTACCCGAAAAACTTGAACTGTTGCATTTTTCGTGATGAATGTACATTGTTTCAAACTTTTTTGAACGATTTTGTTCAAATGCCCATGTAATTATTTTATTATCGTTTTTAATACCTGTTACGACAACTGCGTCAATTCCGTTACAAAGTAATTTCTTTGCACCCTTTTCAATGTCGCATTCGCCTGTCAATATTTCAAGTTCTGTAACATTCGGAGTAATAATATCGGCATACGTACAAAGATTTTTCATTCTCTTACACATTTTATCATTATATGTAGCATATATTTCGCCTTCGTCGCCCATAACGGGGTCAACCAAAACAACAGTGTTTTTTTCTTTGAATTCATTTATAAACTGTTCTATATGGTCAAATTGTTTTTCATCTGCAACAAATCCCGTAATTATACCGTCAAATGAAACATTCAGTTTTTTCCATTGGTCTATTATTTTCGGTACAAAATCAGTCAAATCCACATACTCAAAACTATCATAACCTGTTTGGTTTGTAAAATATGATGTTACTACGGGATGGGCTTCAATTCCCATAACCGACATTATCGGTATTGAAACACCGAGTGAACATTTTCCGAAACCCGAAAGGTCATTTATAACTGCACATTTTTTCATAAGTCTTCTCCAAGTTATTGCATTTGTTATGATTTAAGTATATACTATAACTGTAATCTATAAAATACACAATTTTAAATATTTTTTGAGGTACAGTTTTGAAAAAATATATTGAAATATATAACTTTTACAAAGAAAAAATACAAAACGGTTTTTTAAAAAACGGAGATAAGATACCTTCGGTGCGAAAAAGTGCAGAATACTTAAATGTAAGTATAACAACCGTTACTAACGCTTACAATGCCCTTGCCGCAGACGGTTTTATCATAGCAAAAGCACAAAGCGGATACTATGTTTCATATAAAAAGAATAAAGGTTTGCCCGAAAGACAGACCGTTGTTAAAGAAGAAAAAATAAAATACGATTTTAAAAGCAATAAAGCAGACGCATCAAGTTTTGATATTAATCTATGGAAAAGATATATTAAAAATGCATTAAAAAACGACGAAAAACTTTTATCTTACAGTGAAACGCAGGGAGAATACGAACTCAGAGTTGCATTGTCAGAATATATAATGAAAAAAAGAAACATTATCGCTCCCCCAGAGCGAATAGTTGTCGGAGCAGGTACTAACAACCTTTTACTTATTCTTTGTTCATTGATAAAAAATAAAAAAACAGTATCAATCCCTGAAAGCAAAAGTTTCAAAATCGGAGAAAGCATATTTAAAACATTTGGATTTGAAATTACATACCGAAACAAAAACGCTCAAATAATTTATGTTTCCCCGTCTCATATGACAAGGTTTGGAGATGTAATGAGTGTTAAAAGGCGAAAAGAACTTGTTGAATATTCGGCAAAAAAAAATGCTCTCGTAATAGAAGATGACTACGAAAGCGATTTTTTATACAACAAAAAACCATCGCCGTCTGTTTTCACAATGGCTGAAAAGGACAATGTTGTATATATAGGCTCATTTTCAAGACTTTTGCTTCCCGGAATACGAATAGGTTTTATGGTACTTAATGAAGAACTTTCCGATTTATACAATAAACACAAAGATGAATTTGTTCAATTTGCTTCTAAAACAGAACAGATAGCACTTTGCAGTTATATTCGTGACGGACACCTATACTCACAAACAAGAAAAATAAGAAGAATATACACTGCAAAAACAAAAGAACTTGAAACTTGTGTGAAAAAGGAGTTTAAACACTCAAAAATCAAAATAAGTGATAACGGTCTTCAACTTTCTCTAAAAACAAATTGTCATAAAACTCTTGAAGAAATAAAAACACTTATGAAAAAATATTCTTTTTATGCTACTATTGACAGTTTTTCAAACGGAAATATATATTTAATACTCAACTCGTCGGGAGTAAACACAAACGATTTTGAAGACGCAGTCAATACGCTGAAAAAAATACTCAAATAAAAAAACTCGGACTGCTCATTAATTAAATGAGTTATCCGAGTTTTAATTTATAAATTTTTAACGGAGAGTTGTTTATAATTCCCGTCTGAATATGTAACATTTATCATTGATTTATCACTTTCGTCAACTGCCCAGATTATACAATCTTTGAAAATGTTAAATCTTTCATCATCACATTCAGGTGCATCTTCTTCAACAATCGTAGTACATTCTTTCAAAAATCCGTCTGCAACCTTATCATCTAAAGTTTGACCGAAATATTTGAGACCGTTTCCGCCGTTTTTCACATTTTCGGCATACGGGTCAAAGAAATAATATTCATCATCAATTTCAACTGCACTCCATACTGCATACGCACCGTTTTCTTTTGAACCGATTATATGTGTGGCGTTAAAACCGCTTTGCATTAAAATATACTCAAAAGCAGATGAAACAGCAGGACTCTGACCTGTATTTTCAACAATTGCAGTATATGAGTTACCTGTAATTGTTTTATTTGTCACTGACTGCGCAAAATATTTATAAATGTTCATTATAAATAGAACATCGTTATTTTTGGCAGTTTCTTTTGCCGCAGAAATTATTGAATTGCACTTATCCGTAAATTTTTGAACAAGTGTTTTATGCTCGTCAACGCTGTTTTTATATGCTATATCGTAAGACTCGTTTTTTTCATTGTACCTTATATATTCAACAAGATTGATAAGAGGAAACTGTGATTTTAAAAGCAAGTTTACATCATACTCAATATCTTTGCCAAACTCAACTGTTTCCTCGCCTTTGATAATTGACTTACATACTTTTTTATACGCTTTTTCAACTTCAGGCTGCATCTCGACATTTGAGTCAAGCGTTATATCAAGTGATGATTTTAATCCATTTGAAGAACAACCGGCAAAAACAGTAACAATCATTAAAATGGATAAAAATACGCTTAAAAATTTTTTCATATATTACCTCTGTTTAACATTTTAATTTTTTCTAAATTTTCAGAGAAAAACTTTTTGTATGCATCACAATAATCAATATCTTTTGCAGTTCTTTTGCAGCCACACGCTCTGCAAATGCCGAAATACACACACTTTTTACACTTTTCGGGAAAAACAAAGGACTCTTTAATAAAATTTTGAGCCTTTTCAGTTTTTTCAAGTTCCGAAAAAGATGACTCATTAATATTACCCAAAAGCCACTCATCAGTACAGAAAAAGTCGCACGGATACACACTGCCGTCGCCTTCTACCACAAACTGTCTTGAACAAAAGCCGTTCATACCACACTGTTCAGCGTGTCTGCCCGATGCCAAAAGCGAATAATTATCGAACTGTCTTATACTTACTTTATTTCCTCTTGTTATATCATTATAATACAGTCTGAAGGCTTTTTCAAGAAAATGTGAATAGTCTGAAACACTCATAAATATATCATCTTCCTGCCTTTTGTATCCAAAAGGAGAAAGACCTGCTATATACTGAAAATAATTTAAAGAATTTTGTTTAAAAAACCTATAACTGTCACGCACGGTATTAGCAGTAAATTTTGTTAACACGGCAAGAACATTGAACTCAACGCCGTGTTTTTTTAAAAGATTTATACCGTTCATCACATCGTCGAAAGAGTCCTTTTTATTCGGATAAATTCTATATTTATTTTGTTCTTTATTTCCGTCTAACGAAACACCGACAAGAAAACCGTTTTGTTTAAAAAATTCGCACCATTCATCATTTATGAGCGTGCCGTTTGTCTGAAAACAATAGTTAACTGTCGCACCTTTACTGTTGTTCTTGCTTACAAAATCCACAAAATCTTTATAAAACGAAATTCCTGAAAGTGAAGGTTCTCCCCCCTGAAAAACAAAATATACATCTGTATTTTTCGCATAGTCAAGTGCAGACAATATTATGTTGTGCGATGTTTCTTTTGTCATATATCCTTTTGAAAAAGACTGCCTTTGGCTCGCAAGGGAATTGTAAAAACAGTATTCACAACTTAAATTACAGTTACTTGATGATGGTTTTAACATTACTGAAACAGACAATTTTTATACCTCTGCTTTTATTTCTTTATTTTTATCTTTTTCATAAATCAGTTTTAAGAATATTGGTGTAATTACGGATGATATTATAATAAGAATTATAACACAAGTGAAAAATTTAGGAGAAAGAAGTCCTGCATCAAATCCTTTTTGTGCAACTATAAGTGCGACCTCGCCTCTTGTCATCATTCCGACACCGATTTTTAAACTGTCATTCCAAGAAAATTTCAACAACTTTGAAATTCCGCCGCATCCGACAATTTTACTTATAAGCGCTACCAAAACAAAAGCAAGCGTAAACAGTAAAATTTTCGAGTCAATTCCCCTGATATCTGTTTTTAAACCGATACTTGCAAAGAATACCGGTCCGAAAATCATATATGAATTTGTATCAAGCTTTGTTTCTATATAAGGTGCGTCTTTCAAATTCGACAGAATTACGCCCGCAACAAACGCACCCGTAATGTCTGCTATACCGAAAAACTTTTCTGCAACATACGCCATTGCGAAACAAAAAACAAGGCTGAAAATGGATATTCTTCTTGTATGAGGCCAGCGTTTGTTAATAAACTTGAAAACACGGTAAATAATTTCTCCGACAACAAAAGCAAAAACAAAAAATAAAACTGTTTTAAAAATAACAGATGACGGTTTTGTATCTGAGTCTTTCATACCTATAACAAAAGTTAAAACGATAATACCTATAACATCATCTATAATTGCGGCACTCATTATAGTTGTGCCGACTTCTGTTTTTATTTTACCGAGTTCTTTAAGTGTCTGTGCCGTTATTGACACGGAAGTTGCAGTCAAAATTGCTCCGATAAAGATTGCACTTAAAAACTTTTCATCGCCCAAAGGAGCAAAACCATAAAAAGCAGAATACAATAAATATCCGCATCCAAGCGGTACAAACACACCGCAAAGTGCAATCAAAAATGCCTTAAATCCTGTTTTTTTGATGTCTTCTATATTCGTTTCAATACCTGCACTGAACATTAAAAGTACAACGCCTATTTCAGCAAAAATTTTAATATAATCGCTGATTTGTACAATTCCAAGCAGACTTGGACCGATTACTATACCCGCAAGGATTTCTCCTGCAACCTGAGGGATTTTTACTTTTCTTGCAAGTATTCCGAAAACTTTTGAAAAAACAATTATAAAAGCTAAATCTTTTAAAATTGAATACAGTTCCAAATTAACCGCCTCCTTTAAACCAAATATATTATAAATCCAACAAAAATAAATTGCAACAAACAATAGTTGTAATATTTTACATTGACATTTTACTTTTTTAAATATAAGATAAAAAAGGATAATCTTAATAACACGGTGATTTATATGAATAAAATTGTAATTGCAATGAGTGGCGGAGTAGATTCTTCTGCGGCGGCGGTAATTCTTAAAAGAAACGGCTATTCTCCCGTCGGAGCTATGCTGAACCTTTTAGAAAAAAATAACAAAAACGATATTAAAGACGCAAAAAATATTTGTGAGAAATTAGATATTCAATTCAATTTGTTAGATAAAACTAACGAATTCAGAGAAAAAGTAATGCAGCCTTTTGCAAAAATATATGAAAACGGTGCTACGCCAAATCCTTGTGTTATATGCAACAAGGAAATAAAATTCAAATATATAGCAGAATTTGCAGATGATAACAACATAGAAAAAATTGCGACGGGACACTATGTTGAAACAGAATTTTCAAACGGCAGATATTTATTAAAAAGAGCGAAATATGACAAAAAAGACCAATCCTATGTTCTGTACACACTCAGTCAAGAAATACTTTCTCGTTGTGTTTTTCCTCTCGGCAAATTTTCAAAAGAAGAAATACGGCAAATTGCGGAAGAAGCAGGACTTGCCGTTGCAGCAAAAAAGGACTCTCAAGACATTTGTTTTGTACCTAACGGAAAATATTCTGATATTATAAAAGAAATAACAAAAAAGGAATATCCGCACGGTAATTTTGTTGATGAAAACGGAAAAATTTTAGGCGAACACAAAGGACTCATTAACTATACAACCGGTCAAAGAAAAGGTCTCGGACTTGCTCTTTCCCAACCGATGTATGTTAAATACAAAGACACAGAAAAAAATGAAGTTGTACTTTGCACAAATGAAAATCTTTTTTCAAATTCATTAGACGCAACAAACATCAACTTTATTCCCTTTGACAAACTTGACGCACCTTTGCGATGCAAAGCAAAAACAAGGTACAACCAAAAGGAACAAGATGCGACGGTTTTTCAAACTGACGACAATAAAATTCATATAGAATTTGACGAAAAGCAAAGAGCAATTACAAAGGGACAATCTGTTGTTTTATATGACGGAGAATATCTTTTGGGAGGAGGCATTATATTATGAGAGTTAACAATTCAGTGAAAGATTTAGTTGGAAAAACACCTCTTTTAAGACTTAATAACATTGAAAAAATGTTCAATACAAATTCAAAAATTATAGCGAAACTCGAATGCTTTAACCCTGCCGGTTCGGCAAAAGACAGAGCGGCACTTTCAATGATAGAACAAGCCGAATTAAAAGGAGTACTCAAAAAAGGTGCAACTATTGTAGAGCCAACCAGCGGAAATACGGGAATTGCACTCGCCTCAATAGGAATATCAAGAGGCTACAAAGTTATTTTAACAATGCCGGAAACTATGAGTGTTGAAAGACAAATGCTTTTAAAAGCGTACGGTGCAGAAATAATTTTAACACCCGGAAACAAAGGAATGGCAGGAGCCGTTGAAGAAAGTGAGCGTATCTGCAAAGAAACGGAAAATGCAGTTATTTTAGGTCAATTTGACAATTCAGACAATCCCCTTGCACATTATAAAACAACGGGACCTGAAATTTTTGAAGATATGGACGGAAAAATAGATATTTTCATTGCCGGAATAGGTACAGGCGGTACAATCAGCGGTGTGGGAAAATATCTAAAAGAAAAAAATGAAAAAATAAAAATTATCGGAATTGAGCCTGAAAGTTCGCCTGTTATAACTAAAGGTATAAGTGCTTCCCATAAAATTCAAGGCATAGGTGCAAACTTTATTCCTAAAAATTTAGATTTAAGCGTCTGTGATGAAATTGTAACTGTTTCAAATGAAAATGCTCTTTCTATGGGAAATACCGTCGCAAAAAATGAAGGATTGCTTATAGGCATATCATCGGGTGCAGCAGTAAGTGCTGCTGTTGAAATTGCAATAAAAGAAAAAGACAAAAATATAGTTGTTCTATTACCTGACGGAGGCGAAAAATATTTATCTACCGAAATGTACAAATAATCAATAATCATTAAAACAAATGTACAAACAAAAAATGCGAAGTAAAAAACTTCGCATTTTTTGTTATTATATAATTTTAATTATTTTAAAAATTATTTATCAGTACATTCCGCCTTGAGATGCTGCTGCCATTGCTGCTGCCTGTGCTGCATCTGCCTGTGGGTCTTTAATATCTGTAACAAGGCTTTCTGTTGTAAGAACCATTGCTGCAACAGACGCTGCATTTTGAAGTGCAGACCTTGTAACTTTTGCAGGGTCAACAATTCCTTCCGAAATCATATCGCCATACTCACCTGTTGCAAAGTTGAGTCCATAGCCTACATCTGCATTTTTTATCTTTTCTACAATTACAGAGCCTTCAAGACCTGCATTGAGTGCAATTTGACGGATTGGTTCTTCAAGTGCTTTAAGAACGATTGAAACACCTGTTTTGAAGTCTGCATCTTCACTGTCAAGAAGTTTCTCAACTGACGGAATAGCATTGATAAGTGCAACACCGCCGCCTGCTACGATACCTTCTTCAACAGCTGCTTTTGTTGCTGCAAGTGCATCTTCAATTCTGAGTTTCTTTTCTTTCATTTCAGTTTCAGTTGCGGCACCAACTTTGATAACTGCAACACCACCTGCAAGTTTTGCAAGTCTTTCCTGAAGTTTTTCACGGTCAAACTCTGAAGTTGATACTTCAATAGCGTTTTTAATTTGACCTACTCTTGCTTTAATTTCGTTTGAATCGCCTGAACCGTCAACAATGATAGTATTTTCTTTTGTTACTTTAACTTGACGAGCCTGACCGAGCATATCTACTGTTGTGTCTTTAAGTTCAAGACCGAGATCAGAACTTACAACTGTACCGCCTGTAAGAACAGCGATATCCTGAAGCATATCTTTTCTTCTGTCGCCAAAGCCCGGTGCTTTTACGCATACACAAGTAAATGTACCTCTGAGTTTATTGAGAAGAATTGTCTGCAATGCTTCGCCCTCAACATCTTCAGCAACAATAACAAGTTTTTTACCAGCTTTAACGATTTGTTCAAGCAAAGGAAGAACTTCTTGAATAGAAGAAATCTTTTTGTCAGTGATGAGAAGGAGAGCGTCGTCAATAACTGCTTCCATTTTATCTGTATCTGTAACCATATACGGCGAAATATATCCACGGTCAAATTGCATACCTTCTACTACTTCGCAAGTTGTATTTGCAGTTTTGCTTTCTTCAATAGTGATAACACCGTCTGAAGAAACTTTTTCCATTGCCTCTGCAATAAGTTTACCAACATACTCATCTGCTGCTGAAACTGTTGCTACACGGGCGATATCGTCATTGTCTTTAACCTGACGGGAATTTGCCTTAACTGCATCAACAGTTGCCTCTACGGCAGCCTGAATGCCTTTTTTAACTGCCATCGGGTTTGCACCTGCAGTAACATTTTTCATACCTTCTCTTACAAGAGCCTGTGCAAGAAGGGTTGCAGTTGTTGTACCGTCGCCTGCATCGTCGTTTGTTTTGCTTGAAACTTCTTTAACAAGTTGAGCACCCATATTCTCAAAAGCATTCTCAAGTTCAATTTCTTTTGCGATTGTAACACCGTCATTTGTAATTAACGGTGCACCGTATTTTTTGTCAAGAACTACATTTCTGCCTTTTGGACCGAGTGTAATTTTAACAGTATTTGCAAGTTTATCAATACCTGCCTGAAGAGCCTTTCTTGCATCTTCGCCGAAAATAATATCTTTAGCCATTTATATCTCTCCCTTTACTCTACAATAGCAAGAATTTCACTTTGTTTAACGATAGTGAATTTCTCTCCGTCAACTTTGATTTCAGTACCGGAATATTTGCTTGTTATAACTTTGTCGCCGACTTTAACGAACATTTCAACCGTTTCGCCGTCAACCTTTCCGCCGGGACCCACTGCAATTACTTCTGCAATTTCAGGTTTCTCCTGTGCTGATGCGGTAAGAAGAATACCGCTTTTTGTTGTTTCCTCTGCCTTAACAGTTTTTACAAGAACTCTGTCTGCAAGGGGTTTGATAGTCATAATTGTCACCTCTATAAAAAATTCATTTACCAATCTGTTAGCACTCTCTTATCTCGAGTGCTAACTATATTTTAGCAAATAATTTCCATTTGTCAATAGTATTCATAATTTTTTAAAAAAATAACCCATATTTTTAATATTAGGGTACAAAAACTATCTCTTAAGCAAAATTTGTTACAAAAATTGACAGAAAATAATAACATTTTATTAAAAGAAAAAAGCAGTAATCACAACGAATTACTGCTTAAATTATATATTGTTTTTATAGATATTATTTAAAATACATATAGTAACGGCACTTAATCATACCGTTATACAATTTTCTGGATTTATCTGCCTTTCTTCCAAAAGACTTTTCAAAATCCTCATCAGGACTGATAATACCGTAACTCCAACCGTGTTTTTTTTCAAACTTTCTGCCCATTATGGTATAAAGTTCTTTTGCAGCCTTTATATCAAGCATTCTCTCCCCGTATGGTGGATTTGTAACGAGCGTGCCTCTTTCAGTTGTAGGGTCAAATCTTGAAATGTTCTGTTTTTTTACCCTCATAAACTTATCTACTCTGATATTTTTTGCATTTGCAAGAGTAAGTTCAACAGCACTTTCATCAATATCCGAACCGAAAGCGACAAAATCAGTATCTGTTTTAATAATATCGTGTGCTCTTGCCCTTTCGTTTTTCCACACGCTTTCAGGTACAAATCCCCACCTATCGCAAGAAAAATTTCTATTAATACCGGGAGCAATATTATTTGCAAGCATTGCACCTTCGATTAAAATAGTACCGCTTCCGCAAAATGGGTCGTACATTGTATGATAATGACGGAGTTTTGAGAGATAACACATTGCCGCAGCCAATGTTTCTTTAATCGGTGCTTCATTCGACACTGCACGATAGCCTCTTTTATGAAGACCGCTTCCTGATGTATCAAGCATTATTGAAACACGATTTTTAAGTATTGCAAAGCGTATTTGATGAACAGGACCCGTTTCTTCAAACCAACTGATACCGTAATCTTGCTTTAAACTCTCAACAACTGCTTTTTTTATGATTTTTTGACAATCGGGTACAGAATGAAGTTCAGAATTTAAACTGTAACCTTTTACGGGAAAAGTATCTGCCGAGCCGATAAATTCCGACCAAGGAAGTTTCTTTACATTTTGAAAAAGTTCTTCAAAAGTAAACGCTTCAAATTCATCAAGCAAAATGAGTATTCTTTCCGAAAAGCGAGAACAAATATTTGCTCTTGCAAGTATTGTTTCATCGCCTTCAAAAAGCACTCTGCCATTTTCGGCACATACATTTTCTGCTTCCATATTTCTAAATTCTTCAGCCGCCAAGCCTTCAAGTCCAAAAATGCAAGGTGCTGTAAATCTCATTTTCATATTATAATTCTCCTGTTAAATGTCTTGTTACATGGCATCCTATATTAACTGCAACAGGCAGTCCTGCTATATGAGTAGGATATGTTTCAATATTAACGCAAAGTGCTGTTGTATCGCCTCCGAAACCTTGAGGGCCTATATCAAGTGAATTGATTTTTTCAAGCATTTCTGTTTCAAGCAAAGCATATTTTTCGTTTGAATTTCTTTTTGAAATATCTCTGCAAAGTGCTTTTTTAGCCAAAAATGCACTAAGTTCAAAATCTCCGCCTATACCCACTCCGACACAAATCGGCGGACACGGATTTGAACCTGCTTTTTTCACAACATCAACAACAAAGTTAACAATATCATCTTTAGATGCTGCCGGTGTAAACATTTTTAAAGCGCTCATATTTTCCGAACCGAAGCCTTTAGGCGCAACAGTAATTTTTATCTTATCCCCATCAACAATTCTCGTGTGAATAACAGCAGGCGTATTGTCATTTGTGTTCACTCTTTCAAAAAAAGGGTCTTTAACAACACTTTTTCTCAAAAGTCCCTTTGTATATCCGAGTGAAACACCGTCATTTACAGCCTTTTCAAAACTTCCTCCGACTATATGTACATCTTGTCCTATTTCAGCAAAAACAACAGCCATACCTGTATCCTGACAAACAGGTATATCGAGTTCTCTTGCCGCATCCATATTGCTTTTTAAATCGGACAAGATACTTTTTGCAACTTCATTAGTTTCCGATTTTTTGCAATTACATATACAATTTTCCAAACTTGATGGCAAAACTTTATTTGACTTTTCACACATATCTGCCACAAGAGCCGTAATGTCTGCCGTACTGATATTTTTCATATATTACCTCACATATTATCTCACAAAAAAAGCCGAGTAAGACTCGGCTTAAATACTTTTATTTGCTTGAAGAAACATCGTAAAAAACAATTTCATTTGACTTAACATAGCCCTTTTCACGAGCTTTTTGTTCAATGTACTCGTCTCTGTTGTCGGACTCTAACATAACAGACAGTTTTTCATTCTGTTCATTTTGCAAGTCAAGTTGTTCAGAGTACTCTGCTTTTTGTTGTTTCAAATATGTAACTTTACCGTTCAAAGAAAAGAATGTAACTGTAAAAATGCCGACAGAAACAATAACCGCAACAATAGCTGCGATTTTATATACAAATTTTTTATTCCTGTTTTTAAGACGGAATTCCTCTAACACTTTTTTCATCCCTTTTCTCTTTAGTAAAGCCACTTTTTCTTTTTTTCCCGATAGTTTTATTATAAACCTTTTTGCCATACATTTGCAAGCGTTTTTTGACTTTTTCTAAACAAAATGCAGCTTTTTTAAAAATATTTTTAAGCGACTTTGATAATTTGACTGTAAACGCCGAAGCAAATCTGCCAAAAGTAAATCTATACAGATAAAAACAGATGAAAAACGCAACAAAAAAGACTGCCCTTACATTTCCGTCATTGTAAGCCATAACAAAAATTAAACTTAAAAATCCACACAAAACAGAAAAAATAACATCTAAAACAAATGTTGCTTTTTTATTTGAAAACAGTTTTTCCAACAAATAAAAAAAGTCATAAAAAACTGAGCAAAAAAATCCCAAAACAGAAAAAGCTATTATTGATGAAGTCATCATCTGAAAATTCTGTCCAAAATACTTTTTTTATCATTTCTGTTTTCTGAATAAATGATTGCACACACCGTACCCGAAACATTCATTACCTGTGTTTCCGTATTCAAGCAATCAATATGAAGATGCTCGCCTTTAATTAAAATATTTCCCATAGTCGATACTGCAAGTATCTCATTTTCATTAAAATATTCTACATCTTTAATTCCGCTGATTTCTGCTTTTTCTCTTTTTTCAATTTTTAAAGAATGTTGTACTGTTTCTTGTTCCATAAAAACGCCCCCAAGAAATAGTACGACGATAACTCAAAAAATATTCATAAAATCTCGTACATATTTACTGCATCATCTTTAAGTGCGTGGTCAGCAACCTGTAAAACCTTATATTTTCTTTGCGACTGTCCCATTGATATTACGATTTCATCGCCGATTTTAACATCGTAAGAAGCTCTGACAACTTTACCGTTAACTTCAACTCTTCCTGCATCACAGGCTTCGTTTGCAACTGTCCTTCTTTTGATAATTCTTGAAACTTTTAAATACTTATCTATTCTCATTTTGATTTCTCCCGATAAATAAAAAGTCCATCTGAAAACCAGACGGACTTAACAGTAAGATTATTTTACAGCGTCTTTAAGAGGTTTGCCTGCTTTAAAAGAAGGAACTTTTGTTTCAGGAATTTGGATAGTTTCCTTTGTTCTTGGGTTAAGACCTGTACGAGCTGCACGAACCTTTACATCGAATGTACCAAAGCCTGCAAGAGCTACTTTGTCGCCTTCCTGAAGTGCTTCAGTGATAGCATCGAATACTGCTGAAACAGCTGCTTCTGCGTCCTTTTTAGAAATTTCTGCTTTTGCAGCAACTGCTGCAACAAGGTCTGTTTTGTTCATTTAGAAATCCTCCGTTTAATTTTGTAAATTTATTTTAGCGTTATTCCAAAGTTCGTCAAACTGAGTTTCATCCATCTTTAAAGTGTCGATACCTTTCTCCGCCGAGATTTTTTCACACTCTTTCACACGAGAAATAAACTTTTCGGTAGAGTTAAACAATACTTCTTCTGCGTCTTTATTCAAAGAACGAGAAATGTTTACAGCCGAAAAAAGTATATCACCGATTTCATCTTCTGTCAGTTCTTCATTTCCTTTTGAAATAGCAATTTCTAACTCATTGATTTCATCTTTTAAATTTTGAATAACTTTGTCTAATTGGTCTTTTTTCCAATCATAACCGAACTTTGAAGCACGAGACTGAATTTTCTGTGCACGCATAAGTGCAGGCAATTCTTTCGGCACGGCGTCAAGCCTGTCAACATTTGAAGAGTAATTCTTTTCTTTCTGTTTTGCAGAATCCCAACTGTTGAGTGCATCTTTTTCCGTTGAAGCAACGTCATTGCCGAAAACATGAGGATGACGAAAAACAAGTTTTTGAGCCAATTCATTGACAACATCTGCAAAATCAAAATTGTGTTGTTCGCTTTCCATTTGACAATGCAGTAAAACTTGAAGAAGAACATCTCCAAACTCTTCTTTCATCATATCCGCATTGTTTTGATTTATTGCTTCAATAGCCTCGTATGTTTCTTCTATAAAATTCTTTTTGATAGAAAAGTGAGTTTGTGCTTTATCCCATTCGCAACCGTCGGGACTGCGTAATAAACCGACAATATTTACCAAATCTTCAATATTGTATCTGTTTTTAAACTCAAAGTCAATCGACATTTTGTATTCCCTTCTCAATGACTGTGTACAATATAATACAATATTAATCAGCAAATTTCAAGTGTTTTAGCCAAATTTAAAACTTTTTAATCATTTTTAAAGAACTAATGTCCAAAACTTTGAACAGAAAAACAAAAGCTATATAAAAAACAACAGTAATAATTAATATTATCATATTGCTTATATTTACACTATTTGAGAAATTTATACTTTTAAGAAAAAAAATAATCGTCGGAACAGACAAAGAGACAAGAAACGGTCTTAAAAAAGTTTCACAAAATCTGACTTTCAATTTTGTTTTTTTAAAAAATGCAACGCAACACCAAACAAGCGAAAATGCAGTACCTATAAAAGAAGAAACAACAAAAGATTCCATTGCAAGATTTGTTTTTTGCATCAACAAAAAATTAAATCCGATTTTAATAACCGCTGAAAAAGCAAAAGGCAAAACAGCATCTTTTCCAAGACCTGCGCCTTGCAAGGCACAAACAACAGGAGAAAGCAGAGCGTAAACAATCATTGTTACTCCAAAAAAAGATAACATTTTTTCTCCTCCCATAGCTATATCCGGATTTTTAATTCCATAAACAATATTTATAATTTCCTTCGGCATTAAATAAAAACACCATCCGACTCCAAAACCTATCACAACAGAAAATTTCAAAAGTATTTCCATATAATATGAACCTTTTTTTAAATCATTTACGGCAAGCTGACCACTGATAACAGGTACTGCCGCCAATCCGAGTGCAGCACTGAGCATTGGAACGAGGTTTTTAAAATCGAGAACGGAACTGTATATTCCAAAAAGATATGTAGGTACATCGTCTGCTTTTGTCTGTGAAAAGTTCAATGCATTTTGATACGCATTTATAAGGAAATTTACATCTGCATTTTCAAGACAAAAATTAACGCTTGCCTGTTCAAGAATATTTGAAATTCCCGAAACTGCCGTTGCAGCAACAATAGGAAAAGAAAGATTTAATATTTCTTTTCTTACAGATAAATTTACATTATTATTTTTTATTTTTTTAAATTTACTTTTTCCTATTAATATTTCAAGATATATGTACGACGCTAAACTGCCGAAAAACACACCTGCCATTGACATTGCAGAAGTAATCGGATAAATAAAACTCAGTGCTTCTTCATCACTGCCTGCAAATTTGCCTAAAACCGTCGAAAAATTTACATATTCGTCAAACAACATACTCATACCGACTCTTGCAAAAAGCAAACCGAAAATTGCTTTAAAAAGGCAGTCAATCAATTGAGAAACTGCCGTAGGAGTCATATTCATCTCGCCTTCAAACACACCTCTTCTTGCACCGCTTAAACAAGAAAAAATCAGTGACGGTGCAAGAGTGAAAATGCAAAAAAGCGCACCGTTTCCTCCTCCTGTATATTTACAATACGGAAAAGCAATTAAAGAAACAATTATTGCAGAAACAAATCCCAAAACAAGCATTATTTTAAAGGATACACTTTTAATAACAGAAACTCTTGTGATATTGTTTTTTGCAATATATTCGCTTACAAGTTTTGAAACAACAACAGGCACGGCACCCATACAGACAGAATTAAACGGCACGAACAAATTATACGCTATTGCAAAATATCCTCTTCCTGTTGCACCTATAAGAGATGTTAAAGGAATTTTATATAAAACAGTAATAACTTTAACAAGTACGGTTGACACTATTAGAATTAAAGCGTTTGAAGTATAGTTTTTGCGTTTCAAAATATCACCACATAAAAAATAAGGACTGTCATTTAAACAGTCCTTAAATAAAAATTAAAACTTATTGTTTTGCTTATATTCTTCCAACTCATCGGATAAAACATCTATTTTATTTCTCAACAATGAGATTTCTTCTTCTTTGACATCTATATCAACTTGATTTACTTCTTCGCCGTTTTTTTGCTTATAAATCAAATAGCCGTAATTTTCATACACTCTTGACAATTTATTTTTATTATCAAGCAATTCGATTTTTCGTCTTGATATTTCAAGTGCAGTTGCACTTCTTTTTGACAATTCTTCGGCAACATTTTTAGTTTTGTTTATAACTTCATCAAAATTCATATTTTTTGTCTTATTAAATATATCATCAAAGTTTGCCACAGTGTCCACCTCGTATAAGTTATTATTACAATACATTATATTCCATACTGTAACAAATTGCAAGGTCAACCTACAAATTCTTTGAGCATTGAGTATTTTGGCACAAACTTTTTATCAACTGTAACAATATTGTTTAAAGCGTTTAACATTTCTTGGGAAATATCTTGATATTTGCTGTCTCTTGAAACAGAACTTAACAAATTACAAGCCTGTTCTTTCATAACTCCGCACTCATATTCAATAAAAGTATTGATTTGAAAATCGGCATCTTCACGAAAAGGCAAGAGCGACAAGTCTTCGTTTTTAACAACATTTTTCCACAAGTGAAAAGTGTTTTCCACTGAGCTTCCCCTAAAATTAAAATCTCTGACAATTCTTCTTACAAGACGCAATTGTCTTGCGTTCAAAAGCGTTTTTTCATCATTTGAAATTTCATCTTCAACATTGATAAAAAGACTTTTAACTGTCTTGTGAGAAAACTCATTTGAAATTACGGGATTTAAAGAATGGATACCTTCAACTATTAGAAAATCGTTTTTCTTCATTTGTATTTTACAATGATTTTCAATTCTTTTTCCCGAAATAAAATCAAATCGAGGCAAAGAAACTTCTTTTCCGTTTAAAATATCGGAAAACTGTGATTTAAAAAAATCCACATCTAAAGCATTAATAGAGTCAAAGTCTGTTTCCTCTCCGTACTTTTCCTTCTGTATATCTACACTGTGAAAATAATCATCGAGAGAAACGATAAATACTTTTTTATTATCACTTGCAATTTTATTTGCTATTATTTGAGAAGTAGTGGTTTTTCCTGCACAAGACGGTCCTGCAATTATCAATGCAGAACATTCACTATTTTCGATACTCGATAAAACTCTGTCAATTTCATTTATATAGCGATTTTCACACTCGTCTATAAAACTATGTAATTCATATTTACATTTTTTATTTATTAAACTTATATTTGCCATAATTATCTATATTCTTTATAAAAATCATATATTCCTGATTTTCTCGTTATCATTTCATCAAAACGGTCTATATATTCATACGGATACTTAAAGTTATATATTCTTTCAATTTTGGTATCAACAGGAGAACGAAGTTTTGTAACTGCACCTGCTCCACACCCGAAAACGCTGTGTGTTTCATCCATCATATATACATTATATAAACCGTCTTTTCCGTTTTTACACCAACCAACATTTTCGAGATTACCGACGGTTTTGCTTTGCCTATACATATAATATGGATAGTAGCCGTTATTTTTAAGTGCTTCAAAACTGTAATCTACCATTTCGTTCGCCTCTTTTGGCGTACAAACTGTATTTTCCCTATTACCCGCCATATAAGACGCAGTTTTCATTGCAAGAGAATGTACAGTAATATTTTGAGCACCGAGTTTCACTGCTGTATCGACACTGTTTTTAAACGACGAAACAGTGTCATTCGGCAAACCTGCGATTAAGTCCATATTGATATTATCAAACCCGCAATCACAAGCGAGTTTATAAGCATCAATAGTCTGTTGTGAGTTGTGGTTTCTTCCGATAGTTTCTAAAACATCGTCAGAAAAAGTCTGCGGGTTTATACTTATTCTCGTTGCATCTGCATTTTTTATTGCCAAAAGTTTTTCTTTTGTAACGGTATCAGGTCTTCCTGCTTCAACAGTGTATTCTCTCAAATGTGTTAAATCAAAATTACTCTCAACCGTTTTAAACAGCTTTTCAAGTTGTTCTGCTGAAAGTGTAGTTGGTGTACCTCCGCCGAAATAGACCGTTTCAAGCCGTAAATTGAGTTCTTTTGCAATTCTTCCCGTTTCTTCAAGTTCTTTACACAGAAGTTCCACATAAGGTTCGACAAGTTTTTTTGCACTTTGTGAATTTACCGAATGCGACACAAAAGAACAGTATGAGCAACGGGTAGGACAAAACGGTATTGATATGTAAAGCGAAAATGAATTATCTTTTGATAATGAAATGATTTCATTTTCGTGCTTCATAACTTCAAAAGCGAGCTGTGTTTTCTGCTCACTTACAAGAAGTCTGTTTTGAAAATCCGATTTTGCATTTTCTTCGCCGATATTTTCACATATTCTGTGCATCAGTTTAGCAGGACGAACACCTGTCAATATGCCCCATTTTGAAACATAGTTTAATGTTTCGCATAAGCATCTGTAAAGAGTTCTGCAAGCAGTCGTTTCTATATCAAAATCGTTTATTTTTTCCGAAAACTCAAAATTCTTACCACCGTATTTAACATACGAATTTACGCAATCATTAAAGCAAACTACTTTAATATCAGCATCGTCATCTTCTTCAAGCAGAAATTTTTCAAAAGGGAAAAAAATTCTGCACAATTTTTCAATTTCACATTTTAATTCTGAACAATTAGTATAAACTTTCATCTTTACCTCAACAATTCGTTGTGTTGTCTTTCAAAATCTAAAGTTGAGTCTTTACCGTGTCCTGCATAAACAATGTAGTCACCGTCAAGATTTGCCAGCTTTTTCAAACTGTTTTTCATATCAGTCATACTTCCGCCGGGAAAATCCGTTCTTCCATACGAAAGTCTGAACAATGTATCTCCCGTAAAAATAACATTTTCACAAATATAGCAAACACTGCCTTGAGTATGACCGGGAGTTGACATAACTTTTATTTCAAGGTCGCCAAGCATAATTACTTTTCCGTCTCTTAAAAAGAAATCGGCTTTAGTCGGCTCCTGCGTTCTGTCTCGCATACAAAAAACTGCAAGCGACAATTTTGAACTTTCAAGCATTTGAGCGTCTTTTTCTCCGATATATACAAGAGAACCGTACTTTTCACGAGCTTTTTTAACTCCTAAAATATGGTCGTAATGTCCATGTGTAAGCAATATATACTTTGGTTTTTTATCGCCGATAAACGCCTCTACTTCATCGTTGAAATCAGGACAATCTATCAATGCACATTCTCCGCTTTTTTCATCTGTAAGAAGATAGCAGTTATTGTCCATATTGCCTATTGTAAGTTTTTTTACTTCCATTATTTTAACTCCTTAGAATCAAGAATTATTGTAACAGGGCCGTCGTTTAAAAGGCTTACTTTCATATCTGCTCCGAAAATGCCTTTTTGCACATTTAAAACGCCTGATTTTTCAAGTTCTGTGCAAAACTTTTCATACAAATCATTTGCCGTTTCAAGAGGTGCAGAACCAATGAAATTCGGTCTGCGTCCATGAGTACAGTCGGCAAGCAAAGTAAACTGTGAAACAACAAGGGCACTTGCATTAATATCAAGCAATGACAAATTCATTTTTTCATTCTCATCTTCAAAAATCCTTAAATAAGGAATTTTTTTCATAAGTTTTTCTATATCTTTTTCAGTATCTCCGTCAGCAACGCCGAGAAAAATCAAAAAACCTTTTTCGATTTCTCCCGTTGTTTTTCCGTCAACTTTTACTGACGCCTGAGACACCCTTTGTATTACTGCTTTCATTTCAATCTCCGTTTCTTTCAATATGATATACGCCGTCAATTTTCGACAATCTTGCAATAATATTGTCAAGATGTTCTCTGCCGTTAACCGACACGCTCAAACTTGTAATACAGTTTCCGTCGTTGATTTGACGGGCATTGAGCGAAATAATTTTAACACGCATATTTGCCATAAGTGTAGTTATATCAAGTAAAACTCCGTCTCTGTCAATAGCATAGACATTAAGTGCAGAAACTGCATTTACTTTAACTGACGCATCCCATCTTGCTTTAACCCAACGGTTTGGTTCAGGAGAATTTTCAATATCTTTAGGAACATTTACACAATTTCTTCTGTGAATTGTAAGTCCCTTTCCTCTTGTGATAAAGCCTATAACTTCATCTCCGGGAACGGGATTACAACATTGTGCAATATTGATAAGACAGTTATCAATTCCCTCAACAATAATACCGCCGCTGTTTTTAGTCGGTTTTTGTACAATTTCCCCGACATTTTTATTTTTAACAGTTGGCTGAGCAACTTTCCAATTTCTTGTATATTCGTCTTTGATGCTCGGCATCAATTTTGAAATGATAAGTCCGCCGTAACCGAGTGCGGCATAAAAATCATCTACACTTTGACAATGCTGTTTTTCAGCAATTTTTTTAATGAACTTATCATAATCGTCATTTTCAAAACGAATATAGTTCTTTTTAAATTCGTACTCAACCTGTGCTTTGCCTTCTTGAATGTTTTCCTCTCTGCGTTCACGCTTAAACCACGAGCGTATTTTATTTCGTGCTTCGCCCGTGCGAACAATGGAAAGCCAATCCTTTGACGGACCTTTTCCGGGCTGCTTTGATGTTATAATTTCAACTCGCTGACCTGTTTTTAATTTATAGTCAATAGGTACAATTCTGCCGTCAACCTTTGCACCTATCATTTTATGTCCGACTTCAGTGTGAATTAAATACGCAAAATCAATCGCCGTTGAACCGCTGGGCAAACATTTTACTTCGCCGCTCGGCGTGAAAACATATATTTCCTCAACGGAAAGTTCGACTTTGAAGTTTCTCATCATATCAAGCGGATTGTCAGACTCTTCGCCTGTTTCAAGCATCCTTCTTACCCATTCAAGTCGTTCATCGTTTTGTTTGTTTGCCTCATTTGAACCGCTGAGTTTATATTTCCAATGTGCTGCGATACCGTATTCAGCCGTTTGATGCATTTCCCAAGTTCTGATTTGAATTTCAAAAGGAATACCTTTATACAAAACTGTCGTATGCAAAGACTGATACATATTTGGCTTGGGAGTAGAAATATAATCTTTAAACCTACGAGGAATAGGTGTAAACATATCGTGTACTATACCCAAAACATTGTAACAATCAATAACGGTATTAACGATAATTCTTATAGCGTAAATATCATAAATCTCTTCAAAAGACTTATTTTTCATATATAATTTTCTGTAAATGCCGTGAACACTCTTTACACGATGATATATCTGAGCTGACTCTATATTTTTAATTCTGTCCTTAATTGAATTTGTAATATCATTTAAAAACTTTTCTCCGTTGCTGATTTTCGTTTTCAAGCGTTCTTCAATTTCTTCATAACCGATAGGGTCAAGATATGAAATAGCAATATCTTCAAGTTCTTCTTTGAATTGACGGATACCTAAACGGTGTGCAATAGGAGCATAGAATTCAAGTGTTTCAAGACTTTTTTCTCTTTGCTTATATTCCGGCCAAAACTTTGCCGTTCTCATATTGTGAAGTCTGTCGGCAAGTTTTATGATGATTACTCTTATGTCCTCATTCATAGCCATAAACATTTTTCTTATATTTTCAGCCTGTACTTCCTCTCTTGTTGTAAGAGGAATTTTTCCGAGTTTTGTTACGCCGTCAACAAGAAGAGCTACTTCCCCGCCAAACAAATTTTGAACATCGTCAATCGACACTTTGGTATCTTCAACAACATCGTGCAAAAGAGCGCCAATCAGGCACTCGTTATCCATCCCTATTTCAAACAAAATCTTTGCAACTGCAACAGGATGCATAATATACGGCTCACCCGAGCGTCTGAATTGGCCTTCATGAGCTTTTTTTGCAATGGTATATGCCTGTTCAATTTTTTCACAATCATATTGACCGCTTTCTTTTATTGCTTTAAAAAAGTCGTCAAATTTATCGTCATATTTAGAAACATCTATTTTAGTTTCCATCAAAAGCTCTCCTTTTTAACATTTTAAGAGTTTCAGTAGAATTTAAATCTGCTTTTTGCTTAACATTTTTCACAATTATGTATTTGTCTTGTTCTAAAATACCGCACTCGCAAAAAGCTTTTGTGCAATAATAAGCATCGCTGTAACTGATATATTTTTGCAATCTGAAATACAAGTCTTCAACATTTAAGTGAAGTCTTTGGTTTTTCTTTAAAAAAGAATATACAAGCACAAATTTATCTCTTGAAGGTGTTAAATCTTCTTTAGTAAGACCGAGTTCACTTTTATCAAAAATTTCTTTTTCGTTAAAATATTTATCATCATCAATACCGTGAAGTCTTACATCTACAACACGCAAAGAAACATAATTTCTTCCTTTATAATTATTTACCGATATTTTAACTGCGAGGTCAATTTTATCTTTTTGTGCATACGGAAATTCATCTGCACATCTGCCGAACATTACAGCCTTTACGACAGTTCCGTTTTTAACTGCCTCTATACGCAAATGTTTATTTTCTCCTATCGGAATAATTGATTTAACTTCAAAATTGTAAAGGCCGAAAACAGCTTCTTCATTTCCAGCACCGTACGGCTCAAGAATTTTCAAACTTTCTGCCAACGCAAGATTTACATACTGTGCCGACAATTTGCAATCAATATTTAAAATCGGAGTCGGCATTGTATCAAAAGTATTGGCATATTCATTAATTTTTAAATCAAGTAAATCAATATTTTCATTTTTTAAAGAGAAACCTGCCGCAAGCGGATGTCCTCCGAATTTTTCAAAAACATCTGTACAATGTTTTAATGCTTCATAAATATTAAACCCTTCAACACTTCTGCAAGAACCTTTTGCAATTCCGTCATCACCTATCGAAATTACAAGGCAAGGTTTTGAATACTTTTCACAAAAGTGTGCGGCAACTATTCCGATTACTCCCGGATGGTAATCTTTTCCGCTGAAAACGAGAACTCGTTTATTTACAAGTTGTGGATTTTTAATTATTTTTTCTTCTATATCTGCACTGATTGCACCGTCCGTTTCACGCCTGTGAGTATTTTCTTCATTTAACAAATGAGCAAAAGAAAGTGCTTGTTCATAATCTTCGCTTGTCAAAAGACGAACTGCTTTTTGTGCATTGTCAAGTCGTCCCGCAGCATTTATTCTCGGAACAATTCTGAATGCAATATCTGTTGCAGTATATTCTTTTGAATCATCGCCTATTATACTGCGAAACGCTTTAAGTCCGAGTCTTGAATCGGAATTTATCCTTTTTAAGCCCTCTTTAACAATCACTCTGTTTTCACCTTTAAGGTCAACAACATCGCCGATAGTGCCGATTGCAGCCAAGTCGGAATATTCATCTATAATTTCTTCTGCATAGCCGTGAAGTGCACATACAAGTTTAAACGCAACGCCGACTCCCGAAAAATCCTTAAAATCAATATTTTTTTCCATATGAGGATTTATAATCGCTTCGGCTTTGGGAAGAACATCAGGTATTTGGTGGTGGTCAGTAATGATTAACTTCATATTTAGCGAATACACAAGTTCAGCTTCTTTAACACTTGAAATACCGTTATCTACCGTAATAATTAAATTTACACCCTTTGATGCAATTTCCCTGACGGCATTTTCATTCATTCCGTAACCTTCAGACTCCCTGTCGGGAATGTAAAAAAACACATTTGCACCGATTGAATCGAGATATGAATATAAAAGTGCAGTAGCAGTAACACCGTCTGAATCAAAATCGCCGTAAACGCAAATTAATTCACCGTTTGCTACTGCTTGCTCAATAACCTGTGTTGCTTTCTCCATTTGACTGAATTTAAAAGGATTTTCAAGTCTTACCTCGTCACTTAAAAACTCTGCGACATCAACATCTTCCTTAACTCCTCGTTCAACCAAAAGATATGCAACAAATGGGTCGATATCAAATTTTTCACTGATTTCCGACGCAATTTCACGGTCGGCTGATGATACTTTCCATTTTTTTAGACTCATGAATTTTTATCTACCTGATGAAATTTTTTTAAGTTGCTTCTTTTTTCAGCACGCTTTTTTAATTCATTTTCAACATCTTCGGGTGTAACACCCAATTCAGCCATCATTACAAGTGTATGATAAATTAAATCTGAAACTTCATACACAACTTCATTTTTATCGTTATTTTTGGCGGCAATTACCATTTCGGTACACTCTTCGCCGACTTTTTTCAAAATCTTATCTATACCCTGTTCAAAAAGATACGCAGTATATGAGCCGTCTGCCTTTTCTTCTCTGCGTTTTAAAACAACTTCGTATTCGTCTTTAATACAATCCATAAATTAAAACTCCTTTATCATTTCAAAAAAGCAGGAATGACTGCCTGTATGACAAGCGTTTCCCGTTTGTGTTACGGTAACAAGCAAAGTATCACTGTCGCAATCTCCGTAAACAGAGTGTACTTTTTGCAAATGTCCCGAAGTTGCGCCTTTATTCCACAACTCCTGTCTTGAACGACTCCAAAACCATGTATAACCTGTTTCAAGTGTTTTTTCAAAACTTTCTTTATTCATATAGGCGAGCATTAAAACTTCGCCCGTTTCCTTTTCCTGAACTATCGCAGGAATTAAACTTGATTTTTCAAAAAATTTATCTATATCCATATCTATATCTGTCTTATCTTTCCCCATTTTCACATACCTTGATTGCTTCTTCCAAGATGAGTGTTTTTTGATAGATTGATTGACCGCATATTACACCGTACAAACCGTTATTATTCAAATTACGAATATCGTCGATATTATGAATGCCACCCGATGCAATAACATTGCAGTCAACTGAATTTTTAAGTTCTGACAACTGCTCAAAATTAGGTCCCTGTAAAGTCCCGTCTTTTGAAATATCTGTAAAAATAATATTTTGAACTCCGATTTTAGTCATTTCCTTTGCCAAATCGGTAAAATAAACACTTGAAGTATTTAACCAACCTTCAGTTGCAACAAAACCGTTTTTTGCATCTATTCCGACTGCGATTTTTTCTTTATACGTTTTAACACACTCGGCAACAAAACTCGGATTTGTCAAAGCAACAGAACCGAGAATTACACGAGATGCACCGTTTTCAATATAATAAGAAGCATCGTCAAGAGTTCTTATTCCCCCGCCGATTTCTATTTTTAAATCTGTTTTTTCTGCAACTTCTTTTACTAAATCGTGGTTTACTCTTTTTTTCATTAACGCACCGTCAAGGTCAACTATATGTACCCACTTTGCTCCTTTTCTTTCAAATTCAAGTGCTGTTTTGACAACTCCTTCAGCAACTTGCTTTGCAGTTGAAAAATCGCCTTTAAAAAGTCTGACAGGCTTACCGTTTTTAATATCTATTGCAGGCAAAATAATCATTTACAAAACTCCCTTTGTTGAAAGAACTTTTCCGTCTGTTTGAACAACTGCGTTTTTCATTGCGTGAGCAAAAGATTTGAAAATTGCTTCTATTTCGTGATGAGAATTACTGCCGTAAAGAACATTTATATGCAAAGTAACGGAAGAATTAACGGCAAAAGCTCTGAAAAACTCTTCAGTGCAACAAGTTTCAAAATTTCCGCATTTTTCTTGTTTAAAATCTGCATTAAATACAAGAAACGCTCTATCGCACAAATCCACACTGCACATTGCAAGACTTTCATCCATAGGAATGAAGTATGTTGCATATCTGGTTATACCCGAAAAATCGCCGAGTGCAGATTTAAAAGCCATTCCGAGTGCTATGCCTGTATCTTCAACGGTGTGATGAGTATCTACTTCCAAGTCGCCTTCAACAACAACTTTCAGACCAAAACCGCCGTGAACACCAAAAGCCGTAAGCATATGGTCAAAAAAACCTATACCTGTTGAAACACTGACTTCTCCGCCATCTAAATTGAGTTCTATATGAATTTTTGTTTCTTTTGTATTTCTGTCTATAACAGCAGTTCTCATTTATTCACACCTCTTATTCAAATCTGACTTTAATACTGTTTGCGTGGGCAGTAAGTCCCTCTGTTTCTGCAAGTTTGACTATGTCTTTGCGTGATTTTGATAATTCTTCACAAGTATAATATATGAAACTTGATTTCTTAACAAAACTGTCAACCGAAAGCGCCGAAAAAAATCTTGCAGTACCATTTGTAGGCAAAACATGGTTTGGTCCTGCATAGTAATCTCCGAGAGGTTCGGGACTGTAATTTCCGAGAAAAACAGAACCGGCATTTTCAACCATACCAACATAGAACAGTGGGTTATCAACGCAAAGTTCAAGATGTTCAGGTGCAAACTCATTTGCAAATTCTATCGCCTGTCTTACAGACTCACAAACTATAATCTCGCCGAAATTTTCAAGAGACTGCTCAATAATCTCCTGTCTTTCAAGGAACTTCAACTGTCTTTCAATCTCTCTTACAGTTGAACGAGCAAGCATTTCAGATGTGGTGATTAAAACAGAACTTGCCATAACATCATGTTCTGCCTGACTCATTAAATCTGCCGCTAAAAACGAAGGTTGAGCCGTTTCATCTGCAACAATTAAAATCTCGCTCGGTCCTGCTATCATATCTATATCTACAATACCGTAAAGAAGTTTTTTTGCAGTAGCAACAAAAATATTTCCCGGCCCTACAATTTTATCAACTTTCGGAATTGTTTGCGTACCGTATGCAAGAGCTGCAACTGCCTGTGCTCCTCCTACTGAAATAACTTTATCAACTCCGGCAATCGCCGCAGCAACCATAATATTGGGATTTGGATTACCGTCTTTTGAAGGCGGTGTAACCATAATTATTTCTTCAACACCCGCAATTTTTGCAGGAATTGCATTCATTAAAACAGAAGACGGATAAGCGGCAGTACCACCCGGAACATAGATTCCGACTCTTTTAAGTGGTCTGATTTGCTGTCCCATTATGACGCCGCTTTTTTTATTTGTCATCCAACTCTGTTTTGTCTGACGGGAATGAAAATCATAGATATTGTTTTTAGCATTTATAATTGCATTTTTAAAATCATCGTCAACAAATTCTAAATATTTATTGAGTTCATCTTTTTCTATTACGATTTCTTTCGGCATACGGCCGTCAAATCTCATTGTATATTCTCTTACTGCTTCGTCGCCGAATTTTTTGACATTTTCTATAATATCACTGACAACATCTAAAAACTTTTTTTCGGTTTCGCCGTTTCTTTGCTTTAAACGACTGATTATTTCAAACTCATTTTTTCCGTTTGCTTTAGTAATTTTCATAGTATTCTCCAATCAATCAGCAACTTTTGAAGCAAGTTCAAGTTCGCTTAAAAATTCATCTATTTCATTTTTTCTCAACTTCATAGAAGCCATATTTACAATAACTCTTGCTGAAATCGGCATTATATCACAAACGACTTCAAGTCCGTTTTCTTTAAGAGTTGAGCCTGTTTCAACAATATCCACTATACCGTCTGCAAGTCCCAAAAGAGGAGCAAGTTCTACACTGCCCTCAATTTTTATAATATCAACATCCATACCGATACTTTCAAAATAACTCGACGCTACTTTCGGGTACTTTGTAGCAATTACTTTTCTTTTATATCCGTCAAAGAAATCTGCATCTTTAGGACATGCAAGAGCAAATTTACACTTGCCTATACCTAAATCAATAACTTCGTAAAATGAACTTGAATGTTCGGCTATCGTATCTTTTCCGACTATACCTATGTCGCACACTCCGTGTTCAACATAAGTGATAACATCAGGTGCTTTTGCAAGAACTGCCTCGTATTTATCAACGGGAAGAATTAGTCTTCTGCCTTTATTTTTCAGCTCTGCCGTATCAAGTCCCATAGTTTTGAAAAGACGAACCGATGACTTTTCAAGTCTGCCTTTTGTCAAAGCAATTCTTATCGGACGGGAAATATTTATCTTTTCATTCAGCGCTATACAAACGGCGGAAACATCTACTCCGAAACCGATTGCCGCTGCGTCTTTTCCATACTCTGCAATCAAATTGTCATATCTGCCGCCCGACAAAACTGTCAAACCTGTACCGACAGTATAACCTTTAAAAATAACGCCTGTATAATAATTGCTTCTGTTTACCAAGCCTAAATCAAAAGAGATATATTTTTGAAGTCCTTTTTCGCAAAGCTTTTCATATAGTTTTTCAAGATACGAAAAACTTTTTTCGGCTTTTTCATCTGTATAAAACTTTCTTGCTTTATCTATGACATCTATTGAGCCGAAAAGTCTCGGAAGATTTCTGACTAATTCTTTTTCTTTACTGTCAGGTAAAGTGTCAAGCAAATCTACAAGAGAAGAATAGTTCTTTGACTCTGTTAAACGACAAATTTCATCTTTCTGCCACTTTAACAAATCCATCTTTTCAAGAACGGAATTGAAAAACTCTGCATGTCCTATTTCTATTTTAAATGCTTCCGAAGAACAAGCCTGCATTGTTTCAACTGCAATACTAAGTGCCTCAATGTCTGCATCAATTCCGCTCTCACCGATAAGTTCAATACCGCATTGACTTATTTCATTCATCTTACCTGACAAACTTTTACTTTTCACAAAAACATTTTGATTGTAGTAAAGTCTTACGGGAAAGTCGTTACTTTTCAGCCTTGTTGCAACCATTCTTGCAATAGGTGCGGTGTTATCCGGTCTAAGTACCGTCAATCTTCCCTTATTGTCTGACATTTTGTACATATCTTCACTTAATATGCCTATGTTATCACTGTTAAAAACATCAAAATACTCAATAGTCGGAGTGATTACTTTTTTATATGAATGTTTTTCAAAAACACCTGTAATAGCGTTTTCGGTTTTAATTTTCAATTCGCTTTCTTCAAAAAGAAAATCTCTTGTGCCTTCGGGAGTTATTTTTGAATATCTTTTCATAAAATCACCTATCACTTTAATGCGTTAATGTGATAACATATTAGCACATAAAATTAAATATGTCAAGAAATCAGAATAAAAATGATAACTGGCTTGACTCGGGCATATCTCCGAGAGCACCTAAACTTCTTAAAGAGTCAACTGTTGACCTGCCGATTTTTGCTCTTTCCATTAAATCATCGCATGAAACAAAATCGCCGTTACCGTCTTCTCTCGCCTGCACGATTGCTTTGGCAGCGTTTTCTCCGACACCGTCGATAGCACCGAAAGGCAAACGGATTTTTCCGTCTTCTATCTTATAAACTCTTGAGTCGGACTTATATATATCCACAGGCAGAAATTCGATACCTCTTGCAAGCATTTCAACAACAATTTGCAAAATAGTTGCCGTATCTTTTTCTTTTGCAGTAGCCTTTTGGTTTGAATTAATTTCTTTAATTTTGTCCATAACGGCTTTTTTGCCTTTTAAAGATGTCTGTGCATCAAGGTCTCCGCCTCGAACTGTAAAAAATGCACTGTAATATTCAATAGGATAATATATCTTATACCAACCGAGTCTTAGTGCTGCGATAACATAAGCTGCGGCGTGTGCCTTCGGGAACATATATTTTATTTTCATACAAGAATCAATATACCATTCCTCGACATTATGCTCACGCATTGCCTGCTTATGCTCGTCTGTCAAAAGTTTTGTTGCCTTGCCTTTTCTTACGATTTCCATAATTGTAAACGCCATTTTAGGCTCTAACCCTTTATGAAGCAAGTAAGTCATAATACTGTCTCGTGTACCGATAACATTTGAAATGGTACAAGTACCGTTTTTGATGAGTTCCTGTGCATTTCCGAGCCAAACATCTGTACCATGCGACAAACCCGAAATTTGCAACAAGTCGGAAAATGTTTTCGGTTGAGCTTCAAGCAACATTCCTATAACAAAGTTTGTACCCATTTCGGGAATTGATAAAGTACCTGTCTGACAGCCTATATCTTCCGGTTCAACGCCGAGAGGCTTTGTTGAGGTAATCATTTCATACAACTTAGGGTCGCAAAGGTCAACATCCATAACAGGTATGCCTGTGCAATCTTCAAGGAATTTGTACAATGTAGGAACATCGTGTCCGAGTTCGTCAAGTTTCAAAAGTGTGTCGTGCAAAGCATTTTTAAAATCAAAATGAGTAGTCAAAGTACCCTTAGAAGCGTCGTTTGACGGATACTGAATAGGAGTAAAGTCCTCAACTTCATATTCGCTCGGAACAACAACCATACCTCCGGGATGCTGACCTGTTGTTCTCTTAATGCCTGTACAACCGATTGTCAAACGATTTTCTTCGGCACGACTTACATTCATACCTCTTTTTTCAAGATACTTTTTAACATATCCGTAAGCAGTTTTATCGGCAACAGTCGCCATTGTTCCTGCTTTAAACACATGAGTTTTTCCGAACAATTCCTCTGTAAATCTATGACTTTGGCTTTGGAAATCGCCCGAAAAGTTAAGGTCAATATCGGGTTCTTTATCGCCGTCGAAACCAAGAAATGTCTCAAACGGTATCTCGTGTCCGTCTCGTTTCATCTGAGTATCACAATGCGGACAATTTTTTACAGGAAGGTCAAACCCTGAACCGTAAGAACCATCTAAAATAAACTCCGAATGTTTGCAATTCGGACAAACATAGTGTGGTGCAAGCGGATTTACTTCTGAAATACCTGCCATATGAGCAACAAATGAAGAACCTACCGAACCTCTTGAACCTACCAAATATCCGTGTTCTTCCGAGTTTTTAACAAGTCGTTTTGCAATAACATAAAGCACTGCATAGCCGTGTTTAATGATTGAGTTCAATTCTTTTTCAAGTCTTGTAGCAACAAGTTCGGGAACAGGGTTGCCGTAAATTTCTTTTGCTCTTTTCCAGCAAATATCTGTAAGTTCTTCCTCTGCGCCGTCAATATGCGGTTGGAAAGTTCCGGGCGGAATAGGTACAAGACCGTCCTCAATCATATCTGCTATTTTATTTGGATTTTCTATAACAAATTCTTTTGCTCTGTCGCCGAGATATGAAAAATCGTCAAGCATTTCATTTGTAGTTTTAAAGTACAAAGGTGCCTGCATATCTGCATCATCGAAGCCCTTACTGTCCATAATAATCGCTCTGAACTGAGCGTCTTTTTCATCAAGGAAATGAACATCTCCCGTAGCGACAGTCATTTTACCGAGTTCATCTGCTATTGAAATGATTTTTCTATTAATGTTATTTAAGTCTTCTTCAGAATTGATATTTTCATATTTTTCCCTGTCAGACCTAATCATAAAAGCATTGTTTCCGTTAGGCTGAATTTCAAGATAATCGTAAAAAGAAGCGATTTTTTTAATTTCTTCATCACTTTTATTATTCACAATCGCTTGATAAACTTCACCTTGTTCGCACGCCGAACCTATAATGATACCGTTTCTGCTTTTCATCAAATCGGTTTTTCTGATTAACGGTCTGTTCTTAAACTGTTCTATATTGGACTTTGAAATATGTTTATACAAAACTTTTCTGCCCTCAAGATTTTTGATTAAGAAAATAATATGATATCTTTCAAACTGTTTTAATTTCAGTTCCATAAAGTTAGGGTACTTCTCATCATCTACCAAATAACCTTCCATACCCATAATAACTTTTATACCGGCGTCTTTACCTGCTTTGCAAGCCTCAGGCAGTGCCTGTACAACGCCGTGATCGGTAATTGCTATTGCCTTATGTCCCCACTTTGCTGCCCTTTTTACAAGTGCCGTCGGACTTGTTATGCCGTCCATTTCTGACAACGATGTATGTAAATGAAGTTCAACTCTTTTTTCGGGAGCATCGTCTTCTTTTTCTGCTTTTTGCACAGTTGCCATTGCAAAAGGATTTAAAACATACTCATTTGCATATGTATCAAATGCATATTTACCCGTTATTAAAACAGTGCCTACTTCGCTGATTTTAGATGAGAGCTTGTCTATAACTTCATTTTCGCCGAAAACTTTTACAGAAAGCGACGATGTATAGTCAGTTATATCAAATGTAAAAATCTTATTGTTTCCACGACGGGTTTCTATTATTTCCTGACTGATAATATCGCCCCAAACGGTAATAATGCCGTCTGTTATATGTACATCGGAAATATTTTTCGGAACTTCTCTGACATCTCGTCCATAAACGGTTTTTGCCGTATCAATATAAAGAGGTGTTCCTTCAAGCAATTTATGTTTAACATTTTTCTGAACATTTTTCTTGATTTGTTCAAGTTCCTTTTGCTTGCTTTCATACATTTCTTTTGCTTTTTGCTCAACATCAAAAACTGCATCTTCTACAAGTTCAACTTCATATTCAAGAGAAAAGGAATAGTATATTTCCTTTTGAAGCGACTCGCATATTTTTTTTGACTCAAGCAATTCTTTACCGCCGTTTTGCAATTTAAGTTTTAATACTGCATCGTTATGGTCAAATTCAAGTTTCACACCGTCAAAAAAGCCTGCAATCTGCGGATTTGTTTTTTGAACTTTTTTAATAATACTGAAAACAGCGTTATCGCCGAAACAACTTTTAGGGTACTTAACTTTAATATCTATTTTATTTACTTCAAAATCTTTCTTTATTTCATTTTCTGCAAGTTCGAGTAAATCACTTTCAATTAAATCGTTGCTTAATATTTCAAAAGAAATCACTCTGTTTTTACGAGAAATGTTTAAAGAAGTTATTTCTGCATCTGAAAAAACAGGAAAATTATCTTGTTTATTGCAGATACAATCAAATATGTCTGTTATTTTTGCCATTATAATTTTTCAATCTCTTTCATTAATTCATCAAGCAGTTCATCTTCCGAAACCTTTCGCAAAACTTCGCCTTTTTTGAAAATTATACCGCAACCGTTACCGCCTGCAATACCGATGTCCGCCTCTTTTGCCTCTCCCGGCCCGTTAACAACGCAACCCATTACGGCAACTTTTATAGGCTTATGAACATTTTGAAGTTTTTGTTCAACTTGTTTTGCAAGTCCTACCAAATCTATACGAGTTCTTCCGCAAGTAGGACAACTTATTAAATACGGAGAATCATTTTTCATACCGAGCGCTTTCAAAATATCAAAAGCTGCAAAAACTTCTTTTACCGGACTGTCGGTAAGGCTGACTCTTATGGTATCACCAATGCCGTGAGCAAGCAGTGAACCGATACCTATTGACGATTTTACTATTCCCATTCTTTCGGTACCTGCCTCCGTAACTCCCAAATGAAGAGGATAATTACATTTTTCGGCAGCAAGTTCATAAGCAGAAATCATCGTCTGAACATTTGAACTTTTAATTGATATAACAATATCGTCAAAATCAAATTTTTCAAGCAAAGAAGCGTGATACAAAGCCGAGTCAACGAGTGCTTCGGAACAAGGTGAACCGTATTTTGCAAGAATATTTTTTTCAAGAGAACCTGAATTAACGCCTATTCTTATAGGGATTTGCTTACTTTTACAAATGTCTGCAACTGCTTTTACTTTACCTTCATCACCGATATTTCCCGGATTTATTCTGATTTTATCAATACCTCTTTCAGCAGCACCTATTGCAAGACGATAGTCAAAATGAATATCTGCTACAAGCGGTACATCCACTGCATTTTTTATAGGCTCAATCAAATCAAGTGCCTTTTCATCGGGGATTGCAAAACGAATGATTTGACAACCGGCAGAGGCAAGTTCTTTTGCTTGTTCAACACTTCTCTCAATATCTGTTGAAGGAATGTTAAGCATTGACTGAACAAGAACTTCTGAATTTCCTCCGATATATTTATTTCCTATTTTAACTTTTTTTGAAATTCTTTTTTCCATATCATTCACCATATAATTTAAAACAGTTTTGTAATATCGCTGAATGTAACAACGCACATCAAACCGAGCAGCAAAACGAGTCCTATTGTATTTACTGCCCATTCAAACTTTTTAGGTAATTTTTTCTTTGTAATTCCCTCAAAAAGTAAAATGAATATACGCCAACCGTCAAGTGCAGGAATCGGTAACAAATTAAACAATCCGACATTGATTGTCAAAAGTGCCATAATTCTCAACATAGACGGTATAGAGGTTTTTACTGCATCGGAAATAACGCTGACACTTCCGACAGGCCCTGCCAAATCTGACAAACCATACTTACCTACAAGCAAGTCATGTACCGACAAGAACACCATTCGAGCGTACGAAACAAACTCAAGGCAGGCAGATTTTATCACATTTGAAAAAGTTTTCGGCACACCTATCAGCCAAAAGTCCATTGAAATAAAACGATGACCTTCATACTCTTCGGTTGCAAACTTAACATCGTCAAGTTTAACGGTTTTTCCGTCTCTTTCAACAACCATATCTACAACTCCGCTTTCGCTTCGTGAAAAAGCAGTTGTAATATCTGAAGGAGTAAATGTTCTCATACCATCAATGGATTTGATAACATCGCCTTTTTCAAGTCCGTAAGAACTGCTGATTGCAGTATCTTCAAATTTTGCAACTTCACAGGTGCCGACGAGTTCGGAAGATGAAACAATAACTATCATTATGATAAGTCCGAGAATTAAATTCATCACGGCACCTGCAACAACAACAATTATTCTTTGCCAAACTTTTTTTGAAGAAAATGAGCCTTCATTGTCACTTTCCTCATCTTCGCCTTCCATTGCACAATAACCGCCGAATAAAATCCAACGCAAAGAAAACTTCGTATCGCCTTTTTGTTTGCTGAAAATTTTAGGCCCCATTCCGATTGAAAACTCATTGACTTTGATTTTGTTTATTTTTGCAGCGAAAAAATGTCCTGCTTCGTGAATAATAATAATCACTTCAAAAAACAAAATCGCAATCAAAATGGGATAAACAGCGTTCCACACACTTGAAATACTTAAATCAATCAACCTTTTACCGCCTCTGCAACATAATTTCTGGCATCTCTGTCTGCTTCAAGAACATCATCAAGAGTAAAATCAGATATATCTTTTGCATTTTTCATAGCCTCATTATTAAGATATGCAATATCTGTAAATTTAATTTTCCCATCAAGAAAATATTTTACACTTTCTTCATTTGCTCCGTTTGCGGCTGCGGGATGAACGCCGCCCAAACGAATAGCGTCTTTACAAACATTGATACACTTAAATGTCTCGTAGTCAGGCTCATAAAAAGTAAGTTTCCCATAGTCTGCAAGACTCAACTGTGCAACGGGAGACTCAAACCTGTCGGGATATGTCAAGGCGTATTGAATAGGTATTCTCATATCGGGTACACCGAGCTGAGCAATAACAGAATTGTCAACATACTCTATCAAAGAATGAACAACTGACTCTCTGTGAACCAATATGTCTATTTCTTCGGGAGTTTTGTCAAACAACCAAGCAGCCTCAATTAATTCAAGTCCCTTATTCATCATAGTAGCAGAGTCGATAGTAATTTTATTTCCCATGCTCCAATTCGGATGGTTTAAAGCCTGTTCTACCGTAACATTTTCAAGTTCTTTTTCTTTTTTATTAAAAAACGGACCGCCGGAAGCAGTCAAAATAACTCTTTTCACTGCTTTTTGCGACGGAGCGCCTTGCATTGCCTGAAAAATTGCCGAGTGTTCACTGTCAACAGGCAATATTGAAACGCCGTTTTTTTCGGCAGCCCGAGTTACCAAATGTCCGCCTGCAACAAGAGTTTCTTTATTTGCAAGCGCTATTGTTTTTTTCTCATTTATAGCGGCAAGAGTAGGTTCAAGACCTACCATACCTACAACAGAGTTTAAAACAACATTAGCATCTTTATATGTTGCACACTCTATAAGACCGTCCTTACCCGATAAAACTTTTATATCGGTGTCAGCGAGCCTTGACTTCAATTCTTTTGCAGAATTTTCATCCATCATACAAACAACTGACGGTTTGAATTCTCTCGCCTGTTCTTCAACGAGTTTAAAATTTTTATTTGCAGTCAAAGCACAAATATTAAAACCGTTTTTTCTTACAACATCGAGAGATTGAGTACCTATTGAACCTGTTGAGCCTAAAAGAGAAATATTTTTCATAATATCACCAAATCAAATTACATTACAGAATTAAAATACACTAATGAAATTGCATAAGTTGCGGCAAGAGTAAATAAAGAAGAATCAAATCTGTCCATTACACCGCCGTGTCCGGGGAAAATTTTCCCGAAATCTTTAACACCGAAATTTCTTTTAAGTACTGACGCCGTCAAATCGCCGAACATTCCGAGCATTGAAACAAACACACTTGCGCAAAGTAAAACTATCATCAACGCTTTTTCGATTTTTTCGTCTGCAAAGTGATTATAGAGTAAAACAGCGCAAACATTTAATATTGATGAAAACACAAGTCCGCCCACAGCGCCCTCTATGGTTTTTTTAGGACTGATATTGGGACACATTTTATGTTTTCCGATTGCCATACCCGTAAGTTGAGCGCCCGTATCTGTTGCAAGAGCACAAATAAGAGCATAAAAAATCAAATACACTCCGATTTGTTTATTTTCCCCTCCTATATCACGAAGTCTGACAATAATTGAAAAGCCGTACGGCACAACAACACTTGCAAAAAAAGCCGTTGTAACATCTTCAAACTTTGTTGTTGAATAGTTGCGAAGCATAGAAAGGAAAAATACCAAAGCAAGTACAATAACAAAAACTACCGACGGAACTGCACCGATAATTTTTCCGAAAACTTCAGCACTTACAAAAGGTTCCAAACATTTTTCATTTGCGAAAAAAGGAACGATTGCCGAAAAAGCAGTACCAGTTACTAAAATAAATTTATTTTTTATTTTTGCACATTTCATTATTTCATTTGATGCAACTGCACTTAAAAATGCAACAACCAATACAAGTGCAGGCGTATATATCTGCCACACTACAAAAGCAAGAACCGCAAGCAAAACAATCGCTGTAATTACACGAGTTTTCATTTATTCTCCTCCAAAACGACGATTTCTTTTTTCATAAGCAAAAAGTGCCTCGTCTAAATCTTTTTCTTTAAAGTCAGGCCAAAGAACATCACTATACCAAAATTCACTGTATGCAGACTGCCACAGCAAGAAGTTTGAAAGTCTTTGTTCTCCGCTCGGCCTTATTATCAAATCAGGGTCGGGCTGATTTGCAGTATAAATATTTTGAGAAATATCCTGCACGGTAATATCGTCTGCACATTTACCGCTTTCAATAATCTTTTTAACGGCACTCACAATTTCTTGTCTTCCTCCGTAATTAAGAGCAAGATTGATGACTGTACCGTTTTTTTGTGCAGTTTTCTTTTCTGCCCTGTCCATAAGTTCGAGTATATCTTCTCTGAGACCTTCTCGTTCACCTATAAATTTCAGACTGATATTTTCTTTTTCATTAAAATCTTTTTCAGCCTCAAGCAAATAGTCTTTGAACAAATTCATAAGAGCATCTACTTCTTCTTTAGGTCTTTTCCAATTTTCCGTTGAAAAAGCGTAAAAAGTAACATATTTCACGCCTAAATCCGCACAATATTTTGATATTTTACGAAAAACTTCTGCACCTGCTTTATGACCTGCTTTTCTCGGCAATGCTCTTTTTTTTGCCCATCTGCCGTTTCCGTCCATTATTATACCGATATGTTGAGGCAAAACAGTAAATTTTTCTGAATTTACGCTTTCATTTTTCTTAAAAATTGCCATAATTGCTCCTCCTGCACACATATAATAAAGCATTTTAGGGCGTCGATTGACGCCCCATACAATATTTTATGTCAGATGGAAAGAATTTCTTTTTCTTTTTTATCTGTGATTTCTTCTGCTTGTTTGATTGCTTTATCTGTATAATCCTGAATTTGCTTTTCAGCAGATTTTACATCATCTTCAGTAATTTCATTGTCTTTTTTAAGTTTTTTAACATCGTCAATAGCATCTCTTCTGACATTTCTTACAGCAATTTTTGCTTCTTCATTGCGTTTTGCAATATCTTTTACGATTTCTTTACGGCGTTCTTCCGTGAGAGGAGGAAAGTTAAGACGAATAACTTTGCCGTCATTCATAGGATTAATACCGATATCTGACATATTTATTGCTTTTTCGATTTCTTTAATTGAAGAAGCGTCCCACGGCTGAATAGCAAGTGTACGGGGTTCCGGTACGCTTACCTGTGCCATTTGAACAATCGGTGTAGGTGTGCCGTAATAATCAACTAAAACTCTGTCAAGAATTGACGGGTTTGCTCTGCCTGCTCTGATAGCAGCGTAGTCTCTTTCAAGTGCCTGAAGACACTTTTCCATTTTTTCATTTGTTGTTGAATAAATACTTTCTAAAGTCATAATAAAATACCTTTCAAAATATATTTAATTTAATGCAGTTAATATTTTTGAGTCTGACAAACTTAAAGATGACAAAAACTATTCTGCCAAATCTGTTACAACAGTACCGATTTTCTCGCCTTTTGCAGCTTTGATGATATTTTCAGGGTCATCAAGATTGAAAACAAGAATAGGAACTGAATTATCTTTACAAAGTGAGAATGCCGTAGAGTCCATAACTTTTATATCATTTGAAATAACTTCTTTGAATGAAATTTTGTCATATTTTACTGCGTCATCAAACTTGTTCGGGTCTTTATCGTAAACGCCGTCAACATTTGTTCCTTTAAGAAGGACATCTGCTCCGATTTCAACTGCACGCAAAGCAGCGGCAGTATCTGTTGAGAAAAACGGACTTCCCGTACCACATCCGAAAATAACAATTCTTCCTTTTTCAAAATGACGGTTTGCTTTATTTCTAATGTACGGTTCTGCAATTTGACGCATCTCAATGGCAGTTTGAACACGAACATCTGCACCTTCTTGCTCAAGTGCATCGCAAAGTGCAAGAGCATTCATAGCGGTTGCAAGCATACCTATATGGTCAGCACGCGTTCTGTCCATATGTTCGCTTGTTCTTCCTCTCCAAAAGTTTCCGCCGCCTACAACTATACCGACTTCAATACCAAGGTCGGTAACTTTCTTGATACTTTTGCATATTTTGCTTACCGTTTCATTATCTATTCCGGTGCCTTTTTCACCTGCTAAAACTTCACCGGAAAGTTTAAATAAAATTCGATTATACATAAATCAACCTCCAAGCAATACTTTCGTATATATAATATAATAAAAAAATTATAAAGTAAATAGTTATTTCATATATTTTAAAATATTGTAACAACTAAAATAACAAATAAAAAAAGAGTACAGCCTAAACCGTACTCTTTGTGTGTCTTTAAATTAACAATTATTCAGTAAAACCTGACTTAACAAGTGAAACAAGTCCTTCAACAGCTTCTTCTTCGTCTGAACCGTCAGCAATAATTCTGATGTCTGTTCCGCCCATAATACCAAGCGAAAGAACTCCGAGAAGGCTCTTTGCGTTTACTCTTCTGTCTTCTTTTTCAACCCAAATAGATGATTTATATTCGTTTGCTCTTTGAATAAAAAAAGTTGCCGGACGAGCGTGAAGTCCTACTCTGTTTTCTACTGTTACATCTTTTACAAACATAGTCAATACCTCTCAAAAAATCAAATATTAAAACAATGACAAATCTGTTTTTTAGTTACTTACTATATTATACCCACGCAAAAATAATTCGTCAACTTATAACAGTAAAGTTCGTATTCTATCATAAATAAACAGGTTTTGTACAGACCGTTCTTTGTGCAAAATATATAAAATGATTTAATTTTTTTGTGCATTAAATATATTTTTATTCTTTTTTACTGTTTTTATACATATCTAAAAACTCTTTGTCTTTTTTTGAAAGTTCTGCATTTTCAAGCATATCGGGGCGTCTGTCTAAAGTTCTCTCGAGAGATTTTTCCCGTCGCCATTTCTCGATATTTGCATGGTGTCCGCTTAAAAGAATGTCAGGAGTCTGTCTGTCACGCCATACAGGCGGTCTTGTATATTGAGGATATTCAAGAAGAGAAGAAAAATGACTTTCATCTTCAAAGCACTCATTATTTGATAAAACACCGTCAAGCATCCTGCTGACAGAATCTGCCAAGACCAAAGCAGGCAATTCGCCGCCTGTCAAAACATAGTCGCCTATTGACAATTCTTCCGGCTCTAATTCTTCTATAACTCTTTCATCTATACCCTCGTAATGTCCGCACAAGATAACAATATTTTCAAGTTGTGCAAGTTCTTTAACTCTTTTTTGCGTAAGTGTTTTTCCTTGCGGAGTCATATAAACAAGATGAGGTTTTGAATTTGAGTTATTGCAAATACTCTGATAACAATCATATATCGGCTGAGCCTGCATTATCATGCCCATTCCTCCGCCGTAAGGTGTATCGTCAACTCGGCGATGCTTATCTAAAGTAAAATCTCTGATATTTACACACTCAATTTCAACGGCGCCTTTTTGCCTTGCTCTTCCTATAACGCTTTCACTCAAAACGCTTTCACACATTTCGGGGAAAAGAGTCATAATACTAATCTTCATCAAATAGTCCTTTCATATACTTTATTTTGACTGTTTTATCTTCAATGTTTTTTTCTTTTACAATATCTTTAGTGGCAGGTATCAAAAATTTCTTTTTATTCGATACTATTTCATAAATATCACACGAACCGTAATTTAAAACATCGTTTATCTTACCGTAATTTTTACCACTGTCAATATCTATGACATTACATCCGATTAAATCCTGAATAAAATCAACGCCGTCTTCAAGCACAGCGTCTTCACGGTCGCAATACAGTACTTTATTTTTAAGTTTTTCGGCAAGTTCAACAGTATTTATTCCTTTAAAAACAACAAGTGCACATTCCTTGTGCTTCCTTGAAGAAACAACTTCAAGTTCACTATTTCCATTTGCGTCAAGATACAACTTATCAAATGATTTAAAAAAGGCGTAATCATCGCACCAAAGCTGAACTTTCAATTCTCCCTTAATTCCGTGAGTATTTACTATTTTTCCTATTTCAAGAAACTGTTTCATCGTCTTCTCCATAACTGTTTACGGCGTTTAACACGCGCTTTTTATCTGCACTCCAAAGCGGTGCAATCAAATCTTTTTTTGCACCGTCTCCCGTCACTCTATGAACAACCATATTGTCAGGCAACAATTTCAGCGCAGAATACAGTATGTGCAAATATTCGTCCATTTCAAGCGGCTTAACATTTCCAAGGAAATATTCTTTTTCCAAATCTGTGCCTCGCAATATATGCAACAGTTGAAACTTTACTCCGTCAACACCGCTGTCAACAACATATTGTACGCTTTGCATCATATCTGAAAAACTTTCGTCAGGCAAACCGAAAATCAAATGAACTACAATATTTACACCTGTTTTTTTAAGTCTTTTTACCGCATTGTCAAAAACGGACAAATCATATCCCCTTCTTATGTAATCTGCGGTTTTTTGGTGTATTGTTTGAAGCCCGAGTTCAACAAACACGGGCTTCTTTTTGTTTAATTCACATAAAAGTTCAAATGTATCGTCTTCTAAACAATCCGGTCTTGTCGCTACTGAAACAGCAACTATATCGGGATGATTTATCGCTTCTTCAAACTTCTTTTTCAAAACACTGCACGGAGCGTATGTATTTGTAAAAGCCTGAAAATACGCAATATATTTACCTGACTTATTTTTCTTTTCAACAAGTTTTTTACCTGTTTCAATCTGCTCATAAATGCTCAAATTTCTGTCAGAAGCAAAATCTCCGCTTCCCCCTGCCGAACAAAAAATACAACCTCTTGTATCTATTGTACCGTCTCTGTTAGGACAGGTAAAACCGCCGTCTATTGCTATTTTATAGACTTTACAACCGAACTTTTCTCTTAAAAATTTATTAAACGAATAATATTTCACAATTAAAATTATGCTTTTTCTGCTTGAATTGCATCTTCAACAGCATTGTAAAGCGACTTGTCATTGTCGGCAGGAATATCGCATGAATGATGCCAAACCATAATACCGCCAAGTCCTTTATCTATTGCAAGTTTTGTCTTTTTGTTTATCAATTCCGGTGTGTTGAACGAGAAAGTCAAACCTGTTTCAGCGTCATCGTACAAGCCATTTTCATCAATTTTGTCATAATAATTTTTATAATCATACCAATATGCACCTTTATCGGTAGGACGGGCATAAAACGGCATACCTAAATCTACTTTTGACATATCTATGCCTGATTTTTCCATTTTTTTAATATCATCTTCTGCAATCTCATATGTTGCGTGATTTTTGTCATCATCCCACAAATCATAGCTCATAAGTTCAACACGGTCAACTACGCTTTTTGCTCTGTCAGAAAGTTTGAAATCCCATCCTGCAACTGCAAGACCTATATCATAATCATCTTTAAAAGTTTCATTGAGTGAAAGCAAAAATTCACTGTAAGACTTCCAAAATTTATTTTTTATAGGAAATTCGTAATCAAAAAATACGCCTTTAAAATTATATTTTTGAAGTACATTTTTTATACTTTCTTCAAGATTTCCGCTTTCAAAAGCAATTGTATGTCTTTCTGCCTGATCTTTCATTTGTTCATTCCAGTCGTCTGAATCGCTTTGACTTTTCGGACCCAAAACATTCAAATATACTCTTTTTTCTCGAGTACCCTGAATAGCAGTTTTAAGATTTTCATATACGGTATCAAAGTCTTTATCAAGAACCAAATTGCCCTCTTCGTCAAAATTTGCACAGCCGAAAAGAATGATATCTGTAATTTGTTCAAAATGTGTTTTATCGAGCGTTTCAGGATTTCTGAGTACATCGGCAAGAATATATGTAGTAACTCTGAAATCTTCAATTTTAACAGGCGTTGACTCTGCCTTTTTTGAACAAGACGAGAAAATGCACACCGTCATAACAATGGATAAAACAACTGATAAAATTTTTGCTAATTTCTTCATAAATATTATCCTCCAAAGTGTTTTTCAACTTAACTTTAACATATTTACATCTTTTTTTCAACATAAAATTCAACATCAAATTCAGGTATATAAAATTGTGAAAATTGCAAAAATTTTTAATGACAATTTTACAAAACGAATAAATTATTATAAAAATCTACATTTCGTTTAAAATATTAAAATTTTTAAATTAATTTATAAAAATATTGACATTTAAAATATAATAATTATAATAAATAATTATACTTAATCAGTAAATCAGACTGAACTGCAATTTATTATAACAATGAGGTGAATATTGTGAGCTTTATTGAATTTGACTCTGTTTACAAAAGATACAAAATGGGTGAAATTGTTATCAATGCAGCAGACGGTGTTACATTTAACATTGAACAAGGCGAGTTTTGCATAGTTGTCGGTGCCAGCGGTGCAGGTAAAACAACAGTTTTAAATATGCTTGGCGGAATGGATACCTGTGACGACGGAAAAATTCGTGTTGCCGGAGAATTGATCAATGAATATAACGAAAAAAATCTGATTGAATACAGAAGATACGATGTCGGTTTTGTATTTCAATTCTACAATTTGGTACAAAATCTGACTGCACTTGAAAATGTTGAACTTGCAACACAAATAGTTGACAAGTCTTTAAATGCCGAAAAGATTTTGGAAAGAGTTGGATTGGCTGACAGAATTGACAACTTCCCTTCTCAACTTTCAGGCGGAGAGCAACAAAGAGTTGCGATTGCAAGAGCACTTGCAAAAAATCCGAAACTTCTTTTATGCGATGAGCCGACAGGTGCACTTGACTACAAAACAGGAAAGCAGATATTAGATTTACTGCAAAAAACATGTAAAGAAACAGGTATGACAGTAGTTGTCATCACTCACAATCAAGCACTCACACCAATGGCTGACCGTGTTATCACTATGAGAAGCGGACGAGTGCAGGATATTAAGTTAAACGAAAATCCCGTACCTGTTGAAAGGATTGAATGGTAATGAATAAAAATATGATTTTAAAAGAAACACGCCGTTCAATCAGCAAAAGTATGGCGAGGTTTATCTCAATAATAGCGATAGTTGCACTCGGAATAAGTTTCTTTGCCGGAATTAAAGCGACTGCACCGGATATGAAAGAGACGGCTGAAATCTATTACAACACCAATAATTTGATGGATTTGAGAATTATCTCACCTGTCGGACTTACATACAACGATATTACGGCTCTTGAAGAAATTAAAGGAATTGAGAAAGTTATGCCGTCAAAATTTGTTGACGGTGTACTCAAAGCAGACGGTCAAAGCATCGGCGATATAGACGGTTCCGAAATGACTTGCCGTGCAATGTCGATTGATTTTGATAAAGCAATTGACTTTGAAGAAAATTCAAACGCTTCTTCCGACTATATCAACCGTATTTCATTGATTGAAGGAGAATGGCCCAAATCACCTAATGAATGTGTTGTTGACGGCAGCAAACTTTCTGCTCCCGAACAGTTTAAAATAGGTCAAACTATTTCTCTTGAGGGCGACGGAACCAATATTAATAACAAACTTAAATACACTGAATTTAAAATAACAGGTATAATAAGAACACCCCTTTATGTTTCTTTTGAAAGAGGCAACACAAATATCGGAAGCGGAAAACTCGGCACATTTATATATGTTTCGGAAGGTGTTTTCAATTTTGACTACTACACGGAAGCATTTATAACTGTTGCAGGTGCAGACAATTATAAGCCCTACACAAAAGAATATAAAGATTTTGTATCGCCGATAGTTAAAGAAATAGAAAATATTGAAAAAGAAAGACTCCCCCTTCGTGTTGAGCAACTTCGTGCAGAAACCACTCCTAAAGTGAGAAATGGTGAAGAAGAACTTGCAAACAAAGAGGCAGAATTTACGGAAAAAGTAAATTCCGCAGAAAAAAAACTTGATGAACTCAAGGATTTAGCAAAAAACGGTCAAAAAAGAATTAACCAAAAGAAAGACGAATTTAACGCTACTCTTACAGACGCTCAAAGAGAAATATACTCAAATTCATCTAAGCACAATTCAAAATTCTCAGAATGGAGAAAAAAGCAAGATAAATTAAACGCTTCAAAACTCGAGTTAGTTAAGTATGAAGCCGCAAAAGATGAATACAACCGTGCATCAATAAAACTTGACAATGCTAAATCACAAATATATGCCTCACAAAAAAGTATAGAAACTTTAGAGGAATTAATTGTAAACACCCGTTCGGCAATTGATTATTTCCAAGAACATCAAAATCAGTCGAAAGAAGAAATCAAAGAATGGCTTGAGCAATCAGGTTTACCGAGTGATCAAATTGAGAAGTTGATTGAAGCACTTAATAGGTTTACGGCAATCGGAACTGCCGAAGAAATGATAGCATATCTTGAGCCAATGCTCGACGACTATGTAATTCAACTTGAAAAAAGTAAAAATGAACTTGCCGTTGCACAGCAAGAGTATGAAAAAGGAAAAAGTCAACTTGCCGCCGCTGAAAAGCTTTTAAAAAAATATGAAAACGCAAAAAGCGATGTTACAAAAGCAGAAATTGAACTTCAGGAAGCAGAAAGAAAACTCAACTCGGCAGGAATGGGAATTGAACTCGGTCAGCTTGAACTTTCACTCAGCCAGCAGCAATTAAAAAGCCAGATTGAACTTGCCGAAACACAACTTGCCGCAGCACAGGTAAAAGTACAAACGGCAGATGAAGATTTTGCAAATGAAAAGGCAGCAGCAGAAACAGAACTTGCAAATGCAAGAATGGACTTAAAGGAAGCACAAAATCTTTTACAGTCACTTGATTCTGCAAAATGGATGATACAAGACCGTGACGATTTGCCAGGTTATACGGGATACGGTCAAACGGCAGACAGAATGAGTGCATTTGCAAAAGTATTTCCTATCTTTTTCTTCCTTGTAGCAGCTCTTGTCTGTCTTACAACAATGACAAGAATGGTTGAAGAAGAAAGAACACAGATGGGTACTTTAAAAGCACTCGGATACTCAAACAAATCAATCATTTCAAAGTATCTCATCTATTCCCTTTCTGCAAGCCTTATAGGTTCGGTTATAGGTCTTTTATTGGGCTTTTACATATTCCCGAAAGCAATTTTTGCGGCATACGGAATTATGTACGATTTACCGCCTTGCGTAATAAGATTTAAATGGAGTTATGCAATTATAGGAATGATTGTCGCAATTCTTTCAACAGGTTTAGCGTCATATTTCGCCTGCATAAAAGAGTTGAAAGAACAACCGTCAAAACTTATGCGTCCTAAACCGCCAAAACAAGGAAAAAGAATATTCCTTGAAAAAATCGACTTCATTTGGTCAAAAATGAACTTCACACAAAAAGTTACTGCAAGAAATCTTTTCAGAAACAAAAAGCGTTTCTTTACAACACTCATCGGTGTTGCAGGTTGTACGGCACTTCTTTTGACAGGTTTCGGACTCGGCGACTCAATTTCTGCCATCATGGACAAACAATTCGGTGAAAACGGTATTTGTAACTACGATGTCCAAATTGTACTCGGCAAAAACAGTGCCGATACCGATGCACAAAATAAAGCGATGGAAGAAATCAAGCAGCGTCCTGAAATAAAACAAGCAATGAAAACACATATGGATGTTATCGACGGAACTTCAAGCAGAACGGAAAACATTTTGGAAATCAATCTTGTTGTTCCCGAAAACCCCGCCGAACTCCCCGAGTTTATAAAACTCCAAAACAGAAAATCAAAAGAAAAAGTTTCTCTTGACAATAACGGAGTAATCATTTCCGAAAAACTTGCAAACAAAACCGATACGAAAATCGGAGATGAAATTACGCTTAAAGCAAACGATAAAGACTACAATGTAACTGTTACGGGTATAGTTGAAAACTACACTTTCCACTATGTTTATATGCCGTCTGAACTTTATCGAAATATTTTCGGAGAAGAACCGTCTTTTGACTATGTAACGGCAATTCTAAACGACAACATTTCAACTGCACAAAAAGACAGTTTGGCAAGCGACCTTATGAAAGTTGACGGAATTGACGCAGTCGCATACACAACGCAGATTATCGACACATTCAGCAACATATTAAACAGTCTTAATCTCGTTGTAGCAATCTTCATTATTGCAGCAGGAGCACTTGCATTTGTTGTACTGTACAATCTTTCAAATATTAACTTAAACGAAAGAATACGAGAAGTTGCAACCATAAAAGTTCTCGGCTTCAGAGACAAAGAAGTGAGTCAATACATTGTGAGAGAAAATATTATACTGACGATACTCGGTACTTTGCTCGGTCTTATTCTCGGTATCTTCCTGCACAGTTATGTAGTAAGTGTTGCAGAAGTAGATATTGTTATGTTCGGAAGAAGTATCGAACCGTTGAGTTTTGTTTTCGCAGCAATTCTTTCACTTGTGTTCTCTGCCGTTGTAAACTTGATAATGCACAAAAAATTAAAGAAAGTTAATATGGTAGATTCACTTAAAGCAGTAGAATAAAATACAAACTCACTCTGTCAAATGACAGAGTGAGTTATGACAGGAGGCTGAGATATGAAAATTAAAAAAGCTCTTTGTGTATTGCTTGCAAGTATTATGTTTGTTTCAGTTTTCACAAGCACATTTTACTCTTATGCCGATATTGCTGACAAAGACGAAAAAGAAAACCTTGCGTGGTTATCAGACTTCTATATACGAGAATCTTCAACTGATTTTACAAAAAACAATATGGTGCCGATTTCTGAAAAATATTCGCACAAACTTGATGACTTCCGAAAAGAAGTTGAAGAAATCAAAAAGATGTACAAGATTGATTTTGAAACTTTAAAGAAAACATATTTAAAAATTTTTGACGAAATTTTAAAAATTATTGACGAAGCAAATATAGAATTACCTTATGATGATATGAAAGCGTATCTTATTGATGAATGGAAAATTGTTTTCCCCGAAGTTGAAAACGCTGACACAATCACATATACGACCATTGCATACGGTTGTTTAAAATATGACCTTCTTTTTCCAATTACAAATACCCATTTCACTGTCGAACCGGGAACAACTTTGGAAAGAACAATAGTTTTAATTGCAAGTGTACTTTTAAATGAAGAAATTGATGAAAGCATACAGACTTTTGACGACTATGTTATTTTGCAAATCAAGAAAAGTCTGATAAATAACGGATACCCTGTCTCTGACAATGCAGATGAAGAAGAAATAATGATTTTATACAAAATAATGATGGCTGAACAGCAAGGCTACATTATAGAAAATCAAAATGTCGCAGAGTACACGGAGCAAGACAAAAAATATGTTGACGGTGCATATATGGCGTCAATTATCAAATCTCGTTTTGAAATCACACCGACAGTCGAGGCAACAATAATTGCCTGTGAAAGTGAAGATGTGGACTCACTTGCAATACATATCTTACAAACTATGATAATTGAAAAAAACGAAACAGTTGAAGATAACGAACCGATTGAACAACTTTTCAGCCGTGCCTGCATTCTCGGTTACTTTGAACTCGATAAAGAACTTTATTCAGATGTTTATAAATATGAAGTTTATTTGACATACAACTGCAAAGAGATTTGGGTTACACCATTTGCGTATGCCGCGGAAAAAGGAAGCGATAAAATAAACTTTGTTGACATAGACATAAACGGTGAAAAAATAAGGAACGGAAGAAGTCACAGGTTAAAACTTGCAGGAGATATAAGTTACATAAGCGTAAAACTGAAATATGACGATGGCGTAACGAAAGACTCGGCAGAGTATAAATTCACAGTATTTAACGGAAATAAAGAATTAACAGATACAAGTTTTCCTACGCCGTTTCCGCCTTATAAAGATGATGAAGTATTTGATTTTTCAAAATACAACAAGCAAAAACCAAAATATGAAACAACAAATATTGACAATTTTTTAAAGCGAAAGCAAGTTCCGTTAGATTTATACGAAGATACAAACGCAGCCGGGGTATTCTCCCCTGTTTCAGACAACAAACAGGATGTTGTTAAGGTAAATACAAACTCTGTTGATACAAAAAATGAGAACAAAAAATTATCAAAAAAGCAAATTGCAGGAATTTCTGTTTCTGCCGTTGCAGTTTTGGCAGGAGCAACAGCAGTTATCATATTAGTTTTAAAAAGAAAAAAACAAAATAGATAATAAAAAACTCAAATGACAGAAACAACACTGTCATTTGAGTTTTTTTCTTTTATTTACCTTTAATTCTGTTAATTGCGTTTTTTTCAAGGCGTGAAACCTGTGCCTGCGATATACCTATTTCACTTGCCACTTCCGTTTGTGTTTTTCCCTGCATAAATCTCATTGACAAAATTCTTTTTTCTCTCGGCGAAAGATTTTTTAATTCTTCTTTTATCATAATTTCATCTATCCAATTTGAGTCGTCATTGCCATCGCCTACTTGGTCCATAACATATATCGTATCGCCGCCGTCGGAATATACAGGCTCGTACAAAGAAACAGGCTCAACTATTGCCTCGAGTGCAAGAACTACTTCGCTTTTCTTCAAATTCAACTCTTTTGCTATTTCTTCAACAGTCGGTTCTTTTTGCGTTTCGTTTATAAGGCGTTCTTTGACCTGCATCGCTTTATATGCAATATCTCTCATAGAACGAGAAACTCTCAAAGAATTATAGTCTCTTAAATATCTTCTGCACTCGCCTATTATCATAGGTACTGCATAAGTTGAAAAGCGTACTCCGAGTTCAACATTAAAATTGTCAACTGCTTTTATAAGCCCTATAACACCCACTTGAAAAAGGTCGTCTAAATTTTCGCCTCTGTTGGCAAACCGCTGAATAACAGACAGAACAAGCCTTAAATTGCCGTTAATCAATTCTTCTCTTGCGTTCATATCGCCTTTTCTGACTTTTTTTAACAATTCTATTTTTTCTTTTTCTTTTAAAACTTTAAGTTTATTTGTATTAATACCGCAAATTTCAACTTTATTATATTGCAAAAAATCACCCCGTCATTACTTACAAATAGTATTGACGGGGAAAACACCTTTTATTTAACTTTATTTTTATATTTTACCAAAAGTGAAAATGCAAAACCTAACGGCAGACACAAAAAAGTTAAAAACTTTTCTTTTGTGCCTTTTTCAAATATTTTTTGGTGTGCAAGTATGCAGCTTGAAACATAATGAATACAGTTTTTTACTTTAAAAACAAAAGGAAGATTGTCAAAAGACAAATACATTTTCCTTGTTTCTGCAAAACTCTTAGGACTGTTATAATATTGCTTCCAAATATTTGCTGACATTCCGTCTTTTTGATAATCTACATTGCAATAAACATCGTTCGACACCAAAAACTTATACTCTTTTGAGATTTGAAGTATCATATAATGCGGGTTAAAATACTTTTCGCCTTTAAAAATTCGCATAGGAGAAACTTCTTTATAAAGGCTTGTTTTTACAACAAACTTTCTGTCGCCTCTTTTTAAAGAATTGTTTTCGCAAAGCAAGTCAATAGGTCTGACGCTGTCTGTATTTTCAAACTTCGGTGTGTTAAATGTTTTTGTATTGACATTATAATTGAGTCCGATAAAACCGCCGACTTCGTTACTTTTATTTTTATTCCAGAAGTCAACAATTTTTTCTACGGCATCGTCGGGCATAAAATCATCAGAGTCAATACAAACGCAAATATCACTGTTTGCATTTTTAATTGCCAAATTATAGCCTGTATGCAAACCGTCGTTTGTTTTATAGAAATACTTAATATCTATATCATCGCAATTTTCTTGCCAACATTTAACTTGACTTTCAGTGCCGTCTGTTGAACCGTCGTCAACAATCAGCCATTCAAAATCTTTTGAAGTTTGATTTTTTAAACTTTCAAAAAGGCGTGATAAAAGTTTTTTTCTGTTATATGTACAGGTAAATACAGTCAATGTTTTCATTTTAATAATCTTTCGTATAACTTTTCAACTATTTCACTGTCAACTTCATTGCTGAACTTTCGTGCAAAAAGACAATTTGAAGAAGTCAATTCGTCATAGTCTTCCGACTTAAAAGTATATGGGTGTCCTCTGTTCCAATCTATATATCTCATATCGCCGATATTTTCTTTTTCGCCGAAATAAAACAAATTGTCTTTAAATTTTGAATTCATCAAAAGTGTCTGCACGAAAAACTCATCGGGAATAAGCGTATTTTTAAATTGTTTATATATAAAATCTTTTTCAGAAACAATATACTCGGCAAATTCAAAAGTAATGCTAAACCATTGAGCACCACGATACACTTCTAAGTCTTTCAAACGGTTTACACCGAGTTTGTTTTGTATAAGAGACTCCGATTTTGTGCAAATTCTGTTAAACAGATTTCTTCTTCCTGCAAAAAAATGATAAAACTTCACTCTCGAGAGTTGAGAAAAGTTGAGTTGTTTATCACTTACACTCACAAATTCTCTGCCTGAATATCGGTCAAAAAATGCGTATATTTTCTCTTGTGATTTCAAAGGAATATCGCAACCTGACAACAAATGAATATACTCAAACTTTTGTTCATTTAAAGCTGTTTTCAACATTTCAAGTTCGCATTTTACCATTTCAAACGAACCCCATTTAATATTAAAACGCTTTGTAAATATAAGTTTCGATTTTTTTACACAACTTTTTATTTTTTCAATATCTGCCTTGAATTTTTTATCCAAATGTAAAAACAGACAGTTATTTTCATTGTCCAATGCACAAAGCAATTTACATAATAAGTCCTGTTCATTATGTGCCATAATTAAATAGGCGTGCATTTTAATTACCTCTCTTATTCTTTTTAATTATTAAATATCTATATAAAAAAGGTGCAAACCACAATAAAATAAATTTTATCTTTTGAAAAACACTGTATTCTTTTCCGAACAAAACATATTTTTTATATTGCAAAATTGATTGTTTGATTTTCTTATATGCAGTTTTATTGTCAGTTCTTGTAATGACACCGCTTAAAACTACAAATGCAGATATTATATATCCTTTTACGGCTTGTCTATATACATTTTCATTGTCCGTAAAATCAAGCAATATTTTTCTCTTTAATCTTAACACATCAAAAGCTCCGCCAGAAAACTTTGACATAGTAATTGAGCCGTTATGAATATAGTATCTGTATTTAGGTTCAGTGCAATACACGGCTTTAACGCCTGAAGAAAAGACTTTATAGTTATAATCCAAATCTTCATTACAACTATATTTACTGTCAAATCTTATATTTTTGACCTTATCGAACTTGTAAATTTTATTCCAAACTACGCCCGACAAATGACCGTTTAATAACAAATCTGTTATTTGCTCATCTTTGTTATCAACAACATTTTCTTTTTCATAAATTACTTCTTCGGTTTTACCGTTGTTTTCATATTCAAAAAAGAAAGAGCATCTTGCAACATCGGCATTATTTTCTACTGCTTTTGTTATTAAATACTCAAACATATCAAGTTCGCAATAATCGTCTGAATCAACATAGCCTATATAATCTCCGCTTGCATGCTCCAATCCCATATTTCTTGCAGAAGGCAAGCCACCGTTTTCTTTATACAAGTATATAACTCTGTCATCATTCGACTCATATTCCTTACATATTTTTTCACTGCCGTCTGTTGAGCCGTCGTTTACAATGATGATTTCAAGATTTTTATATGTTTGATTTACAATACTGTCCAAACACTTTTTAAGGTATTTTTCTGAATTGTACACGGGTATAATTATACTTATTTTCAAACTGTTTTCATCATTCATATTAATTCTCCCTCAAATAAAAATTTTAAGCAACGAACAATATAGATTTAACAAAAATACAGAATTGGATTTTATACATAATAAAAGCAGTTTTGTATGCTTCGGCAAAACACCGTAATCAACTTCAAATTGACTGCTTTTTATTTTATTTAACACAAGTTGAAATACTTTTTTCTTTTCTTTATAGGTTGTTTTATTTTTACAGATTGCTTCATTTCTGATAACAAAATTTGAAAGATACAGTAAATAGTACGAAAGTTGTGATGCGAAATTTATATTTTCTTGTTCAACTTTTTTCTTTATCAAATCATAAGCAATATAGACAATGTTTACCATATTTTTATCATAACTTTTTGTCATAGAGCCATCGGCTATCCTGTAATGATACAGTGGTTTAGATATATAACAAACGCTGTTTGCGTCAAGCAAACACGGATAAGTAAAAGCGGCGTCTTCTCCCATTCTTGTACAATCGTCAACCAAATACAGATTTTTTTCAAGAAGTTCTTTTTTGAAAACTTTACTCCAACAATTCGGATTTATACCGAACTCGTAGTACTTCCCCGTAAAAAGAATTTTATCATATAATTTTTCAAACTCACTTTTTGAATAAAACTCTTTTTCAGGAATTTGACTGCTTTTCTCTTCTCTGTCCTCATAGGAAAAGAAAAATTCCGAAACCAATATATCGGGTTTGTACTTTTTAATCATTTTTTCAAATTCAAAGTACATATCTTTTTCAATATAATCGTCGCCGTCAACAAAGCCGATATACTCGCCGTTTGCATTTTTAATTCCCACTTTTCTTGCACTGACAAGTCCGCCGTTTTTTTTATGTATAACCTTAAATCTTTTGTCTTTTTCGGCATAATCATCGCATATTTTTCCACAGTTATCAGTTGAGCCGTCATCAACGAGAATAAACTCAACATCACTGCAAGTCTGAAAAGCCAAACTGTCAAGACACTTTTTCAAGTATTTTTCAATATTGTAAACAGGAACAATTACGCTTATCACAACTATAACCCCTTAAAACTCAAAATGAGCCATATTTAAACTGCTTCCGTAAAGCAGGTACCAAAAGTGAACTGCCGTATAGCAACAAACAAAAGCAGTAAACACGCCTTTATTTGATACTCTGAGCCTTTGTGCTTCAGATATATGCCGTTTATAATCCACATCTTCAAGAAGCGGAAGTTCATCTTTTTGAAGCTGCATACCTATCATAAACACAATAGAAGATATGACAGGCAATACCCATCTTGCAATTCTCAAGAAAATTAACTGACTGAAAATACATCCAAGCATAAAGAACAACAAAAATGACACAAAACGCAAAAATGCATCCAAATTCTTATCGTCTTTTAACTTTTTCAAATAGTATGAACAATATAAAACTATAACTGCCGTTACAATATACACAGTGATATTTACTGCATAATATGTATGATAATCAAATTCTCTGTCAACATTTCTGTAAGCTTTATCGGCGAGCAACATTATAAATTCATTATCTGAAATTTCAGCAATATAACTTATGACAGCACCGCCCATAAGTAAACCGAAAATCAAAAACAAATTTACAAACTTTGCAGAGTTTTTACCCATAATTACAGTTAAAATTATCAGTGAAATCAAAATAACAGAGGCAGAATGAAGACCAAAAGCAATCAAATACCCTATTATACACAAGAATATGTTTTTCTTCTCAACAAACTGATAGTACGCACAACCTATGATAATGGCAAACGCAAGTCCGTTTCTGACACCGCTGCAAGTATCGTAGTACCAATATGTTGAAAGTAAAAAAAGTGCTGAAATAAAAAGATATGACTTTGAAACATTGTATTTTTGTGCTGCTTTGTACAAAACAAAGTACATAATTCCGTAAGTAATTAATATTGTTATTGCAGGCATAAATTCATTTTGCGGGAAAAGACTGCAAAAATAAAAATACAAACCGCAAATTGGCAAGGACCTCCAGTTCGAGTCGTTATTTTTAACCATTTGAACGAACGAGTCCCAGCCACCCGAACGAAGACTGTCCAAAGTATTGTAATATCTTGCAAGGTCGTCTGTTTCGTTTGGTACAACATTAAAAGCCATAAATGCCAAAGCCAAAACTAAAAAGATAAATGATATATATTCATTTTTTCTTGAAAGGATAAGATAAAGAAAACAAAATATTGCCGTGATGATTACAAACGCAAACATAAATCTTCTCCTTTCAATTCAAGTATATTTTTTCAAGTTGCTTTGCGATATTTTTTATATCGTAGTTTTCAATGACTTTTTCATTATTAATTTCAATGCGATTTTTATTTTCATCATATAATTCAACCGCTTTTTGTGCCCACTCTTTTGCTGATTTTTCCAAACTGAAAAATTCAAAATTTGAGTTCATTTTTGCATAGTCGGATACTGTATCTGCAACAAGACAAGGCAGTTTTGTTGCCTGTGCTTCAACAAGCGTCATGGGCAACCCCTCGTGTAAAGACGGAAAAACAAAAATATCCATCGCATTTAACAAATTTTCAACATCTTTTCTGATACCCGTAAAAATAACATTTTCAAAAACACCGAGTTTTCTGCAAAAATTTTCTATATTTTCTCTTTCTTCACCGTCGCCTACAATAAGCAAAACGCTGTTAGGTTTTATTTTGGCAATCTCGGAAAAAACATTTACCAAAAACTTATGATTTTTAACATAATTAAGTCTGCCTATATGACCTACAACAAACTTATTTTCCAAATTCATATCTTCTCTGATTTTATTTCTGATGCGTTCATCATAATAAAATCTGTCAAGATATGTAGCATTATTGAGTATAGTACCGTTTTTTTCAAAAGATTTTCTGCCGAAAAGATACTCGCCTGCCTGCGGAGAACACGCTATTTTATCTGTTGCAAATACATTTAAAAGAATTTTCATAAAAAACGAATAAATGCCTGCAACAATTCTTTTTACTCTGCTTCTGTTTTCTATACAAGGGTCTGTCATATGTGAATGTGCAACACGCTTTTTAACTCCTGCAAAAAATCCTGCCGTCACGACAATACCACTGTAAAACATTAAATGAGAATGAACAATATCTATATGTTCTTTTTTCATCAACTTCAAAAGGTAAAAAAAACTCTTAAAATAATTCAAGGTATTTTCCGGCTGATGAATAACCTTTGCACCGCTTTTTATCACTTCAGGCTCAAGGATACCCACCTTACTGCCTCTGAGGCAATAGACAAAATCAAATTTAGCGCTGTCCATATTGAATTGTAAATTTGTTGCGACTACATCAAAGCCGCCGACATTTAAAGGGTTTGTAACAATTAAAACTTTTTTCTTTTTCATACGCCTTTTATTATAACTGAATATTCAAATAAAAATTTTCTAAAAATGAAGATGTTTGCTTAATATCGTAGCCATGTTCTGATATTTCTTTCGTTCTGTCAACTCTTTCATATCCGTTTTTGTATTTTAAAACGGTTTCAGCCCAATATTTTGCATCATTTTCCAAAGAACACATATCTACTAAATCTGTAATTTTTATCTCTTGAGAAATCGTGTCCGATGCCACTATATGAATTGAATTCGCCTGTGCTTCCACCAGTGAAACAGGAAGTCCCTCATATATTGACGGCATTAAAAATACATCTGACGCACTTAAAATTTGGGGAATATCACTTCTGACACCTAAAAATTTTACGCAGTCTTTTAAACCGAGTTTTTCGACTTTCTTCTCAATTTCATATTTTAATTCGCCATCGCCTGCAAGAAGTAAAACACTGTTTTGATTTTTCAAATGTATTTCCCTGAAAATATCTATTAAAAAAGTATGATTTTTCTGCTGATGAAATCTTGCAATATTACATACAACAAACTTATCTTCAATTCCAAGAGTTTTTCTCAAATTTTCTCTGTCATCTTGAGAAAAAACAAACTGGCTGCTGTCAATACCGTTTTTAATGACTTTATAGTTTTCAAAGTTATCAACATTTTTGCCGAACATCCATCTTCCTGAATTTTCCGAACAGGCAAACATATAGTCAGAAATTCTTTTCAGCGGAAGTCTGTAAATATCTATTATTTTTTGTCTGAATGTTCTTTGCGACTGTGCTATATGACTGTGCGATATTACATAGCATCCGTATTTTTTTGCAATCGGCAAAAATACTGACGCAGAACCCGTCATATGAGCATGTACAATATCATACTCAGAATGTTTTTTTAAAAATGTATCCCAATCTTTTTTATATTTAAAATGATTTAAAACATTGTACTGCTCAATTCTGTAAATTCTGCCACCGAGAGCCTTGATTTCATCGTCATAATCACAATGATTTTGAGTATGCACCATAAAATCAAACATTATTTTTTGTCGGTCAATATTTCTGAAAATATTCATCGCCAAAGTTTCTGCCCCGCCTCTGTTCATTTTACCGAAAACAAGAAGAATTCGTTTAGGAAAATCGGGCGTTGGTTTGAAAACACCTGTTTTATAATATTCATACAATGATTTTGCTGGATTTTTAATATTCCAAGCACTGTTTTCAAAAAATACGGCACTGTCTTTTCTTTGAGCGTTTGCAATATCAATTGCCTTTTCTGCCCATTTTTCTGCACTTTCATCAAGCGACATAGAATAAACATTGTCTGTAATTTTAACTTCATCCGTAATTGTGTCCGACATTAAAACAGGCAAAGAACTCGCCTGTGCTTCTACTGCGGCAACGGGCAAACCCTCTTTAAATGAAGGAAAAACAAACAAATCGGAAGCACTTAAAATGCGATCTGTATCTTTTCTTTGCCCCAAGAAAAACACGCTGTTTTCTATTTTCAAACTTTTGCAAAGTTTTAACAACTCGTCGTTTTTTTCTGCACCGACAAGCAATAGTTTTGCATTTTCTTTTTTTTCTTTAATCTTACTGAAAACTTCAAGCAAAAAAGGATGATTTTTTTGCGGAGGACTTACTCTTCCTATATGACAGACAACAAAACTGTCAGTTAAATTGTTTTCTTTTCTGAATTTGTTTCTTTTGTCTTCGCTGAATTTAAAATGTTCAAAATCAACAGCGTTATTTAAAACTTTAAAATTATTTTTGTGTTTATACCAAAACAAACCTGCTTCAGTTCCGCAGGCGAGTTTCAGAGAACACAATTTATTTATAGGAAGTGCAAGCATTTTATTTCTGAACTCGTTTTTAGGCGACAAAGAATACCAAGTTGAGTGGCAATGACAAACTATCTTATCAATACCGCATTTTTTAGCATAAGGAGCGATAAAAACGGCAAAATGAGGAGCATGGATATGTACTGCCGTCCATTCGTCTTTATGATTTAAAAACAAATCTTTAATTTCTGATGAAAATATGCTTTTAACAGACGGCGGACTGATTTTAAACACCCTGCCTCCTAAATTTTCAATATCTTCTTTTCTGTCCTTTTGTGTTTCCTGAAAATAAACAACATCAAAATAAACGCCCTTTGGCATAGCTTTGAAATAGTTTAAAATCACGCTCATAACACCGTTTGATATACCTATATCGGGTATCATATGCAAAATTCTCATATCTGCCTCACAAAATTCTTAAATACGAATACACATCCAAAATTTGACTTACAACATTTTCATTTGAATACTTTTCAGATTTTTTCAAACTGTTTTGCGAATATTTCTCATAAATATCTGTGTTGTTTTTAATCTTTAATATACACTTTGCCATACTTTCACAGTCATCTACGCTGACCAAACAACCGTTGACATCGTTTTCAACTAAATCTCTGTTACCTCTGACATTTGTTGCTACAACGGGATTGGCACACGCCATAGCCTCTATAATATTTACAGGCAAACCCTCTCTTTTACTTGAAGATACGGAAACATCACTTAAAGCGTCAAGTTTTTCAATATCTCTGCGATAACCCATAAACAAAACATTTTTTTCAATTTCAAGTTCTTTAACTCGTTTTTTAAAATCTTCCAAAAGTTCTGTTTCTCCAGGTAAAAGCAACTTTACATTTTTATCGGTTTTCAAAATAATTTTAAGAGTTTGAAAAAGCATCTCGTGATTTTTGCCTTTTGTTAAATTCGCAGGATAAATGAGAACAAAATCATCTTTTGAAATATCATACTGCTTTCTCAACAGTTTTTTTTCTTCATTGTCGGCTTTATGAAACTTATTCATATCTACGCCTACACCGTTTACAAGAAATGCTTTTTTCATTTTAAACTTACTTTTTGCCAAAGAAAAATCTTCTTCATTAATTGTAATAAGTACATCTGTATATTTTGAAAGATACTTTTCAATCGGATAAAATACTATTCTGTTAATTACAGGACAACCTTTATAAAAATGAAAGCCGTGTGCCGTATAAATGACTTTTACATCTGTATTCCTTGCAATCAATCTGCTCAAAACACTTCCGACAGGAGTATTGCAATGTATTGCGTCATAATTATTTTCTTCAATAACCTTTTTTAATTGTCTGTATGCCTCTGCGTTTTTCAAACTGAACGGGCTTCTGTCAAAAGGTATTTCAAACACTTTGTCAATACATGACAAGTCAAGTCCGGGTTTTTGAGCGGAATTATCCTTAAAGGCGGCGTGAACTTCAACGCCCCTTTCTTTGAGTGATTTTATTGTAGGAATATGAAATTGTCCAATATGACTTCTGACGGTTGCTACAAACAAAACCTTCATTTAATTTAAACCTCTTCTAAAAAACTCTTTAAATTTTCATACGCCAAAGCAAACAATCTGCTGTTGTTATTTTCCCCTACAAAAGAATTATGAGGAGTGACGATAACTTTTTTATTTTTCCAAAGTTCACTTGTTTCGGACAAAGGCTCGTTTTCAAAAACATCCAACACTGCACCTGCAATCAAGTTTTCATCAAGTGCATACAAAAGAGAATTTTCATCTACAACCGAACCTCTTGAAACATTTACAAATAGGCTTTCTTTTTTTACTTTATCAAAAAAATCCTTATTAAAAAAGTGCTTTGTGTCTTCACTCAACGGCAATGTTGAAACTATAATATCGGAATTTTTTAAAACACTTTCAAAATCATCGTTTTTAAAAACATCGTCAAAATACTGCACTTTATTACCGCTTGTATTTACGCCGAAAACTTTACAATCAAAAGCAGAAAACTTTTTTGCCGTTTCACAGGCAATACTTCCCGTACCGAATATCAAAACATTTTTTCCTGCGAGTTCAAAAACTGTTCTTTGCTTTTGCCAAATTGCTTTTTTTTGATTTTCATAATAAAAATGATAGTTTTTATAAAAACACAACACACACATCATAATATGTTCGGCAATCGGTTTACTGTAAACACCTCGTGCATTTTTCAAAACTATTCCCTTTTCAGCCAAAACTTTTGTATCAATTCTGTCAGTTCCTGCGCTGATAATTTGGACAAACTTGAGTTTTTTAAACTCTTCTATATTTTTATACGAAAACAAATTGTTGCAAACCAAGCAATCAACATCACTGACATCATAATTGGATGCTTGTCTTTCATCTTTTAAAAACTCAATATCAAATCCGAGATTTTCAAGTTTTTCTCTTTGATTTTCTGTAAATCCTGCAAAACCTGTCAACAATAATTTCATTTTATACCACTAACTATCTTTTCAACTTTATTGCGCAATTCTTTTCTGTTATTTTCAAAGAAATCTGAATTCTGCACACAAATATACTTTTCATAATCACGAAGTTTGGCAACCCCGTCATAAAAATCGCTTTCAAAATTTTCAAAATCCGTTACTTTGTTAAAATCACAAAAACTTCTTGAAAGAATTGAAACTTGAGAGCCGAGTCGATAATTTTCACTGACTATCAACTCGGCAGGCAAAATGCCCTCGCCTATTCTTCCGAAACCGCCTATTCCGAAACGAATGCCGTTTTTATTTAAACTTTTTGACAATTTTTCAACCGTTCCGTCAGCAAGCGGTTCAAACAAAAACTTTTGATTTAGACTGATATGCAAATCATTAAGACCGATATGAACCTCAAAATCGTTTGTAAAAGAAGCAAGTTTTTCAACACATTGAGCGGCCTCAACATTTTCTAAAAGCAAAGTCGTTTTAACTCTGTTGTCAACGATTTTAAAAAACTCATCTACTTCTTCAACGCTTTTCCACATAGGAAGCATTATCCTGTCCGCTCCTGCGGATATAACGGAATCTATTTCATTTTTACTGTTATCGTGCAAAGGATTTACTCTTACCAAGAGTTCACTGTCTGCTATGACTTTTCTTAAATTTTTCACATCTTCAACAGTATGATGATTTTTTACGGTATCCATATTGTGCTGACGCTTTTCTTTTCCGATATATTCCATATCTGCAAAAATTCTGTCAACTCCGCTTTTTTGAGCGACTTTTGCAACAAACGGATTGTTTGTAATATACATTAAGGTTAAAGGCATTATTTCAAACTGCTTTCTTTTTCATTTTCAAAATCTGTAACCGTTACTCCGATATTTTCATTGTCGGAATTTTTTAATACTTTAAAAAAAGTTATAAAAACTATTTTCAAATCAAGAAAGAATGAATAATTATCTACATAGTAAACATTCATTTTAATTCTTTCATTCCACTCGACTGCTTTTCTTCCGTGTATTTGCGCCCAACCCGTTATTCCCGGTCGAACTTCAAACATTCTTCTTTGGAAATCGGAATACTTTTCCAGACTCCAAGGATGATATGTAAGAGGAGGTCTCGGACCTACAAAACTCATATCGCCTTTTATTATATTTAAAAGTTGAGGCAATTCATCAATACTTGTTGCTCTTATAAACTTTCCGACTTTTGTAACTCTTGAGTCATCTGAGCCGCTGTAAACGCCGCTTCCCATACTTTCCGCTCCGACACACATTGAACGAAACTTATATATTTTAAAAACTTTTGCGTTTTTGCCGAGTCTTTCCTGAAGAAAAAAAACAGGGCCGTTTGATTCAAGTTTAATTGCGACAGATACTGCGATAAAAACGGGAGATAATAATACAATCATAACCGATGCAATAAAAACATCTAAAAATCTTTTAAAAAACTTTTTGTACATTTTAAATTTTTACCTTCTGAACAAAAATTAATAGTTTATTAAGAAAACTTATATATAATATAGATTATAATATATATAATTTATTTAGTCAATCATACAAACAAACAGTGAAATAAAAAATACAAAGGAGGTACTATGAAAAAAGCAAAAAAAGATTTATTCTACAAAGTATTTTTCACTTTTTCAACTGTATTTTCCTTTATTTTTATATGTCATTCAGATAAGTTGGGCGGATTTTTTTCTTCTTACAATAATGATACAGTGATAATGTTTTTAAAACTTCTTATTCCGATTGTTCTCTGTTCTTTATCGACAATGCTTTTACTTTTAAGCGAAAAAGACTGTTCGTTCATTTCAAAAACACTTCCATACTGTATTATTCTGACTACAATCATAATAATTACCGACACATATACTTTTAAACTTTACGGTTCGAATTTTATGTACGAAACCATACACTCAATGTACTTTTTGGCAGGCGTTTTTTCCTGTATGATGACTGTCGTTGCCGTATATTTAAAAAAGGAAATAAGAGGATACGACGAATTCTACAAAACACTCTGTATAAGTGTTACGCCCATATTCGTTTTTATATTTATAAAAGTTTTTATACGAAATCCGATAAATTTTGACTATTTTTCTGTAAACACAAAACCATTTTTCAGAATAAATGAAATGCTCGACTATGTTTTTAACAACTTCAATGTCGGAATGGGGCAAACATATATACTTTTAGGTAATATTTTATTTTTCATTCCTCTCGGATTTTTAATTCCGTTTTATCTAAAAAACAAAAAATCCGTATATCAACTTTTAACAGGTCTTGCGATACCTTTAATGATAGAAATATATCAATTCATATTTAAATGCGGTGATGTTGATATTGACGATATTATACTGAACTATTTGGGATTTATTGCAGGATTTTCGCTTTGTAAAATGATTGAAAAAGCAGTTTTAAAAAGAAAAGCACGCAAATGATACAGAAAACAGACTGTTGTTTTTCTGCCAAAAGCGTGCTTTTTTATTTTAATTATTATTTTGAATTGTTTTTATGTTTTTTCACCATAAAAATTATTGGAATTATTGCAAACACACTGACTATTGCGGCTGCAATAAAAATATTAGGCGTCGGAACTTGCTTTGTAACACCCAAGTCGATATATGTCTGATTGCTGTCTTTAATAACATAAGCTCCGATATAAGGGCCTGTAACCATAGGTATTAAAACTGCAAAAATCATTTTAATTCCCTGAAAATGACCGACTTTATCACGAGGTGTTTCATCTCTTATTATTCCGTTAACGGCTGAAGTGATGATTAAATTTGTGCCAAGCATAATGGTACCGGTAACGGCAAGAAGCCAAGCATTCCTTGAAAAATAAACTGACACAAAACCTGCCACAAGAACAACCAAAGAAGGAATTAAAAACTTTTGTTTTCCATACTTATCTATAAGTTTTCCGAAAAGGACACTTACAACACTCGAAACAATAAGAACTACACCCAAAATCAAAGCATAGTTATCTATTCCCAAGTATCTTTGAATATATATGATAAGATACGGCATAAACACCTGATACGCTATTGAAAGAACACATAAAGCAGTGAGAGATATGTACAAGTCTTTATTTTTCTTTACGGTGGAAATTTTAAAACCGTAAACAATATTTTTTAAATAGTTTTGATTTGACGGCTTTAAATTTTCGTCGTCTTTAATCAAAAACAGACCGACAATACCTCCTACAATTACAAGACCGCCTATAATGAGATAAAAAACTTTCCAATTTCCCTGTTGAGTTAATCCGTCAAGACCGCCGAAAATGATGAGCATTGCAAGCAACGGCATTATCGACAATACGGTTTCAGTCTTTCCTCTGTTGCTGACGCTTGTAACATCCGTAACCCAAGCATTGAAAGCTGCATCGTTTGCAGTTGAGCCGAAAAATGTCATTATGCAGTCCATAATTATTACTATTATAGCAGTTGCAGAAACGGCATTTGCAGTATGAAAAATCTTTTCCGTCTGAGATGTTGAAATAAAAGCAAAAGAAGCCGTAACTACACCCCAAATTATATACCCGTAAACAATAAAATGTTTTCTTTTTCCTATTTTATCGGAAAAAGCACCCATCAAAAGAGTTGTCAAAGTTGCAGTCACTGCACTTGCGGCAACCATATCTGCAATATATTTTGGGTCGTCGGAAATCGTGTTATACAAAAACACATTAAAATACATATTTTCAACAACCCATGCAAGTTGACCGAACAAACCGAATATGATTAAAGCAGACCATACTCTCTTTGATATTTTAGTTTTTGAATTACTCACATTAAAGCCCCCAATTAAAAAATTTAAACACTATTTCAAAAAATATGTTATCACAAAAGCATAAAAAAAACAATACAAACTCCATATTTTAAAACAAAAAAATTTTACATAAATACAAATTTAAAGCGAATAATTCTAATTGAAAAATAAATGATGAAAAAGGAATTTTTTTTAATAAATATATTTTTGTAAAAAATTATAAAAAACTAAAAATATCTTAACACTTTTATATTTTGCACATATTTTTATTGAAAATGGTGCATTTTTATGTATAATAGTAATAAAGAATATAATATTATTGGGGGAATTGACAATGGCAAATGAAAATTCAAGCAAAAGCATTGAAACAACTCAAAGACCGTTTGGCTTTCGTGACAAGTTAGGATATGCTTTGGGCGATTTCGGTTGCAATATGAGTTTTGTTTTTATCAACAGTTATATGATGCTGTTCTTCGTAACCTGTCTCGGAATACCGCCCGAGATTTACAGTATTCTCATAATCGTCGCAAAAGTTTGGGACGCAATCAATGACCCGATTATCGGAGGAATTTGTGACTCAAGTCATCCAAAAGGAAACAGTAAATTTAAACCGTGGATAAAATGGGCAAGCCTTCCTCTTCTTATATGCAGTATAATTATGTTCATCTATATCCCGAACACACCGCTTTGGGTAAAATGCGCTTTGTGTTTAGGTTCGTATATGGTTTGGTCCGTAGCATACACAAGCGTCAATGTTCCGTACGGTTCACTTCAAAGCGTTATAACAAAAGACCCTATTGAAAGAGCGGAACTTTCAAATGCAAGAAGCATAGGCGCAATGCTTGCTCAACTTCCTGTAATGATTTTCCTTCCTCTTATAATTTTTGACGAAAACAACAATCCAAAAGGCAACATCTTCATGTACATCGTTGCTGTAATGGGTGTTATAGGATTTATTGCTTTCTATTTCATGAGAAAGCTTGTAACCGAAAGAGTTAAACCGCAAGTAAAACAAAAGCAGAAGTTCAACTACTTGGCAACATTAAAGGCATTTTTAAAAAACAAACCGATGCTTGCCGTAACTATATCATCCGTTTCAATGCTTGCATTCATTATGACTGCTACAAGTACAATGCCTTATATATTTATGTTGTATTTCAAAAACGCAAAATTAACATCTATCGGTACTGTTATTGCTATGGTTCCAATGCTTTTTGCCATAATTCTAATGAAACCGCTTGTAAAAAGATTTACGAAAAAGCAACTCTGCACTTATCCTTTCATCCTTTCGATTATCGCAACTGCAATAATGACATTTGTAAAAATCAAAAATCCTTTTATTTGGTTGGGTGTTTTGGCACTTGCCATGTTTGCAGTTGGGTTATATAATATTCTTACTTGGGCAATGGTTGCCGACTGTATTGATTTTCAGGAAGAAAAAACAGGCAGAAGAGAAGAAGGTTCAATTTATGCTACCTACTCTCTTTTCAGAAAACTTGCTCAAGGTATAGGTCAGGCAGTGATTGCACTCGCTCTTAAATTCACAGGCTATGTTTCAACAAATGAAATACAGGCTGTCGGAGTTTCAGAAAAAGTTTACACAATGACCGGTGCTTTACCATTCATCGGTTGTTTAATATGCTTTATTTCAATGCTGACACTTTATAATTTTGACAAATCTAACAACGAGGTAAAATAAAATGCGTAAAATTCTAAATATCAATGATAATTGGATGTTCCACAAAGGTCCTATGAAAAACGGAAAAGTTCCTAAAAAGCCAAAATCAGATTGGCAAAATGTCAATTTACCGCACACTTGGAACAATTTAGACGGTCAAGACGGCGGCTCGGATTTTTACAGAGATACCTGTTGGTACTGCAAAGAAATTTCACTTGATTTATCGCCCACCGATGTAGCATATATAGAATTTTTAGGTGCGAACTCAGTTTGTGAAATATACGCAAACGGCGATTTAATAAAACGCCACGAGGGCGGATATTCAACATTTCGTGCTAACTTAACTCCGTATATCAAAAGAAAAAAAATTAAACTTGCCGTAAAAGTTGATAACTCTGACAACAAAAACATTTATCCTCAAACTGCCGACTTTACATTTTTCGGCGGTATTTACAGAGATGTAAATATCATTGTTACGAGTATTCGTCACTTTGACCTTGATTACTACGGAACAACGGCTATTACAGCTACTCCTGTTGTAAACAACGACGGCAGTGCCGATGTTGAACTTTGCGCATACACAAAAAATGCAGGCGAAAATGACACTGTTAAATTTACTGTTGACTCAAAATCATTTGAAACAAATATAGTAGGAAATAAAGCAACTGCTCAAATTCACTTTGACACACCTCATCTATGGAACGGCAGAAAAGACCCGTTTTTATATGAGTTTTCGGCAAAACTTATACACGACGGCGATGTTTGCGATATGACAGTTGACCATTTCGGTATAAGAACATTTAAAATTGACTCCGACAAAGGATTTTTCCTCAACGGCAAAAGTTACCCTCTTCACGGTGTATCAAGACATCAGGACAGAGAAGATATGGGTTGGGCAATCACGAGAAAAGAACATGAAGAAGATATGAATTTAATTTGTGAAGTAGGTGCAAACACAATAAGACTTGCACACTATCAGCACTCCCCTGTTTTCTACGACCTTTGCGATGAAAAAGGTATGGTAGTTTGGGCAGAAATTCCTTTCATATCTGTTTTTTCAAAAACTTCAGGTGCAATGAAAAACACAATTCATCAAATGAAAGAACTTGTTTTGCAAAACTATAACAGACCGTCTATTGTTTGTTGGGGAATTGCAAATGAAATAACAATCGGCGGAGAGTGCCACGAATTATATGACAACTTGGAAAAACTTAATGATTTGTGCCACGAACTCGACAAAACAAGACTTACGACTATGGCAAACTTGAGTATGGTTGAACCTGAAAGTGAAATGAACAAAATAACCGACATAGTTTCATACAATCACTATTTTGGCTGGTATATGGGCAATGTTGACGATAACGGTCCTTGGCTTGACAATTTCCATAAAATCAATCCCGATGTCTGTCTCGGAGTTTCGGAATACGGTTGTGAAGGCATATTAAAGTATCACAATGATGAGCCTAAAATGCAGGACTATTCCGAAGAATATCAAGCATATTACCACGAAAAAATGCTTGAAACATTTTCAACAAGACCGTACTTGTGGAGCACTCATGTTTGGAATATGTTTGACTTTGCTTCCGATATGCGTGATGAAGGCGGTGTAAAAGGCAGAAACAACAAAGGTCTTGTAACATACGACAGAAAGACTAAAAAAGACAGTTTCTATATCTACAAAGCATACTGGTGCGACGAGCCTTTTGTGCATATTTGCTCAAAAAGGTATGTTGACAGAACAAGTGAAAATATTGATATAAAAGTTTATTCAAATCAAAATGAAGTAACACTCTTCGTAAACGGCGTTGAAACAGAGACAATTAAAGCAGATAAAATCTTTGTATTTAAAAATATCAAACTTAAAAAAGGCGAGAACACAGTTATAGTTAAAACAGAAACGGAGCAAGACTCTGCAAGATTTAATTTGACTGACATACCTAATGAAAGTTATGTTTTGGTAAAGGCTAAAAACGAAGGTAAAAACTGGTTTGATGACCTTGAAACAGATAAAAAAGTTGAGTTCAAAGAAGGCTACTTCAATCTTGAGGACAAAATCGGCGATATTATGAAAAATCCCGAAGGCGAAAAATTCATCTTGGAAATGGTTGATAAAATTTCATCTGAAATGGGTATGAACATTTCAAAAGGTATGATGAATATGGTCAAAAACTTTACGGTTTCAAGAGTTTTTGATATGGCGGGCGACAGAGTTCCTCAAAGCGCAAAAGTCTGGGTAGCACAACAACTTTCAAAAATAAAAAAATAACAACTTATGTTTATAGTCAAGACCTCCGGCTAAGCCGGAGGCTTGAGTAAGCCCTAGAAGGGCTTTTTACGGACACAACCCCTAAAGGGGCG
>UQEU01000008.1 GCA_900540085.1 uncultured Eubacteriales bacterium
TAAGGTCCTGCATTATCACAAGCCAATATTCCCTTGTGATTTCAAACAGTTTGCAATGCCACGCAATCTCTTCCAAAACAGCCCTGTGCCCCGATTTTAAGCATTCGTACAGATATTTCAATATCTTGTACTCAATCACTTCCATATCGTTATTTGCCATTGCGTACTCCTTTCTTTCAGGCAACAAAAAAGCACCTTGATTTTTCAAAGTGCTTTTACAATTTTATTCCATTTTTAATTATTTTCAAATATTCCTGATATGCTTCTTTTACATTTTCAGGTGCATTTTTTTTGATTCCTGAGATAAAACCGTTTTCATCAAATATTGCATATTCCCACCAAATAGGCTGTTCCATCATATTATTTCTCCTTGTACTTTTTATATGTTTCGATTGTTAATCTTTTTCCCAACGCTTTGACATTGGAATATAGTCCTTTCGCATTTCTCTCATTGTCTTTCCGGTTCTTATGTTTATCTGTTCAAGTTCTTTTTTTATCTTTTTTATAAATATTTCATCTTGTTCCATTACTTCATTTTCAAAACCGGCTTTACAAAGTTTTTTTCTCAACTCATTCCAAAAACTAACCTGTGTACCGTCAACGCTTTTTACTTTATAATATTCCGTATCTATAATTCTAAAAATATCCGATTCTAAACCGTATTTTTCCAAGAACAAATAACAATACTCATCCACTTCAATTCCATTCAAAGGCAACTCATCAAATGAAAACTCTTTTATCATTTAATCACCATCCTAACTATTGAAATAGATATTTCTATTATCACATTTTTTCAATAACAACGGCATTTTTAACAACATTGGTAATAATTTTTTACAACTCATCTCTAAATACAGATATAGACATTAGTGTTAATTCTTCAGATGTTACCTGTGGATTGTGTTCGATATACTTAATAAATTTTTTCCTTACATAGTCGCTTTTTAAATGAGCAAAAACACAAGTAACAAACTCGTCGTCGTCAAATATGTTCCTTAACTTTTTTTCAAGATTTTGTTTAATTATTTTATCCATTTTATTTACCAACTTTTTGTTTATTAACAACTCAATCCCAAATTTTCAACTGTGTATGTATACTGTTCATATTTTCACAAATTCTTTTGCATTTATTAAAGCACATAGTAGCAAATTATTTTATAATAATTTTACGCTTGTATTTTTGTTCCAATTCTTCAATTGCCTTTTGTTTTTCGTTTTCAGTTTTGTCAGAATACATTATTTCGTCAACTTTGAAATATAAAAGCCAATCATTAGGCGATACAGTATCGTCAAATGTATCTATGCGATAAATAAATTCTTTAAAATTCTGTGATTTTGAATCCATATTTATTCAGTCCATTCTTTTATATCTTTTAACATTGTTGCTAATGACCTATTGAATGCTTCTTCTGTGTGTATTTCATCGGTTTTTTCATTTTCGGCATAAGGCTCTACACCATAAAAAAATTTTTCATATTCTTTCAATGTATTCAAGTCCTTATTTATCTCCAAAAACTGTTTAGTAAATTAAACTTCTTGTTCTTTACGCTTATTATCCAAATCCAATGATAAAAGTATCAACTGTTCATAATTAACTTCAACATCGGCGTCTATATAATCAATAATTGTTTTCATATCATCAGGATGATCGGCAAATACTGTTACACCCAATACAAATTCTTCATCATCTGAAAATTTTTTCAAACGTTTTATTAATTCGTTTTTTAATTCTGAGTTATCCATAGCAAACAGTATCACTTAAATTTCTTTTCCCATATTACTCTATATTCTAAATTTTTAACACTATAAATATAATATACAATATTTTCACAAATTATTTTGCATTTTATAATAATATGGTTCAAAACTTATTAAAACTTATTTCTTACTGAACAATTCAGGAGCAAAAAAACCAATAAAACAACTAAAAATTCCAACTATTACTGTAATGATACCCTTGCCTATTGCTTTTAATATCTTTAATACTTTGCTTTCTTCTTCCATTTGCTTAATCTCCTTTATCTTAACAATCCTGTTATTAGTCCAAGCGGTAACGCTATTATTACAAATATTATTAATGCCGGTGTCATTGCTTACACTCCTTTTCTTTTACTAACTATATTATATATCGTTTAAAATTAAAGTCAATTAACTTAAAAACTAAGTGACTATTTTAGGACTATATACAAAAGCATACAAAAAACCACTGTGCAACAGTCAAACATTGTAACACAGTGTTTTTTTATATTTTAGTATTTTGTTGAGTAAGTAAATCCACTAATCGCCATTCAATTCATTTATTGTTTTTTCAGCGTATCGAACAGTAGCCATAGCGTCTTTTGCATACTTATCTGCACCTATTTTATCAGCATATTCCTGAGTAAGAACTGCACCGCCCACAACTATTTTACACCACGGTGCTTTTTCACGAAGTTGTTTAATAGTTTCCTCCATTGATGGCACGGTAGTTGTCATCAATGCACTCAAACCGACTAAATAAGCGTGAAGTTCCAAAACTTTTTCAACAATCGTTTCGGGCGGTACATCTCTTCCCAAATCAACAACATTGAAACCGTAATTTTCAAGCAAAAGTTTCACTATATTTTTGCCGATGTCGTGAATATCTCCATACACGGTAGCAATTACAAATGTACCTTTATCGGCAGTTTTTTCTTTTCCTGACATATACGCCTTTATTACTTCAAACGCACCTTTTGCGGCTTCGGCACTCATTAAAAGTTGTGGAAGATAAACTGTTTTATGTTCAAATCCGTCACCTACAATATTAAGTGCTGGTATAATTTCTTCATTTACAATTTGAAGTGCAGGTATTGATGAAAGAAGTGTTTTTGTTATTTCCGATGCTTTTTCTTTAAGTCCTTTGACTATTGCGTACTGAAGTTCAGACGAAAAGTTTTCGTTACCTTTATTTTCGACAACAACAGATGAAATAACATTTGAAACAAAAGAACTTGCATTTTCAATATATTCTGAACAGTTTTCGTCAAAGCCTTTCAAAGCATTATATGTGTAGTAAGTTTTCATCATATCAGCAGAATACGGATTCATTATTGCAGCAGAAAGTCCGTTTTCCAAAGCGATTGCAAAAAATGTGCTGTTCACGGCATCTCTGTTTGGCAGACCGAAAGAAACATTTGAAACGCCTAAAGATGTGTGACATCCGAGTTCATTTTTAATTGTTTTAAGAGAGGAAACAGTAGCAACCGCTGCCTTATTATCAGCACTGATTGTCATTGCAAGCGTATCGAAAATTATATCTTTTTTCTCAACACCGTATTTGTCAGCCGTTTTTAATATTTTTTTTGCAATCTCAACTCTCTCTTCAGCCGTATCAGGAATTCCGTTTTCATCAAGAGTGAGTGCAACAACAAGTCCGCCGTATTTTTTAACAAGAGGAAAAACCGACTCCATACTTTCTTTCTTGCCGTTCACGGAGTTTATCATTGCTTTTCCGTTATATCTTCGCAAAGCCGTTTCCATAGCAGCGGTGTTCGATGTATCAATTTGAAGTGGTAAATCCGTAACTGCCTGAAGTTCACAAACAGTTTCTTTTAGCATTTGCACCTCGTCAATATCAGGCAAACCTACATTAACATCAAGTATATGAACACCCTTTTCCTGTTGTTTTACGCCTTCGGATAAAATATAATCAATATCATTTTCAACAAGTGCCTGTTTAAAACGCTTTTTACCTGTCGGATTGATACGCTCGCCTATTAAAATCGGTTTTTCTCCAAACTCTACTGCATTTGCATAAGATGAAACAACAGTAATGTTTTTCGGTTTAACATCAACGGGTTTAAAATCTTTTGTCTTTTCAAAAAGAGATTCAATATATTTTGGAGTTGTACCGCAACAACCGCCAATAACACGAACGCCTTTTTTTACAAGTACGGCAACTTCTTCGGAAAACTCATCGGCAGTAACATCAAAAATCGTTTTTCCGTCAACCGATTTAGGAAGACCCGCATTTGGCTTCAGCACAACTGGTACAGACGCTTTTTCAAGCAATTCTTCAACAACTCCGTGCAGTTGTTTCGGACCGAGAGAACAATTTGCTCCTATAACATCGGCACCCATACCCTCAAGAAGTGCAACCATAGCAGACGGGGTTGCACCTGTCATCAGTTTACCGTCTTCGGTGTATGCATTTGAAACAATTACGGAAAGGTCGCAGTTTTCCTTTACTGCAAGAAGAGCCGCTTTCGTTTCATAACTGTCATTCATAGTTTCAATAATGACAAGGTCAGCACCGTATTCAGCACCCAATTTTACAGTTGTTGAAAACAATTTTACTGCATCTTCAAAATCAAAATCTCCGAGCGGTTTTAAAAGTTTTCCCGACGGACCAATGTCAAGTGCGATAAATTTTTCAGCATTTGAAACAGACGATTTTTTTGCATTTTCAGCATTTTGAATTGCCGATTTGATTATTTCTTCAAGTTCATCTTCACTGAATTTCAGAGTATTTGCACCAAATGTATTTGTACAAACAACATTGCTTCCCGAGTCAAAATACGCTCTGTGAATATCCGTTATTATTTCAGGATGCGATAAATTCCATCTTTCAGGATACTCTCCTGCCCTTAAACCTTTTTCTTGAAGCAATGTACCCATACCGCCGTCAAGATAAACGATATTGTTTTTTAAATATTCTTTAAAATTCATTTGACACCTCTGAATTCACAATCAGTTTTATTACATTCAGTACATTTGTTTACAACATTTTCAACATTATTTCCTATTCCGGCAAACGCCGTTACAGATTTTGACGGAGACATCAGCAAACTGTCGTTCAGCGTAAGTCCTATTCGCCTTTCAGGGTCAAGAAGTGAAAAAATATTTTTTTGAACATCAATAGATAAATCTCCGTAACCGGGACTGAATCGGGGCTTTAGTAAAACACCGTACTCTTTTTCGATATCTGAACAAAAGGTATCGCAAAGTGCCTCTATTCTTTCTGCACCTATTGCCTGAAACATTAACGCTTTTGACGGAGAAAGTCTGCTGTATTTCGCAATAAGACGGTCTATTCCTACACCGACTGTCGCTGCAAAAACTACGGTCTTACTGCAACCGTTGAGATTTTTTGACAAGTTTTCAGAATGTGCACAAAAAAACTCAAAATCACAAAAACCATTGCCAATTTTCACGGGAAATTCACGATAACAAACTTTATAAGTAAGTTTGCCTTTCACTTCGTTGATGCACTCATTAACTAAAGATATTACTTTTTCATCTGCTTCTTTGCAACCTGAGTAACGCAATATTTCTTTTTCGCAGTAGGAAGGTTCTTCATATATTTTTGTTAAAACGACAGAATTCATTTTTTTAATATACTCCCAAAATATCGCTCAAATTTTCTTGAATTTTTCTTGCAACATCGGGCTTGTTCATAGAATACACATGAACATTTGTTATTCCGTTTGCATATAAATCTATTATTTGGTCAGTCGCATACGCAATTCCTGCCTGTTTCATTGCCAACGGATTTGAGCCGAATTTATCCACAAGACTCTTAAATCTTTGTGGCATAAATGAGCCGGAAAGTTTAATTGCACGGGCAACTTGATTTGCATTTGTAATAGGCATTATACCAGGAATTACAGGAACCGTAATTCCTGCTTCACGGATTTTATAAAGAAAATTATAAAGTAAATTGTTGTCAAAAAACATCTGTGTTGTAAGGAAGTCGCACCCTGCGTCAACCTTTTCTTTTAAATACTTAATGTCTTCTTTTTGATTTTCACTTTCGGGATGAATTTCAGGATAACACGCACCGCCGATACACAAATCGTCTCCCGCTTCTCTCAATTCCCTGACAAGTTCTACGGCATGATGATAGTCCCATTTTTCACGGTTTGAGTTTTGAAGTTCGGCAGGAATATCGCCTCGAAGTGCCATTACATTTTGTACGCCTGCTTCTTTGATATCTGCTATACGCTCTCTAACTGTCTGTTTAGTAGATGAAACGCAAGTCAAGTGAGCCAACGACGGCACCGAATATTTATCATTTATTTGTTTAGCAATATCCAAAGTATATTTGCTTGTGCCGCCGCCTGCACCGTATGTTACACTCATAAAAGACGGATGCAACTTTGCAATTTCTTCAGTCGCAGCACGCACATTTTCAAAAGCAGTATCTGTTTTTGGAGGAAACACCTCAAATGACAACGATAGTTTGTCTGTTAATATTTCTGTGATTTTCATAGACATTTTCCTTTTGTAATAATTTCTCTAATTATACAACTTGAAAATGTCTAAATCAAGAATTTATCATTCAATATTAAGAATAAATTTACCAAAAAATATTCAGTAAAACAAAACAAGCAGTCTGCAGTCTGTGTTTTAATGAAAAACAAAACAAACTCTTGACCTTGTGAGAATTTTATTGTATAATTTTTAGTGCAATTTAACAAAGTGCATATTGCTGATATGGCTCAGTAGGTAGAGCAGTTCACTCGTAATGAACAGGTCGTCGGTTCGAATCCGACTATCAGCTCCAAAAACGGCAGAGAAGATAAATCTTCTCTGCTTTTAATTTTGTAATTGAAAATAAATATTTCTTATGATATTATTTTTATAAATAACATAAAGGAAAACAGAAAAAACATTATGAAAAAGCAATTACTGATTTAGTTGAAAAGGAATTAAACTGCAAGGTACTTGATATATCCATAATAGGTAAAGGTGCAAGTGCAAATGTATATAAAGTAAAAATAAATACTTTTCCAAACTGCATTGCGGTTAAATCAAGTGATTATCCGCAGGTTATTTTCGATGAATACAATAAAATCAACTTTATTTCAAGCAAAGTAGATTGCAAATTACCAAAGTTATATTTCTTTAAAGAAATTAACGGCAAAGGATTTCTCGGCATGGAATTGATTGAATGTGTTGAAGCAAGTCAAAAAAATTTGATATTCAAAAGAAACAAGAGAAAACTTGCTAACGAGATTGTTGACAATCTTATAAAAATACACAGTGTTCACAACGACAAATACGGACCTATCGACAACGCCGTTTATAACTCTTGGTACGAATATTATGAAAATTTTGCGAAAGAAACAGTAAGTTTCACAAACAATTCCGATGTTTCAAACACAGTAAAAAAAGCAGTAAATGCCGCCTATGAAAAATTGCCTAAAATACTAGGTAATGACAAAAACAACGTCACGCTTTCACACGGAGATTATTGGTTGCCGAATTTCATCATTGATACAAAAAATATGTCATTGAAAGGTGTCATTGACCCTTTTAATGTTATGTGGACAGAGCCTGAATATGAATTATTCACCCTCACAGTCGGATATGGTAAAAATTTACACCTGTATGACATATACAAAAGTAAGGTAAAAACAACTGAAAACTGTGATATAAAAATCGAATTATATGCATTGTTCAATGAACTTTTATGGTATAAAATTCTCGGAAAAATCGGATTTGTATATTTAGAATACAGAAGCAGAAGATTGTTAAAAGCAATAGAAAAAATGTAGTTGGTCATATAAACGAACAAAACTGCATCAAAACGCCTTTATTTGTAAATTTTTCTTTTTTCTATTGATTAAAGTCGTGAAAACAACTATAATCTTATTAACGGTAAAATTGCAATTTTTATTGTTAAAAATTCTGTTTCGGCAGAGTATGGGGGTTATTTTATGAAAGAGGAAAAACAAAAATTGACACCGAAGCAAACTATTGTACAAATTGCAAAATTTGTTGCATTTTCTCTCGGTGCAGGAATTATTCAAGTACTGACTTTCACGCTTTTAAACGAAGTTATTAAAATTCCGAGTTATTGGCTTTGCTATTTACCGGCACTCATTTTATCCGTGCTTTACAACTTCACGGTAAATCGTCGGTACACTTTTAAATCCGCTAACAATGTTCCTATCGCAATGCTTAAAGTTGCTTTCTATTACTTAATTTTCACACCGCTTTCCACTTACTTGGGCAATTTGGCAGAAACAAACGGCGTAAACGAATACATCGTACTTGCAGTTACAATGCTTTGCAATATGGCTACGGAGTTTCTCGTGTGTCGTTTCTGGGTTTACAGAGGAAGCATTAACACAAACGATTTGGCAAAAAAAGAAAACGAGAAAAGCAATTCTTAAAAAATAAAATATTTTCATAAATAAAATATACAACAAAACCACCTATTGCAAAACTATGCTTTAGGTGGTCATTTTTTTATTTCAGACTGATTTTATAAACATTTCAAAATCACAATTTGTCAAAAAATTATTTCTTTTTTGTAACTACAATATTTTCTATTTCGACATTTTGATTTTGACCATTACCGTTTATAGTAATAAGTGTACCGCCTGTTTCCAAAGCGGCATTCCACGGAATCGGAGAAGGACCTGTTTTCAAACCGTATGTCATTGTTATACCATTATAATTAACGCTTGCATTATTTTCATGATCATGTCCACAGAAAATATACTTTGTGGAACCGAGTTCAAGACATTTATCAAAAAAGCCCGAATTTACAAGTGAAGTACTTGGAAGGTATGCACATTCTCCAAAACCGTATTCACTCGGTATTGAATATCTGTTTGTGCTTTTATCAAACACACCGACCTTTTCAACAGCCTCTTTAAATTCAGGCAATGCAAAATGTGAAAAAGTCATTGACGGAACAATTCTGCCTGTTGCTTGTTCAATTCCTTTTACATTCCACTCATACCACGAAATTTGTTCATACCCCATCCAAACTTCACGATTTTCACCGTTTTCATATTTTACATATTCTCCGTTATCGAACATAAAAATCGAATAAACAGGAGTACCGTTTTCAGTAATATTTAAAACATAGTTTTCGCAACCATAAAGATTTGACGGCCCTTTTTCAAACAGACAATATTTCGATTCAATATATTTATCGCCTTGCCAATTTTTTGAAATTGCAGGAATTTCCGAATCGTGATTTCCAAAAACAGTCGCCCATGGAATTTTATATGAATCCATGTGATTGATAAAATTGTTTATTGAAAATCGAGAGGCAAATGCAGACAAATTATCACCGGGAAGAACAATTAAATCCGGTTGAGTTTTTTCAACGAGTGTATCCATTTCTTCATAGCAATCGCCGTTTACTGATAAATCTGACCAAAGTTGTGTATCGGTAAACATAAGTATCTTATAGTCATCTCGTGTTTTTTCCAGAGTTTGAATTTTTTGAATATCAAAAGTTTGTTTCGAACTCCATATTTCTATATGTTTTTTCCCCATAAGCGGAAAGAATAAAATTCCGACCACAATTATTGCAATCGCCAAAAAGATTGCTGATATGCTTGTTAAAATTTTCAAAATATTTCTTGTTTTACTTTTTTCATTTTTTTCTCCTTACGCACACCATATTTTTTTAAAATCAAGGCACAACTGTTTTTTATTGAAACAATATGCTTGACTTATACAATTATACAATCTTCAGTCAACAAAAACAAGTCTGCTTATGTTAATGCAAATATTCAAAACATTATAGCCTGTAAAAAAGAAAAAACTTTCTTCTGCAATAACTGCAAAAGAAAGTTTTTTAATTATTTTGTACCGAAAATTCTGTCGCCTGCATCGCCTAAACCGGGAACGATATAGCCGTTTTCGTTCAAATGGTCATCAAGACCTGCACAATAAATGTCAACATCGGGATGTGCTTTTTTGAGTGCCTCAAGACCTTCAGGTGCTGCAATGATGCACAAAAACTTAATGCTTCTCGGATTTCTGAGTTTAATTTGAGAAATGGCGTCAATAGCCGAGCCACCTGTTGCAAGCATTGGGTCCGTTACAAAAACATCTCTCTTTTCAATATCTTTCGGAAGTTTGCAATAGTACTCAACAGGTTTCAAGGTTTCTTCGTCTCTGTAAAGACCGATATGACCTATTCTTGCGGCAGGAACGAGTGTCAAAGCACCCTCTACCATACCCAAACCTGCTCTCAAAATCGGAACAAAAGCAAGTTTTCTGCCGGAGATAACTTTACAATTAGCGATACCGCAAGGAGTTTCAACTTTTGTGTCTTCAAGAGGAAGGTCTCTTGTAGCATCGTAAATCATAAGCATAGCAATTTCGTTTACAAGGTCACGAAATTCTTTAGTGCTTGTTTTAACATCACGAAGAATTGACAACTTGTGTTGAATAAGCGGATGGTCCATAATGATGACTTTTCTGTCCATATTAAATATACCTCTCAATAATATATTGATTTAACCTTATTAATTATATCACTATTTGCAGTTTCTTGCAATATCATATACCAAATGTAATTGTTTTGTAGTATAAAGAAAAAACAGACGATATCAAAAAGATTTCGTCTGTATGATTTAATTTATTAAAATATCAATTTATCTGTTTTGTTTCTTTCAAATACTTATACCAAGCCTTATTCCAAGAATCATATCTTGCATCTCCTCTGTGGTCTTTAAGTTCACAGTTTTTATCAAAATAATCGCCGATATAAGCAGTTGTTTTTAAAGCACCGTTAAAATTGAGATGGTCGCCTTTATCCGCAGAGTCATTGCTCCAATCCATTCCTATTTTATCAGCAAATAAATTCATATCCAAATAAACGAGATTGTTGTTTTCAGCGTAAAACTCAATGGCATTATGCTTTTCGTATGTCCAATTCTTCGGAGCAGGTGCACTGTACAAAATCAATTCACTTCCGTTTTGTCTGCACAACTGAACAATTTTATTCAGATAAGTGATATTTATACTCGGAATTGACTCTTTTTTATTTGAACGGTGCATCCATTCTTCACCGTTGTATGCTTTTAAAACAGGTCGATAGTCAAAACCTTTAAGATGATTTGTTTCTTTTTCAGACTCATTTCTCATCTCAATATATTTTATATCAAAAGAGTTCAAAATATTGTTGTTCATTTTAAAAGGAGTTGCAATTCTTCCAAACCATGTTTTAATTGTCAACTGCACCTCTTTGAACTTATTTCCTGTTTTTCTGAAAATAGCGTTTGCTTCAAACAGAATAACTTTCGGTTTTTGAGACATATATATATTGTCAAGATTTGAGTAAATATCTTGAATTTTCATAGCAGGCACGCCGCTTACATAGCCTGTATATCCATACCTGTTAAAAATTTCCATAGGCGATACACTTGTATATGTTTCGCTGTCGCCTATTACCAAAAAATCTACCGTATTCGGTTTTTCGCTGAAAATTCCGTCTGCCACTTCAGAAGTCATCAAACTTTTATGTGCATCGGGGAAAAGTTTAGGCGCAATAAAAAGTCCCGTACCTGTTATAAACAAAACAATAGCCAAAGTCACAGCCAATATTTTTACAACTCTTTCGGTCATTTTTAAGCGCCTCCAATCTTTACTTCATTTGTTTGGTTGCTTTTAAGTAGTTATACCAATTATCATTCCACGAATCGTACAAATTATCACCACGATGGTCTTCAAGACTGCAATTATTGTGAAGCCAATCTCCTATATATGCAGTTGTTTTTTTACAACCCGTAAAATTCAAATGGTCGCCGTTATCCCAAGAATCTTTTGTCCAATCAATGCCTATTTCATCAACTTTCAAATTCATATCAATATACGCAAAACCGTTTTGTTCGGCGTATTTTTCAACAGCATTGTGCTTTTGATAGTTCCAGTTTTTAGGAGCCGGAGCATTGTATAAAACAAGTTGTGAGCCCTTTTCTTTGCAAAGACTTGTAATTTTTTCAAGATAAGTTTTATTAATCTTATGCATTGCTTTTGATTTTTTTGTACTGTGCATCCACGGTTTGCCCTTATATGGTTTTACACGAGTACGGTAGTCAAAGCCTTTAAGCGGGTCTTTTTTGTCATCATAACATTTTTCATCACTGACTGCATTTTGAATCATATTTTTCCATCTGTTATGATTTTCAAAAATCGGAAAAGCTCTTTTAAGCCAACCTTCAGCAGTCAACTGCATTTGTTTCATATCTCCGCTGTGATATCTGAAAACAGCGTTGCATTCCAACAATACAACTTTTGGTTGCTGTACTTTGTATATATCCTTCAAGTTATAATAAATATCCTGAATTCTCATACCCGGCACGCCGCTTACAAAACCTGTATAGCCGTACTTATTGAAGATTTCCATAGGCGATACCGATGTATAACTTTCACTGTCGCCTATTACCAAAAAGTCAACCGTGTTTTTTTCTTCGTTATATATACCCTTTGAAACCTTTTCGGTCGGCAAAGTTGTATCAATATCGTTTGCATACTTAGGTACAAAAAGATAGCCTAAACCGGTTATTATTAAAACAAATGTCAATGCAAATGATAACGGTTTCATTATTTTTGAAAACATTTTTGTACCTCCTTTTTAAAATCCTGCATAAATCGGGTCAACAGGAGCATAAGCACCGCTGTAAGCACCGAAAATAACGATTGAAAGAATTAACAGCATATATACTGAAAACTGAACTGCAAAATTCTTATGGTCGAGTTTTTCTCTGATGGAAATACCTTTTTCGTGAATAATTCCGACAGCCAATACAACGAAAAATCCGACGATACAAACTGCATAATCGTAAACGCTGAAAGGTATTGCCGACAAAGTTCCGTCTGTAAATACAGAAAAACTGAAATTTGTGAAAATAGATTTAAACATACTGATTGCAGTAAGCATTCTCGGTGCTCTGAAGAACAGTTCGCCGACAAATATAATAACGAGCGTTTTCGTTACCTGCAACGCTTTAAAGCCCCAAGATTCTCTGTTTATTTTTAACTTTTCAGTCATCTTGAAACTGTACGGTTCAAAAATATTTTCAAGTAAAATGATAACAAAATAGTAAAGTCCGTAGAAAATGTAAGTCCATCCCGTACCGTGCCAAAAGCCGTTGCATATCCACACACCGAATAAAGCAAATGCTGACGGTATCACTTGACCGAAATGGTTTTTAAAACGCTTTCTTGACTTTTTACCGACATTCTTAACAAACTTGGTAAGTGAAATCGGATAGAAAATATAGTCTCTGAAAAATGCACCGAGTGTAATGTGCCATCTACGCCAAAACTCTGACGCAGAACGAGAGAAAAACGGTTGACGGAAGTTTTCGGGAATTGTAATACCGAACATCTGTCCGATACCGATAGTCATATCTATACAACCCGAGAACTCCATATAGAGTTGATATGTATAGCTGACTGCACCGAGTATGATAACAAGTCCGCCGTATTTTTCACTGTGGCCGAATATTTCTGCTACCAAAACATTAAGTCTGTCTGCAATGATGATTTTTTTGAACAAGCCCCACAAAACTCTGATAAATCCGTCTTGAAGATTTTTAAATTTGAGAGGTCTGCCTGCATAGAGGTCGTCTGCCGTCTGTGAATAGCGACAAATGGGACCTTCCATAATAATGGGGAAAAATGACATATAAAGAGCAAGTCTGCCTAAGTTTTTATCTGCCGAAATTTTTCCGCCGTAAACATCTGTTAAATATGAAACTGCCTGAAGGGAATAGAAAGATATTCCGATAGGAGTAAACAATTTCAAGTGTGGGAGAGATGCATTTATATTAAGTGCATCAAACAAAAGATTGAAATTGTGTCCGAAGAAATTATAGTATTTCAAAAAGGCAAGAATACCTATATTGATTATAATACCTGTCCAAAGCAAAAATCTTTTTTGTCTTGTAAATGATTTCTTTAAAGAATCTTTATCCGCTTTACTTTCGGCCGATTTTCTTTTTAATTTATAATTTGCTTTGCACTTATCAAGCAGTAATGCAATGGCATAAATACTGACAGTTGAAATAAGAATAAAAACAATTAACTTTCCGCTGAAAAGAAAGAAAAAAAGATAACTGAAAGCAAGTAATTCAACCCACCTGTATCGCTTCGGCACTACTTGGTAGAGTAAAAGCGACACAGGTAAAAAAGCGCATAAAAACAGTATTGAATTATACGCCATTTAGTTCTCCTCTTGAAGTTTTTGAATCATGCTCCAAAGAGCTTTTGCTGAGTTGAAGTTTTCCGGAACAAGATATACGGGTGTGATTTCAATATCAAACGCATCTTCAAGTTCTGATACGAGTGAAAGTATTGAAAATGAATCAAGGATTGCATTGTCAATGAGTTTATCCTCATTTTCGTAGTCAACGCCCGGTTTGATGTCCTCTAAGATTTCTAAAAGTTCTTCCATTTTGAATTTCTCCTTTTTTCCTTAATTATTTTTGAAAGTAATTTATGATATCGGTTGCATAGTGTGTTCTTGCAACACGGTAACCATCTTTTTGTGAATATACAATGATTTGAGGTAAATCTCTGCTGAGTAAAAGTGAAATACCTTCTGTTGAAGAGTAAGCACCTGTTTTCTTAAACACAAGCGTATCTCCAAGTTTAAGATTTTTAAACGGATATGCTTTAACAAGCACATCGTTTACAGTACAAAGGCTTCCGCAGATTGACCAATTTTTTTCGTCTGCGTCTTTATCTTCTTCAAGATGAACAATAGGAGGCATTTTCATAGCCATCATCTGTCCGTAATAATTAACATGATGCACACCACCGTCAATTATACAGTACGGCTGCGATTTATTTACTTTTTCATCTACTACTTTTGTAAAATAATATCCACAGTATGCGGCAATGTATCTGCCCATTTCAAGCACGATTTCGCCTTTGAACTGCATTTCTTTGATAGCGTTGCAAAGTGCTTCAAGCATCTCGTCTTCAACATTTTCTTCGCCGTCAAAATAGCAAATCGGAAGACCCGGACCGTACTCGATTTTTTCTGCTTCAAAGCCGTACTTTTCTTTAAGTTCTATAACTAAAGCGTCTGTTTTTCTGATTTCTCTTTCAATTTTTGAAGCAGGCTTTTTTTGAGTACCTGTAAAATACTGCACGCCCTCAATATGAATATACGGGTGGTTTTCTCTGTCTGCAACAATACTTTCAAGAACAGACTTGTCCATACCAAACTGATTGCCATTTGAAAGACGGAGCAAAACTTTAATATTCATTTTGTTTTCAGCAGCGTATTCGGAAAGTAAAACCCACTGATTATATGATTCAACAGTATATACGCCGTCTGTTTTATATGTGTCAAGAGCATAGTGAATGTCGTCTTTGTTCTTATACACGCCCGACATTACAATCTTTTCCATCGGGATATTTGCTCTTTCGCAAATTCTGAATTCACCCGGAGAACAAACTTCAAAACAATCAACTGTATCTAAAATTTCTGCTATGATGAAAGGATTGGCTTTCATGGCGTAGCAAACTTTTGCGGTTGACTGCAAAGCGTCTTTAATCTTTTTTACCTGAGCGTTTAAAACATCGCTGTCAAACACATAAAAAGGCGTTTTAAACTTTGACGCTGCTTCTTTCATTTGTAATTCATTCATTATCTTCTACCTCCGCAACTTGCAAGTAACAGTTTTCTGTCAATCTTGCCGTTTTGAGTAAGCGGCATTTCATCAATTTGATTAAACACATTCGGAATCATAAATACAGGAAGTTTTTCCGAAAGGTAAGTGTGTATTGATTCTTTATCTGCCTCGCCTACATAGAAAGCAACTATTTTGTTTCTCTTTGTATCAAAAACACAACAAGCTCTTGTTACACCGTTGCAGCCGTTGATAGCCGCCTCGATTTCTTCAAGTTCAATTCTGTGTCCCATATGTTTGATTTGGAAGTCTTTTCTTCCTGCAAAACAAAGTTCGCCGTCTGCGTTATAATAAGCGAGGTCGCCTGTTCTGTAAATAGTTTCAAGATACGATTTATTAAGCGGATTTTGAACAAACGCTTTTGCAGTTTGCTCTGCGTTATTGTAATAACCAAGTGCAAGAGCAGTACCTGAAACACAAAGTTCGCCCGGTTCATCGGGATTTGTAACTTCTTTATCATCATCGTCAAGTAAAAAGACTTTTTCGTTCGGGAATGGCTGACCGATAGGAAGAACATCGCCCTTTTCAAAATCTCTGTCAATACGATAATATGTACAGTTACAGGTAATTTCGGTCGGTCCGTAAAGATTTACATAGTCAACATTCGGCAAATACTTTTTCCACTGATTTAAGTGTTTTATCGGCATTGCTTCACCGCTGAAAAGCACCTTATTAATATCGGTCGGAATTTTATATGTGAATCCTTTAAGCGTTGTAATCATGCAAAGTGCCGAAACTGCCCATATAAGAGTTGTAACTTTTCTTTCGCAAAGATAGTCAAGAAGCTGCATTGGAATTGAAAACAGCTTTTTAGGAATTACAACCATTGTTGCACCTGTTTTAAATGTCGAGTAAATATCTTTAACCGAAACATCAAAGTCAAACGGTGCTTGGTTACCGATTATATCATTTTCGGTAATATTAAACAAGTCTGTAAAATATTCCATAAAATCAATTACAGAACGATGACCTACAAGTACGCCTTTCGGAACACCTGTTGAACCTGAAGTAAAGTTACAGTAAAGTGGGTCAATATCCTGTGACTGACTGCGAATTGCAGAAAGTTTTTCGTTGTCGATTTCGCCGTTCATTAAATCTTCAAGGTAAGCAACCTTTCCGTTATACTCACACTCGCCGAGTTTTTCTGCATACTCAGGAGTTGTTATAAGGTAATCGGCACCTGAAACGCTTAAAATCTGATTTATTCTTACTGTCGGATGTTCAGGATTAATCATTACATAGAAACAACCTGCGTAAACTATACCCATAAAAGCGGCAAGAGCATCTGCACTCTTTTCCATAAATACAACTATCGGCTTTCTCACGCTTTGTTTTTTTGCTATTTCGCTGCCTATTGTTTTTGAAATGTCAACAAACTGCGAATATGTATAGCCTTTTTCAACATCTTCAACAACTATCTTATCACTGTGAGTTTTTGCTGAATTTTCAAGAAACTCCAAAACATTTGTCATACTTAATTCTCCACACTTTCTTCTTTTATTTTTTCTACGGGGAATGTTACAGTTACTGTAAAATCATCGCCGTCATTTTCAATTTCAAATGTACCGTGCATTTGTTTAACAATTTTTTGGCAAATCTTAAGACCGATATTATTACTTTCAATTCTGTCAAGATTTTTGTTAATTTTGTTATTTACGGTAACTGTTAAAATATCATCTTCAATACTGCAATCTATAACGACTTTTTTTGATATGTCGGCATATTTTGAAATATTGGAGAAAAGATTGTCAAAAACTCGCTGGAAATATTGTATATCTACATTTAAAAAGTACGGCTCTGCACAGATATTAACATCTATCTTATAGCCCTTGTTTTCCAAATCGAAAACTCTTTCGCCTATAAGTTGCTGAAGCAAAATTCTTGTATCGAACTTTTCTTCAAGCATATTAATTTCATCATCTCCGAAAACAAGGAAATATGAAAACAATTTATCTGACAAACTCTTAAGTTGTAAAGCCTTACTTTTAATTGTTTTTATATACAAATCTCTTTGTTCTTCGCTGTCATAGTTTTTCTGTTCAATAATATCTACATAACCGATAAGAGATGTGAGAGGCGTTCTTATGTCGTGCGACATATTTGTAATGAGTTCTTTATTTGCTTCCCAAGCTCTCTCTGACTCTTCAATACGAGAGATTAAAAACTCTCGCATATTGTCAACATCCTTTGCTAAACCTTCAATCTCATCCCGTCCTTTTTTTGTAATATCGGAATCAAGATTTCCGTTTTTTATTTTTGAAACTTCTTTTGAAAGTCTTATAATTCTCTTATTAACAAGATAGTTATAAGCAAGAACAATAGCGAAAAATATTACAATAAAAACCAGATAAGAAGAATAATATCCAATGGTGGAAATGTTTGAAGAAGACACATCTATTACGGAAGCATAAAATGTACCGTCAAAAAACTCAACAGGAATAAGATAAGCAGTATCATAATAAACGGCATTTTCATCACTGAATGAAGTATCGCTTGATTCAGTGGCTGTGGTTTCTGTATCATTGGCATAATATGAATATGTATTTGTACCCTTTGAAGTAGTTGTTTCCGTTTCTTCTTCATCATCTACAGCAAGTACATTTGAACTAATACCGGATTCGTAAAAAGCCTTTCCGGTTTCATCACATAAACCGAGCATTACTTGATTTTGTTCTTTTACCCACCGATTTATTGCCTTTGTTTCAGTTGAAGAAATATTGTTTTCTTTAACATATTCCTTGAAAGATTCCTGATATTTTCTATCTCTTTCTTCCATTTTTTCCTGAGTTGAATAATAATTAATCAAATAGTAATCAAATGCATATGTTGTAAGACTCATTGCACCGTAAGAGATTAAAAGTGCAACAACCAAAACTATTACAAACTTAAATCTTAAAGAGAAAAAAACTTTTTTTATTTTTTCAACATCCATTTAATTGATATCCTTTACCCCAAACAGTTTTGATAACTTCTGCTTCATCGTTGTCAAAATTTAACTTTTTTCTCAAGTTCAGTATATGAACCATCACAGTATTAACGGAAGCCTGCATAAACTTTTGTCCCCACACCGTTTCATAAATCTCCTGTGCGTCAACAGGCTTGTCCCTGTTTTTAATCAGCAACATCAATATGTCAAACTCTGTATCTGTAAGCGAGATTTTAACACCTTGCCTTTTAACAATTTTTCTTGAAGGATTTACGGACAAATCCGAAATAAAAATCTCCGAACCGTCTGTTTTAGGATTTTCATTTTTTCCTTTATATATGAAATACCTTCTCAATAATGAATCAACTTTCATAAAGAGTTCGGCAGTTGAAAAAGGTTTTACCAAATAGTCGTCGCCTCCGTTATCGTAAGCAACCGACTTATCTGCCTCCTGCGATTTTGCAGTCAAAAACAGTACGGGAATATTTGTAAACTTTCTTATTTCCGCACAAGCGTCAATACCCGATAATTCAGGCATCATAATATCCAAAATAATCAAATCAAAATCGTTATTTTCTTCAATTTTATTTACGGCATCTCTGCCATTAACCGCAACATCGACAGTATGACCTTTGCTTTTGAGTTGAATACTTAAAACTTCTCTGATACTGGGGTCGTCATCTACTACAAGTATTTTGGCGTTTTTTATTTTATTTTCCATATAATAAGCCCCGTTTCTTTTATTGCGTGCATAGTATAGCACAAAAGTTGTGTAAAATGTTTGTTTTTTGACCTAATTAATAATTATTAAGATTTATATTAATATTTTAAAAGAAAACCGTCGAAACAAAAGTTTCGACGGTTTTAATAGGTTATTAAAATCAAACTGCAACTATATTTACAAGTTTACCCGGCACATAAATTTCTTTTTTAATTGTTTTTCCTTCAATCAATTTTGCAACCGTCGGGTCATTTTTAGCAAGTTCTATCGCATCTTCTTTAGAAATATCTGTCGGAACAACTGCTCTTGACCTTACTTTACCCATTACCTGAATTACAATTTCAACAGTATTGTCAACTGTTTTCTCCTCATCGTAACTGCACCATTTTTGTTCATTTAACATTCCGTCATAACCTAAAGTCTGCCACATTTCTTCAGTAATATGAGGCGCAAACGGATTTAAAAGAATGAGAAATGTTTTCATTTCTGCATTTGTTACTTTTTTATTGTCATACATCTTATTGAGCAAAGTCATAAGTGCGGCAATAGCTGTATTTGCCTTTAAGTTATCAATATCAAAAGTAACTTTTTTAATTGTTTTATGCATTTCTGTTTCAAGTTCTTTTGAATAATTGTCGCCGTCAACAACCAATTCCTGCAAATTCCAAACTCTTTCGATAAATCTCTTACAGCCTTTAATTGAAGCAGAGTTCCAAGGAGCAGCCTTTTCAAAGTCGCCTATGAACATTTCATAAAGACGCATTGTATCGGCACCGTATTGTTCTACAATTTCGTCCGGATTTACAACATTTCCTCTTGATTTACTCATTTTTTCGCCGTTCTCACCGAGTATCATACCGTGAGAAGTACGCTTTTGGTAAGGTTCTTTTGTCGGAACAACACCGATATCATACAGGAACTTATGCCAAAAACGGCTGTAAAGCAAGTGAAGTGTTGTATGTTCCATACCGCCGTTATACCAATCAACAGGTGACCAATATTCAAGTGCTTCTTTTGATGCAAGTTCTTTATCATTATGCGGGTCCATATATCTGAGGAAATACCACGAAGAACCTGCCCATTGAGGCATTGTATCAGTTTCTCTTTTAGCCGGTCCGCCGCATTTCGGACAAGTTGTATTTACCCAGTCTGTCATTTTTGCAAGAGGACTTTCGCCGTTTTCTGTCGGTTCATAACTGTCAACATCGGGAAGTTCAAGAGGAAGTTGACTTTCATCAAGTGCAACTGCTCCGCACTTTTCACAATGAACAATCGGAATAGGCTCTCCCCAATATCTCTGTCTTGAGAACACCCAGTCACGAAGTTTAAAGTTTACTTTCTTTTTACCTTTTCCTGTTTCTTCAAGGTACTGAAGCATTGCCTCTTTTGCTTCGTCAACAGTCTTACCTGTCAAGAATCCCGAATTTACCATTACGCCTTTAGCACAATCCGTAAATGCTTCTTCCTCAACATTTCCTCCTTCAACTACCTCGACGATAGGAAGGTTAAATTTCTTTGCAAACTCCCAGTCACGAGTGTCGTGTGCAGGAACAGCCATAATGGCACCTGTACCGTATGAAGTCAAAACATAGTCCGAGATAAAGATAGGTATTTCTTTTTCGGTAACGGGATTGATACCCATTACACCGTCAAGTCTTACACCTGTTTTATCTTTATTGATTTCTGTTCTTTCAAAATCTGATTTTTTAGAAGCAAGTTCTTGATATTTTCTTACTTCATCTATATTTTTGATTTTATCTGCCCACTTCTCGATAAACTGATGTTCGGGAGACATAACCATATATGTAGCTCCGAAAAGTGTATCGCATCTTGTGGTATATACAGTGAGAATGTCGCCCTCTGTTGTAGAAAAATCTACCTCTGCACCTGTTGATTTGCCTATCCAATTTTTTTGCTGAACTTTTACACGGTCAATAAAATCAACATCGTCAAGGTCATTTACAAGACGGTCTGCATACTCTGTGATTTTAAGCATCCATTGACTTTGTGTTTTTCTTATAACTTCGCTGCCGCATCTTTCACAAACACCGTTTACAACTTCTTCATTTGCAAGTACGCACTTACAGGAAGTACACCAGTTTACAGGCATCTCTTTTTTATACGCAAGACCTTTTTTGAAGAGTTGAAGAAAAATCCACTGCGTCCATTTATAGTAAGACGGGTCCGTTGTATTTATTTCTCTGCTCCAGTCAAAAGAAAAACCGAGTGACTGAAGTTGTTCTTTAAAGTGAGCAACATTTTTCTTTGTTACTTCAGCAGGATGAATATGGTTTTTAATAGCAAAATTTTCAGTAGGCAAACCAAAAGCGTCCCATCCCATCGGATAAAGAACATTGTAGCCCTCGAGTCTTTTCTTTCTTGCTACAATATCCAAAGCAGTATATGAACGAGGATGTCCTACATGGAGTCCCTGACCGCTCGGATACGGAAACTCAACAAGGCAGTAATATTTTGGCAATGAATAATCTGTCTTTGCGTGAAAAACACCTTTTTCTTCCCATACTTTTTGCCACTTTTTTTCAACACTTTTAAAATTGTATTCCATATTTATTATTCCTCCTCAAGTAATTTTTCTGTATCTAACATTTCGCCGTCCTGCCACAATCTTTCAAGATTGAAAAATTCACGGTCTTTTTCATAAAAGACATGGACAACAACACTTGAATAGTCAAGACAAATCCAACCCGAAGACTTTCCTTCTACATGGTGCGGTTCTATTCCCTTTTGAGAGAGTTGGTACTCAACTTCGTCTGCAAGTGCTTTTACCTGTGTTGAAGATGAACCGCTGCAAATCACAAAGTAGTCGGCAACAATAGTTAAGTCTGTAACTCCGATTACTTTAATATCAATGGCTTTTTTACTGTCAACTGCTTTAACGGCAGTTTTGACAATATCGAGAATTTCTGATTTTTCCATTTATTTCTCCTTAATTTTAAGTATTATTTCATTATAAGCGTCAACTGTATCGGGGTGCAAAACAGCGCCCTTGCCGACAATGTCCTTAATTGTATATTTTATAGCGAAAAGCATTGCATCGTCAAGACTTTTATTATATGCTTTTTCTCGCATTATTTCAACATCATCGTAATCTCTGTCATCGGAAATATAATCTGCAAGATATATGATTTTTTCAAGCAAACTCATATTTGCTCTTCCGGTTGTATGGTAACGAATGGCATTGATAACATCTTTGTTATCAATTTTCAGCACGCACCTTGCATAAGCAGCACCTGAAATTTGATGATACAACTTAAAATTATTTATTTCCAATTTTGTCATCGTTACAGGTGAATTTTTAATCACGGCTATATGCTCGCTTGCCGACGCTTCTTTCATAACATCGTGCAAAACGCCTGCAACAAAAGCATCTTCTTTATCTGCACCGTACTTTTCAGCCAAAATAACTGCGGCTTTTGCAACGCACATTGAATGATAGTACCTGTAATCCGACAATTTTGATTTAATTAAATCTATATACTCGTTAACATTATATTTCACTGTATAGTCCTTTACTTTTTATAAATTCTGCAACAGAGTTATCTAAAAGTCCTGCAACAGTTTTACCGTTTTTTAACTCATTTCTGATTTGCGTGGAACTGACTTCAAAAACATCATACTCTTTTTCGTCAATAATAAAAACATTGCTGATGCCGATTTTTTTTGCATAGTCTAAAAAATCTTCCCTGCCGACAATTCCGTCACGGGAGGCCGTGCATATAACTGCAAGGTTTGAAATTTCTTTATAATTTTTCCATTTATCAAACTGTAAAAATTGGTCGGAACCGACTATCAAAAAAAGTTCGTCTTTAGGAAACTTATTTTTAAAATACCTTACGGTATCAACGGTATAACTTGTACCGCCACGCAAAATTTCAACATCACTTGCAAAAAACAATTCTTTATCTTTTAAAGCAAGTTTAACCATTGCCATTCTATTGTCGGAAGACTCAAGATTTGTATTGTTTTTTAGCGGTGGGTCACAAGCCGGCACAAAAAACACTCTGTCCAAACCAAGTGCGGTACAATACGCATTTGCTATATTTAAATGACCGTTGTGTATGGGATTGAAACTGCCGCCGAAAATCGCTGTTTTCATCTGCTTTTTCTGTCTCTTTCTCTGACATTGCCTACCGGTCTTCCGCTTCTGCCCGAATAAACTTTGCCGTGAGTCAAATCGCCGTATCGAGCGTTTCTTTTTTCTTCTGCCACTCTGTTTCTTTCACGCAAGCCTTTAACACGCACTTTCTTTGCTTTGGCAGGTTTTGATTTCTTTGCTTTTTTTGTCTTTTCTTCTTTTCTTTCACGGTAAAGAACAATAATTCCGCCTATTACCTGTATTATTTCTGCTGACAAAACATCTGCAAGTTCCTGAGCACACTCTCTCGGAGTTTTCGGAGAAGTTTCCAAATGTATGCGTATCTTAATAAGTTCTCTTGCATTTAAAGTATCGTCAACCTGTTTGATTAAATTTTCGGAAATACCGTCTTTTCCTATTTGAATAATCGGCTCAAGCGTGTTTGCCTGTGCCCTGAAAACTGCTCTTTCTTTTCCTGTCATATAATTTTCTCCAATTCTTTTGCAAGTTCACGAAGTGCCTTGCCTCTGTGAGATATTTCATCTTTTTCCTGCGATGTATAGTTACCGAAACTTCTTCCGTTTATGATAAATAGCGGGTCATAGCCGAAGCCCTCGTTTCCGTCTCTTTCAAAACCTATTTTTCCGTGACATTCTCCTCTGACGGTTATCTCTCTGCCGTCAGGAAAAACACAACAAACCGCACAGACATAGTAAGCACTTCTTTCGTCTTCCGGCACACCTTTTAGTTTTTCAAGTAAAAGGTCATTGTTTTTTTCATCGTTTCCGTGTTCCCCCGAAAATCTTGCCGAGAAAATACCCGGTGCTCCGTCTAAATAGTCAACACAAAGACCGCTGTCATCTGCGATTGTCGGCATATCAAATGCTTTCATACCTGCCACAGCCTTGATTTTTGCATTTTCTTCAAATGTTGTACCGTCTTCTTCAACTTCTTCAAGCTCTTTTCCGAGCATTTTTGCCGTAACAATATTTATTCCCAAAGGCGATAAAATTCGTTGAAGTTCGCCCAATTTCTTTTTATTATTGCTTGCAAGTAAAAAATCCATTTATTATTCACCCTCAATAAAACTGTTTATTTCTTTATCGTCAATCGGCTCTTGCTTATCAAACAGACCGCTTGCAAATGCGTCTGCATCAAACGGCTGAAAATCATCTATTTGCTCGCCTACTCCGACAAATTTTACAGGAACATCAAGTTCATTGTTTATGGCAAGAACAACACCGCCTCGTGCAGTACCGTCAAGTTTTGTAAGCACAATACCCGTAATGCCTGCCGCTTCTTTAAAATCTTTTGCCTGATTTACGGCATTTTGACCTGTTGTGGCGTCAAGAACCAAAAGCACTTCTTTGCTTGCATCCGGCAATTCTCTCTCAATAACACGGGTAATTTTATTAAGCTCGTCCATAAGATTTTTCTTATTATGAAGTCTGCCGGCAGTATCTATGATGATGACATCTGCATTTCTTGCTTTTCCCGCTGCAATAGTATCAAACACAACTGACGCAGGGTCAGCGCCTTCTGCGTGTTTAATTAAATCAACATCTGCTCTGTCAGCCCAAACCTGAAGTTGCTCGATAGCAGCCGCTCTGAATGTATCGGCAGCACCGAGAATAACTTTTCTGCCCTGATTTTTCAATCTCAAAGCAAGTTTTCCTATTGTTGTGGTTTTGCCTACTCCGTTTACACCTATAACTAAAATTACAGATGGCTTTGTTCTGAGTTTGAGCATACTTCCGCCCCAAACGATACCTGAAACAATGTCTTTCATAGTTTCTCTGATTTTAGATACGCTTGTAATACGGTCGTTTGAAATTTTTTCTTTAAGACTTTTTATGATTTTTTCAGCAGTCGGAATACCAACATCACCCATAATAAGTATTTCTTCAAGTTCTTCAAAAAGTTCATCGTCTATTTTTTCGTAACTTTCAATAACTTCATCTATCTGAGCTGTAATACCCTCTGTTCTTGTCTTTTTAAGACCTTTTCTGAATTTATCAAATAATCCCATAGCAACCTCCATTAATTTTTTTATGTAACTTATGCATCAAGTCCCATTTTTGAAGCAAGTTCTGCACTTTGAAGTTCAAGCAATTTAGAAACGCCTTTTTCCTGCATTGTAACACCGTAAAGAACATCTGCCTCTTCCATAGTTCCTCGTCTGTGAGTGATGGCTATAAACTGTGTATTGTCAGTCATTTTTCTCATATACTTTGCAAATCGCTCAACATTGACATCGTCAAGTGCAGCTTCTACCTCGTCATAAATACAAAACGGAGCAGGATTGACTTTAAGCAATGCAAAAAGAAGTGCAAGTGCAGCCAAACTCTTTTCACCGCCTGAAAAAAGGTCGATATTCTGAACGCTTTTACCCGGTGGCTGAATTTTAATTTCAATCGCACTTTCAAGACAATCATTTTCGTCTTCAAGCGACAATTCGCCTTTGCCTCCTCCGAAGAAATCTACAAAGCAAGTTTTGAACTGTTCATTTACCTTTTTAAAACTGCTCATAAATCTTTCGCTCATGGAAGAAGTCAGGTCATCAATGATTTTTAAAAGTTCCGATTTTGATTTTTCTACATCGTCAACCTGTTCTTTTAAAAACTCATATCTTTCGGAAACTTCTTTATATTCTTCAATGGCACCTACATTTACATTGCCGAGTGATTTTATTGCCGACTTCAATTCGTAAAGTCTTCTGTTTGCAGCTTGTACATCTTCAATCTCAACGGCAATTTCCTGTGCCTGTCTTGTTGTAAGTTCATACTCGTCATAGAGTTTGGTTTTCAAATCCTCATACTCTTTACGCATTGCAATTTTTCTTTCGTCAAGACGCACAAGTTCGGAATTCAAACGACTTTTTTCATCGTTTTTCGCCTTTTCAAAAGTTCTCAAATCGTTTGACTTCTTTTCAACCGTATTTCTTTTTTCAACGAGCAATTTAACATCGTTTTCGCTTGTGTCTGCACTGTTTTTCAACTGTTCGACTTTTTGCAAAAGTTCAGCAATTCTTTGTCGTACTGTTTCGGAATTGCTTTCTACCTGTTTAATTTCCGATTCAACAGAAACAACTTTACTGTTTTGCATCAAAATTCTTTCTTTAAGTTCCTGTGCCGACAATTTTGCACTTTCATAGTCCTTTGCAAAAGAAATGATTTCAAGATTTATCTGTTCGCTCTTGTTTCTCAATTCATCTCTTTTTTCAACAAACTCTATACTGTTTGAATTAAGAATTTCAAGTTGTTTTTCGTTTTCGCTTATTTTTTCTGCGATTAAATCGGCATTTTTTTGTGCCTTTTGTGCCTTTTCTTTAAACTCGAAAATTCTTTCTTCAGAAGTATTTTTTTCATTTAACAGAGCATTAACACTGTCTTTTGTTGATGACAGTCTTCCGTCAATTATTTTCAATTCACCTTTAGCTCTGATTAAATCTTCATTTGCAGTTCTGAGTTCTGCTTCTGCACCCTGTACTTCTGCCGAAGCAAAATTCATCTCTTTAATTGAATTTTCCAATTTTTCATTTAATTCAAAAAGAGATTTTTTAATTTTTTCGGCTTCTTCTTTTTCGGTTTCTATAAGATTTGCTCTTGAGAGAATACCTGCATTCTTTGCTCTTGAGCCACCGCTCATTGAACCGCCCGGATTGATTACCTGACCGTCCAAAGTTACGATTTTAAACCTGTTGTTATATATTTTCGATATACCGATTGCACTGTCCATATCTTCGGCAATAACGCATCTGCCGAGCAAACTTGAAATGATTGTTTTATATCTGCTTTCACACTCGACAATATCCGATGCAACGGCTACAAAACCCAAATTATCATCAAGATTTCTTTCATCTAAAACTCTGCTTTTAATAGATGAAATAGGCAAAAATGTTGCTCTTCCGAGTTTATTTTGTTTCAAATAATAGATTGCCCTTTTTGCGTCTGCTTCCGTATCGGTAACAATATTTTGCATAGCGGCGCCCAAAGCAACTTCGATTGCAGTTGAATACTCATCATCAACCGTAATAAGTTGTGATACCGCACCGTGAATACCGCTTAAGCTGCCCTGTTCCGAGCGATTGATAACAGATTTTACGGCACCTGAATAACCGTCCATATTTTTTTCAAGGTCAAGAAGCATTTTTACTTTTGACTCTTTTGCAGAAAGCAAACGAGATTTATTTTCACACTCCGTTTTAAGTTCCTGAACTCTTTTTGTTTTTGAGTCAAGACGGAGCTTATAGCCCTGCATTGAGTTTGTAAACTCATTTATTTTTTCATTTAAAAAGTTAATGTTTTGATTTTGTTCTTCTTTTTGTTTTTCAACAACTTTAAGTTCGGAATTTAACTGTTCAATATTTTCGTCTATTCCGTTCATCCTGTTTTCTATTTCATTTGCAGATGAGTTTGCAGACGAAAGTTCAATGTTGGCCTGTGAAAACTGCATTGTAAGTTCAGAAATCACTTTACTTATTTCAGCAGATTTTTTTGAATTTTCCTCGCCTTTTGATGAAAGATTTTCAAGCATTTTTGTCGTGTTTAAGAGTTCTTCTTTCTTTTCTTCAGACGCTGTTTGACACTCTTTCATCTTCTTTTCTTTTTCTTCTATTTGCTTTTCAATTACGGATTTATCTCCGCCGACAGCCTCAATGTCTGCTTTGAGCCTTGAAATTGTATCGTCATTATGTTTGATTTGCTCATTTGCAACAGAAATATCCGACTGTGTTTTCAAAATCTCCGACTCAAAGTTTGAAACACGCTCTCTTGTTTCTTCAATTTCTATATTTATCTGTGCAACTTGTGAAATCGCATTTTCTATATCGTCTTCAATTTTTGCCGTTTCTTTTTCGCACAATTCATAAGAAACATTTGCAGCGTCGATTTTATGCTCAAGTTCACGCAAATCTCCCGTGAATTTTCCTATTTTTTCAAGCCAAAGACCTATCTCGAGTTCTTTTTTTTCTGCTGCATATTTTAAAAACTCATTTGCTTTTTCGCTTTGTTTTTTAAGAGGTCCGACTCTGAGTTCAAGTTCATTAAGTATATCGAGAAGTCTTACAAGATTTTCCTGTGCCTGTTCGAGTCTTCTCTGTGCGTCCGTTCTTTTATGTCTGAAGCGTGAAATGCCTGCCGCTTCTTCAAAAAGTTCTCGTCTTCCGTCGCCTTTTGATTCAATAATGGATGCTATTCTGCCCTGTCCGACAGAAGAATAGCCATTTGAACCGAGACCTGTATCCATAAAGAGTTCTTTTATATCTTTTCGTCTTACCTGCTCGGAGTCAATTTTATACTCACTTTCGCCGCTTCGGTAATATCTTCTTGATACTGTTACGATTTCGCCTCTGTCCTTAAGCGTTTTATCGGAATTGTCAAGTGTCAGCACGACTTGTGCAAAGCCTTGTGACTTTCTTTTTTCAGTGCCTCCGAAAATAACATCTTCCATTTTTGAGCCACGCAGACTTTTTGTACTTGTTTCTCCAAGCACCCAGCGAACAGCGTCGGAAATATTGCTTTTGCCAGAACCGTTCGGACCGACAACAGCAGTAATTCCTTTACCGAAAGACAATTCAGTTTTATCGGGGAATGACTTAAATCCCTGCATTTCAAGAGTTTTTAAAACCATTATTAAACCTCAAATCATTATCTTCAACCGTTTCATCACGGATAATTTTCAATTCATAGCCGTTTGAATTAAGCAAACTGATATTTGAACGCCGTTGACCTATCAGTTTAGGATAAGTTTTATTGTTTACATACACAGTATATTTGCCTTTTTCAAGTTTGCAAATTTTATTATAAAGAATCTTGCTTGTAACAAGTTCTCCCATTGCTTCGTGATATGCACCTGCAACCATACTGTTTTTTACATCTTCACTTGCGTGAAGTCCGACACGAATAACTTTAATACCGTTTTTTTCAAACATGGGAACAAGCTTTGCACATATTTCAACAGCTTCGTCAACGCTTTGACCTTTATATATTCCTTCATTGAAATATTTTTCAAGCAAAGTGCCTTTTAATATAACTGTCGGATAAATTCTGACGGTGTCTGGCTTTATTTTTATAAATTCACTTGCAGTATAAACTGCACCGTTATCATCATCGCCGTAAAGACCTGTCATCATTTGAAGACCGAGTGAAAAACCTGCATCTTTTATCATTTTCGATGCCGTAACAATAGATTTTGCCGAATGTCCTCTTTTATTAAGTTCAAGGACATTTTCAACCATACTTTGCGCTCCGAGTTCTATACTTGTAACTCCGTATTTAAAAAGAATTTTTAAAACATCTTCATCAATGGCGTCAGGTCGTGTTGATACTCTTATACCCTTGACTTTACCACGCCTTACATACTCGTAAGCAGCGCTTAAAAGTTCAATCATATATTCTCTTTTTATTGCCGTAAAACTGCCTCCGAAAAATGCAATTTCATACTCAAAGTCCTTGTATTTTAAGGCAGTTTCAACTGCGTTTTTAACATCTTGTTCCGTCGGCTGACAACACTGTCCCGTGATAGTTTTTTGATTGCAGAAAGAACAGTCTGAAGGACAGCCTAAATGAGGAACGAATATGCTTATATTGCCTTTTTTCATATTACACCCATTAAAGTAAGTGCGTCTTTAGCGGCGTTTTGCTCTGCTTCTTTTTTTGAATGACCTTTACCTGAACCGATTACATTTGACTCAAGCATAACAACACAACTGAAAACAGGACAATGAGGAGGACCTTCGGTGTTGATATGCGAATATCTGACATGGTCGCCCGGATTTTGCTGTACTATTTCCTGCAAACGAGTTTTATAGTCGTTTTTCACGGTATTTTTTTCAACTTCAAAATTTTTTTCTCTGTCGAGAAATTTTAAAACAAATTTCTTCGCCTGCTCAATTCCTCCGTCAAGAAAAATTGCCGCTATAAGACACTCAAAAGTATTTTCAAGTATGGAAGTTCTTGCTCTTCCGCCGTGTTCTTCTTCGCCTCTGCCTAAAAATATATAACTTCCCAAGTCTATTTCTTTTGCAAAGGCCGAAAGACTTCCTTCGCAAACAAGCGACGCTCTTATTTTTGACAGACTTCCCTCTGTATCTTTTTCAAACTTTTTAAAAAGATATTCAGACGATATGAATTCCAAAACAGCATCGCCCAAGAATTCCATTCTTTCGTTGTTTTTGAAATACTCTTCTCTTGCTTCATTTGCATAACTTGAGTGATTCATTGCATTTTCAAGAATAGATATATCTTTAAAAGAATATTCAATTGTTTTTTCTAAAGTCGAAAAAGGTTTAAGATTTTTCAATATTTTCTTCTTCCTTTAATTGATTTTCTATTGTACTTATTAAATCGTGTGACAAGAACAAAACAGCCTGTCTTATTGCATTTTTAAAAGTTCTTGCATCAGCACTTCCGTGAGCCTTAATAACCGGTTTTTTTACACCGAGCATTACCGCTCCGCCGTATTCTTTATAATCAAACTGCGTTTTCAAATCATCTATACCGTCTTTAATGGCAAGATACGCAAGTTTTGAACGAAGATTTCTTGTAAATATATTTTTTATAGAACCCATCAGTGCTTTTGCAGTACCCTCATAAGTTTTCAAAATCAAATTTCCCGAAAATCCGTCTGCAACAACGACATCTGCATCACCGAACGGAATTGCTCTGCCCTCGATATTTCCGACAAAATTCAAATTTCCTTCTGACAGTTTTTCGTATGTTTCAATCTGCAATGGAGTACCTTTTGTTGATTCGCTTCCGTTATTTGCAAGTGCAACTTTAGGATTTTTCACTCCCATTATCTTTTCCATATAGATACTGCCCAAAAGTGCAAACTGACAAAGCATTTCGCTTCTGCATTGAGCATTTGCACCGCAATCCATCAAAACAAACGGAGTTGTTACTGACGGCATTACAGATGCTATTGCAGGTCTTATAATTCCTTTTATTCTTTTTGTAATCAAAGTTGCACCGACTGCTATTGCACCGGTATTTCCCGCACTTACAAAAGCGTCGCCTCTGCCCTCGTTCAAAAGTCTGAAACCGACTGCCATTGAAGAATTGCTTTTCGCTTTCAATACAGATTTTGCGTCATCCTCCATTGTGATAACGTCGGGACAATCTTCAATTTCCATTCTTTCCAAAGAAATGTTGTTTTTTCTTGCACATTTTTCAATTTTTTCTTTATCGCCTGTTAAAACAATATCTACATCAAGCTCTTTAACGGCAAGAGCACTGCCTTTAAGTATTTCTGACGGGGCATTATCGCCGCCGAAACAATCTACTATAATCTTCATTTTTTTAATATCTCCAAATCGGACAAATATTCAAGCGCCCTGTTTGAAAGCGCAGCATATCGTTCTTTTTTATCTCTGATTTTCGGCTCAATGGCAGGCAAAATACCGAAATTTGCTCCCATAGGCTGAAAATTGCTTACTGTTTCATCGCTTATATACCTTGATAAAGCACCGAGCATATTGTACTTTGAAAGCGTCACACTTTCTTTTCCTTCTGCACGCATTACTGCGTTTATTCCTGCCATAATTCCGCTTGATGCCGACTCCATATATCCCTCAACACCCGTTATTTGACCTGCTAAAAACAGATACGGATTTGTTTTCAGACTGAAATCACTGTTTAAAAGTCGAGGTGAGTCTATGAAAGAGTTTCGGTGCATTACGCCGTACCTTACAAACTCGGCATTTTCAAGTCCCGGAATCATTGAAAAAACTCTTTTTTGTTCAGGGAATTTTAAATTTGTCTGAAATCCTACAAGATTAAACAAAGTGCCTTTTGAATTTTCTCTTCTTAATTGCACGGCAGCCCACGGTCTGTGACCTGTTGCAGGATTTACAAGTCCGACAGGTTTCATAGGGCCGAATCTTGCAGCGTCTTTTCCTCGTTTGGCGAGTGCTTCAATCGGCATACAACCCTCGTAAACATCAAACTCACTTAACTTTGCACTTTCGGCATTGATTAGTTCTGTGTAAAATTTCTCATACTCATCTTTATTGAACGGACAATTTATATAGTCATCTTCTCCGCCCTTACCGTATCTTGACGCTCCGAAAGCAATATCCATATTCACGGATTCAGCAGTTACAATAGGTGCCGCCGCATCATAAAACGACAGATATCCGCCCGTTACATTTTTTATGCTTTCACTCATCTTTCCGTCAGTCAAAGGGCCTGTTGCTATAATGACAATATTATTTTTGTCAGCTAAAAAATCGGTTGCTTCTTCATTTACAATTTTAATATTTTTACAAGACTTGATTTTGTTTGTAACCATTTCTGAAAAAATATTTCTGTCAACGGCAAGTGCTCCGCCTGCTGCAACACTGCACTTTTTAGCACACTCAACCGTAATACTGCCGAGACGGCTCATCTCCTCTTTGAGCAAACCTGCCGCACTGTCAATTCTCATTGCCTTTAAAGAATTTGAACAGACAAGTTCGGCAAAATTTTCATTTTTATGTGCAGGGGAAAACTTTTTCGGTTTCATTTCAATCAAAGTGACATTATAGCCGAATTTTGCTATCTGCCATGCACTTTCTACGCCTGCAAGTCCTGCGCCAATGACTGTGAAATTCATTTAATTACTCGCTTTTCTTAGATTTTTTTTGAATTTTTGCTTCGTATCCGCATTTTTCATCTTCACACACAAGCAAACCGCCTCTGCGTTTAAAAAGTGATTTTCCGCACTTTGGACAAATTTCATCTGTCGGTACATCCCAAGTCATAAAATTACAATCAGGATAACTTGAGCAACCGTAAAATGAAGTTCCTTTTCTGGTTTTTTTCTCAATAACTTCAGAACCGCATACGGGACACTTTGCTTTTGTTTTCAAAACGAGAGGTTTTGTATTTTTACATTCGGGATAACCCGGACAAGCAAGGAATTTTCCAAATCTGCCGACTTTGACAACCATATTTCTTCCGCACTTCTCACAAATCTCGTCTGTTTCTTCTTCTTTGAGTTTTATTTTTACACCCTGCATTTCTTGTTTTGCTTTTTCAAGGGGTGCTTCAAAATCATCATAGTAGTGCCTTATCATATCGATATAGTTTGTCTTACCCATATCAATCAAGTCAAGATCTGACTCCATTTGTGAAGTGTACTTTACATTTACGATATTCGGCATTCTTTCTTTTAAGAGTTTTGTAACTGCTTCGCCGAGTTCGGTAGGAACAAACTGTTTGCCTTCTCTTACAACATACTCACGGGCAACAATTGTTGATGTGATTGTAAGGTAGGTACTCGGTCTGCCTACGCCGTTTTCTTCAAGTGCCTTTGTAAGCGACGCTTCCGTATATCTTGCAGGTGGTTGAGTAAAATGCTGATTTCCTGTAAGTTCCTTGAGCTTTAAAACATCTCCGACTTTCATAGACGGCAATGCTCCGCCTTCAGCCTTTGCTTCGTCTTTTCCTTCTTCATAAAGCACGGTAAAGCCGTCAAATTTAACAACATAGCCTGTTGCAGAAAAAGTATAGTCATTTGCAGATATTTCAACTTTCATCGTTTCCTGCAAACAATTCTCCATAAGTGAAGCGATAAAGCGTTCCCAAATGAGTTTATATATTTTATACTGGTCAGTTGTTAAACTGCCTTTTACTCTTTCAGGTGTAAGATTCGGCATAGTAGGTCTGATGGCCTCGTGTCCGTCTTGAATGTTTTTCTTTGATTTAAAAACTCTTGGTTTTTTAGGGAGATACTTTTCACCGTACGCTTCTCTTATATATTCGTTTCCGGCTGCTCTCGCCTCATCGGAAATTCTTAAAGAGTCTGTTCTCATATATGTTATAAGACCGCCTGTACCGATGCCCTCTACTTCAAGTCCCTCATAGAGTTCCTGTGCAGCTTTCATAGTACGCTTTGCCTGAAAATTAAGTTTTCTTGAAGCCTCCTGCTGCAATGTTGAAGTTGTAAACGGCGGTGCGGGATTTTTTCTTCTTGTTCCTTTTTTTACGGAAGAAACGCTGTATTCTGCATTTTCCAAATCTGAAAGAATTGCATCTGACTCTTCTTTATTGCTAACTTTGATTTTCTCTGCATTTTTTGCTGACAAAGACGCCGAAAAAGTTTTTCTTTCGGGAGGATTTGTAAACTTTGCGTCAAGTGACCAATATTCTTCAGGTTTAAACGCTCTTATTTCTTCCTCTCTGTCAACTACAAGTCTCAAAGCAACGCTCTGTACCCTTCCTGCACTTAAACCACGCCTGATTTTTTGTGAAATGAACGGGCTTAATTTATAACCGATTAAACGGTCTAAAATTCTTCTTGCCTGCTGAGCGTTTACAAGGTCTTTATCTATTTCTCTCGGGTGTTCCATTCCCGACTGAATACCGTTTTTTGTAATTTCATTGAAAGTAACTCTGTTTTTTTCATGTTCGTCCAAACCGAGAATTGTTGCCAAGTGCCATGAAATAGCCTCTCCTTCACGGTCGGGGTCTCCTGCGAGATAGACATAGTCTGACTTGCTGACTTTATCTTTTAATTCTTTTATTAATTTTTCTTTTGCAGGAATTATCTCATAATCGGGTTTAAAATTATTTTTTATATCAACACTGAGTCTTGATGACGGCAAATCTCTTACATGACCTTTAGACGCCACTACTTCATAACCTTTGCCCAAATAGTTTTTAATACTTTTTGCCTTTGCAGGTGACTCAACAATAACAAGTTTTGACATTTAATAAATCCTCTCGTTAAATCTTTTTATATCTTTTTCCGCTTGCTGACGAAACAAGCCCTTGAATTTCCAATATACTCAATGCACTTAAAACTTTATTTGACGGTGTGGCACATCTTTCACTGATTATATCAATATATTCGTAGTTTTCTGTTAAGTTGAAATAAACATCTTTTAAATCTTTACTTAAAGAAGATATTTTTTTCATTCTTTCATCGCCTTTTTCAATTTCATTGTCAGAATTTTCAAAAGACATTTCATTTTTTAAATTAACATCAAATGATGAATTTGCATTTTTCTTTTTCTCATTTTTCAGCAGTTGCTGAATATCGGGTACATTTTCACTGTTAAGGTACGGATATTTTTCAATATACGGGCTTATCAAATCAATCGGCTGAGTAACAATCATAGCCCCGTCTGTCAGTAACTTATTTGCACCGCTGTACTCTGCAGATACTATGCTTGACGGTACTGCGAAAACATCTCTGTCCTGTTCCGAAGCGTACTTTGCAGTTATTAAACTTCCTGATTTAATTCCCGCTTCAACAACAAGAACGCCGTCGGACAAACCGCTTATAATTCTGTTTCGCATAGGAAATGTATATCTTGTCGGTGGAGTAAAAGGCGGATACTCTGTCACAAGCGCTCCGTTGCTTTTGATTGACTGTCTCAATTTTTCATTTGAAAGAAGGTAATTTGTACCGAAACCGCAGCCAAGCACACAAACAGTTTTACCGCCGCCGAGTATCGAACCTGTATGTGCAGCAGAATCAACTCCGAGTGCACCGCCGCTTACTGTTACGGCACCTGCCCTTGCAACTCCCTGACATATCATATTCGTTGCACGCACTGCGTATGACGACGCTTTTCTTGTACCGACAACTGCAACCGAACACAAACTGTCCAAATCGGGTAAATCTCCGTCAACAAACAAAACACAAGGCGAATTGTATATATTTTTAAGTTTTTCGGGATATTGCGGATTGTCGTAGGAAATAATTTTCCAATCGTTGACTTTACATTCGTAGATTGTTTTGGTGCAATCGTCTATATTTATCGTTTCAGCCCTTTTTAATTGCTTTGATGAAATATCAGGACACATCTTTAATTCCGGCAAGCCTGCATTATATATATCTTTTGCAGAGCCGAACATTTCAATCAAATCTTTAAAAAACGCACCTTCGCCGAGAACTTTTTGAAGCCAAAGCCAATAAATGTCGTCATTCATCGCTTTCACCTCTGAGCATTTCCCACATTGTTATGGAAGCGGCGGTAGAAGCGTTCAGACTTTCTGCAAGCCCGAGCATTTTAATAGTAACCAAGCAATCGGAATTTTCCTTAACTTCATCGGTAACACCGTTCGCTTCGTTTCCTATAACACAAATTGCTCCTTTTGAAAAATCACATTTTCTGATATCTTTTGCGTAAGAATAAGGAACAGTGGCATAAATTTTAATTTTACCGTTCAGCACTTTCAAAAATTCAGAAAGATTATCACAAAAAATGATTTTTATTCTAAGCAAACTACCCATAGAAGCACGAAGAGCTTTGGGATTATATATATCGCAGCCACCGCTGATTATGATGCCGTCAATACCGAGTGCTTCGGCAGTTCTTGCAACAGAACCTAAATTGGCAGGGTCCTGCACATTTTCAAGAGCGATATATTTTTTGTCAAAATCGACCTCATATACATCTTTTTTCATATTACAAACAGCAAAAATTCCCTGAGGATTTACAGTGTTGCAGATTTTATCCGCAATTTTTTCTGTTATCAAATAAGAATTTTTGCAAACTGATGAAAGTGAATCTACAAGTTTTGAGTTTTTTCTGTTAAAATTTTCAGTTACCAAAAGCTTTACCAATTCACAATTACTGTTCAAAATATCAGAACAAAGTCTTGCACCCTCAAGTACAAAAAGTCCCTGTTCATTTCTGAACTTTGAAGATGAAAACAGTTTTACCGTATCTTTGACAATTTGGTTGGTTTTTGAAGTTATCTTTTCCATAAAGCTCCTAAAAATTTTTTGCAATATAATAAGTTATAATAATATAATATATAAACAGTGCATACAAACAATCAAAACTATAATAACACAAAAACTCAAAAGTTCAAGAAAAAATTTTAATATTAATAATTTTTTATATAATGAAGCAATTTTTAAACATATTCTGTTTAAAATTTTATAATAAAAAGACGACAATGTACAAAACATTGCCGTCCAAATAATTATTTAAGTGCAGATTTTGAAGTTTCAGTAAGTGCTGTGAATGCAACCGGGTCTGAAATAGCGATTTCAGAAAGCATTTTTCTGTTGAGTTCTACACCTGCTTTTTTGAGACCATTCATAAATGTTGAATAGTTCATACCGTTTGCTTTGCAAGCTGCAGAAATACGAGTAATCCAGAGTCTTCTGAAATCTCTTTTCTTTTGCTTTCTGCCGATGTATGCGTAGTTGCCTGACTTCATTACAGCCTGTTTAGCTGTTTTGAAAAGACGGCTTTTACCACCGAAATAACCCTTTGCGAGTTTTAATACTTTCTTTCTTCTTTTGCGAGTAGCCATAGCGCCTTTAACTCTTGCCATTTTACAATACCTCCGAAATTAGTGTAATATCTTTGAATTATTTATATGGAACAAGGCGCTTGCATTGCTTCATATTTGTTGTATCTACAACTGCTGTTTTACGAAGATTTCTCTTACGCTTTGTTGATTTTTTAGTAAGAATGTGAGATGTGTAAGCGTGAGCTCTTTTTACCTTGCCGGTTTTTGTTGTCTTAAAACGCTTTTTAGCACCGCTGTGTGTTTTAATCTTAGGCATTAATTATTCCTCCAAAATATTATTTATCTTTGCGCGACATAAACATAAGTATCTGTCGTCCTTCAAGTTTTGGTTGCTTATCAACAGTTCCTTCCTCGGAAAGTGCCTCAGCAAAACGTTTCATCGTTGCTTCACCGAGTTCGGGATGGCCCATTTCTCGACCACGCAAACGGATAGAAACTTTCACTTTGTTGCCGCCTGAAAGGAATTTTTTAGCATGATTAACTTTTGTATTGAAGTCATGAACATCGATATTCAAAGACAAGCGAATTTCTTTTGTTTCAATGACTTTCTGATTTTTTCTTGCTTCTTTTTCACGCTTTGCTTTTTCAAAACGGAATTTGCCGTAGTCCATAACTTTACATACGGGAGGCTTAGCCTGAGGAGCAATTTTTACTAAATCAAGATTTGAATCTTCGGCGATTTTTAATGCTTCCTTAGAGCTCATAATACCGAGTTGTTCGCCTGTTGCAGAAATCAAACGAACTTCTCTGTCTTTGATTTCACTATTAATCTGCTGAGTTTCTTTACTGATGAAAAACACCCTACCTTTACAAAAATAAAAAGTACGAACGCAAAACACCCGTACTCAAAACACAAAATTCAGCCTTAACTTAAATTTCAGTATTGCCCTTTTCACATGGTTTAAGGGGAGAACGGTTGCGTCCTTCTTTATTGTGAGAATATATTAACACAAACAAAACCCAATGTCAAGAATTATTTTTTCCACGGGTATTGTTTTTTCAATTTTTCAAATTCTTCGCCTGTTTCAGCAAAATGGAACTCTCCCTTTAAATCGGAGAAAAAGAACATATATTTTGTATCTGACGGACTTAAAGACGCCTCTATCATATCTGTTCCGGGAGAAGAAATAGGACCTGCTGGAAGTCCTTTGCACCTATATGTATAGTATGTATCGTACAAATCTCTTGAAAAACCGTAATCAAGGAGTTTTTTGCCATAGTAATATGTAACATCACACTGCAATTTAACACCCTTATCAAGTCTGTTATGAAGTACGGAAGAGATATTTGCTTTCGATTCTTCACTCAATGCTTCTTCCTGAATTACCGAAGCAAGAGTTACAGTTTCAAACAAACTGTATTTACTGTTTTTAATTTTATTTTTTATATCATCTGTCAAACGCTCGTCAAATGCGTCAAGCATTTCATCCACAATATCGGTTGCTTTTGAATTTTCTCCAAAACTGTATGTTGCAGGAAACAAAAATCCTTCCAAAACAAAGCCGACCTTTGAAGCATCGGGAAAATCTTTTAACCACTCATAATCATATTCAGTAGTTGACACGGCGCTATAAAAATCTTGTTTAGCACAAATATTGTTTTTTTCCAATATATCAGCAATTTGAAAAACATCGCTTCCCTCAGGAATAACAACCTTAACCGACTTGTGAGAAATATCAGGATTTTGCAGTTTTTTTGCAATCTCCTCATAAGTCATTCCGCCGTGAAACTCGTATTCGCCGTTTATGTAAACAAAATCGGGGTATTCTTTTTTCATATACTGACGCCAGTAACCCGGAAACTTTATAATACCGTTTTCTTTTAAATCTTTGCTTATTTCTTTTTCATAGTCGTCTTTTTCTATCACAAGACGATATTGGGCTTCTTTGTCTGAAAATTTACCTATTTCATCCATTTTAAAAATCATACCGGCAGTAAAAACTGCAATTCCGGCAGTTAAAATGAAAATTGCAACAAACAAAAAAGCAACTGCTTTTTTACTCTTCTTCATCTTTTTCAATCACCTTTACCATAGGAGTATGTTCTAACCCACGGTCTATAATATCGTTTGCAAAAACCTCAAATCCAAAACTTTCATAAAGAGGCACGGCGTGAGGCTGTGAATCAACATATACTTTTTCAGCGTTGAGAGAAATTGCTTTATTCAAAAGTGCTTCTATAATCTGTGAACCGATTTTTTTACCACGATATTCTTTTTTCACGGCTATTCTGCCGATTTTAAATTTATTTGATACAATCAGCCTGCCTGTTCCTACAACAGTTTTATCGACATAGGCTCCGACAAAATACGCACTTGATGTAACATCATCATACAAGTCAAACTCCTGTGAAGCAACAGCTCCCTGCTCATTTATAAAAACTTCTTTTCTGATTTCCATTAAAGCAGAAAAATCTGCATCAAACGGTGATATAAATTTTATATCTGCCATAAAACAACCTCATTTCGTCATAACTATATCACACCAATTTTCATTTTTCAACAAAAATATTTTACTTTGTAAATTGTTCACAAAAAGGAATTGTTTTAAACAAAAAATCTATATTTAAAATTAAATAAAACACAATCAAGCAGGGACTGTATCAACTTAATACTTAACGACTAAATTAAAGGCAGACGGAATAACCATCTGCCTTATTACAATAATCAATCATTTCGCAAGGTCGCCGATAAGCATCATATAATCGCCGATTTGAGCACCAAATTCAGGTGCACCTTCCATTATAAGTTTTTTAGACTTTGTAAAGTCTAACATATCGGCTGTGCCGAGAAGAATACCAAGCGCTGATTTAGGTGTATCAAAAGCCATACAGAAGAATGGTTTTGAACGCTTATAAACACCTCTGCCGGCTCTTGATTTACCGGCTTTAATTCTAAGGTAAGCAGACACTTCGTCGTGGCCTTCTACACGCCATGAATATACACGGTCAGGACTCTTTGAAGTCCATTCCTTGATTTGAGGATGACCGAGTTTATTAAGTTGTGATATACCCGAAGAAAGAAGATAGAAATAAAGTTTACACAAAAGAAGTTGTGTAGCTTCATCTTCAGGAGCTTCTTTAATAGAAAGAAGAGAACTCATTTTAAGAAGAGCCATCATAAACTTAATGAATTTTCCGAAAGATTTTACTTTAAATTTCGGGAGTGCTGTCATTTTTCCCTTAAAAAAGTCATTCATCTTTTCAAGAGATGAAAATTGAAGTTCAGCATCAATTTTATCCTGTCCGAGATACTCGCCCAATTTTACAGACCATTCACCGTTTTCAACGATGAAATGAGTTGCCTCTTTTTCTTCGGCATTTTTCATAGCCGAAACCTGAAAAATAGCGTTTACCCCAACAAATTTTGCATGAATATCAGGACAATCCTCTGCTATTGTTTTAAGCAAAGGAAGTGCCGCATTCATAAACACCTTGTTTGTATAAATTGTTTCGTTTGTTGCCATATTGACTCCTTTCCGATTAGCAAAAGCAAACAAACGCATTTGCCTTTGCAACTGTTAAAACAAATTCAATTTTAGAATTCGTCGTCCCAGTCTTCATCTGCTTCAAAGTCTTTATGCATAACTTCAGAAACTGCTTTAACAATACCGTTAGCATCAATTTCAGCAATGCTCATAAGGTCTTCGTGAAGACCGATTGTTGAGAATTCATCTTGATGTCCGAGAGTCTTAAATGCACATGCTTTACCGCTTTTTGCGATAAATTCGCCAACTGCAGCACCAAGACCGCCGATAACACTATGGTCTTCAACAGTTATAATTCTTCTTGTATCCATAATAGCTGACATAACAGCCTCTTCGTCAAGAGGTTTGATAGTATGCATATTAAGAACTCTTACTTTAAGACCTGCGTCTGCTTCAAGCATTTGAGCAGCCTGAAGAGCCTGATATACACAAGAACCGCAAGCAATAATTGTAATATCTGTACCGTCACGCATCATCTTTGCTTTACCATACTCAAAAGTACAGTCTTCAAGATTTTTATAGATAATCTGGTCAAAACCTCTGTTAATTCTGATATAAACAGGGCCCGGAATATCGTATGCAGCTTTTACTGCGTGATATGTTTCAACACCGTCACAAGGACAAATAACTGTCATGTGAGGAAGAGCACGCATACAAGCCATATCAATAATAGCATGGTGAGTTGAACCTGCCTGACCGAAGGATGTACCTGCGTGTGTAGCAATCATTTTAACAGGAACATTCATATAGCAAATATCTGTATGAATTTGGTCAAGTGAACGAGCTGCTGTAAAGATAGCAAATGTTGAAGCGAAAGGAATGAGTCCGCTTTTTGCCATACCTGCAGCTACACCAAACATATTTTGTTCAGCAATACCTACATTGAAAAATCTTTCGGGGAATTTTTCTCCGAACATACCGATTTTTGTAGATTTAGCAAGGTCGGCAGTAAGAGCTACAACATCTTTATGCTCCGCACCGAGTTCGCAAAGTGCCTTTCCGTAATATTCTGCTGTGGAAAGAGCTGTTGTTTCAGTCATTGTATATGTCAAAGAACCTGCCATCTCTTACGCCTCCTTTTCTACGCGTGCAACGCGTTCTTTGTAGTATCTGTCAAGACTGTCTAAGCAAGCCTTATAGCGTTCGTCATTGAGAGCACCGTAATGCCAATGATAGTCGTCCTGCATAAAATCAATACCTGCACCTTTATATGTATCAAGTACAATACAATAAGGAACTTCGCCGCCGTTATAATAATTGTCGATAGTAACCTGAATAGCGTCGCTGATTTCTTTAATGTTATGTCCGTCAACACGAATAACTTTAAATCCGAAAGATTCAAATTTCTTGTCGATTGGCTCAACTTTCATTTCGTCATCAACTCTGCCGTCAATCATGCACTTGTTAGCATCGACAGCAACAACGGTGTTTGTCAATTTGAACTGAGCAATTGTCATAGCAGCTTCCCAGTTTGAACCTTCGTTAAGTTCGCCGTCGCCTGTAAGAACAAAGTTCATGTACTGTTGACCTTTAACTCTGCCTGCAAGAGCCATACCTGCAGCAAGGCTCATACCGTGACCGAGTGAACCTGAAGAAGCATCTACACCTGTAATTTTGTTACAGTCAAGGTGCATACCGAACTTTGAACCTGTAAGGTTGAAGTTTTTAAGTCCCTCAATATCCATAAAACCATAATCACAGATAAGAGGAGCGTATCCTACTGCAGCATGACCTTTTGAAAGAATAAAACGGTCTCTGTCTTCTTTTTGAGGTTCATTAACATCAATGTTAAGAAATCTGTAATAAAGTGTTGTGAGAAAGTCCATAGAACTCATAGCGCCACCGATATGACCGCTGCCGCCCCATACTGTTGTTTCAACAGTAAGTCTTCTCAATTCGTCAGCCTTTTTTTCAAGGCGAAGCCATTCTGCTTTGTCAAAAGGCTTCAATTCTTTTCTAGGCATTTGTTTTCCCCCTGATTTTATTAAATATAAACGGTGGCGGAAAGCCGCCGTAAATTTCATTTATTTTAATTCATATTTTCTGTCAAAGTTTTAAACTGTCAATCAAGTTTAATCGGTGTCCAATCCATTTCAGGATGATTTGCTGCAACAACGCCGAAAGCGTCTTCTGCAATATCAACAGCAAGTTTAATGTCTTCGTCTGTAACAGAAGCATTCATAAAGTGGTTGTGGTGAGAAGTAAGGAAAAGACCTCTTGAAACGCACTCTGCAACCCACTCTTGATGAAGCATAAGGCTGTCATCATTTGCTATTCTCAAATAGAACAATGCCGGTTCACCTGAAACAACAAGGTTAAAGCCGTGTTCTGCACCTGCTTTTTTAAGACCTTGAGTAAGTTTTGTACCTGATTCTCTGAACATCTTAGGAACATCAAGTTTTTTCATTTTATTTATACAAGCAATGCATGCTGCAAAAGGCTCTGCACTCATCCAATATGAACCTGTATAAACAACGCTTGAAGCTGTTGCTTTCATATGTTCCTGTCCGCAAACTGCAGACATATTGTAACCGTTAGCAAGTGCTTTACAGAAACAAATCAAGTCTGCTTTAATGCCGTAGTAGTGGTCAGAACCTGCAAGGTCAAGTCTGAAGCCTGCACGAACATCGTCAAAAGCAAGTACCATACCGTGTTCGTCACAGAATTTACGAACTTGTTGCCAATATTCTTTTGTTGCACACTCATTATCTTTAAAGTTACCGTGATCGTATGGTTGAGCAATAATACCTGCAACATCGCCGCCACAAGCATCGTAAGCTTCTCTGAGAGCGTCCATATCAAACCAGGGAATTACTACATTGTTTGCAACTTCTTCCGGAAGAATACCCGGATAGTCGGCTTTTTGAGCCCACTGGAAGTCACCGTGATAATATCCTCTGAGGAATATCATTTTTTTCTTGCCTGTATGAGCACGAGCACACATTACGGCAAATGTTGTTGCGTCTGAACCGTTTTTCATAAAGAAAGCCCAGTCAGCCATAGCAACTGTATCTACAAGAAGTTCTGCACACTCTACCATCTTGTATGAAGGAGAAGTTGTACAGTTGCCTCTTTTAAGTTGTTCCATTGCAGCGGCATCAACATCGTCATCGCAATAGCCGAGAACGTTAGGGCCGTATGCACACATAAAGTCAAGATATTTATTACCGTCAACATCCCAAAAATATGTACCTTTGGCATGATCGCTCATCAAAGGCCATTTAGTTATAGGAAGGAACAAACCTTCAGACGGTCCAAGATGTCCGTAAACACCTGACGGAATTACATCAAGTGCTCTGTTGAACCATTCACTGCTTTTTTCATGTTTATATTCAGGAAATTTACTCATCTTCATAGTCCCCCTTAACCGAGATAAACCGCAACTCTGTCAAGAATACGGTTAATGTTATCTACCATTGAAATCATACCTGCCATATAGATGTTGCCGTGACAGAGTTCGGAAATCGTACTTGCGGTTCCTGTAAACAAACCGTATGCAAGGTCAATCGTAGCAAATTCCATAACAGCTCTCGGATTGTCACATTTTGATTTAATTGTTGTGAACTTATGATTTTTTACATCTATGGTTGCATAGCAAACATCTTTAATACCCATCTGAACTTTACCGTCAACAGTGTATGATGCACTCTGCATTGAAATGCTGTCAGTATTTGCCAAAGCAGAAATAGCACCGCCGATTGTGTAGAAAGTAAGAATTGTGCTTTCTTCAAAAAAGGCTCTGTTTTTGAGGTCTTGTTCACTTGGTCTGAGAAGTTTTGTAAGCCTGTCGGTAAGTTTTGTAAACGGACCTAAAAGAAAAGAAAGAACTGTCGGAATACCTTTTACGGGCATACCGGGTTTTGCGTTATCAATTAAGTCATTGAACTTTTCGGGAGATGCAAAATGCATCTTACAGTTACAATTAGTGCTTCCCTCTTCCATCTTACAACCGCTTTGTGTAAAGTGATATGTTACACAAGGACCGTCCGTTACTTCAAAACAAAGTGAAACGGGTTTTTTAAGAGTCTTGAGAATTGCTTTTGCCTCATCGTCGATTTGGCAAAGGTTTTCTAATGTGCCGAGAACGCCGTATGCGTTTATATAGGCCATAGCTTTTGCTTCTTTCAAGGTAAAACCCCCCTGTAATTATAAACTTTATATAAAGTATATCATAAAAACTATATTCCGTCAACAGACACCATACAGTTTTTACTTGTGAAGAATGACAAAAATAGCTTATGTATTTTATGCATTTGCACAAAAATACTTATTAATAAGACTGCTTCTTTGTTTATTTTTTATCATTCAAATACGCTCAAAAGAGAAATGCACGGAGTGGAGCGGCAGGAAGTGATTTTCACTTTTAAAGCCTCTGCTTTACACGGAAATTTCAGCCTGCAAATCTTATTCATACCTATGATTGTCGAAGAGTAGATTTTTCTTTCTCTTTTACCGTTTACTGCATAAAGTTCAAACGACTCTACTCTTTGACTGTTCAAAATATTTTCTTTCAAAACAACAGTTCTGAATTTTCTTTTTTGTTTAAAATCAGCAATAAATTCATTATCCTTAAATTTAGGATTTTTCTTTTTAATAACTTGGGTTTTTGTCTGTTCTTTTATCTTATTGCCGAACTTTTCAAGAAGTTTTACTTCTTTTTCACTGAATTTACCCTCAGCATTCGGAGGAACATTTAATAAAAGATAACAATTTGAGCCAACGCTCGTGTTATATATTTTCATAAGTTTATTCACAGACTTCAAAGTTCTGTCGGTGTTCTTGTTGTAAAACCAAGTTTTGCTTATGGAAACATCGACTTCGGCAGGGTACCAGATGAGTTTGTCGCTTTTTTCAAGAACTTCTCTGCTTCCCAAGTCTTCAGACTCGGCAGTTAATTTTTTCATTTTTCCCGTTTGACCTGCATCATTCTGAGAGGACTCTGCAACTTTTTCCGTATCACACAAATAAGCAGGCACAACGCTGAACTCGCTTTTTCTCGTTTTTCCGCCCTCGTTTCCTACCCATCTTACATCAGGACCACAAACTGCAATATTGGCCATAGGTTGAAGTTCTCGTATCAATTTATAATATCTTTCCCAATCATACTCAAAGTCAACTGCATCTTTGCCTTTTGCACCGTCAAACCATACTTCAAATATATCGCCGTAGTCAGTTAAAAGTTCCGTGAGCTGATTACAAAAATAGTCATTATAAGCATCTGTGCCGTATCTTTCATCTGCCATATCCCACGGAGAAAGATAAACGCCGAATTTCAGGCCATACTTTTTGCAGGACTCGGAAACATCTTTAACAATGTCGCCTTTACCGTCCATATAAGGACTGTTTTTTATTGAATGTTCTGTATATTTTGAAGGGAAAAGACAAAATCCGTCGTGGTGCTTGCATGTCAAAATTATTCCGCTTGCACCTGCCTTTTTCACAGCTTTAGCCCAACCATCAGAATCCACCTTTTCCGTCAATGAAAATTCTTTTTCAGACTCTTTTCCTGTTCCCCATTCTCTTTGTGTCATTGTATTCATTCCGAAATGAATAAATACATAAAACGGATTTTTAGCGTGTTCAACCTGCCTTTCACTTGGTTTTACACTTATGTATCTTTCAACATCACCCATAAATTTCATACTCCTTGTTTTTTATTTTTATTTATTAAGAACATACTCTTCAACTGCTTTTGCTAAACCGTTGTTTGCATTTGTGTCCGTAATGTATTTTGCCGTCTGTCTGCACTCTTCACAAGCGTTCCCCATAGCAAAAGACCATCCTGCAAGTTCAAGCATACTGCAATCATTTTGAGCGTCGCCGAATGCCATAACACTTTCGGGAGAAATGCCCAAAACACTGCACATACCTTTTACGGCAGCACCTTTATTTACGCCTTTTTTCATAAATTCCATTTGATTTTGAACTTTTGAACCCGGAAGGCTTGAAGTCCATTCAGTATCTTTAAAAGAAATGAGTTTCTCTGTTATATATTCTGCTCTTTCAGGTGCCATTGAAGAAATATTGAATTTTTCAACATCTGATTTTTTAATGATTTCGCACATATCGTCAACAAAGACAGTATGTTTTGTAATCTCGTCAATAAAATCTTTCGGAAGATTGCCCATATCAAAAAGCGACACTTTATCATTTCTAATATATGACCAACCGTTTGCGTATATTTCATAAAAAACAGGTTCGCTGTCAAGAAACTTTGCAAGTTCAAGTGCATTTTCAGTGTCAAAAAATGAAGTATATATCAATTTTTTGTTTACTCTGTCATAAACTGCCGCACCGTTTGAGTAGATGACATAGTCTATAAAATCGACCTGATTTGTAACCATACCGATTAACGATATTGTTCTTCCGGTTGCAATAGCCGTTTTTACACCCTTATCGTGTGCTTCTTTAAGCGCCCGTCTTGTTCTTTCGGTAACAGTTGTATGGTCGGGAGCCATTAATGTTCCGTCAAGGTCAGTTACAATTAATTTTATAGACATAATATCACCTCATTTAATATTTAAAAACAAAATGTCCTGTATAGTATAATATCACAAAGAAAAATTCATATCAACATTATATACAGCAATTTATGTTAATTTTGACAAAACTACGGCAAAACAAAAAGCAGCCACAATCCTATTAAAGATATGCTGCTGCATTTTTATTTTTAATTATTTTAAAAATCCTTTAACTATAACCTCTTCGGCTTCTTCTTCCGTAAGTCCGAAAGTCATAAGTTTAAGAAGTTGGTCGTTGTTGATTTTTCCTATCGCCGCTTCATGAACAAGTTGAGCATCTGAATTTTTTGCATCTATTTCGGGAATTGATGATATTTTTGAATTGTCCATAATTATAGAATCACACTGTACATGAGCCCTGCAAGGTGCGTTTCCGATAACTTTCGGGTGGAATATCTGTATAGAATCATCTTTTCCCACGCTTCGTGAAATGACCTGAGCAGACGCATTTTTTCCGTCTAAAGATATGTTTACATTACTTTCTGCAAACTGTTCTCCGTGAGTCATCAAACGCTCCGTAATAACGAGTTTTGCACCTTTTGAAAGGTAAGCGTCTGTATCTCTTTTTGCAGAGTCAACTCCTTTTATTTGAACCATTTCCATTTCTGCAAAAGCATTTTCATCAAGATAAATTTCAGTTGTAGGGTTTAAAACATTTTCTCCCGTACCTTCACCTTCGCCATAATGCTTTTCAATATATTTTACACGGGCATTTTTGCCGATATGAAATGTATGAATACCGTCGTGTTCGCTTTTTTGATTTCCGCAGTTATGAATACCACAACCTGCAACTATTACAACATCGGAATTTTCGCCTATATAAAAATCATTATATACAACTTCATCAAGTCCCGACTCAGTTAAAATAACGGGAATATGAACACTTTCATTCTTCGTGTTCGGTTTGATTATAATATCTATACCCTGCTTATCTTCTTTTGATACTATCTCTATATTGGCACTGCTTCTTCTGCCGTATGACTCACCGTTTTTTCGTATATTATAAGCGCCTTCCGGAATTTTATGAATATCTGCAATCGTTTGCAATAAATCTGCATCTATTTTTTCCATACTCAAATTACTCCTTTCTGAAAGCACAGCCGTTTTCTTCTCCGAGTTGTTTTAGCAATTCGGGGAAAATTTCGTCTTTTGAGCCTTTTTTACTGATTTTTCCGTTTGCAACAATGATTATTTCATCTGCAAGCTGCATTATTCTTTCCTGATGAGAAATGATTAAAACAGTTTTATGTCGTTTTTTTGAAATAGTTTTAAAACTTTCAACAAGTTTTGCGAAACTCCAAAGGTCAATACCTGCTTCCGGCTCATCATAAATAGCAAGTTTTAAATTTCTCGCCATAAGAGTGGCAATTTCTATTCTTTTGACTTCTCCGCCTGAAAGAGAAGAGTCAACCTCTCTGTTGAGATAGTCTGCCGAACAAAGACCGACAGATGTAAGGTACGCCGAACATTCGTCAGCAGGCAATTCCTTACCGCTTGCCAAACTTAAAAGTTTTCTGACAGTAAGTCCTTTAAATCTCGGCGGTGTCTGAAAGGCATAGCCAATACCGAGTTTTGACCTTTCATTAATTGAAAAGTCGGATATATCCTGTCCGTCAAGTAAAATTTGACCTGCCGTCTGTTTTTCGATACCCATAATCAATTTGGCAAGTGTGGATTTTCCTCCGCCGTTAGGACCTGTAATAACTACAAATTTTCCGTCTTCTATTGTTAAATTTATCTTATCTATAATTTCAAGTTCGCTGCCGTCAGACGCTTCGACTTTAAACTCAACATCACGCAGTTCGAGCATAAAATATACTTCCTTTCATCAAAGTAAAGATATTATAATCTTAATATCCTTATTACGCAAGATATATTATTTAATATTTAACATTAAATTATCAATTATTGCAAATCAAATGCGATATTTTTCGTAAATAATAAATGAGAAAAGCAATAGAAAAACAGAGAAAAACAGAGTAAACAAGAGTAATTGCAGAATATATTAAATTTGTTGTTGACAATCAAAAACTTTTGTGATATTATAACCAAGCACTCGAAAAGAGATTAAAATTATCGTATCGGAGGAATTTTTTATGTCTACAACAATGCCTAAAGCAGACGCAGAACGCAAATGGTATGTTATCGACGCTGCAGACAAACCGCTTGGCAGAGTCGCAGCTCAGGCAACAGTTCTTTTAAGAGGTAAGCATAAAGCTGATTTTGCTCCTCACGCAGACTGTGGCGATTTCGTTATCATCATCAACACAGATAAAGCAGTTCTTACAGGTAACAAACTTGAAAACAAATACTACTATCGTCATTCAGGCTACATCGGTAACCTTAAAGAAGTTCAGTACAAAACTCTTATGAGAGAAAAATCTGACTTCGCTATGACAAAAGCAGTTAAAGGTATGCTCCCTGACACTGTACTCGGCAGAAAACAACTCACAAGATGCCGTGTATTCAAGGGCGCAGAACACAAGCATCAGGCTCAAAAACCTGAAGCTTGGGAAATATAAGGGAGGTTAAATTATGTACGAAACAAATCCTTATTTCTACGGAACAGGCAGAAGAAAAGAATCTGTTGCAAGAGTTCGTGTATATGCAGGAACAGGTAAAATCACAATCAACGACAGAGATATAGATGAATATTTCGGTCTTGAAACACTTAAACTCATCGTTCGTCAACCTCTCAACTTAACTGAAACAACAGAGAAGTTCGACATTGTTTGTCGTGTAAACGGCGGCGGTGTTACAGGTCAGGCCGGTGCTATTCGTCACGGTATCGCAAGAGCACTTCTTCAATACGACGAAAATCTCCGTCCGGCTCTCAAAAAAGCAGGCTTTCTCACTCGTGACCCAAGAATGAAAGAGCGTAAAAAGTACGGTCTCAAGGCAGCTCGTAGAGCTCCGCAGTTCTCAAAGAGATAATCTTTACTTTTACAACACTCAAATGGCAACATTTGGGTGTTATTTTTTTGTTGTTGCACTGCGTGTCCTCGTAACACAGTTACTGCGGTTTCGACTAAAAATATGCCACAGGCATATTTTATTAACGGCGTAACAGTTCTCAAAAAGATAATCTTTACTTTCACAACACTCAAATGGCAACATTTGGGTGTTATTTTTTACAATTCATTTTACTCTTTTATTTTACTTTTAATAAATAGTTTATATTTACACTGTATAATTTTAATAAATTTTGTATTATAATTAGATTATCAAAATATATAGCAACTTATAAAACAAAGGGAAAAATTATGCTTAAATATAAATTTGACACACAACTTTTGATAGCTGGAGAAAATCTTGACGAAGATGAAATAAATGACTATATCAAAAAAAACTTTGAAGGCGATTGTCTTATCGCAGTCGGCGACGAAGATTTGATTAAAATACATTTTCACACAAACAAGCCGTGGGAAGTGCTTGAATACTGTGCATCACTCGGCGACATACACGATATTGTTGTTGAAAATATGCAACGACAGGAAGACGGATTAAAAGGTTAATTTCTATGAACAAAGCGATTGAATTTTTTGGAAACCACATTTATAAAACAGTACAAAAAAATCCCAAAAAAGCCTTAAACGAACTGTCTTTCGTGTTTAATGCAGCAGGACTTCAGTGCAAATATTTTCCGACTAAACTTTTATTGCCGGCAAGACAATATATGCAATGGGCTGCTGCAGATTCGGCAATCAAGCCATTAAAAAATGCTGATAATTCTGCTATTGTCAGCATTTATTTGCCTTGTGAAATTTTACACTCTATGGGTATATATCAACTATTCCCCGAAGCACTTTCATGCTATTTAGCAGCTGCGGCAAGTGAAAAAATCTTTATTGAAACGGCAGAAAACAACGGTGTTCCAAAAACTCTCTGCTCATATCATAAAGTGTTTATCGGTATGGCCGAATCAGGCGTTTTACCAAAACCGAAATTTATCATTAACACAACGCTTGCGTGTGATGTAAACCATCTGTCATTCAGAAGAATAGCCGAGTTTTACAATGTACCACACTTTATGATAGATGTGCCGTCAAAATACAATTCAGAAAACATTGAATATATTAAAAATCAGCTTCACGAAATGGTCAATTTCATTGAAAAAAACAGTGATTTCAAACTTGATGAAAATAAATTAAATGAAGTTATATCGAGAAGCAAAAATACAATAAATAATTTCAGAAAAATATTTGAACTTAAAAAAGACAGATATTTATCAGACGAAATGACTTCTCAAATGCTTTCTGTTTTTGCGACTCATGTTATGCTCGGAACAAAAGAAGCAGAAAAATACAGTAAAGATATGATTGAACAACTTTCAAAATGTCCGACAAACAGAAAAGGCGTACGGCTTCTTTGGGTACACACATTGCCATATACACAAAACGCTTTAAGAAACCTAATTAATTTTACCGAAAGATGCGAAATTGTCGCCTGCGATATGGTTTTTGACGCTCTTGATGTTGATACAAGCGAAAAAGACCCATATACTTTTATGGCTGACAGACTTCTTCGCAACACTGTAAACGGAAACACAAACAGAAGAATTGATGCCGTTTTAAACTACGCAAAAATGCTTGATTGCGACGGTGTGATTTGGTACTGTCATTGGGGTTGCAAGCAAACGGCAGGTGCAAGTGCGGCGGCAAAAGAAAAACTTGAGAAAAACGGTTTCCCTACTCTTATACTTGACGGTGACGGGTGCGACTCTCAAAACATAAACGACGGTCAAACCGTTACAAGAATGGAAGCGTTTCTTGAACTATTGGAGAACAGAAAATGATAGGATACAACTGTAAATACGCACCTATTGAGATACTTGCGGGTTTTAAAGAAAAATGCGAATTGATAAACAGTGAAGCAAAAAACTTTGAATATTCTGCATTCAAACTGCATCAAAATATGTGTTCTCACGCAAAGGCAATGTTTGAAGAAATACATACAAAAAAATATAACAAATTGCTTTTCACTAATTGTTGCGACAGTGCAAAACGGGTTTTCAACGCAACCGAAAGTGAAAATATTGATTTTAAATACATAGTTGATTTGCCTGTATGCAACAACGATTGTGCAATAAACAAATTTAAAAATGATTTGCTGCAATTCATTAACGAATACGAAAATTTCAGCAAAAAGAAATTTGATGTTGAAGTGTTTTTGTCATCATTTAAAAACAACACGCATTTTCCAAAAGGTAAATATATTGCAATACTTGGTGCAAGAAGCAACAAGACATTACTTGATGCAACGCAAAATTGTTTCAAAAACATTGAAATACTCGATTTAACCTGTGCCGTCAACCGAGAAGTTTTGCCGTTTGAAGTTGAGAAAAACGAAAGTTTAGACAGTATAATGTTAAAATACGCAAAAGCTTTACTCTCTCAAACGCCGTGTATGCGTATGCAAAACATTAAGCAAAGAGAAGCGTTAATCGAAAATGAAAACTGCATAGGAATAATTTATAACACAATTAAATTTTGCGACTATTACGATTTTGAATTTTCACAATTAAAGAAATTAAAAACTCCCATTATCCGAATTGAAACAGATTTTACAAACCAATCCTACGGTCAACTGTTAACAAGGATAGAAGGCTTTGCCGAAACAATCACAAGAACAGACACACAAAAGGAAGTCGGAAATATGAGCGGAAAATATTTCATAGGCATAGACAGCGGTTCCACTTCAACGGAACTTATTGCTATTGACAAAAACGGAAATATTCTCAAAAACATTATGGTGAGAACAGGTGCAAACGCACAAAACAGTGCGAAAAACGCACTCGAAAAGTCAGGAATTGATAGAAACGACATTTCATATATTGTTGCAACAGGTTACGGCAGAAAAAATATTGACTTCGCAAATGATAATGTGACAGAAATTACCTGCCACGCAAAAGGTGCCAAACATCTTTACAACGATGTAACAATGATAGTTGACATAGGAGGACAAGACAGCAAAATTATCAGTCTTGACAAAGACGGTAAGGTCTGCGGTTTTGTTATGAACGACAAATGTGCGGCAGGAACTGGCAGATTTCTTGAAAATATGGCGAAAGTTCTCGAACTCGATATGAGTGAAATGGCAAGTATAGGCCTAAACTACAAAAAAGACTTGACGATTTCGAGTATGTGTACAGTGTTTGCAGAAAGTGAAGTCGTGTCATTGATAGCCGAAAACAACTCTGTTGCCGATATTGTTCACGGACTCAGCAAAAGTGTAGCCGTAAAAGTAAAATCAATGGCGACAAGCGTAAAAGACAAAAGCCATATAATGATGACGGGCGGAGTTGCAAACAACACTTGCGTTGTTATGGAACTCGAAAAACAATTTAAAGAAAAAATTTTCATTCCAAAATATCCCGAATTCTGCGGAGCGCTCGGTGCCGCCTTAATTGCAAAAGAAAACTCATAAAAAAGTATGACAAAAAAGCTATGCAGTTCAGAAAACTGCATAGCTTTTTTATTTATCATTATGAAAATTTAATTTAAAACTTCGGCAATTCGGCGATGCTTTTTTCAATTTCTTCATCTGTCGGGATATAATCTGACATTATACCGTCATTAAACTTTTGATATGCATACATATCAAAATATCCTGTACCTGTAAGACCGAACAAAATAGTTTTTTCTTCGCCTGTTTCTTTACACTTCAATGCTTCGTCAATGGCAACTTTGATAGCATGACTGCTTTCAGGAGCAGGTAAAATACCTTCAACTCTTGCAAACTTCTCTGCCGCTTCAAACACTGAAGTTTGCTCAACAGAAACTGCTTCAATAAGTTTATCATCATAAAGTTGTGACAAAACAGAGTTCATACCGTGATATCTGAGTCCGCCTGCATGGTTAGCCGACGGCATAAATCCACTGCCGAGAGTGTACATCTTAACAAGAGGACAAACCATACCTGTATCGCAATAGTCATAAGCATATTTACCACGAGTAAGACTCGGACAACTTGCAGGTTCAACTGCAATAAAGCGATAATCTTTTTCGCCACGAATTTTTTCGCCCATAAACGGAGAAATAAGTCCGCCCAAATTTGAGCCGCCGCCTGCACATCCGATAATAATATCGGGTGTAATATCATATTTATCCATTGCGGCTTTTGCCTCAAGACCTATAATTGACTGATGAAGCAATACTTGGTTCAAAACCGATCCGAGAACATATCTGTAACCGTCTTTTTGAGTTGCAGCTTCAACAGCTTCCGAAATAGCACAGCCGAGACTTCCTGTTGTACCCGGAAATTCTTCAAGAATTTTTCTTCCGATACTTGTTGTATCAGACGGAGAAGGAGTAACATTTGCTCCGTAAGTTCTCATCACTTCACGACGGAAAGGCTTTTGTTCATAGGAACATTTTACCATATAGACATTGCAGTCAAGTCCGAGATATGCACAAGCCATCGAAAGTGCAGTACCCCACTGACCTGCTCCTGTTTCTGTCGTAACACCTTTAAGTCCCTGTTGTTTTGCATAGTAAGCCTGAGCAATCGCAGAGTTGAGTTTATGACTTCCCGAAGTATTGTTTCCTTCAAACTTGTAGTAAATTTTAGCAGGTGTATCGAGTGCTTTTTCAAGACAATATGCTCTTACAAGCGGTGCAGGACGATACATTTTATAGAAGTCGATAATCTCTTGCGGAATATCAAAATACGGTGTAGTGTCATCAAGTTCCTGTTTGATTAATTCGTCACAAAAAACATGACGAAGGTCATCAAAAGTAATAGGTTCAAATGTTTGCGAATTTAAAATCGGTGCAGGTTTATTTTTCATATCTGCACGAAGATTGTACCATTGTTTAGGAAGTTCGCTTTCTTCAAGATAAATTTTGTAAGGTATTTTTTTGTCGTTCATAGTAATTTTCCTTTCTTAAAAATATTATACTTTGTAAAGCAAACCAGAGGAATTTTTGCACCCTAAAAACAAAAAAACTCCTGTCCCGTATAGGACAAGAGAACGCTCTTGTTAAGCCACCTAATTCATTCATAGAATGCAATTTGCCGCATACCAACATATACGCTCCAAGATAACGGTAGGACTCCGTCGCACCTACTTGCCAAAGCTTTCAGATTGCCCTCACAAGACCATTCACACAAACTAATACTGCCACACTCACACCAACTGCAGCTCGCTTTAGTACGCCGTTTGAGTTACTATCCTTGCTCATCGGTTATACTTTAATACAAGTATATTCTTATTATTATCATTTGTCAACACTTTTTTCAAAAAATAAAACCGACAAAATTTGCCGGTTTTGGAATAAATTTATTTATTGATTTGTTTAGAATACTTTGCAACATATACAGTACGCATAATCAAACACTCAACAGTAGGAACAAAGTGCTCTCTATTGAAAAGATTTGTACCTATTTCAGTAGCGCAACCTTTATCCATTACAAGAGTAAGTGCTTCCATATCGCCGTCGCTGTTGCCTACAATCAAAGCACCCATTTTATCAATCAAAACAGCATTTCTGCCGACAACTGCTTTTGCAATAGCTTTTGCACACTCGTCTGTTTCTCCGTCTATCCAAGCCTCGTTTTCAACAGTAACGCCTGCTATTTGAGCAAAGTCGTCAATCTTAGGATACATTGTATCGCCTTTACACGAAACTGCAACAATATCCGGAAGTGTAATATGTTTAATGAGCGTACAATTCTGCGTTTTGTATATTTCAGCATGAATTTTTGCTGCTTTAGGAACGATTTTATTTTCTTTTGCAAGGCAAGTTTCAATATCTACATCCATAGTTTCTCCGCCGATTGTAAGCGTAAAGAAATCGCCGTTTCTTACAGAAGAACCAAGGTCACAGATATTTTCAGGCATCTTTCCTGCCCCGATTTTATTGAGATAGAACTCTCTCATATCGTCGTATGAAAAACTGTCTTTCCAAGAATGACGAATATAGTTATCTTTTATAATTCTTTCACAACAAGCCTCAAGTGTCTCTGCAATTTGGAATGCTTGTTCATAGTCATCGCCCATACATAAAGTACCGTGATGCATAAGCAAAAATGCACGAGACGACGGATGCATCATAATAGAATTTTCAACATTTTTTCTAAGCATGGAAGTAGTTGACATTGCATAGTCTGCAACAGGAATTATATCTCCTAAAACACCCTTATAATCATCATATACATTTCTGATTTCCATACCTGTGGCACTTACTATTGTAGCCGCCTTTTGATGAGTATGTATAACAAAATTTACAGCAGGATGATGCTTATAGGAATCTGCGTGAATACCTTTTTCGGAAGACGGTTTAATATCACCTTCATAACTGCAATCGTCAATATTCACAACAACAATTTCATCGGGTGTAAGATTTTCATACGAGCGACCGCTCGGTGTAATAACAAACTGCGTATCGGAAATTCTTGCACTGACATTTCCCCATGTACGAGCAATAAGTCCTGTTTCAAGAAGTCTTTTACCTGCTTCAATAACAAGTTGTTTTGCTTTTTCAACTGTATAAGCCATAATATATTTATCCCCCAAAATATAAAGTCCAAAAGGGGAACATCAGTTCCCCTTATTTAACTTTATTTAACTTATTTATTTTCAATTTTACAACATTGACTGAGAACTCTGTCAAATCTTGCGATACAGTCATCAATCATTTCTTCGGTGTATGCGGCCGAAGTATAAAGACGAGAACCTGCAAGTGTTACAAGACCTTCTGCCATATAAGCTGCACCCATATATTGCATTTCTGTTTGGCGTTTGCTTGTTTCTTTAAGAACATGCGGAATAGTCCACGGTTTTGTGATGTCAACTCTGAAGTGCATTGTAGCAACTGTATGGAGATGACAAACAGAGCCGATATTATAGCATACAAACGGAAGGTCATACTTTTTGATGCTTTCCTGAATACCTTTAACAAGACGGTCAGCCATTTGACCTGCTACCTGACAAGCATTTCTCTTTTCAATTTCGCAAATAGCGGTGTAACCTGCACAACAAGAGATAGGTGTAGCAGCCATTGTACCGCCACACATTGCTTTGTGAATTTTTTTGCCTGAAGTTTTATCAAGACCTGCACCGAGATATTTCATAACTTCTTTATGACCGCCGATACCGCCTGCACCCGGATATCCGCCTGCGATTACTTTACCGAAAATAGTAATATCAGGGTCAATACCATAGTAACCTTGAGCGCCTGAAAGACCGATTCTGAAACCTGAAACAACTTCATCACAAACAAGAAGTGCACCGTATTTACGGCAAAGTGCCTGAACGCCTTTCGGGAAATCTTTGTCAACAGGACGAGTTGCAGACTCAGGACCGATAGGCTCAATAAATACTGCTGCTGTGCCACCACGGAATTTATTGATGATGAGTTTTCTTTCGAGTGACTTGAGGTCGTTCGGGAAGAACTCCTGTGTATGTTTAAATACGAAAAGCGGAACACCGTGACTCTGAGTATTCATTGTACCCGGAACACGCATACCCCAAGCAAGTTGGTCGGACCAACCGTGATAAGCACCGCCCATTTTAATGATGTTTTTATGTTTTGTAGCAAGACGGGCAACACGAACTGCACACATACAAGCTTCTGTACCCGAACCGAGCATACGGAACATTTCTACCGACGGAACACACTCGCTTATTTTTTTAGCAAGTTTGTATTCATATTCATGGAAAAGGCCTGTTGAAGGACCGCAGTCATTGAGAAGTTCAATAACTTTTTCACGAACTACATCATCGTTTGAGCCAAGCATTGTAGGACCGCCTGCCTGAAGAAAATCGTAGTATTCGTTTCCGTCAATGTCATAGAGTTTTGCACCTTTTGCTTTTGTAAAAACAAGTGGGAATGGATAGTTGAAAGCAAGGTTGTGTTGTACACCGCCGGGAATAACCTCTTTTGCTTTTTCTATCATTTCTTTTGACTTTTTACATTTTTTAGCATAATACTCATCTTCATACTTTTTAAGTGCTTCACGACTTATTGAGTAAATAGGCTTTTTGATGAGAGCGTCAAGTTGAGCATTTATCAGAGAAGCGTCATGATATTCTGATATAGCAAATCTTGTATCCATACTAAAATCCTCCTTATCGCTTTGCGATACAAATTTATTTTGGTGAGCCGTTGCTCACTTTTATGGTTGCACCTAACCTGTTTAGGTTTTGTTTACATTTTTTAGTATAGCACATTTTACTGATTTGTCAAACAAAAAAATTATATTTTTTGTTAATTTTATCGCATTTTTTGTTGCAAAATAATAAATAAAATGTTAATATTGATTTGTTAATCAATTAAAACAAAAGGAGATTTGTAGTTTTTGCACAACTATTTTTTATTTTTTTGTGCATACATACAAAATATATGAAAACACATCATAAACCTGCCTTTGACAGAATAACTCAAAGCAGAAAAGAAAAAATTCTTGAAATAGGAATAAATGAATTTGCAAATAACGGGTATCAAAAAGCCAATATAAATGTCATCGCAAAAAAGTCAGGAATAAGTATCGGTTTAATGTATAAGTATTTCAATACAAAAGAAGACCTTTTTATTACCTGTGTAAATCACGGTATGGAAATACTTGAACAAACTTTAACAGACATTATGAAGAGCGATGAAAAGTTACTTAAAAAGGCCGAAAAACTTATCAGGGCTACTTGCAAGCACTCAAAAATCAACGCAAACTATATTAAAATGTACAATGAAATCACTGCCGAAAAAGACAGTGACCGTGCAAAACTTTTTGCAACGGAAATTGAAACTCCTACAAGCAGCATTTACAAAGGTGCCATCACAAACGCATTTAATAACGGTGACATTCGTACAGACATTGAACCTAATCTTTTTGCTTTCTTTTTAGACAATCTTCTGACTATGCTTCAGTTTTCATATATATGCGAATATTACAGGGAAAGATTTCGTATATATACGGGAATTGATGTCAGCACGGCAGATGATGAAATAATAGTTACTCAACTTTTAAAATTTATTGAAAGTGCATTTACATTTTCTAAGGGGGATATTAATAATGAGTAAATATGTTATGACATACGATGTAGGAACAACAGGTATAAAAACCTGCCTTATCGAAATCAACGAAAAAATCACTATTTTAGGCAGTGATACCTGCGGCTATAATCTCTACATATTTGACAACGGAGGCGCAGAACAAGACGCAGATGAATGGTGGGATGCTATGTGCAAAACCACAAAAGCTGTTTTTAAAAAAGTACCGAACATAAAACCCGAGCAAGTTGAAGGTATCTCCTTTTGTTCTCAAATGCAGGCACTTGTACTTGTTGACAAAGACGGAAATTGTGTAAGGCGTCCTATGAGTTATATGGACCAAAGAGCAAAGGAAGAACTTAAAAAAGGTATTGCCCATGGTTTCCAAATAGCAGGTGCAGAAGTAACAAAGCTTTTAAAATATCTTCACTACACAGGCGCAGTATCATCATCTGTAAAAGACCCTGTATGGAAATATAAATGGGTTGAAGCAAACGAACCTGAAAATTTCAAAAAAGCTCACAAATGGCTTGATGTTAAAGAATACCTTATTTGCAGATGCAGTAATGAATTCGTTATGACAGAAGATTCCGCTTTTGCAACACTTCTCTATGATACGAGAAAAGGACATGAGGGTTGGTGCAAACCTGTATGCGATATGCTCGGTGTAGATATGAAACACCTTGCTCCGATTAAAAAATCCACTGAAAAAGTCGGAGAAGTAACAGAAAAAGCCGCAAAAGAACTCGGACTTGCTGTCGGCACGGCAGTTTACGGCGGTGGCGGCGACGCTTCCCTCATCGGCGTAGGCTCAGGTGCCGTAAATGTAGGAGATACACATATTTACAGCGGTACATCAGGATGGGTATCAACCGTAACGAACAAACAGGTTGTTGACGCAAACGCAATGATTGCCGCAATTGTAGGTGCAGACACAGGAAAATACAACTACTTTGCAGAACTTGAAACATCTAACAAATGCGTTGAATGGGTAAAAGACCACCTTGCACTTGACGAAATAGGCGTTTACCTAAAACACACAAATGTTTCCGAAAGTTTTGAAAAATTACAATTAAATCTTTACGACTATATGGAAAATGTAATTGACGATATTCCCGCAGGAAGCGGAGGCGTAGTTTTCACTCCGTGGCTTCACGGAAACAGATGTCCGTTTGAAGACCCGAATGCAGCCGGAATGTTTTTCAACATCAAACTCGAAACAGGAAAAACAGAACTTATAAGAGCAGTTGTTGAAGGTATATGCTTCCACATGAGATGGATGCTCGAATGTCAGGCTAAAAAAGTTAAAACATCTGACCCCGTAAGATTTTGCGGCGGCGGTGCGCTCGGAGCAGTTACCTGTCAAATTCTTTCAGATATTCTTCAAAGAGATATAGAAGTTGTTGACAGCCCGCAAAATGTAGGTGCAGTAGGTGCTGCCGCTTGTATAGCCGTAGGTATGGGTATCATTCCGTCAATCAGCGAAGTAAAAAAACTCATTCCTGCAAAACTCGTTTATCATCCGAACAAAGCGAACAAAGAAGTATATGACAGAAACTACAAAGTTTTCAAAAACTTACATAAGGCAAACAAAAAGAATTTTGAAATACTTAATTCTTAATTTCAATAAAAAAGGTTCCGATTTTTAATCGGAACCTTTTATTTTATATTTCTATATCTTTTGACTCAACATTTTTAACAATTTTTTCTGCTTTGGCAGTTTTAGCATAGTTATCTATTCTGATTTTATGAGTTTCCATATGTGTTAAACAACCTGCACCGCCTATACATCCGCCAAGACACGCCATACCTTCAATGAAATTCTTATCAAGCACGCCTTTCGAAGCTTTAAGCAGATTTGTACGGCACTCGCCTATTCCGTTTGAACTTATTGCTTTAAGTTCAAAATCTTCATATCCGAGTTCGTCAAGTGCTTCGTCAACAGCCTCTGCAAGTCCTCCGCAGCGGGCAAAAATTCTTCCGTAAAAAGTTGCGGTGTCAAGTGCTGTTTCCTCAAGAGTTGTAATATCTATATCCTTTGAGCCAAACAATGCCTGAAGTTCTTGGAAAGTAATAACGCAGTCAACATATTTTTTAACTTCTTCTTTTTGAACTTCCATTTTTTTTGCAGTACACGGACCTATAAATACAACCTTTGCATCAGGATGAGAAATTTTAATTTCTTTAGAAACTGTTGCCATAGGAGAAAGATTTGTCGAAATACTGTCTTTTAATTTAGGAAATGCCTTTTCTGTATATGAAACAAAAGCAGGACAGCAAGAAGATGTCAAAAATCCTTTTTCAGCAAGTTCTTTTGCCTCTTTATATGCAACCATATCTGCACCGAGAGCAGCCTCGATAATATGACTGAAACCGAGTTTCTTAATTCCTGTAAGAACCTGTCCGAGTTTAGCGTAAGTAAACTGACTTGCAATGGCAGGAGCTATAACTGCATACACATCGCTGTCGCTTTTAAGCATCTTTATAGCTTCAAGTACATAGGACTTTTCTCCGATTGCACCGAACGGACATTTATAACTGCAAGCACCACAGGAAATACACTTATCATTATCTATATGTGCAGCGTTATTTTCACCTTTTGATATTGCTTTAATCTGACAAGCACTTTCACAAGGTCTGATAAAATTGCTGATAGCAGAATACGGGCATACTTTTGCACACTGTCCGCAGTTAACACACTTATCTTTATCAATATGAGCTTTTAAATTTTCGTCAAATGTAATTGCGTTTCTCGGGCAAACAGACTCGCAATGATGGGCAATACATCCACGACAAGTGCTTGTAACTTCATAGCCTGATGTGGGACACTCATCACAAGCAATATCTATTACCTCAACGACATTTGGATTTTCACTGTCCCCGCCCATAGCAAGTTTTATTCTTTCCTGAACAATAGCACGCTCTTTATACACGCAGCAACGCATTGTAGGAACATCCTTAGGAACAATTATTTTAGGAATGTCAGTAACTTTTTCGAGAAGATTGTCTTCCCATGCCGCACGGGCAACTTCCTTTATAACATTGTACTTTAAAAGCTGAACTTTTGAGTCAAATTTTCTGTCCATATTTTCCACCACACATAAAAAACAGTTAAAATATAATATAGGTTTTAAATCATTTTATTTTAATAAATACAATTTGTCAAGTGGGATATTTAACCGTTTTTTAAATTTTCAAACTTTGACTGCATAGTAGGATTGCCTTTTGTTAACTTCTTGATTGTAACATCTTCAATTTTATTGTTAGCAGTTCTTAAATGATTGTCAGATTTTGTTAAATTTTCTTTTATTTTTTGCAAATGCTCAATAGATTTGTCTATTTCTTTTATTGCATCAATAAATCTGTCGTGAGCGTAATAATAATTTCTTGAAAAACTGTCTTTAAATTCCATAAGATTGTTTTCAAAATTTGTAATATCTATATTTTGATTTCTTATTTCAACCAATTCCTGCTTATATTTCAATGAATTCAATGCTGCGTTTCTGAGCAATGTAATCATCGGAATAAAAAACTGCGGTCTTATTACATACATTTTTTCATATCTGTACGACACATCGACTATTCCGGAATTATAAAACTCGTCGTCTGCTTCAAGCAACGATACAAGAACTGCATATTCACAATTCTTCTCATTTCTGTCCTTGTCCAATTCTTTGAAAAAGTCTTCGTTCTTATGTTTTGTTGCAGTAGTTTCCATTTCATTTTTCATTTCAAACATTATAGAAATGATTTCCACGCCGTTTTCATCAAACTCTTTAAATATATAGTCGCCTTTACTTCCGCTTCTTGCGTCATTGTCTTTTTCAAAATACGCATTTTTAAAAGCAGTCGCACGAAGTTTGTTGAACTCATTTTCACAATGCCGTTCAAGACTTTCCCCTACCATTTTTGTTGATTGTCGGGCTTTAAAATCTTTATAGTATCCTATTAATTCGTCTTTGTCCTTTAATTCCTTTTCAAATTTTTCTTTTATTGCATTTTCCTTGATTTTATACTCATTTTCCGCACTGTTGAATTTTGAATTTAATGCAATGATTTCTTGTTCTTTTATATTCAATTCTTGATTTTTTTCTGCAATCGCTTTTGAAACAGCCAAATCTTGTTCTGAATTTTTTGTAGCAATTTGCATTTTCAAATTTGAAATTTCCTGTTCTTTTTTTGCAATTTCATCTTTCAAACGCAATTCCATCTTGTTTATATCTGTTTCCAAACGAGATTGTAATTGTTGAATTTTAGAATTGCTTTCATATAACTGTTTTTGAGATTTTTCAGTTAATTCTCTGTCTTTTTCATTTACTGCTTTTTCAATTTCCAAAGCCATTTTACTTTCTGTCGATTTCAATTTTTCTTTAAGAGAATTAATAATATTTTCGCTTTCGGCATTTGCCAATTTAAGTGCCGATTGTTTTTCGTTTTTTATTGCATTTTCTCTTTGCGCCAACTCTTTTTCAAACTCTTCATCTCTGACTTGTTTTAAAATAGCGGCATAGCCGGACTCATCTACTTGAAACATTTTACCGCAATTAGGACACTTTATTTCTTTCATACGATATTCCCCTTAAACAACTGTTTTACTGATTATAACATATTTTTTTAAAATTAAAAAGTCAAATGGAAAATTCAATTTTGCATTTTTGTCGCCTTATGATATAATTATAAAAAATAAAAAAGAGGTAAAATATGTTCAAAAGATTTATAAGTTATTACAAACCGCACAAAAAAATATTTATACTTGATATGTTGGCGTCGTTTACCGTATCGTTTATCGGAATTGTTTACCCGATAGTTACGAGAACAATGCTTAACGATTTGATACCTAACAAAAAATTTAAAATGATTTTTATTTTCGGTACTGCACTTTTAACACTTTATTTTATCAGAATGTTGCTCAATTTTTTCATACAGTATCAAGGTCATATAATGGGTGTAAAAATGCAGGCTCAAATGAGACACGATATGTTCACTCATCTCGAAAAACTGCCGTACAGTTTCTACGATAATCACGAAACGGGAAAACTGATGTCAAGAATGACAAACGATTTAATGGATATAAGCGAACTTGCTCATCACGGACCGGAAAACTTAATCGTATCTACAATCACAATACTTACTTCATTCATCTATCTTTCAACAATAAATATTTGGCTTACACTAATCATTTTTATATGTGTTCCTTTTCTTGTGATAATAAGCGTTTTGCTCAAAAACAGAATGAAAGACGCATTTATGAGAAGCAGAAAATCAATAGCGAAAATCAACGCCGATTTAGAAAGCAGTATTTCGGGAATTCGTGTTACAAAAGCATTCACAAATGCTGAAAAAGAAACCGAGAAGTTTGAAAAAGGCAATGAAGAATTTGTTAAATCAAGAAAAGACGCATACAAAGCAATGGGACAATTCCATTCAACAACATCTTTTGTAACCGATATTTTCAATGTAATTGTTTTAATTGCAGGCGGAATTTTTCTTTATAAAGGCAAAATAACTTTCGCCGACTATTCTGCGTTTATTGTTTCCGTTAACTTATTTTTAACGCCTGTTACAACACTCATCAATTTTATGGAGCAATACCAAAACGGTGTTACAGGTTTTGAACGCTTTATTGAAATTATGGATACAAAACCCGAAAAAGACAAAGACAATGCCAAAAACATTGAAAAATTAAACGGAAACATTGAATTTGAAAATGTTTCTTACGGATATGACGGCGAAAAAAATGTTTTAAAAAACATTAACCTTAAAATAAATCAAGGGCAGACATTTGCACTTGTCGGTTCAAGCGGCGGAGGCAAAACTACAATCTGCCATTTAATTCCAAAATTTTACACCGTTAAAAACGGAAAAATAAAAATCGACGGCTATGATATAAACGATATTACGGCGGACAGTCTGCGAAAAAATATAGGAATTGTTCAACAGGATGTTTACCTTTTCAATTCGAGCATAAAGGAAAACATTTTATACGGAAGACTTGACGCAACTGACGAAGAAGTGATTGAAGCCGCTAAAAAAGCAAATATTCACGACTATATCGTATCGCTTGAAAACGGATACGAAACACAGATTGGCGAGCGAGGCGTTAAACTTTCGGGTGGTCAAAAACAGCGTTTGAGTATAGCAAGAGTCTTTTTAAAAAATCCGTCAATTCTTATTTTAGACGAGGCAACAAGCGCACTCGACAATGCAACCGAAACACTTATACAAAACGCACTCAACGAACTTTGCAAAGGAAGAACAACCATAGTTGTTGCACACAGACTTTCAACAATCAAAAACGCCGATGAAATAGCAGTTGTTTCCGACGGCAAAATCATTGAAAAAGGCACTCACGATGAATTGCTGAACTTAAACTGCGAATACGCAAAATTGTACAAATCACAATTTGAGTAAAAAATTTTCAAGAACATAAAACTTATAAAAGTTTTATGTTCTTGTTTTTCTATACAAAAAAGCACTCTGTTTTCTTAATTGCTTATTTAATTGATATTTTATTTTTATTATGATATTATAAAGTAATAAAATCTGAAGCGGTATTTAATATGGATAATCACACACCTGAACAACTACATAAAAACATGAAAGCCATTAAATCAAAAGATACAAAAATTGAAATAATATTGAGAAAAGAGCTTTGGTCACGAGGTTTGCGTTATCAAAAAAATTCCAAGAAAGTATTCGGGAAACCGGATATCGTCTTTCTTGGCAAAAAAGTTGCTGTTTTTTGCGACAGCGAATTTTGGCACGGATATGATTGGGAAAACAGAAAATATGACTTTAAGTCAAATCAAGAATTTTGGATTCCCAAAATTGAACGAAATATGGAAAGAGATAGTGAAGTTAATGAAATACTTAAAAGTTCAGGTTGGACAGTTTTGAGATTTTGGGGAAATGACATAAAAAAGAATTTACAGGCGTGTGTCGATGAAATTGAGAGGACGGTAAAAAATAAAAATGGTTAAATATAAATCAATTGATTTATTTGCGGGTATCGGCGGTATTCGTCTTGGTTTTGACAGAGCTTTTGGTGATGAAATCAACACGGTTTTTGTCAGCGAATGGGATGAACACGCTCAAAAAACATACAAAGCCAATTTCAAAGATGATTTTGATATTGCCGGAGATATAACAAAAATTGATGAAAAAGAGGTTCCGCAATTCGATATTTGTCTTGCGGGTTTTCCTTGTCAGGCGTTTAGTCTTGCGGGAAAAAGACAAGGTTTTGATGATAATTACAAAGGACTTTGCAGAGGAACTTTATTTATGGATGTTGCAAGAATTTGCGAATATCATAAACCGAAAGTGATTTTTTGTGAAAATGTTAAAGGACTTAAAATTCACGACAGAGGAAGAACTTTCGGAATAATTAAAAAGACATTTGAAGATTTGGGATATAAAGTGTTCAGTGATGTTTTAAACAGTAAAGATTTCGGAGTTCCTCAAAACAGAGAAAGAATATATATTGTCGCTTTCAGAAATGATGTGGCACCGGAAAATTTCAAATTTCCAAACGCCACAGATGATACAAAAAGACTTAAGGATATTATTGAAGAAAAACCTGTTCCTGCCAAATACTATTTGAGTGATGTTTATGTTGAAACATTGAGAAGGCACAAAGCCCGTCACGAAGCCAAAGGTAACGGTTTCGGCTATGAAATTCGTGAATGGAACGGTATTGCAGGTGCTATTGTATGCGGAGGGATGGGGAGAGAACGAAACCTTCTAATTGATAAACGACAAAAGGATTTGACACCTACAACACATATTAAGGGCGAGATTAATAAAGAAGGTATCAGAAAAATGACACCGAGAGAATGGGCTCGTCTGCAAGGCTTTCCCGATACTTTTAACCTTCCGCTTGCCGATGTCCACTTATATAAACAATTCGGAAACAGCGTAACAGTAAATGTTATCGAAGCGATTGCAAAACAGATTAAGGAGGTACTTGATAATGCCTAAATTATCCGGCAATAAGGGCGAATGGAGTGAGATTTATGCGTTTCTTCGTTTACTTGAAGTAAAAAAATTATATGCAGCAGATGCCGAACTGAACAAGAAAGATTATATGTTTTATAACATAATCAACATTATCCGTACCGAGCCTATCGGTACACTGGAGTTCAGAATTAACAGAGCCTTTGACACAGTGTCCGTTATCAAAACAGATACCGGAAATGTATTGCTTACATTACCTTGCGATGAATTCAAAGTTGCCGCAGATACTCTTTACAATGAAATAATAGATGCAAAAACTTCTGCTTTTGAATTACCGGATACTGAAGAATTTTTAGACCATCTTAATATCGGTGTGCTCAAAGCAAAATCAACTGATAAAGCCGATATAAGAATTAAAATTCATGATATAAACACCGGATACGAAACCATTCAAGGTTTCAGCATAAAATCCAGATTAGGCAGTCCGTCAACACTTGTTAATGCAGGAAAAACAACTAATTTTGTATTTGAAGTAATCGGCAATATAAATGATGCTGTTATGACTGAATTCAATACTTGTTCTAAAAAATTCAAGGATAGATTTGATGTATTAAACAACAATTCTTGCGAAATAAAATACAATTCAATGGATAACAATATCTTTGAAAGCAATTTACAATTGATTGACGGTGATCTCCCAAAAATTTGTGCTTATATGCTTAAAGAATATTATTCGTCAGGAGTAAATACCGTAAAGAATTCTCTTGAAGCATTGAGTATAAATAATCCTATCGGATATGACTTATCAAAAGGTCATCCGTTTTATGAATATAAATTCAAAAAGTTTCTTGCTGAATGTGCACTCGGTATGCTTCCGTCAAAAGTTTGGGACGGAACGGCAGATGCAACAGGCGGATATATTATAGTCAGAGAAGACGGAGAAGTATTGTGTTATCATTTGTTTAACAGAAATGAATTCGAAACTTATTTGATAAACAACACTAAATTTGAAACTGCAAGTACATCTCGCCATGAATTTGGTTCAATATATAAAGAGTATGATAAATATTACATAAAACTAAATTTGCAGGTAAGATTTATTAAATAATTTAAAATACAATAATTGTGTAAGTTCTTCAAATAATAATCATTTGTAAAATAAATATTTATTAACTTTACAAAGCAGCACAAATCTTCCGAAAACAACAACGGAGAAATTTATGAACAGAACAGAAAATGTTTTTGAAGAAAACTTTTTTAAAACAGCAACGGTTGTAAACACAAACTACCCATTTATATTTGTACACGGTCTTGCCGGCTGGGGAAGTTATGATTTAAGAAACAAAATAGTTCATTATTGGGGAATGCTTGGAAAAGACCTGATGAAACAATTAAACAATGAACAATTTGAATGCCATTCGGCTTCTGTTTCTCCTTTAGGAAGTGCATGGGACAGAGCGTGCGAACTGTATGCACAGTTGTCAGGAACACGGGTAGATTACGGAGCATATCACAGTAAACTTCACAACCACAAACGCTACGGAAAAGACTTTAGCGGTAAAGCACTTTTAAAACAATGGGACAAAGAACACAAGGTCAATCTTTTGGGTCATTCTTTTGGCGGTGCAACAATACGAATGTTGGCAACACTGTTAGAAAAAGGTTCAAAAGAAGAACAAGATGCCACAACTGACGGAAGTATAAGCGAACTTTTTACCGGCAACAAGTCTGAACTTATATACAGCATAACTGCTTTAGCCGCTCCTCATAACGGAACCACAGCATATTTGATTGACAAAAAAGACAAAAAATTCTATGACATATCAATCCCTTTAAATGCGTGCCGTGACTATTTCCAATCAACTATGTTATACACATTAAAAGCTTGTCTTTCAAGTAAGAAAACAGACTCGGCAAACTATGATTTACAGATTGACAACGCAATAAAACTCAACGAAAAACTACATACTTCAGAAAACATATATTACTTTTCCATTCCGGCATCTATAACTTATAAAGACGAAAACGAACAACACAAGCCTTTCAGAAAAGATATGGAAATGTTATTCAGGTTTTCTGCAAAAGCAATGGGAATTTTTACAGGGAAAACGCCGAACGGTTATATCATTGATGAAAAATGGCTTGAAAACGACGGGCTTGTAAATACTGTTTCGGCACAATATCCATTTAATGAAAAACACAAAGATTTTGAAAAAAACAATATTGAAAAAGGTGTTTGGAATGTTCTTCCCACCTATAACGGCGACCATATGTCCCTTCAAGGCGGTATGACAAAAATCAACGACACATTCGACTATTATAAAAGTTTGTTAAATATGATTAACAGTTTATAATCTTATAAAAAACCCTCCTAATGTTCATTAACATCAGGAGGGTTTTTACTGTTATTTTGGAATAATTTATCTCATTAAATATGAGAAAATTTCTGCTGCAAGTTTAAATGTATTGTGTTTTATAGTGCCGTTATCTGTTGTAAGCAAATTGCTTTCAATAAGTTCATACTTTTTCTTTTCAATATTATCATAGTCAATTTTAACTTGATCTTTTTGCTCTTCCGTTTCGTATTTTTTAAGCATTTCATCACTGATAACGGAATTACTTGCAATTACAACATTTATCCTGTCTTTTCCAAGATATTGTTCAAGCACATTAACATGGTCATCTACACCAAAGTCATCTGTTTCACCCGGTTGAGTCATAGCATTACAAATATACATTACTTTTGCAGATGCGTCATTTATTGCTTTAACAACTTCGTCGCACAACAAATGAGGAAGTACACTTGTAAACAAACTGCCCATACTTAAAATTATTAAATCGGCGTCTGCCACTGCGTCGAGAACCTCTTTAAGAACATGCGGTTTTTCCTTATAAAACAGTTTTTTATACTTTGTGTGCTCGTTTGTAAGCTCTGCTTCGCCTTCGATAATCTTTCCGTCAACAGTTTCGCCCATAAGAGTCAAATAATCTTCGGAAACAGGATACACGGTGTGTTTTACCTGAAGTAAATTGCTGAGATAAGCAATACTGTCTTTCAAACTGCCTGTTTTTTGCATAAGAGCAGTTAAAATAAGGCTTCCAATCGGATGACCGTTTAAATCACTGTATGTGTCAAAACGATATTCCATAATATCGCTCAACTCTTTCGGTAATGTCGAAAGATTTGACAAAACTTTTCTGATATCTCCAACAGCAGGAATTAAAAATTCTTCACGAAGTCGCCCTGTACTTCTTCCGTCATCAGAAACAGTTATTACAGCCGTAATGTCAACCGGAAACTCTTTTAAGCCTTTTAATGCATAAGAAAGACCTGTTCCGCCGCCGAAAATTACTATTTTTTTCTTTGCCATAGAAATTACCTTCTTTTAAAAAATTTGGATATATTTTACCACTATTTAATAATAATATCACATTATTATTAGCTATTCAATAAAAAATATATTACTGAAAAATCACATTCATACATTATTTTAACCAAAAAATAAAAATATTTTAACTAAAAATCAAAAAAAGAATACTATATAGAGAACGAAAGTTCAAATAATTTTAAGGAGTAAGCTATGGATAAATATGAAGACCTTTTTCAGCCGACATTTTTAAATATTGAGCGGGAAAAGTCTTGTGACAGATGCCAAATACTGTCTATACCGGCAGATGCAGCAGTCACAATGGCGTATGTGCCTTTTCAGCAATCAACAATAGCATACGATGAAGAAAAAGCACTCAGAGAAGGCACTCTGTACCCTGTTCTTAACAAAAGATTTTTAGGAGGCTGTAAAAAATGAAACGAGAAAAAATGCTAAGACGGCTTTCCGCAGCACAATTTGCAATGTGGGAAACACGAGTTTATCTTGACACACACTCATGCGACAAAACAGCAAAAGAAATGTACAAAGAATATGAAAAGAAATATCTTGAACTCAAAAAACAATTTGAACAAGAGTTTGGACCGCTGACAGTAAATGCCGCAAACTCAGATGAATGGTTAAAAAACCCATGGCCATGGGACTTTAGTGCAGGAGAGGAGGACGACGACTGATGTTTAGTTATCAAAAGAAATTGCAATTTCCGATTAATATAAAAAATCCCGACCCGAGAGCCGCTGCAATAATTATAAGTCAATACGGAGGACCTGACGGCGAATTAGGAGCAAGTTTACGCTATCTTTCTCAAAGATACTCTATGCCGTACCCCGAACTTAAAGGTTTATTGACAGATATAGGTACAGAGGAATTAGGACATTTAGAAATGATTGGTGCAATTGTGCATCAACTCACAAGAAATATGACTTACGACCAAATAGAAAAAAGTAACTTTGCACCGTACTTTGTTGACCATACGGCAGGCGTGTACCCATCTGCCGCAAGCGGTGCGCCTTTTAATGCAACTTGTCTTGCCGTAAAAGGAGATTTAATAGCCGACCTCAACGAAGACCTTGCAGCAGAACAAAAAGCGAGAGTAACCTACGATAATATTTTGCGATTGATAGACGATCCCGATGTCATAGCACCCATAAAATTCTTAAGAGAACGAGAAATCGTGCATTACCAAAGATTTGGTGAAGGTCTCCGACTTGCAACCGACAAACTTGACAGCAAAAACTTCTATGCTTTCAATCCAAGTTTTGATAAAAAATAAAAAATACTAGTCAAGACCTCCGGCTAAGCCGGAGGCTTGAGTAAGCCCTAGAAGGGCTTTTT
>UQEU01000009.1 GCA_900540085.1 uncultured Eubacteriales bacterium
CATCAGTATGTAAACATAGTAGATTAGCAGTGCCGCAGCACAAAGACCGATAAATGCAATTATAATATTCATAGTCCTACCTCCTTGCATTACATTTTAGCAACATAAAAATTAAATTTGGGTTAGCAGAATTCACGGCGTATTAAGATTGTATTAAGATTGAAAAAATCGAGCCCGATATGTTTTAAAACTGAAATGTTAATAAAAACTGCGTTAAAAGGCACTGCAAAGCAAACTTCAGACATATTGTGTTCGACTTTGTTCATTTTAAATAATTACAACCACCCGAAAATCAATGCTATAGGAGCCGTAATGACGACGGTAAAGAAAAATACGGCAGCGAGAACACAAATCGGCATACCGATAAATACCACAAAAAAGGACAGATACGGATGCTTGAATGCGAAATGCTCCGCACGTGCTTCAATGCGCTTATCAAATTCGTGTATAGCTTTAAATATGGCTGACATATTTAATCCCTCCTTACGCTAACAGAATAGCACAGGAGAAATAAAAACGGAAAAAAGACCTCATTGATTACTGTTAAGAAAAAATAAAGTCTCAATTAGTGGAACTTACCTGCCAAAATGGAAAGCGGCGGCAGAAAGAATAGAATCTTCCTGCCGCCGCTTTTTGCTAATTTATATTAAATCTTTTATTGCTTTTCTTAATTTCTCCAGCGCCTTTTCACACTTGTTATGAGCCGTATTTGCTGAGCTGTATTCGTGGTCGGTAGCAATATCCGTATACATCATCTTCTTGATTGGCTTCTTTTTCGGCTCGCCGTATTCGTCCAAATCGTTATGATCCATATTAAACACACTATGGCATTCAAAGCAAAAACCGAGTCTTTGAGATAACATTTTCCGTTCGGTATACTCCAGTTCTTCGTATGTTTCCCACAGTCGGGTATTTTAATTCTATTTTGATTGTATCTTTGGTACTTCCAAAATCTAATGAAGATTTAATAATTTCTACTTCGTCGGAATCAAAATACCTATTGCTTTAGGATTGCATAATCATATTCGATTTGAATGTAACATTGAAAGTATATTTTCATAAATAATTTATATGTTTTTTTAATTTCAGTTTCTTGTTTTATCTTTTTACTTGAAATTTATTGAGAGAATATTGTATAATATATAATGTTTTAATAAATATTTATGAGAATGCAAAAGTGAAAGGAATATTTAGTATGAAACATACTGAAATTGTGAACAAAATGACTTTAGAAGAAAAAGCTCGTTTTGTTTCAGGTAAAGATTATTGGCACGCTTTCGGTTCGGACAAATACGGTTTGCCCGTTACCATGCTTACAGACGGACCTCACGGCTTGAGAAAGCAGGACACAAATCCGTCAAAGGAAAACAAAAAAGTCGGTCTCGGAAACTCTGTTCCGGCTACATGTATGCCTCCTGCATCAACAAATGTTTGTTCTTGGGACCCTGAACTTACATATAAAATGGGTCAGGCACTCGCAGACGAATGTATAAGAGAAAAGGTTTCTGTTATTTTGGGACCGGGTGCAAATATTAAACGCTCACCTCTTTGCGGAAGAAATTTTGAGTATTTTTCAGAAGACCCGTATCTTGCAGGTAAAACTGCCGCTTCAATCATAAACGGTATTCAGTCAAAAGGCATCGGAGCATCTTTAAAGCATTTTGCATGTAACTCACAGGAAGCATTCAGAATGATTGTAAATGAGTGCATAGATGAGAGAACTTTGAGAGAAATATATCTTGCTCAGTTTGAGATTGCCGTAAAAGAGGCACAACCTTGGACAGTTATGAATGCTTATAACCGTCTTAACGGTACATATTGTTCTCAAAATGAGTGGCTTCAGCAAAAAGTTTTGAGAGATGAATGGGGCTTCAAAGGTCTCATTGTTACAGACTGGGGTGCAAGTGTTGACAGAGTAGAGGGAGTTAAATACGGTACAGACCTTGAAATGCCGTCGTCAGGCGAATACAATATTCAAAAAATTATTGATTCGGTAAATAACGGCACTCTTTCTATGGAAGATTTAGACGCTCGTGTTGACAATGTTGTTGAACTTATCTTGAAATCAAAAGAAACATTAGAGAATGCAAAAGACGAGTGTGACTACGATAAAAATCATCAGACAGCCCGTGAAGTTGCAGAAGGCTCTATGGTTCTTATGAAAAATGAAGGCAATGTTCTTCCTCTTAAAAAAGGTCAAAGAATTGCAGTAATCGGTGAAATGGCAAAATCTCCGAGATATCAGGGACCGGGCTCGTCTGTTGTTAATCCGACAAGACTCGACAACGCTTATGACAGTCTTGTTGAACTTGGCTTTGAGTGTGATTATGCTCAAGGTTACAGAAAGAGCGAAGATGTAAGGGATGATATTCTTGTTAAAGAAGCAGTTTGCAAAGCTAAAACTGCCGATGTTGCAATAGTATTTGCAGGTTTGACAGAGGGCTTTGAGGCTGAGGGTTATGACAGAAATACTATGGATATGCCTCAATGCCACAATGATCTTATTCATGCAGTATGCGATGCAAATGAAAATACTATCGTTGTTCTTGCAGGCGGTTCTGTTGTTAAGATGCCTTGGATTTCGGAAGTTAAGGGACTTTTGAACTCACTTTTGGGCGGTCAGGCAGGCGGAAGTGCAGTTGCAAGACTTCTTGCAGGTGTTGTTAATCCGAGCGGTAAACTTGCAGAAACATATCCGCTTTGTCTTGAAGACAATCCAACTTTTGGAAATTATCCGAAAAAAGTTGCAAGCGAGCATAAAGAAAGCGTATATATCGGCTATCGTTATTACGATACTGCTAAAAAAGATGTTTTGTTCCCATTTGGATTCGGACTTTCATATACAGAGTTTGAGTACAGCGATATTAAATTGTCTTCAAACAGTATCAAAGATACAGATGAAGTTACAGTTTCTTTCAAAATTAAAAATGTCGGAGAATACGACGGCGCAGAAATTGCTCAAGTATATGTAAAAGATGTTGAAAGCACTATTTTCAGACCTGAAAAAGAACTCAAAGGCTACAAAAAAGTATTCCTTAAATCAGGTGAGGAAACAGAAGTTGAGATTTCTTTGTCAAAGCGTGCTTTTGCTTTCTACAATGTAAATGCAGAAGATTGGTGTGTTGAAAGCGGAAAGTTTGACATTCTCGTTGCAGCGTCAAGCAGAGATATAAAACTTACCGAAACAGTTACCGTTGAAAGCACTTCAACAGTTGAAATTCCCGATTACAGAGAAACTGCACCTTCATACTATACTGCAGATATTCAAAATATCAGCGATGATGAATGGTCGGCTGTTTATGGTGAATTGCCTGTTCGTGAACTTGATAAAAGTGCAGAATTGACAATTTACAACTGTCTTGATGACGCCCGTCATACAAAATGGGGTGCAAGAATTTGCAAGATTGTTTCAAAGGTAATGGTAAAATTCGGAAGCAGTGAGAACGGAGACGGTCAAATGCTTCAGCAGATGGCTCTTCAAATTCCGATTAGAAACTTCATTGCGATGTCTATGGGAGTTTTCAGTGAAAAAATGGCTAAAGGCTTGCTTGAAATACTTAACGATGACCAAAGCACAGGCAAAGGTCTCGGCAAAATTCTTGCAGGCATACCTCATGCACTTGCAAATATCAAATTCTTAATCAATTCAATTTAAGTTTAATCTTAAAATTAAATAATTATTTTAAAAAACCGAATTGCAACTCGTTTTGCTTTTCGGTTTTGTTTTTGTAAAAAATTGATTTAAATATCATATTTTGTAGGTGAATGAATATAAAAATAAAATAATTTAATCTTTTTTATTATTTATCTTGACTAATATCAATTACAAATAGTATAATTAAATTGTTATTTGAGAGGGGGCATTAAGGTGGGAAAATCACCAATAAATAACAACACATATACTGCAAAAGAAAGAAATATGTACTTACTCGGTATGTTGGGACAAAATATGCTTTACAACATTATCGGTACGGGACTTTATTTCTATTTGCAAAATGTTATCTTCCTTCCTGCAATGGCAATAGGCGTAATTATGTTTGTTGCAAGAGTGTGGGACGCTGTAAACGACCCAATGATGGGTACAATTGTAGATAAAACGCATTCAAAATGGGGCAAGTGCAGACCGTATTTAATCTTTGCACCACCTGTAATATGCGTGATTACAATTTTGTGTTTCTGCAACGGTATTTACACCGAAGCGTCTGAAACAGGCAAAATTCTTATTGTAGCATGGGCTGCTGTTTCGTATATACTTTGGGGTATGGCTTATACAGTAGGCGATATTCCGCTTTGGGGTATTACGGCACTTATGACAGACGATGAAAAAGACCGTTCAAAGATACTTGCACTTGCAAGAATTGCAGCAGGTATCGGCGGTATAATGGTGCTCATTACCGTTATAGCACAAGAAGTCGGCAGAGTTTTCCAAAAAGGCATCGACCCTTCCGACGCAACTGCGATGAATGGTGCTATGCAAAAGGGCTTTATTGTAACTGCTGTTGTAACAACTGTTATAGCATCCGTTTTGTTTGAACTTACAGGTTTGTTTACAAGAGAGCGTGTAACACAGAGTGACGAAAGACATACTCTTAAAGAGAATTTTAAATTGATGTGGACAAATAAACCGTTCAGACAAATTCTCATTTCAAGTGTATTGAGAAGTCCTATCCAACTTCTTATGATTGTTGCTATGACGCTTCTCACATATTATTTCGGTAACGGCAATATGATGACTGCGATTATACAACTTGCAGTAATCGGTGGCGCAATATTCGGTGGACAGTTTATTGCAATGGCACTCGTTCCTAAAGTTATCGAGAAAGTAGAAAAGAAAACACTTTACAATATTTCAAGTGCCGGCGGTGCAATTCCGTTTGCATTGATTTTTGTGTTTTATAAAATGGCAGATCCGGCAAAGGGCGGTCTTGACCAGCCGTTATGGCTTGCACTCAGTTTTGTAGGTTTCTTGCTTGCGGGTGCAAGTATGGGTGCGGTAAATGTTTTGCAGTCAGTTATGATTGCCGACTGTATTGACTATGAAGAATATGTTAATCCTAAAGGCATAAGACCTGACGGCGTTTTCTTCTCCGGTCAGTCGTTTGCAACAAAACTCGCTTCGGGTATCGCTTCTATTTTAAGTGCGGCAGTTTATGCTTATGTAGGATACAGTGATGAAAATGTTGCAATGATGACAAATGCACTTAATAATGGTGCAAACTTTAAAGTTGACTTTGAACCGTATGCAACAGCAATGATTTTCCTGTGTTCAATTCCTCCGGCAATCGGACTTCTTCTTTCAGTTATTCCGACACTCAAGTATGCTTTGAGTGACAAAGAACATTCAAGAATACTTGAAGAACTTAAAGTCAGAAGAGCACAAAGAGAAATCGGCAATGCTGACGGAGAAAATGCTGAAGAAGTACAAGACGGCGTTTCTGAAGTTGAAAATAATAAAACAGAATAGAAAATTATATATATTCATAAAAAAGAGCAGGCGAAAGCCTGCTTTTTTTTATGTTTATTTTTATTAAGATTTAAAGTTGTTTTTTAAGTTTTGATTTTGTTTTTTTGCCTCGCAAAATTTACAAGCACTGTTATGAAGGGTATAACAGTGCCCTTTTACAAGGAAATGTTCCGTGAACAACGACTATATACATTTCCGAAAAAATATTTAATAATGTGAAAGGAGAGTAAAGATGAAAGAGGTATATACCAATATGGAACCGAGTGAAATTGAAAGTGAAAATCTGTGCGGCGTTTACAGAGATATTGCCAATTTGCTTGATGTAGAAGCTGCAATAAAAATACATTCAGCTTACCGAGGTACACAGGTAACTTTTCCTGTGAACTTAGTCACAAAAGATTTTATAGCAGATAAAATCATTTGTGAATATGACGGTACAAATATCAAGAAGCTTGCTTCAAAGTACGGTTACAGTGAAAAATGGGTAAAAAAAATCATCAAAGAAAGAAAAAACGATTAAAAAGGTTGTTTAAATGAGCAAGGGCAGTTCCTGCCCTTGCTTGTAAAATAATGTAAAATGAGAATATGCAGTGAAAAACGAAAACAAAACAATTGTTTATTGTATATAATAAATCAATTCGTGTATTTCTGAAAGTGCTAATGACAGATAGTATTTATTTATAAAAATTGTTAAAAGTTTTATTTAAAATATAAATACATTAAAATATTGTGATAAAATTATAAAAAGCAAAACAAAGTCCAATAAATAAGACCTAAATAGAAAATATATTGCAAATTACATCAAAGCAATTTATATTGAAATTACAGCGTATTTGCATACTGGCAAAAAATATTTGAGGAGAATATTGATATGGATTCAAATGAAGAAATTAAAATACAACTTTTAACGAATAATGAAATAACTGTTGAAGATAAATATGATATTGATAAAATCATCTTTGATTTAAATGGTCAGATTGATTTGTTATCAAATAAATCTGATAAATATGATTATTTGGTATCTATTGGCAGCGGAATACTTTGCGGTATACTTGATATACTTTGGGTTGGAGAATTCAGTTTAGAGAATGGACGAAATATAGCAAGTAATAAAGTTGACGAATTTGTTAAAAAGACTGCAAAAATGCTTGGATGTAAAACTGATGATTTACAATCATCGGTTAAATTTCTTGAAAAGAAATTTCCCATCCCAAGTGATGGCAATACGGCTGATTTTGGTGGTGGGTTGCAACATCATCTACGGGATTTTGCCCATCATCCAACTATAGCAGGATTGATGTTTTCAATGCTTACTCAATTTACTTCAAAATCATATGGCACAGATGTGAATGGTTGTTTTAAAGTTGTTGATGTTCCTGAAAAAAGCAAGATTTTTATAGGAAAAGATGTTCCTGAAAAAATATTGTTCGGTACTCTGGTTTGGTTTTTTCATCTTGTTAGCGATGTTGCCGGATCAAGCGATTCCGTTGGAAAAAGCGGAGGTACAGGGATACCGGGCCCGATACTTGCTTTAGCAAAAGAATTATCGGTACTTCCAATTTTTAAAAATCTACAGGTGAATGATAATTCTCCGTCTGTTTTTCTATCGAAACTGTTCAACGGAACTTTACTTGCAAAACATGATGAATCTGGGGCGATTGTCAAAGATACTGTATTAAAGTTCGATTTGCGTGGAGAACTTGGTGTTGGAATTGAACTTGGACGACAAGCTATTCCTGTTATTGCAAATGAATGTATCGTAAGGACTTTTTATTTTCTTCGCCATTTTGCAATGCAAATGCGTGTAAATAATGTTCATTCATTTTCCGATTTGAAAAATATTAACTGGGCAAAAGTAAAGCTAGTAAATAATCCAACGATTACGAGAATGCTTACAATTTCAACTGGAGTTTTTACTACTCTCGATATAGGTGAAGCTATAATTTCTCAAAAATATTGGGTATCTGTTAACTATATAGGTGTTGGCAGATTTGCGGTTGCCATAGGTGAAGATGTAAATTGGTGCTTAAAAGCAAGAAAAGTCAAAAAAATTAAACAAATGTATGAAAATATAAAACAAAATTTATTTGTACATTCAGATAATAAAATTTATGAAAGAATGGGTAATGATATGGTTAGGGATATGAATATTGACAAATTTGGTTTAACAGTTGAACAAACAGAAATTTTGTATAATCTTGAATATTATAAAACGCTAAATGATATACAAAACACTAAATTGCCAATTAACAGTGAAAGTATAAAACAACTGAAAATAGCGTGGCTCAATGAATGGAAAGAATATATAACAAAAGGCTTTTCTAGTTTTTTGCAAATTGAAAATACAGAATTGCATTGGTACAACAGCGAAGAAGAATTAATACAAAAAGTAGAAGAAAATGACCCTTATAAAATATGGTTTCGTTTAGTTTTGCTTGAAGTTATGCTTTTTGAACCATACTATCCGTTGAGTCTTGAAAAAGATAAAAATGATAAAGATGTACCAAGTCGAAAGTATAAGGAACTTCAAAATGTTATTAATGGATATAAAAAAAGCGTTGGTGACAGATATCTTGATTTATTTTTCAGCGGAAATTACTATACTAAAGGCTATATAAAAAGATTACGAAGATGTTACGATAAAGTAATTCGTGAATTAAATGAGGTTTTAAAAACTGTGTTGACATCGGTAACTGTTACTGCAGTCATTGCAATTGTTACTGTTGTAGCAGCAGGAGCATTTGCACCTGCAATTGCTGTTGCTTTGGTTGGCTCAAATTTTGCAGGACTTAGCGGTGCAGCTTTAACCGGTGCTTGTTTGGCTTATCTTGGCGGAGGAGCGATTGCAGCAGGTGGCTTAGGAATGGCAGGAGGCACAGCAGCTATTGTAGGAGGCGGTGCTATTCTCGGGCTTGGTGTCGGTGCAGGTGTAGGCAGTGCCACCGGTATGGCAACTTTAACAGGTGAGAAAAACACTATTATTCAGTCTGCAAAGTTACTTGTAGCAGTTAGAGAAATATTTCTTAATGATGAACACGATGTGGAATATTCTAACAGCATTTACGAAAAGTATGTCCAAAACATCACAGATATTGAAAAAAGATTGGTTGAATTAAGATTAAAGGCAGATGTGGCAAGCGGTAAAGAAAAGAAAGATTTAAAAGATGACATTAAAAAGATGGAAGAGTCTGTTGAGGCTATGAAAATTGCCCGAAAAAGTTTATTGAAGTTTAAAACATCCTTTGAGCAGGGACAAAATTCGGATTAAATGCTAAAATAAAAAACAGCAGTTATGAATTTTATCATAACTGCTGTTTTTTATTTTTATTCTGTTCTTCTATTTCCTTATAAAAAATGTTTGCTTTTACATACACTTCTATAAAGCCATGTATTACTTCTGCAAGTTCGCCTGCATTATAGTTGACGGGTAAAATATGCTCGTCGTCATCAATGAGCAACGGTCCTTTTTCAAGGTCGTTGAATGTCGGCATTAAAGAATATGTATCTTTGGCTTTTACTATTGATATTAAAGTATAAGGCGCTGTTGCGTTAACAAAACCTTTTACTTTCGTATATTTTTCTATCGTAGAAACATCGCTTTCATCGTTGTGTTCTTTTGTGTAGCAATGTTCTATAACTTCTTCGACATACTTTTCAAGTCTGTCGCTTGAATACGGTGCTTTGAGCAGAAGCACTTTGTCTATATCTGCAACTCCGTACTTTTTGCTTTCTCCGCACGGTATTCCTATCAAATTTTCATTTTCATCTACATACAAAGAAATTGTATAAAATTCTCTTTCCATAAAATCACTCTCCAAACATATTTTTAATTATATAGCATTTAACAGTCTAATGCAACCATAATCCTTTTTGGAATGTTGAAGTTTTTTTCTGTATGTGTTAAAATTTATAAAGGTGATTTTATGAAAACGGTTTTAATAACAGGCGGAGCAGGCGGTATAGGTAAAGCCTGTGCCGAATTGTTCAAAGACAAAGGCTATGATGTTTATGTAACTGTAAACGAAACGCCTTGCGATTTAGACGGTGTAACGAAAATTAAGTGCGACCTTTCAAATACAGATGAAATAGAAAATTTATTTTCGAACTTTGACAGTTTAGATGTTTTGGTAAACAATGCAGGAATAAGTTTGATTAAAATGATAAATGATACTACACTTGAAGACTTTGAAAAGGTAATGTCTGTTAATTCAACAGCATCATTTTTCACTTCCAAATACGCAGCACTTCTTATGCTGAAAAAACACAGTGGGAAAATAATAAATATCTCATCTATGTGGGGGCAGGAAGGTGCTTCGTGTGAAGTTGCATATTCTATGAGCAAGGCTGCGGTGATTGGTTTAACAAAAGCACTTGCAAAAGAACTTGCACCGTCGGGAATTACGGTTAACTGTGTTTCTCCCGGAATAATTGATACTGAAATGAACAATATGTTCGACAAAGAAGAACTTGCATCAGAGGTTCCTCTTGGGCGTTTGGGTACTCCTTTTGAAGTTGCAAAAGCCGTATTGTTTTTTGCAGAAAACGACTATTTGACAGGTCAGATTTTGGGCGTTAACGGCGGTATAATATAGGAAAAGTCTTATTTACTTTTTTTATCTGCAAGTTAATATATTTCTAACGGTTTCTGTAAAATAAATTTTCGGAAACCGTTTTTTTATTGCTGAATTTACGAATAATTGTTGTTTACTTTAAAAAATTAAAATTTATCAAATTGTATTTTTATGTATGTTGTGCAGTAAAATAATATTATTTTTTGAAAAATAGTATAAACATTGCACAAAAATATTGCTTTGCCTTTTTTCTGTATTATAATTAAGAAAATATTATCATTTACTTTTATGGGGGAAAAAGGATGGCAAAAGTAAAACAAAAAGTTAATGAATTTATTTCATTTGCGAAAAAATATTGGAATGAACCGCCAAAAAACAACTATGTTTCATTTAAAGAAATTGCCAATTTGGGTATAGCAGGCTTCGGTGCTAACTGGACTACGGCGTTGGCAAGCACGATTGCTTTAGATGCATCAAATTTTTTAGTCGGTGCAAGTATAGGAATTAAACCTCTCGATTTATATGTTATGCTTATAGTGGCTAATATTATAGGTATTCCGATTGCATTTTTCAGAGGCTGGTATTTTGACAATCGCAATATGAAAGGCGGCAAATTTTTGCCGTTTTTGTTAAGAACTTCTTTTCCGATTGTTCTTTTATCTACTATTTTTGTATGAATGCCGTATGAACAGTGTTCGTACATTGCAAAAATAATAATTGTTGAAGTATTTTATATAGTTATTCAATTTTTTCTTTGCTTTTTTAATGAATCCTACGCATATATACAGCAAATAGTTTCGCCGAACGCTCAGGAAAGAGCTACTGTTATGAGCATTTCTCAAATTATTTTTTCAATGGGACCTACTATAACAGGGTTTTTAATTCCTACAATTGCAGGGCTTACTTTCGGAATGAATAACATAAATACATACAGATTGATATATCCTGTATTTACTGTTATAGGTTTAATCATTAATAATATATTTTTCAGAAAAGTCAAAGAACGATTGATTTTACCTAAAAATAAAGTTGAATATGTAAGAATTTCAGACGCAATAAGAGAAGTTGTTAAAAACAAATATTTTTGGATAATAAACGGTGCCATTTGGATAGGATTTTTAGAATCTGCCGCAGGCGTTATTTTAAATTGGTCATTTGTATATTCACACAACGGCGACAAAGCGGCTCAGTTGGGTATAGCAACAACTATAATCGGTAATGCGGCACTTTGGTCTATGTTGCTTGCTCCGCTTGCAATAAAAAAGTTCGGCAAGAGAAATTTACTTATAATTTGCAATATGTTAAATGTTATTTTGTTTGCAATTCTCTATTTTTCTTATAACAGTTTGATTGCAATATGTGTAATAATGTTTTTGAACGGTTTCGTTAATACTTTCGGAAATATATATTTACCAAATATAAATGCCGATATGCGTGACTATCACCAGTGGAAGACAGGCGTAAGAATTGACGGCTTATTCGGACCTCTCGGTTTAATCGGTACATTTTTAGGCTTTTTTACGGGTATGGTAGTTCCTTCTATTTATGAGAGTATGGGACTTCACGAAAATTACGATGTTCTCTATAACGACACACTCAGAAACAATTTGTTTAAAGTCCTTATTATTTGTTCAATAATAGGTGCTGTTTTAAACCTTATACCTTATTTGTTTTATGATTTAACCGAAACCAAACATAAAGGTTATGTAAATGTGCTTAAAATCAGAGCAATGTTTGAAGATTACGGCAATAATGATTTAGATGATAATGAAATTGCAGAAACTATGAAAATTATTATTGATGCTAAAAAATATTATAATAAGGATAAGTTGAAAATAGACAATTCGGAGTTGAAGGCAGCAAAAAAGATGCCTAAAAAATCTGCTGAGGAAAAAGAGGCACGACTTGCGGCAATAAGAGCAGCAAGGTCTAAAATAAAAGAAATCAGAGAAATAAATGAAAAAATAGATTATGCTCCTATAATAATTGAAGAACTTTCAAAATTCTCTACTCTAAGATATAAAGAACAGTTGGCACAAGCGAAAAAAGTTTTTGAAAACGGTAAAAATTATAATTATGAGTCTGCCAAAGAAGAATTGCAGCTTGCTAAATCTTTACCTAAAAAAACAAAATCCGAAAAGGAAATTCGTTCTGATGCAATAAATCTTGCAAGAAGTAAAAATACATCTGCCAAATTAATGAAAAAATATAAAAATAAAGTTTATAAGCCGACAGATGAACTTAAAAATGAAATTCAAAACAGAAAAGTAAAAACTTTGGCTGAAACGATAAGGCAACGAAATGATATGAAAAAATATGTAAAAAATGCGTCTGTTTACAGCAGAATAACAGCACCTTACGAGAACGCCAAAAACTTGATTTTTCAGGCAGAAAACTATACTCATCTTGATGAAATAGAGAAACTTTATGAAAAAACGGTTGCTCAACAAGTAAATTCATAAATATATTTTACAGTAAAACAAAAGCGTCTTTAGGGCGCTTTTGTTTTATTTGTTTAAATAATTTAAAATAATTCTGCCAATATTTTATATTTTATTAGAAAATATAGTCGTTTTGTATATACAATTCGTTTTATTTGTGTTATAATATCACAGATAATTTGCAGGTATTTGTTGATTTGTCAACATTTTAATAAATCCTGTTATAGTTTTGAAAGGATGTTTGCAAATATGGCATACAGAACACATAATTGTAACGAACTCACTTTTGATAATTTAGGTCAAAAAGTATCTCTTGCGGGATGGGTAGATACTATTCGTGACCACGGCGGTGTAGCGTTTATTGACCTTCGTGACGAATACGGTGTTACTCAGGTTGTAATTTACGACGACGCATTGCTTCAAAATATAAGAAAAGAAACAGTCATTTCTGTTTACGGCGAAGTTGTTAAGCGTGCAGAAGAAACAGTGAATAAAAAGATTGCAACCGGTGAACTTGAAGTAAAAGTTGAAAAGGTAGAAGTTTTGGGCGATTGTTCAAGAAATCTTCCTTTTGAAATCAGCGAGTCAACTTCAACAAGAGAAGATGTAAGACTTCAGTACAGATTTCTTGATTTAAGAAATAAAAAAGTTCACGACAATATTCTTTTCAGAAGTAAAGTTGTTGCGTTTTTGCGTGAGAAGATGACTTCTTTGGGCTTTACGGAAATAACAACTCCGATTCTCACTTGTTCATCTCCCGAAGGTGCAAGAGACTATATCATTCCGTCAAGAAAACACGAGGGCAAGTTTTATGCTCTGCCTCAAGCACCGCAGCAATTTAAACAGTTGCTTATGGCTTCAGGTTTTGATAAATATTTCCAAATTGCTCCTTGTTTCAGAGATGAAGACGCAAGGGCAGACCGTTCTCCCGGTGAGTTTTATCAGCTTGACTTTGAGATGGCTTTTGCAACTCAGGAAGATGTTTTTGCTGTTGCTGAAAATGTACTTTATGATACATTTTCAAAATTCGGCAACGGTAAAAAAGTAAGTTCCGCACCGTTTAAGAGAATACCTTACGAAGAGGCAATGCTCAAGTACGGTACAGATAAACCCGACCTTCGCAACCCACTTGAAATTTGCGACCTTTCAGAGTACTTTGAAACGGTAGATTTTAAACCTTTCCAAAAGAAAATAGTTAGAGGTATAGTTGCACCCGGTTGTGCAAAAATGAGCAAATCTTTCTTTGAAAAATTGCTTCAATACGCTCTTTCTATTGGTATGAAAGGTCTTGGATATATCACAGTTCTTGAAGACGGAAGTTATAAAGGTCCTATTGCAAAATTCCTTTCAGATGAGAAAAAAGAGGAACTTCGCAATATGCTTTCTCTTAAACCTGATGACACATTGTTCTTTATCAGTGACGCTAAAAAAGTTGTTGATATTTATGCAGGTCAAATCAGAACTGCACTCGGCGAAAGAATGGACATTATAGACAAAGACAGATTTGACCTTTGCTTTATCACAGACTTCCCGATGTATGAAAAAGACGAAGAGGGTAAATTGATATTTACTCACAACCCATTCTCAATGCCTCAAGGCGAGATGGACGCACTTTTAAATCAAGACCCGCTTGAAATTAAAGCATATCAGTACGATATTGTCTGCAACGGTGTTGAACTTTCTTCAGGTGCTGTTCGTAACCATCGTCCCGATATAATGATTAAAGCATTTGAAATGGCAGGCTATACTGCTGAAGATGTAGAGAAAAAGTTTGGTGCATTGTTCAATGCTTTCCACTATGGTGCTCCGCCTCACGCAGGTATGGCTCCGGGTGTTGACAGAATGATTATGCTTCTTAAAGATGAAGAAAATATCCGTGAAGTTATCGCATTTCCGATGAATTCAAATGCACAAGATATGCTTCTCGGCGCTCCGAACTATGTTTCCGAGCAACAACTCAGAGAAGTCCACATAAAACTTCGCAGACCTGTTGAAAAAAACTGAGGTGTAAAAATGAAAATTGACGATAAACTCGTTAAATATCTTGAAAGCCTTGCAAGAATTGAATTGTCCGAAAAAGAAGAAAAATCTATCGGCAGTGAACTTCAGGATATTTTAACATATATAGATAAACTCAATGAACTTGACACAGACGGCGTCGAGGCAATGAGCCACAGTTTCCCGATTACAAATGTAATGAGAAAAGATGAAGTTAAACCGTCAATGGAAAATGAAAAAATACTTGCAAATGCACCTATGAAACAAGACGGTTGTTTTGTAGTTCCGAAGACGGTAGAGTAAGGAGGGCGCAGAATTGAATATTTCAGAATTTAGTGCGCTTGAACTTGCACAGAAAATTAAAAACAAAGAAATTAAGTCAACAGAAGTTGTAGAGGCAGTTGTAAAGCAAATTGAAGAAAGAGATGAAACATACAACTGCTATACTTCATATAATGCAGAACTTGCACTTGAAAAGGCAAAAAGTGTGCAGTCAAAGATTGACAACGGCGAAGAGTTGGGATTGCTTGCAGGTGTTCCTGTCGGAGTAAAAGACAATATTTGTACAAAAGGCGAAGCAACAACCTGTTCTTCAAAAATTTTGTCAAATTTTGTACCGCCATATAATGCTACGGTTGTCAATAAGTTGGATGAAAGCGGAGCAGTTACGCTCGGTAAACTCAATATGGATGAGTTTGCCATGGGTTCTACAACAGAAACATCGTATTTCGGTGCAACAAAAAACCCGTGGAATAAAGAGCGTGTACCCGGTGGCTCATCAGGTGGTGCTGCGGCAGCAGTTGCCGCTGAAGAAGCAGTTATCGCACTCGGCTCGGATACAGGCGGTTCAATCAGACAACCGGCTTCTTTCTGCGGTGTAACAGGACTTAAACCGACTTATGGTTCTGTTTCTCGTTACGGACTTATTGCTTATGCTTCATCGCTTGACCAAATAGGTCCTATTTCTAAAAATGTTATGGACGCTGCCGCTCTTTTCTCAATTATCAGCGGAAAAGATGAAAAAGACGGAACATCTATGGCAGGCAGTGAGTTCACGCTTGAAGATATAGAAAATTTCGATTTGAAAGGCAAAGTTATAGGAATTCCGTCCGATTATTTCGGTGAAGGTATAAACGAAGAAGTTGCAAAGTCTGTAATGGAAGTGGCAAGTGTTTTGAAGTTTCTCGGCGCAGAAGTTGAAGAATTTCCTATGCCGATTGTTGAGTACGCTATTCCTGCATATTATATAATTGCGTGTGCAGAGGCTTGTTCAAACCTTTCAAGATTTGACGGTATTAAATATGGCTTTTCTGCCGAAAATTGTGAAAATCTTCGTGATGTTTATTTTAAATCAAGAAGCGAAGGTTTTGGGAGAGAAGTTAAAAAGAGAATAATGCTCGGCAACTTTGTGCTTTCAAGCGGATATTATGACGCATATTATAAAAAGGCACTTCAGGCAAAAGGTCTTATTTCAAAGGCTTTTAATGATGCTTTTGAAAAGTATGATTTCTTGCTCGGACCTGTTGCACCGACAACAGCGTTGAAAATGGGTGAAGGTTTGTCCGACCCTCTTCAAATGTATCTCGGCGATATTTATACCGTAATGATTAATATTGCAGGTGTTCCTGCTTTATCAATTCCATGCGGATTTGATAAGAATTCAATGCCGATAGGTCTTCAGCTTATAGGCAAACCGTTTGATGAAAAAACAATACTCGGTGCAGGAAATTGCTTCCAAAACGCAACCGATTATCATAAACAAAAACCAAAATTTGTGTAAGGAGGATAAAAGATGGCTGAATACGAACTTGTATGCGGACTTGAAGTTCATACAGAATTGTCAACAAAAACAAAAATCTTTTGTTCTTGCACAACTGAATTCGGCGGCGAACCGAACACTCATGTTTGTGAAATCTGTTCGGGTATGCCGGGCACGCTTCCTGTTGTAAATGAAAAAGTAGTGGAATATGCCATAAGAACAGGACTTGCTACGAATTGTGAAATAACACAGTACAATAAATTTGACCGTAAAAACTATTTTTATCCCGATTTGCCGAAAGCGTATCAGGTTTCTCAACTTTATTTGCCTATTTGTCAAAACGGATATGTTGAAATTCATTCTTCCAAAGGCGGAATGAAAAAGGTCAGAATAAAAGAAATTCACATGGAAGAAGACGCAGGTAAACTTGTACACGACGCATACAGCGATTGTACTCTTGTTGACTATAACCGTTGTGGTGTTCCTCTTTTGGAAATCGTTTCCGAACCAGACATTGAGTCTGCTGATGAAGCGGTTGAGTATGTTGAAAAATTGCGTGAAATTCTTCAGTTTATAGGTGCGTCTGACTGTAAGATGCAGGAGGGCTCTTTGAGAGCAGATGTCAATGTTTCTGTTAAACCTGTCGGCAGTGATGAACTCGGCACAAGAACAGAAATGAAAAATATCAATACTTTCAAAGGTATTCATCGTGCTATTGAACACGAGTCTGCCCGTCAGATAGACTTGATAGAAGACGGCAAAAAAGTTGTTCAGGAAACAAGAAGATGGGACGATTCAAAAGGTTATTCTTATGCTATGAGAAGTAAAGAAGATGCTCAGGATTATAAGTATTTTCCCGAACCCGACATTCCTCCGATTTCAATTTCGGATGAAACCATTTCTTTGATTAAATTAAGTTTGCCTGAACTTCCCGATGTTAAAAAGGAAAGATATATCAATGAATACGGTCTTTCTGAAAAAGACACGGCAAATATATGTTCAAGCGTATATCTTGTAAGAATTTTTGAAAAAACAATTGAAGTTACAAACGACCCGAAAGAAAGTGCAAAATGGGTACTCGGAGAGTTGATGAAACTTCTTAACGATACTTCAACATTGCCTGAAAATATGAATTTCAGAGCAGAATCTCTCGGCGAAGTCATCAATCTTCTCAAAGCAGGTAAAATAAGCCGTGATTCCGCAAAGAAAACATTTAAAGCAGTTTTTGAAGAAGATGTTAACCCACAGGAATATATTGATAAAAATAATATGGGACTGATGAGCGATACAGGTGCAATCAAAACTGCAATAGAAGAAGTGCTTGCAAATAATGAAAAAGCCGTAAACGAGTATAAAGACGGTAAAGACGCATCATTCAACTTCCTTATCGGACAGTCAATGCGTGCATTGAGAGGTAAAGCTCCTGCAAGCGAAGTTACAAAAATTCTTAAAGAACTTCTTGGTTAATTTAATAAAACGATGTAAAAAAAAAACGGGCATTTGCCCGTTTTTTTTATTCAACATCATTGTAAATTTCAAAACCAAACAGTTCTACAATAATTCCTCTATCGTAATTTTGTACTTTGCCTTCTTTTTCTGCTTCTTCTTCAGAAATTAGGCGTTTAACTTTTGAGATTTTATATGTAAGTGATTTGTACTCTACCGTACCGCCGTCTTTTAACTGTGTGCGAATGGGAAACATTATAACTAAAATAATTAAAATTGTTATTATGACAGTTATATGTTTTTTCATTATAATTCACCTCATCTTAATAATTATATCAATATAATTATATCAATATTTTAATTTGTTTGCATGTTTGCAAATAAATTATTATCTTTACTATATTTGTCAATGTTTTGGCAATAATAACATTGAGGTGTTTTATATGAAAATACATGGCAAAACAATAGAGTTTGAAAATCCGCCTGTCATTATTGCAAGTGCAGGAGTTTGCGGAGAAAAAGAGGGCGATGGACCGCTTGCAGATGACTTTGATATGATATATGTTGATTCTACGATGGGACAGGAGTCATTTGAACTTGCCGAATCGGAATTGCTGAAAGATGCAGTTATGCGTGCCTTGAAAAAAGCAGATGTTGAACCGTCAGAAATAAATTTCATTCTTGGCGGTGATTTGCTTGACCAATGTACAGGTTCGTGTTTTGCGTTCAAAGATATTAATGTGCCGTTTATCGGTATGTATGGTGCTTGCTCTACAATGGCACTTACTTTGGCAACTTCTGCAATGCTTGTTGATGCAGGAGCAGACTGTTGCGTTGCATCGACTTCGAGTCATTTTTGTTCAAGTGAAAGGCAGTTCCGTTTTCCTTTAGAATACGGCGGACAAAGACCGCCTACTGCACAATGGACTGTAACGGGTGCAGGTTGTGCAGTCGTTAAGCCAAACGGCAACGGTGTAAAAATTACAAAAGCACATATAGGAACAATAACAGACTACGGAATTACCGACGCAAATAATATGGGTGCTGCAATGGCACCCGCTGCTGCAAGGACTATTCGAGATTTTTTACAAGACACTGAAACAAATCCTGAAGATTACGATTTGATTTTGACAGGAGATTTAGGCGAAACAGGAAGCCGATTGCTTTATGATTTGCTTGAAGACAGTGGTATAGATATAAAAAAACAACACAACGATTGCGGATTGATGATTTTCGACAGAGAAAAACAAGATGTAAATTCAGGCGGTTCGGGATGTGGTTGTGCAGGCAGTGTGCTATGTTCGCATATAATTAAAAATATGAATAATAAAAATTATAAAAAAGTTTTGTTCATAGCCACAGGTGCTTTGATGAGTCCGACTTCGAGTAAACAGGGCAGAACTATTCCAAGCATCGCAAACGCAGTATTGTTGGAAGCATGAGTAGATGATTTAATATATTTAAGAAAAAGTGCATAGAAAACAGTCAGATGTTTCGGAATAGTTGAGCGTTAAAATCAATAAAAGTTCCAATATTGGAATTTTTATTGATTTTTTTATACTTTTATGATTATAGTGTTAAATGGTTTTATAATTTTTGTTTATAAATAAAAGAGCGTGTGCTATTTTAGCACACGCTTTCTTAATGCTATAAGTATTTAAAATGGACAATATAAAAAGATTATTGAAATCAGCCTAAAGATGTTGTATAATACAGACGCAAATGGCATAACGCTTTAAATTTGAGACATTGTTTATAAGTGTTTATTACTGTTTATGCAAGTGAATTTTAATAAACAAGTGAAAACAAAGAATTTAATTTATTGTATGTTGTCTGGCTTATTAACACCTTGTACTTGCACAGGTGTTTTTTTGTCAGGCTCTTTTTATGCCTTTTTGTAGAATTATTTTCAGAAAGGATTTTTTATTATGGAAAAAGAATTAATGTACCTTGTGATACAAGGGCAAATAAGCTATGAATTCAAAAACCTAAATTTACTTACTCAGTCTTTGACTCGTAGATCTTATTCACAGGAAAACGGAGGCACAAACAATGAGGTTTTAGAGTTTATAGGGGACAAGGTGCTTGATATTGCAGTTGTTAATTACCTTGCTAACAAGTATGGCAGTGTTGAGAAAGATGGTTTTTGTTCTCAGCTTGATGAGGGTAAACTTACTCGATTAAAAGCAAGAATGGTTGAAAAGAAAAATCTTGCTAAAAGAATTGATGAATTAGGATTTTCTGATTTTATCAGAATGGGTAAGGGTGACACTCAAAACAACATAAATCAGGAATTGTCTGTTAAAGAAGATTTATTTGAAGCAATTTTAGGTGCTGTTGCAATTGACTGCAATTGGGATTACAAAAAACTGTTTGAGGTTGTAGAGATTATGCTTAATCCTGATACTTTTGATGAGACAGATAGTGAAAAAAATTATGTTGATTTGATTATTGAACATGAAACTAAAAAATGGCATGTTGTTCCTTGGTTTAAGATTGAGAAAGTACATTATACTACAAGTTGGTATCTTCCTTATGATGGAATTATACAAAGAATTGACCAATCAAAAACAAATGTTAATGAGCTTTTATATACATGTTTTTTAAAATTATTGACAGATATTCCTCAATTTGTAGCTTTTGGTACATCAAAAAATGATGCAAGGAAGCAGGCTTGCAAACTTGCTTATGAATGGTTGGAAAAAGAAGGATTACTATGGTCTATTCAGGATGAAATAGATAATCCTAATAAAGATGATGCTATAAATCAACTTGAAATATTGGCAAGACGAGGTTATTTCTCTATACCTAAATACGATTTCAAACAGAATTATGACAATGATGGTAACCCAATATGGAACTGTGAGTGCAGAATAAAAGAATGTGAAAAATCATTCAAATCAAAATCATCTTCAAAGAAAAATGCAAAAAAATCTTGTGCATTTAAAATGCTCGAATATGTATTGGAGGAAATATAATATGTCAAAATGGTGTTTTAATTATGACACGGGAGAATATGAAAATATTGAAAGGAATGCCTTGTGTAGATAGAGGAGAGTATGTTTATAACTGGGATGACAGTGAATACAAAATCGAGGAATAAGAAAACCAATAAACAATTTTAATTTTCTGTTTACGCAGTTTTTAAATCAGTTCATATATAAAACTCACAAAAAGTAAATGTAAAATCTCTTTGAAAATGTTGAATATGCGATATTATTATAATATAATAGTATTATTAACTTTTGTGAGGAGATAAAATGGAGAAAATATTTGCGAACGGAACATATTTTACAGACGATTTTGGCAGGGAACGAATTTTCAACGGAATTAACTATGTAAACAAAGGAAAGAAAAAAATTTTATTTTCAAAAAAGAAAAGATATATATTTGAATTTGATGAAAGCAGAATAAAAAAACTTAAAGAACTCGGATTTAATATAATTCGTTTAGGTATAATTTGGGACGCCATTGAACCTGAGCCAAATGTTTACAATGAAGAATATTTAAAGGAAATTGACAAAATCGTATCTCTGTGTGAGAAATATGAAATATATTTTTTCCTTGATTTGCATCAAGATTTGTTCGGGAAAATCGGCGACGGTGCTCCCGATTGGGCGTGTTTGAGCAAAGGTTATAAATTTAAAAAGGCACTTTTTATTTGGGCAGAGGGGTATTTTTATTCTAACGCAGTGCAAAAATCTTTTGACTCATTTTGGGCAAATGAGCAGGTAAACGGGAAAGGTTTACAAGATTATTACTGCGATATGATAAAATATGTCACTGCAAGATACTGTGACAGCCCTGCGTTTTTCGGGTTTGACTTTTTCAACGAGCCGTATCCGGGAAGTGACGGTAAAAAAGTTTTTACAAACATAGCAGAAGAAACTCTGAACACGGTAAACAAGTCTGTAAACGGTAAGAACTTTAAAAAGTTTAATGCTGAAAAGTGTTTTGAAAACGGCAGAGAAAAAATCGGCTTTTTAAAACTTATCGGTAAAATTTTTGTTGAAATGTTTTCTGTGAAAAAGATTAAGGCATTAAAAGAAATTTTCGGCAATAAAAAATCATTTCACAGTATAGTAGTTAAAAATAAAAAAATCATCAAAAAGTTTGATGAAAATGTATATACTCCGTTTTTGAATAAATGTGCAAAAGCATTAAGAAGCGTTACAAGCAAAGGTGTTTTACTGATGGAAAACAGTTACTATTCAAATTTGGGAATTCCTTACAGTGCACCGCCAATATGTGTTGACGGCAACAGAGAAAGTAATGTTGCATTTGCACCGCACGGATACGATTTGTTTGTAGATTCTCCGTTATACAAATATGCAAGCAACGAGCGTGTTGACTCTATTTTTGAAGAACATGAAAAATCTCAAAAAAGATTGGAAATGCCTGTGATTATCGGTGAGTGGGGCGGTTACACTTCCGGTACAAAATGGGTGGCACATATTGAACATTTGATTGATTTTTTCAATGAGAGAAAGTGGAGTTCTGTTTATTGGTGCTATTATGATAAAGTTTTGAAATCTTCTGTTATAAATGCACTTTCAAGACCGTATCCTCAAAAAATTTGCGGAAATATAATTGATTTTAAATATAATAAAAATTCAAATATTTTTGAGTTGAATTTTGAGCAATCGACAAAATTTAATGCAGACAGCATAGTGTATTTACATAAAAATCCTAAAAAAATCATTTCCGACTGTGATTATGTTTTTGAAGAGTATGAAGTCGGAAATTGCGGGATTTTAAAGATTAAATCGGATACGGGAAAACATTTTGTAAAAGTTGAGTTTTAAAAAAATCTCGTACAGTTATTTCTGTTTTTTGTTTATATTTAAAAATAACAAAAAGACTGAATGTGTGGTTTTCATACATTCAGTCTTTTATTTCTATACGGTATTGTTATTTTTTAAATAGTTTTCTGTTTCGTTCAACAATATTTCCATTTCTTCATCTGTCCCTATTGTAATACGGATATAGTTATCTATTCTCGGTAGATTGAAATAACGGATGAAGATGTTTTTGCTTTTTAAATACTCAAATAAATCTTTCATCGACTTGTCTTTTATCGTAGCAAAAACAAAGTTTGTCTGTGAATTTAAAACATCAAAACCGAGTTCACGAAGTTTTTCAGTTGTTTTTTTTCGGGTGTTTTTAACTTTCTGCACTGTTTCTTTGAAGTAATCTTCGTCTTTTATACTTGCAGATGCAACTGCTATTGAAAGTGAGTCAACACAGTAACTGTTATAACTGTTTTTAACTGCCTCCAAAACAGAAATTAATTCTTTATCTGCTATTGCAAAGCCTATTCTGAGACCTGCGAGAGAACGAGATTTTGAAAATGTACCTGTTACTGCAAGGTTTTTGTATTTTTTAATGAGAGGAACGCAGGTGTATTCTGAAAAATCGGCGTAAGCCTCGTCTATTATAACAACGGAGTCTTGATTGCATTTCAATAGATTTTCCACAAACTCTTCGTCTTCTCCGATTGAAGTAGGAGCGTTTGGATTTGGTATGATAACGCCGCCGTTCTCTCTTTCATAGTCGGAAAAATTTATTTTAAAATTTTCATCAACGGGGATTGTTTGATACGGAATTTTGAACAATTCACACCATACAGGATAAAAACTATATGTAATATCGGGAAAAAACACAGGCTTTTTTGAACAGAAAAATGACTGAAAGGCAATGGCTATAACATCATCGGAGCCGTTTGCAACAAACACATTTTCAGGTTTGACGCCGTAAAAGTCTGCTATTGATTTTTTAAGATTGTTTGAGTTTGCGTCGGGATAAAATTTCAGTTTTTCACAATCAAAGTTTTTAAACACTTCTATTGATTTCGGAGAAGGCGGGTAGGGATTTTCATTTGCGTTCAGTTTTATGATGTTTTTATTTTTGCTTTGTTCTCCGGGAGTGTACGGAGTGATTTTTCGTAAATTTTCTTTCCATTTTTCCATAAAATCACCTCTTTTGTAGTTTAGCATATTAAAGCAATAAAGTCAATAACTGTACAGTTTTTTTCTCTTTTTATTTTTTAAAATCATTATAAGTTGTATTAAAATACGGTGTATGCTAAAATGTTTTCGGAGGTTGAAAATATGGAAATTCACAACATTATCATAATTTTGCTTTTAGTTGCAGTTGCCGTGATAGGAATTGCAAACTTGATAAAAAAGCCGAAAACTGAAAAAGACGAGAGATTGGAGTTACTTAACAGTAATATCAACAACTTGTCAAATGCCGTGAACTCGGGTTTGTCAAATATGGCACGGCAAAGTTATAAACAAAATCTTGAAATATCTGAAAACATTAATAATAAGTTGGACACTATAAGAGTTGCAAATGTTCAGCAGGGAGAAGATATTTCAAAAAAAGTAAATGACGCCGTTCAATCACTTCAGCAAAGCAACGAAAATAAACTTGAGGAAATGAGAAAAACAGTTGACGAAAAACTGAACGAAACATTAAATCAAAGGATAGGTTCGAGTTTTAAAGCCGTTTCGGAACAACTTGAAAATGTTTATAAATCGCTTGGAGAAATGCAAAAACTTTCAAACGGCTTGACAGATAATGTGCAGGGATTGTCAAGAATTTTGACTAATGTTAAATCAAGGGGTACATGGGCAGAAGTGCAACTCGAAAATATTTTGAACGAAACAATACCGTCTATGTATGATAAAAATGTTCAGACAAATTTAAAGTACGACGGCAGAGTAGAGTTTGCAGTAAGAATACCGAATAGCGAAAATAATGAGATTGTGTATTTGCCCATAGACTCAAAATTTCCTATGGAAGACTATGCAAGGCTTTCGGCATTTGCAGAAAGCGGAGATTTGCAAGGTGTTGAATCTGCGAAAAAGGCACTTGAAGCAACAGTGAAAAATGAGGCAAAACAAATTAAAAAATATATAGCGCCTCCTTATACTACACCGTTTGCCATTCTCTATTTGGCAACAGAAGGCCTGTATTCCGAAATTGCATCTTCCAAAAACGGAATTGCAGAACAACTCCAAAAGGATGGTATAATGATAGCAGGTCCGTCAACTGTTACGGCACTGCTTAATTCTTTGGCAATGGGGTTTAGAACTATTGCAATCAATCAAAAAGCGAACGAAGTTTGGAAAGTTCTCGGCGCTGCAAAAACACAGTATTTGAAGTTTGCAGAGTTGCTTGAAAAGGCAAAGAAAAAAATAGACGACGCAGGCAAAGTTATCGACGACGCAGAAAAGAGAAACGACATTATCCAAAAAAATCTTAAAAGTGTCGAGAGTTTGGAACAAAATCAAAGCAATGATGTTTTAGGTATTGAAGAAATGGAAATTTTATGATATTATAAGTGTAGTATTTTGTATGTATTTTTACAAAGGAGGCAATTATGTATCAGTTTTTAACACTTGATATGGGTACTTGGATTGATTCAACTTTTCACAGTTTTGACTATTCCGTTTTTGAGTTTTTTCACAGTATTCAAAGTTCGGTAATGACGGCAATCGCAAACTTTTTTACTTGCTTCGGCGATGAGTTTTTTATCATTCCTATGCTTGTTTTGGGATTTGTGCTATGCTTGTTTAAGAAAACAAGAAAGTACGGATTTGCAGTTTTCATTTCTATTTTAATAGGTACATTGATTACAAATGTCATTTTAAAACCGCTTGTGTTCAGGGCAAGACCGTATGTTACCCTTGCAGACGATGTTTTCTATCAGTGGTACTCAAATGTAGGTGCATTGGTAGAGAGCGACAGAAGTTTCCCGAGCGGACATACAACAGGAGCTTTTGAAATTGCAGTTTCCATTGCACTTTGTTTGAGAAGTGACGGCAAAAAGGCATGGAGCTTTTTACCCGTGTTTGTCGCAATCGGTACGGGACTTTCACGCATTTATTTGATGGTGCATTATCCGACCGATGTTATTGCAGGTGTTGTTGTCGGAACTTTCGCAGGCGTTTGCGGTTTCCTCATTGCAAGGGCAATTATGAAAAGTCTTGAGGCAGAAAAAAATAAGTGTTCAAGAAAATTTAACCAATTTGACGCTGCAAAAGCATTTAAAAAATCATAAAAAAACGGACTCAACAGAGTCCGTTTTTTAGAGTTCGTTTTTTATTCAAGTATTTGTAAATTCAGTTCTTGAAGTGTAATGTTTGTATCAATTAGACTGTCGCCTTTTTGAAGCGAATATAAAATTGCACAGTCCCGTTTGTCTCTGACATATAGTTCTGCTAAACAAAAAGACTTTAAAATTGATTGCATTTCTTTAGTCGTGGCATTCATACCGAACCCGAGCATAATTATTTTGTCTCTTGACGGATGACTTTTAACGCCTGAAAAAATTTGATAGGCATAAGTTTTATCGAGATTTGATTTATATATAACTTCTTTTTTGTTTAGATTTTTGCTTTCGATTATTTTTTGAAGCAGTATGCAGGGATTATCTGCAATTAAGTTGTCTTTTTCATCATTTACAAATTTGAAAATGTTTTTTTCATCTTTGAGCAGTTCAAGCAATTCACTTGTTGTTTTATTCATAGATATTGTCCTTTCAAAAATACAGTACTTATGATAGAATAAACTTGAAAAAAAATCAAGAGGTATGTTAGTTTTGGATAAAGAAGAAAAAATCAAATTGTGGAGCTTTAATGAAATAAAACCGTTGAGCAAAAACTCTGTTTTAGTGGAAAATGAATTTAACGGAGTTATAATGGTAAAAAAAGTTTTGTCCGATGACGCTGTTTCGGTTTACGAAAAGGCTAAAAATCTCAATTGTCGAAATATTGCAAAAGTATATGATGTTGAAATGTGCGACGGGAATTTTTGCGCATTGTGCGAATATGTCAGCGGAATAACCATAAGCAATTTGGTCGAGTGTAAAACTGTTGACAATGATATTTTTAATAAAATTATGCTTTCTGTTTTTAATGCTCTTGATTGTTTGCACGCAGAAAATATTATTCACAGAGATATTAAACCGCAAAACATTGTTTTGAGCAATGACGGAGTAATAAAAATTATAGACTTGGGAATATCACGAGTTGTAAAAAATGAAAAGTGTCAGGATACAAATATTTTGGGAACAGTCGGGTTTGCGGCTCCCGAACAGTTCGGTTTCGGTCAAAGCGACTCAAGAACAGATATATATTCTTTAGGCGTATTGATGAACTATTTACTTGAAAAAACTATGCCTTGTGAAAAATTGCACAACGGTATGTACAGGAATATTATATTGAAATGTACAAATCAAAATCCAGATATGCGATATACTGATATTTCGCAGTTAAGAAATGATTTTTTGAGTGTAAACGGTGTTTATAATGCATATAAACTGCCTGAAAAAGTTGTTGAGGACAATAACGAAAAAAGTAAATTTGAAAAGTTTATATTATCAATTCCGTTGATAAAAGAAGACAAACCGTCAAGTGTTATTTCGTCGTTGTTGTTTCACTCAACTGTCATTCTTTTAATCTATGCCTTTTCTCAATACTATATAGGTAATTTTATAGGTATTGTAGGAAATATATGTTTTGTGGTTTTCGGAATATTAATGCCGTACTTGGTCGGTTTTGATGTAGGCGGTGTTTTCAGTAAATCTCCGCTAATAAAAAATATCAACCCTAAAAACAAAAAGATAGTAAAAACATTTATAATTTCATTTTGCTATGTAATTGTGTTTTCTGTAATTATTTTTGTACCGTCAAGCTATGTAAATTTATAGTATGCTGTCAGCATAACAAAAAAATCCCTGTTATGATAAAATAATTGTCATAACAGGGATTTTTTTACAATCTTTTTTCGATTTCTGCAATAATCTCGCTCATTTTTATGCCGAGAGCGTTTGAAATTTTGTACAGTGTTTCAAGAGTTGGTTTTCGTTCGCCTCGCTCAATGGCACTTAAATGTGAGCGACCTATATCTGCAAGACCGCTTAAAACTTCTTGTGAAAGTCCCTTTTTTCTTCTGAATTCAGAAATAACATTTCCGACTATATATGGGTCGAGTGTGGGCTTGAACATATAATCACCTCATATATAGTTTATGTTAAATACTATCTTCTTATGACTACATATGTTGACAAATAAACACTTATGTGTTAATATTTATGTAAACTAATATAGTTTTGTATTTAATTTCAAGTTTTAATTAAGTATAAGTAATTTTTAAAAAAGAAAAAACGGTATCGAAAGAAATGAATACAAAGATGAGTTTCTGATATTTCGTGCCGAAAATAAAATAATTCATATATTTAAAGGAGAAAAAATTATGAAAATTTGCAGTAAATGTGGTACACAAAACGATGACAATGCTCAGTTTTGCTCAAAATGCAATGCACCTTTTGAAAACGGTGTTGTAAACGGCGGATATGTTCCTAACAATCAAGTGCCTGTTTCACAACCCCCGAAAAAGAAAATGCCTGCATGGAAAATAGTTCTTATAGTTCTTGCTTGTTTAGTCGGCTTGGGAATTATCAGCAGTTTCTTCTCTTCAGATGATAGTAACGATGTCGAAACAACAAAAAAAGAAGAGACGACAATAGTCGAACAACAAGAACAGACAGAAAGTACAACTAAAAAAGAAACGACAACAGAGAAAAAAGTACCCGTTGAATATAAATCAGCTTTAAAGAAAGCTCAAACTTACAGCGATACGATGCATATGTCAAAACAAGGTATATATGACCAATTAACTTCGGAATACGGAGAAGATTTCAGTAAAGAAGCTGCTCAATATGCAATAGACAATTTGGAAGCAGATTTTAAGAAAAACGCTTTGGAAAAAGCACGCACATATCAGGAAAGTATGGCAATGTCTCCAAATGCAATAAAGGAACAGTTAATATCTGAATACGGAGAAAAATTTACTGAAGAAGAAGCAGAATATGCTATTGAGCATTTAGAAAAATAAAAAATTGAGGTATCATTTGATACCTCAATTTTTTATTTTAGAATTACTTTTTATGTTTTTTAATTGCAATAATTACTATTACAACAATACATACAACTGCTAAAGCAGGAATGAGTATTTTCACAGTGTTTAGATTATCGTTCTTTTCTGTTGTTGCATTTGTTGTAGTTTCTTGAGTTTCGGAAACAGAGGTACTGCTTGTACTTTCTATTTCTGTTTGCTGTTCTGTTTGAGTTGTTTGACTGCTTGTTTCATCAAAGTCAACAAGCACATTGACATAGGGCATTTCATGATTTTTATTTGCTTCTGTAAATACAAATGTTATTTTATTGCCTTCCTGAGAAATGATTTCATAATCTTTTCCTTCCTGTGAAAGAGGAAATTCCCATCCTGTAACAACTCCTTCTCCTTCGTATGTGAAAGTTATTTGACCCGTTTCTCTATCATAATAATCTCCTATTTCACCACCGAATTCGACGCCATTTACACATGGTGTTACGTCCTGATGACCTGGTAGAGGTTCCCAATATTTTGATGTGGTTTCGGCAAATGCCGTTATACTTCCTATGCTGATTGTTGTAATTATAAACATAAGTGATAAAAATACGGATGCTATCTTTTTCATAGTATATATCTCCTTTCCTTATCTTTTTGATTATATATTAGAAAAGGGCTGAAAACAGCCCTTTTCAATCACATATTAACAAACCGTAGCCTGATTTTCTTCTGTAAATAATTTTAGTTTCACTGTCAACACCAAGATAAACAAAGAAATTGTGTCCGAGCATTTCCATTTGAACTATTGCTTCATCGTCTGTCATTACCTGCGGAGAAATTTCTTTTGTTCTGTTTATGGCAGTTGATGAGTAATCAAATTCATCAAAGTTTTCCATTGAAATTTTTTCTTCGTCAAGTGGAGCAACTGCCTGTGCAATTTCGTCTATCGCAACTTTTCTCTTTTTGTCGTTGAAGTATGTTTTTAACTTGCGAAGTTTTCTTTTGAAGTCATCTACTGCCATATCAATAGACGGCTCGATTTTTTCTGCGACTGCTTCGCCTTTAATGAATGAGCCGATATATTTTACGGTTATATCACACTTATAGCCGTCTTTTACTTTTGAAAGTGTTACATTAAACGCTGCGTTGTCCGGAAGCATTTTTTCAACTCTTTTAAGTTCTTTTTCTATACCGTCTTTTGCGCCTTGTTTCAGGTCAAAACCTCTTGCTGTAATGTTAATCATAAAATTGCCTCCTATACGGCACTGCCGTAATTTATTCAAAAAAGGGTAAAAATACTCCTATTTTGTATTTTTATTATACTACAAGAGATTGCATTTTTCAATAATCTTTGGTAAAATTAACAAAGTTGTTATAATTTGAAAAGGTTGTGGAATTGTGCCGATTTTTACAAGAACTATAAATCTTATAGGTGAGGAAAATTTTGAAAAATTACAAAAGTCGCATGTAATGATATTCGGTTGTGGTGGCGTAGGTTCGTACGCAGTAGAGGCGATTGCCCGTGCAGGCGTGGGCGAAATTACCGTCATAGACAGCAAAACCGTCGGTGTTTCAAATATCAACAGGCAACTTGTTGCATATAATTCGACTGTCGGTAAAAATAAGGTTGATGTTGAAAAAGAGCGTATAGCAGACATTAACCCTGATTGCATTGTGAATACCGTAACGGAATTTTTTGATGAAAATTCAAGTCTTTCACTCGATTGCGATTACATAGTTGACGCTATTGACAGTGTGCCGTCAAAAATATTTCTTGTACAAAAGGCGGCGGAAAAGGGAATACCTGTCATTTCTTCAATGGGTACGGGTAACAAAATGTGTCCTGAAATGCTTGAAATTTCCGACATTTCAAAAACTTCTGTTTGTCCGCTTGCAAAAAAAATGCGTCTTGAGTTGAGAAAAAAAGGAATTAAGCACTTAAAAGTAGTGTACTCAAAGGAAATTCCTGTCGTGAAGTGTATTCCGCCTGCAAGCAATTCTTTTGTTCCCGCTGCGGCAGGTTTGCTTCTCGCATCGGTTGTTGTAAGAGATTTAATCGAAAAAGATTAGTTTTAATATTTATGGTATTATTTATGGTATAAAGATAAAAAACAGTCCGCAGAGTGTAAATTCTGCAGGCTGTTTTTTTAAACAAAAATTTTAGATAAATAAATTTAATAATTTTTTTAAAAAATATTGACTGTTAAATATATTTGTGATATCCTATGTTTAGGGAATTATAACCAAAAAAAATAAAAGTATTACTGTTTTTTTAGATTGTTTATATGAAATAATTTATATTTGTCTGAATTTTTGAATTAGTTAGGAGGTGTGTTTTATTTTAAGCAATTTTCTCTTTGTTTGGGACAAATATAATTATTATATTTTAACTTAAAAACTAAAAAATTAAAGAAGATATGATTGAGACCGTGGCAAATTTTCGTATTTATCTTTAATTAAGAATTAAAAAAATTGAGGTGTTATTTAATGAATAAATTATTTAATAAAGGAAGAGTTAAATCAATTCTTATTTCTGTTTTTATGATTGCTTCTATTATGAGTTGTTTTACAATGACTGCTTATGCAGTATTTGACCCACATGTAGAAGTTAGTTTGACTCCGTCAATGAAGGTAGCACATTCCCCTACAATAGTTGGAACACATAAGTATTTTGAAGGCGATAACTATGCATCTTCGGCTCACAGAGTATATTTTGAAGCTCAGAAGTCAGATGGTAATAGTTTTAAAACAAATAGAAAAATTTTGGTCGATATAGATTCTTCAATATATGATATGCGCACAAATGGAGATTATCCTCGTGCTACTTTATGGAGACTTGAGTTGAATCCTTACGGTGTAGGTACTAAAAATTGTTCTGCCGACGGATATATGTGGCTTGACAATTAATTCTTGTTATTAATATGACTCCTTGCGAAAGCAAAGAGTCAATCATACTTATCTCGAGGTGATTTAATGAACAGTTATTCTTTGCTTTTTAAACAGTATTTTAAAAACAAGTTTCTCTGTATTTTTACAATACTGTTCAATGTGGCTGTGTTTTTCAGATTGATTTACTCTTGTACAAGAATCATTCCTGAAGTTGCAGAACCTCTCAGTTATTTGTGTAAAAGTTTGGAAATGTCGGTATTTTCCTTTGTGTTTTTTATGTTTGTTGCGTATGAATACCTTAACAAAGTGAAGCAACACAGCGCAGAGGAATTGTTGAAAACTACAAAAAACGGTTATGTCAGCTACTATTTTAACGCATTTTCGGTTTTGTTTACTATTGCAGCGGTATATACCGTTGTATTTTTTATTGTTAATATTGCGGTATATTTCTCTTTGAATATAAACGATACACAGTATTTTATACACATCGTTTTGAATATTTTGCTCAATATTTTATGGGTCAGTGTTCTGGCAATTTTAATAGGCGGAGTATTGTCTTTTTTGAAAAGCAGAATAGTGTCGTATGTTTTAATGGTTTTGATTGTATTTGTTTCAACTCCTGTTTTTTTGCTGATATCCGAAAATATTTATGCCGGTACAGGAGTAAATATTTCTTCGTTTTGTAATTTCTTTAATATTTTTCCTCCTTTAACAGATTGGAAGCCGTTTTTAACTTTTGGATACTCTTTGTTGCCGTACAGAGTTGAACTGTTGGCTTTTTGGACTTTTTTGTTTTTAATGTTTCTCTCTGTATCCGTTTTTGCAAAAAGAAAAGCAAAGTACTTTTATATGCCGATTGTTTGCGCCGTTGTATGCTGTGTTTCTCTTGTGTTGTATTTTCAGCCCGCTTCAAAAGTTGCGTCAGATTCATTTTCTTTGTTTTCAGACCAGTTTTACTATGACGAACATGAACAGCAAACGAGCGAGCCTTTGTTTGAAGTTGAAAGGTACGACTTGAAAATTGATATAGACCGTCAACTTGAAGTTGAGGCAAATATTTTTGTTGACAAAAGTGATTTAGATGAATACGATTTCACTCTGTATCACGGGTATAAAATTGACAAAGTTACTGACAAAAACGGTAAAGAACTTAAATTCAAACAGGACGGCGACTATTTTACCGTTGAGAACAACGACGAGGGTTTGAGTGAGATTTGCATTTCTTACGCAGGAAGTGCGCCGAGATTTTTCAGCAATTCTCAAGGCACTTCTTTGCCGGGATGGTTTGCGTACTATCCGCAGGCGGGAAAGCACGAAATTTTTATCAGAAAAAGTATGCACTTCAACAGAATTTTCTGTCCGTATGAAACGGAGTTTAATGTCAATATAAATTCACCGAAAACAGTCTATTGTAATTTGGAAAAATCGGGCGATTCTTTTTCGGGCAGGTCAAACGGTTTGACTCTTGTCAGCGGTTTTTATCGTACTGTGAACTGCGACGGAATAGAAGTTGTGTATCCTTATCTAAGTGCATTTAAAACTTCAGATATTGAAAGCTGTATAAAAGAGTATAAAGAATTGGGTGTAATAGATGAAAATCATAAAAAATTGTTGATTTTTACTGATTTTAATTTTGGCTCTGTCTATGAGATGTATTGCGAGTTTGAAGACCACATTGCAACTGTAGGAATCAGCGGTCTTACCGACTTGAGCGTTACACAATCGGTGCCCGAATACAAACTCTCTTTAAATCGTGCATATCGTATATATAAGGAAAATACAGAGGATTTCTATATTTATGTAGATGCAAGAAAAGACTTTCCGAACAGTCAGGAAAATGTCTATATTTTGCTTTCGGAAAAAATGAGTCAGGAAAACTGCAAAGAGTTGGAAGAAAAAATTGAAAAATACCTGGCAGACGACAGCGATACAACAGACCAGGTAACATTTTTGAAAAACTTGCAGTAAGGATGGTGGTTATATGTTAGAAATCAAAAATTTGACTAAAACTTTCAAAAAGAAAAAGGCGCTCGACAATGTCAGCGTTAAGTTGGATAACGGCATTTACGGACTGCTCGGTGCAAACGGTGCAGGTAAAACGACTCTCATTCGTTGTTTGACTTTGCTGTACAAAGAGGGCAATTCTGCAATATTTATGGACGGCAGACCTGTAACTGAAGATAAGAACTATTTGAACAAAATAGGGTACTTGCCTCAGGAGTTCGGAATGTTCAAGGAACTCAGTGTGTTTGAGGCAATGAAACTGCTCGCCAATTTCAAGGGAATTGAAAAACAAAAATCAACAGAAATGATTGAACAGTGCATAGATTTTGTTAATCTGACAGAACAAAAAGACAAAAAAGTCGGCGCTTTGTCGGGCGGAATGCTTCGTCGTTTGGGTATAGCACAGGCGTTGCTCAACAACCCGAAACTGCTCATTTTTGACGAGCCGACGGCAGGACTTGACCCAATGGAAAGACTCAGATTTAAGTCTATTGTATCGGAAATTGAAAAAAACAAAATAACAATCATTTCTACGCATATTGTCGAGGATATAGAGGCGCTTTGCGAAAAAGTCATAGTTATGGACAGCGGAAAAATCATAGCTTGTATGACTTGCGAAGAGTTGAGGAAATATGCTCAGGGCAAAGTATATGAGACAGATGAAAAGTCAGTTGAATCGTTGCAGGACAACTGTTTTGTAGAAAAAGTATTTGAACGCGACGGCAAAAACTATGCAAGAGTTTTGTCTGCTCAAAAAATTGACGCAACAGAGTGCGTGCCGAGTGTCGAGGATGGGTATCTATGTCTGGTAAACAAGGTTTAAAACTGCGCTTTGAGAGAATGGGATTGTTGCTGAAGGCTATGAATTTCAATTCATTTCTTCCGCTTATATTCATAGATTTGTTAGTTCCTTTAGTTAACTTTGCTGTTTACAGGAACAAGGGCGCAAGCGTGGAATTTACGACAACCGTTTTTTCAATGATTCATATTTTTGTGCCGTTGTTTTCTTGTTGGTGGGTTGTTTTCTCACTGCGATTTTTCTACGACGAAAAAGGCTCGGAAATACTTTTTGTGAATTCCGACAGAAATAAATTGACAGATGTATTTATTTTGTTTTTCATAATGATTGTAAATGTTTCTTTGACATTTATACCATACTACTTTTTTATTGAACAGTTTTTCCTTTTTCATATAAATGTTTTGCTTGTATGCTTTTTCTACTTGGGTGTTGCGTATTTTGTAACAACGGTTTTTAAGTCGATAACGCCGACAGTAATGGTGCTCGTAATTTATATTTTGGCAAATTTAATGTCGCCTTTGTCAGTAACAACTTTTCCATTCTACTTTTTATCAGAGGGTTTAATGGGCATCCTCTACTGTGGACTGCCTCTTGCATTGTGCAGTTTGATTTTGCTCGGAATAGGTGTGAAGTTAGGAAAAAACAATATTAAGTAAATATTTAAAGCACAAAGTCACAAGGGTTTTACAGTGCACTGTTTGCCCTTGTGACTTTTATTTTATCCGTATATCTATTTGAGTAATATATTCATCTATTGAATTTATTGAAGCCTCGTTTATTCCTACTTCATAAGAATAATCGTCAAGTTCTATATTGTTTTCTTTTGCAAATTTAAGCATTTTTTTGTAAATATTCGGTATTTTATCCCACGAACCTACATTGTACGCTCTTAAATATTTACTTTTAGGTATGACTTTTATACCTTTTTTTGAATTTATAACAGGAACGCTTACAAATATTCCGTAGTATTTTTCAAAGTTTTCGCTATATAAATTATCGACTGAAATTACAGCCCCGTATGTTGCGTTATCCAATCGTTGTATGTTGTGTTTTTTTACTTCTTTTATTATTGAACCTATTTCTTTTTCGTTCGGGTCGCTGTTTTTTGTTTTTAAAACAATTAAATTCTGCTTTTCTTTTTCAACAATTTGTATTTTGTTTAAATCGCTGTTTAAAATATATTCAATATCGCTTTTTTGCTTTAGCATTGACTTTTTTATTTTTTGAAGTCGTGATATTTCAAGGCTGAGTGCATCTATTTCATAAGATAAAATATTTTTTAAATTTTCTGCCGAACGGTTTTGTATATACTGTTTTATTGTTTTGAGCGGTATGTTTAAATCTTTCATCATTAAAATGATTTCGAGTGTTTTGCTTTGGTAATATGTGTAATAGCGGTAACCGTTTTCTTTTATTATTGCAGGCTTGAATAAATCTATTTCGTCATACCACATAAGCGTCTTTTTATTTATGCCGTGAAGCGACGCAAATTGACCTATTGTAAAAAGAGTTGTTTCGTTGTTAAACATTTTTTAAATTCCCCCCTTGACATTACAGTAACTGTACGGTTTATTATATTACTTGTCAGAGAAAATATCAACTGAAATTATTAAAAAGAAGGTAAATTTTTATGGAAAATTTAAAAAACAAAGTAATAATAAGAGATTTAAGTGAAAGAGATTTTGAAGATATTGAAAATACCATTGCAGACACTTGGCATTATAATGATTTTTGCACAAAAAACAATGCTGAAAAACTATCAAGAATTTTTCTTTACAGTTGTTTGGACAAAAGAAGTTTTGCTCAAGTTGCGGAATTAGACGGAAAAGCAGTCGGCATTATTATGGGCAGACACAATGATTCTTATAAAAAGAGTTTTAAATATAAATTAAAGTCTATATCACAAATTATTTCATTGGTAAGTACAAAGTCAGGCAGAAAGGCGGCAAAAATATTTTTGGGCGTTAACGGAACCGATAACGAATTATTAAAAGAAACAAAAAGCAAATATGACGGCGAAGTTGTGTTTTTTGCAGTTGATAAAGATTGCAGAGGATACGGAGTAGGCAAATCATTGTTTAACACTTTTACAAATTATATGAAACAAAAAAAGGCAAACAATTTCTTTTTGTTTACAGACACTTCGTGCAACTATAAGTTCTATGAACATCAAAATTTAGTAAGGCGCGGTCAGAAAAATGTTAAGGTTGAAGTTAACGGAAAACAAGAAGATATGCAGTTTTTTATATACGAGGGCAATATATAAATTTTTAATAAACTGAATTTTGCGTAATTGTACAAAAAACGACTTTGAATTTACATTATATTTATAAATAATATTTTTTAGATTGATGTTTTTCTATTGAATGTTTGAAAATTATGCTTTATAATACTAAATTAAAGAAATTTGGATTTCTTATAATGATTTAATGAGGGAAGCATAAATAATGTATTCTAAATTCAGAAAAACAAAAATCATTTGTACTGTCGGACCTGCGACGGACAATGATGATGTAATGAAAAAACTTATGCAAAACGGTATGAATTGTGCAAGATTCAATTTTTCTCACGGCGATTACAATGAACACCGAAAAAGATTTGAGCAGATTGAAAAGATGAGAAATGAATTGGGACTGCCTATTGCAACAATGCTTGATACAAAAGGACCGGAAGTAAGAACGGGACTTTTCAAAGACGGCTATGCTATATTGAAAAAAGGCTCGAAGTTCACTTTGACTACCGAAGATGTTGAAGGAAACTCGGAAATCTGTTCCGTGACATACGAAAATCTTCCGAAAGAAGTGAAAACAGGCTCGTTTATTTTAGTTGATGACGGTCTTATTTCTCTTGAGGTTACAGGAACTGATGATAAAAATGTTTATTGCAAGGTGCTTGACGGAGGAATGATAAAGAACAGAAAAGGTATCAATGTTCCGAATGTTACTCTTGCAATGCCGTATCTCAGTCAAAAAGATATATCAGACCTTCAGTTCGGCGCCGAGATGAAGTTTGATTATATTGCGGCTTCATTCGTAAGAACTGCGGCAGATATTGATTATTTGAGAAATTTCACAAAATCACTCGGTTGGCAAAATGTCAGAATTGTTGCTAAAGTTGAAAACGGCGACGCTATTAAGAATATAGACGAAATTATTAAAGCGGCAGACGGTATAATGGTTGCACGAGGCGATCTTGGTGTTGAAGTTCCGTTTGAAAAAATACCGAGCATACAAAAGAAAATTATTAAAAAGTGTGCTGACGCAGGTAAACATGTAATTACGGCTACACAGATGCTTGACTCTATGATTAATAACCCAAGACCTACAAGAGCAGAGATTACCGATGTTGCAAATGCAGTTTATGACGGTACTTCGGCGATAATGCTCAGCGGTGAAACTGCCGCAGGTAAAAATCCCGTTGAGGCAGTTCATGTTATGGACGCTATTGCAAGAGCTGCCGAAAGTGAGATTGATTATAAACATAACTTTGAAGTCGGAAGTCTTGATTTTGAAAGAGATATAACAAGTGCTATTTCACACGCAACTGTTACTACCGCACACGATTTGAATGCAAGTATCATCACGGTTACAAAATCGGGCATCACTGCAAGAAGTATATCAAAATACAGACCTGAAAGCGTTATTATAGGATGTACTACAAGCGATGTTGTGTTCAGACAAATGAATTTGTCTTGGGGTATTGTGCCTGTTATGTGTGAAGAAAAAAACAATACAGACGAACTTTTCAATCACGCAGTTGAAGTAAGTCTTGCCAATAATCTTATAGAAAAAGGCGATGCAGTCGTAATCACTGCAGGCGTTCCTCTCGGTCAGGCAGGTACAACTAATATGTTAAAAGTTCAACAAATACAGTAATAGTGTCTAATAAAAGTCTTTGTGCATAGTATTTTGTACAGAGACTTTTATTTTTGTGTAAAATGTACAAAAATATTAATTTGATTTTATTCAAAATATCTGCTTAACAGAAATTTAATTGTTTATTCATTATTGACCGAGTGTCGAAAATAATGTATATTTATAATTAGAATTTGACAAATGGTTATATTATGCCAAATATTATGCCAAAAATTCATTAAATAACGGAGGAAAACAAATAATGAAAAAGAAATTTACAAAAATCCTCTCTGTTGTTCTTGCAGTTGCAATGATTACAGCTTGTTTTGCAGCTTGCTCAAAAAAAGACGCAGATAAGGATACAAGCGCAAACACAACCTTTAAAATCGGCTCAATCGGACCTCTCACAGGTGACAACGCACTTTACGGCCTTGCAGTACAGCACGGTGCTCAGCTTGCAGTAGATGAAATCAATGCGGCAGGCGGTATCAACGGTGTGCAAATTGAGTTCAAAATGGAAGACGACCAAGCTGATACGGAAAAATCAGTAAACGCATACAACTCACTTAAAGACTGGGGTATGCAAATGCTTATGGGTACAGTTACAAGTACGGCTTGTATAGGTGTTGCAGAAGAAACATATAACGATAAGATGTTTATGCTTACACCGAGCGGTACAGCAGTTGATTGTGTAAAATACGACAATGCTTTTCGTATTTGCTATTCTGACCCTAACCAAGGAAGTGCTTCGGCTGACTATATTGCTGAACAAGGTCTTGCTAAAAAGATTTTTGCTATCTATGACAGTTCAAACGCTTATTCAGCAGGTATTTATGAGAAGTTCTATTCACAGGCTCAGGCAAACGGTCTTACAGTAGAGTCCGCTTCATTTACAGCAGACAGCAACAAAGACTTCAGTGTTCAGCTTCAACAGGCTAAAACTTTTGGTGCAGAACTCATTTTCCTTCCTATTTATTTTTCAGAGGCTTCTTTAATTCTTACTCAGGCTTCAAAACTCGGTATGGATGTTAAGTTCTTCGGTTGTGACGGACTTGACGGTATTTTAAGTGTTCAAAACTTTGACACTTCTCTTGCAGAAGGCGTAATGCTTCTCACACCTTTCGCTGCAATTTCTGAAGATGAAAAAACTCAAAAATTTGTTGATGACTACAAAAAAGCATACAACAATGAAGTTCCGATTCAGTTTGCAGCAGACGCTTACGATGCAATTTATGCTATCAAAGCAGCAGCAGAAAAAGCTGCAATCAAACCGACTATGCAGGTTGATGAAATCTGTGAGGCAATGAAAAAGTCAATGCTTGAAATTGAGTTAGACGGTCTTACAGGTAAAATGACTTGGAACGCAGACGGCGAACCAAACAAAGAACCTAAGGGTATGATTATTAAAAACGGTCAATATGTTGCTATGTAACAGTTGATTTTATTATCCGAGTCGGGACAAAATTGTCCCGACTTTTTTCTTGCTTTAAATACAGATAATTGATAATTTCAATTTTTTTACTGTTTTTTTATTGCAATATTATAAGATATTTTGTTATTTTTGTATATTGTCTAAATTATTGTATTATGATATACTATTTAAACATTACTTATTTAAAGTTTTAATATGTTAAATCGTGTGAATTTTTTGCAACACTAAAACAGAAAAGGAGAGTGTAAATTTGGAATTTTTATCCTATTTAATTACCGGAATAAGTCTCGGCAGTATATATGCAATCATTGCCCTCGGCTATACAATGGTTTACGGTATTGCAAAAATGCTTAACTTTGCACACGGCGATGTAATAATGGTAGGTGCTTTCGTAGTTTATTATGCTTGCAGCGGTGCAAATATAAATCCTGTCATTGCCGTGATTATTTCAATGGCAGTTTGTACTTTGCTCGGCGTCATTATTGAACGACTTGCATACAGACCTTTGAGAAGTGCAACACCTCTTGCAGTTTTGATTACTGCAATCGGCGTAAGTTATTTATTGCAAAACACGGCTCTTCTTATGTTCGGAGCAAATACAAAGTCTTTCACTTCAGTGATAAAAATTCCTGCTTTAAAATTGGCAGGAGGCGAACTTGTAATTACAGGTGAAACAATCGCTACAATTTTGATTTGTATATTGATTATGATTTCACTTACTCTTTTCGTAAACAAAACAAAACCCGGCAGGGCTATGCTTGCAGTTTCGGAAGATAAGGAAGCCGCTCAACTTATGGGCGTAAATGTAAACGGTACTATTGCTATGACTTTTGCAATAGGTTCTGCTCTTGCAGCCGTTGCAGGTGTTCTTCTTTGTTCTGCATATCCTACTCTTACTCCTTATACAGGTGCAATGCCGGGTATAAAGGCGTTCGTTGCTGCAGTGTTCGGCGGTATCGGTTCAATTCCCGGCGCTATGGTAGGCGGTATTCTTCTCGGTATTATCGAGTGCTTCGGAAAAGGATATATTTCATCTCAGCTTGCAGACGCTATTGTGTTTGCTTCACTTATAATTGTTCTTGTTGTTAAACCGACAGGTATATTCGGCAAGAAAATTACAGAAAAGGTTTAAGGAGGTGCGTAATATAATGGCTAATTTTAAAACACCTCTTAAAAAGAGTGAAAAAAACAATCTTATAACATACGCACTTCTGATTTTGACATTTATCATTGTGCAATCTTTAAATGCAACAGGCAATGTTTCAAGTCTTGTTGAAGGACTTTTAGTTCCTCTTTGTGTATATGTAATTGCCGCTGTTTCTTTAAATCTCACAGTAGGCGTACTTGGAGAACTCAGTCTCGGACACGCAGGGTTTATGTGCGTCGGTGCATTTTCAAGTTCTTTTTTCTCCGTATGTACAAGACAGATAATAACAGTTGATTGGCTTAGATTTATTATCGCTATTTTTATAGGCGGTTTGGTTGCGGCAATTTTCGGATTGCTTATAGGTATTCCCGTTCTTCGTTTGAGAGGCGACTATCTTGCAATCGTTACACTTGCATTCGGAGAAATTATTAAAAATGTAATGAATGTTTTGTATGTGGGCGTTGACTCTCACGGTATTCATTTCTCAACTACAAGTTCTATGGCACTCGGTCTTGAACCTGACGGCAGAGTAATCATCAACGGTGCGCTCGGTATTACGGGTACTCCGAAGGACTCAAACTTTGTTATAGGTTTTATACTTGTGTTAATCACAGTTTTTGTTACTCTCAATCTTATAAATTCAAGAGCAGGCAGAGCAATTATGGCTATCAGAGATAACAGAATTGCAGCTGAATCACTTGGTATAAACATTACAAAATACAAACTTTATGCATTTATCATCTCTGCATTTTTCGCAGGAATTGCAGGCGTTTTGTATTCGCATAACCTTTCAAGCTTAACTGCTACAACAAACAATTTTGGTTACAATATGTCTATTTCTATACTCGTATTTGTTGTTCTCGGCGGTATCGGAAATATCAGAGGTTCTGTGATTGCGGCAATCGTGCTTACACTTCTTCCCGAAGTGCTGCGTTCTCTCAACGATTACAGAATGCTCATTTATTCAATCGTTCTTATTCTTATGATGCTCTTCTCATCAAGTCCGCAAATGATTGCACTTCGTGAAAAGTATTCATTAAAGAAAATATTCAACAAAAAAGAAAAAAATAAAAAGGAGGCTGCTGAATAATGGCTGTTCTTGAAACAAAAAATCTTTCTATTTCATTCGGTGGCCTTAAAGCAGTAGATAATTTCAATCTTAAAATTGAAAAAGGTCAGCTTTACGGACTTATAGGTCCCAACGGTGCAGGTAAAACTACTGTTTTTAACTTGCTTACAGGCGTTTATAAACCTACGCAGGGTACAATTCTTCTTGACGGAGAAGATATTACGGGCAAAAAAACGATAGATATTAACAAAGCAGGTATAGCAAGAACTTTCCAAAATATCAGACTTTTTAACAATTTGAGCGTTCTTGACAATGTTAAAGCCGGCTTGCACAATGAGTACAAGTACAGCGTTTTGTCGGGAGTTCTTAAATTGCCGTCTTATTTCAAAAAAGAGGCTGCAATGAATAAAGAAGCACTTGAACTTCTTAAAGTTTTTGACCTTGATAAAGAGGCTGATTTTCTTGCAAGAAATCTTCCGTACGGTAAACAAAGAAAACTCGAAATAGCAAGAGCGCTTGCAACAAGACCGAAACTTTTGCTTCTTGACGAACCTGCGGCAGGTATGAACCCAAATGAAACGCAGGAATTGATGGATACAATCAAGTTTGTCAGAGATAAGTTCGATATGACAGTTTTGTTAATTGAACACGATATGCGACTTGTTTCGGGAATATGCGAAGAACTTACCGTTCTTAATTTCGGTCAGGTTCTTGCAAGCGGTGAAACTTCAACTGTACTTAATAATCCTGAAGTTATTACTGCATATCTCGGCGAATAAGGAGGAAAAAATATGGCACTTCTTGAAGTTTCAGATTTAAAAGTATATTATGGTGTTATACAGGCGATTAAAGGTATATCATTTGAAGTTAATCAGGGTGAAGTTGTTGCACTTATCGGTGCTAACGGCGCAGGTAAAACAACTACTTTGCACACTGTATCGGGACTGTTGCCTGCAAAAGAAGGAAAAATTATTTTTGACGGCAAAGATATATCAAAAGTTCCGGCTCATAAAATAGTTTCAATGGGTATGGCTCATGTGCCCGAAGGCAGAAGAATTTTTCAGGAACTCTCTGTTCTTGAAAATCTTAAACTCGGTGCATATACAAGAAAAAATAAGACTGAAATAGCTGAATCCATCGAGATGGTTTACGATAAATTCCCAAGACTTAAAGAAAGAAAAAATCAAGTTGCGGGTACTCTTTCAGGCGGTGAACAGCAGATGCTTGCTATGGGTCGTGCTTTGATGAGTAAACCGAGAATTATACTTATGGACGAACCGTCTATGGGACTTTCTCCTCTTCTTGTTTCGGAAATTTTTGAAATCATTAAAGAAATACGAAACAGCGGAACAACAGTGCTTTTGGTAGAACAAAATGCTAAAAAGGCACTTTCTATTGCCGACCGTGCTTATGTTCTTGAAACGGGAAACATAACTCTTTCGGGCGACGCTTCAAAACTTATCAATGACGAGTCAATCAAAAAAGCATATCTCGGAGAATAAATACATTAAGGAGATGTATTTTTATGGATAACTATGTAATTACTATTGCAAGAGGATACGGCAGTGGCGGACGAACAATTGGAAAGCAACTTTCCGAGAAACTCGGTATTCCGTTTTATGACAGAGATTTAATCTATCTTGCTTCAGAGGAAAGCGGTATCAATATCAAACTTTTCGGAAAAGCAGACGAAAGAATAGAAAAAGGATTGTTTTCGTCAATTCCGAAGCCATACGACGGCAAACTTATTCCTCCTGAAAGCAGTGACTTTGTGTCCGACCAAAACATTTTTAATTATCAGGCAAAAATCATCAAAGATTTAGCCGAGAAAGGTCCGTGCATTATAATAGGAAGATGTGCAGATTTCATACTTAAAGATATGGAAAATGTTTTAAAAGTTTTTGTTTGGGCACCGTTTGATAAGTGCGTTGACACAGTTTGCGAACTTCAGTCTATTTCTAAAAAAGACGCTGAAAAGAAGATTAAAACAATTGACCGTCACCGCAGTAATTATTATAAACACTATACAGGCCGCAGTTGGCAGGACTATTCAAACTATGATATTTGTCTTAACAGTGAAAAACTCGGCTTTGATAAAACTTGTGATGTTATAATTGATTATCTTAATACGGTAAAAAAATAATACGGTAAAAATATTTTTAAAAGCCACTTTTTAAAGTGGCTTTTTCTTTACATATTTTGATGTATATTATATAATATACAAAATAAATGAACTAAGAAAACTATTATTATAAAAACGGAGTCAGTTTATGAGCGATATGCTTGATACGGTTGAGGGAATTATAGAAAGTATTGCTTACAAAAATGGAGAAAACGGCTATATTGTTTTTGAAATCAGCACAGAAGATGAAGCAGTTACCGTTGTCGGATATACTATGTCGGCAGAAGTCGGAGAAAATGTTGTGTGCAGAGGCGAATGGGTATATCATCATTCGTACGGAAGACAGTTTAAGGCTGAAACCATAACAACATCTATGCCTGCCGACGAAGTCGGAATTTTAAAGTGTCTGTCAAGCGGAATGATTAGCGGAATAGGCAGACAAACAGCAGAAAAAATTGTTGAACGCTTTGGCGACAAAACATTTGACATAATAGAAAATGACCCTGAACGACTTACCGAAATTAAAGGAATTACTCGTAAAAAAGCACACAAATTCAGCGAACAGTACAAGCAAAAATTCATAAATAACACGGAACTTGAGGCATTGAAACACTATGGTCTCAAGTATGACGAAGCAATAAAAATTTTTAAAACATACGGTCTTGAAGCAAAAGAAATTTTGATGACCGACCCCTATGTTTTTTATATAGATGGTTTTATAAAATATGAGAGAGCAGAGATAATCGCAGGAGATATTTTCGGTGAAAACTATGTTGCCGATTCACAGTATGTTGCAAGTGTCATTTATGTTATTCGTCACAATCTTGAAATGAACGGTCATACCTGTATTCCAAGAAAAAAGATTATCAAGCCTTGTATTTCTTTGCTTGATTGTAATGAAGACGCCGTTGAAATTGCAATAGATGAGTGTATTGAACAAAATCAGATTGTAAGTAAAATTGTTGACGGCGAAGAGCGATTGTTTTTGCCGAAAATCTATGATTGCGAGTTAAACATTGCAGACAGATTGAAAACAATAAAAAGAATATCGCCAACGCCGATTGAAATTGACAAAACAGAAATAAATACTTTTGAATTGTCAAACGGAATTGAGTTTGATGAAAAACAGAGAAAGGCTATTGAAACAGCAGTAAAAAAAGGACTCATGATTTTGACAGGAGGTCCCGGTACGGGTAAAACAACTACTGTAAAAGGTATCATTACACTTTTGAAAAACAGAGATTTAGATGTTTGCCTTGCTGCTCCTACGGGCAGAGCTGCCAAAAGAATGACGGAACTTACGGGATTTGAAGCAAAGACTGTCCATCGTTTGCTTGAAGTTGAATACAGGGATAATGACGGTCATAAGTTTGTACACAATTTAAGAAATCCGCTTGAAACCGACGCAGTCATTCTTGATGAAGTTTCTATGATAGATGTTACTTTGTTTTCTGCTTTGCTTGACGCTTTACCGATGGGATGCCGTCTTATTATGGTCGGTGATAACGACCAATTACCGCCTGTCGGCGAAGGAAATGTGCTTGCAGATTTGATTAAAAGCGATTTCATAGATGTTATACGACTTGACAAAGTTTTTCGTCAGGCACAAAAAAGTTTGATTGTTATGAATGCTCATACAATTGTTAACGGCGAAATGCCGGAACTGAATGTAAAAAACAGTAATTCGGATTTCTTTTTTTCACAGGAAAATTCTCCTTATAAAGCACCGTACAAAGTTGCAGATTTTGTTACAAGAAGAATACCGTCTGGCTTTGGCTTTGACCCCATAAAAGATATTCAGGTGCTTTGTCCGTCTAAAAAAGGCGATGCCGGAACTGAAATGATAAATCATATTTTGCAGGAACAGTTAAATCCGCCGTCAAAAAATAAAAAGCAAAAAGTTTTTAAAGGCTATGTTTTGCGTGAGGGCGACAGAGTTATTCAAACAAAAAACAACTATGATTTAGTTTGGTTCAACGGCGAAAAAACAGGAATGGGTATTTTCAACGGCGAAATAGGAATTTTGCAAAGCATTGACTTGGAAAACGATATTATAAATGTCGTGTTTGATGATTACGAGGCAATGTATTCTTCAAAAGATATTCAGGATTTGGAACTTGCTTATGCAATGACGGTGCATAAAAGTCAGGGCTCCGAGTTTGATGCAGTTGTTATGCCTGTTGTGAGTGTTCCGAATAAATTGTGTTACAGAAATTTATTCTATACGGGAGTTACAAGGGCAAAAAAACTTCTTGTTCTTGTCGGTACACAGGAACAAATTAAAAAATTGGTGGATAATAATAAAAAAAGTATGCGTTACAGTGCACTTAATTACTTTTTATCTGTTGACAACGAGAGTGTTTTTAAGTAGCATAGTAATATATTAAATAAGTGAAACAGGTAATTTTATGTTTGGATTTGATTTGGGTATAGACCTTGGTACATCTTCTCTTGTTATAGCAATGCCGGGTAAAGGCATAGTTCTTAACGAGCCTTCCTACATTGCTTACAATGTTGAAGATGAAAAAATGATATATGCTGGAAAAAGAGCTTACTATTTGCAAGGCAGAGAGCCGCAAGGTGTTCAAGTTGCTCAACCGTTAAAAGACGGTGTAATAGGCTCATATAAACTTACGGAAAAAATGCTTTCGTTTTTTATGGACAAAGTAATAGGCAAGACGATTTTCCGTCCGAGAGTAGTTGCTTGTGTTCCGTCCGTTACGACCGATGTTGAAAAGCGTACTATCATTTCAGTTTTGATAAATGCAGGTGCAAGAAGCGTCTGTCTTATAGAAGAGCCTTTGGCTGCCGCTTTCGGTTCAGATGTTGACCCGCTTCAGCCGGGAGGAATTTTTGTAATAGATGTCGGAGGCGGTACAACCGACCTTGCAATAGTTTCAGGCGGCAGTATGGCACAAACGGAAACTATAAAAATTGCAGGAACGGACTTTGACGAAGAAATAGTAAAATATATGCGTTTGAAATACGGTATGAATATCGGTATAAGAACTGCCGAAGAAATTAAGAAAAACATAGGTTGTGCATATCCGAGAACCGAAAGAATTTATATGAACGCAAAAGGCAGTGATGTTAAAACAGGATTGCCGAAAGAAACAGAGATTACGGATATGGATATATACGATTGTCTGTTTCCTCTTATCGAAACAATAAAAGAGGGTGCGGTAAATATGTTTGAAAGGACTTCTCCTCAGCTTGTTTCGGATATAAGCCGTACAGGTATTTTGCTCACGGGCGGAGGAGCGTTGATGTACGGTATGGACAAAATGTTTTCCGAAGTCTTGGGTATTGAAGCAAAGGTTGTGAAAGACCCGCAGGAGTGTGTGGCAAAAGGAACAGGCATTGCCCTTACTAAAATGCATATCCTTGACGGATATGGCTATCGTTTCAAAACAAAAGAAGATGTCAGAATACGATAACATTAAACAAAATGTATTAACAAAATTATTTTAATGCCACTCGCAGAGTGGCGTTTTTTGAAAGGAGTTTGCAAGTGAACAGATTTTTTTACTATCATCCGTCTTGTGAATTCCTTTTTTTCTTTTTTGTAATATCGGTTTCAATGACGGTTAAAAATCCTTTTTTTCTTGCCGTATCATTTGTTTCTTCTTTTGCGTATCTTTTAAAACTTAAAGGTAAGTCGGCATTTTCCAAAATGTTTAAATTTATTTTGCCATTGCTTATTATCGTTACCGTTTTAAACGGCTTGACAAATACTTACGGTTTTACGGTTTTGTTTGAATTGCCGTGGGGAAACAGCGTTACGGCAGAGGCTTTGTTTTATGGGTTTTGTCAGGGACTTTTATTTACGAGTGTAATAATGTGGTTTATATGCTATAACGAAATTTTGACAAGTGAAAAGTTTTTGTATTTGTTCGGAAAAATCTTTCCTAATATAACGCTTATGATTTCAATGATTTTGAGATTTATCCCTCATTTCAGTCAAAAAGCGGAAGAAATACGACAGTCAAGACAAGGTGCAGGAATACAAAAAGCGAAAAAGACCGCAGAGTCTGTGGCAGTTTTTTCTGCACTTGTTTCATATTGTCTTGAGAGCAGTATTTCACTGTCTCTTTCAATGAAATCAAAAGGCTATCCAAGTGAAAAAAGAAAGCCGTATTGCAGATATAAGTTTAAGTCTAAAGATTTGTATTATATTTTAATCATTTCTGCAAATATTTTTGTGGTTTTGTTTTGTATCTTTTCGGGAAAAAGTATGTTCCTTTTTGAACCTGAATTGTATTTTGAAAATTCACTTCTTTTTGATTTGAGTTGCATTTGCTTTTTTGTAATTTGCATTTCACCGCTTGTAATAGATTTAACGGAGGACTTAAAATGGCGTATATTGGAATTGAAAATGTAAGTTTTAAATATCCTCAGTCAAATGATTTTGCATTGAAAAATGTGAATTTGTCATTTGAAAAGGGCAGCGTAAATCTCGTTCTCGGAAAATCTGCAAGCGGAAAGTCAACTTTATTGAGTCTTTTGTGCAAAGAAATTGCACCGAATGGCGAATTGACGGGAGATATAAATATATCTGGGGCGAAAGTCTCCTTTGTTCATCAAAATACGGAAACTTCACTTGTGTGTGATAAGGTGTTTTCAGAACTTGCGTTTCCGCTTGAAAATATGGGGTGCAGTCGTGAAAAAATAAGCCTTAAAATTGCTGAAACGGCTTGCTTTTTTAATATTGAAGACTTGTTTGAAAGAAATGTAAGCGAACTTTCGGGCGGACAAAAAAGAATTGTTGCACTTGCGTCTGCTATGGTTTGTGAGCCTGACTTACTTGTTATAGACGAGCCTGTTTCGTGCCTTGACCCGTTATCAGCAGAAAACTTTATTTCTGCACTGATAAAAATAAATAAGGAACTCGGTGTAACTATAATTTTAAGCGAACATATATCAAACGGAATCGTTCCGCATTGCGATACAGTTTCCTTTATGGAAAACGGAAAAATCATTTGTACTGCCGATACTCAAAATGCGACAAGGGAAATCTGCAAATCAGGTTACTCTGATTTTATGCCTTTTTATGTAAGAATTAACGAAATGTTTTCTCTCGGAAAAGATGTTCCTTTATCGGTTAAAGATGCAAAAATAAATTTTGAAAAAAAGTTTTCTTCTGAAAATATAACTGTGAATAAGATAGTTGAAAATGAAAAGATTGAGAAAATTGATAAAAAGAAAACAGCACTGACTGTAAAGGATATTTATTTTGCTTATTCTAAAAATCAACCGTTTGTACTTAAAAGTTGCGACTATTCAGCTTGTTTTGGAAAAGTGAATGCAATACTCGGCTGTAACGGAAGCGGAAAATCTACATTGCTTAAAATAATCGCTTCTGTTTTAAAATCTATTCACGGAAAAGTTAAAATTCACGGAAAAGTTGCTTTGATGCCTCAAAATCCGCTTGATTTGTTTTGCGAAGAAAAAATTTCAAAAGAGTTGTCCGATTGTGATAAAGATTTGATTGAAAAGTTTGAAGTTGAGAAAATTTTTGACTCGCATCCGTATGATATAAGCGGAGGAGAGGCAAGAATGGTTGCATTTGTGAAAGTCCTTTCTCAAAAACCCGATATTCTGCTTCTTGATGAGCCGACGGCAGGGTGTGATATTCAAAACAAGAAAAAGCAGCAACAAATTTTGCGTGAACTTGCCGACAACGGAGTTTGCGTTGTGCTTGTTTCTCACGATATGGAATTTGTCAGTGAAGTGAGCGACAGCGTTTCTTTGATTTTCAATGGGGAGATTGTGGAAACTCTGCCCAAAAGAGACTTTTTTTCTTCTGTTTCTTATTACACGACAGATGCTTATAAAATAAGTCGTTCTGTTTTTGAAAATTCTGTTACTCAAGATGATGTTGAGTATCTTTTAAAAAGGAATGGTGTGTTGTGAAAAAAGAAAATTTAACAGTGATTATTATTGCCGTTTTCTCTTTGGCTTTTGTTCTTGTTTGGCAGGTTTTCTTTTCAAACGACATTTCATACTATATTGTCGGTTCCGTTATAATCATTTTGACTGCAATACCGTTTTTTGTTTCGTTTGAAAAAGATGAGAAAACAGCACAAAAAATCAGTATCCTTGCTATTATGACTGCTTTGGCAGTTGCTTCAAGAGCAGTGTTTTACTTGATACCGCAAGTAAAACCTATCTGTGCTGTTGTTGTTGTTTGCGGAGTTTGTTTCGGTGCAAAAAGCGGTTTTATCGTCGGTGCGTTGAGTGCTTTTGTTTCGAACTTTATTTTCGGACAGGGATTATGGACTCCTTATCAAATGATTGCTCTCGGTTTTTGCGGACTGATTTCGGGTATTGTTTTTTCAAAGATTACTCCAAAAAGAATTTCGCTTAGTCTATACGGATTTTTTGCCGCCTTTGTCATTTACGGAATTATTGTTGATTTGAGTTCGGTATTTGCCATGTTGAACGATATTACTTTAGAAGGCGTATTGAGTGTTTATGTTGCAAGCATTCCGTTTTCGCTTACATTCGGAATATCAACCGCAGTATTTTTGTTTTTGTTCGGAGAAAGTTTTGTAAAAAAAATATTGAGAATAAAATTGAAATATGCAATAGAGTGATGAATATTATAAAATAAATATAAAAAAATAAAAACCGACAGGTAAAATGATGAGGTGCAAAAAACTTTTAACACCTAAAAATACCTGTCGGTTTTATGTTTTGTTTTTTTAAAATAACAGTTTAACTATCTCAATATAGCAAAGCCAAGGTCAATGGCTCCGCCGAGAAGTTTGCTTGTTTTTGTCATATTCAGCGTTTCGGCTGCCCAAAGCAAAATAAGTGCAACAACAATCGCAATAATAAGTGCTTGTTTACTCATAAAATGACCCCCTTTTACTAACATTATTATAAAACGATTTAAAAAATAATTCAATACTTTTAACAATATTTATACAAATTGATGTTGTTTGATTTTTTTAAATCGACAGAGTAAATAATTATATATAAAGAATAAATAAATATGTTGAAAATTGAATTTGTTTGTAATATAATATAGGCTGAATTATACGGATAGGAGGAAAGACAGATGGACTTGATGTTAATGAAAATAGGAACAAGCGTTACGGATGTTACAACCGTTGTTGTTGCCGGTGTAGTTATTGTTATGGCTATGCTTGCTGCACTCATTGTTGTTTTTAAGGTGTTCGGAAGCGTTGTTTCAAAAGGCTCATCAAAAAGTAAGTCTGAAAAAATTGCAGAAAAGAAGGAAAATGTAAAGGTTTCCCAAGGACCTTTACCGCCTTTAAGTACAAAACCTGTTTCACAAACTTCTCAAGGTGCAATACCGCCCGAAGTTATTGCGGCTATAACTGCGGCAGTTGTTGCTTATGAGGGACCAAACGCTGTTATTCGTTCTGTTCGCAGAAAAAACACTGCTGTTTCATCGGGAAGAAAAGCGTGGGCAATGGCAGGTATTTACGACAACACAAGAGCTTTTTAAGAAACGGAGAATATTTTAATGGAAGTTTTACAGGGTGTTTGGAACACCATAGTTGAAATATTGCAAAATTCCGGCTATGCTCAAATTTTTACGGGCGACGGATATAAATTTGCAATTATGTTGGCTATTGCCTGCGGATTGCTTTATCTTGGCATTAAAAAAGGTTTTGAGCCTTTGCTTATGATTCCGATTGCTTTCGGTATGCTTCTTGCAAACCTTCCGGGTGCAAATCTCGCTGTTCAATACCACGATATACAAGGGTTTTATGAACTCTTTAAAAATATGATAGAAAACAACGGTGGGCCACAGCCGGGACTTATAGATTTTCTGTATCTCGGCGTTAAACTCGGCATCTATCCGCCGCTCATTTTCTTGGGAATCGGTGCAATGACAGACTTCTCACCTCTCATTGCAAACCCCAAGAGTTTCATTCTCGGAGCTGCGGCTCAGTTCGGTATTTTCTTTACTTATGTTGTTGCCATAGTTCTCGGATTTAATGCAGCCGAAGCAGGTTCAATTGCTATAATCGGCGGTGCAGACGGTCCTACTGCTATTTTCGTTACTTCGCAGTTGGCACCTCATTTGCTCGGTACCATCGCTGTTGCGGCATACTCATATATGGCACTCGTACCGCTTATTCAGCCACCGATTATGCGTGCACTCACAACAAAAAAAGAACGCTCGGTTGTAATGGGAACATTAAGACCTGTTTCAAAACTCGAAAAAATTCTTTTCCCGATTTTAGTTACTGTTATCGTTTCGCTTCTTCTTCCTGACGCTGCCGTACTTGTAGGTATGCTTATGTTCGGTAACCTTCTTAAAGAAAGCGGAAGAACGGAGAGAATTGCAAAAGCGGCACAAAACGAACTTATGAACATCATTACAATTATGCTCGGACTTTCGGTAGGTGCAACAACTTCTGCAGAAACATTCCTGTCTTGGAACACATTGTTGATTGTGGGACTTGGCCTTGTTGCATTTATGATTGCAACGGCTTCAGGTGTGCTTTTCGGAAAATTGATGTATGTTTTTACAAAAGGCAAAATCAATCCTCTCATTGGCTCAGCAGGTGTATCTGCCGTACCTATGGCTGCTCGTGTAAGTCAGAACGAAGGACAGAAAGAAAATCCTTCCAACTATCTTCTTATGCACGCTATGGGACCGAATGTTGCAGGTGTTATCGGTTCTGCCGTTGCAGCAGGCGTATTGCTTACAATCATTAAATAATAAAACAAAAACAATAAAACCAAAGGGCGTAGGAAATACGCCCTTTTATTAAATATTAAGAAATAATATTGTGTTTGAGGAGAAAATATGGCGTTAAATGAAATGCAAAAAAAAGCTGTCGAAACTACCGAAGGACCTTTGCTTATTTTAGCAGGTGCGGGTTCGGGTAAAACGACTGTTCTTGTAAACAGAGTTCAGCATATTATTGAAGACGGCTATGCACTTCCTTGGCAGGTGCTTGCCATCACTTTTACAAATAAAGCAGCAGGCGAAATCAGAGAAAGACTTACAAAAGCAATAGGCGAAGAGGCAGAGTCAATTTGGGCATATACTTTCCATTCTTGCTGTTCAAGAATTTTAAGAAGATTTGCCGACCGTTTGGGATATTCAAATCATTTTACCATTTACGATACAGACGATTCTAAAAGAGTCATTAAAAGATGCCAAAAACAGTTGGAAATTGAAGATAAATATTTAAGTTATAAGGCGATTTTGTCAGAAATCAGCAAGGCAAAAGACAGTTTGGTAGATTTTGAAGAATATAAGCAAAGTGCATTCGGTGATTTCAGATTGGCAAAAATAGCAGATTGCTATGAACTTTACCAAAAAGAACTCAAAAAAAGCGACGCAATGGATTTTGATGATATTATTTTCAACACTGTTAAACTTTTAAGAGAAAATGATGATGTGTTGGAACTTTATCAAAAGCAGTTTAAGTATGTAATGGTTGATGAGTATCAGGATACTAACCATGCTCAATATGTCCTGACTTCGCTTCTTGCAGGCGGATACAAAAATATTTGCGTTGTCGGAGACGATGACCAGTCAATTTACAGGTTCAGAGGTGCTACCATACAAAATATACTTAATTTTGAAGATGAGTATGAAAATGCCTGTGTGATAAGACTTGAACAGAATTACAGAAGTACGCAAAATGTTTTGGATGCCGCAAACGGAGTAATATCAAACAATAAAAACAGAAAAGGCAAGCGTTTGTTTACAGATTCGGGAAAAGGCGATAAAGTTGTTTTATATACTTCTTCCGACGAAAACGACGAGTCGAGATTTATTGTTGACGAGATAGAAAAAAATGTGAAAAACGGTATGAAGTTTAGCGACCACGCAATACTTTTCAGAATGAATGCGCAGTCGAGAAATATTGAACTTTCACTTACAAAAAGCGGAATACCGAATAAAGTTATAGGCGGTATGCGTTTCTTTGACAGAAAAGAAATTAAAGATATTGTTTCTTATCTGTCTGTTATAAATAATAAAAATGACAATGTAAGACTTCAAAGAATTATAAATGTTCCGAAGCGTGCAATAGGAGAAACAACTGTTTCTCATGCTATGGAAATTGCTACCCATTTGGAACTCAGTTTGTTTGAAGTTTGTGAACACGCTGATGAATATGCGAAAATTTCACGGGCGTCAAGTAAACTTAAAAACTTTACTTCAATGATGAACGAAATTTCCGACGATTATTATAATAACAATATGACTTTGAGCGACTTGCTTCAGGAAGTGCTTGATAAAACGGGCTATTTGCAGTACTTGAGCGAGGAAGACCCTGAAAGATACGAAGACAGAAAAATGAACATTCAGGAACTTTCGTCTATGTTTGTGAAATACGAAGAGGAACAGGAAGATTTTACTCTTGAAGAATTTTTGGAAGATGTTGCACTTGTTTCGGATATTGACTCGTACAACGAAGATGATGACAGCGTTGTTATGATGACTTTGCATTCGGCGAAAGGTTTAGAGTTCCCTGTTGTGTTTATTCCGGGAATGGAGGAAGGGATATTTCCGGGTATGCAAAGTATTGCCGAAGAAGAAAGTTGCGAAGAGGAAAGAAGACTTGCCTATGTCGGTATAACAAGAGCAAGACAAAAACTTTATTTGATTAATTCAAAACGAAGAATGCTTTTCGGCTCAACACAGTATAATCAACCGTCAAGATTTCTTGCAGAGATTCCTGTATCAGTTACGGAAGTTTTACAGAATAAAAGAGAAATGTTCAGTGGAGAATCACATTTCGGTACACCGAAAAAAGTCAATCCCTATGCAAAGTCAACTCCAATCGGAACTGCAAAGAAGTCGAGTTCAAACTCTTGGCAGTTCGGTCAGGTTAAAAATACTGCAAGTACGGCAAAAGTACAGTACAATGTCGGAGACGCAGTCAGACACAATGCTTTCGGCACAGGTGTTATTTTGTCATCCAAACCTATGGGCAATGATGTTTTGCTTGAAATCAGTTTTGACAGAGCAGGCACAAAGAAAATGATGGCAAACTATGCTAAACTTGAAAAACTTTAATCAATTTGTGAGTGTTTATGGATATTTTAAAGAAAAACGATGAAATAGAGTTAAAAATAGAGTCACTTACTTCAGAAGGAAGCGGAATTGCACACTATAACAATATGGCTGTTTTTGTTTCGGGTGTTGCTCCTGATGATGTTGTTCTTGCTCATATTATAAAGGTCAAGAAAAATTATTGTATCGCAAAACCTGTAAAAATCATTACACCGTCTTTGTACAGAACAGAAGTTGACTGCCCGTATTTTAAAAGTTGCGGCGGTTGTGATTTCAGACATATTACATACGACGCAGAACTTGAGTATAAAAAACAGAGAGTAAATGATGCATTTCAAAGAATAGGAAATATTGACTTAAAAGTTGAGAAAATTTACGGTGCCGAAAATCTTTTCCATTACAGAAATAAAGTTCAGTTTCCTGTTACACAGTACGAAAATGGTTTGAAAACAGGCTTTTTTGCAAATAAAAGCCATAGAATTATTCCTATTGAAAATTGTCTTCTTCAAAGTAAAGAGTTTGAAAAAGGAATAAGAGCATTTGAAAAGTGGACAAAAATATCAAAAGTCAGTGCTTACGATGAAAAGACGCATAAAGGTTTGGTAAGGCATCTGTATTTACGCCGTTCATCGCTCGGAGAAATGATGGTGTGCCTTGTCATAAACGGTAAAACCGTTCCCATGCAAGATGAACTTGTGAATATATTTAAGACTGAAGTTCCTGAACTCAAAAGCCTTTGCCTTAATATAAACACTCAAAAAACAAATGTCATTTTGTCCGATAAAACAAAAATTATTTACGGAAATGATTATATTACAGATGTGCTTTGCGGTGTTAAATTCAGAATTTCTGCAAATTCTTTTTATCAGGTAAATCACGAACAGTGCGAAAAACTTTATAAAATTGCACAGGATTTTGCGAATGTTTCAAAAGATGATGTTTTGCTTGATTTGTATTGCGGTACGGGAACGATAGGTCTTTCTATGGCAAAAAATGTCAAAACTTTAGTCGGCATTGAGGTTGTTGAAAGTGCTGTTAAAAATGCAAAACAAAATGCTGAATTAAACAATATTGACAATGCTGTTTTTATTTGTGCAGACGCTTTTGACGGTGCAAAACAAATGCAAAAACAAGGGTTAAAACCGAATGTAGTTGTTGTTGACCCTCCCAGAAAAGGCTCTGCAAGGGAAGTAATAGAATTGATAGACAGTATTTCTCCCGAAAGGGTTGTCTATGTCTCCTGCGACCCGTCAACACTTGCAAGAGATTTGAAAATCTTTGAAGAGTTCAATTATATCGCTGAAAAGGCCTGTGCCGTTGACCTTTTCCCAAGAACAAAACATGTCGAGACAGTCGTGAAACTTGTGAGAAAAGATAAATAGACAGATAACGGACACCTTGCAGAAATGCAAGGTGTTTTTGTTATTCGCAAGTTGTTATTGAGACTCTTGCATCGGTATGTTATACTATAAAAAAGACATAAAATAATATAAAGCAGATTAACTTGAAATGGCATCCGGAAACCGTGTGGAAGTTTTAGACGATAGAGCAGTGTTTGGAAAGAATAAAATATAGTTCAAAAACAAACAGAAGGAGAATTAAAATGAATTGTAGAGGACATGAAACAAGACAAAGAATTGTTAGAGACTATGAAGTTCAGCCGGAAGCACATAGTAGGCTATTAGCAAATCAACAAAAACATAGTGATGCGGGAGCAACTATTAAAGATGAATATTATGTGTTTAGTGCTAAATGTAAAAGCAATGGTAAGAAGGAAATAATTCAGTGTGGAATGTGTGCAGCAAGGGATTTTTTAAAACTAATTAATCACAAAGGGTTACCTCTCTTTAATCCTCTTGCAGGTAATATTCATGCAAATAACAGAGCTGAACGTGTCAATGGAGGCATTGTAAATTTATATAATGAAAATTGGAATGAAACTGCAAAGCAGCTTTATAATGCGATAATGTGGTTGATTATTTTATGGGATGCTAAGCCCGATACACCTTTATTTGATTTCAGAAACGAAGTAATTAGATATAAAAATTGTGAGCCGTTTGACAGTAAAATTAAAAGAGTAAATACTGCTGTAAAAAACGGTGGTAAAGGGAAAACGCTGACTGATATAATTAATGATTATAGAGAGGATAACGATATTAGAGATGAAATCTGTAATTTTGATATTCTTCAAAATAAAATCAATGATATGAAAGATCAACAAGGAAAAACAATAGAATCTTACTTTTAGAAATTGTTGAAGTGAGAGCGTAGTTTTATAAAATAGCATAATTGGGATTTTCACAACCAGAATATACACCATAGATGAAAGAATAATAAAATCAATACTTTTATGTAGATAACGACAGACTTGGAAATAGCCTAAAAATCTTATGTCGGGATGGTATGTTTATTGTTCAAACTTAATGTCAAGAAGCATATCAATGTAAAACTTGACTTAGATGAGTTTGATTTAACAAGTGCAGAAAGTAAGGCTACATATCAAGAAATTAAGAGATATATATTGGAAAAATATAACTTAAAGGTTTTCAGCTTGAATATTGATGAAGTAAATGATAAATGTGGTATCAAAGAAAGAAATAATTACAATAAGACTAAGCACAAAGATAGTAAACAACTAAGTTGTCTTAATGAAAAAAGCAATTAAAGAAGCATTGAGATATTTTTAGATTATAAAATAAAAATACGAAATAAGGAGTGAATATAGATTATGGCAAAAGTACAATCTATAGAGCCGATAGTAGCTGATAAAGTGAATGGCTGGCTAAAAGATTATGGTTTAGATTATAAACTCGAACAGGAAAGTTTGAATAAAGAAATTGATAATGCTTTAAATGAGTATTATTCAAAAAATGGTGGCACCGGCGGTAATAGACCGGATGCTAAGCTGCTGCTGGAAGATAAGAATTTGAAGAAATATCCAATTCTAATCGAATATAAAGGATATGCCAATAAACTTGTTAAATTAAATGACAATGGACAAGTAGACAATAGAAATTCAAAGAATGAGTTAATCTTTAAGAATATCAATTCTTATGCAGTAAATGGTGCAGTACACTATGCCAATGCATTACTTCATTACACTAGTTATACCGATATTATTTCAATTGGTGTTACCGGCTATAAAGATAGTAATAGTGAAGTTCAATTAGAAATTGGTGTTTACTATGTTTCTAAAGAAAATTTTGGTATCGGTCAAGAAGTAGATAAATACAGTGATTTATCATTTTTAAGAAAAGAAAATTTTGATAAATTCATTGAAAAGATTAGAAATATTCATCTATCAGCAGATGAATTAGAAGAATTAAAGACAAAGCGTGAACAAGAAATAAACGCCAGTCTGGTTAAACTGAATAATGATATTTATAAAAATGAAAAAGGATTAAGTGAAAGCGATCGTGTATATTTAGTTGCTTCTACCATTATTGCAACTTTAGGTATTTCAGGCAAAGTATCTCCGCTTGAAAAAGCAGATTTAAAATCATCAAATGAAATAGGTTATCGTGATGGTGATATTGTAGTTCGCAAAATTGAAAGTTTCTTAGAAGAAAAGAAATTACCCAGAGATAAGAAAAGTTTGATTGTTAGAACACTCAAAAATACTCTTTTATCAGAAAATTTAAACAGAGCAATTAATGGAGAGAGCCAATTAAAGCGTGTATTTAGTAATATCGTTGATGATTTAGGTATTTACTATAAGATAGGTCTAACTACTGATTTTACTGGTAAATTATTTAATGAAATGTACAGTTGGTTAGGTTTTAGTCAAGATAAACTAAATGATGTTGTATTAACACCTTCTTATGTAGCTAAACTACTTGTGAAATTAACCAGAGTGAATATGAATTCATATGTTTGGGACTTCGCAACAGGTTCAGCCGGTCTGCTGATAGCCGCTATGAATGAAATGCTATTAGATGCAAAGAATAAGATTAAATCACCCGATGAATTGATGAAAAAAGAAGTAAAAATTAAAGCAACTCAATTGCTTGGTCTGGAAATACTTCCCAGTGTTTATATGTTAGCTATTTTAAATATGATTTTAATGGGTGATGGCAGTTCTAATATCTTAAATAAAGACTCATTAAATGATTTTAATGGACATTATGGATTTGGTAATACGGATGAAAAATTCCCTGCCGATGTTTTTATTTTGAATCCTCCATATTCTGCTGAAGGATGTGGAATGGCTTTTGTAGAAAAAGCACTTTCGATGATGGAAAAAGGATATGCGGCAATTATTATTCAAAGTTCAGCCGGCAGCGGTAAGGCTAAAGAAATCAATAAACGCATATTAAAAAATAATACTTTAATCGCAAGCATCAAAATGCCAATAGATTTATTTATTGGTAAATCAAGCGTACAAACATACATCTATGTATTTAGAGTAAGAGAAGCTCATCAGAATGATGAAATTGTTAAGTTCATTGATTTTACAAGCGATGGATATACAAGAACAAATCGTAAGAAAGCAAGTAATAATTTAAGAGATACAGATCATGCTAAAGAACGCTATCAAGAAGTAGCAGATTTAGTGCGCTTTGGAAAAGGCAAATTACACTATCTAACGGAAAAAGAATATTACGAAGGACATATTGATAAAGACAGCGGTGTTGACTGGAATCAATCTGCACCGATAGATACAAAGCCGACTCTGGAAGATTTTAAAAAAACTGTCAGTGATTATTTGGCTTGGGAAGTATCAAACCTTCTTAAGAATGATACCAAGGAGAACGAACGCTCAAAAAAATAAATGCCTCACTCAATGAAAAACTAGCGAGTGTTGAGTGGGGCGAGTATAAAATTGGAGATTTGTTTGAAAAAATAGACACTAATAATGTATCGAAAAATAAAACCGGAGATTTACCAGCAACAACAGCTATAATAACTAATAATCAAATTGGTAAATTTATTTCTAAAGATAACGCAACTATTTTAAAAAATGTATTCTCGGCGACAGCAAATGGATTTGGAAAGGCGTTTTATCAACCTAATGAATTTACTATTTTACAAGATAGCTATGCTTTTCAATTTAAAGATGATGTTAATATAAAAAATATTCATTATTTTATTACAACAGCTTTAAATAAGGTTTATTCTAAATATCACTGGGCTAATAAATCTGGCTGGAATAAGATAAAACATGAGCTTATAATGTTGCCAACAAAAAGCAATGAAATAGATTTTGAATTTATGGAGTCCTTTGTCGCTGAACTGGAAGCTCAGCGTGTCGCTGAACTGGAAGCTTATTTACAAGCTAGTGGCTTAGATGATTATGAATTGACTTTAGATGAAATCAATTTGTTGAATTGGTTTGATAAAGTTGAGTGGGGTAAATTTAATTTAAAAGATTTATTTGGAAATGCAACACGAGGAAAACGATTAAAGAGTGCTGATAGAATTGCTGGTAATTTACCATTTGTAACTGCTGGTGAAACAGATGAAGGTGTATCGGCTTATATTGGTAATAAAGTTGAAGTGTTTAACGAAAATACAACAACTATTGATATGTTTGGATCAGCTAAATATAGAAATTATAAATATGGAGCAGATGATCATGTGGCAGTTGTTCATACAGAAAATGTCCCTAAATTAGCTTCTATTTTCATTACCTCTGCAATTCATAAAGCCGCTTATACAGGAGAATTTAACTATGGCAAAAATTTTTATGCGAAGGATGCAGATGCTTTAAGTATAATGCTTCCAATTAAAAATGGATTGCCCGATTATAATTATATGGCAATGATTATTTCCTATGTTCAAAAAATAGTTATTAAAGATGTTGTTGACTATGCAGATAACAAAATAGAAAAGACTAAACAAGTTGTAAATTATAAATAAATATACTATTACAGAAAAAAGAGATAACAATTTTGTTTTCTCTTTTTTGTTGTTTTTTTGAAAAATATATTTACAGTTTTAAATTTTTTAATGAAAAATGAAAAGAAATATGTTAAAATAATGAAATATAATTGATTTTGAGGTTTTATATTTTGCCGTACAGTTTCTGTCGGTTTTTAAATAATTTATTTGAGGTATTAAAATGAAATTAAAAGGTAATTTTTTTATAAGAAAAATAGGAAATGAAAATTTTGCTATGCTCATAGATACTATCGGTCAAGGCACAAACAATATGATTAGGTGCAACGACTCGTCAAAAATCATTTTGGAAATGCTTGAAAAAGGTACAACGCTTGAGCAGATTGCAGATGAGTTTGTTAAGAAGTACGATGTTGAGAAGTCTGTGGCTATGGCTGATATTAAAGAAGTTGTCGAAAAACTTGATGAAATAGGTTTTATTGAGGATTGATTTATGAGTATTGAAAACGAACAACTCTATCGCTTTATAATTGATTTGTTGCGTTCGGCTTTGAACGACGAAAAAATTGAAAATGTTCCGAACGATACGGATTGGAACGAAGTTTTAAAAGTATGCAAAAGCCATATGATTGAAGATATGCTTTACGAAACTGTTGAAAAAATTGACTCTGTTCCCGAAGATGTTTTGTACAAGTGGCAAAAATACAAGTTTAACGCACTTGTTACTGAAAAAACGTACGATGTTCAGCGAAACGAGATAGTAAATGCTTTTGAAAAAAACGGTTTTAAATATATGCTTTTAAAAGGCTCTGTTTTAAAAAACTACTATCCTCATCCTGCCATGCGTCAAATGGCAGACAACGATATTTTAGTAGAACTCGGAAAGTTGGAAGAAATTACTTCATTGCTTAATTCTCTCGGATATGAAAGTGAGCCTTTCGACAGCAGACTGCACGATATTTCATTTCAAAAAAGTCCGATAGCGCATTTTGAAATACACTATCATTTAGTTGACCGTGACAATGACAGATTTGACTATTTTGAAAAAACTTTTGACCGTGCAGAAAAGTGCGAAAACAGCAATTTCGGATACAAATTAAAAAATGAAGATTTTTATATAGCGATGGTTGACCATTTCAATCGGCACTATGCAAGAGGCGGATGCGGAGTACGGTTTTTAACTGATGATTATGTTTTTTTGCGTAAGTTTAAAAATTCTATGGACTGGGATTATGTAAATAATGAACTTGTGAGTTTGGAACTTAAAGATTTTCAGTCCGTGACGGAAGAATTGGCAGAAAGTTTGTTCAGCGGAAAAGATTTGACGGACAGGCAGTTGTTTATTTTCTCATCTATTATGGAAAGCGGTACTTTCGGCGGTGGAGAAGCAGGCACAAAAGCAAATGCCATGACTTTCTACAACGGCTCAAAATTCAAGTACTTGTTAAGAAAGTTGTTTCCTAAAAAAAGTTTTATGAAAGCAGTTTACCCTGTTTTAAATGAAAAACCGTATCTTTTACTTTTTTACTATTTTAAAAATATGTTCAGAAAGTATAAAAACAGAAAGGAATCGCTCAAAGAATACCTTCAAAAAATTTTGAAAATTAAATCTTGAGTTTTTTTAGTAATTAAAATATAATATAAGAAATTTTATACTATGAGGTGTAATCTTGTCTGTGAATAAAAATAATATACGAAATTTTTCTATAATTGCTCATATAGATCATGGTAAGTCAACTCTTGCAGACAGACTTCTTGAACTTACAAGTTCTGTTTCTCAAAGAGATATGCAGGCACAGTTACTTGACGATATGGATCTTGAGCGAGAAAGAGGTATCACAATCAAAGCACACGCCGTAAAACTTAACTATGTTGCAAAAAACGGCGAAGAATATGAGTTCAATTTGATTGATACACCCGGACATGTTGACTTTAACTATGAGGTGTCAAGAAGTTTGGCGGCTTGTGAAGGTGCAATTCTTATTGTCGATGCGTCACAGGGCGTAGAAGCACAAACACTTGCCAACACATATCTTGCACTTGACCATGACCTTGATATAATTCCTATTATAAATAAAATAGATTTGCCGGCGGCAGACCCTGAAAGAGTTGCAGAAGAAGTAGAAGATGTCATAGGCATACCTTGCTTGGATGCACCTCGTGTAAGTGCCAAAACAGGTGAAAATGTAGGCGAAGTGCTTGAGGCAATCGTAAATGAAATCAGGGCGCCTGAGGGCGATGCCGATAAACCTTTAAAAGCACTTGTTTTTGACTCGGTGTATGACAGTTACAAAGGCGTTATTGTATATGTAAGAATTAAAGACGGCAAAATCAAGGCAGGCGACACGATGCGAATGATGGCAACAGGTGCAGAGTTTACAGTTGTTGAAGTCGGCTATATGCGAGCAAGGTCGCTTGAGCCGTGCAAAGAACTTTGCGCAGGAGAAGTAGGTTATATCACAGCATCTATAAAAAATGTTTCCGACGCTCGAGTGGGCGACACTGTAACTACTGCAGAAAATCCTGCCGAAGAGGCGTTGCCGGGTTACAGAAAAGTAAACCCTATGGTTTTCTGCGGTGTGTATCCGGCTGACGGTGCAGACTATGAAAATTTGAGAGAAGCACTTGAAAAATTACAGTTAAACGACGCATCTCTTTCATTTGAGCCTGAAACATCGGGTGCTTTGGGTTTTGGCTTTAGATGTGGATTTTTAGGTCTTTTGCATCTTGAAATTATTGAAGAAAGACTTGAAAGAGAGTATGGACTTGAGTTAATCACAACCGTTCCGAGTGTAGTTTATAAAATTCATTTGACTGACGGAAGCGTTGTGGAAATTGACAATCCTACAAATTATCCCGACCCTGCAAATATAGATTTTTGCGAAGAACCTTTCACAAACGCTCATATTTATGCTCCGTCAGATTTTGTCGGCACCGTAATGGATATGTGTCAGGAAAGGCGTGGTGTGTTTAAAGATATGCACTACATTACAACCGACCGTGTAGATATTCATTATGAATTACCGCTCAATGAAATAATATATGATTTTTTTGATTGCCTTAAATCAAGAACTCGAGGATATGCGTCTTTCGATTACGAAATCAGCGATTACAGAAAGAGCAATCTTGTTAAAATAGATGTTCTTTTAAACGGCGATACAATCGACGCTTTGAGTTTTATTGTCCATTCAGACAAGGCGTATCCGAGAGCAAGAAGAATAGCAGAAAAATTGAAAGAGCATATTCCGAGACAACTTTTTGAAATTCCCATTCAAGTTGCAATCGGCAGTAAGGTTATAGCACGAGAAACCGTCAAAGCAATGCGAAAAGATGTTCTTGCAAAGTGTTACGGCGGCGACGTTTCGAGAAAGAAAAAACTTCTTGAAAAACAAAAAGAGGGTAAAAAACGAATGCGTAAATTCGGCTCTGTTGAAGTCCCTCAAGAGGCGTTTATGGCAGTGCTTAAACTTTCGTCGGACGATGAGTAAAAAAATGTGCAAGTGGGGTGTTGAATATGAATCTTATCTTCAAAATAAAACGAGTTTTCTTTAAATTTAGATTAAGAAAATTATCTATTATTAACCCCAATGAGTATGATGAAAAAATTGAAGATAAAAAATATATTCCTCTAGATACAAAAATTATAGATAAATATGCAGTGAAAGATTTTGAAATAAAAAATTTTTTCACTAATCTTGAAGAATATGAAACAATAAAAAAAGAGTATGCTTTTCCTTATAATTACAATTTAACGGATATAGAAAATTCATTGAATATTATGAATTATTTAACTCAACATACTCATTATTGCGGAGCAACTTCAAATGTTTTGCCTGACAATACTTTGGATATTTTAAAATATTCGTTTGATAAGTCATTTGCCTATGCCCTAAATTGCAGATTTAAAGCATTAGTTTTAACGGATGTTTTGATTGCTTACGGCATTAAGGCACTTCCTATACTTCTGCGTTCTGAAAATAACGGAGTACATTTTGTTGTTCATATTTATTCTAAAGAACAAAAAAAGTTTGTTGTTTTAGACCCGTCATTTAACTGCTGTTTTACGGATGAAAATGATAATTTACTTTCTGTTTTTGAATTAAGAAATGCAATTATAGATAAAAAAACAGTCAAATAAAAAAATTATTCTTTTTAAAATACGGAAAAACATAAGAAATATTATTATTCTGCTTTTATCTGTGATTGTATAAGCAATATTTCTACTTGGGGAACAAATGAACGAAATAAAAAAATTAAAAATAAAGTATGCGGAATAGAGTTTGATACAAAAATTCCGCTTGACTTGGAATAATAAGTTTTGTTTAATAATCTGTAATAAAAAAATAAATGATTTTAAAATTATGATTAGATAAATATTGTGAATATATATATTTTAAAATTTAATTGAATAAATCATTAAACAAGCCACCGAATTAACGGTGGCTTTAGTTTTGTTTGCAACAAAGACAACCACCTGCTATGCAGGTGGAAAAGGAAAAGCTT
>UQEU01000010.1 GCA_900540085.1 uncultured Eubacteriales bacterium
CGCCCCTTTAGGGGTTGTGTCCGTAAAAAGCCCTTCTAGGGCTTACTCAAGCCTCTGGCTTAGCCGGAGGTCTTGACTCATCAAAGACAAAATCAATAATTTAACTATTGAAAATAATGAAATAAAAACATTTTTATATTAATATATGCTATGATTACTGTGTTTTAATTATAATTCAAGTTATTTGTTTTTAGGTAGTTTTTTACTTGAATATTTTTTACCCCAATAAATTCCCAAGGATGTTGATGATATGAATAATAGAGCAAAAACCGGACCGGTTACAAGAAATTCTTTAGATGGCTCTAACTCGTGAATTGATTTATCCGGTGCTTCCGGATTATATTTTATTTTCAAGGATTCTCCGATTTTTCTTGATCGGTTTTGATTTTTAATTATTCCTGTATAAATCTGATTGTCTACCGTGTACTCATAATAGATATCATAATAAGTAGACTTAGATCCATAGTTTGGCCCTCTTGAACCCTGCACTTTTGTTTCTATATCGCTTACTGCAGCATTTGTAATAATCCAGTTGGTTGTTTCACGTTGTGTCTGATAGTCTACCATAGCATTTCAAAAAACTATTACAGTGCATATAAAAAAATGAATCCTACTGTTAGAAGAAAAGCAGGAGATTGTGCTTTAATATTTATTTTAGCATCTTCCCAATTTGTTATAGTCATTTAATTACCCTCCACAACAACTTTATAGTTGCCAGATTCGGTTGGAGTCCATTCACAGAAATTTAAAGATGTATCGTTATTCGAGTAGCATATGTCATCGCTTTTGTAAATCATAAATTCCCACTGGTATGGTTGTTTGCCTATTTAAATTATTGCAATAAATATCAAAGAGTTATCTAAAAAGAGTCATCTAACTTAAAGAATAAAAATGATTTGTAACCGTTTTATCATTACATTTAATATAAGTTATTTTTTATTATAAATCTGCATAGAACAGTGTATCTCGAGGAACTTTACTGAATCTGTAAACCGAAAGTACAATTCCGAGAGCAATGTATGTGCACATACTTGAAGAACCGCCTGCGCTGAATAACGGCAATGTAATTCCGATACAGGGGAGAATTGAAAGTTCCATACCGACATTTACAAAAACTTGTGCCAAAAGCATTACTGCAACACCGCTGCACATCAAGTAACCTACATTATCTCTTGCTTTGAGTGCGTTAAATATAATTTTTACAATCAGTGCCGAAAGTAAAAGTATAGCAACCATTGCACCTATAAAACCGAACTCTTCGCCGGCAACTGTCAAAATCATATCGTTTTGATTTTCGGGAACAAGTCTTCCTTGAGTCATTTTACCTTGTAAAAATCCTTGTCCCGTTAAACCACCGCTTCCCATAGCTATTTTGCCGTTGTTTTGCTGATACATGGTAGTTTCGTAGTATTCGGGGAAGAAAAGGGCAACAATTCTTTCTCTTTGAAGACCTTTTAAAAATCCCAATTTCCAAGCAATCGGAAATGCCATAAAGATAAGACAGAAACCTGCAATAAAGTAGCCTATGTTTACTTTTGCAAAAAATAACATTCCTATGAAAATAAATAAGAATATAAGAGCAGAACCTGCGTCGCCTGTTACTACAACAAGTGCAATCGGTATCATTCCGTGTATTACAAGCGGTATGATGTTTTTCAGTTTATTAATATCGTCTTTTACCATGTCAAGATGGTAGGAAAATGAAATTATAAACCCTACTTTCAAAAGTTCTGAAGTTTGAAAAGTGAAAGAGTTTCCTATTCTGAGCCAAGAACGAGCGTCGGGACGGGCTTCGGGAGCGACGCCCCAAATAATAGTCGCTATCATCAATAAAATACAACCGCCCGCAATCACAGGCCATAGTTTACTTATTATTTGATAGTCTATATGTGATAGGACAATTGCTATTATAAGCCCTAAAGCAATACTTAATATCATTGATTTTAAGTCAGAAGCTATAATCTGATCGGGTTTCAATTTTGAATATGTTGCACTGAAAACAAGAAGCAGACCGTATGCCGAAGAAAAAAGTGACAAAATCATTAAAGGAAAATCAAAACCGCTTATTCCAGATATGTTTTTTTTGTTTAAATTGTTATTCATAAATAGTCCTTTGTTGAAAATTTTTTTGTACTTTTGATATTGTTATTGTATTGATATATATTATATAATTTATGTTAAGGTAATTCAAGTTAAAGTATAAAAAGTATTTGAATTTTTACAGTCTTGTGTTATAATAATTTTGTTAAAAATAATCAAGATTTTGTAAATTTTACAGTGTTAGGGGTATTTTTATTGAAAACAGATATCGAAATAGCACAAAGTGCAAAATTAAAACCAATTACACAAATAGCCGAAAGTTTGGGTATTGACAATTCGGAAATTGAACAGTACGGTCACTTTAAGGCTAAAATTTCAAACAGTTTGTTTGAAAGAATAGAAAAAAACAAAGACGGTAAGTTGGTGCTTGTTACGGCAGTCAATCCTACTCCGGCAGGCGAGGGTAAAACAACCGTTTCCATAGGTCTGTCGGAAGCGATGAATTTAATAGGTAAAAAAACAACGGTTGCATTAAGAGAACCAAGTTTAGGTCCTGTTTTCGGTATAAAAGGCGGTGCTGCGGGTGGCGGATATTCTCAGGTTGTCCCTATGGAAGATATAAATCTTCATTTTACGGGCGATATGCATGCCATAACAAGTGCAAATAACTTGATGTGTGCTATACTTGATAACCATATTCAGCAAGGCAATGAACTTGGAATTGACCCACGCAGAATTCTTGCAAAAAGATGTATGGACATTAATGACAGAGTGTTGAGAAACATTGTTGTAGGTATGGGTGGCGCTTTGAACGGCGTTGTTCGTGAAGACCATTTTATCATCACGGTTGCAAGTGAAGTTATGGCTATTCTTTGTCTTGCTAAAGATGTCTTTGACTTGAAAAAAAGACTCGGCAATATTTTAGTTGCATATACTTATGATTTAAAACCCGTTTATTGTCGTGATATTAAAGCAGACGGTTCGATGGCTGTATTGCTTAAAGATGCAATTAAACCGAATTTAGTTCAAACTTTGGAAAATACTCCTGCAATAATGCACGGCGGTCCTTTTGCCAATATCGCTCACGGATGCAACAGTTTGCGTGCCACAAAAGTTGCAATGAAACTTTCTGACTATTGCATCACAGAAGCAGGCTTTGGTTCCGATTTAGGTGCAGAAAAGTTTTTTGACATTAAGTGCAGATACGGCAAACTTACACCGTCTTGTGTCGTACTTGTGGCAACAGTTCGTTCAATGAAGTACAACGGCGGCGTTGCAAAAGAAAATTTGAGTGAAGAAAATTTGCCTGCTCTTGAAAAAGGTACAGAAAATCTCGGCGCTCATATTGAAAATCTTAAAAAGTTCGGAGTACCTGTTGTTGTTGCAATCAACCATTTTTATGCAGATACAGATAAAGAAATTGCTTTTGTTAAAGAGTATTGTGAAAATGCAGGTGCAGATTTTGCCGTGACAAAGTGCTTTGCAGAAGGTGGAAAAGGTTCTGTTGAACTTGCTCAAAAAGTTTGCGAGGCTTGTGAAAAGCAAAATAATTTTAGATTTTTGTACGATGTTGAAGATACAATTAAAGAAAAAATAGAAACTGTTTCAAAAGAAATTTACGGTGCTGACGGAGTTATTTATACTAAAGAGGCTGAAAAAAGCATATCTGAAATAGAGGCTTTGGGACATTCAAATTTACCTGTTTGTATGGCAAAAACTCAGTATAGCCTTTCAGATGATCCGACTCTTCTCGGTAAACCTTCAGGATTTAAAATCACTGTATCTGATGTCAGTCTTTCAAACGGTGCCGGATTTATAGTTTGCAAAACCGGAAAAATTATGACTATGCCCGGTCTTTCCAAAAAACCGGCTGCGTATTCGATAGATATTGACGAAAACGGAAATACGGTAGGTTTGTTTTGATGAAAACATTTGTTTCAAACAGTAGGGAAGATACAGTTAAGTTTGCCGAAAATTTTGCAAAAACATTGAAAAAAGGCTCGGTTGTTGCATTTTTAGGCGGGCTCGGAATGGGAAAAACAGCTTTTGTTTCAGGACTTGCAAAAGGTCTCGGAATAGATGCCGATGTTACTTCTCCGACTTTCTCAATAGTCAATGAGTATATCGGAAAAGAAAATGTACTGTATCATTTTGATATGTATCGTGTCGATAATTGGGACGATTTGTATTCAACAGGCTATTTTGATTATCTTGACGGTGTTTCATTTTTGGCTGTTGAGTGGAGTGAAAATATTTTCGGTGCTTTGGAAGATGATGCAATTATTGTTGAATTTGAGAAAACAGACGAAAATTCAAGAAAAATAACTATATATAATAAGGGTGATGGTTTTGCTGATACTCGGAGTTGAATCGAGTGCAGTCAGCGCTTCAGCGGCTGTTTATGACGATGAAAAAGTGTTGTCTTCAAAGTTTATAAACGCAGGTTTGACTCACAGTCAGACACTTTTGCCGTTGATTGACGATGCACTGAAAAGTGCAAATAAGTGTTTTGACGATATAGAAAAAATCGCAGTTTCTGTCGGACCCGGTTCATTTACAGGCGTAAGAATAGGAGTTGCAACCGTAAAAGGTATCGCTTTTAAGAAAAATATTCCCTGTGTTGCCGTTTCTTCACTTGAAACGATAGCAAATAACGATTTTTCAGATGAAAATGTTGTCATCTGTGCTTGTATGGATGCAAGAAGAAATCAGTTTTATAACGCTTTGTTTGAAATAAAAAATGGTAATGTTTCAAGAATTACTTGCGACAGAGCGATAGATATAATGCAAATTAAAAGCGAAATTGAAAAATTTGATAAGGTTATTGTTGCAGGAGACGGGGCAGAACTTGCCTATAAAACTCTGCAAAATGATAATGTCTTTTTGGCTGGCGAAGAGTGTCGTTTTCAAAATGCTGACGGTGTCATCAAGGCTTCTTTCGGTAAGAAAACTGTTCTGTCTGAAGAATTGATGCCTGTTTATTTACGACTAAGTCAGGCGGAGAGAGAATTAAAATTAAAAAGGGGTAATTAAAATGATTGTACTTGCAAGCGACCACGCAGGTTTTCCGCTTAAAGAGGAAATAAAAAAACATTTGGAAGAAAGAAATATTGAATATAAAGACTGCGGTGCTTTTTCGACAGACAGTTGTGATTATGCCGTAAATGCTCAAAAAGCGTGCGATTTAATTACAAACGGCGAATGTGATAAAGGTATTCTTTGCTGTGGTACGGGTATCGGTATCTCAATGGCTGCAAATAAAGTAAAAGGTATCAGGGCAGCTTGTTGCAGCGACTATTTCAGTGCAAAATATACCCGTATGCACAACGATGCAAATGTATTGTGTATGGGAGCAAGAGTTGTGGGAGCAGGTCTGGCTTTGGAACTTGTAGATGTTTTTCTTGATACTGAGTTTGAGGGTGGTCGTCATCAAAGACGAATTGACCAAATATCAGATATTGAAAACGGTAAAAAGTTGTATTAATATTTTTTAATTTAAAAACTCTGTTGTGAATTTTTGCAATGTTTTTTGCAAATTTTTCATACAGAGTTTTCTTTTTTGTATTTGACACTGTTTTAAACAAATTATATAATGTATTAAATTAAAATATTAAGGAATATTTGATAATTGTTATGAAAAGATTGTTGGTATATTTAAAAAATTACAAGACAGAGTCTGTTTTTGCACCTTTGTTTAAATTGCTTGAGGCAGTTTTTGAACTAATTGTACCTTTGATTGTTGCAAAGATTATTGACAAAGGTATCTTTTTTTCAGATAAAAACTATGTTGTGAAAATGTGTTTGGTGCTTGTAACTTTCGGTGTTTTCGGAATGGTTGCGTCTATAACTGCACAGTATTTTGCCGCTAAGTCAGCGACAGGTTTCGGCAAAGAATTAAGACATTCGCTTTTTGACAAAATAAGCAATCTGTCTTTTTCTCAAATAGATAAATTTTCTGCATCTTCGCTTGTTACAAGACTTACAAATGATGTAAATCAAGTTCAGTCGGGCGTAAACCTTGTGTTGCGTTTGTTTATGAGAAGTCCTTTTATTGTTATCGGTGCAGTTGTAATGGCTTTTTCTATTGATTTTAAAGCCACTTTGATTTTTGTTGCAGTTGTTGTTTTGCTTTCGGCAGTAGTGTTCGGAATAATGGCTTGGACAATTCCACAGTACAGAAATATTCAGTCAAATCTCGATTCCGTCACAAATGTCACTCGTGAAAGTTTGACAGGTGTGAGAGTTATCAGGGCTTTTTGTGCTGAAGAAGAGCAGGAAAAAACTTTTTCATCTGCAAATAATTTGCTTAACAAAATGCAGAAAACAACAGGTAAAATTTCTTCGTTGTTAAATCCTGCTACTTTGGTTATTATTAATTTCGGTATAATATTTTTAATTTATTACAGTGGTGTCAGTGTTAATTCAGGCAATATCACTCAGGGACAGACAGTTGCTTTGTATAACTATATGAGCCAAATTCTTGTCGAACTTATAAAACTTGCAAATTTGATAATTACCGTTACAAAATCTTTTGCGAGTGCGGACAGGATTGCCGCTGTTTTAAATGAAAATACAGATGTTGAAATTGTAAAGAAAAAGAATGTTTCAAATAACATTGCCGTTCAGTTTGAAGATGTTTCTTTTTCATATACAGATGAAAAAGAGTACAGTTTAAAAAATGTAACATTTTCGGCACCTAAAGGAAGTTTTGTCGGCATTATCGGTTCAACAGGTTCGGGTAAAACAACTCTTGTGAACTTAATTGCCCGTATGTATGACGCAACGCAGGGAAGTGTAAAAATTTTCGGGGAAGATGTCAAATCATATACGCCCGATGAACTTAAAAAAATTGTCGGTGTTGTTTCTCAAAAATCTGTTTTGTTTAAAGGTACTGTTGAAGAAAATTTAAAATGGGCAAAAAATGACGCTTCAAAGGAAGAAATGACAGAGGCGTTAAAGTCTGCTCAGGCTTTGGAAATTGTTGAAAATAAAGGCGGATTAGATGCTATTTCGGAGCAGGAAGGCAGAAATTTTTCGGGTGGTCAAAAACAAAGAATATCTATTGCGAGAACACTTGTTGCAAAGCCGTCGGTATTAGTGCTTGATGACAGTTCTTCAGCACTTGATTTCGCAACTGAAAAGAAATTGCGAAATGCTGTGAGAAATTTAGATTTTTCTCCGACGGTTTTTGTTGTTTCTCAAAGAATATCGTCTATTGCCGACTGTGATAAAATTTTGGTTTTGGACGACGGAGTACTTGTGGGCTGCGGTACGCATACTGAACTTCTTGAAAACTGCAGTGTTTATAAAGAAATATACTCTTCTCAATATAAGGAGGGTGTAAAATGAAAAAAGAAAACAGAATTGTTACCGTAAAAAGAATTTTGGGTTATGTAAAAGATTATAAATTGCAGAGCTTTTCCGTTTTGCTGTTTTCCGTTTTGAGTGTAATATCAAGTTTATATATACCTGTTTTAATCGGTAACGCTATTGATTTGATAATCGGAAAAGGAAATGTTGATTTTTCAAAAATCACACACATTTTGCTGAAAGTCGCAGTTCTTGTAATAATCGGTGCGGTGTCGCAGTGGATAATGAATGTTTCGTCAAATAAAATCACATTCAGCGTAATAAGAGATATGCGTCACTCTGCTTTTACAAAATTAAATAAACTGCCCGTTGAATATCTTGACAATCATCCGAGCGGTGAAATTGTTTCTATGATAATTGCGGATATTGACCAGTTTGCAGACGGTCTGCTGATGGGATTTTCACAATTTTTCACAGGTATAATGACTATTGCGGGAACTCTTATATTTATGCTCAGTATAAATGTTTATCTTGCTCTTGTTGTAGTTGTAATCACACCGCTTTCAATCTTTGTCGCACGATTTATTGCAAAAAAAACATACAATATGTTTAAATTGCAGTCACAGTCAAGAGCAGAACAAACTGCTTTTGTAAACGAAGTTGTGTCAAATGCAAAGATTGTTAAAACTTTAAATCATCAAAAAGAAAATATGAAGAATTTTGATGAGATGAATGAAAAACTTTCAAAGTATTCTTTAAAAGCAATTTTTTATTCATCAATAACAAATCCTGCCACAAGATTTGTAAATGGGGTTGTTTACGCTTTTGTCGCTTTGATAGGTGCTTTACTTTGTATATCGACAGGTACGGTGTCTTTCAGTGTGGGTATGCTGTCAGCATTTTTGAGTTACGCAAATCAATATACAAAACCGTTTAATGAGATAAGTTCTGTCATTACTGAACTGCAAAACGCTTTGGCTTGTGCTCAAAGAGTTTTTGATTTGCTTGATGAAAAAGAAATGCAAGATGATTTTGATAAAACTTTAGATAATGTGTCAGGCAAAACAGAGTTTGAAAATGTGAGTTTTTCTTACGATAAAAATAAATCGCTCATTGAAGACTTCAGTTTAAAAGTCAAATCGGGAATGCGTGTCGCCGTTGTCGGACCTACCGGATGCGGTAAAACGACTCTTATAAATCTTTTGATGAGATTTTATGAAGTTGATAAAGGAAAAATTTTACTTGATGACATATCAATTTATGATATAAGTAAAAAAAATCTGCGTTCAAATTTCGGTATGGTACTTCAGGATACATGGCTTAAAAATGCCACCGTAAAAGATAATATTAAGATGTCAAATCCGAATGCCACGGATGAAGAGGTAATTGAAGCGGCAAAATCGGCACATGCTCATTCTTTTATAAAAAGATTGCCACACGGATATGACACTATGCTCGGCGAAGACGGTTCAAATTTATCACAAGGACAAAAGCAATTACTTTGCATAGCGCGTATTATGCTGAAACTTCCGTCTGTTCTTATTCTTGACGAAGCGACATCTTCAATAGATACAAGAACGGAATTGCAAGTACAAAACGCTTTTGCAAAATTGATGCAGGGAAGAACATCATTTGTTGTTGCCCACAGACTTTCTACCGTCAAGGAAGCAGATTTAATTTTAGTTATGAAAGACGGAAAAATAATTGAAACGGGAAATCATACTGAACTTTTGAACAAAAAAGGTTTTTATTTTGAGTTGTATAATTCTCAATTCGCCGAATAATCATTAAAGTTCAAAAGTAATATTGACTTTTTTTATTGTTTTTGATAAGGTATCAAGGCTATGGAAAATATATTAAATACTAAAGTTGAGAAAAAAGAATTTTACAAGTCCGTTATGGCACTTGTTTTGCCTATGGCAATTCAAAATTTAATAAATTTCGGAGTAAATGCCGTCGATGTAATAATGCTCGGTAAAGTCGGAGAAATTGCACTTTCTGCATCTTCTCTTGCAGGTCAGGTGTATTTTGTACTCACTCTTTTTGCTTTTGGAATATCTTCGGGAGCCGCAGTGCTTGCTGCACAGTATTGGGGAAAAAAGGATACTGAAACTATTGAGAAAATATTAGGTTATTCATTGAGGCTCGGAGTCGCAATATCTGTTTTATTTACTGTTGCGGCACAGTTTTTTCCGGAAACCTTGATGAAAATTTTTACAAGTGAAGCAACGGTTATTCAAGAGGGTGCAGCTTATCTGCGAATTATTTCTGTTTCATACATTGTGTCTGTGTTTACAATGACCTATCTTAATATCATCAGAAGTGCAGAAAAAGTCGTTGTTTCAATGGTCATTTATTTTATTTCTTTAGTTATAAATGTCATTTTAAATGCAATCTTTATTTTCGGACTTTTGGGCAGTCCGGCACTTGGTGTAAAAGGTGCTGCCATTGCAACTACAATCGCAAGATTTACGGAAGTTGTGCTTGTAATAATTTATATTGCTAAAATAAATAAAACAGTTTTGTTTAAGTTTAAAGACTTTTTTGTAAAAGATAAAGTTTTGGCAAGGGATTTCTATAAGTATTCCGTTCCTGTAATTATAAACGAGGTTATTTGGGGACTCGGCGTTTCTGCCATTTCTGCCGTGCTTGGTCATTTGGGAAGCAGTGCAGTTGCCGCAAATTCTGTTGTTCAGGTTGTCAGACAGATTGCTATGGTTGTTGTGTTCGGTATTTCAAATGCAACGGCTATAATGATAGGCAAAGTAATAGGGCAGGGCAAAAAAGATTACGCAAAAGTTTATGCGAAAAGATTTCAAATTCTTGCATTGTCTTTCGGTGCAGTAGGTGCTGTTTTGATTTTGCTCATTTCTCCGCTTATCAGACAGTTTATGACTCTCGGACCTGAAGCATCGGGATATTTGAGAGATATGTTGTTTGTGCTTTGCTATTTCATTGTTGCACAGGCTTTCAATACAGTAACGATAGTCGGCGTATTTCGTGGCGGAGGCGATACAAAAGTAGGACTTGTTATAGATGTTACTACTTTGTGGGGTTGTGCTATTCTGTTCGGTGCTTTGGCTGCATTTGTTTTTGACGCACCTGTTATTGTTGTGTTTATGTTGCTTACAAGTGATGAAATCATAAAAATACCTATGTGTATAGCCAGATATAAATCATATAAATGGCTGAATGATGTTACAAGGTAAATTTAATTGTTTCAATAAAGACTGATTGAAAAATCAGTCTTTATTTTTTTGTTAAGATTTTTCAAATGAAATTTTAATTTGAAATTTTTGCCAAAAATTATTTGTTTTAAAAAAATAGACAAAACGCTTATAAATAAACAACTTTCAGTTTAATAAATTATTATTAAACTAAAAAATGAATTAAAATTTAAAAAAAATCTTCATGTGTCATTAATAACAAAAAAACTTAAAAAAATCATATACCTTTTGTAAATTTTTTCTTGAAATAATTAAATTATAATGTTATTATTTATATAATGTCTAACTAAAAGTGAGGAGGATTTTATGGCTCAAAATTTTAAAGAAAAAGCTATATCAACATTTGAAAATGTCAAATTTCACTGGACCACTCCTGCCAAAGGTTACTATATGCCCTATAAGGAAATTATAGGCTATGCAGGCGGCGGTATCGGTGTTCAGTTCATCGTTTGGATGGCACTTCAAATGATTTTGTCAACAACTAACATCTTAATCGGTAACACACTCGGTGTAGGTCAAACCGATATGTACATAATGTATGTTATTGTTATTTTGGCAAACATTCCGTTGACTGCCATCAGAGCGAACATTATAGATAATACTCGCAACAAACAAGGTAAATACAGACCGTATATTTTGCAGATGGGTATCCCTGTTTGTATTATCAACATTCTTTTTGTATGGTTTCCGTACGATAAATTCGGTGCATTGTTCGGCGAAGGCACTTTCTTCGGCAAGGACAGAAGTTATGTTGTTATGTGTGCAGTTATTCTCATTCTTAACCTTGCACAACATTTCTTCTACTACTTCTTCTACGATGCTTACGAAAACCTTATTCATGTTCTTTCTCCGAACTCTCAGGAAAGAGCAAATGTATCTTCAATCAAAGCGGTTATTTATTCTTTGGCACCTTCAATTATGAATATCATAATTCCTATGGTTGCAAAAGCAGTAGCAAATGACAATATGTATGATATTCGTGTATATAAGTACACATATCCGCCTATCACAATCATTTCATTCTTCTTCCTTTTGTGGACTTATGTCAGCACAAAAGAAAAAATTGTACAGGCAAAATCTCACTTTATTGAAGTTAAGTTTATTGACGCTCTTCGTGAAGTTGCAAGAAACAAGTATTTTTGGATTATTTCACTTGCAGGTTGGCTTGGATTTTTGGAGAGTGCATTCAGCCAAATTTTAGCATATTTGTACAACTACGGCGGTTATTGTAACGGTAACCAATTCGCACTTATTCAGACAATTTACGGTAATGCTTCTCTTTGGGGTATGCTTGCAGCACCGTTCTGTATTAAAAAATGGGGTAAAAAAGCAGTTCTTATCGTTACTAACTTGATGAATATTATATTCATTGCTTTTATGATTCCTGTTCTTGATTTGTCTCCGGACGGAGCACTCATTTGGCTCATTCTTTCTTGTCTTTGGATGAATGCTCTTATGGGAAGTTTTGCTCATATTCTTAACCCTGCTATTCAGGCAGATATTCGTGACTATCAGCAATATGTATCCGGCGAGCGTATCGACGGTATGTTCTCGGCTGTCGGTGCTATCGGTGCGGTTATTACACTTATCACTTCAAGTGTTCTTCCTATTATCAATGAACACTACGGCATCAATATGCAAAAAGCAACTGAAGTTGTTAATGAACTTCAATACAGCAATGAAATAATGCACAACGGTGAGTCAATAGGTCAGGCAATTCAAACGGCTGTTGCAGGTGCAAGTGGTAAAATTACACCATATTTTTCATTGTACGATCCTACAACTTTACATAACCTTCTTAAAATTCTCATCGTAGTTTCAATTATCGGTGCTACAATCAATGTTGTTCCGTATTTTTGGTATGACCTTTCAGAAATCAAGCAAAGAGCAATTGTTGCAGTTCTTAAAATCAGAGCTTTGTTTGAGGACTTCGGTAACGGCGTACTTAATGACAAAGACCTTGTTGAAACTATCGAGATTATCGACTCTGCAAATGAACATTGCAATGCTGAAAAAAGAGTTGTCAATAAAGACAATATCAAGAAAGCAAAACAAGCAAAGTATGCAGATAACGATGCTAAAAAAGCTGCTGTAAAAGCTGCTAAAAAACAATACAATGACGATATTGAGTTTAATAAACAGATTGATATTGCTAAATTTGTAATGAAAGAAATCCATAAGTTTGAAACACCTCACGGTATCAAAATGCTTGAAGAATCTTCAATCATCTACACAAGCGGTGTAGAAGCACTTAAAAAAGAAGACATTTCATTTCTCAGACAAAAAGTTCGTGAAACAAAGCGTTTACCTAAAAATACTTATGAAGAAAAAGAAATCCGTAAAGAGATTTTAAGATTTTACCGCAACAGAATTACTGCCGCTAAATATATGAAAAAATATTTTGACGGCAAAGATATTGCTGTTCCGGACAAAACAAAAATCATAGAATTGTTTAATGCTGAAGATGAAAATGAAGCAGCACTTGAGAGTGCATACAAGAAATTGTATGAAGCTCAAAAAGCAAAAGACAATTCTTCTGTTTCAAAAATTAAGAATGAAATTAAGCAGTTGAAGAAAACTGCAAAAGAAATCGCTGAAGCAGAAAAAGTTGAGATTGCTTCTCAAACAAACTTTAACAGAGCCGCTAAACCGTATCTTGATGCTGAAAAACTCGTAAAACAGGCTGAAAACTACAAGCACTACGACGAAATCAAATCAAGATATGACGCTGCTAAAGCTCGTGTTGAAGAAGAGGAAAGACTTGCTGAAGAAAAAGCAAAAGCAGAGCGTGAAGAAAAAATGCGTGAAACTGCAGAGAAAAAGGCAGCAAGAAAAGCAGAAAAAGAAGCTAAAAAATCAAATAAAGATAATAAAAAAAATAAATAATATTTTTAATCACCGTTCTTAACAGGACGGTGATTTTTTTGTTTTTTTAATTGAATTAAAATATTTGATATGATAAAATTATATTAAATAATATGTTAGGAGTTTTGTTATGAATATTTGGCATGATATATCACCCAAAAGAATTACACCTGATAAATTCTATGCAGTAATAGAAATATCAAAAGGCGGAAAAAACAAGTATGAGCTTGATAAAGAAACAGGACTTTTGAAACTTGACCGTGTTTTGTTTACTTCTACACACTATCCTGCAAACTACGGTTTTATTCCGAGAACTTATGCAAGTGATAATGACCCTCTCGATGTTTTGGTTTTGTGCAGTGAAAAAATCTTGCCTATGACAATAGTTGAGTGTTTCCCGATAGGTGTTTTAAAGATGATTGACGACGGAGAAGCAGACGAAAAAATTATTGCGGTTCCTGTAAACGACCCGAACTATAATGAGTACAAAAACATTTCCGACCTTCCTCAACACAGATTTGACGAAATCAAGCATTTCTTTGAAGTTTATAAAACCCTTGAACACGATAAAGTTACAACCGTTTCCACTGTTGATGACAATGTTCACGCAAAAGAAATAATAAAAGCTTGTATGGATAGATATAATGAGTGTTTCTGAAAAAATATATATACCCGAAAATGCGAAAATAATTATGGGTATTTTGATGGAAAACGATTGTGAAGCATATTTAGTAGGCGGTTTTGTTCGTGATTGTTTGCTCGGAAGAAAAACCAATGACTGTGATATTTGTACAGACGCTTTGCCAAATGAAGTTTCCGATATATTGAGAAATAACGGCATAAAAGTTTTTGAAACAGGAATAAAACACGGAACGGTAACGGCTGTTTTAAACGGCGAAAATATTGAGATTACGACATATCGTCAAGACGGCGAATATACCGATAATCGTCATCCTGACAGTGTTTCTTTTGTAAGAGATTTAGAAAGCGATTTATCGCGTCGAGATTTCACTGTTAACGCTTTTGCCTATAACGGAATGCTCGTGGATTTTTACAACGGCATAAACGATTTGGAAAACAGAGTAATCAGATGTGTCGGAAATCCGGACAAACGGTTTGAAGAAGATGCACTCAGAATTTTGCGTGCAATCAGATTTTCTTCTGTTTTAAATTTTGAAATAGAAGAAGAAACTAAAAAGTCTGTTTTTAAAAATTATCGTTTGCTTAAAAATGTTTCAAAAGAAAGAATTTTTTGCGAACTTTCAAAATTGCTTTTGGGCGACAATGTTTTAAATGTTTTGCTTGAATACAGACCGATTTTTGCCTATTTGTGCAAAGATTTTGAATATTGTTTTGATTTTCCTCAAAAAAATCCTTGGCATATTTACGATGTTTATACCCATATTTGTAAAACGGTTGAAAATTCTCCCAAAGATTTGATTATAAGACTTACAATGTTTTTTCACGATATTGCAAAGCCGCCCCGTGTTTCGTATGATGAAAACGGCACGGCACATTTTTACAAGCATCCTTATTACAGTTATAAAATCGCAGAAAAGTTTTTTGAAGAATATAAGGTTTCAAATGAAATCAAAAACAGCGTGTGTACCCTTATAAAGTACCACGATGCGTACATTTTGCCCAATAAGAATTCTGTCAGAAAATGGTTTTCAAAAATCGGTGTTGATTTAACTCGTAAACTTGTTTATGTTAAATTGGCAGATTTAAAATCGCAAAATTTAGAAAAAACTTCTGTCGAAATAGTTGAAGCAGAAAAAGTTTTCAATGCGATTGACAGTGTTTTGGCAGATGAAGACTGTTTTAAATTGTCGCAACTTGCCGTAAATGGATTTGATTTGTTGAAACTCGGATATTCAGGTAAAGAAATAGGCAATGCGTTGAACAAATTGCTCGAATTTGTTATAGAGGGCGGAAAAAATGACAAGAATATTTTGCTTAAATACTTGTCGGATATTGAAAAAAAATAAGTAGTATGATAAAATATCATACAATAAATTATTGGAGAGTTTAAAATGACAGATTTAAAAAAATTTAAAGGAATATTTACTGCACTTAATGTTATTTACGATGAAAACGACAATGTTGATTTGGAAAAAATCAAGCAACTTGTAAATGTTTATAAATCTAAAGGTGTAAAAGGTATATATGCCTGCGGTTCAACAGGCGAGGGCTTTCTTCTTTCTACACAAGAGAGAAAAGATGTCGCAAAGGCAATCGTAGAGGCTGCAAACGGTGAAATGACCGTTATTGTTCATGTTGGCAGTGCATCAACAAAAGAAAGTGTTGAACTTGCAAAACACTGTGAAGAAATCGGCGCAGATGCTGTTTCAGCAGTTCCGTGTGTGTACTATCATCTTCCTGAGGAGTCTGTTGAACTTCATTGGAATACAATAATTGAGTCAACTTCTTTGCCGTTCATCATTTACAATATCCCACAGTTGACTGCATTCAATTTGAGTCCTCAGTTGCTTGCTAAAATGGCAGAAAACCCGAAAGTAATAGGTGTTAAAAATTCTGCTGAACCTGTATATCTTATGGAAAGATATAAAACTGCCGTTAATAAAGACTTTGTTGTGTTTAACGGTTCGGACGAACAGTATCTCGGCGGCAGAATGATGGGCGCTGACGCAGGTATCGGCGGTACATACGGTTGTATGCCGGAATTGTTCGTTGCTCTTGATGATATGATTAATAACGGCGAATACGAAAAAGCAAAAGAACTTCAAATTAAAATAAATGATTGTATATTCTCTTTGCTTTCTCACGCTTCACTTTACGGTGCGGCAAAAGGTGTAATCTCAATCAGATACGGAATTGACTGCGGAGACCCGAGAAAACCGTTATTGCCTGTTGATAAGGAAGAAGTAAGATATATCGCCGAGAAAATTGAAAGGTATGTTGGTGAGTTAAATGTCTGAAAAAGATTTTGAAACTTTTGAAAATGAACTCGACAGTCCTCTTGTTGTTCATAAAGAAAGCGACGCATCATATAACGGTTGTCCGAATTTTGATTTGATGAATAAAACCGTAACTGATGAAACCGACTCTCTTCCGAGTATTGAAAGACATAGATTTAAAAAGAAAAAGAAAAATCCAAATAAAAATAAAATAATTACTATTGTTCTTCTTGTTGTTCTCGTGGCAGTGTGTGTAGGCGTAACTGTTCATTTTGTAAACAATGGTAAGTCAAACGATAAGAAAAACAGTGTAACTATTGAAGAAACAACAAAGAGTTTGCAAGAAGAGTTTAAAAACACTATTACGGTTCAGGGTACGACTATTTACTATGAGGCAGAGGTTATTAATAATGTTGTTGAGTTGGAAAACAATATTAAATTTTTGCCTAAAGATACGCAGATTATCATTCAAAATGAACACGCTGACTCTGACTTTTTTGAAAGTGTAAAAGAAGTGGTTTTGCAGTGTGAATTTGAAAATGAGCCAAAAGTAGAGTTTATTCAGTCTTCGGGATTGAATGAAACAAGTCTTGAAGTTCAACAAAATCAACAGCAGGAAGTTGTTTCGGATGTACAATGATTTTTATGTTAATTTAAAACAAAATATAAATTTAAGTGATGAGGATTTTGCTTCATCACTTAAATTTATTAATGAAAATTCAAGTTTTAAGTCGTCAAATTATTCTGAAAGATTGGGTGCAGTTTTGTTTGCATCAAAAAAATTATATTCTCGTTATAAATCTGCCGATATTCCGGACAGAGTATTTTTTGACACAATGAGTGATATAACAATCTGGTGTAACAACTGTTCAAAAAAAGGTGTTAAAAATACTGCATGGCTCGTAAATCATTTGAATTTTGAGCTTTTCAGGCTCGGAAGACTTCAGTATCAATTAGTTGATTTTAACAGACCGTTATTCGTTGATAAAGACAGTATTCCGAAAGATATGGAGAAAAAGTGTATTTTTGTTCATATACCGCAAGGCGAAAAATTAGATTTCGATGCTTGTGTTAATTCGTTGTATGAAGCAGTTTCATTTTTTGATAAATATTTTCCGTCTTTTAAGTATAATTACTTTGTTTGCGAAAGTTGGCTTTTGTCAGAAACAAATAAAGAGTTTATGGATGAAAATTCAAATATTATTAAGTTTCAGTCTTTGTTTAATATTGTCGGAAATATGAAATATAATAAGCAGGGATATGAGAGAATTTTCGGAAAATACAGATTGTTTAAAAACAGGTATCCTACTGATACAAGTCTGCAAAAAAATGCAAAAAACTATATTTTAAACGGCGGTAAACTCGGCGTGGGATACGGAATTATAGATAAAAATAATTATAAAAAAAGGACTGATAAATAAAATCAGTCCTTTTTTATATGTTACATATTCATAATTCTTATATAAAAATTATGCGAATTTTGAAATATAGCCTTCAACAAAAATCAAAAGTACAATAATAGGAAGTACATAACTTACATATATTTGTACAAACTTGTTTTTCGGGAATTTTAAGCCGACACCTTCGTTTGCTTCTTTAAGGAAGTTTTTGTAACCCCAGCCGTATCTTGTTGTACAGAAAAGCAAGTAAATCAAACTTCCCAAAGGAAGAATATTGTTACTGATAATAAAATCTTCCAAATCAAGAATTGTACTTCCTTCGCCAAACGGTTGAATACCGCTTAAAAGGTTAAAGCCGAATACGCACGGTAAAGAAAGAACGATGATAACAATACAGTTTACAATTATTGCTTTTTTTGTACTGCAACCCGTTAAGTCAACTGCAAAAGATACGATATTTTGAAATACGGCAATAACTGTTGAAACGGCAGCGAAAGTCATAAATAAGAAGAACATTGCGCCCCAAATATTGCCGTTGTTCATATGGTTAAATACATTTGGCAGAGTGATGAATATAAGTGACGGACCTGCATCAGGTTCAATGTTGTAAGCGAAGCAGGCAGGAAATATAATTAAGCCTGCAATAACTGCAACAAATGTGTCCAAAACGGTAACGCTGATTGCTTCGCCTGTAAGTCTTCTCTCTTTTCCGATGTAACTTCCGAATATTGCAAGTGCGCCTATTCCGATACTCAGAGTAAAGAACGCCTGACCCATTGCGGCAAAAACGCTTTCGCCTATACCTGCTTTTACCAAATTGTCGAAGTTTGGTTTTAAGTAAAACTCAAGACCTTGTTTTGCACCGTCTAAAGTAATTGAGTGAATTGCCAAAATAACCATAAGTGCCAATAAGCAAAGCATCATTACTTTTGTAATTCGCTCAACGCCTTTTTGAAGTCCGAGTCCGCAGACGCAGAAACAACCTACTACTATCAGCACGACAAATATAATCATCAGTGTGGGGTTTGCAAGCGTGTTGCTAAACTCCGCCGAAACCTGTTCGGCATTCATTCCTTTAAAATCATTGCCTATCATTTTAAAGAAATAAAGAAGCATCCAACCTGCAACGGTTGTGTAGAACATCATAAGCAAATAGTTGCCTGCCATGCCCATATACTTGCTCAAGTGCCATTTTGAACCTTTTGGTTCAAGAACATCATAGGACTTTGCTATGCTCTTCTGACTTGCTCTTCCGACTGAAAACTCCATAACTACAATAGGGAAGCCGAGAATGGCAAGAAATAAAAAATAAAGCAGTATAAATGCGGCACCGCCGTATTTACCTGTAATGTAAGGGAAACGCCAAACATTGCCAAGTCCTATGGCGCACCCTGCCGAGATTAAAATAAATCCCAGTCTTGAAGAAAATTTTTCTCGTTTCATTTGTTTTTCCTTTACTGTATTTTAATTATATTGCTTATATATTACAATATAATGGGTTTTATTGTCAACGCATTTATTAATAAATATTGAATTTTATGTTTACAATTTTTTAATTTCGTCTGTCGCCAATGTGTCGCAAATTTCGTTGTAGTGATGACCGTTATGACCTTTTACCCAAAAAAATGCAACTTTATGAATTTTGAGTAAATCTAAAAGTTCAATCCAAAGGTCTGTATTCAGTGCAGGTTTTTTATCGGATTTTTTCCAATTGTTTTTTTCCCACGAATATACCCAACCTTTATTTACAGAGTCGCATACATATTTGCTGTCGGTCGTCAAATCTACTTCACAAGGCTCTTTCAGCGTTTTAAGTGCTTTGATAACGGCTGTCAGTTCCATTCTGTTGTTTGTTGTTTCTTTTTCGCCGCCCGATATTTTTTTCTCGTTTTCGTTGTACACGAGTACGGCTCCCCATCCGCCTTTTCCGGGATTACCGCTGCAAGCGCCGTCGGTGTATATATTTACTTTTTTCATATTTTTCACTCCGAACAGTATTTTGTAGAATATTTTATCATTTGTTTTGTGAATAATCAATATAAAGTATAATAAAGTATAGTTTACTTGACAATCTGCGTAATTTAAATTAAAATATATAAGAATTTTTTAAGTACGGAAAAATACATACTTACAAGGAGGAATTTATTTTTAATGCAAAAAAATAATAATATTGAGGAATTTGAGGAGTACGCTAAAGGTCGGAAAAATAATAAGCGTTACTATTACAGAAAGGCGAAAAAATATCCGCCTAAGTTCCAAAAAAATCAGCAGAACTCCTCAAAAAATCAGTTCGGTTTTCAGAAGAAACAAAAAGAGTCGGTCAGAGTTGCTTTTTTGGGCGGACTTAATGAAATCGGTAAAAATATGACCGTCTATGAATGCAGGGGAGATATGTTTATCGTTGACTGCGGTTTGTCGTTTCCCGATGATGATTTGCCCGGAGTAGATATAGTCATTCCCGACTTTACATTTGTAGAAAAAAATGTTGACAAAATTAAAGGTCTTGTAGTAACTCACGGACACGAAGACCATATAGGCGGTATTGCCTATTTATTGAAAAAAATGAATGTGCCTGTTTACGCAACAAAACTTACAATAGGTTTGATTGAAGGTAAGCTTAAAGAACACAACTTGCTGAATAAAGCAAAACTCATTGAAGTTAATCCGGGAGATAAAATAAGTCTCGGATGTTTCGATATTGAACTCATTCATGTTAACCACTCTATACCTGATGCTGTTGCGGTTGCCGTAAATACTCCTGCGGGTATTATCATTCAAACAGGCGACTTTAAAATTGACACTACGCCAATCGACGGCGATATGATTGATTTGGCAAGATTTTGCGAATACGGCAAAAAAGGTGTGCTTGCACTTTTGTCTGACTCTACAAATGCTGAAAGACCGGGCTTTACAATGAGTGAAAGAAAAGTCGGCGAGAGTTTTGAACTTCTTTTTAATAAAGCAAATAACAAGCGTATCATTGTTGCTACTTTCGCTTCAAATATTCACAGAGTTCAGCAAATTATAGATGCTGCACACGACAGAGGCAGAAAAGTTGCCGTAATAGGAAGAAGTCTTGAAAACCTTGTTTCAATAGGTTCTAAACTCGGCTATCTCAATATTCCGCAAGGGGTACTTATTCCGATTGATACAATCAGAAATTATCCCGATGAAAAACTTGTTATAATTACAACAGGTTCTCAGGGCGAACCTATGAGTGCTTTGACAAAGATTGCTTTTTCAGAACACAGAAAAGTGACGATAGGTCCAAATGACTGCGTTATTATCTCGGCAACTCCCATACCCGGAAATGAGAAAATGGTCGGCAATGTAGTAAACGAGTTGCTCAAACACGGTGCCGATGTAATATATGAAAAAATGTATGAAGTTCATGTAAGCGGACACGCTTGTCAGGAAGAACTTAAATTGATGCTCGGAATGGTAAAACCAAAATACTTTATACCGGTTCACGGGGAACAAAAACATTTGCAAAAACACGCTGCATTGGGCGAAGCTATGGGTATTTCGACAAAAAATATTTTTATCGGCAATATCGGAAACAGAGTTGAACTCAGCGAGTTTTCAATGAAACAGATTGCAGATGTGCCGTCGGGAGATATCTATGTTGACGGTATCGGTGTAGGCGATGTCGGCAATATCGTTTTGAACGACAGAAAACATCTTTCAAAAGACGGTATAATCATTGTTGTTGCGACAATAGACAGTGAAAGCGGTATGATTATGTCAGGGCCGGATATTGTATCAAGAGGTTTTGTCTATGTGAGAGAAAACGAGGAACTGATGAAAAAAGCACGTGCGCTTGCCGCTAAAATTATTGAGGATAATTATGATTATCGCTGTAAAGATTGGAACAGCGTTAAAACAACTCTTAAAGATGAAATATCAAAATTGATGTATGAAAAAACAAAGAGAAGTCCGATAGTACTTCCTATTTTAATGGATATGTAGGTGAATTTTATGAAAGTTATTTTACAACAGGATGTTAAAAGTCTCGGCAAAAAAGGAGAACTTGTAAACACTTCCGACGGCTACGCAAGAAACTATCTTTTCCCGAGAGGTCTTGCTATTGAGGCAAATGCCGCCGCAATGAACGATTTTAATAATAAAGAACAGGCTAAAAAATATCATAAAGCCGAAGAAATCAAAGCAGCTAAAATTGACGCTTCAAAGATTGAAGGAAAAACAGTTAAACTTACTGCAAAAGCAGGTGCAAACGGAAAACTTTTCGGTTCTGTAACTTCAAAAGATGTTGCTGCCAAACTGAAAAGTGATTTTGGTATAGAAGTTGACAAAAGAAAGATATCAATAGATACAGATATTAAAAGTTTCGGCACATATAAAGCCGAAGTTAAAGTTTATAAAGATATTGTTGCAAATATATCAATTCAGGTAACAGAGGCTTGAATTGAAAAACTTGCTTAAGTTGATTAAACAGGAATGGTAGAATTATGGAAGAGCGTTTTGATGAAATTTTAAATATGCCTTTTGACAAAGATGCGGAACAGGCAGTTTTGGGTTCTATTTTAGTTGAAAACAAATGTATGGATGTTGTTTCGGGTATCATTAAGTCAGATTATTTTTATCTGCCGGCGCATAGAGCAATATTTACCTCAATGCTTACTATGTTTATGGGCAATAATTCTGCCATAGACCCTGTTATTATTGCAGATGCACTCACAAGAGAAAACCTCTATGATGAAACAGGAGGAAGAAAGTATCTTGTTCAGCTTGCAGAAAGCGTGCCGTCAACTGCAAATGTTGAAAATTATGCAAATATTGTAAGAGAAAAATATTATTTACGCAGACTGATTGAAGTTTCAAGAAAGATTACTGATGAAGCACTCAGCGGGCAGGGTGGTGCAGACCTTATTCTCGACAGTGCCGAGCAGATGATATACGATATTCGTCAAGGTAAAGATACAAATTCTCCAACAAAGGTAAGCAAGGTTATTTTTGATGATGTAATAACAAAACTTGAACAACTTTCAGGTGAAGATAAAGATAAGTATAAAGGTATTTCAACAGGCTTTTTCAATCTCGACAAGTGTATTACGGGACTTAATAAAAACGATTTGATTTTAATCGGTGCCCGTCCTGCTATGGGTAAGACGAGTTTTGCTTTGAACCTTGCTCACAATGTAACGATGAAAGCAAAGAAAAAGTGCGTTTTCTTCTGTCTTGAAATGACGAAAATGCAGCTTGCAGAAAGACTTCTTGCTTCACAGGCAGGCATTAACGCTAAAAAGTTCAGAACAGGCGATTTGACAAGGGAAGAGTGGGTGCAACTCGGAAATGCAGCCGAAATGTTTGAAGATGTTGAATTGTATATTGATGACACTTCATCAATAACCGTTCCCGAAATTAAATCTAAAGTAAGAAGATTAAGAAATGTAGATGTTATTATCGTTGACTACTTGGGACTTGTACAGGGTGCTACAAAAACGGAAAGCAGAGTACAGGAAGTATCACAGATTACCCGTAGTTTAAAGATGCTTGCAAAAGATTTAAGCATTCCCGTAGTTGTTTGTGCTCAGTTATCTCGTGCTACTGAAGGCAGAGGAAAATCTCACAGACCTCAACTTGCAGACTTGCGTGAGTCGGGTTCAATCGAGCAGGATGCAGATATAGTTTTGTTTTTGTATCGTGAAAAATATTATGAAAACGATAAAAATGAAGACAGCGACGAAATAGACAACTCGTTGACCGAACTCATCGTTGCAAAAAACAGACACGGTGAAGTAGGTACTGTTAAATTGGCATTTGACAGTGAGTTTACAAGATTTAGAGCAGTAGAAGAAGACTATGGAAAATCGTATTCTTAAAACTATACAGAAATATAATATGATAGAGCCAAATGACACTGTGCTTGTTGCGTTGTCAGGCGGTGCCGATTCTGTTCTTTTGGCAGAGTTTTTGCTGAAATACAGGGAAAAATTAAAAATTAAACTCGTTTGCGCCCATGTTGAACACGGAATACGAGGCGAAGAGTCTTTGCGAGATTTTGAGTTTGTAAAACATTGGTGCGAAAAAGCGGGCGTTGATTTTAAGTATATACACATAAATGCTCCAAAAGAAGCTTCAGCTTGTAAAATGGGTGTTGAGGAGTATTCAAGAAAAAAAAGATATGAGTTTTTTGAAACAATCAAGTGCGATAAAATTGCAACTGCTCATAATAAAAGCGATAACATAGAAACTGTTTTGTTCAGAATGGCACGAGGCACATTTTTGAACGGTGCTTGCGGAATACCCGCAGTCAGAGGAAAGATTATCAGACCGCTCATTGAATTGACTTCCGTTGAAATAAGAAAATATTGTAAAGATAACAATATAGAATATGTTACCGACTCTACAAATTTGAGTAATGATTATTCAAGAAATTTTATAAGAAATGTTGTTGTTAACAACTTAAAACAGATAAATCCGGAGTTTGAAAATTCTTTTTCAAATCTTATAGAAGATATTAAACTTGAAGAAAATTTTTCAAATGAATATGCCAAAAGTGTTTTGGACAGGGCTTTGTCCGAAGATGAAAAATTAAAAAAATCTGTTTTAAAAAATGAAACGACTTATATCAACAGAAAAGTCATTGTCGAATATTCGCTTTTGTTTGGAATTAAACTCGACAGAAATCACTTGCTAAGCGTTGAAAAACTGATAAATTTCAACAGTAAATCAGATATAAATGAAAGATACTGTTTTGTTTCAAATAACGATTTTATAAGAATAGTTGACAAAAAAATGCATTTTTCACTTCCTGATTATGAACAAACGATTATTTCTTATGAAGAGTTTGTAAAAAATTCTGACTATTATAAAAAACAATTTGATTTTTTCTGTGATTATGATAAAATAAATGCTAAAGTTTTCGTTAGAAAGAGAATGGATGGAGATAAAATTTTTCTGAAAGACAGAAAATGCTCCAAAACATTAAAAAAACTTTTTAATGAAAACAAAATACCGCCAGAAATAAGGTCTGTCGTTCCGATTATATGCGACGGCGATTTGATTATCGGCGTGGGTAATTTTGCGGTAAGCGAATATGTAAAAATTACACAAAAAACAAAAAGTGTATTATTAATTAAATTTACAGAGGTAAAAAATGAATAAAGATATTGAAAAAGTTTTGGTTTCCGAAGAGGAACTTAAAGAAATTGCGGCAAGACTCGGCACGCAAATCAGTAAAGACTATCTTGGTAAAAATTTATTGCTTGTGGGTATTTTAAGAGGCTCTGTTGTATTTTTGAGTGATTTGATGAGAAATATCTCAATTCCGTGTAAAGTTGACTTTATGTCTGTTTCAAGTTACGGAGACGGAGTAACTTCAACAGGTATAGTTAAAATTACTCAAGACCTTGATATAAATATAGCGGGTTATGATGTTTTAATTGTAGAAGATATACTTGATACAGGCAGAACACTTACTCACTTGACTGAATTGTTAAAGTCCCGTCAGCCAAATTCAATCAGAATTTGTACTTGTCTTGATAAACCCGACAGACGAGTTACAGACCTTAAAGCCGATTATATGGGTGTTCAAATTCCTGATGAATTTGTTGTCGGATACGGCTTGGATTACAGCAATCTTTATAGAAATTTACCTTATGTCGGTGTTCTTAAACCATCTGTTTACGGTGGCTGATTTGGAGGAAAATGAATGAAAAATATGGCAAAAAATTGGAAGTCAATGTTGATTTATATATTGATTCCCGTCATTCTCATAGGCTCTATAATATTATTGTCAACAAAGCAAAATCAAAAAGATGTGAATTATTCTGAAATTGTTGCTTTGTTTAGAGATGACAAGGTTTCAGAGTTCAGTATTGATTTAAGCAGCGGTAACTTGGTTTACTCTTTGTATTCTGATAAAGAAGAAAACAAAACGGAAGATAAAGACTCAAAAGACGGAGAAAAAACTTCCGAAAACGCTCAGGAAAATAAAGAGGTAAAACATAAATATACAGTTGCAAACAGCACTATATTTTTAAATGATATTTCGGAGTATGTAGATGCACACAATTCAAACCCCGAAAATAAAGACAATCAAATAGTTTATAATTATATTAAAGGCTCAAATACTTCAATGTGGTCGAGTATGCTTCCAATGCTTCTTATTTCAATTTTGCTCATGGTTGCAGGTTGGTTTATGGTTAAGAAGATGACAAATGCAGTCGGAAACGACACAAACCGTACATTGAGTTTTGGAAAAGCACATACAAAAGTACTTGTTGATGATGAAAAAAGAAAAACGACATTTGAAGATGTTGCAGGTTGTGACGAAGAAAAAGAAGAACTTGCAGAAATCGTAGATTTTCTTAAAGACCCTAAAAAGTACAATGATCTCGGTGCAAGAATACCAAAGGGCGTTCTTTTGGTGGGACCTCCCGGAACAGGTAAAACTTTGCTTGCAAGAGCGGTTGCAGGCGAAGCAGGTGCTCCGTTCCTTTCAATTTCCGGTTCCGATTTTGTGGAAATGTATGTCGGTGTAGGTGCGTCTCGTGTTCGTGACCTGTTTGACCAAGCTAAGAAGCAAAGTCCTGCAATTATTTTCATAGATGAAATTGACGCCGTAGGCCGTCACAGAGGTGCCGGAATGGGCGGCGGTCATGATGAAAGAGAACAAACTCTTAACCAACTTCTTGTTGAAATGGATGGTTTTGGTGCAAATGAAGGCGTAATAATTATTGCCGCAACAAACAGACCTGACATACTTGACCCTGCTTTGTTAAGACCGGGAAGATTTGACCGTCAAATAACTGTCGGCAGACCGGATACGGAAGGCAGAGAGGCTATACTTCGTGTACACGCAAAGAAAAAACCTCTTGCTCCCGATGTTGATTTGAGAGATATAGCAAAAGGTACTATCGGTTTTACAGGTGCAGATTTGGAAAACCTGTTGAATGAAGCGGCACTTCTTGCAGCTCGAAAAGGTCTTAAAGCAATTACAAAACCGCTTATAGCCGAAGCAATGATTAAAGTCGTTATGGGAACAGAAAAGAAATCAAGAAAAATCAGTGAAAAGGAAAACAGACTTACTGCTTTTCATGAAGCAGGCCATGCTGTTGCTACCTATTACCTTGACTCGCAAGACCCTGTTCATGAAATCAGTATCATTCCTCGTGGTATGGCAGGCGGTTATACTATGAGTTTGCCTGAACACGATAAGAGTTACAATTCCAAAAATGAAATGCTTGACGAACTTGTTGTTCTTCTTGGAGGACGAATTGCCGAAGCACTTACTCTCGGAGATATTTCGACAGGTGCTTCAAACGATATTGAAAGAGCCTCCGACATTGCAAGAAAGATGGTTACCCGTTATGGTATGAGTGATTTGCTCGGACCTATTACTTTCGGCGATACAAATGATGAAGTGTTTATAGGAAAAGATTACGGTCATGTTAAGAATTATTCTGAAGAAACAGCCGCAAAAATCGATGAAGAAGTAAATGATATTATTAAAAATGCTTATAAGCGTTGTGAAGATATATTGAAACTTCATTCCGATAAACTTAATCTTGTTGCAACAGAATTGCTTGCAAGAGAAAAATTGAACGGCGAACAATTTGAATTGCTTATGACTCGTGGCTATATTGATGAAAAGTCAGAAGAAAATTCAGATGACGCTGATTCTTCAAATGTTGATTTTGATGCTGAAGTTGCAGCGGAAAGTGAAAAGTCTGTTGATTTTTCTGCCGAAATAACAGAAGAAAATGTACAAAAAATCGACGAAAAAGACGAAGAAGAAATCAATGAATAAAATAATTGAGAGGTGCTTAAACAAAATAAGCACCTCTTTTGCAGTTATTTAAGTTGCAGAAATTGTAGTTTTACTTGACAAAACTACAACATCTTGTTTAAAATATAGCTTGTGTAAAAATTTTTGCGGAGGTAATGTCGTGCCAAAGAAGAAATCGTATGGAAATGACAGTATTAAAACTTTAAAGGGTGCAGACCGTGTAAGGAAAAGACCGGCAGTAATTTTCGGCTCTGACGGACTTGAAGGATGCGAGCACTCTATTTTTGAAATAATGTCAAACTCAATCGACGAAGCCCGTGAAGGATACGGCAATAAAATAGTTGTTACAAGATTTATGGACGGTTCTGTTGAAGTGCAGGATTTTGGACGAGGTATCCCCGTTGATTTTAATAATAATGAGAACAGATACAACTGGGAGTTGGTATTTTGTGAACTTTATGCAGGAGGTAAGTATGATACCAACAGCGGCAGTAACTATGAGTTTTCTCTCGGCTTAAACGGACTTGGACTTTGTGCAACACAGTACGCTTCTGAGTATATGGAGGCTGAAATACATTCAAACGGTTTTAAATATACCCTTGAGTTTAAAAAGGGCGAAAATGTCGGTGGATTGAAAAAAGAAGAGTATGGCAAAAAGGATACAGGCTCAAGAATAAAATGGAAACCCGACCTTGAAGTTTTTACAGATATAGATGTACCGGTTGAGTATTTTACAAGTACACTTCGCCGACAGGCTATTGTTAATGACGGCGTTAATTTTGTATTTAAAAATCAAGTTTCTGCAAATAAATTTGAAACGCAGGAGTTTTGTTATAAAAATGGTATTATCGACTATGTAACAGAGTTTTCGGGCGAAGACGCTCTTTCAACTCCTCAATATTGGGAGTGCGAAAGAATGGGTAAGGACAGGGAAGACTTGCCCGAATATAAGTTAAAAATAAAAGCGGCAATTTGCTTTTCAGTAAAAAAACAGTTGAAAGAGTTTTACCACAATTCAAGTTTTCTTGAACACGGAGGTGCTCCCGAAAAAGCTGTTAAAAGTGCTTTTGTTTCGCAGATTAATACTTATTTAAAGCAAAATAATAAATTAAATAAAACTGATTCGCAGATTAATTTTCAGGATGTTGAAGATTGTCTTATTTGCGTAATTTCTTCCTTTTCGACAAGAACATCTTACGAAAACCAAACTAAAAAATCCGTTACAAATAAGTTTATTCAAGAAGCGATGACAGAATTTTTTAAGCATCAGCTTGAAATATATTTTATTGAAAACAAACTTGACGCTGAAAAAATTGCCAATCAGGTTTTAATCAATATGCGTTCAAGAGTTAAGGCTGAAAATACAAGAAAAACTCTCAAAAACACTTTGCAGTCAAAAGTAGATATGACAAACAGAGTACAAAAGTTTGTTGATTGCAGGAGTAAAGATGTCAGTGAAAGAGAAATTTTCATAGTAGAGGGTGACTCGGCTCTCGGTGCTTGTAAACAAGCGAGAAATGCAGATTTTCAGGCTATTATACCAATTCGAGGTAAAATTTTAAACTGTCTTAAATCTGATTATGCAAAGATTTTTAAAAATGATATTATCACAGATTTAATAAAGGTTTTAGGCTGCGGTGTTGAAGTAAAGTCTAAAGTTGCAAAAGATATTGCAGGCTTTGATATGGACAATCTCAGATGGAACAAAGTTTTAATCTGTACTGATGCCGATGTTGACGGTTTCCAAATCAGAACACTTGTTTTGACAATGATTTACAGACTTATGCCTAAACTTATAGAAGAAAATAAAGTTTTTATCGCAGAGTCGCCTCTTTATGAAGTTAATTGCAAAGACCAAGTATATTTTGCCTATAATGAAATTGAAATGGATAAAATAAAAGAAGAACTCGGCGACGAAAAGTACACCGTTCAGCGTTCAAAAGGTCTCGGTGAAAACGATGCCGAAATGATGAGTTTGACTACAATGAACCCGAAAACAAGGCGTTTAATTCAGGTAACTTCCGAAGATGCCGAAAAAATGTCAGAAATATTCGATTTGCTTTTGGGCGACAATCTTGACGGCAGAAAAGAGTATATTTCCGACTATGGATATATGTATCTTGATGCTGCCGACATTAGTTAAGGAGGTGCTGTTTTGGCAAAGAGAAAAGTTCAGAAAAAAGATATAAGTACAGATGAATTGGAAAAAAATGTTCATATAGAAGGTGCCGGAACAATAGTTGAAGAAACTGTTTCGGATACGCTGAAAAACAACTATATGCCGTATGCGATGAGCGTTATTCTTTCCCGTGCACTTCCCGAAATTGACGGATTTAAGCCGAGTCACAGAAAACTTCTCTATACAATGTATCTTATGAATTTGATAAACGGCGCAAGAGTGAAAAGTGCAAATATTGTCGGCAGAACAATGCAACTTAATCCTCACGGCGATTCTTCAATATATGATACAATGGTTCGTCTTTCAAGAGGCAATGAAACATTGCTGTACCCTTATGTTGACTCAAAGGGTAACTTCGGTAAGGCGTACTCAAAAAATATGATGTATGCCGCATCTCGTTACACGGAGGCTAAACTCGAGCCTATTTGCAGAGAATTATTTGATGATATAAATAAAAATACTGTTGATTTTGTACCGAACTATGATAACAGTATGACAGAACCCACATTGCTGCCGGTAACATTTCCGTCAATTCTTGCAAATGTTACGACAGGTATTGCAGTAGGTATGGCAAGTTCCATTTGTTCGTTTAACTTACAGGAGTTGTGTGAAACGACAGAGGCATTGATAAAAAATCCTGACCATGTCATTTCAGATACGCTTCTTGCTCCCGATTTTGTAGGGGGAGGATATATTCTTTTTGATAAAGATGAATTGGAAAAGATATATTCAACAGGCAGAGGTTCGGTTAAAGTAAGAGCAAAGTACAATTACGATAAAAAGTATAATTGTATAGAAGTTACGGAAATTCCTCCCACAACAACTGCAGAAGCAATTATAGATAAAGTTATCGAACTTGTAAAAAACGGCAAGGTAAAAGAAATTTCCGATATACGAGATGAAACAGACCTTAAAGGTTTGAAAATCACAATCGACTTGAAGCGAGGTCAAGATGCAGATAAATTGATGCAAAAACTTTACAGAATGACTCCGCTTGAAGATACTTTTTCCTGCAATTTCAATGTCTTGATTAAAGGTAAACCGAAAGTTTGCGGTGTAAAAGAACTTTTAAATGAATGGATAAGTTTCCGAATTGAGTGCATTAAAAGGCGTGTTGCTTTTACGCTTGACAAAAAACAAAAGCAACTTCATTTGCTGAAAGGTTTGTCAAAAATATTGCTTGATATTGATAAAGCAATTAAAATAATTCGTGAAACGCAAAGCGAGTCGGAAGTTATACCAAACCTTATGATTGGCTTCGGTATTGACGAAATTCAGGCTGAATATGTTGCGGAAATTAAATTGCGACATTTAAACCGTGAATATATCTTAAAAAGAATAAAAGATATTGAAGATATTGAAAATGAAATTGAAGAACTTGAGTCTGTTCTTGCAAGTCAAAATAAAATAAAGAAAATCATCATTCAGGAACTTAAAAATGTTTCTAAAAAGTATTCAGGCGAAAGAAAAAGCGAAATTCTTTATGAATACGGTGAGTATGATGAAAATGAAGAAGAACAGGTCGCTGATTATCCCGTTACTCTTTTCCTATCACGAGACGGTTATCTTAAAAAGATTAAAACATCTAATTTAAGAATGAGCGGAGAACAAAAAGTTAAAGAGGGCGACGAAATAATAAGAACACTTGAGTGTTCAAATGCAGATGAACTTTTGTTCTTTACAGACAAGCAACAGGTTTATAAGTCAAAGGTAAACGATTTCCCTGACTCAAAAGCGTCTGTTTTGGGCGAATTCTGTCCGTCAAAGCTTGAGATGGAGGAAGAAGAAAGCGTCGTTTATATGGCTTTGCTCAAAGCGTATAAGGGCTATATGATTTTTGCTTTTGATAACGGAAAAGTTGCAAAAGTAGATATTTCTGCTTATAAGACAAAGACTAACAGAAAGAAACTTTTAAAAGCATATTCAAATAAAGCACAACTTGTGCAGGCTGAATATATTGAAGACGATACGCAAATCGTTCTTGTTTCTTCAAGCGGAAAGATGCTTATTCTTAACACGGCACTTGTGGCGTCTAAAGCAACAAAAGATACTGTCGGTGTAAATGTTATGACGCTGAAGAAAAATCAAACAGTCGTTTCTTTTCATCATTTGAAAGAGGGCGAGTTTGAAAAAGAGTGGCGTTTTCGTGCTAAAAATCTTCCTGCTTCGGGAGCTTTGCCGAGCGCAAATGATTTAACAGAACAAATTACTTTTTAAATATGTAACGCTTCGCAAAAGCGAAGCAACGGCAAAACGGGCAAACGCATTTCTGTCTTGCCGACAATAGTATTATGGTTAAAAAGATGCAAAATAATCAAAGCATTTTATGGAAAAAATAATGCTTGCATTTGCTATGTGCTTATGGTATAATTCATAGGTACTGAAATATGATTTTATCAAATGGAGGAAAAATATATGGCTTGGTATCACTATTTACTTGGTGCTCTTCTTATACTCGGCTCTGTTGTAATTATAGTAGTTGTTTTAATGCAGGAAGGCCGTTCACAAAACCTTTCAGGTGCTATCGGCGGCGGTTCAGACGGATTTGAAGGCAAAATCAGAGGAAGGTCAAATGAAGCAAGACTCGAAAAATTGACAAAAATTCTCATTTCTGTATTTTTCGTTATTGTTTTTGCAGCATTTCTCATTTTTCTTTTTGTTTAATTTTTAAATAACCTTGCGCTTTGCAAGGTTATTTTTTTTGGAGCGTATTTTGAATTATATAATTTTTGATTTAGAATGGAACAATGCGTATAATTACGCATCTAAAAAGGGAATAAATGAAATTGTTGAAGTAGGCGCCGTGAAACTTGACGAAAATTTAAATTTTGTTGAGTCTTTCAGGCAATACATTTCTCCTGTTTTGTCAAGAAAACTCAGTAAGCATTTCGTTAAACTGTCAGATGTTACTCTTGGCGAACTTAAAGAAAAGGGCAGACCTTTTAAAGAAGTTATCACTGACTTTGCAAATTGGTGCGGCGACTGTTCAAAAAATGTTTTTTTATCATGGTCTAACAGTGATTTATATGTTTTGGCAGATAACTATAAAAGAAATTTTTCAACGGCAGATGTTTTTTTTATGAAAAAATATGCCGATGTTCAAAAGTATTGTCAATATTTTATTGACGGTATTTCCGATAATAATCAGATAAGTCTTACTGATTGTTCCGATTATTTTGACATTGACTATGACGATGAAATGCATCATCACGCTTTGTTTGACTGCGAACTTGCGTCGGCTTGCCTTAAAAAAGTGTTTGATGAAAAAGTTTTCAAAATGTTTGTGCATAAGTGCGATTGCAATTATTTTGATAAATTATTGTTCAAAGACTATTATATTGCGGCGCCTGTCACAAAAGATTTCAATATTTATAAGACCGAACTAAAGTGTCCGTGTTGCAGTTCTAAAATGAAAAGAATAAAAGACTACGAATTTTTGAATAACACTTTTAAGTCTGTTGCAATTTGTAATGGGTGCGGCAAAAAGTTTTGGGTAAATGTCCGTGCAAAAAAAGTGTATGACGGCGTAAAAGTGTCTGTGAGAATTAATAATATCAGTAAAAAAAGAAAATAAATAACCTCATATTATATTATTTTTTCAAATATTGTTAAAAATAATTTTATTGCTTTGAAAATTTAACAAAAATTTACTTTAAAATTTGCTTGTTTTATATTATAATATATAGATTAAAACTTATTGTTTTTTATAAGGAGTGAGAAAATGGCTTCAAATGATTATGATGACCTTCTTGAATCTTTTATGAATAATTCATCAAAAGCATACGATGAAGATAAAAAAGCTCAACTTGAGAGAGAAGGATTTGAACATCAGGCAAAATCATCATTGAATAAATCGAAAAACCATTCTCGAAATAAAAGAGGCAGAAAGTTAGAAAAGAAGATAAACAAAAAAAATCAAAATTCTGCTCCGCATGAAAAACAAAGTGCAAAAGCTATTGTAGGAAAAGTTTTGCTCGGCTTTGTTATAGTTTGTGCTTTTGTAGGTATAGTTGTTTTGTCAGTTGCAGGAATTTACGGTTTTACTGTTGTTCACGGCGACCCCGTTTTTGATTTGAACGAGGAAAAGTATTCTCAAAATCAAACATCTTTTATTTACGGTACGGACAGCAAGGGTGAAACAATAGAAATCACAAGACTGCACGGTGAAGAAAATCGTATTTGGGTAGATATGGAAGATATGAGCCCCTATATGAAAAAAGCGTTTATAGCACTTGAAGATAAGCGTTTTGAAAAACATCACGGCGTCGATTGGTTCAGAACTATGTCTGCAATTGTTAAATATCAGGCTAAACAGGGTGGTTCTACAATTACACAACAACTTGTAAAAAACCTTACAGATGAAAATCAGGCAACTTTTGTTCGTAAATTTAATGAAATTCTTGCTGCTTTAAATCTTGAGAAAAATTATGATAAAAATGAAATTATCGAAGCATATATGAATACCATTTATTTAAGTCATGGTTGCTATGGTGTAAAAACTGCTGCCGAAAAGTATTTCGGTAAAGAAATATCGGAACTCAATGCCGCAGAATGTGCGTGTCTTGCTTCAATAACACAGTTTCCCGATAAATATGACCCGTTAAATCATCCTGAAAAAAACAGAAAAAGACAATTGTCTTGTCTTGAAAAAATGCTTAAAGAAGGCTATTTGTCACAAGCAGAGTATGATGAAGCGGTTGCGTATGAAATGATTTTCACAAACAGTGAAAATTATAAAGGCTCAACTGTAAAGGAAGAAAAAAAGAAAGATGAAGTAATCAACAGTTATTATACTGACTTTGTTATAGACGAGGTTTTGAGCGACCTTAAAAAAATGGGCTATACAGAAAGAACCGCTAAAAAGATGCTTTACGGCGGCGGATTGAGAATTTATACCGCTATTGATTTTGATATTCAAAAATCAGTTGAAAATGTATATGAAAATTATAAAAAAATGCCCGATAAAAAAGCACAGAGTGCTATGGCTATAATGGGTTATGACGGCAGAGTATATGCGGTAATAGGCGGTACGGGAAAGAAAAAAGCAAACCGTGTGTTCAACCGTGCTACTCAGGCAAAAAGACAACCCGGTTCTACAATCAAACCGTTGTCGGTTTACAGTGCGGGACTTGAAAAAACTCTTAATGACAGTTCTGTCGGTATTTTTTGGTCAACAATGATTTCCGATTCGCCGATTATGAAAATTGACGGTAAGTGGTGGCCTAAGAATGAAAACGGCTCATATTCGGGAAATAAGATGACATTACAAAAAGGTCTCGCAAACTCTTTGAATACAATTTCTGCTCAAACTCTTAAAATGATTGGTACAGACTATTCATACAATTTCTTGAGCGAAAGGTATCATTTGTCAACTTTAGACCCGGTAGATGACAATGACTTTGCTCCTTTGGCTACGGGTGCTCTTGATAACGGTGCAACCGTTTTGGATATGACAGCCGCTTTTGCTGCTTTCGGAAACGGCGGATATTACTATGAACCGTATGCATATTATAAAATAGAAGACAGTCAGGGAAATGTTATAATTGAGAAAAAACCTGAAAATACGAAACAAAGTGCTATTTCCGAAGATACTGCTTGGGTAATGAATAAATTGCTTCAAACAGTAATGACTGACGGTACAGGTAGGTTCTATAAATTGTCAAATGTTGAGTGCTTTGGTAAAACAGGTACAACAACTGCAAGTAAAGACCGTTGGTTTATAGGTGGAACTCCTGACTATGTTGCTGCCGTATGGTATGGTTACGATACGCCTAAAGAAGTAAGGTACAGTCTTTCTCCAAACCCTTGCGGTACACTTTGGAATTTGGTGTTTAAAGATATATATTCCGATAAAAATGATTTCAAAACAGAGTTTGAAATCGGCGACGGAATTGTTAAAAAAGCATACTGTACATCAACAGGTAAACTTGCTGCTGAAAGTTGTCCGAAAGCGTACGGATGGTACGATAAGGACAGTATGCCGGAATACTGTTCAGGAGGACATTCGGCTCCTGAAACAGACAGTGAAAACGAAGAAAACTAAGAAGTGTCAAATAGTTCAAACAGTAATGAAACCGTAACTTCTTCCGAGAATGAGGAATAATCAATGGTCATTCTTTCAGTTGACTACGGCGATGCTCGTACAGGCGTTGCCGTATGTGATAAAAATGAAATACTTGCAAGCCCTGTCTGTACTTTGAAAGAAAAAGACAGACAGGCACTCGCTGAAAAGATTGTTGAAATTTGCAATGAGAAAAAAGCACAGATGATTGTTATCGGACTTCCGAGAAATATGGACGGTACTTACGGATATCGTTGTGATGAGTGCAGAGCGCTTGCAGATGAAATTCAGTCAATTCAAAATTTAGATGTTCAATTTGAAGATGAAAGATTGACAACTGTTATGGCACACAATTTTCTTAATACGACAGATACTCGAGGTAAAAAACGAAAAGCTGTTGTAGATACGGTGTCTGCCGTTTTGATTTTGGAAAGTTATATCAACAAAAGAAATAACAGTCGTTAATTCGGCTGTTATTTTTATGTTTCATCTACCGTATTATTTAACGGTGATGTAATTGATTTTTAAAGTGAAAAACTGCACAATTAAAGTATCATATCTTTTTGTGCTTGTATTGTCTTTTTCTGTGTTGGAGAAAACAAAGACTTTGTTTGTATTTTTATTGTTTTCATTTTTGCACGAGATGTGTCATATACTATGTCTTTTTGCTTTTGGAAATTCTCCTCTGAAAATCAATATTTCATTTTTCGGTGCCGGAATAGTTACATATAAAGAAATGGATTATATAAAAGAATTTGTGTTTCTTCTCTCCGGTCCGGCATTTAATTTTTTGATGTGTTTTGTGTTTCAAAATCATAAAACTGTTTTTGAAACAAATTTAATTTTGTTTTTCATTAACTCCCTGCCTGCGTTTCCTCTTGACGGAGGCAGAGCATTAAAGTGTGTAATAGAACATTTTTTTGATTTTGAAATAGGCAGAAATGTTTTTAAAATAATCAGCGTTTTTACTCTTTTAGGCTTGATGATGTTTTCATTTTATGTTTTTTCAGTAAGTAGAAATATGTCGCTGATTTTTATTAGTATTTATTTATCTTGCTATTTATTAAACAATTCTTACTGATTGTTGAGGTATTAACTATGTTAAAAAAAGAAGTAGAAAAAATATTGCAATATGTTCAAAAACCTGCACGATATGCAGGCGGCGAACTTAACAGTGTTGTAAAAAATAAAGAAGATATAGATGTTCGCTTTGCGTTTTGTTTTCCCGATTTGTACGAAATAGGTATGAGTCATTTAGGAATGAAAATTTTGTATTCTCTTATAAATTCTCTTGATTATGCATGGTGCGAAAGAGTTTTTGCACCCGACAGCGATATGGAAGAATTGATGAGAAAAAACAATATCGGTCTTTACGGACTTGAAAGCGGAGATTATATTGCCGATTTTGATATAATCGGTTTTACCTTGATGTATGAAATGGCATATACAAATGTTTTGAATATGCTTGATATGTCGGGTATTCCTCTTCGCTCATGTGACAGAAATGAACTTACTCCGATAGTTTGTGTCGGCGGTGCTTGTACCTGCAATACCGAACCCATTGCCGATTTTGTCGATATAGCGTTTTTGGGTGACGGAGAAGAGTCTGTACCTGAAGTTTGCAAACTTTTAAGACAGTGTAAAAAAGAAGGCGTTTCAAAACTTGAGTTTTTAAAAAGAGCGTCTAAAATTACAGGTGTCTATGTTCCGTCTTTTTATGAGTTTTCATATAACGATGACGGTACGATAAAAGAAAAAAAGGTGCTAAATAACGCTCCCGAAACGATAAAAAAATCTATTGTCAAAGATATGGACAGTTGTTTTTATCCCGACAATTTTGTTGTACCGTATATAGATATCGTTCACGACAGAGCAGTGGAAGAAATATTCAGAGGTTGCATCAGGGGATGCAGATTTTGTCAAGCGTGTTTTCTTTACAGACCTATTCGTGAAAAAAGCGTAGAAACAATCAATGAGCAGTCAAAAAAACTTATAGAGTCAACAGGGTACGATGAATTGTCTTTATGCTCGTTGAGTACAAGCGACCATTCCCGTGTCAATGAAATGTTGTCGTCGCTTATTGATTGGACGATAGATAAAAAAATCAATTTGTCATTGCCGTCTTTGAGAGTGGATAATTTTTCCGATGAATTGGTAGAAAAATTAAATAAAGTCAGACGAGCAGGATTGACATTTGCCGCTGAAGCGGGTACTCAAAGATTGAGAGATGTTATAAATAAAAATATTACCGAAGAAGAAATATTGAACACTTGTGCAAAAGCGTTTAATAACGGCTGGACAAGTGTGAAACTTTACTTTATGATGGGCTTGCCGACGGAAACTATGGAAGACATCGAAGGTATTGCAATGCTTGCTCAAAAAGTAGTAGGGGAATTTCATAAAGCGGAAAACAGAAAGAAAAATGCAGGTGTAACGGTTTCTGTTTCCTGTGCTTCTTTTATTCCTAAACCTTTTACTCCTTTTCAGTGGGAGCCTGAAGACAGTATGGAAAGTCTTGAGAAAAAGCAAAAGCATCTTCTTCAATCGTGCAATTCAAAAAAGGTAAAAATCAGTTTCCATCAAACTCCCACAAGTTTGCTTGAGGGCGTTCTTGCAAGAGGCGACAGAAAACTTTGCAATGTTATTGAAGACGCTTTTAAACTTGGCTGCAAATTTGATTCGTGGGACGATAAGTTTAGGTTTGATTTATGGATGCAGGCTTTTGAGAAAAACGGTGTTGACCCGAATTTCTATACTAAAAGAAAAAGAGATTTTTCGGAAATATTGCCTTGGGACCATCTTGATTACGGTGTTTCGAGAAAATTCTTGGAAAGGGAAAATGTCAAGGCACATTTGGCTCAAATAACTCCGCATTGCAGAATTCAGTGTGCAGGCTGCGGTGCAAACAAATTAAACGGAGGTAATTGCGATGCAAGACAATGAGTTTAAAACTGTCAGACTTAGATTTTCTAAAACTGCAAGCGCAAAATATATCTCTCATTTAGATGTTAACAGAGTGATGTCAAGGGCAATAAAAAGAGCAGATTTGCCTGTATGGTACACACAGGGATATAATCCGAGAGTTTATATGAGCTTTTCTCTGCCTTTGCCTTTGGGCGTCGAAAGTGAATGTGAATCGGTTGATTTAAGACTTGTCAGTGACATTGAATTCAAAGAAATAATTGATAAAATGAATGCCGTTCTCCCGAGAGATATCAGAATTGCAGATGTATATAATGAATTCAGTGATTTGAAAGAAATATCTTATTCTACATATATTTTTGATATAGATTTTAAAAATGCAGAGGATGCAGAGAAAAAAATTAAAAGTATTTTAGCAAGTGAAGAAATAATTGCTGAAAAAAAAGGCAAAAGCGGAAGAAAAAAGGTTGTAAAAGAAGTAAATATCAAAGAGTTTATCAAAGAGTATAATGTGGAAAGAAAAGATAAAACGGTAGTGATAAAAACTGTTTTATCGGCGGGCGTACAAAAAAATTTAAGTCCGATTTTGCTTTTCGATACAATTATAAAACTTATGGAAAGCGATTATGAATGGAAATCCATAAAAAGAATAAATTTATTAAAAAGTGATATGACAGAGTATATTTAAAAAAATACTTGATTTTTCAATTACTTTGTGTTATCATATATCAGCATTTAGTTCCGTTGTAACTTCTGCAACGAGAAATGCAGAGCGTTTATGCATTCGGGATGGTCCTCTTTCATTGTATTGATACGAACATCTTTAAAATTCAAGGAGGAAAAATTATGGACGCAATTAAAGCAATCGTAGGCGATCAAATCAAAGCTGAACCGCCGGTAGTAAAAGTAGGCAGCACTGTAAGAGTGCATGTAAACATTCGTGAAGGCGCAAGAGAGAGAATTCAGATTTTTGAAGGCACTGTTATCGCTAAAAACGGCAGCGGCATTTCAGAAACATTTACTGTTCGTCGTATGTCATACGGCGTTGGTATCGAAAGAGTTTTCCCAATTCACTCTCCAAATGTTGTTAAAGTTGAACTTGTTCGTACAGGTAAAGTTCGCAGAAGCAAACTTTATTACCTTCGTGACCGTGTTGGTAAGGCAGCAAAAGTTAAAGAAAATTTATAATTTTCAATTCGGGGCACATTGTAAAATGTGCCTTTTGCTTTTATATTCGCTTGCGTTTAAGGAGGCTTAATATGAGCGATTTTCAAAAACAGACAGTTCAGTGGTTTCCGGGACATATGGCAAAAACAAGACGCCTTATTAAAGAGAGTCTTGCACTTGTTGACGGTGTTGTAGAAGTTGTAGATGCAAGAATACCGTCTTCAAGCAGAAATCCCGAAATTGACAGTTTAATAAAAAATAAACCACGAATAATGCTTTTAAATAAATGCGATTTGGCAGACGAAAACGCAACATCGCTTTGGATGGAATATTATAGAAATAAAGGTTTTTATGTAATTCCCGTTGATTGTAAAAGCGGAAAAGGTTTAAATAAATTTCATACTGTTGTAAAGTCAGCTTTGAAAAAAGTCATTGACAAAAACAATGAAAAAGGTATGACGGGAAAACCTCTGCGACTGATGGTTGTAGGTATTCCAAACTGCGGTAAGTCTTCGTTTATCAATAGAATGGCGGGTAAAAACAGGGCGCAGGTTGCCGATAAAGCAGGTGTTACAAGACATAATCAGTGGTTTACCGTAGGAAACGGTATAGAACTTCTTGATACACCCGGCGTTTTGTGGCCGAAATTTGACGATGAGCAAGTAGGTAACAGACTTGCGTTTACAGGTGCTGTAAAGGATGAAATTACAGATATTGAAACGCTTTCGTGCAGACTTCTTGAAACGCTGAATAAAACTGCACCAAAAGCAGTTGAAAACAGATATAAAGTAACTGACTGTGCAGAACTTGAGGGTTGGCAAATTCTTGAACTTATAGGCAAAAAAAGAGGGTTTATAATGCGTGGCGGCGAAATAGATTATGAACGAACAGCAGTTATTTTATTTGATGAGTTCAGAGGAGGAAAACTCGGGAGAATAACCCTTGAGTTACCGTGATTATGGATTGGTTATTATATGAAAAACAGGCTTTTGACGACGGTTTTAAAGTTGTTTGCGGAATAGACGAAGCGGGCAGAGGACCTCTTGCGGGCGATGTATATGCCGCAGCAGTTGTTTTGCCGCCCGATACTTTAATAGAAGGACTTAACGACTCTAAAAAACTTTCTGAAAAGAAAAGAGAAAAACTGTTCGATGTTATTACAGATGTCGCAGTCTCATATTCTGTCGGAATTGCAACTGTTGAAGAAATTGATGAGTTAAATATATTGCAGGCAACATTTTTGGCAATGAGAAGAGCAGTTGAAAATTTGAGCGTTTCTCCCGACTTTGCACTTATTGACGGAAATCAAAAACCGCACTTATCTGTTGAGGAAAGAACTGTTGTAAAAGGCGATGCTTGCTGTGAATCAATTGCAGCGGCGTCAATTATTGCAAAAGTTTCAAGAGACAGATATATGAAAAAAATCGCAGAGCAATACCCTCAATATATGTTTGAAAAACATAAAGGATACGGTACTAAACTTCATTATGAGATGATTGAAAAGTACGGTGTTTCTCCCGTGCACAGAAAAACATTTTTAAAGAAGATTTTGAACAAATGAATAAAACAGGCGTGTTGGGAGAAATGCAGGCAGTTAAATATCTGCGTAAAAAGAAATATAAAATTATAGATACAAATTATCGGACAAGGTTCGGCGAGATTGATATTATTTGCGAGTATGAAAATTTCATAGTTTTTGCAGAAGTAAAAACCCGTTCGGAAAATTCAATAGCACAGCCTATGGAGTTTGTTGACGGTAAAAAGCAAAAAAATATAATAAATACGGCGTCAATTTATTTGGCGTCGCATAAAACAGATTTGCAGCCGAGATTTGATGTTATAGAAGTTTTTTGGAAAAAAGGAAAAATTAAATCTGTTAAACATCTTGAAAATGCGTTTGATATGTACTAAAATAAACATATCTTTAATTAGGAGGATATCCATGTTTTACACTTCAACAAGAAATAATGATATAAGAGTAACTTCAACTCAAGCAATAGCTAAGGGTATTTCAGATGAGGGCGGTCTTTTTGTACCTTGTGAAATTCCTCAGTTTAGTCTTGATAAAATAAAATCTATGCTTAACCTTGATTACATAGGCAGAGCAAAAGTTGTTTTAAAAGAATATCTCACAGATTTTTCTGACGAGGAACTTAACTATTGTATAAACGGTGCTTACGGTAACGGTAAGTTTTCTTCGTCTGCCATTGCTCCGACGGTAAATGTAAATAAAAACGAGAACATTCTTGAATTGTGGCATGGTCCTACCTGTGCATTTAAAGATATGGCACTTCAACTTTTGCCGTATTTAATGACTGTTTCTGCCAAGAAAACTGCTGAAGGAAAAACTATTGTAATTTTGGTTGCAACATCGGGTGATACAGGTAAGGCCGCACTTGAAGGTTTTAAAGATGTTGAAAATACAAAAATACTTGTTTTTTATCCCGATTGCGGTGTTTCGCCTATGCAAAAACTTCAGATGACAACTCAAGAGGGCGAAAATGTTGCAGTTTGTGCAATAAAAGGCAATTTTGACGATGCTCAATCGGCTGTAAAATCAATCTTTACAAATGAAGATATAAAGGCAGAGTTGGCGTCTAAAAATATGATGTTTTCATCTGCAAACTCAATTAACTGGGGCAGACTCGTTCCACAAATCGTTTACTATTTTTCAGCATACTGCGACCTTGTGAATATGGGTAAAATTTCACTCGGCGATGAGATAAATGTTGTTGTTCCGACAGGTAATTTCGGAAATATCCTTGCAGCTTACTACGCTGAAAAAATGGGACTTCCTATTAAGAAACTTGTTTGTGCTTCAAATTCAAACAATGTTCTTACAGATTTCCTTACAACAGGTACATACGATAAAAACCGTAATTTCTACGCAACAACTTCTCCGTCCATGGATATTTTGATTTCTTCAAACTTGGAAAGACTTTTATATCATCTTTCGGGCGAAGACGATAAACTCGTTTCAGAACTTATGAAAGAACTTAATGAAGACGGAAAATATACGGTAAGCGAAGAATTAAAAGCCACTGTTCAAAAATATTTTGCAGGTGGATATTGCGACGAAAATAATGTAAAAGATACTGTTAAAAATCATTTTGAAAAGTACAATTATCTTTGCGATACTCATACTGCCGTTGCTGTTAAAGTTTATGAAGACTATGTAAAACAAACAGGCGACGATATTGTAACCGTTATAGATTCAACAGCTTCGCCGTATAAGTTTTCAGCGTCAGTTTTAAACGCTGTCAACGGAGAAAACAATGAACTTGACGAGTTTGAAATGGTTGAAGAATTGAACAGAGTAACTTCTGTTGATATTCCTACACCTCTTGCATCACTTAAAGATAAAAAAGTTCGTTTTACTGAAGTTTGCAATAAGGAAGATATGAGCGAAATCGTATTTAAACTTCTTAAATTATAAAATAATAAGAAGGTTCTCATTCGAGAGCCTTCTTTTATCGTTGCTTTTAGCAGTTGCAGTTGTCACAACATTCAAAAGTTTCGCACTTTGTTTCTGTTGTCGTAACTGCACCTTTAGTACCTACTGTTATATGACCGGCTGTACAACAGTTGTTTTTATCGTGATATTTACAGTTTTTTGCTTCACAACAAATTCCCTGAATTTCTTTTTCCATTTGTATCACTCCTTTCAATTATATTTTTTTCTTTTTATCGAATTTTATTCACGGAGGTTTTTATGTCTGTTTTTGCTATCGCCGACACTCATCTTTCACTGTCTGTAAATAAACCTATGGACAGTTTTGACGGATGGAACGACTATGTTAAAAGACTTGAAAAAAATTGGAACAGCGTTGTGGAAAAAGACGATACTGTCGTTGTCGCAGGCGATATTTCTTGGGCAATGAATTTTGAAGAGTTGAAAAAAGATTTTGAATTTTTAAATTCTTTAAACGGAACAAAAATTTTAATTAAGGGCAATCACGACTATTGGTGGAATACAAAAACAAAAATTGATAAATTTATATCGGAAAACAATTTTGATACTCTGAAAATTTTGTTTAATAATTCATACGATGTAGAGGATGTAAGTATTTGCGGCTCTCGTGGTTGGATGATGGAAACAGAAACAGAACACGATGAAAAAGTCTTAAACAGAGAAGTCGGAAGACTCGAACTCTCTTTAAAAGATGCAAATAGTACGGAAAAAATAGTGTTTTTGCATTATCCTCCCGTAACTGTTGACAGTGAGTGCGAAGAAATAACAAAAGTTCTTCGGGAAAACGGTATAAAAAATTGCTACTATGGGCATCTTCACGGTATGGCGGCAAAATACGGCTACGAAGGAGAAAAAAACGGTATAAAATACAAACTTATTTCTGCAGACCGTTTGTCTTTTACTCCTTTACTTGTAAAAAAATTATTAAAATCTTGTAATTAATATTATATTATGATATAATGCTAACTCGATGAATAAATTTGACTTAGGAGGTTGCATTTATGGCACTCAAATCATCTAATAAAGCAGAAGAAAATAATGTATATGAACTTGTTGTAACTGTCGATGCAAAAACATTCTCTGACGCTTGCAAAAAAGCATATATGAAACAAAGAAAGTTAATTCAACTCCCCGGATTCAGAAAAGGTAAAGCACCTCAGGCTATGGTTGAAAGACAATTCGGCGAAGGCGTTTTCTTTGAAGACGCACTCGAACTCGTTTATCCTGAAGCAGTTATGTCTGCTATTGAGGAAGCAAAACTTAAAACAGTAGGTCAGCCTTTTGAACTTGAAGTTCCTGTTATGAGCAAGAGCGAAGGCGTAGAAATGAAAATGAAAGTCTATGTTTATCCTGAAGTTGAACTTGCTTCATACAAAGGTCTTGAGGCTGTTAAAAAGTCAGGTGAAGCAACGGACGAAGATGTTGAAAATGAACTTAAAAATATGCAGGACAGAAATTCAAGACTTGTAAGCGTTGAAGACCGTGCATCTCAAATGGGCGATACTTGTTCAATAGACTTTGAAGGTTTTGTTGACGGTGTTGCTTTTGAAGGCGGAAAAGGCGAGAACTATCCTCTTGAACTCGGCAGTGGTTCATTCATTCCGGGATTTGAAGAACAGGTTGCAGGCAAAAATATCGGCGAAGAGTTTGATGTTAATGTTACATTCCCTGAACAGTATGCTGAAGAATTAGCAGGAAAAGATGCTGTATTCAAAGTTACTATTCACGAAATAAAAGAAAAAGAACTTCCTGAACTTGACGATGAGTTTGCAAAAGACGCAGATTTTGATACACTTGATGAACTTAAAGAAGACATCAAAAAGAGCATTTCTGAAAGAAAAGCAGAAGAATCAAAGAGAGACTATGAAGACCAACTTCTTGAACAACTTGTTGATTCAATGACAGCAGATATTCCGGAAGTTATGTTCACAGAAAAGACAGACGAACTTGTAAGAGACTATGCTAACCGTCTTCAAATGCAGGGTATTGACCTTAAAACATACCTTTCATATCTCGGTCAAGATATGGAATCATTCAGAGCAAACTTCAAAGTTGCTGCTGAAAAACAAGTTAAAACAGCTCTTGCACTTGAAAAAGTTGCAGAACTTGAAAATATCAAAGCTTCAGAAGAAGATATTGAAGAAGAAATCAAAAAGCTTGCTGAAATGTATCAAATGGAAGCAGACCAAATCAAAGCTGCTGTACCGAGTGAACAACTTGCAGCAGATATTGAGCTCAGAAAAGCTATTGATTTTGTAGTAGAAAATTCTGTTGAAAAAGCAGAGTAATATATTTAATTAGGGTTATCCCTCATTTTTAGAAAGAAGTGATTTATATGGCATCAATGCCTTATGTTATCGAACAGTCAAGTTCAGGTGAACGCAGTGTTGACATTTTTTCAAGATTGTTGTCAGACAGAATTATCGTTTTATCAGACGAGGTAAACGACACTACTGCAAGTTTGGTAGTGGCACAGTTGCTGTTTCTTGAAGGTCAAGACAGTGAAAAAGATATAAATCTTTACATCAACAGTCCGGGCGGTTCTGTAAGCGCAGGACTTGCAATTTACGATACTATGCAATACATTAAGTGCGATGTATCAACAATTTGTATGGGTATGGCTGCAAGTATGGGCGCATTTCTTCTTTCAAGCGGCGCAAAAGGCAAGAGAATTGCACTTCCTAACAGTGAAGTGATGATTCATCAGCCACTCGGCGGTGCTCAAGGTCAGGCAACTGAAATTGAAATTGCCGCAAATCATATTTTGCGTACAAAACAAAAATTAAATTCAATCCTTGCTGCAAACACAGGTAAATCTATCGAAGAAATTGCTAAAGATACTGAAAGAGATAACTGGCTTTCGGCACAAGAAGCACTTGAATACGGTCTTGTTGACAAGGTTTATGAAAAAAGATAATTGAGGTGCTGATTAATGTCGAAAGATGAGAACAGACGCAGTTATGCAAGATGTTCTTTTTGCGGTAAAAATGAAGCAATGGTAAGAAAACTTTTAGAAGGTCCCAACAATGTTTTCATTTGTGACGAGTGTGTAAAACTTTGTAACGATATTATCGATGCAAATATCGGAGTAAATGAGAGCGAACAGTTTGTTGAAGATGACTTCATTTTACCAAAACCTTCTGAAATTAAGAAACAACTTGATGAATATGTTATCGGTCAGGATGAAGCAAAAGTTTCGTTGAGCGTTGCCGTTTATAATCATTATAAAAGAATTTTTTCAAATGGAATTAATAATGATGTAGAACTTCAAAAAAGTAATATTTTGCTTTTGGGTTCAACAGGTGTGGGTAAAACAATGCTTGCACAGACTTTGGCAAAAATTCTTGATGTTCCGTTCGCTATTGCAGATGCTACAACTTTGACAGAAGCAGGCTATGTAGGTGAAGATGTTGAAAATATACTTTTGAGACTTATTCAGGCTGCCGATTATGATATTGCAAAAGCAGAACGAGGTATCATATATGTCGATGAAATAGATAAAATTTCAAGAAAAAGTGAAAATCGTTCAATTACAAGAGATGTCAGCGGCGAAGGTGTTCAGCAGGCTTTGCTGAAAATTCTTGAAGGTACTGTTTCAAATGTTCCGCCGACAGGTGGAAGAAAACATCCTCAACAAGAGTTTATTCAAATTGACACTTCAAACATTTTGTTTATTTGCGGCGGTGCTTTCGACGGAATAGATAAAATTATTGAAAAGAGAATGGGTACCAAAACGCTTGGTTTCGGTTCAAATATTTCTGAAAAAGAAGATTTTGACGAAAATAATATTCTTCATAATGTTATTCAGCACGACTTGGTAAAATACGGTCTCATTCCCGAACTTATAGGACGAATTCCTGTGATTACCGTGCTTGATAAACTTGACAGGGATGCATTGATTAAAATAATGACAGAACCTAAAAATTCTATTGTCAAGCAGTATAAGAAGTTGTTTGAGTTGGATGATGTTGAACTTGAGTTTGAACAGGAAGCACTTGAACAAATTGCAGATATCACTTTGGAAAGAAAGACAGGTGCAAGGGGATTAAGAAGTGTTTTTGAAAAGATATTGACTCCTCTTATGTTCACTGTACCGTCAGATTTTCTGATTGAAAAAATTGTTGTTACGAAAAATTCGGTGTTGGAAAAGGAAGAACCTAAAATTATTAAAAATTTAGACCGTGTTCCTAAAGATATTAAAGTTTCTGATTTAACAGGTTGATTTGTGGGCAACTGAAAGTGTTTGTTGTTTGAATTACAATACACTTTCAGTTGCCTTTTTTTGTTTTTTGTTATATAATAAGTCATATATTTTTTAAGGAGATTTTTATGCAGGAAGATATTTTAAATGTAGATTTTTGTACTGAACTTCCGCTTGTGGCTTTGCGCGGACTTTCCGTATTTCCTGAAATGATTCTTCATTTTGATGTAGGCAGACCGAAAAGTATCAGTGCTTTAAAGGCGGCGGCTAAAGAAAGCAAAAAGGTGTTTTTAGTTTCTCAAAAAGATATTTTGAAAGAAAGCCCGACTGAAGACGATTTATATAAAGTCGGTGTTATATGCGAAATTAAACAAGTTGTAAATATTCCGAATTCGTCAAATGCAAGAGTTGCAGTGGAAGGTTTGGTAAGAGCCAGACTTGTGGATATTGTTCAAGAAGAACCGTATTTCAGAGTAAATGCTGAAATTCTTAATGACATTGTTCCTGAAGAAAACGAATTGAAGTATGAGAGTGCATACGAAAGACTTGTTAAAAGAGAGTTTGAAAAATATATTTCTTTAGTACCGAGATATTCGGAAAATTCGCTTAAAGGCTTGCTTGCTATAACGGAAAGCGGCGAACTTGCAGATTTTATTGCGACAAATTCATATTTTGATAACAAAGATAAACAGTCTGTACTTGAGTGTTTAAACCCGATTAAACGACTCATTAAAGTATATGAAATTCTTGTGCATGATAATGAAAATTTGCAGACTGAAGCAGAAATTCAGGAAAAAGTGCGTGCCGAAATTGATATGAATCAGAGAGAGTATTTCTTGCGTGAAGAAATGAAAATCATAGCAGAAGAACTCGGAGAAAGCGAAGACCCGCTTGTTGAGGCAGATGTTTATAAGAAAAAGATTGAAAATTTAAATTGTACTGAAGAAATTAAAGAAAAGTTGTATTCTGAGTGCAATAAATTGATGAAAATGCCTTTTTCTTCACAGGAAGCAACGGTGTCAAGAAATTACCTTGACAAGTGTCTTGAAATTCCTTTTAACAATTTTACAAAAGACAGTATAAATTTGGTGAAAGCAAGAAAAGTTTTAGATAAAGAACACTATTCACTTGAAAAAATCAAAGACAGAATAATTGAGCATTTGGCTGTTATGAAAAGAAATCCTGATTTTAACGGTCAGATAATTTGTCTTTACGGTCCACCCGGTGTAGGTAAAACTTCTATTGTAAAATCACTTGCAAAATCTATGAACAGAAACTATGTCCGTATTGCTTTGGGCGGCGTTCACGATGAAAGTGAAATAAGAGGTCACAGGAGAACATACATAGGTTCAATGCCGGGCAGAATAATCGATGCTTTGATAAAAAGTAAGTCTATGAATCCAATCATCTTGCTTGACGAAATAGACAAAGTCGGCAATGATTATAAAGGCGATCCGTCTTCTGCTTTGCTTGAGGCTCTTGACCACGAGCAAAACTTTTCTTTTGAAGACCACTATATAGATTTTCCAGTTGATTTAAGTAATGTTTTGTTTGTTACGACTGCAAACGATTTGTCAACAATTCCCGAACCTCTTTATGACCGTATGGAAGTTATAGAACTCAATTCATATTCTGTTGTAGAAAAGTTCAATATTGCTAAAAAGCATTTGGTAAAAAAACAGATGCAAAAGCATAATATCACTTCTAAAGAATTGAAAATAACAGACAGGGCAATCTATTGTGTTATTGAAGATTATACTTCTGAAGCAGGTGTCAGGGAGTTAGAAAGAAAAATCGCCGAAATTTGCAGAAAAGCAATAATGATGCTTGAAAATTCAAACGATGTTGTCAGAGTAAATGATAAAAATATTTCAGAATTTTTAGGTGTTAAAAAATATTCTCAAGATAAAGTCAGCAGAGAAAATCAAGTAGGTGTTGTAAACGGACTTGCGTGGACAAAAGTCGGAGGAACATTACTGCCTATTGAAGTTTCTGCGTTGGACGGTACAGGCAAGATAGAGATTACGGGAAATCTCGGTGATGTAATGACCGAAAGTGCCAAAACTGCCGTTAGTTATGTGAGAAGTAAGTCAGACGAGTTAGGCATATCTTCAGATTTTTATAAAAATAAAGATATACATATACATGCACCGGAAGCAGCAATACCAAAAGACGGTCCTTCGGCAGGACTTGCCATTACAACTGCCATTATTTCAGAACTTACAAATATACCTATTAAACAAAGCGTTGCCATGACGGGAGAAATATCACTTAAAGGTAAAGCACTTGCCATCGGCGGTTTGAAAGAAAAATCAATGGCAGCTTATAAATCGGGTTGTAAGACAGTTATCATTCCTTTTGATAATGAAAAAGATTTGCTTGAAGTAAATGAAGAAGTTAAAAATAATGTTGAATTTGTAACTGTTAAAAATCTTGATGAAGTATTGGAAGTTGCACTTGAAAAAAGTGTGAAAAATTGTAAAATAAAACATATAATCAAATCAAATTGCAATGTTAATTCTTCAACGATAACACAGTAGGTGAAATATGAATTATAATAAAGCATTTTTTGAAAAAGCGTTTGGCATTTTTTCTCAGTTGCCTGCTTCTGACAGTAATGAAATTGTTTTTGCAGGTAAGTCGAATGTCGGTAAATCTTCCTTGCTGAATAAAATATTTTCAAGAAAGTCGCTTGCAAGAGTAAGTTCGGTTCCAGGTAAAACCATTACAATTAATTTTTATGATGTTGACGGTGTAAAGTTTGTTGACTTGCCGGGTTACGGATATGCAAAAATATCTAAACAGGAAAAACTTCGTTTTGCCGAATTGATGGAAGGTTTTTTTCATTCGGACAGAAATATTAAACTTGTAGTAATTCTTGTAGATATTCGTCATTCTCCGTCAAAAGACGATTTGAATATGATTGATTTTGTAAAGCAGATGAACTTGCCTTTTATCATTGCTTTGACAAAAAGCGACAAGTTAAATAAAACGGAGTACAAAAATCGTATGAGCCTTGTTACAGATGAACTCGGAGTTGATGACAGTATAGTTGTTATTCCGTTTTCTTCAAAAACAGGGCAAGGTGTAGAAGAAGTGAAAAAGTGTATTGAAAATTCAATTTCTTAAAGGAGGAAATATATGCAAAAGAAGCCGTTTATAAATTATGAAGATTTAAAACAGATTGCTGACAAATATCCAACTCCTTTTTATCTTTATGATGAAAAAGGAATCAGAAAAAATGTAGAAAATCTCTGTAAAGCATTTTCTTGGAATAAGGGATTTAAAGAGTATTTTGCAGTAAAGGCAACTCCAAACCCATTTATAATCAATATTTTAAAAGAATACGGCTGTGGCTGTGATTGTTCTTCAAAAACAGAACTGATGCTTTCAAAAGCAATCGGTGTAGTAGGGGAAAATGTAATGTTTTCGTCAAACGATACGCCTGAAGATGAGTTTAAGTTTGCAACAGAAATGGGTGCAATCATAAATCTTGACGATATAACTCATATTGAGTCTGTTGAAAGAGCAGTGGGCAAACTTCCTAAAAAAATGAGTTGTCGTTACAATCCCGGCGGTTTGTTTAAAATCAGTACAGACATTATGGACAATCCCGGCGATGCTAAATATGGTATGACAACAGAACAGATTTTTGAAGCATATAAAATAATGAAAGAAAAAGGCGTCGAAGAGTTCGGTATTCATGCATTTCTCGCAAGCAATACCGTAACAAACGAGTATTATCCTTTACTTGCCAAAGTTTTATTTGAACTTGTTGTCAGAATTAAAAATGAGCTTGGTATAAGCATTTCTTTCATCAATTTATCCGGAGGAATCGGCATACCGTATAAACCGGAGCAGGAGCCAAACGATATTTTGAAAATCGGTGAAAGCGTTAAAAAAGTATTTAACGAAATTCTTGTGCCTGCGGGATTGGGCGATGTTTCAATATATACAGAGCTCGGCAGATTTATGCTTGGACCGTATGGTGCACTTGTTACAAAGGCAATAAATGAAAAGCATACTCATAAAGAATATATAGGTGTTGATGCTTGTGCAGTAAACCTTATGAGACCTGCTATGTACGGTGCATATCATCATATTACGGTTATGGGTAAGGAAAATGCTCCATGTGATTGTATATATGATATTACGGGTTCACTGTGCGAGAACAATGATAAGTTCGCAATAGACAGAAAGTTGCCGAAAATTGAAAAAGGCGACCTGCTTTTCATTCACGATGCAGGTGCTCACGGTTTTGCAATGGGTTACAACTATAACGGCAAACTTAAATCTGCTGAAATACTCTATAAAGAAGACGGTACGACGCAGTTAATCAGGCGTGCAGAAGAACCTAAAGATTACTTTGCTACTTTTGATTGCTTTGATATTTATAAAGATTTATGTGAATGAAATTAATTTTTTGCTTTACTTTCATAGTTTAGTGTGGTAAAATAACATTATGTTACGGAGGTAATTATAATGAGCAGAAAAATTAATGACCCAAATCTTGACTTTTTGTTTAAAGCAGTTTTAAGTCTTGAAAATATTGATGAATGCTACGATTTCTTTGAAGACCTTTGTACAGTTCAGGAGCTTAAAGCTCTTTCTCAAAGAATTGTTGTTGCAAAGATGCTTAGCGAAAAGTGTGTTTATACAGATATTGTTAGTGAAACAGGTGCAAGCACTGCAACTATAAGCAGAGTAAACAGGTCTTTGCAATACGGTTGTGACGGCTATGACAAGATTTTTGAAAGAATAAGAGAGTCAGAAGATGAGCAGTTATAATATACTTTCTAAAGTGTATGACAATTTAACTGACAATGTTGAATATGAGGCCAGAAGTAATTATATTTCTGGCTTTTTTCATAGTTATTGTACCGTGTGTAAAAATGTGCTTGATTTAGCTTGCGGAAGCGGTACTATGACTGTTTTGTTGGCAAAAAAAGGCTTCAATATGACAGGTGTAGATTTCAGCGAAGATATGCTTGCAGAGGCTTACAACAAAGCAGTGGAAAATGATTTAAAAATTCAGTTTGTTCAACAGGATATGCGAGAACTGAATTTGTTGAGTAAGATGGATGCCGTTGTATGTTGTCTTGACTCAATAAATCATCTTTTGTCTGTTGAAGATGTTGAGAAAGTTTTTAAAAATGTCAGTTCTTGTCTTGAAGAAAACGGTTTGTTTGTTTTTGATGTAAATACAGTATATAAACATCAAGAAATTCTTAAAGATAATTCTTTTGTTTTTGAAACTGAAAATTCATTTTTGGTTTGGCAAAACGAATTGTGTGAAGACGGCAGAACGGTAAATCTTTATATAGATTTGTTCTGTTCGGAAGACGGCGTCAAATATTTTCGAGAGAGCGAAGATTTTTCTGAAAAAGCATATACAATAGAAGAACTTTCAAATGCTTTGGAAAAGTCAGATTTTGAAATTATCGGTATTTATGACGATTTGTCTTTAGACAAGCCTAAAGAAGACAGCGACAGATTGTATTTTGTGTGTAAAAAAAGAGGTTAAAAATGGGTAAGACAGTTAGATATATTACAAAGGACGGAAGTGCTTTTGTTGTTGCGACAGATTCTACAAATATTGTCAGCAAAATGGAGCAAATTCATAAAACTTCAGCTGTTGTTACAGCAGCACTCGGAAGACTCGTTACAGCGTCGTCACTTATGGGCGTAATGCTTAAAGGTAAAGAGGACAGTGTTACTTTAAGAATGAACGGAAACGGTCCGACAGGAGCTTTAATAGCAGTTTCCGACAGTGCTGGTAACCCGAGAGGATATGTTCAAAATGCGGTTGTTGAAATACCGCTTAATGATAAAGGAAAACTCGATGTTGCAGGCGCAGTCGGTACAGACGGTTCTTTGTATGTTATAAAAGATATAGGATTGAAAGAGCCATATAGCGGTATGACGCCTATTGTTTCGGGTGAAATTGCACAGGATATTACAAATTATTTTGTGGTATCGGAACAAACACCTACTGTTTGTGCGCTCGGTGTTTTGGTAAATCCCGATTTAAGTGTTAACTGTGCAGGTGGTTTTCTTATTCAACTTTTACCGGGTGCAGATGAAAATATAGTTGACCTTATTGAAAAAGCAATTCAAAACATTAAACCGGTTACTGAAATGCTTTCTTCAGGGATGACTGCCGATGATATTGCAAAAACAGCAATGAGCGGAATTGAAATGGACAAGTTAGACGAAACAGATACCGATTATATCTGTAATTGTTCAAAAAGCAGAGTAGAAAAAGCACTTCTTTCAACAGGTATTGATGAGTTAACATCAATGCTTGATGATTGTCCGATAAAGGTAGAGTGCCATTTTTGCGACAAGATTTATGAATTTACAAAAGATGATATTAAAAAATTAATTGACATCTCAACCGATAAATAATTAACGGAGATTTTTATATGGTCGCAAATAAAGAAAACAAAGCTATTGATTTGGTAAAGGCGATAATGGCATTGCTGATTTTGGCACTTCATACTCCGTTGCTTGCAGAAAATAACTATATTTTAATGCCGCTATATCGTTTGGCAGTTCCTTTTTTCTTTACCGTCAGCAGTTATTTTTTATTTAAAAAATTGAATAAGTGTTGTGCAAAGGAACAAATTAAAGTCGTTTTAAACTATGTAAAAAGAAATTTGATTTTGTATTTTTTCTGGTTTATAATTTCATTTCTGTTTGTTTTTAAGGAAAGATATACATATATGTTTGATGGCAAATCAAATTTTATTCTTATATTAAAAAAACTTTTATTTAGTTCTACATGGATGGGTTCATGGTATATAATGGCTACCGTCTTATGCACAATTATTATATTTTTACTTTCAAAAGTTTTAAAAAATAATTTGATTTTTATAATTAGTTTTATTTCATTTTTGTTCTGCTGTTTCACTTGTTCTTATGCTAAAGCGTTTGACGGTGTAGGGTATGATTTATTTCAAATATTTTGTGAAACCTTGGAATGTACTCCGTCACTTTCGTTGTTTTCAGGATTTGTGTTTATTTCTTTGGGAAAAATTTTAGCCGAAGACAATAAAAAAATATACAATAAATCAAGAGATACAGTATTGTTTATCGTATTTTTTCTGTTTCTTACAGCAGAGTTTTTCATCACAAGAAAAATGGGATGGCAAAGAGCTGACGATTCTTTGGTTATGTTAGTTCCCACAATTTATTTTTTTGTTAAAGTAATATTGCAGACAAATATCAATATTGGTTTTTCAAAGTTTTTGAGAGCTTTCAGTGTCATTGTTTATTGTTCGCAGGGTATCTTTTTCGCTATTTTTAATTATGCTTTTAAACTAATCGGTTGGAATAAAACTTTGAAAGTAGATATATGTGAATTTTTATTAATCACAGTATTTTGTATAATTTTGAATTCAATAATAATCAGTCTTGAAAAAAGTAAAAAAATGAAGTTTTTAAGGTATATTCATTAACAAAAATTGATGTTTATTTGAATGTACACAAAATTGTTGTTTAAAATATACGATTTATTATTAAAATGTTTTAAATGTTTACAATTTGTTCACATTTTTAGCAACTTAATTATAATATTTTTATTGAAATTTTATTATTTTAATGATATACTATAAAATGTAATTGCAAAGGAGGGTACTGCATGAGCAAAGAAACAAAACTTGCAAAAAAAGAGGCGAAAGCAGCAAAAAAAGCGGCTAAAGCTGAAAAACAGCATGCAGCGGCATATGCTTCGCTCGTAAAAAAAATAGAAAAGAAAAATGTTAAACTTGAAAAAAAAGCAGCAAAGAAGGGTGAACCTTTTGTACCGATTCCGATTCCTGCTGAAGATGAGCCTATCAAGAGCGGAAACAAAGCCGGTAAAGTAGTTCTCACAATACTTCTCGTTCTTCTTCTTTGGTTTATCATATACTTCATCGTAATGTGGATGAAATATGACGCACCTGTTCTTGTTCCTCCGACATCAGATGTTTCGGTTGAAGAAGAAAAAACAACTGCTGAAGTTACAAGATATGAAAATCAACATGTAATCACTACTACACCTACATATTCAGTAGCAGAGTGCAAACTTGTTCTTAAACAAACAATTAAGGATCAGTGGATGGATTTAGGCTATTCAGAAGATCCAAGCAATGGTACAATTGCATATAAAGGCAAAGTCGTAAAAATTAATGGTGCTGACTGCTATGTTTTCTCATGCAGTGGTAAAACTTTTGCAGTAGCAAGAAATATTTCGGCTATATATTACCAAAACGATTCTAAATGGAGTCCGTTAACATTTAATAATACCGATATCATTTTTGGTGAATAATTAAAAGAGCGAAGCCGAATGCTTCGCTCTTTTTTGTTAATAATATTAAATATTGAGGTGATGGAAATGGATACTTTACTGATTATATGGGTTGTTTTATTTGCAGTATTTGTAGTTTTTGAAGCAGTTACCGTTCAGTTGGTGAGTATTTGGTTTGCAATCGGTTGTCTCGGCGGAGTTATCGCAAATTTGTGCGGTGCTTCAACAACTTTGCAAATTGCCATTGTCATTATTCTGTCTGTAATTTGCTTGATTATAACAAAACCGCTGGCAAAAAAACTTACTAAAAATAAAGCAGACTCTAAAACAAACGCCGATTTACTTATCGGAAAAGAAGCCATAACTCTTGAAGATGTTGACAATATCAGTGAAACAGGCTATATAAAGGTAAATGGCGTTGAGTGGAATGTTAAAAGTTTTGATAATAAATTAATTCTTAAAGGTACAAAAGTCGAAATTAAAGACATTGTAGGTTCAAAACTTATCGTAGATATTGTAAAGGAGTAAATATATGGAAATTGGTATTGCTATTATAGTTGTTATCGTAGTTCTTTTTATAATCGGCGTGATAAATATCCGTGTTGTTCCGCAATCAAGTGCTTATGTTATTGAAAAACTCGGAACATATAAGTGTACTTGGAAAACGGGTTTACATGTGAAAATCCCGTTTGTTGAAAAGATAGCAAAAATCATTTCTTTGAAAGAACAGGTTGTGGATTTTCCACCTCAACCGGTTATTACAAAAGATAATGTTACAATGCAAATTGACACTGTTGTGTTCTATCAGATTACAGACCCAAAACTCTATACTTACGGTGTTGAGAGTCCTATTTCAGCGATTGAAAATTTGACTGCTACTACTTTGCGTAATATTATAGGCGAACTTGAACTTGATAATACTTTGACTTCAAGAGATACTATCAATTCAAAAATTCGTGTAATTCTTGACGAAGCAACAGACCCTTGGGGTATTAAAGTGAATAGGGTAGAACTTAAAAATATTATTCCTCCTAAAGAAATTCAAGATGCTATGGAAAAACAAATGAAAGCAGAGCGTCAACGCCGTGAAGCAATTTTGACTGCCGAAGGTGAGAAACAGAGCAGAATTCTTATTGCTCAAGGTCATAAAGAGTCGAAAATTCTTCAGGCTGAAGCCGATAAGCAGGCTTCTATTCTCGCAGCCGAAGCTGAAAAGGAAGTAAAAATCAGAGAGGCAGAAGGCGAGGCTGAAGCAATATTGCAGGTTTCAAAAGCAAACGCAGATGCTATTAAAATGATAAATGAAGCATCACCTTCCGATAAGGTAATCACTCTCAAAAGCCTTGAGGCGTTTGCAAAAGCCGCAGACGGTCAGGCTACAAAGATTATTATTCCTTCCGAAATTCAAGGTATTGCAGGTCTTACTAAGTCCATTGCCGAAATCGGTCTCGAACAGCAAATTCCAAGCAATACTAAATAGTATGTTAATCAAATAAATAAAAAAACCCTTGTTCAACAGAACAAGGGTTTTTTTATATGATTTATTGTTTTAAATAAGAAATTACTATAACAAAAAGCAATCAGTTTTTCAAACTGTGAAGAGGTGCGGGAATTTTACCGCCTCTGTTGATGAATTTTGCAGGAACTTTTGTATTTACTGCCATTACGGGAGCGCTTCCTAAAAGTCCGCCGAACTCAAGTTCATCACCGACATTTTTACCTATTGCAGGAATAACACGAACAGCAGTAGTTTTACCGTTTACCATTCCTATCGCTGCTTCATCGGCAATAATACCTGAAATAACTTCTGCAGGAGTATCACCCGGTATAGCAATCATATCAAGTCCTACTGAACAAACGGCAGTCATTGCTTCGAGTTTTTCAAGACATAAAGCACCCGAACGGGCAGCGTCAATCATACCTGCGTCTTCTGAAACAGGGATAAATGCACCTGAAAGACCACCTACGCTTGAGGACGCCATTACACCGCCTTTTTTAACTGCGTCGTTAAGCATTGCAAGGCAGGCAGTTGTACCTGCACCGCCGCATTGTTCAACACCTATTTCTTCAAGAATATGTGCTACACTGTCGCCGACAGCCGGTGTTGGAGCAAGTGAAAGGTCAACAATACCAAAAGGTACACCGAGTCTTTTTGACGCTTCAGAGCCGACAAGCTGACCCATTCTTGTAATTTTAAATGCAGTTTTCTTGATAAGTTCTGCAATTTCATTAATGTTGTATTCCGGGTGTTTTGAAAGAGCGCTTCTTACAACGCCGGGACCGGAAACGCCTACATTTATAACACAGTCCGGTTCGCCCACGCCGTGAAAGGCACCTGCCATAAACGGATTGTCTTCGGGAGCATTGCAGAATACAACAAGTTTGCCTGCACCGATACAGTTTTGGTCTTTTGTAAGTTCTGCTGTTTTTTTGATGATTTTGCCCATAGTTGCAACAGCATCCATATTTATTCCGGCTTTAGTTGAGCCTATGTTTATGGAAGAACATAAATGTTCTGTTACTGCAAGTGCCTCAGGGATACTTTCTATTAATTCTCTGTCGCCTGCAGCAAAGCCTTTTTGAACAAGTGCGGAATATCCGCCTATAAAATTAACGCCGATTGTTTGCGATGCTTTTTCGAGTGTTCTTGCGTATTTTACAGGGTCTCCGCCGCTGATGCCTGCCATCATTGCGATGGGAGTAACGCTGACTCTTTTGTTAATAATCGGGATACCGTATTCTTTTTCAATTTGCTCGCCTGTTGAAACAAGATTTTCTGCTTTTTTGCATATTTTGTCGTAAATTTTTTGACAACTTTTATCAATATTACTGTCACCGCAATCCAACAGAGAAATACCCATAGTTGTTGTACGAATATCAAGACATTCGTCTTGTATCATTGTGATAGTCTCAAGTATATCGTTATTGTTTATCAACTGAATTTCCTCCAATTATATTCTGTGCATTGAATTGAATATATCTTCGTGCATTACATGAATTGACAAGCCGAGTTTTTCGCCAAGTTTTGCAGCTTTGTCTGAAAATTCATTGAAAGATGCATTTAACTTTGAAATATCAACCATCATAATCATACAAAACATTTCCTGCAATACAGATTGAGAAACCTCAATAACATTTGCATTGAATTCTGCACATACGCCTGATACTTCCGAAAGAATACCAACTGTGTCTTTTCCTACAACGGTAATAACTGCTTTCATAACTCTACCTCCTAAAATTCAATGCATATTATATCAAAATAAATGGTTATTTTCAACAAACATTTAAAATTAATATAAAAAAGCATTTAAAATTGTTTAATAATATGATATTATGGTAATAAATTGAATATTCGAATATATTTTAATTGAGGTATTTAGATGAAATTTCAAAATATTATTGATATGCATACTCACTCCGACAATTCTTTTGACGGTAACCATTCGGTAATTTTGCTTTGTGAGAGTGCTTTCAATAAAAAGGCAAAAGCGATAGCGATTACAGACCATTGTGAAATTGATTCAAAGACAATGGACTTCAGAGCGTTGACAATCAATTCTTTTGTAAATACAAAAATGGCGCAAGATTCTTTTTGCGGCAATTTTATTGTAATGCAGGGAATTGAACTCGGTCAGGCTTTGTACAATAAACCTTTGGCAGAACAAATTTTAAACGATTTTGATTATGATTTTGTTTTAGGTTCAATTCATAATTTAAAAGATATGGAAGATTTCTATTTTCTTGATTATAAGCAATATGATGTTGATGATTTGCTTACAAAGTATTTTGAATGCGAACTCGAACTTGCAAAATGGAACAAGTTTGACAGTCTTGCTCATCTCACATATCCTTTTAGATATATATATGAAAGAGAAAACTATAAACCCGACTTAAATAAGTTTTCCGAATTGATAGATGAAATATTACTTACTTTGGTAAAAAATAAAAAGGCTTTGGAAATAAATACTTCCGGTTTTTTTATGAAAATAGGCGAAACATTACCTAATGAAAATATAGTGAAAAGGTTTAAAGAACTTGGCGGGGAATATATAACAGTAGGTTCAGATGCGCACTATGCTGAAAAAATATGCAACGGAATTGAGGCAGGTCTTGAACTTGCACAAAAGTGCGGTTTTGAATATATTACTATTTATCAAAAAAGAGAACCGGTATTAATACCGATAGAGTAGGGGTGAAAAAATTATATAAATAAAGCCATAAATAAAATATAATTAAACTATGTGATTAATTAAGGGGGATATCACTAATATGGATTATGGTAAATTACTCAATCAAAATCTTTTAAATGTAGAGCCTTCGGGAATAAGAAAGTTTTTCAGTATTGCACAGGAAATGGATGATGTCATATCATTGGGCGTAGGGGAGCCTGACTTTTTGACTCCGTACCATGTCAGAAAAACTGCAATTAAAACGCTTGAAGATGGCGATACAAAGTACACTGCAAACGCAGGACTCGCAAGTTTAAGAAAAGAAATAGCAAATTTCTATGAGAGAAAGTATTTTGTGAAATACGACTCTGAAACAGAAGCGCTTGTTACGGTAGGCGGTTCAGAGGGTATAGATTTATGTATAAGGTCATTTGTGAGCGTAGGAGACGAAGTTATCGTACCTGAGCCGTCATTTGTTTGCTATAAGCCCATTGTTGAGGTTTGCGGCGGTACTGCAGTTCCTATTGAGTTAAAAGTTGAAAATAAGTTCAGATTGACAGCTGAAGAACTTGAAAATGCAATTACGGACAAAACCAAACTTCTTGTTTTGCCTTTCCCAAACAATCCTACCGGTGCAGTAATGCGTAAAGAAGACTTGGAAGCAGTTGCAGAAGTTATAAGAAAACATGATTTGTTTGTATTGTCAGACGAAATATACAGTGAACTTACATACGGAGATGTACCACATATTTCAATCGCTTCTCTTGACGGTATGAAAGAGAGAACAGTTGTAATAAACGGTTTTTCAAAAACATACTCTATGACGGGTTGGAGACTCGGCTATGCACTGGGACCTGCACCTGTTATTAAACAGATGACAAAATTGCATCAGTACGCTATAATGAGTGCACCAACTACATCGCAGTATGCCGCTATTGATGCACTTAAAAATTGTGATGACGATGTTGCTGCTATGGTTGCAGAGTATGATGAAAGAAGAAAGTTCATAGTATCTGCGTTTAGAAATATCGGACTCGATTGTTTTGAACCGGAAGGAGCTTTTTATTGCTTCCCGTGTATTAAATCAACAGGAATGACATCTAATGAATTTTGTGAAACACTCATCAATAAAAAACATGTTGCCGTTGTACCGGGTTCGGCTTTCGGCAAGAGCGGTGAAGGTTTCATAAGAGTTTCGTATTGTTATTCAATAGAAGAAATCAAAGAGGCAGTTCGCATTATCGGTGAATTTGTAAATGAAATAAGGAAATAAAATGAAGATTGAAATTAACGCTTACGCAAAAATAAACTTAATGCTTGACATTATCGGCAGACGAAATAACGGTTATCACGATTTGTTTATGGTTATGCAGTCTATAAGTCTGCACGATACTTTGATTGTGGAAAATAACGATTTGAATAAAATTGTAATCACTTGCAATGACGCTTCGATTCCTTTGAATGAGAAAAATATCGTTCATAAGGTCGCAACTGAATTTTTTAAGTTTACAAAAATTAAAAACGGCGTTAATATCAATATAAAAAAACAAATTCCTCACGCTGCGGGTATGGCGGGCGGAAGTGCAGACGGTGCAGCTGTTATCATAGCGCTTGATAAGATATTCAATACAAATTTGTCAATGAATGAACTTTGTGAAATAGGTGGTAAAGTCGGTGCAGATATTCCGTTTTGTATTCAAGGCGGTACTATGCTTGTGCAGGGAATAGGCGATGTTTTAAATAAGATGAACGATATGCCCGATTGCTTTATTTTAGTAGTTAAGCCTCCTGTTGATGTCAATACTGCAGAGGCATATAAACAGTACGACTTGTTTTTAAAAAGATATACGCCTAAAAAGTTTGAAATGATGCAGGCTGTTCAAAAGGGTAATCTTAAAGATATTTGTTCAAATATGTCAAATACTTTTGAACAGTTTATAGAAGTTCCGCAAAGGGTGGAAATTAAAAAAATAATGCGTGAAAACGGTGCAATAGGTTCGTGTATGAGCGGAAGCGGTCCTACTGTTTTCGGTATTTTTGAAGATAAAAAAACTGCTGAAAAATGTGCGGAAAAATTGAACGGTCTCGGTAAAGACATTTTTGTATGCAAGCCTTATAATAAAGGTTGCGAAATAGTAAATATTGTTGAATAAACAGAAAAAAACCTGTCAATCATTAAAGTGAAAGGCAGGTTTTTTGTTATGTTACTTAAAAGAAATTCAAAACTAATTATTTTTTTCAGCGTGTTTTTGGCAATGATTACGGCTTTTACTTATTTTGTTCCTTTTTTTAAGAAGAGTTTTGATATATCAAACGATGTTTTAAGACTTCACATTATAGCAAATTCAGATTTGTCAGTTGACCAAAATGTAAAGTTGAAAGTGCGTGACGCCGTTTTGACTGCTATGAGCGATAAATTTTCAAATTCAAAATCTTTGGACGACACTTTGAATATTGCAAATAAAAATAAAGAATATATAAAAACTGTTGCTGACAATGAACTTGAAAAATACGGCGCTGAATATGATGCAAATGTTGAGGTAAAAAAAGAATATTTCAATACAAGGTCTTATAATGATGTTACTTTACCGGCAGGGTGTTATAATTCAGTTGTAATAACGCTTGGCAACGGTGTAGGAAAGAATTGGTGGTGTGTAATGTATCCTGCAATTTGTCTTCCGCAAGTCAGTGACACTGAACTTGATAAAGTTTTAGATGATGATGAAATGAGTGTTATAAGTAACAGTAAATATGATGTGAGATTTAAAATAGTTGAAGTATATGAAAAAGTTAAAAGTTTTTTTGAAAATAAAACTATGAGAATGAAATAAAAGTTAGATTTAATTTACGGCAGAAATTAAATTTTAATACTAATAAAGTATAGTAAAACGGCTTACAGAAATTGTAAGCCGTTTTATATTTTAAATATTTTATTTAAATTTAATATTTAAAGTAGAAAATTTGTATGTTAATACAAATTTGGGTAAGTTTACATAATTTAAACAAGGAGGGAACATATAAAATTTTGTTTTAATTTTATATTAAAAATGATATAATGAATATAACAAAAAATACAAAGAGGCTTTGTATGTTGCACAAACAAAAGGAGATAATTCAGAATTAGTTGAAGTATTCAAGAAATGCCAAAAAAGATTAGACAATAAATTAGAGAGATATAACAAAATGATTGAAGAAATAAATTCTGAATGTCGGACAATAGAAAAAGAAGAAACAATTGAAAGTGATTTAACACTTGAAGAACTACAAGCATTGTTAAACGAACGGCAAATAGATAATGATTTTGGGTTAGATGAACCGGAATTTTAAATAAAAAAGGAAGAAATTTCCCAAAAATGAAAGGAGAAAGCAAAATGACAGAAAAAAATGATGTAAAAACAACTATTGAAAACAGTGTTGCAGAAGATGTAACACCAGAAAAGAAACAATTAACTAAAAAAACAAAGATTATTATTTCGATTGTTTCAATAGTAATTGTTTTAGCGATAATCATAAGTAGCTGTTTCATTTGGCA
>UQEU01000011.1 GCA_900540085.1 uncultured Eubacteriales bacterium
TAAAAAGCCCTTCTAGGGCTTACTCAAGCCTCCGGCTTAGCCGGAGGTCTTGACTGTATTATATTTTTATATTTGTTTTTTATTGTACATTTTTTGCAAGTTCTTTGACCAAAACGATTGCATGGTCGGGACACTCTGCAACACATTTTCCGCATGCTGCACATTTGTTGTAGTCAATGTAAGCACAGTTGTCTTTAACCGTGATAGCGTCGTATTCACACACCTTTGTACATTTCATACAACCTATACAAGCAGTGTTGCAGGCTTTTCTTGCGATAGCGCCTTTGTCCTTGTTTTTGCAAAAAACACCTGCGTAAGCCTGTTCAACGGGACGAAGTTCTATAATCCCTTTCGGACAAGTTGCAATACAGACTTTACAAGCCTTGCACGCAATGGGATTTACACGGGCAACGCCGTCGCAAATGGTTATTGCACCGTAAGGGCAGGCTTTTTGACAATCGCCAAAGCCCAAACAACCGTATGAGCATTTGTTTTGACCTGCAAAAATGAGATTTGCAGCCTTGCAACTGTCAATTCCGTTGTAGAGCATCTTGCTGCCTGTGTTTTGATTGTTGCCCTGACAGAGTACAACTGCTGTCATAGGTTTAACGCTTTCGTTGGCAACACCCATAACTTTCGCAACTTTGGCAGCAACTTCGGCACCGCCGGGTGCACAAAGAGAAGTGCTTTCTGCTTTACCTTCGGACAATGCTTTTGCATATCCTGAACAACCTGAAAAACCACAGGCACCACAGTTGGCACCGGGTAAACATTCTTCAATTTTTTCTGCTTTTTCATCTTTAGGAACTGCCATAACGATAGATGCTATCGCCAAAACAAGTCCGCCTATTAAGCCAATGGCAGAAACGATTATAACTGCAAGAAGAATTGGGTTCATATTATCATTTCCACCTTTCTTAACCAAAAATTCCTTCAACCAAACCGGTGAAGCCTAAAAATGAAACTGAAACAAGCGATGCTGAAACTAAAGTTATCGGCAATCCTTTGAGAAATTCAGGAATATCGCAACTTTCAATTCTTTTTCTTACGCCTGCAAACATTACCATAGCAAGCATAAATCCGAGTCCTGCACCGAGAGATGACGCCATTGATTGTGCAAAGTTGTAGCTTTCGTCAATATTGAGAAGTACAACACCGAGTACGGCACAGTTTGTTGTTATAAGAGGAAGATAGATTCCGAGTGCATTGTACAATGTCGGAATATATTTCCTTAAAACAATTTCAACAAGTTGAACAAGAGCGGCAATTACAAGTATAAAAACTATTGTTTGAAGATATGCCAAATCGTGTTCAATAAGAAGTGTGTTAATTGGATATGTAACTGCCGTTGAGAGAAGCATTACAAAGATTACTGCACCGCTCATTCCGACAGCCGTGTTCAATTTTTTAGAAACGCCTAAAAAAGGACATATACCTAAAAATTTAGATAATACAAAGTTATCTGTAAGAATTCCTGTAAGTAAAATCGCAAAAAACATTTTCATCATTCAGCCATCTCCTTACATTCTTCTTTTTTATTCTTCATAGAACAGGTGTTTGCCATAGGACAAGCCTCGCAGCCTTTTAGTTCAGCTTTAGGGTTTCCTTTTTTGCCTGCAATTTTATTTGATATGGCAATAAGCATACCGAAAACAAAGAAACCACCCGGTGGCAAAATAAATATTACCATAGGGTCAACTGAAGCGGGTAAAACAGAGAGTCCCATTATGGAGCCTGCACCGAGCAATTCTCTGATTGCACCCATAGCAACGAGTGAAGCAGTAAAGCCGACGCCCATACCCAAACCGTCTGCGGCAGATGCTAAAACAGGGTTTTTGCTTGCAAAAGCTTCTGCTCTGCCCAAGATGATGCAGTTTACAACTATAAGCGGAAGATATACACCGAGTTGCTTGTCAATTTCAGGCATAAATGCTTTGACAAGCATTTGAACTACTGTAACAAATGATGCAATGATAACTATGTATGACGGTATTCTTACTTTTTCGGGTATAACTTTTCTCAAAAGTGAAATGGCGATGTTTGAACATACCAATACAATAGACGCTGCCGCACCCATCCCCAAAGCACTTTCTACACTTGTAGTAACCGCAAGTGTGGGGCAGGTACCTAAAACAAGTCTTAAAACAGGGTTTTCCGTAATGATACCTTTAGAAAAGTTTTTCCAAAGACTGTTTCCTTTTTTCATCAGTTTGCACCTCCTATTTCACTATATAGACTTAAAGCGGTATTTACAGCGGTTGTTACGGCGTTAGATGTGATTGTGGCACCTGTTAATGCCGTAATTTGATTGTCGGTTGCATTTGATTTTACAACTTCTATTTTACTGTTTTTACCTTTAAACTGTTCTTTGAACTCGGGATTTTGAGCATTCATACCAAGACCTGCCGTTTCGCTGAGTTCAAGCGTTTCAATACCTGCGACAGTTCCGTCGGATGATATTCCCGTCATTATTTTGACATCTCCGCCGTATCCTTTGGAAACGGTTGTGAAAACAAAACCGATAACATTGTTTTCTTTGTCAAGTCCTTCAAAATATGTATAAGTGTTTCCGTCAAGACTCACTTCTTTTGCATCGCCGAAACTTTCGGCGTCAGGTAAAACAAGTTTTCTTGTCGCAACTTCCGTTTCCTGTGCAAGTTGTTCGATTTTCGGAGCAGTTACACTGTTAGTTACTGCCAAAATTGCCGAAACGATAACACAGATTAAAAACAGGGAAAACGAAGGAATAAAGATTTCTTTAAAGTTAAATTTTTTCATACGGCATCTTTCTCCTTTTTCTCTTTTTTGAAACCGAACGGCTTCGGAGCAGTAAGGTTTTCAATGTGCGGAACAAGAATGTTCATAATAACGATTGAGAAAGACACGCCTTCGGGCAATGAGCCGAAAAGTCTGATGAGTGATGTAATTATTCCGCAACCAAGTGCAAAAATGATTTTGCCTTTGAATGTAACGGGCGATGTTGTATAGTCTGTTGCCATAAAAACAGCACCGAGTAAAAGTCCGCCGCCGAGTATTTCATAAGCTACAAACTGAAGATTGCCTTTGCCTGCAATGAGCATTATGAGTGCAACTGTTCCGACATATACAAGCGGAATAACGGGAGATATGATTTTTCTTACAACAAGGTAAATGCCTCCGATGATGAGTGCAACGGCACAAACTTCGCCGAGACAACCCTGTCTTTGACCTATAAACATATCAAGAAGACTCGGCAAATTATCTGTATTTGCCAAAATGTCATTTGAAATGTTGCCGTCTGTAAACATTTTACCGAGAGGAACAAGAGGAGTAGCAGATGTAACTGCGTCTGCTTTTGACGGACTTACCCAAGAAGAAATAGCTGTTGGGAAAGACGCCATAAGTACAATTCTTCCTACTAAAGCAGGGTTTACAAAGTTTTGACCTATTCCTCCGAAAAATTGTTTTACAACTATGATTGCAACCGCACTTCCGATTACAACCATCCAAAGAGGCATTGAGGCAGGCAAGTTGAATGCCAAAAGCATACCTGTAACTACTGCACTTAAATCACTGATTGTGTTTTCTCTTTTCATAATTTTTCTTGAAATGTATTCAAAAAATACACAAGACGCAACTGCTACGGCAGTTACCGTCAAAGACCTGAATCCAAAGATGAAAACAGAGGCAATAAGTGCAGGTAAAAGTGCAATTATAACATTCAGCATTATGCCCGTCGTTGAGTCTTTTGAACGAAAGTGGGGCGAAGTGCTGACAGTAAATTTCTTTTCTTTATTTTCCATTATTTTTTAGCCTCCGCTTCTTTTACTAAAACTTTACCGAGTTTAAATGAGTGAACAAGAGGTCTGTTTGACGGACATACATAAGCACAACTTCCGCATTCCATACAGACATTAATTCCGTTATTTATCAAGCCGTCAATATCTTTTGTCTTTACAAGTTTATCCAAACGCTCGGGCATAAGGTTCATAGGGCAAGCCTGAACACACCTGCCGCAGCGAATACAATCACGCTGTTTCTTTTCAGGCAGGTCTTTTTCGCTGAAACAAAGAATTGCGTTGTTGTTTTTCAAAATAGGAAGTTCGTCGCTGTAAACAGAAATGCCCATCATAGGTCCGCCGTACATAAGTTTGTAAACATCGCAGTTGTAACCTCCGCAATATTCAATAATATCCTGAATTTTTGTACCTATCGGAACACGAAGGTTTTGCGGATTTTTAACTGCCGAGCCGTCAACCGTAATAGAACGGCTTACGAGCGGTTTTCCTGTTTTGATATATCGTGCAAGAAAAGCAACACTTCCGACATTCATTACGACACAACCGACATCTGCCGGTAATTTTCCGGGCGGAATTTTTCTTCCTGTTGCAGAATAGACAAGTACCTTTTCAGCACCTTGAGGGTACTTTGACTTCAAAGTCATAAGTCTGACTTGGTCAAATTTGTCCATTTCGTTGTCGGCTATTCGTTTTAAAATTTTAATTGCTTCAGGTTTATTGTCCTCTACTGCAATAATTACCCTTTTAAATCCTAAAAATTTATGTAAAAAATATACGCCGTTTAAAATGTCGTATGAGTTGTCAAGACATTCACGGTAGTCAACCGTTATGTATGGCTCACATTCTGCAGCATTTACTATTAAAGTGTCTATATCTTTATTTGGGTCAAATGCAAGTTTTACATGAGTGGGGAAGCCTGCACCGCCGAGACCTACCAAGCCTGAATTTCTGACTGCTTTTAAAAAGTCTTCTCTTGTTTCAACTTCAGGTGGCTGAAGGTCAGGATAGAGTTCCATCTTACCGTCAGACTCGATTGTGATTGCTTTTGTAAGATTGCCGTTTGTCAATTTAAAGTCACTGACAGATTTTACTTTGCCCGACACTGTTGCGTGGATAGGTGTGCTTACATAGGCGTCGCTGTTGCCTATAACCTGTCCGACATACACATATTCTCCAACTTTAACGGTGGGAATACACGGAGCGCCTATGTGTTGCTGCATAGGCAATACAACTGTAGCAGGAGGGGAAATTCTTTTCACTTCCATATCGGCAGTGTTTTTTCGGTGAGGAACATTTGCTCCTCCCTTGCTTTTGGCGAACGGTTTTAATATTCCGCCTTGTTTTGTTTGGCTCATAGTAACCTCCGATAATTTTTAAAAATAAAAATCTTTGAGATTTTTAAAAAATTAAAATTATTTGTGTAAAATTATAAAAAGTAATATATCAAAAAATATATCAATTATTTATACAGTTTAAATCGCTTTTTTACGATAGGCAAAATAACTTTCAGTACAGTGCCTGTAACAAAGCCTGTCAAAATTGCAAAAACAATCAGAACGGGGAGATATCCGATTACGGCAGAAGTCTGTGTGAAAATCATTACTGCCAAAAGTTGACCGATATTGTGAAAAACGGCACTCACTATGCCTATCCCGACATAGCCGAAAGGATTTTTCTTCCATTTGAACAGACAAAAAGCAACTATTGTACTTAAAACTCCGCCGAACAAACTCGTAGCGAAAGCAACAAATCCTCTTGTTATGCCTGAAAATATTGCTTTGCAAAGTGTAATTACAATTCCGTATCCAAAACCGAGTTCGCTTAAAGAAAACATTGTTGCAATGTTTGAAAAACCTGGTTTTGCACCGGGTGGAACAAACGGCAGAGGGGGAATGAGATTTTCCAAAAAGGAAAGCGAAAGTGCCAAAGCACACAAAATTCCCATTAATGCAATTTTTTTTGTAAAAATAGAATTGTTTTTCATTTTGTTATATTCAGTATGCTATTTGTTGAATGTCGTTATTTTCGCTTTTTACGGCAATTACAACTTTTGCAGGCAGACAGGCAGCAGTGTCGCCGTTTCGTTTAACTGCACCGCTGCTGATGCATAACTTGTCTTTGCACTCGGCTTCAACAAATTTCATTTCACCTTTTGAAATTTTGATTTTACAGTTGGGGGTTGTGTCTGTTGAAAAATATGTTTCTTCTTCGACAGAAGCAAGGTCATATTCTGCAACAACTTCGCCGTCGATATAAATTTGTCCCGTTTTTTTATCGCCTTTGTCAAAAAATTTCGGAATAAAAAGTAAAAGACAAACAAAAAGTATGCACGCAATAAGTATCAAGTCGGCTTTTTTAAATAATTTCATTTAACTGTCTCAAAATCCTTTTCATCACTGTGGAATTTGTTTTTCAAACCGTTTGTTATTTTTATAGAACCGTCATTAAAAATGAAAACGGCTTGTGCGTCATATTTTTCCAAAAGTTTCAAACTGCTTTGAAAATCTAAAATATAGCAAGCAGTGGAAAGCATATCGCTCAAAGCACCGTTGTTTGCAACAACCGTAACGCTTGCAAACTCGCTTTTTGCAGGATAACCTGTTTTGGAGTTGAGTATATGGTGGTATCGTACTCCGTCTTTTTCAAAGTACCTTTCGTAGTTTCCCGAAGTTGAAACGAAGCAATCAAAAAGTTCAAGCGTTGCGATAATTTTTGTCTCTTTTTCAAAAGGATTTTTGATACCTATTTTAAACGGCTCTTTTTCACTTGCACCGTAAACCAAGATACTTCCTCCGACAGAAACAGTCGCCTTTTTAATGTTGTTTTTCTGCAAAATTTCTTTCGCTTTGTCAGCACCGTAGCCTTTTGCCGATGCACCGAAGTCAACAATTTGATTTTCACCGATTTTAATAAGGGAGTTATCGACGGTGATTTTTTCATATCCGACATTTTTCAGTGCCGTGTTTATTTCTTTTTCCGACGGTATTCTTTCTTTTTCGGTGCCGATACCCCACATCAAACTGAGTTCGCCCATAGTTATATCGTATGCACCGTTGCAGTTTTTTGAAAAATCAAGCGACATATTTGTAAGATTTAAAAAATCTTCGTTGTCCGTTTCAAGAATTTTATTTCCGTTTAATTTGTATGTAAGACTTGATTTTACCTTTGAAGAGAAAACATTGCAGTCCAAGTCTGTCAGCATATCGTTGATTTCCCGTGCTGACTTTTCTGCGTCTTTTCCGTAAATTTTTTGGTTGATTACAGTACCCATTGCCGTTGAATTTTTTTCATAGAGTTTGTTTTTGTCCGACATAAAATCTGCGGCAACGACAATCAAAACTATGATAAAAACAATCGGCAAAACGACTTTTACCCATTTTTTCATCTTTAAAGCCTTTTAATATTAATTATTTTCAACTTTATTATTGTAACGGATTTTGAGAAAAAAAACAATATATTTGACGATAAATAAAACTTTAACAAAGTTTTGAACGGTTTTTAATGATGATTGGCCGTACTCGTTTTTAAATATAAAAAATTTTATCTTTGGTATTGTATAGAATGACGGAAATTATATTTGCATTTTTAAAATATATAATTTAAAATTAAAATAAATGATAAGACAGGGAGTAGAAAATATGGAAAAAATGAAAGCTCTTGTATTTTTAGGTAACGGTACGACAGAACTTCAAGAAAGGAATATTCCTATTCTGAAAGATGAAAATGATGCTATTGTAAAAGTTACATTGAGTACAATTTGTACAAGCGATTTGCATATTGTTCACGGATTTGTTCAAAAAGCAAAATCAAATATCGTTCTTGGTCACGAATTTGTCGGAGTTGTAACAAAGACGGGAAAAAATGTAAAACACATAAAGGTTGGCGACAGAGTTTCGGCAAATTGCGTAACAAATTGCGGGAAATGTTGGTATTGTCAACATAATTTTGTTAATAATTGTGAAAATGGCGGTTGGCAGCTTGGATGTACGATTGACGGTTGTCAGGCAGAGTATGTAAGAGTGCCGTATGCCGACTCGAGTTTGTATAAAATACCGAACAATTTAAGTGATAAATCAGCATTGTTTACGGGCGATATTCTTGCAAGCGGATATTTCGGAGCACAACTTTGTGAAATAAAAAAAGGATATACCGTTGCAGTAATTGGAAGCGGGCCTGTCGGAATTTGTTCTGCAATGTGTGCAAAATTGCTTGGCGCCGAAAAAGTAATAATTATAGATATAGACAGTGAAAGATTAAAATTCGCCGAAAAAAATAATGTTGCCGACAATTATATTGATTCTTCAAAACAGGATGTTATTCAAAGTGTGCTGAATTTAACAAAAATGCGAGGTGCAGACGCAGTTATAGAAGCAGCAGGAAATGATGAAACATTTAAAATGTCATGGCAAATAGCACGGGCAAATGCGATTGTAGCAGTCGTTGCAATGTATGAAAAGCCCTTGTCATTGCCGCTTAATCAAATGTACGGTAAGAATTTGATTTTTAAAACAGGCGGTGTAGATTCGGCATATTGTGATGAAATTTTACAATATCTTGCCAACGGAAAAATAAATACGGATTTTCTTATTACACATTCGGTAAATCTAAATAATATTGAAAAAGGGTATAAGATTTTTGAAGAAAAGAAAGACGGATGTATGAAGATTGCCGTAACACCTTATGAATATCAGTTTTAGATTAGAAAGTAAAAATGATATTCTTTTAAGCAGGGTATTTAATTGAAACAGTTTGAAAATTCTCAGCCGATTATATGTTTTTTGTTTTTTAAGTCAAAAATGAAAACAATGCAGCCGAAAATCATTAAAAAACAAAATGCTGCGTTTACGGTAAACGGCTCGGCAGTTGTTTGAGAGATGTTTGAAAAAACGCTTTTGCAAACAGGAAAGGCGAGCAATAGGAGTTTGCAGACGAAAAACGATAAAAAGGCGTGAATAACTCTGAAAAGCAAAAATCTTGCATACTTCATTTTAAATTCGCAGATGATGGGATAAAGTTGAAGATGAATACAAAAACCGCCGAATGCAAGGAAAAAAGCCATATATTCCAAGCGAATTTCTTTTAAACTGAACAATCCGTTTGTAATTTCAAGCAAAGGTAAAATGTTTTTAGGAATGTCGAAAATGTTCATAAATGCAGAAAAAAGCATAATGAACGCCGTCATATTCAGTGTTGCAGAAACAGAATTTTTGCAGCCTGTTTGAATTGCGGTTGAAAAATCCGTATTGCAGACGGTATTCAAATTTTCAATTTTTTCTTTTTTGTAAAAAATGGCACGGAAAAGGCAAATCATTAAAGCTGAAACAGTTGTTGAAAAAAACAAAATCCAGCCTGCTTTTGTGTTGTTTAAAAGACCTGTTCCGACAGCAGTTACTGTAAAAGCGATACCGCCGTTTACATTAAATTCCATAATCCTGCGTGCTTGATTTTTTGAAATCGCTTTTTTGTCGAGAAGTTCTTTACAAAGCAAACAACCCGTAGGGTATCCGCCAATCAGACCGAAAATGATTGCACTTGCACAACTTGACGGCAGTTTAAAAATTTTTGTTGTAATTTTTGAAAACATTTTGGAAATCAAATTGTTGCAACTTGAGTTTGTAACGGCTGAAAAAATAATCATAACGGGTAAAAGGCTTGGTATTATTGAGTTTACGGCAAGATTAAAGCCCGATAAAGCACCTGCTTTTGCCTTGCTTGAAAACAGAATAAGCATTAAAACAAGAAAAAAACTTACAAAAAGCGTTAAAAAATCTTTTTTGTTTTTCATTTTCATCACCTATATAAGCATATAAATTAAAAGGTGATTTTATGAAAAGCAAAGCATTGAAAACTGAAACTTTGGCAAACAGTATGGAGTTGCCCGCCGAGTCTTTCAAAAAAGAAACGCATATTGAAGTTTGCGGAAGTTCAAAGTGCGTTGTAGAAGGACTTGAGTGTATAGAAAAATACACGCCCGACAGTATAAAAGTAAATTTAGGGAAAAAATCAATCACGATACACGGTTCAGACCTTGTCATTACCTCTTTTATAAGGGGTATGGCGATAATTGAAGGCATAATTGTTACAATAGATTTTTCAGGCGATGCAGTATGATGATTAGATTAACCCGTTGGTTTATCGGGTATGTAGTTTTTCTTTTTTACGGTGGATTTAACGAGAAGTTTTTAAATTTTTGCCATAAAAACGGTGTTCCTATTTATGATATTTCGGCAACTGAAAACGGAATTGAAGCAAAAATAAATGCCGACAGTTATCTGATTTTGAAAAAAGCGGCAAAAGAATGCGGCGGAGAAATTAAGGTTTTAAAAAAGCGTGGCAGACCTTTTGTTTTTCGTTCTTTAAAAGGCAGATACGGTCTGTTGATTGGTGTTGTCATCAGCGTTTTTATGTTTTCTTTTGCAACTTCTTTTATTTGGAATATAGAGATAAAAGGTTGTAAAACGATAAGTGAACAAAGCGTCATCGACTTTTTGGAAACGCAAAATGTCAGAGAGGGAATGTTCAAAAAGAATGTGGATAACTATAAAATCTCGACAAATGCTATGGCGAACTTTGACGACATTTCGTGGATACATATTAATGTTTCGGGAACGACTGCCGTTGTAGAAATTCACGAAAGAAAAAAAGAGCCGAAACTTCAAAATAAAGAAATATCAAATATCAGAGCAAAAAAAGGCGGAAAAATTGTAGATGTGCTTTGCATAAGGGGCGAGCCTGTCGTGCAAAAAAACTTTGTTGTTACAAAGGGCGATTTGCTTATATCGGGTATCTATCCGACAGAAAACGACAAGAAAAACAATTTTGTTTCGGCAAACGGCGTTGTTACTGCTTTAGTAGATGAAAAACTCAGTCAAAATATTCAAAGAAAACAGGCAGAAAATAAACTCCTGAAAACAAAAAAAGAAAAATCGCTTTTGTTTTTCGGTTTGGAAATTCCTTTAAATTTCGTAAAAAAAGAGCCCAACAGTAAAGAGAGCGAGAAAACAGAAAAACTGAAATTGAACAAAAAAGAACTTCCCATCGGTATCAAAACAAAAACAATAGAGGTCTATGAAAAAACAGAAAAAATTTTAACGGACGACGAACTTTATGAACTTGGAAAAGAAAAAGAAAAACAACTTGTAAAAGCACTTGAAAAACTCGGAGAAGTAAAATCTCAAAAAACAAATTTTCAATTAAACGAAAACGGCTTGACGGTAGAAATAAAGGCAAAGGTCGTTGAAAATATAGCATACAGTGAAAAAATAAAAGCAAAACCAAGTGAAGACAAGAATGAAAGTAAAACAGACGACAGTGTGAAGAAGTAAAATTATAAAAATAAAAACAGCACACAATTCATTACTCTTTTGAATTGTGTGCTATTCTTTTTCAAATTTGATGATGTCGCTTATTTCACAATCAAGTGCATAACAGAGTGCGTCAAGAGTTTTTGTGCTGATTGCTTCTCCTTTTTTCATTCGGTGAAGCGTGTTTGCAGAAAAACCTTGCTTGAAAATTAAATTGTATTCGGTTATTCCTTTTTTCAACAGCGTTTCGTAAAACGGTTTGTAACTAATCAATAATATCACCATTTAGATATTATCATACTTAATCTCTTGACTATACTCAAAATATTGAGTATAATTAAACTACTTAAGTTAATTGTCGAAAGGAGGCATAATTAATTTTTTAATCAAAAAACTTTGAAAGGATGAGTTTATTAATTATGAAAAAAAGTTTGAAAAATATGAGTATAAAGCAAAAAATATATTTTTTGTCAATTTCTATATTGCTTTTATTAGCAATTATTTTTGTTACTGCATTTGGAATTTTAGAAATAAATGTTAATCAAAAAATAAAAGAGGTGGCAAATATGATTGGGAACACTACTTTTATTTCAGAAGATTATTATGAAGATTATTATTATGAACGATATGACAAAATTGTAATGGAACTTTCTGCTGATGAAGACGGTAATGTTTCTGTTGTGCAAAAGAAGTATCACGATTTTAGAACTAAACCTGCAGAATCTTATAAAATTTCTGCGAGAGTAAGATTTATCAAAAGTGAAAATGTTTTTGACAATAAACTTGACTATTTATTCTATATTAGTGAAGTTAACGGAGATGATGAATTAACTATTGATATTAAAAACGGAGAGATAAATAGAATATATAAAACTTATTTCAATTCAGATTTCAATTCAGATATTTTAAAAAAGGAAGAATACAATTATTATCCTCAAACAGATAAAAATCAGGCTTAAAATGAAAGGAATTTAAAACTATGACTCAACAGGAAATACAGTATTTTTTATCAAACAACCAAAAATATTTCAACGCAAATCAAATACCTCAAATTGTGAATATGCTTTCAGATTCTCAAATCAACAACGATATCGTGCTTGTAACTTCTGCCGAATACAAGGACCCCACGCTTGTTTTGATTATGGCTATACTTTTCGGCGGATTGGCAGTTGACAGATTTATTTTAGGAGACAATGTAAACGGTGTGTTTAAAGTTCTTACATTTGGCGGACTCGGTATTTGGTCGCTCATAGATTGTGTTACTGCGTTTGACAGAGCAAAGAAAAAGAATTTTGAAATATTCATGGAAAAGTTTCAATTACAAACCAATATGGATAGTTATGCTAATCAGCAAACTAACAATCCAAAGTTAAATACATCGGAGTATATATTGAAATACAAGCAATTATTAGACGCTGGTGTAATAACTGAAGATGAATACGAACAAAAAAAGAAAGAATTGTTGGAGAAAGGACAGTAAAATGATAAATAATAAAAAGATTAGTCAATATATGAATTTTATATTGAATATTTTGGCAATAATTTCTTTATTGAATTTATTAAGTTTTGTTATAACATCTACACTCGAAGATTCATTATTGATGAGCCGAAATTTATTTAGAATAGTATTTTATATTTTTTCAATGTTTATTATGTTTTTTCATTCATTCAATGCTTTTAATGTTAAATATAAGTTTAGAAAAAGTATTTTAATTCCGATATTTTTTATAAGTGCACCGACTATTTTTAATTTCTTTATTGCAATAAAAAACAATTTAAGCAATGATATGGTATTTTTGTTCTCTGTAGTGACAAGCCTAATATTGCTTTTGCAATTTATATTATTGACGGTTTACAATTTGACAAAAGCATTAAAGGAAAACAATGGCGTGAGAATTTTGCTTTTAATACTGACGATATTAAGTGCTCTTATTTTGCTTACTATGGTATTAGTATGTATCACACAGTCAATGTACGACATAGTTTTTTGTTTTGCAATTTATTTTGTATCTTTGATATTTATAGCCATAAATATTTCAGAAACGATAAATAAAGCCAAAAAACCTGCATATTATCAAATGCCGTATGCAAATATCAATGCAAATCCTAAACAAGAACCTGAAGACAATGCAAAGAAAATCGAAAAATTGGTAACTTACAAAAAACTTCTTGATGACAATGCAATCACACAGGAAGAGTTCGACAAAATCAAAAAAGATTTGTTGAAATAAACAGAATATACAAACAAAAAAGCCTCTCTGTAACAGAGAGGCTTTTTTGTTAAGATTTCGTATGTTCGTCGAGCGTCAGTTCAAATGACGGTAAAAAGTTTTCCGTGAAATATTCAACTTCGGGCAAGTCTATTTCATCTATCAGTTTTCGCTGGGAAGCAAGTGCTTTTTCAAACTCTTTGTTTCCTGCCCGTGTTTCTTCAATACATTTTATCAATGCACTGAGTTTATCCGCCGCTTTTACAAGTTTCCACAGTTCAAGGTCGCCTTCTTGCTTTGAAAAGAATGGCTCATAGTCCTCTTTAAATTCCTGCGGAAGCATATCCAAAAGTCTTTCAGACGCAGTTTTTTCAATATTTTTGTACGCCGTTTTAATATCATCATTAAAATATTTTACAGGCGTAGGCATATCGCCCGTAATAACTTCGGTAGCGTCGTGATAAAGTGCCAGCAAGCAAATTCGCTCGGCGTTATATTTTTTGCCGAATTTTTTATTTCCGATTAAGGAAAGTGCATGTGAAATGACTGCAACCTGATGGCTGTGTTCACAGATATTTTCCGTATCTGCGTTTCGCATCAAAGCCCAACGGTCAATATACTTCATTCGGTTAATCATTGCGAAAAAATTGTAAGACAAGGTTACCCTCTTTTCTCATTCTTCATTTTTACTGAGTAAATCAATTCCGAGTTCGTCAAGTTGGATTTTGTCAATTTCTGACGGACAACTGCTCATAAGTTCGCTTGCATTTTGAACTTTCGGGAAAGCAGTAACATCACGCAGACTGTCTGCACCGCAGATAAGCATTGCAAGACGGTCAAGACCGATACCCATACCACCGTGCGGAGGGGAAGCGTAGTGGTATGCTTCTACAAGGAAGCCGAATTTTGCGTCTATTTCTTCCTGTGACATACCTAAAAGTTCAAACATTTTTGTCTGAAGTTCACAGTCTGTGATACGCATTGAGCCCGATGAAAGTTCCGTTCCGTTAAGAACAAGGTCGAAAGCCTGTGCTCTGACTTTTGCTTTGTCAGTGTCAAGATACTCTATACATTCTTCAAGTGGCATAGTAAATGGGTGGTGCATTGCAATCCACTCTCCGCTTTCTTCATCATACTCAAAGAAAGGCATTTCAGTAATCCACAAATAGTTCCATTTGTTTTCGGGGATAATGTCAAGTTCTTTTGCTGCGATAAGACGGAGTGAGCCGAGAATTGAAAGTGCCTTGCTTGTTTTATCGGAAACAATGAAAACACAGTCGCCTTTTTCAACATTTAATTGCTGAATAAGTGTTTCAAGCTGACTTTCCTGCAAGAACTTTGCAAATGAGCAGTTTGGTTTTTCATCTACCCAGCGAATATATGCCAAGCCTTTTGCACCTATACCTTTTGCGTGTTCTGTGAGTTTGTCGATTTTCTTTCTTGTATATACGCTTGCAGAGTTTTTGGCAACTATTGCTTTAACGCTTCCGCCGTCATTGATTGCGTTTTGAAAAACAACAAAGTCAGTAGTTTTTGCCCACTCAGTAATATCTTCAATGAGCATATCAAATCTTGTATCGGGCTTGTCCGAGCCGTACTTTTCCATTGCTGTTGCAAATGTCATTCTCGGCAAAGGAGCGTCAATGTCAACATCTATTGTTTCTTTCATCAATTTTTTGATGAAGCCTTCTGCCATATCCATAATATCGTCTGTATCAACAAAAGACATTTCAAGGTCGATTTGAGTGAATTCGGGTTGACGGTCTGCTCTCAAGTCTTCATCTCTGAAACAACGGGCAAGCTGAATATATCTGTCAAAGCCTGCAACCATACAAAGTTGCTTGTAAATTTGCGGACTTTGAGGCAAAGCGTAAAATTTGCCGTTGTGAACTCTTGACGGCACAACATAGTCTCTTGCACCTTCAGGAGTTGATTTGATGAGCATTGGTGTTTCTATCTCTATAAAATCATTTGCGTAAAAATATTCTCTTGCAATTTGAGCAATTTTATGACGCATTAAAATATTTTGAGTGAGTTTTTGATTGCGAAGATTTAAGTATCTGTATTTCAAAGTAGTTTCATCGCCTACTTTTTCCGAGTTCGTAATTTCAAAAGGCGGTGTTTGAGCCTTGCTGATAATTCTGAATTCAGTAACGGCAACTTCTATTTCGCCTGTCGGAATATCTTTGTTTTTGCTTTCTCTTTCACGCACTTCGCCGACTGCGGCAACGACAAATTCACTTCTTACACTTTGTGCCTTTTTGAAAACTTCTTTGTCTGTTGCATCTGTAAAAGAAAGTTGAACTATACCTGTTCTGTCACGCAAGTCGATGAAAATGAGGTTGCCGAGGTCTCTTTGTCTTTGAGCCCAACCGAAAAGTGTAACTGTTTTACCTGCGTCGGAAAGTCGCAACTCTCCACAGTAATTTGTTCTTTTAAGCCCTTTTATAGTTTCTTTCATTCTTTATTCTCCAATCCGAAAAGTGATGCAAAGTCGAGTTCTTCTCCGCCGATTTCAATATTTTTCAATTCTTCCGAAAGTGAAAAATTATAAAATCCCGAAACGAAAGTTTCAAGCGATATGTCTTGCGATTCGCCGTTTTGCATATTTTTCAAAGATACAATTTTGTTTTCAATTTCATTGTCGCCAAGCACAATGTTGAATTTGGCACCGAGTTTGTCAGCATATTTCATCTGTGCTCTCAAAGAACGGCCGTTTAAATCATAGACAACGCTGAATCCTTCGTCACGCATATCTTTTGCAATTTCTATTGCTTTGAGTTGTGCTTTTTCTCCCATTGTTACTATGAAAAGGTCGGGTACTTCTGCTTCGGGAAAATCGCAGTTTTCACTTTCCATAAGAAGCATAAGTCTTTCTATACCGAGTGCAAAGCCAAGACTCGGTGTATGAGCGCCGCCGAGTTCATCTATAAGTCCGTCGTATCTTCCGCCGCCGCAAACAGTACCTTGAGCGCCGATTGAGTTCGATACAAACTCAAATACGGTTTTTGTGTAATAGTCAAGGCCTCGAACGATTTTTGTATTTACTTCAAAATCTATGTTTTGAGCATTCAAAAACTTTTTAACAAGTTCAAAGTGTTCTTTACATTCATCGCAAAGATAGTCAATCATTACGGGTGCGTCTTTTGCAATATCGGCACAAACAGGACTTTTACAGTCGAGAATACGCATCGGATTTTTGTCAAGTCTGCCTTTGCAGGTGTCGCAAAGTTCTTCTTTTCTGTCCGTAAAATATTTTTTTAGTGCTTCGTGGTACTTTGCACGGCATTTAGGACAGCCGATTGAGTTGATTTGCAAACTTAAATCTTTAATTCCCAATGATTTGAAAATAGAGTCTGCAAGTGCTATAAGTTCAGCGTCAGCCATAGGACTTTGAGTGCCGAAACACTCTACACCGAACTGGTGAAATTCACGAAGTCTGCCTGCCTGCGGTTTTTCGTATCTGTAACAAGAAATGCAGTAGCAAACTTTTTGCGGCAATGCCTCGTTTGCAAGACCGTTTTCAAGAAATGCTCTTGCAGCGCCTGCCGTACCTTCGGGACGCAAAGTTATAGACCTGCCACCCTTATCGTCAAATGTGTACATCTCTTTTTGTACAACATCGGTAGTATCTCCGACTCCACGCTCAAAAAGTTCTGTATGTTCAAAAACAGGAGTTCTGATTTCTTTAAAACCGAAGTTTCCTGCAATTTCTATCATTTTAGACTCTACATATTGATATTTATGTACTTGAGAAGGCAAAACATCTTTTGTGCCTTTAATAGCTTTTGTTATAAGTGCCATAAAAACTCTCCAATCAAAAAACTACGGGCAGGAAAAACCCACCCGAGTGCATTAATTATTGTATTTAGGGTTTACAATTTCACGCCAATCGAAATCTCCTCGCTCGATACCGTGAATTAAAGCCTCAGCAGTTGCAATATTTGTTGCAAAAGGAATATTGTGAACATCACAAAGTCTTAAAAGGTCGTTGTCGCTCGGTTCGTGAGGTTTCGGAGAAAGCGGGTCCCTGAAAAATATCAAAATATCTATTTCGTTGCAGGCAATTCGGCTTGCAATTTGCTGGCCGCCGCCTTGTGCACCGCTTAAAAAACAGTTGATTTTCAAACCTGTTGCGTCTTGAACAAGTTTACCCGTCGTGCCGGTAGCACAAACATCGTGCCTTGAAATTATACCGCAGTATGCTATACAGAACTGAACAAGAAGTTCTTTTTTTGCATCGTGTGCAATAAGTGCTATATTCATATATCTATTTTCTCCCTCCAAGAGTTCAATATCTAATATATTTTCCAAATATCTACTGAAATATAATATCATAATTTTTAATATTATACAACAAAAAAGCAAGAAAAAACGAAAAAAGACAAAATTATTTTAGAATTTTTTTATTTATTTAATGCTTTTTTTACAGTTTTCAGTCATATTTTGTTTAAGAAAGACCGTTTTTACTGCAAAAGAGTAGCAGTATTTTCTGCTTTTTTTTCATCGGAATTGTCTGCAAAGTAGTAGTTGTAAACAGATGAAGTTAAAGCGGCAGTTTCAGTACCTGAGCCTGCAAGTTCGACAACGGAAGAAACGGCGATTTCCGGATTTTCATAAGGACCGTAAGTGATAAGAAAACCGTTGTTTCTGTCTTGTCCTTTTACTTTTACCTGAGAAGTACCTGTTTTTGCGGCCAAATTAACATTGAGTTTGTCAAATATTCTTGACGGTGCGCCCGATTTTGCAACATCACGCATACCTCCCTGAACAGTTGACAGGGTGGCTTTTGAAAATCCTGTATTTTCGGCAACTTTCGGCTCTTTGTATGAGATGGCATTATTGCTTTTTGAAATGACGGATTTTACAAAGTGAGCTTCGTATCTTGTGCCACCGTTTGCTATTGTTGAGCAGTAGTTTGCAAGTTGCAAAGGTGTGAAAAGGTTGTCCGACTGACCGATAGCGGCGTGAACGGTGTCGCCGAGATTCCAATAGCCGCCTGCGTTTTCCCTTTCGGTTCTTCCTGCAAGAACGCCTTTGCTTTCGGGTATCTCAACACCTGTTTTTTCGCCGAAACCAAGCATTGAGCAGTACTCGTTCATTTTATTAATTCCGATTTCCAAACTTGTTTTGTAGAAAAATATGTTACACGAGTCACGAATTGCTTCTGCAACATTTTCATTGCCGTGTGCTTTTTGATGAAGACATTGAAGAGTTTGGTCATAAAACTTCATTGTACCGGAACACTTGAATTCCGTATCTTTTGTGATAACCCCTTCTTCAAGTGCTGCACAGGCAACGGCGGGCTTAAAAGTTGAGCCGGGTGCGTATGTGCCGAGTGCAAATCTGCTCCAAAGAGGGTTTCTTTTATCTTTAATGAGTTGGTCGTACTTTTCATAGTAGTCTGCCAAATCGTAAGTGGGATAACTTGCCGCCGCAAGCAATTCGCCTGTGTTGACATCTTCCACAACAACTGCACCTGCACTTGAATTTGCGTCAACTTCATCGCATACTGCTTTCAAATTGTCCTGTGCTACTTTTTGAAGACCTATATCTATTGTTAAAACGACAGTATCGCCTTGAATGGGAGGCTTTGTTACTTCTCTCGTTATTGTTCCGTCGGAGTTTTTTGTGATTGTCATTTCTCCGTCAGTTCCTCGAAGGTATTTTTCCATAGCGTATTCGATACCCGATTCGCCGATTTCGTCAGTGATTTTGTATCCTTCGTCTTTGTATTTTTCATACTCTTCGGCATTTATTTTTCTGACAGTTCCCAAAATGTGAGGTGCAATGGTTGAGTCAACATATTCTCTGTAAGCAACAGTTCTGACATCTGCTCCTTTGTACATTTCGGTGTTGTCTTTAACGGCAGCGACCGTGTTTTGATTGACATCTTCCGCTATTGTAACGGGTGTGTTGTAGGAAAACATCATCAGCGTGAGTTCGTATCTGATATTTGCGATTTTGATTGCTGTAATCGGGTCATATTTTTCAAGTCCGTATTTTTCGACTACTGCATCAAAACAGTTTTGGGCAGTTGCGTATGGCTGAAGATTAAGCATATTTTCGCTTTTCATAGCCGCAATATCTTTTTCGTCCAAGTCATCGTTTGTCAAAAAGCCGATTTGACCGTTTGAATTTGATTGAAGAGGGAGATGTTGTACATACTCCTCGCCGTTTTTCTCAAAAAGATTTATTAAATTTAAAATGATGGTGTTTCGTGCTTCGTTGTCGTCTGCTGACGGAAAAACGGTTGCGTCTAAAATGATAGAATTGCCTTGTCTGTTTGTTACAAGTTGGTTGCCGTTTCTGTCAACAATATCGCCTCTTGCGGCAGGTATCTGCACCGTGTATGTTTGCATTGTAGAGTTCTTTTTTACAAAATAGTCGTGGTTTTTGATTTGAATATCAAACAATTTAAATCCAAAACCGAACACTACGAGTGCAACCATAAACAATGCAATGACAGGTCTTGCACTTTTGTGCCTGAGTTTCATTAAAAAATCTCCTTAAGCGATTTTTTCTAAATTTTTCAATAAGTTTTTTCGTATCAGGTTGATTAAATATACTGCCAAAACCGAGATGACAGATGTGTAAATTGCACACGGAATATAGTAATATCCGAGAGTTGCGAAACTTCCGGTATCTTTTGTCGAAGCGACAAATAAAACCCAATATAAAACAGAGTATATAAACACTCCCGCAACGCTTACGAGCAGATTTACTATATATACATTTCGCACTAAATTTTCCGTAATGTATGAGGCAAGAAGGCAGAGCAAGGCTAAAAATATACTGTTAAAACCGAGATGGTCGGCAGAAACCATATCCCATAAAAGTCCGCCGAAAAGTCCCAACAGAGTTGCTTCCTTTTCTCCTTCGCTCATTGCAAGTGTGATTGTCACGGGAATAAGCAAAAAACAGTGCGCAGAAAAAATCGTTGTTATAAGTCCGCCTGTATTTTGCAGCAAGTCTGCCAAGAGAATTAAAACGCAGTACAAAACATATTTAATTGTGTTTTGTTTTTTGTTGAGTTCCATTGTTATTCTCCGTCAGGCGAAAAGCCTGTCAATACAAAGCAGTTTGAAACAGATGATATATCTATTCCGGGCTGAACAACTGCATAAGTTGAAATATCTGTTTTTTCGTCTTTTGTTTCCGAAACAGTGCCTATTACAAGACCTTTTGGGAAACTTTCTCCTATACCTGCCGTGCAGATGATGGAGCCGTATGAAACATTTGAATTTGCGTCAAGGTTTGCAAACTTGGTTTTCCCCGATTTTGCAAGACTTGCCGTGCCTGTAACATAACTTGTTTCGTTTGTAACAATTTCGTAGGCAGAACAGGTAAAGTCGGGGTCAAGTATCGTGATACATACACTGTAAGTCGGGTAAACTTTGTCAACGACACCTATAAGGTTTTTCCCGTAAATGACTGCATCGCCTTTTTTTATGCCTGCCGTACTGCCTTTGTTGAGAGTGAAAGAGCCGTAAACATCAGCACTGTCCCTTGCAATTACGGTACATTCTTTCCATTTGTAGTCAGGGTTTTCGTCCTTGATTTCAAGAAATTCTTTGTAAAGTTCGTTTTGACTTTTAATATTATTGTAGTCTGCAAGTTGACTTTGAAGGTCGGATATTTGAAGTTGTAATTCGTTTATTTCTTTTTGATGTTCCGTTTCTCCTGTTGCGTTTTTGAATACTTTGTCAATGCCTTCCGATAATTTAGACGCAACATAGTGTGCAGGATAAAAAACGGTGCCTAAAACAGATGACTGTGCTGTTGAGCCGCTTCCGTTTATGGCCGCAAGCAGCATACCTGCCAAAAGAAGACACAAGACGGAAACTATGATTTTAAATCTTTGACTTTTTAAAAAGTTTTTCATTTCAATCCTTCTTATAGTTTGTGATTATCTGATTTTGCGAAGTTTCATAGATGTTCCGAGTGCCACGCACTTTGTCGGATTTTCTGCGATATGCACTGCAATGTTTGCACGCTCTGCAATGAGTTTGTCAAGGCCTCTCAACTGACAGCTTCCGCCCGTGAGATAGATACCTCTGTCAATAATATCCCCTGCAAGTTCGGGCAATGTAACTTCAAGTGTTTCCCTGATTGCGTCTGTAATTATCGTTGCAGGTTCAAGTAAAACTTCTCGTATTTCTTCTGAAGTGATTTCTATTGCTTTCGGAAGACCGTCGTTCAAGTTTCTGCCTCGAACTTCCATAGCGCCCTCTCCGCCGTATTCGTAAACAGAGCCTATTTTAAGTTTTATATCTTCAGCAGTTCTTTCGCCTATGAGCATATCGTAGTTTTTCTTTAAATAGTTTACTATTGTTTCGTCGAAAGCATCGCCTGCAACTTTTACGCTTTTTGATGCCGCAATTCCTCCGAGACTGATAACTGCAATGTCTGTTGTGCCTGCGCCAATATCGGCAACCATAGAGCCTGTCGGGTCGTTTGTCGGCAAACCTGCACCCATAGCCGCTGCCATTGCTTCTTCTATAAGTTCTACTTCCTGGGCGCCTGCGTTTCTTGCGGCGTCTTCTACTGCTTTTCTTTCAACTTCCGTAACGCCCGACGGTACGGAGATAACTATGCGTGTTTTTGTAAAAAGCAAATGCTTAACCGAACGGCTCATAAAATCACGGAGCATATCGGTAGTCATATCAAAGTCGGCGATAACACCGCTTTTAAGAGGTCTTACTGCAATAATTGAGCCGGGAGTTCTTCCTATCATATTTTTTGCAACATTTCCGACTGCAAGAACACGCTTTGATTTTACATCTACTGCGACAACCGACGGCTCGTCGATAACAATATCTCCTCTTTTATTGCACATAAGCGTGCTTGCTGTTCCCAAATCTATTCCAAGGTCTCTTGTAAACATTTTGTTCGCTCGCTTTCATCGTTTGTATTTGTGTATTTATAAAAAACATATTTTTTAATTCAGCAATGTTATTATATAATAATAAAATACATTAAACAAGAAAAAAACAAAAAAATATAAAATTTAACAAATTATATTTTTTAATCACATAAAAAATTAATAAGTATTCTTAAAATTGTACTGAAATATATGTGAAAATAAAAAACTCTGCACAGATTTCACCGTGCAGAGTAAGAGCGTTTGAATTTATTTGATTATTCCTTTTTTGAACATAATGTGTGTCGCAAGTAAAGCAACGGCAACGGCAACAATAATCAAAACACCGATTGACATTTTTCCGTTGATTGCAAGACAGATGAGAACTGCTCCGATAGGGGCAATGCTTATTTTGTAATTTTTTGCGATATAACTCATTGCAAGGGCACCGAAAAGTGCGGGAACAACCTGTCTGAAAGCTGCGGCAAACGGAGATGATTCGTCTGTAAGATAGGGAAGAATGGGAGAAAAAAGCAAAACTCCGAGTGCCAAAATGATGGTTGTTACTATTGACGATGTTGCAACTGCTATCGTAGAAAGAATTTCTCCCTCGTCGCTGTTTGCACGCACATTTGCACTGTCCATTGCAGAAAGAGCGCACGGCAGTTTTAAGTTTGTGATATTTCCCGTAACAAAACTTAAATATGTTGCACCCGAGCCTAAAAGAGGAGTATATGTAACAACTTCGATAACGGCAGTCGGGTAGAATAAAAGGGCAATCGGTGCCAATCCTTTAAAGACGGCAGAGGCAGACGGGAAAGCGTCAAAATGTGCAGAAATTGCAAGAGGAATCATAATGAAACCGACAAGTGCCGTGATTATCCAAAATCTGCCGTAAATGTGAGTTTTATTATTAAACTGTTCCATTTAACCCCTCCATTCAAAGTTTGCTATTGTCGGCGGTAAAACTTCGTTGAAAAGAATTACGACTGCAAGCGCAATAAAAAGACTTAAAGGCATTGCAAATGTTTCAAGCCACGCAACATTTTTCTTTTGAGTGATTTTCATAAAAATATACATAAAAATCATTGAGGTTACAAGTGCTATGACGCTCATCACACCTGCACCGTCGCCGAGTGTATTTGCATCTCCGGAGCCTAAAATCGCTCTGCCGACAAATGCCGAGATAAGTCCGACAAATGCCGCACTGCTCATTGCGTCAGCCCACGCACCGTTTTTGTGAACTGCTTTTCCTATTTTCTTTTGAATGAATTTTACGGCAAACGGTACTATTACAAGAGGCATTACCGAACCGAGAGTCATTACCCATGCGGCAGCCGAAAAAGCAGTTTTATCAGTTACATCTGCCGAAAGACCACCGACTATTCCGAGTGCTTCAAGCGCACTTTCTGCGGCAGGTACTTCATATGTAATATTTCCTATAACAGTCAATCTTATCCACGGCAAAACTATTCCGAGTGCACCCGAAAGAGTTAAGATTGTGGCGAGGATTGCTATTGACGGTGCTATTGAAAAGAGTGAACTTGATGCGATTGTTTTTTTCATTGTTTTTTCGGAAAGCCCTATTTTTTTGCCCTGTCTGTAAGCTCGTATAAGAAAAAACAGAGATTGAGCGATTACAAAAAGAGCAACAAGACCTCCGAGCGCATACATAAATGTGCTTGTTTTGAAATCCATATCATTTCCCCTTGATTTAATCTTTCATTTCATTTGTTTTTTTATTTATTTGTTCATTTCTTTAATGTATTTTTTGAAGAATGAAACGCCTTGTTCAAGTTGTGCTATCGGACAACGCTCGTTTGTAGAATGGGTTGTAAGCAACAATTCCGATGAAACGGTAAAAGGTGCAAAACGGTAAATATTGTCGCATATAGGCTCGTAGTGGTAGGCGTCTGTTCCTCCCATTACAAGATACGGAACAACTATGTTTTTGTTGTCAAGTTCAACCGTGAGTTTTTTCAGCGTATTAAATGCTCTTGTATCATCGGGAGAAATTTTTGAAGGCTCTTTGCCTTTAATGTACTCAATTTCTATTTTGTCGTTTTTGATAACTTTTCTGATATGTTCTTTTGTCGTTTCAATCGTTTCGCCCGGCATAATTCTGAAATTTACCGTAACGCTTGCTTTTTGCGGCAAAACATTTGCGGCAGGCGAACCTTCTGCCATTGTTACGCCCGTTGTTGTTCTTACAAGTGAAGCGGCAGGAGGAATTTTTGTCATAATTTTTAAAATTAAAGGTCTTAATATTGCGTGGTTACAAAGAATAAATCTGCCCTTATAGGTCATTCTTTTGCCCATTAAAACAAATAAGTTTTTAACAAACGGAAGCATTTTTGCCTTGAATTGATGATTTTCAAGTCGGCAAACTGCTTTTGAAAGTTCTCCGATTGCAGTGTGCTTCGGAGGTTGGGAAGAATGTCCTCCCTTTGCATTCAGTGTGAGTTTGAAGTCGGCATATCCTTTTTCGGCAACACCTATTCCTGCAAGGTTTGCGTCAAGAATTCCTTTGACTGATGCAGGAAGCATTGCACCACCTTCATCAATAACACTGTCAAGACGAACGCCTCTTGATTTTAATTCTTTCATAAGTTCGTCTGCACCTGAATTTTCGCCTGCAACTATTTCTTCGTTGTGCCCTAAACAAAGATAAACTGTTCTTGTCGGAGTGTAGCCTTCTTCGAGCAGTGTTTCAACGCTTTCCATAAGGCATATAAGATGGTTTTTCATATCGAGAGCACCTCTGCCCCATATAAATTCGCCGTCGTTATATCCGTCAAAAGCGGGATGCTTCCAGTCGTTTTCAGTTCCCCTTGAAACAGGTACAACATCCATGTGTGCAAGAAAAGCTATCGGCAGTTCTTTTGAGCCTGTACCTGTCCATTCGTATAACAAAGAGGCTTTTGAAACTTTTGTGCATTTTAAGTTTTTTGAAATGAGCGGAAACGACTTTTCAAGAAATTCATGAAACTTTTCAAATTCTGTCCAGTCTGTTTTAGTTTCATCTGCACATGAAATTGTTTTGATTTGAATTGCCTGAGAAAGATGCTTTGCACACCTTTTTACATTGACATTTTCTTTTTCCGATTTTTCACTTTTTGGCATATCTTCTTTGAAAAATGCTGCTTTAATTGCAGTGATTATGATTGCCAAAGCAATAATTAAAATAATTGCTAAAAAAATTTTCATACTCAAACTCCCTTTCTCTTGAAATTTTTTTGCAAAATATTCCGCTTGAATTATACCATAAAAAAATGATTGATTAAAGGGATTGTTTCAAAATTTTTATTTTTAATAAGGTTAAAATTGTAATTTAAGATAAAAATAAAAAAGCGATTAATCAAAATTTGAAAAATCGCTTGATTTAATTAGAATATTTTTTCGGTTTTAAATATTCGTTGTGAAATTGTAGCCTTGCTTGTGAATTTCATCAATTACGCTTGGCAAAACATTTGCATTGGCCGATGAAACGGCGTGGAGCAAAATTATTTCTCCGTTGTGCAGAGATGACATTATAGAATCGAGAGCAGTTTTTTCACTCGGTTGATTTTCGGTATCCCAATCGGCGTACGCAAATGACCAAAAAACACTTTTGTATCCCATAGTCTTTGCTAAATACAGCGTTTGTTCGGAAAATTCTCCTTTCGGAAAGCGAAAATATTTCATTTCATAATTGTGCTTTTCTTTCATATAGTTGTGAAGATACGATATTTCTTCTTCTGCAACGGAAAGTTCAACTTCGTCCATAGTGTAGTGTCTGTAAGTGTGGTTGCCGACAGTGTGTCCCTCGTCTATCATTCGCTTGATTATTTCGGGATTGTCTTTTGCAAAGTCATAGGTTACAAAGAAAATTGCTTTTACATTTTTTTCTTTGAGAGTATCAAGGATTTTGGGTGTAAAACCGTTTTCATAGCCCTCGTCAAAAGTAAGGCATACTGTTTTTTCATCTTCCAAAATAAAGTTGCCGTCAAGTTCTCTGTATTTTTCGTCGAGTTCGACAGGTGCTGACGGTCTTTCATGTTCGATTACATTTCCCGGTCCCCATATCACTTTTTCTCTTGAATATTCCCCGAAATTTGCCGTCATATTGTCGGCACTCGGTTTTGTAGTGAAGTCGGGAGAAGTCGGTTCGTTTTCTGTTGTGATTTGTGCCTGTGTTGTCTGCGTCGTTTCTTTCGGCTCATCGTTTCCTGCCGAGCAAGATGTTAAAAATATTGAAATCGCAAACAACAGTGCTATTGCTTTTTTCATTTTTATCCTCCTCTTAAAAAAGTTTCTGCCTTGAATTATTTTTTGCCAAAACCTTTTTTTGATTAGTGGAAAAAATTAAAATGTTTTGAAAAAAGTTTATTTGAAAAATTTTTTAAAAATGAAAAAACAGGTGCTGAGGCAAAATAAAAACGCTTAAATCATATTGAATTATATGACTTAAGCGTTTGAAAATTATTGTTTTTTAATTATTTTTATATTATTTTATTTAGGTTTTTACAATTAGATGTTTTACAATTCGTCGCTGTCTATTTCCAACTCTTTTTCTTTCATTCGTTCGTGTTCACGGGCTTTGTCCCTGTGTTTGCTGTGTCGTGGTTTGCGTTTTTTGTTTACAAAAGAAGAAAGAGGGTGGAGTAAAAGGTGCATAATAACAATGGAAACGGCAACAATTACTGCGTAAAGAAGATTGTCAACACAACACAAAATTCCGACTGCACCGCTTGCCCAGACGGTTGCCGCAGTATTCAATCCTCGAATGTTTGTGCCGTCTCTCAATATTACACCGGCACCCAAAAAGCCGATACCCGTAACTACATTTGACGCAATACGGGTAACATCGCTTGTTTCGGGGTTTACAAGGTAAGAAAAACCCGAGTAGGCAAATGCGCCTACACAAACAATGACATTTGTAAGTATTCCTGCCTGATGGTTTGTCCATTGTCTTTCAAGTCCGATGATAAGTCCTAAAACAATAGCAACTAAAAGACGGAGTCCGAAACCGAGAGGCGTTGTAATATCAAGAATTGCAAAATCCATTTTTATTATCCTTTTTCGTTTGCTTCTATACTTTTAAGTTTTAAGTAAGCGTTGATGAAACCGTCAATATCGCCGTCCATAACGGAGTTGATATTTCCCATTTCAAAGTTTGTACGGTGGTCTTTAACCATTGTATAAGGCATAAATACATAGGAGCGAATTTGAGAACCCCAAGCGATTTCACGCTGTTCGCCCTTTATGTCTTCTATTCTTTCAAGGTTTTCTCTTTCCTTGATTTCTACAAGTTTCGATTTGAGCATACGCATTGCAACTTCACGGTTTTGGTGCTGACTGCGTTCGATTTGGCAAGTTACGACAATACCTGTCGGCAAGTGCGTCAAACGAACGGCAGATGAGGTTTTGTTTACCTTTTGTCCGCCTGCACCGCTTGCTCTGTAAACATCCATTTTAATATCTTCTTCACGAATTTCAACATTGACATCTTCATCAATTTCAGGCATTACTTCGAGAGAAGCAAAAGAGGTGTGTCTTCTGCCCGATGAGTCGAACGGAGAAACTCTGACAAGACGATGGATACCCATTTCGCCCTTTAAGTAACCGTAAGCGTTTTCGCCCTCAATGAGAATTGTAGCGCTTTTAAGTCCTGCAACATCGCCGTCAAGATAGTCGAGTGTAGATACTTTGTAGTTGTGTCTTTCGCCCCAACGGGTGTACATTCTGAAAAGCATTTCAGCCCAATCCTGTGCTTCCGTTCCGCCTGCGCCTGCGTGGAAAGTGAGCAAAGCGTTGTTTGAGTCAAACTCGCCCGAAAGAAGTGTCGAAAGAGTCATTGACTCTATTTCTTTTTCAACATTTTCTACACTTTGCGTACAATCTTCAAGAAGTGAAATGTCACTTTCTTCGTCTGCAAGTTCTATCATCACAAGTGTGTCGTCAAAGTTTGATTTAAGTGAATTGTATGAGTTCACTTTTGATTTCATTGAACTGATTTTTCTCAAAACTTTTTGAGAATTTTCCATATCGTTCCAAAAGTCTTCTTTTGCGCTTTCTGCTTCGAGTTTTTTAATTTCCGTTTCAAGTGTTTCAAGGTCAAGCGCTTCTTTTAAATCTTCTATCGGCTTTTCCGATTGTAAAAGCCTTGCTCGTAAGTCCTCGTATTCTATCATATTTTTACTCCTAAACTGTCTGAAAATTATCTTTTATATACTCTCTGAATATTTAATTATAATATTATATATTATTTTTTTTATTTTTGCAATATATATTGCGATTTTAAAAATCGTTAAACATTTATTAAATAAAAAGTTGATTTTATATATTATATTTATTATAATAGTTATAATAACACATTATTATAAAATTTATTCTATTCGTCGCAATGTTCAAAATAATGTCTAAAATGGATTTTTTAGTGTGCGATGAATAAAACAAAGGAGAAAAAATGAGTTTATACGACGGCATAGAATGCCCTGTCTGCCACAAAAAGTTTGCAGACGGCGACGATGTTGTAATCTGTCCCGAGTGCGGTACGCCTCATCACAGAGAGTGCTACAATACAGTGGGACACTGCGTAAATGAAAATTTGCACGAAAGCGGTTTTGTTTTTGACCGTGAGAAAGAACTTCAAAAGAACAGTGAGAATAAACCGACTGAGAAAAATGAGTCTGCATTTTCGCAAAATCCGACTGCTTACAATGTCAATAACGAATACTATACAAACGAAAATACAGAGAAAAATTCTCAAAATAATTCTGAAAACGCAAATCAAAACCCGTTCACTCCGGCAGATATGATAAATCGTGATGTCAGAACTTTGAAATATAAAAACGACATCAGAAAAGTTGACGGCGAATCGGCTTATGAAGCTGCAACTGTTGTCGGAACAAATGTTGACCGTTTTATGAACAAATTTTTCAAATTTCAAAGCGGTAAAAAACTCTCGTGGAACTGGGGTGCTTTTTTCTTCGGTCCTTATTATTTCTTTTGGAGAAAAATGTATAAGCCGGGTGCTTTGTTTGTTTCAATTCAACTGATTTGCAGAATTTTAATCACTGCTGTTTTTTATGACCAATACTATGATTTTTTGAATTTGATTTCAAATGCTACAACGCAAAATGCACAGCAAATCGCAAATTCATCTGAATTTCAGGCGTTTATGCCGGTGTCATTTATAGTTTTTGGGACTATGCTTGTAATAAATATAATTTGTGCAATGTTTGCGGATTATCTCTACAAAGGCAAAGTTGTTGAGGTTATACGAAAAACCCATAACAAGATAGATGAAAGTCTCGGAGCTTTTTCAAATTCACCTATGATGTTCGGAAACGATTCGGTGAATTTTAACAGTAACGACTATCTTCTTTTAATGTTGTCATCGAGTGGCTCAACAAGTATTTTTGCTCCCGTCGCAGCATACTTTGTGCTTGATATGGTTGTTACTTTGATTAGTTCAATAGTGGCTATGTTTTAATTCCGTTAAAATTCAGTGTGAAAAGTGTGAAATAAGGAGAATACGATGCGTGTCAGAAAGGCTATAATTCCTGCCGCAGGAATGGGAACAAGAGTTTTACCTGCTTCTAAAGCAATACCTAAAGAAATGCTCAACATTGTCGATAAGCCCGCAATTCAGTATATTGTCGAAGAGGCTTTTAATTCGGGAATAGAAGAAGTGCTTATCATTACAAATCGAGGCAAGGGGGCGATTGAGGACCATTTTGACCATTCGATTGAACTTGAGCAAAAACTTGAACATAACGAAAGTAAAAGAAAAATATACGAAGATGTTATGGCTTGCTCAAATTTCGGCAATATTTATTTTATAAGACAAAAAGAAACAAAAGGTTTGGGACACGCTGTTTTGTGTGCTGAAAATTTTGTGGGCAACGAGCCTTTTGCAGTGCTTTACGGAGATGATGTCATTGTTTCCGAAAAACCTGTTACAAAGCAATTAATAGACGCATACGATGAAACGGGCAAGGGCGTTGTCGGTGTAAAACAAGTTCCCGATGAAAAAATAGTGAAGTATTGTTCTTTGGAAGTAGAGCATTTAAAAGACAATATGTTCAGTTGTACCGATATGATAGAGAAACCGAAACCCGAACAGGTTATGAGCAACTATTCCATTCTCGGAAGAGTTGTTTTGCCTCCGAGTATTTTTGAAATACTTAAAGAAACGCCTCTCGGAGCGTGCAATGAACTTCAACTGACAGACGCCATGAAAACGCTTGCACAGAAAGAAGGCGTAGTGGCTCTTGAATATGAGGGTACACGCTATGATATGGGAGATAAATTCGGAATATTGCAGGCAAATATTGAAGTGGGACTGAAACACCCCGAAACATCAAAAGAACTTAAAAAATATATTAAAAATTTAGCGGAGAATTTAGTTAATGATTAAAATAGAAAAAACCGATGTAATGAATTTTGAAAACGCAATGCGAGGTGCAAGAAATCCACTCAACTCGTGGGCACGCTCGGACAGTTTTTATGATGAAAACGGAAACTATGTTTTGGGCGAAAATGATTTGAGCCTTGCAAAAAGACTCTGTAAAGCAGGTACCGACCACAGAAAATTTGTTCGTATGATTTATGTTTGCGTAGATGTTACGGCTCCTCTTTATTGGTGGAAAGAGTACGACACATACAAGGTGTCAACTGTTGCAAATTCTACTTCTACCATGCATAAAATTCATTCAAAGCCTTTTGAGTTGTCGGATTTTTCTACCGACCATATGAATGAAGACGGTATAAAAGCAATGGAAAAAGTTGTTGAAACACTTGAAGATTTGCGTTTGAAATACATTGAAACAAAAGATAAGAGTTATTGGTACACAATGATTCAGCTTTTGCCGTCAAGTTATAATCAAATGAGAACTTGCACTTTGAGTTACGAAAATCTTTTCAATATATACTTTGCAAGGTGTAACCATAAACTTGACGAATGGCACGAATACTGCGATTGGATTTACTCTTTGCCGTATGTTGCCGAATTTTTACAATTAGACGAAACGAGTGATATTTAATGAGTCAGCCGTACTACTATAATCCGCCCGGCTTTGAACCTCAAAACAATTTTCAAAACAGACAAAACGGGCAAGATTTTCAACTAAATATTAAATTGGAAAACGAAAAAAAACAACTGAAAAAGTACGGAAATATAATGGGTATGCTTATAACTTTGTATTTTATCTTGCAGACCGTTATATCTTTTCCGATTGTTGCCTCAAAAGGACTTTACAATATTTACAGCACTTCGGCAGCGTTTCAGTATTCTTTTAATATCATAGGTGTTTCTGTCTGTTGTGTTGCACTTCCGTTTTTGATTATGGCACTCATATATAGAAAAAAAGGCTTGTTTACGGGGAAAATAGTTCCCGATAAAAAAATAGGCTTTGTATCGTTCATTGAGTGGAGTGCTTTCGGAATAGGTGCTTGTATCGTTGTCAACTATGTTGTTACGCTCTTGTTGACTTTGCTGAATTTAGTCGGTTTTGACTTGGTTTCATACGACTCGCTTTTGCCGTCGTCGGCATTTGAGTGTGTTTTGCTTGCAGTCTCTACGGCAGTTGCTCCTGCTGTTTGCGAAGAACTTGCGTTTCGTTGTTGTTCACTTCAGTTTTTGAGAAAAAACGGAAAGGCTTTTGCCGTTGTTGCTTCAAGTATGATTTTCGGACTGCTTCACGCAAATGTTTTGCAGTTTATTTTTGCAACGCTTGTAGGACTTCTTTTAGGCTATATCACAATTAAGACAGACAGTGTACTGCCTGCTGTTTTCATTCACTTTGCAAACAATTTCCGTTCTGTAATCAACGATATATGCGTTTTTGCAGGCGGAGAAAAAGTTGCCGAAAAAGTTTCGGGAATAATTGTTTTGATTTCTGTTGCTTTAGGTATATATGGTTTTGTAATGTTGATTAAAAAAGGCTTGCTTAAAACGGAAAAAGAACCGTCTGATATGACGCTTGGCAAAAAACTTCGTTCATTTTTCTTTGTTCCGGGTATGATAATTCCCTGCATACTTATGGTTTATTATACCGTTACAACTATTGAAAAAATATGAATAAAAGCGAACTGATGGCTCGTGCGATTGAACTTGCAAAAATCAGTGCATCGGAGGGCGAAGTGCCTGTCGGTGCAGTTGTTGTCAAAGACGGGGAAATAGTTGCAGAGGGCAGAAACAGACGGGAAAAAGGGAAAAATGCTTTGTACCACGCCGAAATTGAAGCAATAGACAATGCTTGTAAAAAACTCGGCGGTTGGCGTTTGTGGCAGTGTGAAATGTATGTTACGCTTGAGCCTTGTCCTATGTGTGCCGGTGCAATCATAAATGCACGAATTGTAAAACTGACATATGGTGCGTCTGATTTAAAAGCAGGTTCGTTTGGCTCTGTTATAAATTTTAATGAATTGAATTATAATCATAAAGTTGAACTTGAAAAAGGCTATATGGCAGACGAGTGTGCAAATCTGCTGTCCGATTTTTTTAAAAAAATAAGAGAAAAAAAGTCAAAATGATATTGTTGTAAATCTGTTTTAAGTATATATAATGAACATAAAAATAAAAAGCACTGTCGGGAAACATTGTATTTTGTTCCCAACGGTGCTTTCTTATTTTTATATATTTATTGATTTTTTATTTTACATTATTTGAAATTACATTAATTCGCAGATGGCTTTTGAAAATTCAAGCGGATTTTCGATAGGAAGTCCCTCAATAAGTCTTGCCTGATTGAACAAAAGTTCAGTGTATTTTTTCAAGGTTTCCTTGTCATCGTCTTCATAAAGCTTTTTAAGTTTTTCTGTAATTTCGTGGTTGAGATTGATTTCAAGTGCTAATTGAGCCTTTACTTTTTGGTCATTTCCGGGCATTCTGTTAAGCACTTTTTCCATTTCAATAGTGATTTCGCCCTCGCTTGCAAGACAAACAGGGTGGTCTTTTAACTTGTTTGTAAATCTTACTTCGCAAACTTCACCATTCAAAGACTCTTTCATACAGTCAAGCATATTTTTTGCATCTTCATTTGCGTTTTTGAGTTCTTCTTTTTCTGTTTCTGTGTCGAGGTCAAGTTTGTCTGCACATACATTTGCAAATTTCTTTTCTTTGAAGTTGCCAAGCATTTTAAAGCAAAATTCATCAACATCTTCTGTGCAGTAGAGAATTTCAAAACCTTTGTCTTTGACTGCCTGAATTTGAGGAAGCATATCAATTTTGTCAACAGTTTCTCCGCAAGCATAGTAGATTGTGTCTTGCGAGTCAGCCATTCTTTCAACATATTCGTTAAGCGTAACATTTTTCTTTTCTGTTGAAGAATAAAACATTACGAGATTTTGCAAAGTATCACGATGCATACCGTAGTCGCTGTAAAGTCCGAATTTAAGGTTTCTGCCGAATGCTTTGTAAACTTTTTCGTATTCATCACGCTCATTTTTAAGCATTTTTTCAAGTTCGGATTTGATTTTCTTTTCAATGCTCATTGCAATTTTCTTGACTTGGGCGTCTTTTTGAAGCATTTCTCTCGAAATATTGAGCGATAAATCTTCGCTGTCAACTATACCTTTTACAAAACTGAAATAGTCAGGCAACAAGTCGGAGCATTTTTCCATAATCATTACGCCGCTTGAGTAAAGTTGCAAACCTTTTTCATACTCTTTTGTGTAAAAATCATACGGTGCGTGAGACGGAATGAAAAGAAGAGAATTGTAACTTACAACACCTTCGACTTTTGAAGAAATAACTTTTGCAGGTTTTTCGTAGTCGTAGAATTTTTCGCTGTAAAACTGATTGTATTCTTCATCTGTAACTTCGCTTTTGTTTTTCTTCCAAATAGGCACCATTGAGTTGAGTGTTTCTGTTTCAATTACAACTTCAGGTTCGTTATTTTCGTCTGTATCTGCATTTTCGCCGTTTTCGTCTGTTTCTTTTGGTTTGTAATGCTCAACATCCATTTGAATTGGATGACGAATATAGTCAGAGTATTTCTTTACAAGCATTTTGAGAGTATATGTTTCAAGATATGTAGAATAATTGTTTTCTTCGTCATCTTCTTTTAAATGAAGAATGATTGTTGTGCCGAATTCGTCTTTTTCGCACGGCTCAACCGTGTAGCCTGAAACACCTTTAGAATTCCATTTGAAAGCACTGTCGCTTCCGTATGGCTTACTGATTACCGTAACTTCATCTGCCACCATAAAAGCAGAATAGAAACCGACGCCGAATTGACCGATAATGTCAACATCATCTTTCTTTTCGTTTTCTTTTTTGAAGTTTAAAGAACCGCTTTTTGCGATTGTTCCGAGATTTTGTTCGAGTTCTTTTTCGTCCATACCGCAGCCGTTGTCGCTTATTGTAAGCGTTCTTGCGTCTTTGTCGGCGTCTATACGAATAACAAAATCATTTCTGTTAAGACCGATTGAGGTGTCAGTGAGCGACTTGTAGTACAATTTGTCGAGTGCGTCAGATGCGTTTGAAATGAGTTCTCTTAAAAATATCTCTTTGTTTGTGTAGATTGAATTAATCATCATATCGAGCAGTTTTTTAGATTCTGCTTTAAATTGTTTTGTTGCCATTTTTATCGTCCCTTTCAAATTTTAGCACTCTTACCACTTGAGTGCTAATTAACATTATAGCCCGATAAAATAATAATTCAAGTCTTTTTTGTAAAAATTAACATTTTAGTAAAAAACGCCCTTAAAATTGCTGTTTTCGGCAAAATTAAGAGCGTTTTTATTATTGAAATAATATTACTGTTTAGTTTTTAATCAAAATTATTTATTACTTTATGAAATTTGTGAGAGTAATTCTTTCGTATTCGGGTTCTGCAACACCGTTTTGTCTGCCCGACTCAATACATTTTAAAAGCCACGCCATATTTTTTGCAAGCGTTCTCATTGTTTGCAAACCTTCTTTGTCCTGCAAAACATCTTCAGGCGTGAAACCGTGTACCTGATTCCAATATTGAGAAGTTACGACAGGCATTGAGTTCATCATAAAATACTTGTTGATTGTATCAAAAGCGGCAGACGCACCGCCTCTTCTGCACGAAACAACCGCTGCGGCAGGTTTTGTGCGAAACGCTTTTCCTCGTGCAAAAAACAGTCTGTCCATAAAAGCAAGCAACTGGGCAGAGGCACTTGCATAGTAAACGGGCGAGCCGAAAACAAAACCGTCTATCTCGTCGGCTCTTTCAATCACTTCGTTTACTTTGTCGTCAATGATACACTTCTTGAGTTTACGGCAGGAAGAACAGTCTTTACAGTCTGCAATCGGTTCTTTTCCCAAGTGCAAAATTTCAGTTTCTATGCCTTGTTTGTTCAGTTCTGTCGCAACTTCATTTAACGCTGTGTATGTACAGCCTTTTTCTTTCGGTGAGCCGTTGATGAGCAATACTTTCATATTTTACCTCATATTATGATGAATTTTATTATAATTAATGAATTTTGATTGTTTTATTAAGTTAACTGTTATATTGATTTAGTTACTGCATGAAGTTTTGGATTGATAAACGGGTTCACAAGTGAGATTTACACCGAGTTTTTTCATAACTTTTTCATCGGTTTCGGAAAGAATTACGGTAGAGTGCATTTCACAACCTTTTAAATCCTTTATACAATCAAGTGCTTTTTTTGCATTTTCATCCGAAACGGCAGAAATTGAGAGTGCCACAAGAACTTCATCCGTGTGCAAACGAGGGTTTTTGTTGCCCAAATGTTCTGTTTTAAGTTTCTGTACAGGTTCGATTACTTGCGGAGAAATAAGTAAAATATCATCGTCCAAACCTGCTATAACTTTGAGTGCATTCAAAAGCATTGCAGAGCAAGAGCCAAGAAGATTTGAGGTTTTTCCCGTTACAATTCTTCCGTCAGTAAGTTCCATTGCACAGGCAGGTTGTCCTGAAATTTTTGCCGTTTCAAGAGCCGGTTTTACAGGCGGTCTGTCTGCAAGTGTACAGCCGACTTTGTTGAGCAAAAGGTCAAGTTTATATACTTCGGAACTGCTTGAACTTCCGTTTATTTTATTGCAAACGGTAGCGTAATATCTGCGTATGATTTCTTGTTTTGCCGCATACTGTACTGCTTCGTCGTCCATAATGCAGTTTCCTGCCATATTTACACCCATATCAGTAGGAGATTTGTATGGAGATGAGGAATAGATTTTGCAGAACATTGCCTCTAATACGGGGAATATCTCAACATCTCTGTTATAGTTTACGGCAGTTTTGTTGTATGCCTGTAAGTGCCACGGGTCAATCATATTTACATCGTTAAGGTCGGCGGTTGCCGCTTCGTATGCAATGTTGACAGGGTGGTTTAACGGCAGATTCCAAATAGGAAATGTCTCAAATTTTGCATATCCTGCTTTTATTCCGCGCTTGTTCTCGTGGTACAACTGAGAAAGACAAGTTGCCATTTTACCGCTGCCGGGTCCTGATGCAGTAACTACAACGAGTGAATGTGAGGTTTCTATGTAGTCGTTTTTACCGAAACCGTCTTCACTTACGATATGCTCCGTATTTGACGGATAGCCGTCTATTGGGTAGTGTCTGTATGTTTTGATACCGAGTCCTTTAAGTCTTTCTTCAAAGTTTATGGCAGACGGCTGATTGCTGAAATGAGTCAGCACAACGCAGCCGACAAACAAGCCTTTTGACTTGAAAACATTTACAAGGCGAATAGTGTCAAGCGCGTAGTTGATGCCGAGGTCGCCTCTGATTTTGTTTTTTTCTATATCGTTGGAATTTATAACTATTACAATTTCAGCCTGGTCTTTGAGCTGCAAAAGCATTTTCATTTTGCTGTCGGGCATAAATCCGGGCAAAACTCTCGAAGCGTGGTAGTCGTCGAAAAGTTTTCCGCCGAATTCAAGATATAGTTTTCCGCCGAAAAAATCAATTCTTTTTTTGATTTGTTCAGATTGCAGAGATAGATATTTGTCATTGTCAAACCCAATTTTGTTCATAATTAATTTCACCTCATATTTTTATCCGATTCCGTTGTAAACAATTCCGAGAATGAAAATTATAACTGTAAGCGGAACATAGATATATTTAGCAAGCGGTTTGAAAGCCTTGCTGAGAGGCTTTTTTCTGCCTGTTTCAAGTTCTTCTTTGATTTTGTTAAATCCAAGAACATAGTATATGGAAATTGCGCCTATAACTGCGCCGAGCGGTACTATGATGATTGTGATGAAGTCCATCCAGTTGCCGACATTTTTTTCTGATTCAAGGAAAATGCCGACTGCAAGAGTGAGCGCTCCGCAGATAAGCGCGCAAATTCGTCTGTCAAGTTTGAGCTTGTGCTGAGCGCTTTCAATAACCGCCTCAAACATATTGATGAGCGAAGTAATACCTGCGAAAAGTACGCAAACGAAGAAGACGATTGCTATAACTCTGCCGAAAGGCATTTGTGCAAACACTTTCGGTAAGGTAAGGAAAATGAGAGACGGACCTGAATCCGGGCTGATTCCGAAAGCAAATACCGCAGGCATAATAACGAGCGATGAAAGAAGAGCCGCAATAGTGTCGAAAACAGCGGTTTTCATTGACGCCGACGGTATATCCTCGTTTTTATTTAAATAAGCGCCGTAAACAATCATTCCCGAACCTGTGATGGAAAGTGAGAAAAATGCCTGTCCCATAGCCATTATCCAAGTTTCAACATCTAAAAGTTTTTCCCATTCGGGTACAAACAAAAACTTGTAGCCCTCTGCCGAGCCGTCAATAGTTGAAACATATATTGCTATGCCTAAAAACAATACAAAGAATAAAGGCATTAAAACTTTGCTGAGTTTTTCTATTGTTTTTGTTACGCCCGAAAGCAAAACAAGAGTTACGGCAACTACAATTATTACATGCCACGGAATACTGCCGAAGTTTCCTGTAATTCCCGAAAAGATTGTTTCAGGTTGTGTCGATATTATTTCTCCTGTTATTGAAGAAGCGAAAAATTTAAGTACCCAGCCTAAAATTATCGCATAACCTATTGCAATACCTAAAGAACCAAAAAGAGGGAGCCAGCCTACAACCGAGCCGACTTTCTTTTTGTTGCGACTTCCATAACAATATTCGTACGAACCGATTGTTCCCGTTCCTGCACGCCTGCCGATTGCGAATTCTGCCGACAAACCGACAAGACCGAAAAGGAAAACGAACAGAAGATACGGAATTAAAAAAGCCGCACCGCCGTACTGTCCGAGTCTGTAAGGGAAAAGCCAAATGTTTCCGAGACCTACTGCCGAGCCTACACAGGCTATAATAAAGCCAAATGCAGAAGAAAAGTTACCGTTTTTGTGTTTTAAATTTTCCATCGTAATTCCTATCTTTAATTTTCATTTTATTTTATAAAAACAAATACCCGAAGTGTATCTTCGGGAGATTGCATAAAACGACAAATGCCGTGTATAACACAGCAGACCGTATTTGCCAAAAGTACAGTAAAAGCAATGATATATTTGTTTTTAAATACTGCAAAGACCAAATATTTGATTTTCGCAAAATAATAATTTAATTATAACTGATTGACAAGCATATTTCAATAACAAATATATATTTAAATGTATTTATTTTAATAAAAAATTTAACTCAATCGGTTGAATAGATAAATGTTGTTGTGTATAATCAAAATAGTGAAAAATATTTTTAAATCGGAGGATATTTCACATGGTAAAAAATAGTTTTAATTTTAAAATTAAGTATAGCGTTGACGGAAAAAAATATGTTGCAAATAAAAATGACAACGAACATTTTAAACTCAGTGTTTGTTTTTCCGAAAACAGTATAAAGGTTTATATAGAGCCGAAAACAGCACTTAAAATAGACGATTTTACGGCAAAGTACCACTACAAGTTTAACAATTCGAGCAGAATTTTTGTCAATGGTTATCAGAGCTGGACCGACAGTCTTGAATATTCGCCAAGTGAAAAAATGAGCGAACTTTCTTCACTTACGGAGTTTTTGATAACAAATCCGCCACTTAAAAATATAGGTTTCAGTTTTTCGGGAGACCTTCCTTTTTGGAAGTTTCCGAGAAAAAACGGCATATTTTACGGTTGGTCGTACGGCTATGTCCGTCACGGCAGTCATATAGATATTTTTGGCTCACTGAGTGAAAGATGCGGTTTTACGGCAATAACATTTGATACAAAGAAAAACAATATATATGTTCAAAAAGACCTTGAAGGTGTAACTTTTGAAGAAAAGACACTTTTGCTTGATTTTGCTGTTGTTTCGGGAGATTATGACGAGGCGTTTGACAAATATTTTGATTTGATGGGCGTTAAATGCCGTGAAAATAAAAGAAGAACGGGTTACACAACTTGGTACAATTACTATTCGTCTATTAATAATGATGTTGTTGAAAGAGATTTAAAAAGTATAACTGAATTTGACTCAAATATCGACATTTTTCAAATTGATGACGGCTATCAGTCAGCAATAGGCGATTGGCTGATTACGGATGAGAAAAAGTTCCCGAACGGTATGAAATATGTTGCCGATAAAATTCATTCAAACAATATGCTTGCGGGGTTGTGGCTCGCACCGTTTGCCGCCGTTAAAAGTTCAAAACTTTACAAAGAGCATCCCGATTGGTTTATTAAAAAAGAAAACGGAAAATCTCTTTGTACAGGTCAGAATTGGGGCGGATTTTATTCACTCGATATTTATAACGAGGGTGCAAGAGAGTATCTTTACAAAGTTTTCGATGTTGTTTTAAACGAGTGGGGCTATGATATGGTAAAACTCGATTTCCTTTACGGTGCGTGTGTTTTACCGCTTCACAACAAAACAAGAGGACAGGTAATGTGTGACGCTGTGGAACTCTTGAGAGAATGTTGCGGCGATAAACTCATTTTAGGCTGCGGTGTACCGTTGATGCCCGCATTCGGTAAAGTTGACTATTGCCGTATAGGTGCTGATATTGCACTTGAATGGGAACATAAAAAACATATCCACAGAGAAGATGTTTCAACGCCTCACGCTGTTTGTAACACCATATTCAGACGACATCTTGACGGCAGAGCATGGAAAAATGACCCCGATGTTTTTCTTTTGAGAGATAACAATATAAAAATGAATTTTGAGCAGAGAAAATTGCTCGCAAAAATAAATTCAACATTCGGCAGTCTTTTGTTCACATCAGACAATGTGGGAGATTATAATGTCAATCAGGCAGAAGTGTTGAAAGAAACATATAAAGAAAAAGATATTGAAATTGCCCGTGTAGGTTTTATTGCCGATAAGGTTATGCGTGTGGAGTTTTATGAAAATTCAAAACCTGTTGAAATTACATTTAATATTGAAAACGGAGAAATTCAGTAATTTTCATTAAAATTAAATAATCAAAAAAAAGAAAAAACTCTGTGCTTTTAAAAAGTGCAGAGTTTTTTGTAAGTTATTTGTTTTTTATTTTTGTTTTTCTTTTTCATCATAGATTTCTATGCAAAAAGATTTTTTACCGCAGTTTGTGCAAGTCAGTTTTCTTGTTTTAAAAGTATGATTTGCAAAGAAGAACTCTTTAAATTCAGGCTTGAAAGTTGCGTGACAGTCGGGACAGATATATGCGGTGCTTTTGTAGTATATCTTTACTGCTATAAACGCCAATATAAATGCTGTCGGCATAAGTATTGCAAACGGAAGCCAAATTCCTTTGACTGTCCATAATACAATAGATGCAACTTCCAAAATATCGGCAACTATTCCTAAACAAAGCATTATTGAATAGACTTTTTTGAGTTTCTTTCTCTTTTCCATCGAATTTACCACATCGCCTGAATTTTTAATATTGAAATTTTCAAAACTTTCGGACTCTTTGAGTATTCTGTTGATTTTGTCAAGGGAACTTTGCTTTTCATCTATTTCGCTTTGCAGTTGTTTTGCGTGTGTGTCAAGCAAAGTTTCTATTACTTTTGCATTGTTTTCCTCTTGAAAAATTTTGGAAATTACATTTATGGAAAGTCCGAGTTTTCTCAGTTCGCATATTATTTCCAACTTTTCAAAATCTGACTGTGAATAAAGACGCCGTCCGCCTTCGCTTATTTCACTCGGAGTTAAAATTCCTCTGTTGTCATAATATTGAACTGTTCTTACCGTAATATCGCAAAGTTTTGCAATTTCTCCCGTTGTGTACATTTTCGACATGGTTTTTCGCCTCCTTTATCTGTACTTTAAACCATTACGCAGCGTAACGAGCAATACATTACGCAGGATGATTTTTTATTTTTTATGAAAAATGTTTGTTTTTTGTCATAAATATGTTATCACAAGCATACAATTTGTTCAATTATTTTTGTTTTTTATAAATATTGTTGACTTTAAAATAACGATATATTATAATCAGTATAGGGCGACGGAAAAACCTCATTTCCGTCGCTGTTTTATTTCAAAACATACCAAAATAATGAAAACAGGAGTTGTATTTCAATCATGGTAAGAGCAATTGTCGGCGCTAACTGGGGCGACGAAGGTAAAGGTAAAATTACAGATATGTTTGCTGAAAAGAGCGATATTGTCGTTCGTTTTCAGGGCGGTGCAAATGCAGGTCACACTATCATAAACGAACACGGCAGATTTGCACTTCACCTTATGCCGTCGGGTGTTTGCTATAAACATACTACAAATATCATAGGCAACGGCGTGGCACTCGATATAAATAAATTTGTAAATGAACTTGAAGAAGTCAGAAAAGCAGGTCTTGACCCGCACATGCTTGTTTCAGACAGAGCACAGGTACTTATGCCGTACCATATTCTTCTTGATGAATATGAAGAAGAAAGACTCGGAAAAAATGCTTTCGGTTCAACAAAAAGCGGTATCGCTCCTTTCTTCAGTGACAAGTATGCAAAAATCGGTATTCAGGTAAATGAACTTTTTGACGATGAAGTTTTGAAGGCTAAACTTGAAAATATCTGCACTCTCAAAAATCTTTTGATTGAGCATGTTTATCATAAGCCTCTTTTGGACAAAGATGAACTCTATGCACAGTGTGTTGAATTCAGAGAAAAAATCAAACCTTATGTTTGCGACACTGCAGTTTATCTCAGAAATGCGATGAAAGAGGGCAAAAACATTCTTCTTGAAGGTCAGCTTGGTTCTCTTAAAGACCCCGATTTCGGTATTTACCCAATGGTAACATCTTCCTCTACTCTTGCAGGCTACGGTTGTGTCGGTGCAGGCATACCTCCTCATAAAATTGAAGATATTGTTGTAGTTACTAAAGCATATTCAAGTGCAGTAGGTGCAGGCGAATTTGTTTCTGAAATTTTCGGCGAAGAAGCAGACGAACTTCGTATTCACGGCGGAGATAAGGGCGAGTTCGGTGCAACAACAGGCAGACCTCGTCGTGTAGGTTGGTTTGACTGTGTTGCTACAAAATACGGTCTTGATTGTCAGGGTGCAACTCAAGTTGTTCTTACTGCTCTTGACTGTCTTTCATATCTTGATGAAATTAAAGTTTGCACAGCGTATGAGATTGACGGCGAAATTACAAAAGATTTCCCTGTAACATCTCAGCTTAAAAAAGCAAAACCTGTTCTTACAACATTAAAAGGTTTCGGAGATATTAAGGGTATCAGAGATTACAATCAACTTCCGCAGGAAGCAAAAGACTATGTTGAGTTTATAGAAAAAGAACTCGGCTATAAAATAACAATGGTTTCAAACGGCCCTGCCCGTGAAGAAATTATGATAAGATGATTTGTAGTTCGATTTTATTAAATTAAACTATATCTGTCTCGGTATAAATTACATAGTAAAAAGAATAAGTCGGGGGGGTGTCAATATTGACACCCCCATTTTTTATGAATTGATTATTCTTTTATTATCTCTATTATTTTACTGATATTATTTGAATTTAACTCAAAATATGTTGACTCAAAAGCTTGAAAATACTTACTGTCTTTACAAATCCAAAATTCAAATGATAAACCGTTTGACAATTTGAAAACAAGACGATATTGACCTGTTTCGCTCATACTTTCATTTATTTTGTTTCTGTGTATATCATAGTATATATCATCATTTTTGTCTTTTACGGAATTAGCCTCTGAAAAATTTTGTATAACGGCATCTATTTTATCTTTTTCTTTAATATTTTTTGTTAAAATTTCTTTTACTGTTGTACCTGTTATTGATTCTCCTTGAAATCCTGTAATATTTTCGTCAATTATTTCGTCTTGCCAAACTTCTATGGCGTCAACTTGATTGTTATTATTGATTGAAAATAATTCAAATAAATCATTTATGCTAACTGAATTATTCAAATTTACTATATGAAACAAATATACATTATCAGCAGTTTTAACTACTATATTTGATAAGTCGTTGCATGGTAAATAATGATATACTTTCGCATTGTAAAACTCATTTTGCTTGGAAATTTCATCGTCTTCAATTTTTTGCGTATCGACATTAAAAATATTATCTGAATTAATGTTACAGATGTAGGAACCGACATCAGATTCTTTTATGACAAAATTTCCGTTGTTTTTTTCTAATTTATTTTTTAATTCGTATGACGAAAATTGTCTGTAAAACACATTATTTATCAGTATTTCTTGCGGCAATGATTTTCCGTTATCATCTTCTGTGATTGTTATAAATTTTTCATTTTTGTTTTCAGATGTGCTGACTGAAGTATTTTCATTTGAATGCTTTGAAAAATTACTGATAACCGAAGTTGTTGCTATAAGTACTGCAAAACATGCAGCTATGGTAATTGTTCCTTTGATTTTTTTAATTTTGCTTATTTTCTTTTTTGTGAGTTCCTTTTTTACATTATTGCGTATTTTGTCCTTTAGTTCCGATGAAGGCTTTATTTCATTAATATAATCACTATATTTCATAAATTATCTACCTTTCTAATTTATTTTTTATTTTTTCTTTTGCTCTTTTTAAATGTGATTTAACAGTGTTTTCGTTCATTTTCAAGTATTTGGAGATTTGATTTGTTGTCATATCTTCATAAAAATAAAGCAAAAGAATTGTTCTTTCACTTGGATTTAAACTTTTAATTGATTGCTGTATATCTAATTTATCAATGATTTCGTTTTCAAAATGTTCATCAGCACATTCTGTTTCTGATAATTGTAAACAATTATTGTTTTTAGATTTAAGTGTATTTTTACAATGATTAATTGTTACTCTGATTATCCATGCTTTTTCATGTTCAGAACTTTGAAAACTTTTATTATTAGTGAAAAGTTTTAAAAATACATCTTGTGTGATATCTTCTGCTAAAGATTTGTTTAATGTGTATTGAAATGCTAAACGGTAAATTAAAGTGGAATATTTTTCATATTTTTCATTAAATATGTCGTCGTTTAATTCATAGTTTGTCAAATCATCACCCCTTTCACTATTAAAACATTTAAGAACTGACAATAGTTGCAAAAAATTTTAAATTATTTTTGCAACTATTTGATGATATGATTTGTATTGTTATTAGGATGTATTGATATAATGGGAGATATTTATTATTTCAGTCGATTTGAATTATAAAGTTAAAAGAACAGTTCGTTTTGAACTGTTCTTTTTTGTAATAATATAATATTTATGTTTTTGCGAAAATTAAAAGAATTTTGCAAAGACAGCTGCCGCAACAACGGTCAGTACGCTTGAAACGACTATGGACAGACTGCTCATTGCACCCTCGGTTTCTCCCATTTCCATAGCTTTAGTTGTTCCTATTGCGTGTGAAGAAGTACCTATTGCCACGCCTTTTGCTATCGGTTCTGTGATTTTAAACAGTTTGCACACACTTTCTGCTATGACATTCCCGATTACGCCCGTTACAATAATGACCGCAACCGTAACAGATATATATCCGCCGAGTTCTTCCGATACACCCATTCCTACGGCTGTTGTTATGGATTTCGGAAGAAGTGTTACATACTCTGTGTGATTTAATTTGAGCAATACCGAAAAAGCAAGCACGCTTAAAAGACTTGTCAAAACACCGCTTGAAATACCTAAAACTATTGCCGTTTTATTTTTTTTCAACAATTCAAACTTTTCGTAAAGAGGAATTGCAAGGCAAACGGTAGCGGGGGTAAGAAGATAACTCAAATATTTCGCACTGCTGTTGTAGATTTCATAGTCTATTTTAAAAACAAGCAGAAAAACGACAGTAAAAACTATTGAAATCAGCAAAGGGTTGAAAATAGCAAGTTTAAATTTCTTTTTCAGCCAAACACCTGTCATATATGAAAAAAGGCTTATGATAACACCGAAATAGGCAGACGCTTCAAAAAACTCATTCATCTGTTTTACCGTCCTTTTTGAATTTTTTTAATAAAAACTGTGTAACCTTTCCGGATATAATCATTACAATAAAGGTCGTTAAAACAGTTATGATAATATATTTTGCAAATGTCGGTTTGATGAGTTCCCAACTTTCCAAAACTCCGACTGCCGACGGTATGAACATTACGGGCATAATCTGAACTAAAAAATTTCCCGTTTCTTTGACATCTTCAAGTTTGATTATTTTGAAGTTTAAACACAAAAACAGAATTATTATTCCGTAAATTCCGGCAGGGACGGGAAGAGGCACGAAATGATTTAATAGTTCGCCTGCAAAAGATATTGAAATGATTATTAAAAACTGTTTAATGTATTTCAAAACTGACCTCCGAAATTGTTTTTTTGGTATTTTATCACTAAAATCAAAATCGGTCAAATATCGGTCGTGATTTTTTAAATTTTTTGATTGTTTTTTATTTATATATTTTGTGAAAAGTAAATTTCGGTAAAATTGTACTTTTTTCATTTAATTTTTGTGTAAAAATTTTGTTAGATTTTATCACTTTCAATTTTTCAATCGTATTGATTTTCAAATTTCAAAGATATATAATAAATCTTGTATTTATATATATTTGTTTCAATCTTTTCTTTGTTTGGATTGAAATGAATAAATTATTTTACAAATTTTAAACAAACTATATTATGTTAGGAGAGAGTTACTATGAGCATTAAAATTGCAATTGCAGGTTACGGCAACCTAGGCAGAGGCGTTGAGTGTGCATTAAACACTTCACAGGATATGGAACTTGTAGGCGTTTTCTCAAGAAGAGACCCGAAAAGTATTCAGACAAAAACAAATGTTCCTGTTTACCATATAGATGAGGCTGTTAAGTTCAAAGACGATATAGATGTAATGATTCTTTGCGGCGGCAGTGCAAACGACCTTCCGAAGCAAACTGCACAGTTGGCAAAATATTTCAATGTAATTGACAGTTTTGATACTCATGCAAAAATCCCCGAACATTTTGCAGATGTTGATGCAGTAAGTAAAGAAAGTAAAAAAATCAGCATCATTTCTGTCGGTTGGGACCCAGGTCTTTTTTCACTTAATCGTCTTTACGGTCAGGCAGTTTTGCCGAACGGCAACGATTATACATTTTGGGGCAAGGGCGTAAGTCAGGGACACTCGGACGCAATCAGAAGAATTGAGGGTGTTCAGGATGCAAAGCAATACACAATTCCTGTTGAGGAAGCACTTGAAAGTGTAAGAAACGGCGAAAATCCACAACTTACAACCCGTCAAAAACATAAAAGAGAATGTTTTGTTGTTGCAAAAGAGGGTGCAGACCTTGAATATATTGAAAATGCAATAAAAACTATGCCAAACTATTTTGCAGACTACGATACAACAGTTCATTTTATTTCGCAGGAAGAGTTGAATGAAAATCATTCGGGTATTCCGCACGGAGGAATTGTTTTCAGAACAGGACAGACAGGACTCAACGGAGAAAATAAGCATGTAATTGAGTATAAGCTTACTCTTGATTCAAATCCTGAGTTCACTTCAAGCGTTTTGGTTGCTTATGCAAGAGCCGCATACAGACTTAATAAAGAAGGTCAGTGCGGATGTAAAACGGTTTTTGATATTGCACCTGCTTATCTTCATCCGTCTTCACCTGAAGAACTCAGAAAAAATTTGCTTTAATCATTATTTTTTTTAATTTTAAAGTTAATAATTAAATCTAAATATCAAATTTTAAAAATAAGTTTATATTACGGAGGCAGTTTATGAAACAAGATATGATAGTAATTTTAGACCTTGGCAGTACAGAAAACACAATTCTCGCTCGTGAAATAAGAGCGCTCGGAGTATATAGTGAAATTTATCCGCACGATATTACTGCACAAGAACTCAAAGCATTGCCGAATGTTAAAGGCGTCATTTTGAACGGAGGTAAAAACAGAGTTGTTGACGGAGTTGAAATTGATGTAAATGCAGAAATTTATGATTGCGGTTTACCTGTTATTTCTGTTGACCATCCGCTTTCAAAGTGTCAAGTTAAATATGACTCTGCGATTGACGAAGAAAGCCTTAAAAAATTTGTTTTTGATGAATGCAAGGCAGAAGCAAATTGGAATATGAAAAATTTTGTGGCTGACCAAGTTGAACTCCTCCGTAATCAAATCGGCGACAAAAAAGTATTGCTTGCTCTTTCGGGCGGTGTTGACTCATCTGTTGTTGCAGCATTACTTCTTAAAGCAATCGGCGACCAACTTGTTTGCGTTCATGTAAATCACGGCTTGATGAGAAAAGACGAGTCGGAAAGCGTTGTAAGCGTTTTCAGAGACCAATTAAATGCTAACCTTGTGTATGTTGACGCTTCAGAGCGTTTTCTCGGTAAACTTGAAAATGTTGCCGACCCTGAACAAAAGCGTAAAATTATAGGCAGTGAGTTTATCAGAGTTTTTGAAGAAGAAGCAAGAAAACTTGAAGGAATTGATTTTCTCGGTCAAGGTACAATCTATCCTGATATTATTGAAAGCGGTACAAAAACTGCAAAAGTAGTAAAATCTCACCACAATGTAGGCGGACTTCCCGAAGATATGCAGTTTGAACTTGTTGAGCCTCTTAAACAACTTTTCAAAGACGAAGTAAGAGCGTGCGGACTTGAACTCGGTTTGCCTCATAAAATGGTATTCCGTCAGCCTTTCCCTGGTCCCGGACTTGGTGTTCGTTGTCTCGGTGCTATTACAAGAGAAAGACTTGAAGCTGTAAGAGAGTCTGACGCAATTTTGCGTGATGAATTTGAAAAAGCAGGTCTTGATAAAAAAGTATGGCAGTATTTTACAATCGTTCCCGATTTCAAATCTGTTGGCGTTAAGGACAATGCAAGATGCTTTGAGTATCCTGTAATCATCAGAGCGGTAAATACTGTTGACGCAATGACTGCAACAATCGAAAGACTCGATTGGGATATTTTGGAGAAAGTAACAAATAGAATTTTAGCAGAAGTTAAAAATGTAAATAGAGTTTGCTACGATATCTCTCCAAAACCAACTGCCACAATCGAGTGGGAATAAATCGAGTTGCTTAAAAAAGCCAGTGTTTATGCGGGTTTCAGCGATTTCG
>UQEU01000012.1 GCA_900540085.1 uncultured Eubacteriales bacterium
TCTTTCGTTTCTTTTCGGGTTTTTCCGTACAAGGTCTTTCTCTTGCCGTTCGGCAAGGTTACTTGGCACGCCCAAAGGTTTTTACTTGCGACCTTATAAATTGAGCCTTCGCCGTTTCCTCTTGTTTTTGGCATTGTATCACTCCTTTAATTTTAAAAAAGGGCATAAAAATACCCTGTTGAATTTTTCAGCAGGGTGTGATACAATATGCTTGCGACGGCTTGGTGTATCACACCTTGCTTTGTCCCTTGACTGTTGGTAGCAGTTGAGGGGCTTTTTTTTATTTTAATTTTTGCAAAAGTTCTTTAAACAAAGAAATATATTTGCTTTCAATATTGGTGTAAATATCGCTTGCAGTTTCTTCATCGTACAAGTGAGAACTTAAATTCCTTGCATTTAGCACATTCAGCCATTCTTCTTCGTTGTCGATTATACCGTCTGCGTAAGCCTGTTTCATAACTGATTTAGGACTGTTAATTTCCGTGTAGCCTTGGTCGAGCAAGTACTCCCTTGTGGTTTTCCACGCAAGTTCCGTGCAGATTTCAAAACGCTGAATAACGCCGTCCCTTGCAGTTGAAATGCCGAACTCTTTATATTCTGCAACGGCTTCTTCGAGTCTTGCAACGGCAGAGGTAAATTTTTTGGCTTTTTCTTCAAATTTGCTCATAATTATTTTACCGTCCTTTTCAATGTTTTTCAAAAGTGCTTGACTTGTGTTCTTTGAAATAAAAGCAATGTCAAAGTCAAGCAGGGTGGGGAGTTCTTCAATTTCGGCAGAAAATGCACCTTGTTTGCTTTCGGACAGACCAAAAACCGCAATGTCAATGTCGCTGCGTTCTCTGTTGTCGCCCCTTGCTCTTGAGCCGTATAGAACTATTTTGTCGGCACCGTACTTTTTGCCGATTTTTGATATTTGATTGTATAAATTCATAAAATCACTTCGTTTGTATCCTCTATCCTATTGGCGCAGGGTAGGGGTATTTTTTTATAATCTGCTTGTAAAACCTACTGCTTTGCCTATAATGCGTACTTTGTTCATTTCCTCATTTACATACACGAAAGGCTGATAATTCGGGTTCTCGGCTTGCAGTATGATTTTATCATCATATTTATAAAAGCGTTTTAGTGTCGCTTTTGTTTCAAATTCTCCGTCAACAAGGCAGGCTGCGATTTCACCGTTTTCAACCTGCGATTGCTCACGAAAATAAACTACATCTCCGTCTTGTATTCGAGCGTTTATCATACTGTCGCCATCACATATAAGAGTGAAATCACATTTAATATCTTCAGGAACATCGTCGTAATCTTCATAGTTTTCTTCTGCCAATATCGGTTCTCCGCAGGCAATCTTGCCAAGTCGGGGAACTTTTCTTGTTTTAGGCAGTGGGATGATATTAGATATGTTGTTAAGACTGTTATCTTTATTTGTATAAGGAAGATAGTTGTTTTCGTAAGGAAACCAATCAGGATATATTTCTAATACCGCTTTGTCTAACTCATCAGGTTGCCAATCAATTAAAAGTGAAGGAGAAATTTTAAAATAAGTTGCTAATTTTTTTATTGATTCAATTCTCGGCATTTTTAAGCCTCTGCACCAAGTTGATATTGTTGATTTATTTATTCCGAGTTCTTTTACAATATCATCTTGGGTTTTATTATTTATATTCATATAATGGTTTAATTTTTTTGCGAATGTTTTTTTAGAATCATCTCTAAAGTTTTTATTATCCATAATATAACACCTCATTACATTATGATAATATACCTAAAGTAGAAAAAAGTCAATAGAATTTAGAAAAAATTCTACTTTAGTATTGACTTTTTATTTCTACTATGGTAGAATTAGAAAACACCGGCAAAAGGAGGTGATATCATGAGCAAAGGAAATAATCATTTAAGCATATCGCTAAAAGCGTGCAGGATTAATGCGAATTTAAGACAGAGTGACCTTGCAATAATACTCGGAGTTTGCACTGATACCATTAAAAATTGGGAAAAAGGCGATACCATTCCAAATTTTATTCAACTTCAAAAAATCAGTGAAATAACAAGAATTCCTGTTGAATGTATTTTTTTACCAAATGATTCTACTATTGTAGAAAAACAGAATATTGGAGGACACTAAATGAATATAATTTCTGAAAAACTTTTTTCTGTAATTCATCAAAAAAATATTTCCTATGATGAACTATCGGAAATAACGGATATTCCTAAAACAACACTGCATAGATACGTCACAGGAGATATAAATAAAATACCTTTTGACCGTATTGAGAAAATTGCAAAAGCATTAAATATTGACCCGATTATTTTCTTTTCAGGAGATTTAAACTGCGCTTGTAACTCTTCTTATAGTAATATCGGCGAAAAAATAAAAAAAATAAGATTAGAGAACAATCTTACTCAAGACGAATTAGCGACAAAGTGTGGTTATTCAAGTAGGTCTACAATTTCTAAAATAGAAGATGGCGAAAGAAATCTTACAAGCAAAAAAATTGAAATAATTGCAAAAGCACTTAATACAACACCTGCATATTTAATGGGGTGGCAACCCGATGGGTTAGACGATGAAGATGGAGAGGTGGTGGAAACGATGACAAATGAAGAGAAAAAAGAACTTTTAAACGCACTTAAAGTCGTTCGTAATGAATGCAAAAAGCATATGGATGAAAAGTGTAACAATTGCTGTTTGTGTACTGATGAAGGCTGTAAGTTAAAAATCGATGCGCCGAGAGATTGGTGTTTGTCAAATGAAAAAAAAGACATTTGGCGTGCGTTTAACTAAAAAAAGCCGCCCGCCGAAGCGGACGACCTTTAAATGATATTTGCATATCAAGACACAAGACACCTTGATTATAGCAAATATCAAATATTAAATCAAGGAGTAATGAAAATGGAAAATTTACAAATATTCAAAAATGAAGAGTTCGGAGAAATCAGAACAGTAACAGTAAACAACGAGCCGTGGTTTGTCGGTAAAGATGTTGCAGAGGTTCTCGGATATGAAAGAACAACAAAAGCAATTCAAGACCGTGTTGATGAGGACGACAGAAAAATGTTAGACGGAAAAACTCAGTCCCAATTTGGGATTGAGTTAGGACAGCGTGGCGGTTGGCTTATCAACGAAAGCGGTCTTTACAGCCTTATACTCTCAAGTAAGTTGCCGACGGCTAAAAAGTTCAAGCATTGGGTAACATCGGAAATACTTCCGACAATTCGTAAAACAGGCGGATATGTTTCAAATGATGATATGTTCATAAATACATATTTACCGTTTGCAGACGACCAAACAAAACTGCTTTTCAAATCTACACTTGAAACTGTTAAAAAGTTAAATAAAAAGATTGAAGAAGATAAACCGAAAGTCTTGTTTGCAAATGCAGTTGAAACGGCTCAAAACTCAATTTTAATCGGCGACCTTGCGAAACTCATTAAGCAAAATGGTGTGAATATTGGACAAAAGAGGCTTTTTGATTGGATGAGAGAGAACGGTTACTTAATCAAGAACGGCACGAGTAAAAATATGCCGACACAAAAGGCAATGGACTTGAAACTGTTTGAAATTAAAGAAAGAACAGTTAATAATCCCGACGGTTCCGTTCGCATTACCAAAACAACAAAAGTAACAGGTAAAGGTCAAAGTTATTTCATTAACAAGTTTTTAGTGAGGAAGGAAGTTGAACAATGATACAGAATTTAATGCAGGGTAACAGAAATGTTACATATCAAATCAATATCAGCAGTTCTGACCTGTTGGGAGACGAACACCTTTCAACAACCGAATGGGCAGAGGAACTCGACTGCACCAATGACCACGCAGCAAGGCTTATGATGCAGGCAGGCAGAACTAAAATCGGCAAGACATACTACACTTCAAGACTTGCTATGAATGCATTGTTTTTAAAAGGCTGTGAGGAGTGATGAGTAATGTCCGAACTTGAAGCGATTGTCAAATCACTTACCGATGAGGTTGCAAATTTAAAAAACGTAACAAATAAAATAAACAGTTTCATACTTGCTTTACAAACAGTTTCAGCGATTGTCGGTGTGATTATATTAATTAAAATTCTTATATAAGAAAGGAAGTTCAAAATGGCGATAGTTTATTTATGCGTGGGACTTGCAGTAGTCTGCTTTGTTCTGTTCGTGCTGACAGTTGACAGTCTTGTAACATCGTTTTTCGCAATTCCGTTGTTGTTCTTCGCTTGTGCATTGTTAAGTGCATTGGCAGCGGTTACGGTTTTGCAGAGGCTACAACTCGATGAGGAGCACAGAATTAAGGAAGAACAACAAAGCATTATCAGAAAAATAGTTGAAACAAACGATTTCAGAGAAGCGTATTTGTTCGCTCTCGAAAACAACATAAAAGAAAGGAATAACGAAAAAAATGTCCGTGAAGATTAACGAATTACAAATCGAAAATGTAAAAAGAATTAAAGCCGTAAAACTCGAACCGACACCAAACGGTTTGACTATCGTAGGCGGCAGAAACAATCAAGGCAAGACATCTGTGCTTGATTCAATAGCATGGGCTCTCGGCGGAGATAGATTTAAACCGTCTCAAGCAAACAGGGAAGGTTCAGTTGTTCAGCCTTATCTAAAAATCACACTTTCAAACGGAATTGTAGTTGAAAGGGCAGGTAAAAACAGCAGTCTTAAAGTTATTGATTCCAATGGGAATAAAGGCGGTCAGCAACTTCTGAATGAATTCATTGAGTCATTTGCGCTTAATTTACCGAAGTTTTTGCAAGCGACTGCAAATGAGAAGGCTAACATCCTTCTCCAAATTATAGGAGTCGGCGACAGACTTGTCGAACTCGAACATGCTGAGACAGAAAAATACAATGAACGCCATACTATCGGACAGATTGCACAGCAAAAGAAGAAATATGCCGATGAAATGACTTTTTACGAAGGCGTTCCGTCAGAGCCGATTTCAGCATCCGAACTCATAAAGCAACAACAAGAAATACTTTACACTAACGCACAAAATCAAAAAAAGCGTGAGCATTTAAGTGAACTGCGAGAGAAAAAGCATTTGCTTGAAGAAGAACTGAACAGAGTTAATGCAGATTTGAAGTTGGCAGAGTTGTCTGCTGTGGATTTAGTGGACAGGTCAACGGCAGAACTTGAAAAAAATATTGAACAAATTGACAAGTTGAATATTAAAATCCGTTCTAATCTTGATAAAGAAAGAGCAGAAGAAAGTGCACATGATTTTCAAGCTCAATATGAAACATTAACAGCCGAACTTGAAAAGATTAGAGCCGATAAAAAGAAACTGCTTGACAATGCAGATTTGCCATTGCCTGAACTTTCAGTAGTTAATGGCGAGATTACATATAAAGGAATGAAATGGGACAATATGAGCGGTTCAGAACAACTCAGAGTTGCTACCGCTATTATTCGTAAATTAAATCCTGAGTGCGGTTTTGTTTTAGTTGATAAACTTGAACAAATGGACACAGAAACACTTCAGGAATTCTCACAGTGGCTTGAGAGTGAAGAATTGCAAGTCATTGCAACCCGTGTAGGTACAGGAGATGAGTGCTCAATTATCATCGAAGACGGTTACAGCGTCAATCAAAACGAAACAGAAAATAATTTTAAACCGAAATTTCAGAAGGGAGTTTTTTAAATGAATATAACAAGCGGAATTGTGCCTTCGGCGCAGAAGGTCATAGTTTACGGTCCTGAAGGAATAGGAAAATCAACCTTTGCTTCAAAGTTCCCCGACCCTCTGTTTTCCGACACCGAAGGCAGCACAAAAAAATTAAACATTAAAAGGTTTGACGTACCTTCGAGTTGGGAAATGCTTTTGCAACAGGCTCAGTATGTAAGGGATAACACTCCTTGCAAAACCTATGTAATAGACACGGCAGATTGGGCAGAAAAACTATGTGCACAATCTGTGTGCGCCGTACATAAAAAGACAAGTATTGCTGATTTCGGATACGGTACAGGCTTTACCTATTTGAGAGATGAATTCGGTAAACTTTTGAATTTACTTGATGAAGTTATTGCAAAAGGCGTTAATGTTGTTATAACTGCTCATTCATATTTGCGTAAATTTGAGCAACCTGACGAAATGGGTGCTTATGACAGATATGAAATGAAACTTACAAAACTTGTTGCACCATTGGTAAAAGAATGGGCAGACGCAGTTTTCTTTGTTAACTATAAAACATATGTGGTTACTGACGATAAAACAAAGAAAAGTAAAGCACAGGGTTCAGGAGCAAGAGTAATGTACACTACTCATCATCCGTGTTGGGACGCTAAAAACAGAGACGGACTTGCCGAAGAACTTCCTTTTGATTTTGAGCAGATAAAACATATTTTACCGTCTTCACCAAATCTAAAACACACACAAACTTCAAAGGTTATGCCTGATTTTGAAATAATCGATGACGATGAAAACACTGAAGAAACAACAGTTTCTGATAATTCAGAATTACACAGCGAAAACGCTGTTGTTCAGAAACTTTACGATTTAATGAAACCTGAAAATGTTACTGTTGAAGAAATTCAATGTGTTGTTGCAGATAAAGGATATTTCCCGAGAAACACACCTATCGAAAATTACGGCAATGATTTTATAGAGGGTGTTTTAATCGGCGCTTGGACTCAAGTACTGTCAGCAATCAAAGAAAACTACAGAGAAATGCCATTTTAAACTAATTAAAATTAAAGGAGAAATAAATTATGAACACAGAAAGAGAACTTAACTGGGATGACGAAATTTTAGAGGAAAGCAGTTTTTCAATTTTGCCTGAAGGCGATTACGAATTTACGGTTAAAGGTTTTAAGCGCGGAAGATATTCAGGCGGTGCAAAATTGCCTGCCTGTAATAAAGCGGAACTCGAAATAGAGGTTGATGACGGAAAAGGCAACAAAGGTATTGTATTTCACAATCTTTTCCTACATACAAAATGCGAAGGTCTTTTAAGCGCATTTTTTATCGCGATAGGTCTGAAAAAGCACGGAGAACCGTTGAGAATGAATTGGAATGCTGTTAACGGTGCTAAAGGTAAATGTAAAATTGGAATTCATAAATGGACAGGCAACGACGGACAAGAAAAACAAAACAATCAAATTACAAAATTTTATGAACCGTCAGAACAACCGAAAACAAATTTTAAGGCAGGTACATTTTAATGATACAGCTCAGACCTTATCAAGAAGAAAGTAAAAGGGCTGTTTTTAATGAGTGGGAGCAGGGAATATTAAAAACCCTGCTCGTTCTTCCTACCGGCACGGGCAAAACAATTGTTTTTGCAGCGATAACCAATGATTGTGTCCAAAAAGGCGAAAGGGTTCTTATTTTGGCGCACAGAGGAGAATTACTTGAACAGGCTGCGGATAAAATTAAAAAATCTACAGGGCTTGAATGTGCTGTTGAAAAGGCAGAAGAAAGCTGTTTAAATTCTTGGTACAGAATAACAGTAGGTTCTGTTCAGTCGCTGATGAGAGAGAAAAGACTTAATCAATTTGATAAGCATTATTTTGACACGATTATAATTGATGAAGCACATCACTGTATCTCAGAAAGTTATCAAAGAATACTTGATTATTTTTCTGACGCAAAAGTGCTCGGCGTTACTGCTACGCCTGATAGGGGAGATATGAGGAATTTAGGTCAAGTGTTTAACAGCCTTGCTTACGAATATACTCTCCCTAAAGCAATCAAAGAAGGTTATTTGTCGCCTATTAAAGCACTTACTATTCCTCTTAAACTTGATTTGTCTTCAGTTTCAACACAGGCGGGGGATTTTAAAGCATCAGAAATCGGGACTGCATTAGACCCTTATCTTGAACAAATTGCCGTTGAAATGACAAAGTATTGTGCTGACAGAAAAACAGTCGTGTTTTTACCTCTTATTAAAACAAGTCAAAAGTTCAGAGATTTATTGAACAAACACGGTTTTCGTGCTGCGGAAGTAAACGGAAGCAGTGATGACCGAACGGAAGTTTTAAAAGACTTTGAAAATAATAAATACAATGTATTGTGTAATTCTATGCTTTTAACAGAGGGCTGGGATTGTCCGGATGTAGATTGTATTGTTGTTTTAAGACCGACAAAGGTCAGAAGTCTTTACTGTCAGATGGTCGGCAGGGGAACGAGATTGTCCGAAGGCAAAACTCATTTATTGTTACTTGATTTTCTATGGCACACAGAAAGACATGAACTTTGTCATCCTGCTAATCTTATATGTGAATCACCCGAAGTTTCTAAAAAAATGACTGATAATCTCAGTGAAAATTCGGGTTATCCTGTCGATATTGAGCAGGCTGCCGAACAGGCTGAAAGTGATGTTGTTGCTCAGCGTGAAGAAGCACTTGCAAAACAACTTTCTGAGATGAAAAAAAGAAAAAGAAAACTTGTTGACCCGTTGCAATTTGAAATGTCTATTCAAGCGGAGGATTTGGCTAATTATGTACCGTCTTTTGGTTGGGAAATGATGCCACCGTCTGATAAACAAGTCAAAGCACTTGAAAAACTCGGAATTTTCCCTGACCAAATTGAAAACGCAGGTAAGGCTGCATTGTTACTTGACAGGCTCAATAAACGCAGAGAAGAAAATCTTACAACACCAAAACAAATCAGATTTTTGGAAGGCAAAGGGTTTAAGCATGTCGGTACTTGGCAATTTGAAACGGCAAGAAAGTTAATTGACCGCATTGCCGCTAACGGTTGGAGAATACCACACGATATAAATATTGAAACATACGGAGCGTAACAATGGAAAATAATATAGATTTAAATGCAGTACTCGATTTTCTTGACCCTTCAACGCTTGACTACACAGAGTGGACAAATGTGGGTATGGCTCTTAAAGAAGAAGGCTATTCCTGTAATGTTTGGGAGCAATGGAGTGCACGAGACTCTGCAAGATACCACCCGGGAGAATGTGAAAAGAAATGGTGCACATTCGGAAATTACAGCGGTTCTGTAGTTACGGCAGGAAGTGTCATTCAAATGGCTCTTGACAGAGGTTGGAAACCAAAAGGAGATTTTGAAGACCGTGCGCTTGATTGGGATGACCAAATAAGTGATGACTACATCATTGTTGACAAAGCATATATTCAGGAAGAAGAAATAAAAGAACCTGTAAATTTCAATCCCGTCAATGAAATAGTAACATATCTTGAAACTTTGTTTTCTCCTGATGAAACAATAGGCTATGTCGTTGAAAGTTGGAAAAATGATAAAGGTAAATATGTTCCGTCTAAAGGCGCTTACGACAGGACGGCAGGAGAACTTATCCGAAAACTTAATGAATGTAACGGAGATATAGGATTAGTTCTCGGCGATTATAACAAGGAAGCAGGGGCGTGGATTAGATTCAATCCTCTTGACGGTAAAGGTGTTAAAAATGAAAATGTTACGGAATACAGATATGCACTTGTTGAATCGGATAATATGGACTTAAGCAGACAGCAGGCTATATTAAAAGAACTTGAACTTCCTATCGCTGTTCTTGTCTATTCGGGTAAAAAATCAATTCACGCAATAGTGCGTGTTGACGCTTCGGATTTTAAAGAGTATCAAAAAAGAGTTGAGTATCTATACAACATCTGCACAAAAAACGGGATGAGTATAGATAAACAGAACAAAAATCCTTCAAGATTAAGTCGTCTTCCGGGAGTAATTCGAGATAATCATAAGCAGTTTATCATTGATACAAATATAGGGAAATCTTCTTGGGATGAGTGGTACGAGTGGATTGAAGGCGTTAATGATAATTTACCTGAACCTGAAAGTATGGAATCGGTTTGGGATAACCTTCCCGAATTAGCACCGCCGCTTATTGACGGTGTACTCAGACAGGGACATAAAATGCTTGTTGCAGGTCCTTCAAAAGCGGGCAAAAGTTATGCATTGATTGAACTATGCTGCAGTATTGCCGAAGGTAAAAGTTGGATGGGCTTTAGTTGTGCTCAAGGTAAGGTGCTTTATGTAAACCTTGAACTTGACAGAGCGTCTTGTCTGCACAGATTTAAAGATGTTTATTCTTCATTGCATTGGCAACCTAAATACCTTTCTAACATTGATATTTGGAATTTAAGAGGTAACTCCATACCTATGGATAAACTCGCCCCTAAACTTATCAGAAGAGCTGCGAAAAAGAATTATATAGCCGTTATTATTGACCCTATCTATAAGGTTATAACAGGCGATGAAAATTCTGCCGACCAAATGGCTAAATTCTGCAATCAGTTTGATAAGGTGTGTACGGAACTCGGTTGTGCTGTTATTTACTGTCATCACCATTCAAAAGGTGGGCAAGGCAATAAAAAATCAATGGACAGAGCGTCAGGTTCGGGCGTTTTTGCAAGAGATCCGGATGCATTGCTTGACCTTATCGAACTTGAGGTTTCAGAAGAGATTACAGAACAGCAGACGGACCGTGAAATTTGCAATATGTGTCAAAAATGGCTCGTTCGGTTTAACACCGACCTGGAAGATTACAGCAGAGACGATTTAATTGTAAAAGATAAGATTTTAAGCATTTGCAAGCGAGAGTTAAACGACAACACATTACAACGAATGTGGGAAGAAATCAGAGATTTAAAAAAGAAGATTAAGCAACGGACTGCGTGGCGTATCGAAGGTACTCTCAGAGAATTCCCTAAATTTGAGCCGTTGAATGTATGGTTCAGTTATCCTGTTCACAAAATAGACGATTCGGATGTTCTTAAAGATATAAGCACAGAAGAAAAACCTTTTTGGCAAAGAGGAAAAGAAAAGCGAAAGGAGAACGCTAAATCCAAAAGAGATAAAATCAATCTTGAACTCGAAATGGCTTACAGTTTACTGTCGTCTGAAAATGAAGTTATAACGATTGGTGATATTGCAGAAGAATGGTCAATGAGCAAGAAAGGTGTTAAAGACAGAATTAATAAAAGTGATGATTTTTATTATGAAAACGGTATAGTTTATCGCAAGGAAGAAAGTGGAAATGACTAAGGTTGTTTCCTATGGAAATCAGTGGAAATGTTAAGGTCGTTTCCCAGGGGTGGAAATAGTGGAAATAACTATAGTCTTTTCCCGGGGTGGAAATGACCTGTATATTATATATAACTTTTTGCATTTCCCCCTGTACCTTGCACATGTCATTGCGGGGATAAGTTGTGCGAAGCTTACGCACAACAACTTACCCGCTGACAATGACTAAAGGAAAATTTTTTAGGAGATGATTTTTTTGAAAAACAACATGCAATTTTTTATGCCGATGAATCCGCCGACTGTTACATATCAGCAACATAAAATTTCAACTAAATCTGGTAAACCTGTTTTTTATGACACACCTGAAATTAAATCTGCAAAATTAAAACTCAGAGATAATCTTGCTGCACATATTCCTGACAAGCCTTTTGAAAGCGGTGTAAGGTTTATGGTAAAGTGGTTGTTCCCAATTTCAGGCAATCACAGTAACGGAGAATATAAAATCTCTAAACCCGATACAGACAATTTACAAAAAATGCTTAAAGATATAATGACCGAGTTGAAATTTTGGAAAGACGACGCTTTGGTCGCTTCCGAAATAGTGGAAAAGTTTTATGCTGACATTCCGGGTCTGTTTATCGTTATACAGGAGCTTTGATATGTTGTTGTCAGATGTGAAAAAGAATTTAGGCGAATTTGTCTTGTATTCAGATGTGAATATGGAAAATACAAAATATAAATTAACCGCCTGTATTCTTCGGAAAAATAAAAATAATGAATTTGTTTATTCCGCTGAATTGCAGGATGTTAACAATAACAGTATCTTATTTTGCAGTTTAGATAAAATTAAAAAGTTTGAAGTAAAGGAGAAAACAAAATGAACATTGAAATTAAAAACCTTGACAATCTTACAGAAGATGAAAAAGAAACATTTAACAGGCTTGTTGCAAAAGCAAACAAAAAATCTAAAGTTTTTAAACCTAAAACTAACCAACCCTACTATATCGTATCCGCTGAAGGCGAAATAGTTGATGATATTTGGGAGGATTTAGATTGGGATAATGATATGTTTAATTTGGGTAATTGTTTTGAAACCAAAGAACAGGCAGAATTTGCTATCGATAAGCAGAAAGTCTATACAGAGCTTAAACGCTATGCACTTGAGCATAATGAGGAAGAGATTGATTGGAATGACATAGACAAATGTAAATGGTGTATTACAAAAGATTGTGGTAAATTAAATGTTCATTGTTTTTGCCGAATACATTTTCTAAATCAAATCTATTTCACAAGTGAAGAAATAGCACAAAATGCAATCAAAGAAATTGGCGAGTACAGAATTAAAAAATATTTATTTGAGGTGGAAGAATGACTGAAGATGAACCAAAAACGAAGTTCAACTGCTATTTCTATGACTTTAAAAACAAGAATTGCAGAATATTGAGAAAGTTGTATTGTGAGAACGAAAGCAACTGCAAGTTTTTCAAAACTTGTGAACAATACGCAAAGGAGAAAGAAAGATATGACTTATGACGATTTGAAAAAATACAGGATTTTGCAAGTGTCAATAAATGATATTCAGGAAGAACTGCTTGATGTTTCTATGCTGAAAGATAATGCTTGGAATTATTACGGCTTTCAGAAAAAATTGGAAAACGAACTTGAAGATAAAAGAGTTGAAGCACTTAAGTCTATTGAGGAAATCGAAAACTACATATCGACTATAAATGACTGCACCGTGCAGGCGATTGCACGAAAGAGATTTATCCTTGGCAAGACTTGGTCTCAAATCGGCAGAGATATGTTTATGGACAGAACTACCGTCAGCAGAATTCTTAAAAATTATATTAAAAATAGGAGCGCTTAAAAACGCTCCTTACAAACACAACAGGACAGTGAAAAACTGTCCTTTTTTTAATACTTGCACACAAATCCCACTCGAAATATTATATAATTATATTCAAGGAACGGCAGGGAAGTTTTTTACCTCGCTTTGCAATATGCCCCATAATCTCCTTCCAAATTTTTTTGATACCTGCCGTTTCCTGTTTATATATTTTACGGAGGTGTCGTTATGAACGAACAGGAATTTAAACGATTTACAGACAAAACTTTTCAAATGATGTACGAACACTTATTTTATGCAAAACTGAACAGTGAAGCAGAAAAAGGTCGTATGAGTGAAAAAGACAAACAAAAAACATTCAAAATGCTTGCAGTGTTCAAAAGACACGGTGTCGGTATTGCAGACGCTATGGAAATAATATCAGAATTGGGGGATGTACTCGGTGAATAAAATCTATTACGAAGACTATGCAAACCATTGTATGAGATATTATACAAGATTTCCCGACGCTGTTTTTGACAGTTCGGTGTCGGCTAAAGATTGGCTTGCAGTAAATCAATCTCTGAAAGAGTTTAAAAACTCTGAAAAAGATTTCCTTATAGCTTGTTACAAGTCAAGACAAGAGGAATTTGAAAAATCTGTCTGCATTGTGGCTAAAGAATATGAGATTAAACCCTCGTATGTTTGGCGCTGTATCAGAAAACTTCAAAAACTTATCGCCGTAAACAGAGGCCTTGTGAAAGGGTGTGAGTAAGTGCCTAAAGAAAACAATTCTGAATTAATTGTTGCTAAATCAAACAAACCTAAAAGGGGGAGGGGCGGTACTCAAAATTTTCCGTCTGCTAAAACAGTTATCGAAACTGAAGAAGACAGAGCACTTGTACAACAACTGCTTGGAGAGGTTTTAGTCGAATACAAAAAACCAAAAGTAAAAAACGATGAAGAACTCGCACAAAGACTTGATGACTATTTCTTGCATTGCAGTAAAACAGGTCAAATTCCCACTATTGAAGAAATGTGTATGTGTACAGGATATTCTCAATCGTCAGTTTGGGATTGGGAAACGGGAAGAACTAAAGGATTTAGCCCTCAAACGCACGAAATTATTAAAAAAGCAAAGCATTTTTTAAAGACTTTTGACGCAAAATTGGTGATTGCAGGCAAAATGAATTTTCTTGCCTATTGTTTTAGGGCAAAGAACTATTACGGGATGGTGGATAAGACTGAACATATTTTAACACCTACTCAACCAACCGTCGAAGATTATTCCATAGACGAAATAAAGCAGAAATACATAGAAAGCCCTGAGTAATGAACCTCGGGGCTTGTTTTTTGCGACTATTCATAACGACTGTTGAGTGTAAATACTGAAAATATCAAATACAAGAACTCACAGTGCGTTTTTAATGTTGAGTAATGAAAGTTGATTACTAAAAATATAAAGTGTCTTAAATCGGCTCACATTTAATATTTTCGACTATCTGCTATTACATCAGCCTCTGAAAAAAGGTAATCGACTATTGCAGATAAGTAAAAAAAGCCGTCAGCGACTATTCTGACGGCTCTGTAGATAAGTTGTAGGTGTTGTATCCCTCGTAATAATAACTTGCGTCAATGCCTTTCATATAGACAGTACGGTCGTTTATTTTGTCAGTTAATGCGGACTTCAACAAAAATTTGATTTCAATATCTTTGACGGGACTGCGTTCCATAGCAAGTAAATAGTCTTCTTTATCGACTTTGTCCCAATCAATGACTTGTTTTAATTCTCTTTTTAAAATGCAGTCAAGCCATATTCTCGTACTTCTGCCGTTGCCCTCTCTAAAAGGGTGTGCAATGTTCATCTCAACATATTTTTCGACTATTTCGTCAAATGTTGATTGTGGCATTTTGTCAATGTTTTCAAGTGCTGCATTTAAATACATAACGGGAGCAAAACGGAAATTGCCTTTTGCAATGTTTACAGTCCTTATTTTACCTGCAAAGTCGTAAATATCCTCAAATAAATACTTGTGAATGTCTGACAAACCTTTAAAGGTGCCGACTTCGAAAGTATCAAGCAAACCGTTTTCAAACAGTTCAAGTGCCTTTATTTTGCTTGTTCTCTCTTCGACTGTTGCAAGTTCAGAACTGCTTGTAATGTTCAATTTGTTTTCTAAAGCCATAAAAAACACTTTCCCGACTATTCCGACTATTATGCTACATTGTCGGAGTACTCGACTATTGCGACCTCTGTCATAAGACCTTTAATACTGTCAACAATTTCATCAAGCCTTTGTGCTACATCATTACTAAAAGCAACTTCTCCGCATTGTTCACACTTCAAACAAGGCACATTGCGAACTACAATAACGCATTTGTCTAAATCTACAACATAACTTGTTTTACTGTTGTTCATAGAACCTTTACATAAATAGCAATACATAAATTATTACACCTTTCTTATTCTATTAGTTTTGTCAAATCTGTCATCAGGATAATAAACAGTTATCAATACCATACCGTTATCACAGATACTGCAAACAATGTGTAAATCAACATTCGACACTGATTTGCCGAGCAACAAACAAGACGGATAAGGGTAGTCCTGTTCGTATTGTTCAATGATTTCTCCTGACAAAACAGCGTTGATAATATCATAACGGTTTATATTTCTTTGGTGCATACGATTGAGTATGTGAGAACTCCATATTATTTTATTACTTTTACATAGTTTTTGTAAATCTTCAATGTTTATCATTTTTTCACCTTAAAAATTTTTATCGACTATTGCGACTATTCGACTATTCCCGACTATCACGGGCAATGCGTTCGGCTATTGCTTTTAAAACATAAGCGTTGACGCTCTCGCCGTGTTTTTTCGCTTCTTCTTCAACAATAGTCTTGTTTAGTTCGGCATCTTTTCGCAGTCTTATGCGTAAATCGTCATAAGATTTTTTTATATATGCTTGATTGATTTTGTTAAGTTTTTCGTTGTAACGGCTTTTTTCAGCCATAAAAAACACCTCTTTTTTTAAAAATTCCAGCGTAAAGGACAATAAAAAAAGCCTACTTTACCACTGTAACAATATCATATCACAAAAAATAATTGTACGCAATGCACAAAATGCACAAAGTTTTATTGATATTGTCCGCAATGATTGTAGGTTTTGCTAATTGCAACATTGTCCGCAATGTGCTATAATATAGACATCAAATGAAGAGAGGAGGTTAAAAAAACCGCTGTAAGTTCTCCCTTAATTAATGGGTAAGGGAGGTGGTAAAAATGAATGAAATAATATTGATTTTGATATTGATTTTATTGATTTTAACTTTACTTAAAAATAATTAAACATTAAAACATTAATTTTGATTACACTTACAGCGGTTTATTCCCATTAGCCATACCAAGAAAAGGGAACTACAGTTCTTGTAACGGTTTTAAGCCTATTGTTTGCCAATATCCTCACGGATAAGCCTTAAAATATAACCGTTTAGGCTCTCGCCGTTTTTCTCGGCGTGGTTTTCAATATCTTCTTTAGTGATGGGGCTGTCTGTTCTGATTCTTAATTGAATATATTTATAATTAGCCTTTTTATATTTGGCTTGTGCTCGTTTTTGAGCGTCAGACATTGGCATATATAAATCCCCTTTACATTATTTATACAATTAAATTATAGCATATACCATATAGCCTATGCAATATACAATATGCACAAAATATATATAGTATATGTGCTATATATTTGTAGTGAATATCAATAGACAATTTATAGCGTATGTGCTATAATTATAGTCAATGAATGAGGGAGACCTCAAATGTTCTCGCTATCGTCAATGTATTCCAGAATATCGCCGATTTGCAAATTGAGAATTTGACAAAGTTTTTCTAAATTTGCAGAGGAAAGAACGGGTTTGCCGTCTCTAAAATCTTGCAAAGTCTTTTGACCAAATACTTTTTCTTTTCTTATTCTATAAGTTGTGTAGCCTTTTTCTTTAAGTGCTTCTATAATATCTATTTTATATCTAATTGACATTTTTTTCACCTCAAAACAATAATACATTAATAATGCACTATTGTCAAGTGTACAAAATCAACAATACAAACACTAAATGTTTGTGCATATTGCTAATAGACAAGCACTAAAAAATAGTGTACAATATAGATACAAGGTAAGGAACGGGGAACGCCGAAAGCGCCCGCAAAGTCAAGTCAATATACTTGTGAGCCTGACGAGACAGAACGGCGACACTCAATGAAGATTACTTGACCGTTCCACCTTATATATAAGTTTAAAAAAGGAGTTTAAACAATGAACGAAAACACATTTACATTTAAAGAATTAAAAGAAATCGTTGACGAGGTCAACGCTTGGGACGGTGCACTTGAGAATTTCGCCGTTTATAATTTTGACGATGATTTTATTAATGAATATTTTCCAAGTTCTGCAGAGGCTGTCAGGGCGTGTTTTTTCGGTAATATTAAGAATTGGCTTGACGATTATATAAGATTTAACGGTTACGGCAACCTCGAATCGCTTGCAGAATGGGAATATAAAGACGAGTTACAACAATATTCACAAGAAATTATTGAAGTTGCAAACGAATGCTTAGAAAATTTAGACATTCCCGAAGAATTAGCACAAAAAATCAAAATTTACGCATAAAAAAACACCCCTTGAAAAAGGGGTGAGCAAACAAGGGTTTGACTTTTATACAAAAGAGTTTAAACAATTTATAATTATATTAGCACAAATATTTTAAAAGTCAAGCCTTTTGTACTGAAAATATCACAAATAAATTAAATTTTGGCAATTTATATTGCTTATTTAAATGAAAAGGAGTATTATAACAATGAACGAAAACAAACAGATAAAAACAATGTTAAAAGAGTATCAGGAAAACAAAGCACTTATTAAAGAACTTGAAGCCCTTAACGCTTCTATTCAGTGCGATATAATCAAAGAGATGGACGGCAGCGGTTCTATTTCAGAGGGTGGCTATACAGCCACATACAGCACATACAAGCGTACATTTCTCGACAGCACAAGGCTAAAGGCTGAAAACCCCAAAGCCTACGAATACTACAGCACTACTAAAGAAGTGCCACGCTTTACAGTTAAAGGCATTTAAAATAAAAAATATGCTGACCTATCGGCAACACGGGGGAATTGTAGTCCCCTAATTATCTCGGTATGGCATAAAGTTTGTAAAGGAGTGTATATAATGACATTGGGAGTAATAATAATCGGATTAATTATATTCTTTGTTGCTCTGTTCAGTGGCTTATTAAAGTAAAGGAGATTAAAGCAAATGGAAGAAGAAAGCAAAGTATTAAAGGTATTAAAAGCAATAGGCAAGGGCATTATAACTATAATAGTTGGGCTTTTTAGTTGTATTATCGGTTTTTTTGCTCCTGAAATATTTAAGAAATAAATAATAACAAAAGTCCCCTAAAATAATAGGGGGCTTTTGTTTTACCCGTGAGGGTGTACAGGGGTAGGGGGGATATATGAAACGATGAAACGCGAGAGTAACCCTCTCAAATACCCAAAAAAAATAAAAAGGGCAAATTCAAAAATTTTCCGAAAAAAACAAAAAGGGTATAAATAATGGTACAAAAAATTACGCTTTTTCTGTTTGAATATTGACTAATCAAGACAAATGATGTATCATTTAGGTGCAGAGGAGATAAAATATGAGTTATAATACAAACTACACCTATGAAGAAATAGAAAGTGTTTTAAATGAAATAAAAAGTTATATCAAAAAAGGCAAATATCAAATCTCCATGAATAATAAACGCAAAGAAAACAGAGATTTTGTTATTAAATACAACTTGACTTCTAAAATGCAAAAGGAAGTTTTATTAGGAATAAAGGTTGAGGACTTTTGTTATACTTTAAATAACGAACATAAAAATTACGAACACGAAATATTGTATGTATTTGCACCTAAAATTAAGTTTCCTGAAATGGCGGTACAAAGCGGAGAAGTAACTATATATGTTAAAATCAATTTAATAAAGGATGAATGTGCCGTGATAATATCTTTTCACGAGTTAAACTATCCGATTAAATATTTGTTTAGGAAGGAGTGTATATAAATGAGTAAAGTATTTTGTGAGGAATGTAAAAAATTTGTAGAATACGATGTATTTGAGGAATGGGTAACAGTTACATTGAAAAACACAGAAATCAGATACAAAGAAAAATATGCAAAGTGCAAAGAATGCGGTTGTGATATTTTTGTGGAAGAATTAAACGACCTGAATTTAAGAGCTGTCAATGATAAATACAGAGAAATAAATGACATAATATCACTCGCAAAGGTAATTGAAATACCCGAAATGTATAACATAGGGAAAAGACCTCTGTCATTGTTGCTTGGATGGGGAGAACAAACATATACTCGTTATTGTGATGATTATATACCGCTTCCGCAATATTCTGATTTATTGAAGAAGATATATAACAATCCTTATGAATATTTGCTGATATTGGAAAAAAACAAAGATAAGATTTCAAATATTACCTATAAGAGAAGCAAAAAAGCAGCAGAAGAACTATTGTACAAAGACAGTATTTTAATTGACGATGTTTCCAATTATATATTAAAAAGTACAGAAATTACGCCTTTGGCATTACAAAAGGCATTGTATTATGTACAGGGATTTTATGCTGCGTTTTTTGGTGGGTTTATGTTTAAAGAAAATTGTGAAGCGTGGGTGCACGGTCCTGTGTACAGAGGGATGTACAACAAATACAGTAAATTTGAATATCGGAATATAGAAACTATTGAAAAATCCGACGCAAAATTTACAAACGAACAAAAAGCAGTGATTGACAATGTTATAGAGCATTTTTGTTGTTACAGCGGTAAAGTATTAGAAAACTTCACACACAAAGAAAAGCCGTGGCAAAAAGCACGAAAAGGCTTAAATGACCTTGAGCCGTCGAACAATGAAATAGAAAAATTAGAAATAATGAAATATTTTAAAGAAGTCAAAGAAAAGTACAACATAGTTAAACCTTGCGATATTTCGTTATATTCAGAAAGAATGTTTAAATTGGTAAAATAATAAAAAAAGGAGCAGTTTTTACACTGCTCCTATTCTTTTATAACGCACTGCAAAGAAGTCTAAAAGTTTCTCTGCCTTTGGGGGTAATAAGGGTTTGAGTACCGCTCCACTGCGTTTTTTCGTTAAAAGTTTCTTTGAGTTCAAAAAGACCGTTGTTTTTGCCCGAGTAGGGCATAAGTTTACCTTTTTTATCACGGTAGATATATTTTTTATCAATTAAGAAGTTGATGAACTTCTTTTCTTTGATATTGAGTTCCTTTGCCGTTTCTCTGAAAGAAGTCAAAAGGTGCCTGTCAATCAACTCGTCGAAAAAGTCCGCTTTAGGTTGGAGTATCTGATTTTTAACAGTCAGTTCGGAATTAACGGCTTGAAGTTTGCAAATTTGACTTTCAGCCATTTTAAGCGCTCTTGACATAACCATTTCGGGAGTATTCCACGCTTTTTCGAGATTGAGAAAGTATTGACGGACTTGCTTGCCTTTGTCGTTGCGTTGAAGCATACAAATCTCTTTCGCCATTTCGATAGTAAGTTGGTGGTCGGTTGCAGGTCTGCCTCCTGTACTTTCCGACAAAAATGTCGAAAAGTCTATACTCTCTGAAAAACCATACTCACACATTCTTGGAAACCATTTATCATAAGGGGTTTTAATATCCAAAAGTTCGTGGAGTTCTCTGCCTGATACAGTGGGTGTATCGTTGTCATAGTTTACTTTGATTAATTCGTTCATACTGCAACTGCCTCTCTTTCTGCAAGCCATTTGCGAAGTTTAGCGATAGTTTCTTCAACATTTTCAATATCTTCATATTTTTCGGGATGTTGAAGTCTGTCGTTGAGACAGTCAAGTTGCCATTGATAGTCCGATATTTGCGGAATATCCACAATCGGTACTTTTCCAAAGAAATTGCCGTCTTCATCTACTACACTTTTGTAGCCTATGATGTTGTATTCTTTGTCTTGAATTTTGTATTTTTGCATTTTAATTACATCCTTTTTAACTTGATTAACCGTTAAATAAGTGATATAATATATTTATCAACCTGTTTAACGGTTGGTGGTTAATAAACTGTTGTTTTGATTGGTAGTTGGGGCAACAGTTTATTTTTTTTCGTCGATTTCTTCATCAAGTTTACGCTTAAACCAAGAAGTACGGCTTTCATTTCTTTCTTTTAATTTTAAATCAAGTTTTTCAGCCTTTTCTTTGTCAACTAAAAAAACTAATTGCTTTTTTTCTTTGCGTAAATTTCTAAAATATTCGGCTCTGCTATTGTTAGCCATACTAACACCTCCTTGTTGCTAACAACACTATTATAATTGTTGTTAACAACAATGTCAAGAGTTATTTTTCATCTTTTTCTATTGGGTTAATATATTGTTGCATTGGTATTTGTTCCTTTCAATATTAAATTGACAGGAAAACCTTAAACTGCTATAATATTTGCAGATAGGGAAACCTGTCGAGTGGATGACGATGACCTGAACTTTGGACGGTAGAGGTTGTCGTCATTCTTCATTTAGCACCTTATCAATTCCCTTTCTAACAACATCGGTACGAGTTGTTTTATGTTTTTCACAATACTTTTTAAGTTTTTGGTCTGTTTCAAAATCAATTCTCGCTTTTACTTCAATAGTTAATGGGTTCTCTGATTTAGGTCTGCCTGTTCGTGGACTCATTATTAACACCTCACTTTCTGTGCCACAATTACATTATACTTAATGTGCCACAAAAAGTCAATACCTTTTTTAAAAATTTTCCAAAACAAAAGAGTGCAGTCAACTGCACTCTTAATTTTTTTTACATTTGCCCACAAATCCCATTGAAAAGAATATATAATGTTCTTATGGAATTGATTAAAAAAGTATTTTTGAAAACAGAAAAAGAGCCTGAAAACTATCAGGTGTATGAAGATTTGTATTTTTTGTGCAAAAATGAAATAGAAAACGGAAATTTGAAAGCGGTTGAATATCTGCGGAAATTGTCTGATAAAATAGAAATTGAACTGCCGAAAGCCGAAAAGGAAGACGAAGTCAAATTTTTGTTCGATTTGCATAAACGAGTTCTTTTGGCAGGGGCGAGATACAATTTTCATATGTATTTGTTGTACATAGAATGGAACAGAGAGCCTGACAAGAAGTTTTATCCTCCGAGAAGAAAAGTGTTGAAACCATTAGTAGATGATTTGCAGGATTTAGCAGATGGGGTAATTGATTTTCTCGGAATATCGCTCCCTCCTCGTGTCGGAAAAAGTACACTTTGCATTTTCTTTATGACTTGGATGATGGGCAGAAAACCCGATGTTGCAAATGTAATGTCAGGACATTCGGATAAATTGACCGACGGCTTTTATCGGGAATTACTGTCTATTTTGACTGATAATGAACAGTACTTGTGGGCAGATGTTTTTCCGGGTACAGAAATTGTCAGTACTTCTGCAAAAAATGAAACTATCGACCTTCGTAAGACGAAACGATTTCCTACAATGACTTGTCGTTCTGTTTCAGGCACATTAACAGGTGCGGTTGAAATTGGTTCGGGAGGGGTATTGTATTGTGATGACTTGATTGAGGACTTGGAAGAAAGTTTAAACCCTTTACGATTGCAAGCGAAATATGATGCATATTTAAACCAATTGAAAGACCGTAAAAAGTTGGGTGCAGTAGAATTAATGGTCGGTACTCGTTGGAATGTTTTTGACCCGTTGGGTGAAATTCAAAGACAATATGCAGATAATCCAAAATATCGCTTTCGAGTCATCCCCGCTCTTAATGAAAATAATGAGTCTAATTTCAATTATGCTTACGGTGTAGGTTTTGATACTGCATATTATCAAGATATGAAAGCAAGTATTGATGACGCTACTTGGAATGCTAAATATATGGGCAATCCGTATATTCGAGAAGGATTATTGTTTCCGAATGATGAATTATTGACATATAACGGTGTGTTACCGGACGGAGACCCTGAAAAACTTGCAGTGTGCGATGTAGCGTGGGGCGGCGGAGACAGTCTGTCAATGCCGATTGTTTATAAGTTCGGTCAAGATGTATATATACACGATGTTGTTTTTAACAGAGGTGATAAAAGTGTTACCTATCCTGTTGTAATAGGAAAAATAAAACAACATCGTCCGCACAAAGTAAGGTTTGAAGCAAACAACGGCGGTCATGAATATGCTGATAATGTAGATAAAGCATTAAGAGATGATGGTGTTCATATAAATGTGTTTTCAAAGAAAGCACCTAATAATCAGTCAAAATTGGCTCGTATTATTCAATTTGCTCCCGATATTAAACGCTTTTATTTTCTTGCGGATAAATACAGAAGTCCTGAATATAAAGCGTTTATGCAAGAAGTTACAACCTTTGTTCAGACGGGTAAAAACACACACGATGACGCTCCCGACAGTCTTGCAATGGCAGCAGACGAATTATACCACGGGTCTCAAAGAGTAGAAATTTTTAAACGACCTATATAATACAATATCCATTAAAAATATATAACTCTTGACAACAAATGAAATTTGCAGTATTGTTTTAGTAAGAGGTGATATAGATGAGTAATAATTCAAATGAATGGCTTGGGCAAAAGTTTGGCAGGTTGACAGTTGTTGGATTTGTTCACGCAACGCCACCTTATCGTGGATGGTGTTGGGAATGTAAATGTGATTGTGGTAAAACTAAAGTTTTAATTCCTCAAGATGTAAAAAGTGGTAAAGTAAAATCTTGTGGTTGTTTTCACGATGAGCGTTGCCGAGAAAGAGCAACAAAGTTTCAACATAGCATATATGAATATAAACGCTTGTATTCAATATACAATGGGATTAAAAAGCGATGTTATAATATTAATGAACCTCGATATAAAGATTATGGTGCAAGAGGAATAAGAATGTGTGAAGAATGGCTTAATAGTAAGACAGGATTTGACTCATTTGTTTCGTGGTCGATAACTCATAATTATTCCGAAAATTTAAGTATCGACAGAATTGACCCGAACGGTGATTATTCTCCCGAAAATTGTCGATGGATAACTCTTCAAGAACAAAGTTTAAACAAACGAGAAACACTTTGGGTAAATTATAAAAACGAACGCATACAACTGAGTGTATTATGTAAAAGAATGAATTTATGTTACGATACAATACATAATCGTATTTATTCGCTTGGTTGGGATGTTGATAAAGCAATAGAAACACCTTCTCAACAAGAAAAATCATTGATGAGCAAATGTAAAGAACATAACATCAAGTACAACACGGTGCTAACAAGAATTCACAGGTATGGTTGGGATGAAGAAAAGGCGTTAAATACTCCAGTAAGAAAAAATAAATTAAATTAAAAAAATACAATATATTGTGATAATACACTTGACAAATACAATATGTTGTTGTATAATATAAATGTAAATTTTCCATTGGTCATACTTATATATTCCTTCATAAAAACATAATATCCTTTCTTTTTTTGCCGTAGAAACGGCTTTTAGGTTTCTGTTTTAACAGAATGCGGAGCGCATAATTGCGCGAGGTTATCCTCGTTGTGATTGTGCGCTTTTTTTTATTTTGTCCGAAGGGGGTGAGAGTCATAGGAAATAAAATTGATACTTCAAAGCAACCGTATAAAACAAGGTTTATGTACGGCAGAAAAATCATAAAAACAAGTGCAGTATCCATAAATCGCAAAAATGTAGTTAATGAATTGCAAAAAGCAATGAATGAACACTCTCTTAACAGAAGTGAAATTCAATATTTATGGGATTATTACAGAGGAAAGCAACCTGTTATATACAGGCAAAAGGATGTACGCCCCGAAATATGCAACAGAATAGTTGAAAACAGGGCAAATGAGATAGTTTCATTTAAGGTTGGTTATTTATGCGGAGAGCCTATTCAGTATGTCAGCCGTAACGGAGACGAAAAAACGGCAAAGTCCATTAATTTGCTCAACGAAATGATGTTCGCAGAAGATAAAGCAAGTCAAGACCAAGAGATAGTTGAATGGCAAATGATATGCGGTACGGCTTACAGGCTTGTTTTACCTGACAAACAAAATGAAGAAGACGAAGCGCCTTTTGAAATGTACACATTAGACCCGAGAAATACATTTGTTGTGTATTCAAATGAAATAGGCAACAAACCGATTATGGCTGTTAAATACAGTGTTGACGATAATCAGATAACACATTACTCGGTTTATACGGAAAATGAGTATTTTTATATCGAAGATACAACAATTAAAAGGGTAAAAAAACACATACTCGGAATGATACCAATATTTGAATATCCTGCAAACAGAGCGAGACTCGGTGCATTTGAAATTGTACTTCCTCTTTTAGACGCAATTAACAGTGTGGAAAGCAACCGAATGGACGGTGTGGAACAACTCGTGCAGTCGTTTATGAAATTCATTAACTGTGATATTTCAAAAGAAGAATATCAAGAGTTTTTGGAACTCGGTGCAATAAGGGTTAAGTCCAATGACGGACAAAATGCAGATGTAGATATGGTATCGACCGAACTTAATCAGACACAGACGCAGACGCTGAAGGATGATTACTATAACGCAGTATTAACAATATGCGGTATGCCGAACAGAAACGGCGGTTCATCCACAAGCGATACAGGGTCGGCGGTATTACTGAGGGACGGTTGGTCTGACGCAGAAGCAAGAGCAAAAGACAGCGAGCATATTTTCAAAAAAGCAGAAAAACAAATGCTGAAATTGGTGCTTAGGATATGCCGTGAGAAAAGCGAGATAAATTTATATCTTAAAGATATAGAAATGAAATTCACAAGAAGAAATTACGAAAATATTCAAAGCAAATCACAAGTTTTGATTTCAATGCTTCAGCAACCGAAAATACATCCGCAATTAGCATTTCAACACTCAGGATTGTTTTCCGACAGTGAAACAGCCTACACAATGAGTATGAAATATTATGAAGAACAGCAACAAAAAGTCAGAGAAGACTTCAATAAAACGCAAAATATGTCAGAGAAGACACCAAACGCAAATACAGTCGCAGATGACTTAAAAGGACAAGGAGAAAATCAATGAAATTAGATGTATCACAAATTCAGGGTTATTCTGAAATGACCGCAGAACAAAAACTAAAGGCACTTGAAGAATATGAAATACCAGAGCCTGATTACAGCGGGTATGTAAAAAAAGAATTATTCGACAAGACCGCTTCCGAATTGTCTAAAAAGACAAAAGAACTCAGACAAAAAATGTCGGATGACGAAGCACAGAAGTTGAAAGAACAGGAAGAAAAAGAAGAACTTGCCGAAAAATACAATAAATTACTTCGAGAAACCGAGATTGAAAAGAATAAATCAAAGTTGATTGCTATGGGTTATGAGGAAAAGTTGGCTGACGATACGGCAGAAGCAATTATTGACGGTAACTATGAAAAAGTTATCACAAATCAAAAGAAACATTTGGACGCTTTCGCTAAAACAGTTCGTTCAAAAGCGCTGGACGATACACCAAAACCTACTCCTGACGGAGGAAACAAAACAATGACACTTGAAAAACTTCGCAAGATGACTTCTGACGAAAGATATAATTTCTCGGTTGAACATCCTGACGAATACAAAGAATTATACGGAGGTAACGAATAATGGCTAACGCTAACAAAATTTATGATAATTTCTTTTTATCAAATGAAATCGAAGACCAATACAAATCTCATTTAGACCTGCAACAGTTTTGCACCGTTGACAATACGCTCACGGGTCAGGCAGGTATGAAACGCAAAATCAATGTTTACAGTGCAACTGACGGTACTGAAAAACTCACAATGGGTAATGGTAATACAAAATCAATTTCCGTTACTTATGCGCCTAAAGAATACGAGATACTTCTCGCACAAAACAGATTTGAATACTACGACGAACAGGCTATGACAGACCCAATGCTTATCCCTACAGGTGTTCGCCATATGGCAACAGATATGTTCAATACCGTAAACGCAGATATTTTTGCAGAGTTCAACAAAGCAACACTTGCGGTTACGGACAAAGCATACGGTTTCGGTGTGTTTGCCGACGCGGTTGCAAAACTTAATCTCGAGCAACTTGAAGGACAAAATATATTTGGTTTTGTAAATGCCGAAGATATGGCGTCAATCAGAAAAGCGCTTAAAGATGACCTTAAATATGTTGAGTCGTTTGTAAGAAACGGATATGTAGGTACAGTTGCGGGTGTTAACCTTTACACAAAAAAGGACGCAGTAAAAGGAACTTGCGTAATTGCTACCAAAGAAGCCGTTACTTTGTTTAACAAACTCGGTACGGAAGTTGAACAGGTAACAAAAAATTCTCGTTCCGAAACTGCTGCAAACACAAGACTTAATACTATATTCAGCCGTAAGTACTATTTGGCAGCGCTCACAGACGAAACAAAAGCGGTTAAAATTACAATTCAGCCTGCCGCCGCTGCGTCTGAAAGAAAATAAAAAACAGGAGCAAGAGTATGACTGATAAAGAAAAAAAGTCTTTATTGAAAGTGATGGTAGGCAACGAAACAGACGAAATACTGTCAGCCTACTTAATGCTTGCAGGCAAAAAAATACTCTCAAGAGCCTATCCTTATGATGATACGATAACAAATGTACCGTATCAATACGAAGCGTTGCAGTTGGAAATTGCAGCGTATTTAATCAACAAACGGGGAGCGGAGGGACAGACTGCACATTCGGAAAACGGAATATCCCGCACATACGAAAATGCAGATGTTCCTTCCTCAATGCTCAAATCAATAACACCTCACTGCGGAGTGATTAAATGAAATGTATGCAAATTAATAAAACAGAGTTTTACTATTCGCTGTACAAAGGAAAAGAGCCTTTGATTGACGAATACGGCAACGAAACAGGCGAATATGAACTTGTTTATGATATTCCTCAAAAATATTCTGCAAATATTTCTTCCGCAAAAGGCGAAACAGTAACACTTCAATTCGGAGAAAACGAAGAGTACGACAAAGTGATTGTACTTGATAAAAATGCACCTGAAATTGATGAATACTCAAGGCTGTGGATAGATACAATTCCTCAAACAGACAAAGACGGTTTGTTGCTTTTAGATGAACAAAATGCGGTTGTTACCCCTCACGATTATATTGTAAAAAAGGCAGCAAAAAGTCTTAACAGTGTATCTATAGCAATCAGAAAGGTAAAAGTCAGTGGCTAAGGTTATAAATATAAAATTATCAAGTGAAGAAGTAGGGCGTGCAATCAAAGAAGTTGCCGAATTTAAGCAGGATTTAATGCTTAATTCTAAAAAACTGCAATACAGAGTTGCAAAAATGCTCTCTGAAAGAGCACAGCAAGGTTTTAACAATTCAACGGTTGACGATTTGATTACAGGGGAAGGCAGAACGCCGAATGTGAGTGTTTCTGTCAGTCAGCAGGGAAATATAACCCTCGTAATTGCAAACGGCGCAGACGCTGTTTTTGTTGAATTCGGCGCAGGTGTATATAACAACGGTTCGGTCGGAAGTTCTCCGCACCCGAAAGGTCAGCAATTAGGATTTACAATCGGCGGTTATGGCAAAGGCAACGGTGCAAAAGAAGTGTGGGGATTTCTTCAAGACGGAGAAGTTAAATTTACACACGGCACAAAAGCGACAATGCCTATGCAAAAAGCGTTAAATGAGGTTTGTCCTAAAATATATCAAATTGCAAGAGAGGTGTTTGTGTGATTGATATAGAAAATGAAATATTCAATGTCGTTTCAAAATCCGTAAAGAAAAAATATCCGAAAGCATTTATTACAGGGGAATATGTCAAGTCGCCGTCATCATTTCCCTGTATCTCGCTTGCAGAGATTGAAAACAGTGTTTATGAGAAAACACAGACCTCTCAAAATGCTGAAAATCACGCTATGCTGATTTATGAAGTTAATGTATATTCCAATAAAGTTAAAGGCAAAAAGGCTGAATGCAAGGCTGTCGTTTCAATAATTGACGATGAATTTTTAAAACTCGGTTTTACAAGAACAATGTTAAATCCCATACCTAACGAAACAGACGCAACGATTTACAGAATGGTTGCGAGATACAGAGTTTATGTATCAAAAGATAAAGTACTTTACAGGAGGTAAATGTAAATGGCAATCAGTACATATAAAACTTTTTTAATGAAAAAAGAAACAGAAACCTGGAAAAAGGTAATTGATATTAAAGAGTTTCCCGATTTGGGCGGTGCTCCCGAAAATTTGGAAACAACCACTCTTTCCGACAGAATGCAAACATATATAGCAGGTATTCAAAGCCTTGACGCACTTGAATTTTCCGCTAACTACACGCTTGAAGATTTTAAAACATTGCAAAAGTTGGAGGGTAAGACGGAAGAATATGCCGTGTGGTTCGGAGGAGACGAAGCAGGCGATACCGTAACACCTTCAGGCGCAAACGGTAAATTTAAATTCAGCGGTCAGTTGTCTGTATTCCCTGTCGGCGGCGGTGTAAATGAAGTAGTCGGAATGACAATCACCATAGCACCGTCAACACCTATCACACTTGATGAAGCATAAGGAGAAATAATATGTCTAAAAAAATGGAATTCGTCTATGACGGCAAGCAATACACACTTGAATTTACAAGAAAAACAGTATCGGAACTTGAACGCAAAGGTTTTATTGCTTCGGATGTTGCAACAAAACCGATGTCAACACTTCCTACACTTTTTGCGGGTGCTTTTCTTGCAAACCACAGATATGTAAAAAGCGAAGTAATCGACGAAATCTTTTCAAAAATGAAAAACAAAGACGAACTGATAGGCAAACTTGCAGAAATGTACAACGAGCCGATTATGACACTTATTGAAGAGCCTGAGGAAGACAAGGGAAACATCGAGTGGACGGCGACCTGGTAAGTCCGTCGTCCGTAAACTATACAAAAATATTTAATGAACAATTTCCTTTTTACCTGTCTGTCGGTATGACGGCTGAACAGTATTGGGAGCAAGACTGCGAATTGGTTAAATACTATCGTGAAGCAGAGCAGTTGAGACTTGAAAAAGAAAACACTAAGTTGTGGCTTCAGGGTATGTATATATATAACGCAATAGGCAGTCTTGCACCGATACTTAACCCCGCCGTCAAAAAAGGTACAAAGGTTAAACCATATATGGAAGAGCCTATACCTTTAACCGATAGGGCTAAAAAAGTCAAAGAAAAAGAAAAACAAAAGTCAGCGCAACAAAAAGGAATTGCTTTTATGCAACAACTTATGTTGCAAAATAATAAGAGATTTAAAGGAAAGGAGTGAGCGTATGGATACCAATATTGACTCACTGTCGATACAGATTAAAACCAATGCAAACAGTGCCGTTAAAGGTATCAACGCCCTTTCCGCTTCGTTATCAAAATTAGAAAACGCAACAAAGGGCATTTCGGGACTTAAAGAGGTTACAAATCAAGTTAAGTCTTTGGGAAATGCCCTTGACACTTTAGGCACGGAAAACGCTGCAAAAATCAGTGAAATATCGAAAGCGCTTTCAAAACTGCCTGCAAATATGCAGAAAGTAGCAAGTTCTTCTAACGGTTTTAAAAAGTTCGGATTGTATTTAGGTAAAGTTGGCACATCACTTGCTGTTACAGGCAGAGTGTTAAGAAAATTTGTGAATTTATCAAATGATTACATAGAAAATATGAACCTTTTCAATGTTTCTATGGGCGAATATGCAAAGGAAGCAAGAGTTTATGCAGAGCAAGTAGCAGAAGTAATGGGTATTGACCCGGGCGAATGGATGAGAAGTCAGGGTGTATTCAATACCATTATTACAGGCTTTGGAGTTGCAAGCGATAAAGCATATTTAATGTCAAAAAACTTAACTCAATTAGGCTATGACCTTTCATCATTCTTTAACATTGACGCTGCCGAAGCAATGACAAAACTCAGGTCGGGTATTTCGGGCGAACTTGAGCCGTTGCGACAGTTAGGCTATGACTTGTCTGTTGCTCGTTTGCAACAGGAGGCATACAACCTGGGCATTACAAAGAGTGTAAGTGCTATGACGCAGGCTGAAAAATCGCAGTTAAGATATTACACTATTATGACGCAGGTAACCAAAGCACAGGGCGATATGGCTCGCACATTAGAATCGCCTGCAAACCAATTAAGAGTATTCAAAGCGCAACTCATTCAGGCAGGCAGAGCACTCGGTAATTTGTTTATTCCTTTGCTGAATGAAATTTTACCCGTTTGTATAGCGGTAACGAAAGTAATAACTATGCTGACAAAAGCGTTTGCAAATCTTTTCGGTTTGGAAATGAAAGAAGTATTCCCCGATATGCAGGAAGGCTCAAACGCAATGGGAGACCTGACTGACAGCACAGTTGACGAAAACAAAGAATTAGCCGAACTCAACAAAAAATTAAAGAAGACCAAAAATGCTTTACTCGGCATAGATGAACTTAATGTTATATCTCCACCCGAAGCAGACAGTGCAAGCGGTTCGGGCAATTCGGGAGCAGGCGGAGATATTAATGTTCCTTTACCCGAATATGAATTTTTGGAAAATGCCGTAAACAAAAAAGTAAACGATATAGTTGAAAAACTCAAAGAACTTCTGGGAATTACAGGAGAAATAAACGATTGGGGAGACTTGTTTAAAACAAAGTTAGATAATATAGCCGTTGCAATCGGTGGTATAGGTCTCGGAATAGCCGCTTGGAAGTTCGGAAAAGTTTTAAAAGATTTAGGCTTAGTAAAAGGGTCAACAAAACAAGTTGCAGGTATGGCGGTTTCAATAGGAAGCGGGTTTATATTTGCTTATGAAACTGCAGATGCATTGGCTAACGGTGTTGATTGGGGCAATTTCTTGGGACAACTCGGAAGTGGAATAGGTTTGGTATCGGGACTTGCTATGACATTTGGTACAAAAGGTGCACAAATAGGCGGTATAGTAACAGGTCTCGGGATGTTGGTTACAGGTTCGGTTGATGCTTGCAAAAATGGTTTAAATGAAATAAATGGCATTGAAATAGGAACAGGTGCTACCGCTCTCGGCGCTTCGATAGGTTCGTTCTTCGGACCGAAAGGTGCATTGATAGGTGCAGTAGTAGGGGCTGTCGGTGGTGCAATTGAAATGGTCATTATTAAATTTTGGCCGCAAATTTCAAAAGGACTTACAATCGCAGCGGAATGGATAAAAGAAAAATGGAATGAACTGACAACTTGGTTTAATGATAATATAATCACACCTATTTCCAATTTCTTTACAAACTTATGGGATAATATTGTTCAAGGTTTCACAAACGCATGGACGAAAGTTGAAGAATTTTTTGCACCTGTTATAAATTGGTTTACAGAACTGTGGGACAGCGTATCACAGACCGTGTCTGATATTTTTTATGATGTTCAAGTCTTGGCAACAGGCGTATGGGATGTTGTAGAAGTTGCTTGGGATGAATTTGTTACTTGGGTAGATGAAAATATAATTACACCAATTTCCGATTTCTTTAGTGATTTGTGGGAGGATGTTGTAGAAAAAGCCTCAAATGCTTGGCAAGGAATTAAAGATGTGTTTAATACGGTATCGACATTTTTTAAGGATATATTTGAGGACGCTTGGCAAAAAGTAGTTGATGTGTTTTCTGTTGCAGGAGATATATTTACAGATATAAAAGACGCAGTAGTATCTGCATTTAAGTATATTGTAAATAAATTAATCGAAGGTCTAAATAAAGCAATAGCAAAGCCGTTTAATGCCATAAACGACGCTTTGATGAAAATAAAAGAAATTGAGATTTTCGATATGAAACCATTTAAAAATCTGCGAGAGATAAGTGTTCCTGTTATACCTATGTTGGCAAACGGTGGTATGGTTGATGTAGGACAGTTATTTATAGCGAGAGAAGCGGGGCCCGAAATGGTCGGTACAATCGGGCATAAAACAACCGTAGCAAATAATACTCAAATTGTAAGTGCCATTTCTTTAGGTGTGTTTAATGCTATGATAAAAGCTATGCAACTTGCAAAACAAGTTTCGACTCCTAAATATACAGTTGCGATTGCTATTCCTAACGGTTCGGCATATGGAAGAAATGAAACTGATTTTGAAACAGTTTTGGAAAAATTCTTTGAAAAGCATTTGTCTGAAATGGCAGAAGACATAAAGCGACAAGCCGACAAAGAAGAAAAAACAGTTGTAACAGTAGGAGCAAGAAGTATCACACAGGCAGTTGAGAAACAACGCAAAGCAAACGGATATAATTTCTCGGGAGGCGGTAACTAATGGCATTTATAGAAATAAACGGCTATAAACTGCCGCCTTGCAAGCGAGGGGTGTCGATTGTGGTAACAACTGTTGTTAATTCGGGCAGAAACGCGAACGGTGCAGTTGTGGCACAGAAAATAGGCAGAGACCAATACAAAATAGACGGTCTTGAATGGGCGTGGCTCTCTGCTGACGAATGGGAGTATATTTTAACTCTTTTAAAAGATTTTTTTGTCAGGGTAACATTTACAGACCCTGTTTCAAATAAGCGAAAGACAATAAGAATGTATTGCGGAGACCGTACGGCAGAACCGTATTTTGTTGACGACAGCGGAAAACCCACACACTACACGAATTGTAAGGTCAATTTAATTGATACAGGGGAGTGATTTTCAATGCAAAATGTTTCAAAAGAATACAGAGAAAGTATGAAATCCCCTTTACGAGAGAGGGCATATATTATGCTCTCTTTCGGTATAGTCAATCAAGAAGCACAAAATAATGCAACTGTATTAAAAAAAGGTTTAGCATCGTATTCAAGTCCCAATTTGATATTTAAGAAATCGACAAATCTTGTAGATTTCGCAACGCTTGAACAAGACTGGTTAAAGGTTGACGGCTCAATGTATTTTCCGCCCAATGATACATACAACGACCTGAAAACAGGGGCGGTAAGCGAAAATACAGTTGATGAAAACGGCGTAGAATTGACCGTAAACCTCAATGTATCAGCGGTTGATATAAAAGGTCTTACAATAGATTTCGGGGCAAATTATCCTGTAGATTTTGATATTTTGACAGATGCAGAACAAGTTTTGGAAGTTCGAGGAAATACACAATCTGAATTTAAAACCGAAGAGGTTTTTAACGGCATAACACAAATTAAATTACTTGTTAAAACTATGCGAAAACCAAACCAAAGGCTGCGTATATATTCAATGCTTATGGGTTACGGTCTTGTATTTACAAACGATGATGTTATTGACTCGTCTATGAATACTTATGTTTCGCCTATATGTGAGGATTTACCTCAAATTGATTTTGAAGTTAAATTAAAAAATTATGACAGATATTTTAATGTGGATAACCCCAAATCTGCTATACATTTCATCGAAACAGGACAGGAAATGGAAATCAGTTACGGCTATCAGTTACCGAATTCTGATGAAATAGAATGGGTAAAAGGGCATAAACTCTTGTGTTCAGAGTGGGACAGTGATGACACTGCTGCTACAATTCGTTGTCAGGACGCTTTGAGAAATTTAAACGGTGAATATAAAAATGCAAAAAAATATGTATCAAGTTTAAAGTTATCAAATTTGGCAAGAGAAGTTTTTGAAGATTTAAAAATCAAAAATTATTATTTAGACCCTGTTTTAGATGATGTAAGATTTTCGGGTATTCTTCCCGAAATGAGCAACAAAGAAATGTTACAGGTAATAGCAAATGCTTGCAGATGTACACTTTCGCAATCAAGAGACGGAAAAATAACAATAATATCGAACATAAGACCAGAATTCAGCGCAGACGGTACAAAACAGGAATATTATTCAAAAGTTGAAAATACGGCAAGCAATATTGCAAAAGACGAATATGCAAACTTTTCAACCGATTACATAAGAGTTGACGGAAAAATGTTTTTTCCGCCGTATCGAAAAGATGTAATATCAGGTGCAGAAAAACTGTTAAATACAGGGTATGTTTCATCTGTTGTATCTGACAACAAAGGTAATTTTTCTCTTTTAAGCAGACCGAAGATTACTTTAACAATGAAAACGGTTACAACGGCAAGCAGTATGGATTTCATCTTCGGAGACGCTTGTCCCAAATCAATAACAGTTACATTTTCGCTCGGCGGAGAAACAAAGTCTGAAAACTTTAACATAGATAAAAGCAAAACAACAATAAATTTCGGCACTAAAGAATTTGACCAAATAGTGATAGAAATCAGAAGCACAAAAAAGCCTTACAGCAGAGCGGTAATTAACAGTATAGGTTTCAACGGCTCAACCGATTTTACAGTAGAAAAAAGCGATATGGTTTCCGTACCTTTGGCAATAAAGCAAGAATTGGTAAAAGATGTTGTCGTAATATATCACGAAGCAATAACAGGCAGATATGAAACTATATTGGAAACGGAAGTCGAAGCAAAAGAAGGTCAGACAGAAACATTTGAGTTTGAAAAACCTGTCAGGTTTTATATGTTAAGTTTAACATCAAAAGTTAATGCCGAAATTGTCAGTTCGGATGAATATTCGGTAACCGTAAAGTACCTTGCAACAAAAACATTTGATTTAAAAATTTTGGGAAAAGTGATTTATGTAACAGACAAAAAAGTTGTTAAATCTCTCAATGAACGAGGAATTATTGTTGAATGGAATAACCCACTGTTAAGTGCTGAATTATATGCTCAAAAGGTTGCAGATTGGCTTGCTGACTATTATAAAAACAACATTGAGTATGAGTATGATACAAGAGGAAATCCCGAATTGGACGCACTTGATATTGTTTATCAGGAAAATGATTTTATAAAAGATATGCAAGTCCAAATTTATGATTATACTCTTAATTTCAATCAGGCTTTTTCAGGTAAAGTTACAGCAAGAAGAATAGGAGGACAAAATGTGGACAGAACCGAAAACTAATTGGCACTGTGAAACAGTAAACGGAGAATATCAAGGTGATTATTTCAATGCCGAAGATTATAACAGGATAAAAAACAACAGCGAGAAGATACGCTCTATGGCTTATCAAATATACGGTCAGTATGAATATATTGACACAGGACTTGATAAGCAAAGCGGGGAAAATTTTTATGCAGATGAATTTAATATGATTTTAAAACAATTAAAATCAGTAGGAGAAGTTGCAAATTTAGATTATTTAGAACGATTGTATTTAAAATATCAAGTTCATCCAAATCACGCAACTATGAATTATCAAGCATTAAACGATATAGAGAACTGTATTCTTCAAGCATACGAAACATTTAACAATTATTTTGAATATGCAAGAAAATTCACTTGGAATTTTGAAGAAAAAGGAGAGTTTTAAAAATGGCTTGGACACCTTTAAAAACAAACTACACGAACGCTCGTTGGAACGGTGAAAAGAAGTTCAGACAGATTAATAATTCTGACGGTACTGTTTCTTTTGAAGATGTAACAGATTATACCAATAAAGAAAATTCATTTTTCGGAGCAACAGACGCAAACAAAATGAACACTGCAATAAATGATATTATGGAAGTTCCTCTGTATATCGACGGTGCAGGTGCTCATAATTCCATATACAGAGGGAAAAAACTCGGCACAAGCGTTTCTTCCGCAGAATACGGATATATTGCCGATGGTTCTTTTAAAGACCTTTATATCGGCGATTATTGGGAAATTAACGGTACAAATTACAGAATAGCAGCATTTGACTATTATTTGAACAAAGGCGACACGCCTATGACAGAACATCACGCTGTGATAGTTCCCGATACGATTTTCGGTACAGGTGCTATGAACAGCACTCATACTACCGAAGGTGCTTATATCGGCTCTCAAATGTATAAAACAGGACTGACAAGTGCAAAAAACAAAATCAAAGCAGATTTCGGCAGTTCGCACATTCTAACTCATAGAAATATTTTCAATAACGCAGTTGAAAACGGACACTCCTCTGCTTCGGCTTGGTACGACAGTCAAATTGAACTGATGACACCGAACAATGTGTATGGTTCATCGCTTTTCACGCCTGTCAGCGGCGGTCAAACCATAATGGATAATTCACGACTTGATTATTTAATTTTTCCGTTGTTTTTATTCAACCCAACATTGACAGTTGCAGACAATTCTTATTGGTTGCGAGATGTTGCGTTGATTGAGCAGTTTTGTTATGTAACGAACAGAGGTACGGTAGGTGCAAGCCGTGCAGGTAATTCCTACGGTATAAGACCGAGTTTTTGTATAGGATGACTTAAACGATAAAGGAGCAACTATGATAAAAATTAATTTCACGAATTACAACAATGTAAAAGTAGAAAATTTATTTAAGTACGATTACGGACAAATTCTTGAAATTTCGGGAATTGACCTTCCTGAAAACTTTGAAGTTCATTTTGAAACTGACAGGGAAACTGCGATTGTAGTTAACGGTACATTTTCGGACGGTGTCGGAAAAGTTAAAATTCCCGATTTGTGCTTAATGGACTCGAAGTTAAACTTTTCAGCGTGGATTTTCGTTGAAGAAAACGGCTCTGGTAACACAGTTAAGACGATTACATTCTATTTGAACGACCGTCAAGCACCGTCCGACCAACCGTCTGACCCTGAAGAAGTCGAAAAGGTCAAAACCCTTTCCGAATATGTCAAAGAAAACGCTGACAAGGTAGCAACGGCTGAAAAGGTCGGACAGGACTTATTACAGAGGGCAGAAAACGGAGAGTTTGACGGAGCAGACTACATATTAACTGAAACCGATAAAGCAGAAATAGCAGAGGCCATACCTGTCGATGACACACTTTCTGCAACATCAACAAAACCTTTGCAAAACAAGGTTGTCAAAAAGCACTTCGATAAGGTTCAGGACATTCTTGCAGACGGAAAACTCAAAGACATTATCTGTTTTACATCAGAACAAGAAGCGACAGACGGTCAGTATCTCGAATATTTAGACGAAGACGGAAAGTTTAAACAAGGACTTCTTGACAAGGAATTTTATATTGTGATTGTTGCAACAGACCAACCTATTGACACCGGGAAGATTGATGCGTTTGATGTCCCAGTGTATTACTGGGGAATTTACATTGTTACAAAACAAGACACTGTTGATGTAGGGCACATTCAGGAATTACTTTATTTAGAACAACAATTAGCTGAAAAAGTTGACAAAAGTGAATTTGACAAGTTTTCGGCTGATTATGAGAAATTTAAAGAGTGGATTTCGATAATTTGGAATGAAACTCTAAGACTTGTAAATGAGAAACCTGACGCAACAGATATTTACCCCGTCGGAATAATAGTACCGTTCGCAGACAATCTCGACCACAGCAGTTTTCTTGGTTTCACTTGGGAGCGTTGTCTCGTCGGCAGAACACCTGTCGGCATTGATGCAGAAGACTCGGATTTCAATGAAGTCGGAAAACAACTCGGCGAAAAAACTCATCTGCTGACCGATACGGAAGCACCGAAACTAAAACCAAGAGGAAGCACTTCGATAGTTTCCGACAATGACAATGACTTTGCGGGACCGTCATATAACGGTCTCGGCGAGCCACATAATAACATCCAACCGTCAGAAGTTGTAGCGTTTTGGAAGCGTGTTAAATAAAGGGGGTGGAGAAATGGAGTGGACGGCAGTGGCAGTGTTTGTGGCATTGGTGAGTTTGATAGGTGCATTGATAGGAATTACCGAAAAGGTGTCAAAACCGCTTTTAAAAAACATTGAGGACGCCAAACAGGAAATTGAAAAAAATACATCTACAATCAGCCGCTTTAATACAGATATTACAACGCTTGAAATCAAACTTGAAAACACAAACGAACGGCTTGACAAACACAGAGTTTCGGCGCATCGGAATTTTGAGAAATTGTTTGAACAAAACGAAAAACAGGAAAATGAACTGATAAATCACGAATACAGATTAACAAATCTTGAAAAGGAGAAAACAAAATGAAAATTAATTGGAAATTAAGACTTCAAAACAAAACTACACTTGTAACTTTAATCACTTTGATAATCACATTTATTTATCAGATTTTGTCTTTTTGCGATGTAGTTCCGAAAGTATCACAAGAAGAAATTACGAATACAATGTTGATATTGATTAATATTCTTGTAGTTCTCGGCGTAGTAGTTGACCCGACAACAGACGGCATCGGCGACAGCGAACAGGCTCTTGAATATAGAGAACCTAAAAAACTTGATAAATAAGGAGTTGAACAATATGAGTAAAATATGTTTTGCAATCGGACACGGAAAGTCTGAAAAAGGCGGATACGACAGCGGTGCAACCCATAAAGGTTATCACGAGTTTAAAATTGCTAAAGAAATCGGAAAGTATGCTCAAGAGTATTACAATTCACATTATTCTGAGCATTGCGATTTGATGAATTACAACGGCGATTTATCACTCAAGCAGAGAATTGCAAAATTACAAGACAATACATACGACCTTGTAGCAGAGTTCCACTTGAACGCAGCAGGGGGTCAAGGTACAGAATGTTACTACCACCACAAGTCAGAGCGTGGAAAAAAAGTCGCAGAGGCTATCACTGACGAGATTTCAAGTACTTTAGGAGTTAAAAACAGAGGTGCAAAAATCAAACTCAACGCATTTCGCAAAGATTATTTCGGCATCATCAGACAAACCAAACCTTGCGCAATCTTAATTGAAACGGTGTTTATCGACAGTTCAGACCTTGATACTGTCAAGACGGCTGACGGTCAAAGGAAATGCGGTGAAGCAATAGCAAGAGCAGTAGCGAAGGTAAGAGGTTTGACGGCAACGGAAAAACCGTCAGAGCCTAAACCCACACCAAAGCCGACACCTAAACCCGAGCAGTCAAAACCAAAGCCGAATTTCATTGACCCTGTTGTATGGCAGAACGGCAGTACAAAAGAAAACGCCTATTCAGACAATGCTTTAAAAAACAGAATAGGTTCTTTAAGTCGAAAAGAAAAAGCCGACTCGTTCGGTAAATACAACGGTAAAACGCTTGTTGTGTACGATATTTCGGGTGGTCATAAGAAAGCGGGTTTTGTAAAATACGAGGGTAAAAATCCGAAAAAAGTCGGAGAATGGGGTGCAGACTATCAGAACGGCAGCACACCCGAGAATGTTTACTCTGCAACGGATTTAAGCGACAAAATCGGCTCTTTAGACCCATACGAAAAATGTAAATGTTTAGCGAAATACAAAGGAAAATATTTAGTCTGCTACAAAGTAAACGGCACGAACACATTTAAAACAGGATTTGTAAAATACAATGGTAAAGTAGATTAAAAAAGAACGGGGTGCAGTCAACTGCACCCCTGATTTTCTTTGTTTTCTTCAATAAATTTTTCAATGGCTGATTTAAAAACGCTTGCTTGAGAAATGTTTTTTTCTTTACAAATTTCTTTGAATTCTGATACCAACTCTTTAGGTAACTGAGCACTGATACAAGTATAAACTTTTTTATTATATCTGCGTTTAACTTCACTGCTTGTCGTTGTTTTTCTTTTTTCTTGCATAACTTATTAACTCCTTTATATCAAAGATTGAAACTATTAAAACGGCAATCGCTGTTATAAGTGTTAATATTTTTAAAATAGGAGAGAAACCTATAATAAAACCTAAAATTATGAAAAATGATAAAATTGTAGGTAAAAATATTTTAATCACTTGAAAATCATCCTTTCATATGCTATAATGTAACTGTCTTAAATGAGGGGAGTTTTTCGTCTTCCCCTCGCCGACGATTAGTTCTTGAATAGTGCGATTATTGCAACGACTGCTAAAATCACTTGCGTAACCGTATTCACTATTTCAAGGACTATTTTTTTGTCCTTCATAGCAGGTACCTCCTGTAATTATTGTTGAGTGATTTCCTCTCTCAACATTTATAATTATATCATACTAATATTAGTATGTCAAGACTTTTTTTGAAATTTTTTTAATTTTTTTAGAGGAAAAGGGAACAGGAGCAGTTTTCACTGCTCCTGTTTTATGTGTAATTTTTATAGTCATTGTTTGAAGTGTTTAAAATC
>UQEU01000013.1 GCA_900540085.1 uncultured Eubacteriales bacterium
TTTTATACATTTAAAAACCGAGATTGACAATAGTAAATCTCGGTTTTTGTTATTTATTATTATACTGTTTCGACAATCTTATTTCTGTTCTGTTTGTGCCGAACTTTTGTTTTTATAAATATATGCACATATTACGCTGAAAACCGCAGTAGCAACAAATACTGCTAAAGCAAGCATCTTATTTCCCTCTCCGAAAGCACTTCCGCAAAAAGTAGATGTTATAATCGACGGTATTCTTGCAATTGTCGTTATAAGCAAAAATTTTGTCATATTTATTTTTGTAAGTCCTGCTGCATAAGTCATTATATCTTTCGGCGTTCCCGGTATCAAATAGAAAATAAAAACAAACATCATCAGTCTTTTTTTATTTTTCAAAAATGCCAAAGAATTTATATCTTCTGTCGGTATAAACTTATTTACAAACTTCACGCCGAATTTTTTTGTAAGCAAAACAATAACAAGTGAGCCTAAAAACGAACCCAAAAGGCACCACAACAAGCCCCCGAATGTACCGAAAGCATAGCCCGAGCCGATTTCCAAAGGTTCGGCAGGAAAAAATTTCACTACCGTCTGCAAACTTCGTATGAGAACAAACACAACTTGACTGAAACCGTCATACTGACCGAGCCACGCCTTAAAAGTAACAGTGTCGGAAATGAAAGCAGTCATTTTTTTGCCGAATGTAAGCCACAAACAAAGTAAAATAACAACAAAAAGAACTGCACCGATAACTGAAGCAATAACAGTTGCTTTCGGAATTTTGCTTACATAATCCTTAATTTTTTTAATCAATATGCAACACCCTCTGCAACAATACCTTTTTCATCTATACTGTTATCTTTTCCAAACGGAGCATAATAACACAAAAGATTTCCGTTATAATCCGATTTCCACGGCTTATTCTTACCGTCAAAATGAACAATCATAGTATGTTTGTTTACATATTCATACGCTTTTTTAACAGTATTGTTATTGAGAACTCTTGCAAAACACCTATCGTCGAGATTTATGACATCTTCATTCAGCAAAACAATTTTACCGTCATACATGGCATTAATAACATCTTGGTCTGCCTGAAAAAGCCACTTTTTATTTTTTGAAATATAATCAAAAATTGCTTCTTTATCAAAATTTTCTCTGAGTTTTTCAATATTCATCAGCAATACGCCTGCGTTTACATACACCTTTGTATTTTTCATTTTAAGACGAACTCTGTTTACTGTATTTAAAAATTCATTCAAATGTCCTGCTCCGCCAACAACACCGTCGCCGAAATTCAGATTATAAAAAGATGAAATAGGATTGATAACAACTGTGTCGGGGTCAATGTAAAGAATTCTGTCAACATCTTTTGGTAAATACAACGGTGCAAAAAGTCTGTAATATGTTTCTTTGGTTATTCTTGAACAACGGGGTGCGTTTTCAAAATAACTGTCATCAAGCAAAATTGACTCTATTGAAACATTGTAACCCGAACAAACAGATTTAATTTGCTTAAAATCATAATCTGTTAAAGTTGAATGTGCAACAAAAATTCTAAAACTTTCTTTTGAATTTGAATAAAACAACGACTTCAACATACTGCAAAGCGGGTTTACATAATTTGAGTCAAGTGTAACTAAAACATTCATAATATCACCTTTTAAGAAAAAGTTACTTCAACATTATCATTTTTTGAAGTCAGCGAAATTGATTTTTTTGAATCTGATTTTGATTTAGATTGATAATTACCGTTATAATATTTTTCAGAGTTTACTTTAATAACTGCATCTGAAAAATGTTCTTCAATTTCGCTTAATGTTATTGTATTGTAGTTTTCTATATCCACAGCACCTGTTGTGTCTGAATTTGTAACAAAGTAAACTCTCTCATTTTCAATAAAATATTTCACTTCTCTTTTGCCGTTAACTACAATGAAATTTTCAACCCCGTCAGAGTTTTCATTTCTTGCACCGCTTTCAATGTACGATGATGAATTGTAAAGTCTTTCATAAACATCTGTCTGTTTATTTTCAAACACTTTCACAGTACCCATTGCAAGCGTTTCTTCGGTATCGTATCCGAGTTGATAGTAAGGGTCTGTATAGTCAACTATTTTGGTAACGATTTCAGCCGAATTTTCAATCGTTAAATTTAAAGTATAATCATCAAAATTTCCCTTAACACTCATAGTTGTTTCATCGGCAGAAACACCATTTACATTTTCAAAACTGCACATTTCAAATTTTGCACTGCTTAAAGTTTCGTATGAAAGGTTTACAAAACTGCTGTCTTTTGAATACAATGTCTCACACTTGATATTTGCCGTTTCAATTTCTGTACTTAAAAAATTTATAACACCTGAGAAACTGTCGCTTTTTACATTGGTTACGATATTTTTTAATTTACAATTATAGAACTTAAAATTGCCTGAATAATCATAAACAAAATTGTCTATTGAACTGTTTTTAAAACTTGTCGAACTGTTTTGGTGTAAATTAAAATTTTCTATATTGCATCCGTCTGTCTTTAAACTTGCATTCGGGTATCTGTATTCAAGATTTTTAACACTTAAATTTTTTAATTCAACATAGTTTTCTGCATGCATACCCATCAAATTGTAGTTTGCAGACCTTTTATATGCATTTTCTATATCAAAACTGATGTCGATTGAAGTTAATTCCGTATTATCAGGCACTGTTACAATAATTTGCTGCTCGTATGTATTCGGAGTTATATTTGCCGAAATTCTATTTTCTTCATTTTTTGCGACATAGCCGATTTTCAGCACACCGTTTTCAACAGAAAAATCAGGTGTTATATAAGGAGTTTTGGAATTAATCGTAACCGAGTAATCATCGCCGTTTTTAATCTCAACATTTTGATAAAAACAGTCTATTTTTATTTCGTTAAACGGTTCAGTTGTTTTGGAAATTGCTTTTTCCTGCAATGTGTTTCCTGTTTTTATACCGTTCATATAGTAAATATAACTGCTCGGACCTTTCATAAAACCAAAAGTCATAATCGCAACGCCGAGAACAAGCAATACGCAGGAGAATTTTACAAGCAAAGACTTTGGAAATTTAATTTTCTTCATTTTTATTCTCCTTTCTTACAAACAATTTCTCTTTAAATTCAACATATATCTTTTTAAAAAGTACACTTGCTTTTTCAAGAATTTTATATCCGCAAATTGTAATAAGTATGCCGAGCGAAGACAATACAAACGCTCCGCCCATTCCGACACATCCTGTCGCCAAATCTTCAAAAACTATAAACAAAGAACAAATGAGTAACACAACCGCACACAAAACAGATGCTATACCGACAGCAAAAACAAAAGCAATTGTTCCAAAAACAAAAAATGCCAAAAATAAAACAGAAAAAACTGCCGCAAATTTCAAAAATGTTTTCAAGCACCATTTAAACGCTTTTGAAACAAAAGAAAATACTTTTTTTGAAAATCCGACTATATTATCTCCCGATTTTTTTGCTATATTTTTCACATCGGGGTCATTTATACAAGCACTTACAAACTCTTTTACGTTTTCCTGTGCTTTTTTGCCGTTGCTTTTAGGCAACTCGGTATCGTAACCGTAATCAGCCAAAATTGCTTTTGCCGTTTCTTCAGGAGAACCGAGTTCAAGCAAAATGCGTGTTTCGTTTTCTTTTCCCGCCTCATCAAAATATTCTATATAGTACCGTATCGCATCTTTTCTTTCGTCGGGAGAAAGCGCAGACAGGCAATTGTTAAGTTGCTTCAAAAATTCGTCTTTATTCAACTTCAACAGCTCCTTTCTCTAAAATCATATCAATTTTTTCTTTAAAAATATCCCACTCTCGCTGGTAATTTTTAAGATTTTCTTTTCCGTAGTCCGTTATTGAATAGTATCGTCTGTTTCTTCCCTGATAAGGTTGGTCGTAGGTTATCAGGCAAGCGTCTTTTTGCAATCGTCTCAAAACCGGATACAGAGTTGATTCGCTTATTTCAACAACTTCTTTTACTCTTTGGGTTAAAACATAGCCGTATGTATCGCCGTCATTCAAAACTGCAAGAACACAGGCATCGAGCAAACCGGAACCGAGTTGAAAAGTCATCTTAACACTCCCTCTCTTATTTATTCCTCGTATCATATTATATGTCATATAATATACATTGTCAAGTAATATTATAAAAAAATAAGCAACAAATTAAAAAATAATCTGTTGCTTAAAATAATCACATTTTTAATTTTCTTAAATCAATAAATTTCAATCTTACAATTTTTTGCCCATAATATATGCGCCCGACAAAGATTTCAGTTTCTTAAACCCACACTTTTCGTAAAACGAAACGGCACCTGAATTATCACTGCCTACACAAAGACATACGCCTGAAGAACTATGCTCTTTAAGTTTTTCAAGCAGTGTTTTCATAAGTTTGGTTCCCCATCCGCCGTTTGTATATTCGCTCAAAATATCTATATGAAGATGCGACGGATACTCTTTTTTAAAAGGCAGATACACCAACCCATCCGCCACCGATTGAACGGCAGACTTCAGTGAAATCTTTGCAATGTTACGGCAATTATACATCAAATATTTTTTAATATACTCATCAAAATCAAAAGCACATATAATATATCCGCAGACTTTATCAATCTTTTCATCATACAATACAAAAGCAAAGTCTTTTTCAAACTCAGTATAATAATTATTATATGTTTCCAGCAAAACTTTAACTTTTGCTGAATTATCTTTTAATTTTTCATCTGCCGTTTCTATGCATATATTTTGAACCTGATTTAAAAAATCACTTCTGTACGGAAAAATTTTCATTCTGTTTCATTCTGCAATTTTGCCGCTTTGAGAGTGTTTTTCATAAGCATTGAAATGGTCATAGGTCCTACGCCTCCCGGAACGGGTGTTATGTAAGACGCCTTTTCTTTGACGCTTTCAAAATCTACATCTCCGCAAAGCTTACCGTTTTCATCACGGTCCATTCCAACATCTATAACAACTGCGCCGTCTTTTACCATATCAGCTGTTACGAACTTTGGTTTACCTACTGCAGCAACCAAAATATCTGCCTCTTTAGTAATTTCAGCCAAGTTCTTTGTATGCGAATGAGTGATTTCAACAGTTGCATCTTCGTGGAGCAAAAGCATTGCCATAGGTTTACCTACAATATTACTTCTTCCGATAACAACTGCTTTTTTGCCTTTTACATCTACGCCTGTTGAATGGATAAGTTCCATAATACCGGCAGGTGTACAAGGTAAAAAGTCATAGTCGCCTATCATAATCTTTCCGACATTTACAGGGTGGAATGCATCAACATCTTTTTCAGGAGAAATTCGGTTAATTACTTCTTTATCGTCAAGATGATTTGGTAAAGGCAACTGACACAAAATACCATTAATATCTTTTCTTGCGTTGAGTTCATCTATTAAAGCATTCAAATCTGCTTGAGTAGTGTCCTCAGGCATTGAATACTTTTCAGAACGGAAACCTACTTCTTCGCAAGCCTTTTCCTTATTCTTAACATACACATGAGATGCAGGGTCAAAACCTACTATGATAACTGCCAAACCGGGTACTATACCCTTTTGAGCCAAATACTGTGTTTCTTTTTTTACGCTTTCTCTGACTGCTTTTGAAACAGCCTTTCCGTCGATAATATTAGCCATTTACTGTTTTCTCCTTTTCATTTTCAATTTCCAAATCTGTTGCCGTCAATTTCATTGCCTGCGGAAGTTTTCCTTTTTTATACATAACCATAAATGTTACAAATGCTATTAAACCGACAACTACGATTATTGCGGAAAGTAACTGCGACACACGAATATCCGTACTGCCTATATACAAACTGTCTGTACGCAAACCTTCAACAATCATTCTTTCTGCACCGTAAAGAACACAGTACAACATAAACACTTCGCCCTTAAAACTTCTGAATTTCTTAACAATTATATGCAAAATCAAAAACGAAAGTAAACACCAAACGCTTTCATACAAAAATGTAGGATGTACAGGCATTGAAGGGTCAACAGTCATACCTTTTTCGGCAAGCAACTGCTGACTTGCTTCAAGAGTTTGCTGAATTTTTAAAGACTGCATTCTAAAAAGAGCCGTATCGGTATTTGCACCAAAAGCCTCTTGATTGAAGAAATTGCCCCATCTGCCTATTCCTTGACCTATAAGCAAACCTAAAGCACCTAAATCAAGCAAATTTAAGAAGTTGATTTTTCCGATTTTACAGCCTATTGCAGCACCTAATATAGCACCTATTATACCGCCGTAAATTGCAATACCGCCTTCCCAAATTTTGAATATCTCACCCAAATGTTGAGAATAATATTCCCACTCAAAAGCAACATAGTAAAGCCTTGCGCATATAATTCCGAAAACAGTACCCCAAATCAAAACATCCGTCATGCCGTCAAGGCTCATTTTCCATTTATAGGCCATTCGTCCGCCATACAAAACAGCAAGTGTAAAACCAAAAGCAATGATGATACCGTACCAGTGAACATCATAGTTACCTATGGAAAAAGCAACTGACGGCACATCAAAATCTATGCCCAACCCGGGAAAGTAAACTCGTGTAAAATCTGACATATCATTTCTCCTTTACAACAGACAATGCTGATTTTTCTTCACACATAATATTTTGCAAACGCTTATTTATATTTTCAACGGTTACATTTTTGTATTCTTCAAGTGCGTCAAACAAACTAAATCCTGCAAAATATGAACCCATCATAGCGTTGGCAACAGTTTCAACATCATTATAATCCATAATTTCTTTTCCGTAAAGACTTCTTCTTGCTTCTTCAAAATCTTCATTTGAAATACCGTTTTCTTTTAATTCGGCAACGGCTTTTTTGATTTCTGCTGCAACTACATCGGGTTTTGTGCTTTCTCCGTCAAAAATTATTGCTTCATAACCGAAACCTACAAAATATTCTTTAGAAAATCTTTTATTTATCAAGCCTTTTTCCATCATTGAATTATAAAGACTTGAAGTGTCGCCTGCTAAAACCTCGAGAATGATATTTGTTTCAATAATATCATTCAGTGACCTTGTAGGTGTTTCGCACAATTCTTTGTAACCAAAAGAAAAGACAGGAACGCTGACGGACAAATGGTATTCATCGTATGAAGAAACGATTTCATCGGGTTCTTTTTCAAACGAGCGTTCAATTTCAAGAGGTTCTGCTTTTTTCAAAACTTTATCACAAACTTTCAAAACGCTGTCAACATCCACATTTCCCGCAACGGCAAGCACCATATTGTTGAGATTATAAAAAGTATTGTAGCAATCGTAAAGAAGTTTATCCGTAATCTTTGAAATTGACTCGCAAGTACCTGCAATATCTATTCTGACCGGATGGTTTTTGTACAAGCATTTAAGCAAATTAAATGTAGCCATCCAACCAGGCTCGTCGTAGTACATAGTAATTTCTTGTCCGATAATGCCTTGCTCTTTTTCAACTGTTTCTTTTGTAAAGTACGGGTGTGTTACAAAGTCGAGCAAAATTTCCAAATTTTCTTCAAATTTATCCGAACAAGAGAACAAGTAACAAGTTTTATCAAAAGAAGTATAAGCATTTGCCGAAGCACCTGTTTTTGCATATCTTTCAAAAGCGTCAAGTTCTTCACTTTCAAAAAGTTTATGCTCTAAAAAATGAGCAATTCCTTCAGGTACTGTTACAAATTCTTTTGCGTCGCTTCTTTTAAACATTGTATCTATCGAGCCGTATTTAGTAGCAAATGCCGCATACGAAGTAGAGTAATTTTCCATAGGATAGACCAAAATTTTCAAACCTGAAGAATGGTCAATCTCAAAATAATTTTCTCCCAAAACAGATGATGCAATTTTTCTCATTATTCTGCCTCGCTTTCCGAAACAAGTCTGTAAACCGTGTCTAATTTTAACAATGATGCACATTTTTTAACATCTTCAAATGTTACTGCGTTGTTTTCCTCTGCAACCTGCTCAGGCGTTTTAATTTCACTGTCTGCTATTTGAGAAATACACCACGATTCTATACCTTGAGGCGTATCGTTAACAGATAAAACAGAGTCAGAAATGCCGACTTTTGAAAACTCAAATTCAGATTTAAAATTACCCTGCTTAACCTGCTCCAACTGGTTTAAAATTTCAGCAATTGCTTTATCCATATTCTCTTCTTCACAACCGCACTGAACTATCACTGCCTTTGCTTTTCTTATATATCTTGCAGAACAATAGTAACACAAACTCATTTTTTCACGAACATTTGCAAAAAGTTTTGAATACGGACCTCCGCCGAAAACATCAACAGCACTTCTCATCGCACTTGTCAGTTTGCTTTCGCTGTCGCAATCTACCCTAAAGCCTAAAACAAGTTTTCCCTGTTTAACATTTTCTCTGTCAACAACCTGTTTAACATTTTTTCTGAAACTGATATTTTCACTTTCTTTGCAAAGCGTATAATTTCTGTTAATTGACGCAATTTTATTTTCAAAAAGTTTTGAAACAAAATCAAAATCGCATGAACCAACGACGCTAATCATAATCTTTGCTTCAGACAAAATTCTGTCAAGTGCATTTTTAACATCCTCACAAGTGAGTCTTTCGATATCCTCAATGTAACCCAAACGATTTACACCGAAATTTTCATTTTCAAACATTTCTTCTTCAAGTCTGTGCAGAGCAAAAAGTCGTTTGTCGTTTTCTTCTGCCTGAATTGATTGAATGAGCAAATTCTTTTCTCTGTTCAAATCTTCTTCGTAAAAAACGCCGTTTTCATCTAACTTCGGATTAAAGATGAGTTCGCTTAGAAGTTCTGCCGACTGTTCACTGATTTTTTTGCCGTCAAGTGCAAATCTGTCATCAAGGCAGGACACTCCCAAAGTCAAGACCTGATATTTACCCACTCTGCTTATTGCAGGCTGAACAGACGCACCATAGAGAAAAGCCAGATGCTTATTCAACTCCAAAACCGACGGATATTTTTTACATACAGACGCAACAAGTCTGATTGCAAGTGCATTTGCAGAAACATTATTTTTATCTGCTTCTATACCAAAAGATATGGCAATTTCATTTGTTTTAAATTTGTCAGAGTTGACTTTAATAATTTCAACGCCGTTGCAAATTTCTTTAACATCTATATTACTATGCAATATCATTACCCCTTTAATTAAAACTGTAATATATTTAATATACCATATTATTGTCTTTTTTTCCATATTTTATATTATATATAATTACTATATTTTATTAAAAAACAATGAATAAAATCTGACAAAAACAAAAGACACTCATCAGAGTGCCTTTTGCTTATATTATATAATTTAATAATTATTCTTTTGGAGCATAGAAGTCAACAAGACCGAGAAGTTTGTTGTACTTTTCTACTGCATTATCTGCTGCAATGCTGAACAATTTTTCAGCTTTGCCAGGGAATGCTCGTTTAAGTGCGCTGTAACGAGTTTCGCCTTCGATAAATTCAATATAGTCAGCAGTAGGTGCCTTGCTGTCAAGAATGAATGGGTTTTTGCCCTGTTCAATAAGTGCAGGGTTATATCTGAACAAGTTCCAATAGCCTGCCATAACTGCTTTCTTTTGCTCTGTTTGGTTGAACGGCATCTTTATACCGTGGTTGATACAAGGAGCGTAAGCAATGATGATTGACGGACCTTTATAAGCCTCTGCTTCTCTGATTGCTTTAAGACACTGATTATAGTCAGCACCCATAGCAATTTGAGCAACATATACATAGCCATAACTCATAGCAATTTGAGCAAGGTCTTTTTTCTTTACAACTTTACCTGACGCTGCAAATTTAGCAACAGCACCTGTAGGTGTTGCTTTTGAAGCCTGACCGCCTGTATTAGAATAAACTTCTGTATCAAATACAAGAACATTTACATCTTCATTTTGTGCAAGAACATGGTCAAGACCGCCGAAACCAATATCGTAAGCCCAGCCGTCGCCGCCGAATATCCATTGAGATTTTTTAGCAACATAATCAGAATCTTTAAGGAAGTCTTCTGCTGCTTCTTTTGCTTCTCCGTCAAGTTCTGCATTTTTAACTGCTTCGATAAGAGCAACTGACGGTGCAGCATTTGTTGTTGAGTCGTCGTAAGTTTCAATCCAAGCATTGCAAACATCTGCAAGAGAGTCAACTTGTTTGAGAACTTCTACATCGGAAGCAAGTCTTTCTCTGATTTGTTTTTGAGCCATAAGCATACCGTAACCGAACTCGGCATTATCTTCAAACAATGAGTTTGACCAAGCAGGACCACGACCGTTTTTATCTACCGTATATGGAGTTGACGGAGCGGAACCACCCCAAATTGAAGAACAACCTGTTGCGTTTGCGATATACATTCTGTCGCCGTAAAGTTGAGTAACAAGTTTTGCGTAAGGTGTTTCGCCACAGCCTGCGCAAGCGCCTGAAAATTCAAGGTAAGGTTTTTTATACTGAGCACCGATAATTGTAGCATCGCTGAATTTAGCGGCAACTTCAGGTTTAACTTCTGTATCAACAAGAGCGTCAAATGCTTTTTGACTTTCAAGTTGAGAAGCAATCGGTTTCATAACAAGTGATTTTGTAGGACATACATTTGCACATGAGCCACAACCTGAACAGTCAAGTGCTGAAATAATAATAGCATAGTTAAGTGTAGGAACAACTTTAAGTTTAACTGACTTTGTGCTTTCCGGAGCAGCTGCAACTTCTTCATCTGTAAGTGCAACAGGACGAATAACTGCGTGAGGACAAACCATTGAGCAACGGTTACATTGAGCGCAAGTAGCAGGGTTCCATTCCGGAACATCAATAGCAATACCGCGTTTTTCAAATGCTGCCGAGCCTTGTGGGAATTCGCCGCCTGCACAGTCAACAAATGTTGAAACAGGAAGGTCGTCGCCGTGAAGATTTCCAACAGGATGAAGAATATCTTTAACAAACTTCTTCATTTCTTCTCTGTCAGTAGCAACTTCATAGTCAGAATCTTCATCAACAGCATCTTTCCAGCTTGCAGGAACATCTACCTTAACAACTTCCTCTGCACCTCTGTCAATAGCGTTGTGGTTTGCAGTTACAATAGCCTCGCCTTTTTTAGAGAAACTCTTTGTAGCAGCGGCTTTCATAAGTTCTATTGCCTGTTCAGCAGGAAGAATACCTGTAATTTTGAAGAATGCAGACTGAAGAATAGTTGAAGCTCTGCCACGAAGTCCTACTTCTTCTGCAATTTTGATACCGTTGATGATATAGAGATTGATATCGTTGTTTGCAATATATCTCTTCATCTTTGCAGGAAGTTCTTTATCAAGTTCTTCAGGAGTCCAAATACAGTTGAGAAGGAATGTACCGCCGGGTACAAGGTCTTCTACCATATCGTACTTTGTAACATAAGAAGGACAATGACAAGCAACGAAGTTTGCTTTATTGATAAGGTAAGTAGACCTAATCGGTGTATCTCCGAAACGAAGATGAGAAACTGTTATACCGCCTGATTTTTTAGAGTCATAGAAGAAATAACCCTGTGCGTACTTATCTGTATTGTCACCGATAATTTTGATTGAGTTTTTGTTTGCACCGACTGTACCGTCTGAACCAAGTCCCCAGAATTTACAGGAAGTTGTGCCTTCGGGAGTTGTGTCGGGATTTTCTGTAACATCAAGTGAAAGATATGTTACATCATCGGTGATACCGATTGTAAATGTCTTTTTAGGCTCATCTGCAAGCATATTGTTGTAAACAGAAATAATATTTGCAGGAATAGTGTCTTTTGAGCCAAGACCGTATCTGCCTCCGAAAATCGGAACAGCGTCAAATTTTGTATTTTTAAGAGCTGCAACAACATCAAGATAAAGCGGTTCGCCGAGCGCACCCGGTTCTTTTGTTCTGTCAAGAACAGAAATAGTCTTAACACTGTCAGGAATAACGCTGATGAGATGTTTTGCAGAGAAAGGACGATAAAGATGAACATTTACAAGTCCGACTTTTTCGCCTCTTGCATTAAGGAAATCTATTGTTTCTTTAATTGTGTCACAAACAGAACCCATTGCAATGATAACTCTTTCAGCATCAGGAGCACCGTAGTAGTTGAACGGCTTGTAGTTTGTGCCGAGTTTTTCATTGACTTTGTCCATATACATTTCCATAGTTGCAACAGCGTCATTGTAATACTTATTGCAAGCCTCACGATGCTGGAAGAAAATATCGCTGTTTTCAGCAGAACCACGAAGTACGGGATGTTCCGGATTGAGTGCTCTTTCACGAAAAGCCTGAATATCTTCCATATCTACCATAGATTTAAGTTCATCATAATCCCAAACTTCTATCTTCTGAACTTCGTGAGAAGTACGGAAGCCGTCAAAGAAATGGAGAACAGGAACTCTGCTTTTGAGAGTAGAAAGGTGTGCAACTGCACCCAAGTCCATAACTTCCTGTACATTTGAAGAACAAAGCATTGCATAGCCTGTCTGACGGCAAGCCATAACATCGGAATGGTCGCCGAAAATATTGAGCGCCTGTGTAGCAAGACATCTTGCTGAAACATGAATTACACTCGGAATAAGTTCTCCGGCTATTTTATACATATTAGGAATCATTAAAAGTAAGCCTTGAGAAGCTGTATATGTTGTTGTAAGTGCACCTGCGGAAAGTGAGCCGTGAACTGCACCTGCGGCACCGCCCTCAGACTCCATTTCAGCCATTTTTACAGTTTGACCGAAAATGTTTTTCACGCCTCTTGCAGCCATAGCGTCTGTTTCTTCTGCCATCGGAGAAGAAGGTGTAATAGGATAGATAGCAGCGACTTCTGTAAAAGCGTAGCTAACATGAGCGGCAGCTGCGTTTCCGTCCATAGTTTTCTTTTTTCTTGCCATTGGACTTCCTCCTGAAATATTAAAATAAAAAATTAATTGCTATTACGCTAATTGAAATTATATCACAACAAATTACCCAATTCAAGATAAAAAGTTCAATATTTTTCTATAAAATAATTAAAATAATATAAACTACTTTTTTATTAAGAAATCAAATTAATATTATTGTTTGATATTATTGTAATTTATTGTAAAAGATGCTATTTTATCATCAAATATACTAATATTTTACTATAAATAATCAAATATAATAAGCGTAAAAAACATAAAAATAATGGCAGTGCTTTCGCACTGCCACCTTTTTATTTTCAGATTAGTCATCTACACCGGGAATTTGGTCGATGCTTGTTGTAATAACATCATCTGTTTTGAATTGTTCTATTTCAAGAACGGGTTTTGTATATTTTTCTTTCATTGTTTACTACCTCCCGATTTATAATTAATAGTTATATGTCATCATTGAGCCGTAAACAACTTTTTCAGCACCGTCAGCGTCCTGAACCACTACAAACGGTCTTGCACACGCTGCTCCTGTTGCACTTGATATACCGTAGTTAAGTGACATTTGAGCGTCTGTACTCATATTGCTTGAATATGCTGATTTTACAGTACCGCTTTCAGCGTTGCTTCCCTTGTCTCCTACTTTTTCAAGTACAAGGTCTTCTTCATTCATATTTTTACCATATACAAAGCCTGACGATACGATTGTATCATTTGCACCTATATGGCGTGTTGCAAGGAATGAAACTTTATATGAGCCGTCTATTCTGTTTGTGCTGATACCTGAAACAGTTGTTCTGTCTTCGGCAGTTTCTGTCTTGTATGTTACGGTTGTATCTGAACCGATAAAGAATGTGAATGTTTCGCCGAATGCTACAGGATCTTTTGAGCCGTTAAGATACCAAGATGCAGCGCCCGGTTTTGTTACGGTAATTTCTGTATCGTAGAGATACTGACCGTTTTCAAGTTTACCGCAAATAAGTTCTTCACCGTTTTTAATTTCTTCAAATGTAACTTCAGCGTTGCCTGCATCCAAAGTGAAACCTGTTGCTGATTTTTTAACAAGTGCAGTAATTGTAGCTGAAGATGTCAAATTAGCAATTTCTTCATTTGAAAGTGACCAACCGCTGAATGTGTATCCGTTGTAATTTATTCCCTGTGGAATTTGAATTTCAGATGCGTTTGATACTTCCTGTGTTGAAATGATATTGTTCCAACAGTCAAGGAATGTTACTGTGAACTTATCTGCTGCGTCTGTAACTTCAAATACGGGAACATATGTAATGTCTTGATATGCATTTGCAGTAAATGAAGCATTTGTTGAAACAAGTTTGCCGTTTACAGACCAACCTACAAATTTAGCACCTTTGTTTGCAACTGCATTTAATGTGTATTCACCTGTTTTATTTACTGTTAAACCGTCTTTTGAAACTGTCTGACCATCAAGTGTTACTGTTCCCAAATCGCTGTATTTTACTGTAATTCCGAAACTGTTTTTTACAAAATTTACATTTACATCAACATTTGAATTGTCTATAGGAAGTGTATAGTAACCGCTTGGGTCTGCAGAAGCAGTTTTGCCGCCGATTGTTACAGACTCAATCTTCATACCCTCGTTAGCAACTGCTTTAAACTTAAGGTCGTTGAGTGAAGTAACATTCACTGCACCTTGAACATTTTTGTCATTTACGAGAATTTGACCTTTTGTATTGTCGTAATTGTAATTAACATGCAAAGCAGTTTTTGTAACTCTGATTATTTTATCTTGACGACCTGTAAGGTTCACTTCCCAAGAACCGTCTTCGCCAACTTCTGTATTATCTTTAAGTGCAGGGTGAGTAAAATCGCCCAAAAAGAATTTTGTAACAAAACCGTTAACCGAACCGCGAACCCATCTGTGGTCGCCTGACCAGTTGTAACCGTTACAGCCATATTCCCACTCATAATCTTTGTAATTGTATCCTTCTTTGTTTGTTACGCACTCGTCAAAAAGCTGATATTTTACCTGGTCTTCACTCATATCACTGAACAAAACAACTTTTCCGTCATGAATATTCAAGTCAGCAGGACTTGCTGCCAATGCCTGAACAGGAATACTTGTAAAAACCATAATTAATGCAAAAAGTGTCGCAAAAACTTTGCTGAATTTTGTTTTTTTCATTTGATTACTCCTTTTCCTTAATTTTTAATATTTTAATATATTTTTCCAAGTCAAAATATATTTATTATATTATATACGCATCAATACAAATTGCAAGTATATTGGATGCTTTAGTTAAATATTTATATTAAAAATGCTAATATTTTACACATAAAAAGACAGGTATTAAAAAAAACAAAAATAAAGAAACATTATGATAAAAAAATGCGTGTCAAAAGACACGCATCAATAAAAAAATCAAGTCAATATTTTCACCAAAAATTGTTTTAAACGCTACTGATTAAAGTGTTTGCCAATCAATCATCTTGACCTACAATTACACCTATATTGTTTTGTTTTGTTGTTTCGGGGTCAACAAGTTCAAGTTCGATTTCCTTAACATCTTTATTGTAAAGTTCACTTGCCTTTGCCTCAAGATTTTTCAATTTCAAAGTGAGTTTGCCTTTACCCGAAACTTTAACTTTTATAGTAATTGTATCGCCGTCAAGCTTAACAGACTTTGTTTCAAGTTCTTTTGAATTTGTTGTATCTTCCACAATCAAAGTATCTTTTGCATACTCTTTGTTTTCATCATCTCTGTAAATAACGGGAAGTTTTACCGTAATTTTTACTGTATGAGGTTTTTCCGTAACGACAGGATTTGTGTTTGAATTTTCTGTATTGTTGTCTTGTGAATTGTCGTTATTTTCCGAATTTCCGGAGTTATTGCCGGAGTTTGAACTCTCATTTTCGGATATCATCGTCGTAACGGGTCTGTAATGAGTTTTTCCGTCGCTGTCCGTGTACTGTTCAGAAACAAGTTCGCCTTTTGCGTCAGTAACATTTTCATAAACAAGATAGTTTCCGTCTGCATCCGTTACTTTTTCGCCCTGTGCATTTGTAACATACTCTGCTGTAACATGAGTATCTTTATACTTGCCATCGTCTTTTTTTGAAGTTGAATACACAATAGCGCCGACAATAACTGCAACTAAAACAACTGCGCTGACAACGATTGCAACTATTTGTTTTTTATTCAATTTATTTTTCATCTTCATTTCCTCCAAAATTTAAAAAATCATCAAACGAAACATCACTTGCCATCTTTAAATCGCCTCTCGGACTTAGACCGACAGTACCGATTTTTGCACCGTCGGGAGCACAGGAGCGTTTAAACTGACTGACAAAAAATCTTCGCAAAAATACACGAAGCCATTTTTCTATAACACTTTTATCGTAAACACCGTCAAATGCTTTTTCTGCCAAAAACAAGATTTTTTCAGCTGAAAAACCATATCGTAAAAGATAGAAAAGGAAGAAATCGTGCAACTCGTACGGTCCGATTTTATCTTCCGTTTTTTGAAGAATTTTACCGTTCTCATCAGGCGGAAGCAACTCGGGGCTTACAGGTGTGTCAAGCACATCTTCCAAAATCAATCTGCACTTTTCGTCAGCCGTTTTTGAAATATACTTTACAATACGCCTTACAAGTGTTTTTGTAACAGACGCATTTACACCGTACATACTCATATGGTCGCCGTTATATGTGCACCAGCCCATTGCAAGTTCGGACATATCTCCCGTACCGACAACGATTTTACCCTCTTTATTTGCAACATTGAATAAAATTTGAGTACGCTCACGAGCCTGAGCGTTTTCGTATGTTACATCTTTAACATCTTTATCGTGTCCTATATCTTTAAAATGCTGAATACAAGCATCTTTGATACTGATTTCTCTTGTTGAAACACCGAGTGCTTTCATAAGTTCAACAGCATTGTCATGAGTACGGTCGGTTGTGCCGAAGCCGGGCATTGTAATACCCAAAACATCTTTTGCACTTTTACCTATTTTCTGCATTGCCCTAACACAAACCAAAAGAGCAAGTGTAGAGTCAAGTCCACCACTGATACCGACAACACAGCCTTTTGAACCTATATGACTTAGTCTTTTTGCAAGACTGCCAGACTGTATTTCAAAAATCTCACGACACCTTTTATCCATTTCTTCTTCATCGGAAAGTATAAATGGATGGGAAGAAACTTCTCTGTCAAAATACTTTTGCGACACATTTTGTTCGGGTAAATATATTTCTTCAACATCTGTCAAATCGACACAATTTGAAAAATCTGCAAAATTTGTATTTTTAATGCGTTCATTGTTGATTTTTTCAATATCTGCATCTGCAAAAATGACGCTCGTGTCGTCCTTATATCTTTTTCCTTCGCAAAGCAAGGTACCGCATTCGTAAACAAAAGAATTCCCTCCGAAATAGAGGTCTGTTGTACTCTCGCCCGTGCCTGCGCTTGCAAAAGCGTATGCACAAAGACACTTTGAAGACTGAACTCCGACTGCTTTATGCCAAAATTCTGTCTTTCCGATTGATTCATTACTTGCCGACAAATTGCAAATGATATTTGCACCGTAAAGGCAAAGTTTAGATGAGGGAGAAACCGCTGACCACAAATCTTCGCCTATTTCAAAACCGATTTTTACAGAATTTCCGATATTTAAAACACAACTGCCGAAAGGAACTTTTTGACCTGCAAGTAAAACAGTACCTTTTTTATTTACGCCGTTTGAAAACCATCTTTTTTCTGAAAACTCGCCGTAGTTTACAGTGAAATTTTTAGGAACTGCACACAAGACCTTTCCGTTTTGCAAAACTACTGCACAGTTATACAAAGCGTTTTCAAATCTGACGGGCAAACCGACTGCAACGACAATGCTTTTTCCCTCTGTAAACAACACCAAATCTTCAAGTGCTTTTTGTGAAGCATCGAGAAGTGCAGAGTTCAAAAACAAATCGGCACAAGTATAGCTCGTAACGCTGAGTTCGGGTGTTACAAGCAGCCTTGCGCCTCTTTTTTCGGCAACAATAATTGCTTTTTTAATTTCTTCTTTATTATAAAACGGATTTGCAACTTTAAGTTTAAGAGTTGCACAAGCCGTTTTAAAAAAACCGTAATTTAAACTCATAATATCAAGACCTGTTCAATTAATAATTTCAAAATATTTTTAACTATTTTATCCATAATATTTCAAAAAAATATTCAAAGAAATTATACTATATTATAATTATACTACAAAAAAACTTTCATTGCAACAGTTGAAATATATAAACAAATATTATAAAATATGGTTACCTTAAGAATTAAACTGTGAAAAGAGGTTATTTCAGTGGATATAGAATCATACATTGACGAAACGATTTTCAGCGAAAATGAAAAGCAAAAATTTCTTTGCCGTCTTTTTTGGGACGATTTAAAAGAAACAGGTTATGTCATAACAGACGAAAGCGGTCACGAACTTGACAGCATTGTAAAAGCTGTTTCGATAGTCAACTTAATTGGCGAGTTCCGTTACAGACTTTACGACGAAGTAAACGAAACAGGATATGAAGATGTTTTGGAGTATCTTGCAAATCTTGATATTTATGAAGACGAAATACTCGACTACTGCCGTAAAAACGAAAACATAGAAACAGACGAAGAATTTTCAAATACGGCAAAAAATATGCTTGACTGCATAACAGAAACAACTGCCGACAAACTTCTTGAAGAATTTTCAGCAGACGATATTTTTGACTATATGTTTTGCGCTACATACGACTTTGTTCAGGACTTCACTTTTGATTTTGAAGATGTTGACGAGTTTTGTGCTTTTGTTGACGCTCAAAGCGAAAGACTTGATGAGTACAAGGAAGAATATCCGAATGTTATGAACTGGATTTTGGCAGGCATGGTATGCTAAACCCTTTTTGAATTTTTATTTTAATACACATAATATTACATATATAAACATAAAAATTAAGCGATGCAAAAAAATGCATCGCTTTTGTTATTTGTTGATAAATTTATTTTTTAATTATCTTTAAAAAATCTTCTGCAAGTTCGTCGGGGTCTCCGACATTTACAGTCATATATTCGGCATTTACCGTAAAATCATCTATATCGTCAGGCTTTTCAGTCAAAATATTTTCTGCGTCAAACATCATTTTATTCCATACAAAAACATGAATTGCATTTTCGCTCAAACTTTCACAGCAAACACTTTTCACTCCGTGATACGCATACAAAAGTGCCGACGCTTTTCCCACCAAACTGTCAACTGCACTAAAGCCCTGCAAGTCAAGATTTTTACCTACGGCGTATGTCAAAAGTTTCAAACCGTTTTGTCTGCTTGCATATACAGTTTCATCTTTGTAAAGAACACACATATAGTCGCCGTTTTTCATAATACTTTTTGCATTTTCAACACTCAACACAGAAATACCCCCTACTGTATTGTATGCAAAAAAGTATCAATATTTACGAAAAAATCATATTTTATCACATTTTATATTTTAAAATCATCCAAAAAACAGAGTAATTAAAATAACAATGAGTGCAATCAAACCGACGCAGGCAAAAAATGTAACAAGCCTTGACACTGCATCAAAAACATTTGTCGGCATCATTTGTAAAATGGCATACTTAAACGGTTTTTTAACTTTTTTACCGACAAGTTCTTTAAATCTTAAATCGTATGTTTTGTAATTTTTAACATCATCTTTTGGTATTTCAAAAACTCTGACACCTCTGTCGAGTCCCGGACCGTAAACATTAAACCCTGCACCTTGAGTATAGCCCAAGTCGATGCCGTCAACTTTGCCGTTGAAAGAGTTATTGTGGTCATGTCCGAAATAAACTCCGAGAACATCGCCTTTTTCTTTAAATGCCTCAAACTCTCCGCTGTTCTCTTGCGGTTCTGCAGGCGATTCTTTCATAAAAGCAGTTTCATTTACTCTGTCTTTATTTAAAACATACCACTTTCCTGCATGGTTTCTGAAACCTTGAACAGAACCTTTTGTTGTTCGTTTTGCCTCATTTAAAAGTTCAAACACTTCACAAAGAGGTATATGTTGAATTACGATAGACGGAACAACAGAACCTGTCTTTTTCTCGTACTCATCTCTCGTCTTTTTATACCATTCAATTTGATTTTTATGAACACAGTCATATCCGACTTTCAAGCCCGTATGACTGTCTATCAAATAAATGAGAAAAGCGATTTTTTCTCCGTCTTTTATTTCAATAACGTGGTTTGCCGTGCCGTCAATTCCCTCAACGCTTTCGGCTACACAACCGTCAAACTCTTTATAAATTTCAAGTTGCTCATCGTTTGTAAGTCCTACCTGTCTGTCGTGATTTCCGAAACAAACGCTGAAAGGCACTTTTCTTGAAACAACAGGTTCCAAAATTTTACTCAAAGAATTTTTAATTTTTTCTCTGTTGCCCTTAAAATTATTTTTACCCCAAATCTGATCACCCGAAAAAACTACTAAATCGGGATTTACTCTGTTCATTGCCGCATCAATCAAATCGACTGTATCGGGGCTGACATTAACGCCTTCTTGAGTATCTGCAATCTGCATTATAACAAATTTGTCCGAATTAAACTTAAGTTCCATAGACTTCTCCGTTTTCAATTTATACATCACTTTTTTGTTTAATTTAGATTTTAACACATTTTACTGTTGACGGCAATGCTTTTTATATGTAAAATATATCAAAGATAAAAATAAACACATCTGCCCGTAGCACAGTTGGATAATGCAGTTGATTCCGATTCAAAAGAGCGAGAGTTCGAATCTCTCCGGGCAGGCGACCGAAAGTCTTGCAAAAAAGCACTCAATGTTAATTTGCAGGACTTTTTTTATTTTTATAAATAATTTTTTCAAAATTTTTAAATAAACCCCAAAAAACATATTTGTCGAATTATATACAACTAAAATAAGTTCAGTACAATAAATTGAAAAGCATATTTAAACTTGCCTTTTAACATAATATAAATTGATATTTTTTTATTGCTATAAAGATAAAACTATGCTAAAATACAAAGTATGTTCAATATGCCGTTTGACTTTTTAAAATTTAAAATCAGTCGGTAAAAAAATATAAAGGGGTAATGTTAATGGACATCAAAAATTTTTCTCAACAAGTTATTGATGAAAATGTTGATTACACTGTAAAAGAAATTACAAATGTAATCAAAAAGTACGGACCGAGAGAATCGGGTAACGAAAACTGCTATGCTGCTCAAAAGCATATGAAAAAAGAACTCGATACTTTCTGCGATGAAACACATTTTGAAGAATACAAAATGGCACCGAAAGCATTTTTAATGTTTACAAAGTTTATAAGCGTGCTTGTTTTTGTAGTTATCGGATTAGGCGCTATACTTACTTTTACAAATGTATTTGATGGATTTTTCTATCCGCAAATTATGGTAAGTGTTGCAATCGCTTTTTCACTTTTCATAACACTTATGGAATTTTTGCTTTACAAACCGTTTTGTGATGTATTCCATAAAAAAGTAACAGGCAGAAACCTTGTAGCAACAAGAAAACCAACAGGCGAAGTTAAAAGAAGAATAGTTATCAGCGGACACTGCGACTCAGCTTATGAATGGCGTCACATTTTGTACTGCAAAGGCAAAGGTATGACATTGCTCATGGCAGGCTCAATCGGTTCTGCTGCAATTTCTCTCGTAATTGCACTTTTAACAATCATTCTTGCAGCTGCAAAAGTTGACAACGGATTTGCTGATTTTATGATTAATTACAGCTACTATTTCCACTTCTTCACAATGCTCAATATGATTACTCTTTTCCTTTTCGTTGACTTCAAGTCAATCTCTCCGGGAGCAAACGACAACCTTACAGGTACATACGCTGCTCTTTGTGCTTTGCGTATGCTTGAAGAAGGCGGAGTACAGTTTGAAAACACAGAAGTTTGTGCTATGATTACAGACGGCGAAGAAGCAGGTTTGAGAGGTGCGAAAGACTTTGCAAAAAGACACCTTGAAGAATACACAGGCGATGTTGAAACTGCTGTTCTTTGCGTTGATACACTCACAGACCTTGAATATCTCAATGTTTACAGCCGTGATATGACAGGCACTGTTAAGCACAGCCCTGCATTTACTCAACTTGTTATGGACTCTGCTATTGAGTCAGGTCACAACGACCTCAAGTTTGCAAATGTATTTTTCGGTTCTTCAGACGCTGCGGCATTCACACAAGCAGGCATTACGGCAGCTTGTCTTGCAGCTATGGACCCGACTCCTGCTGACTACTATCACAACAGACGAGACAGTTATGACAGACTTAATCCAAAAGCAATCAAAACAGGCTATGAAGTTATTATGTCAACTATCTTCAATTTTGACAAATACGGTCTCAAAGGCAAAGATAACAAATAATTTAAGCACAAAAAACGCTCCTTAAATAAGGAGCGTTTTTTTAATACATTATTACATATCAAATTGATTTTAAAGTATTATATACAACAAAGCAAATATAAGTCCTTGCTCTGCACCTTCTTCCGACAATATCATTATCAAAATAAGAATAATAAAAAAGTCATCTTTTTTTTCATCATTTAACGATAAATATTTATCCTTATTTTCATTTTGCCTGTCGATTTTAATTTCTTTTTTTGAATTATTTAAATTCTCGTTTTTCTTTTCATTTTTCACGAGATTATCCTGCTCAAGATACGATTTTGAGCGTTTTTTCATATCCTCAACTCTTTTTACGGCATCCGACTGCATTTTCGCAAAGTCAAAATTTGAAAAATCTGCCATATTTACACCTTGAACATATCTTTAATTAAAGGTAACATTTCAAAAAGTCTTAACATTTTTATAGCTTCGTCTGCCCTTTTTCGAGAACTTTCGCTGAGCAAAGGTTTTAAAGCATTTATCAGGTCAACATTTTTTGAACCTTTCTTATTCATAGTTTCAATAGTGTTTTTCATCCTCATCAAAGTATTTATATCATTTGCAGAAAAAGAGTCCAAAAACGAACCGACATCGTTTTTTTCCAAACTTTTATCTTCGTGTTTTTCTTTTTCGGCATCGCTTCCGAGAACGGACGAAGCAACGCTTTGCAAAGTTTCAATATCTTTCGGCGACAAAGACGAAATAATATCTCCTAAAGAATTCATTATTTTTTACCCTCTGAAAACTTTTTCATCAACTCTTTTGCCTCTTTTGTATTCAGCAATTTTTCAGTTGCTTCTTTACTGTTTAGAACACTTTTAATTTTTTCGGCAGTTTGCCGAGAAACATTTTTATTTAAAAATTCTTCTGCTTTACCGTTTTTTACGGCATTCTCAAGTTCATTCAAATCAAAATTTTTACTCATTGATTTAATCACCGCCATATACTATAATATTTATATAATATGATATGCGATAAAGGAAATTTATATGAAAAGAATTATAGTAATGTCAGACTCTCACGGCAGAGTTGACAATGTTATATCTGTTTTGGAAAAACATAAAAACGCAGAACTTGTAATATTCTGCGGCGACGGTCAAAAAGATATTGAAACCGCAGAAGCACTTTTTGATAATATAAAATTTGAAAAAGTTTGCGGAAATTGCGATTTTTTCTCCGATTTGCCTGCTAAATCAATAACATTTTTTGACGGAAAGAAAATATTATTTTCTCACGGACATATATATGGTGTTAAATACGGATACTCTCAAATTATAGATGAAGCAAAAAAAGAAAATGCCGATTTTTGTATTTTCGGTCATACGCATAACCAATACTGTGATTACTGTGACAACATCTATGTCTTAAATCCCGGAAGTATCGGAAGCGGAAACTATGCACTTATAGATATTGAAAAAGACGGCTCTGCTATATGTATTCCGTGTAAACTGTAACAAAAAAAACTACTTTGCAAATTACTTTTAAGTAACGCAAAGTAGTTTTTTATTTTAATTATTCATTTTTGTAAAGTACATTGAAATTAAATTCTCTGCAATCTCAAAACCGCACTTTTCATAAAACGGTTTACTGCTGTTATATGAAACTATAACGATTTTCAAAAAATCTTTATATTTTTGCTTTACCATATCTACAAGTTGTTTTCCGATTTTTTGGTTTTGATACTTTGGATTTACAAGTAAGTAGTGCATATATGCCGTCATTATTCCGTCGTCCATTACACATGCAAGACCTACAAGTTCATTATCAATCCATGCAGAAAAAACCGAATCGTAACCAATCATAGACTGTTTTAATTTTTCAGGATATTTACCCGACTCCCAATCAACCGACAGAAAAAGATTTTTCAAATCGTCTTCTTTAAATTCTTTTGTTTCTTTATAAATAATATTCAAAATATCATCTCCAAAAGCAATTCTTTATATAATAATATTTACCAAAAAAGGCAATATTCCTTACGGGTCAAGATGAGAAATTTGAATATAGTTAGGAAGACCGTTCTTTTCGGGTATCTGTGGCGAACCCTTTACAAGCGGCCTCAAATAATCAAGCATTTCTTCCGTAACATCGTTGCCGTCTTTATTTATCCAACTTCTCGGAACTTTCTTTTCTTGGTTTGCAACGACTGAAACATTTTCAGTACCGTACTCTACAATATAAGGTTTTGAATTAATTCTTTTAAGAGTTGAAAACTTTCCGCTTTCGCCTTTAATTGCGGCAGCTACGGCGTAAACTCCGAGATTGTACGCTTCTCTAATATCGGTTACAGATGCATAGTGGCCTGCACTTCTTTGCAAAACTCCGAGTTCAAGACACCTTACCTTACAACCGAAGTTTTCTTCAACAAGACCTTTTAGATACTCGCCTGTTCCGCAAAGCATAACATGGCCGAACTTGTCAACCTTGTTTGACTTTGCAGAAATATATTTGCCGTTTTCATCTCGTATTCCTTCCGATACCACAACTATTACAGAGTTGTATTTTTTCAATTTTTCTTCTACATCGGTAACAAATCTGTCGGTTGAAAAAGCAACTTCCGGCATATAAATTAAATGAGGTGCAACCATTTCTTCATCTCTTGCAAGTGCAGACGCCGCAGCAAGCCAACCGGCATCTCTGCCCATTACCTCGACAATATGAACACTTTTAATTGCATATATACTTGTATCGTAACTTATATCTTTAACAGATGCAGAAACAAATTTTGCCGCAGAACCAAATCCGGGAGAATGGTCTATTCCTACAAGGTCGTTATCAATAGTTTTCGGAACACCGACAAACTTGATGTCTATATCGTTTTTTTCTGCATATTGTGACATCTTCAAAACGGTATCCATAGAATCGTTACCGCCGATATAAATGAAATATCCTATATTGTTTTCATTTAATATTTCAACAATTTTTTCATAGTCATCAAAATTATTTTCGGACAATTTATATCTGCACGAACCGAGAAACATTGCCGGAGACAATCTGAGTCTTTCAATCAAATCGTCTTTTCCCTCAAACATTTCATTGAGATTTAACAGATTATTCTCAAGCAAACCTTTAATACCGTTTACCATACCGTAAACAGTACCGATTTCTTCTCTTGAAAAGGCATACTCCATTGCGCCTGCCAATGAGGAATTAATAACCGCAGTCGGTCCGCCCGACTGTCCTATAACTATATTTTTCAAAATACCACCAGCTTTCGCCTGCTAATATAGCATAATTTAGTGCTTTATTCAATTAAACAAAAAAAGTTTATCAAATTTTAATGAAATTAAGTGAAAATGCGGAAATTCTTTGTTTATTTTTAAATTCAAAAAATCATTTATTCAAATTATCCAAAGTTAAAAATTTTTTCCAAAAAAATGCACATATAAAAGTAACTATAACAGCAATGGCTGAAATTACAAGCCACATTATAATTAAAGAATTCCAATTTGAATTTGTCTTTTCTAAAAGCAGACCTGCAAAATAATTTAAAACACCGCATCCTATATATGCAGTAGAATTCAAAATACCCGAAACGGTACTTACTCTTCCGTACTTACTGAAATATAAAGGAATCATCGTAATTATCATTACATTTATTGCAAACATACAATTTACAGCTGTTGCCAAACAAATCATAGTCAATATTATATTTTTTGTACCAAAAATAAACAAAATCAAGAGTGCAACAAAAGAAATGAAGAAAAACACAGTTGAAGTATGCAATTCATTTTTCAATTTTTTATTCAAAGTCCTTGCAAAATATGCACCCGTTACATTTATTATCGGCAAAAACATTGTGATAAAAACAGAAATATTTGTTGTAACGCTGAAATTATTATTTAAGAAAACAGGTATCCATTGAGTTACACTGTCTTTTAATGCACCTTGAATTATTATAGATATCAGTAAAAAGAATATCCCACACGAAAACAGGACAGAAAAAAGTTTCTTAACAGAAATTTTTGAAACAATATTTTCATCATCAATATCGTCTGACTGTAACACGGGTTTTAATATTTTAAAAACTCTGTCTGTACCTAAAATCCAAACAAATGAACAAATAAGAACAAAAATACCAAAAGTTAAAAATACAAATTTCCAATCCAAAAACAGCATAGTAACAAGACTTATGCCATAACTCGCCAAAGTGCCGAGAGGTACTGTTGTAGCTATATCTATACCGAACTTTTCTTTTTCATTTTTTTCAAAATATTCTCCTGCTATACGCAAAATAGGAGACCATACCATAGACTGTACGGCACCGTTTAAAGCCCACAAAAACAAAATCATATAATAATTTTGATATAAAAAGAAAATAGCAATATTGCTTAGCCCCGAAATCATCACGCCGTAAAAAATCATTTTCTGCGGAGAATATCTGTCGCCTAAACTTCCGCTTACTATTTGCCCCAAACCGTAAAAAATAAAAAACGCCGACGAAACAGATGCTATCTGCGTTTCAGAAAACAGACCGCTTGCACTTAATTCAGGCATTACGGCAGAATAATTCAAACGACAAATATATGTTGAAAAGTATGCAATCCAACATAAAGCAAACAATTCGTCACCGTTTTTATTTTTATATCCAAATTGTATTTTTTTCATAACACTCCACCCTAAAACAATTAAATATTGACTAAATAAAACGATTTTATTATAATGCAAATAACGATGGTTGTTAATATGATTATTTTAATAATAAGGAGTAACAAATTATGAATTTCAAAAAAAACATCAAATACCGTAAAATGATTGACAAACTAAAAATATTCGATAATAAAATACAGACCGCTATCCCTCAAACCAAAGTTTCAAACATTGTTCAAACACATTTAAACTCAGATAACGGCAGAACAAAACGGGTTTTAATTTACGGATTTGACGGTGCGAGAGCAGACAGTATGCAATACATTATCCCAAGCAAAGACGAAAGTTACAAAGGCTATAACTGTAAAAGTCCATACAGTGCAATAACATATCTAAAAGACTGCGGAGGTTTGTATTTAAGTTATGCAGGCGGAAACAAGCAGGAGCCTTTTACATTGCAGGAAACGAGTACTGCTCAAGGTTGGGCATCTGTTTTAACAGGAAAATGGGGATATGAAAACGGAGTTATAAAACATACGGTAAAAAATGACTCTTGTCCTACCATACTTCTAAATTCGGCTAAAAACGGCTTATCTTCGTGTTTCTATGCCATTTGGCCCGACCATTTTACCATAACATATAAAAATGAAATTAAATACGCAAAAGAAAACAATCTTCCTCTCAAATTTAAACAATTTGAAAATGAAGAAGATATGCAAAAATCTCTCAAAGAAGCAATTTATAATAACATAAAAATCATTTTTGCAATAAATGAATTCCCTGATTATAACGGACACAAAAGCGGTTTTGACAACAATAATTCTCACTATGCAGCAGGTATTACAAACGCTGACAGATATGCTTTTGAATTAATTGAAACAATAAAAAACAGACCTGAATATATAAATGAAGACTGGCTAATTCTCATCACATCCGATCACGGAGGACACGGAAAAATGCATGGCACCCAGCAAGAGACAGACCGTATGACTTTCATTGCGTGCAATAAAAAACTATTATAAAATCAATAAATATTTAATTAAAAAATAAAAACAACCGAGTAATGATATATGAATTTCAAATCTCATAATCTTTACTCGGTTATTTTCATTTAATATTTATATAATCAAAATTTAAAAAGATTAAGTCCGACTTCTTCGCTGTACTCTCTGTCAATGCATCCGTCAACAATGTTAATAACAAGTTCGCAAGTTGCACTTACTTTTGCACTGTTCAAATGGCCGCCGAAAACTTCGCCCTTTTCATTTCCTGCGCTCATATGCAAATGACTGTAAAATTCATTATTCATAGTATTTACAGTACCGTTTAAAGACACTATCTCAAAGTCGCCTTTAAAAGTATTTGACAGATATTTTTTCTCTTGCGTCTTAAAAACTCCGACAGTAAATTCATTTACTGCACCCAAAGCCTGTACACTTGCAAGTTTAATATTTTCCTGCAAAGAAATATTTTTAAGTTGGTCTAAAATTTCTTCGCCTCTGTCTATTCTTGCAAAAACAGTATCTTTAAATCTTTTATATTCCATAACATACCTCTGAATAAAATAAATCAGTATTTATCGGTGTGCAAAATTTCATTTGCTTTTTTAACTAAATCTTCTGACGGCGGTTTAATTCCGTCAAGTCTGTACGGTATCTTCAAATTATCCCACTTGAATTTACCAAGCGTATGATACGGCAAAATCTCAACCTTTTCAACGTTTGACAAACCTGAAATAAAATCGTTCAATTCTTTAAGGTCATTTTCATCATCAGTCAAAGTCGGTACAAGGACATGGCGAATCCAAACGGGTTTATTTATATCGCTTAAATATTTTGCCATATCAAGTATATTTTCATTTGGCTGAGCAGTAATTTGCTTATGCTTTTCGGAATTGATATGTTTAATATCCAAAAGTAACAAATCGGTATATTTCATCAATTCCTCAAACTTTGAAAAAAACGGTTCCTCTCTTGTAAAAGCATTTCCCGATGTATCTATACAGGTATTTATGCCGTTTTCTTTTGCTTTTTTAAAAAATTCAAGCAAAAAGTCAATTTGCAAAAGCGGTTCTCCGCCGCTTACCGTAATACCACCGTTATTTTTCCAATAACTTTTATATCTCATAGCCTTTTTTAAAAGGTCATCTGCACTTATCAATTCTCCGTCGTCAATTTTCCAAGTATCCGGATTATGACAATATGCACAACGCATTTTGCATCCCTGCAAAAAAACTATAAAACGAACACCGGGGCCGTCAACAGAGCCGAAACTTTCTATTGAGTGAACTCGTCCTAAAACAGAATTTTCCATAAAATCACCATATTTAACAAAAAAACGGCGGGTATATAAACCCGCCATTTAATTTTTATTTATGCCTTACATTGAAGCGTGGCAAGTTCTTGAAATAACATCTAATTGTTGTTCTCTTGTAAGGTCGATGAACTTAACTGCATAACCTGAAACACGAATTGTAAAGTTTGCATATTCTTCTTTTTCCGGATGTTCCATAGCGTCAATAAGTTTTTCTTTACCGAATACATTTACATTGAGGTGATGAGCACCTTGTGCAAAGTAACCGTCAAGAACATTTACAAGATTGTCAACTCTTTCGTCTTCACTGTGGCCGAGAGCGTCAGGGTTGATTGTCTGTGTATTTGAAATACCATCAAGAGCATATTCATACGGAAGTTTTGCAACAGAGTTAAGTGAAGCAAGAAGTCCGTTTTGTTCTGCACCGTAACTTGGGTTTGCACCGGGAGAAAGAGGAGCGCCTGCTTTTCTTCCGTCCGGAAGGCTGCCTGTTGCTTTACCGTAAACTACATTTGATGTAATTGTAAGGATAGAAGTTGTAGGTTCAGAATCTCTGTATGTGTGATGCTTTTTAATCTTGTTGAGAAACTCTTTAAGAAGCCATACAGCAATATCGTCTGCTCTGTCGTCATCATTACCGTATCTTGGGAAGTCGCCTTCAACTTCGTAGTCAACAACAATACCGTTTTCATCACGGATTGTCTTAACTTTTGCATATTTAATAGCAGAAAGTGAGTCAACAACATGAGAGAAACCTGCAATACCTGTTGCAAATGTTCTTCTTACATCTGTATCAATAAGTGCCATTTCAGCAGCTTCATAGTAATACTTGTCATGCATATATTGAATGAGGTTGAGAGTGTTAACATAAATATCAGCAAGCCAATCCATCATTGCATCATATCTTTCCATTACTTCATCATAATCAAGATATTCTGAAGTGATAGGTCTGTATTTAGGTCCAACTTGGTCTTTGCTCTTTTCGTCGATACCGCCGTTGATAGCGTAGTTAAGACACTTTGCAAGGTTTGCTCTTGCACCGAAGAACTGCATTTCTTTACCTGTTTGTGTAGCAGAAACACAGCAGCAAATAGCATAGTCGTCGCCCCATACAACACGCATAACATCGTCGTTTTCGTACTGGATTGAACTTGTATCAACAGAAATTTTTGCAGCGTATTTTCTGAAGTTTTCAGGAAGTCTTTCTGAATATAGAACTGTAAGGTTCGGTTCAGGTGACGGTCCCATATTTTCAAGAGTATGAAGGAAACGGAAGTCGTTCTTTGTAACAAGTGAACGGCCGTCAATTCCGAGACCTGCAACTGAAAGAGTAGCCCAAACCGGATCGCCTGAGAAGAGTTGGTTGTATGAAGGAATTCTTGCGAATTTAACCATTCTGAATTTCATAACCATATGGTCGATGAGTTCCTGTGCCTCAGCTTCTGTGAGTGTGCCTTCTTTCAAGTCTCTTTCAATATAAATATCAAGGAAAGCTGAAATTCTGCCTACGCTCATTGCAGCACCGTTTTGAGTTTTGATAGCTGCAAGATAACCGAAGTAAAGCCATTGACAAGCTTCTTTAGCATTTGTAGCAGGTTTTGAAATATCAAATCCGTAAATTTCAGCCATCTTTTTCATTTGACCGAGTGCTCTGTATTGGTCTGTGATTTCTTCACGAAGTCTGATAACATCGTCTTTCATAGAACCTGAACCGCAGTTAGCATAGTCTTTTGCTTTTTCTTCCATAAGGTAGTCAATACCGTAAAGAGCAACACGACGATAGTCGCCTACAATTCTGCCTCTGCCGTATGTGTCAGGAAGACCTGTAATGATTTTGTTGTGACGAGCTTTTCTGATTTCAGGTGTGTAAACATCGAATACGCCCTGATTGTGAGTTTTGTGATAGTCAGTAAAGATTTTGTGAAGTTCAGCACTTGGCTCATAGCCGTATGTTTTGCATGCTTCTTCAGCCATCTTGATGCCGCCGAAAGGCATAAATGCACGCTTCAAAGGTTTGTCAGTTTGAAGACCGACAACTTTTTCAAGGTCTTTAAGTTCTTCACTGATGTATCCTGCTTTATGTGAAGTAAGAGTTGAAACAACATCGGTGTCCATATCGAGAACGCCACCCTTTGCTCTCTCTTCTTTTTGAAGTGCTGAAAGAGCACCCCAAAGTTTGTTTGTTGCGTCAGTAGGAGCTTCAAGGAATGAAGCGTCGCCTGTGTATTCAGTATAGTTGTCCTGAATGAATTGACGAGTATTGATTTCTTCTTTCCAGAGATGACCTTTAAAGCCTCTCCAAGCATCATTTGCCATATATGTTTCCTCCTTAGAGATAATAAATTTAATAAAAGCGAAAAAGATGTAAATTGTCTCAACCGTCAGCAGAAGAACAATTGTAAAAATATTACAACTTAACTAATGTAAAAATACCACTTAACTACTAAAACTGGACATTTTCGCTTTTTCAGTGCGATTATACCACTATATATAGAATAATACAAGTGAATTTTTTATTGCCGATATAAAAAAATTTACTGTATTTTATACTTTTTTTGTTAAAAATCTACATTGACCATGATTATGTTTTGAGTATAATTACAATATACAAATAGTGATACGAGGTGCTTATATGAACAAATCGGACGATGAAAAATCAGTTTATATAAAATTACTTAACAGTTACAAAAATTTTAGGGAAAGTTACCCAAAACTTATCAAAAGCGGTTTTTTAGCAATCATAATCATTCCAATAATATTTTTACTTTTAATGTTCAGTTTAGACACAAAAATAGTTTTTCTTATTCTTTGGATAGTCTCTATCATAATTTGTGCAATATTCATTATTATAATTGAATACACTGACTATCATTACAGGGAGATACTGAACATTCCTTCCGATAAAAATTCAGACGAATTTCTAAAAGAAAAAATCAGCGAAATGGAAAAAGAAGAAAACAAGCAAGGTTTTAAGGAGACAAATAAAAATGAAAAAGGCCTTTAAAATATTTTTAAGAGATATTAAGCGTGTAGGAAAAAATGCACTCGCAATGATTATCGCAGTCGGCATCAGCGTTATTCCTGCAATGTACGCATGGTTTAACATTGCGGCAAACTGGGACCCTTACGGAAGCACGAACGGAATAAGTGTAGCCGTCGCAAACTGCGACAACGGTTACAATTTGACAGATACTATGAGTATCACAATAGGAGACCAAATTGTTGAAAATCTGAAAGCGAACAACCAAATAGGTTGGAAATTCGTCAGCAAAGACGACGCGCTTAACGGTACTGAAAGCGGAAAATACTATGCAAGTGTAATCATACCCGAAGACTTCAGCAAAAATATCATAAGTTTTTTAAGCGATGATATTCAAACGCCTAAAATAGAATACTATGTAAATGAAAAGAAAAATGCAATCGCACCGAAAATCACAGACAAATGTGTAGAAACCATACAATCACAGGTAAACGAAACATTTATAGACACAGTTGCAAAAACCGTTGCAAACATTTTAAACGAAGCAACTAACGACGGAAAAAATCCTATTGAAACGCTGAAAAACTCATTAGGCAACGCTTCAAATGATTTGGCAATTATGAAAAGCGGTATAATTTCACTTGAGCAAACGACGGAATCGCTCAGCAGTCTTTCAAAAAATGTACAAACGCTTTTACCGCAGGCATCAGGTTTGGCAAGCGAGACTTCTTCTGCCGTAACAGACTTGCAAACCGTAATCTTATATACTAAAGACTCTACACAACAGGTAACGGAATCGTCTGCAAAACTTTTAGACAATATAAATGCAAAGGCAGAAAGCATTAAATTTTCCGTTTCGGAACTTGAAGAGCTTGCTCAAAAAAATAATTTGGCTGCATACGAAAAAATCAATTCAATCGCCGACAAAGTGGAAAATATAGTTTCAACAGAAGTCAAAATTTCTCAAATAATTCACTCATTAACAGACAATATAAAATTACCCGACAACATTCAAAACAGTATAGATAAATTTGATAAAAATATAAATAACCACAGAAAACTGTTGAGCGATTTGAGAGAATTTGCATCTGAAATTAAAGAAGGTAATTTTTCTAAAGGAACGGCTGAAAAAATAAATAAAGCAATATCTAAAATGCAAAATGAAATAGGCGAATTTGACGCCGCTTTTTCAACAAAAATAAAACCGTCTGTTGATAAAACATTTTCATCTTTCTACTCCGTTTTAGGAAAGACGGCAGGCATACTTGACTCACTTGCACAAAACAAAGATATTCAAAACACACTGACTTCTGCCGACAAAGCATCACAATCAGGCAACAATTCTTTACAAAACGCAGAGGCACTGCTTACACTTTTGCAAAATAAAATCGACTCATTGATTTCGGATTTAGATAAATTATCCAACAGTGAAATAGCAAAAAAAATATCGTCAGCAATTCAAAACGACCCCGATTCAGTAGGAAAATTCATCTCCTCCCCTACAGAAATAGAAATCAACTCACTCTACCCTATTGAGAACTACGGTTCTGCAATGACTCCTTTTTATTCTGTGCTTGCGATTTGGGTTGGTTGTATAGTTTTGGTTGCCATACTGAAAGTTGATGTCGACGAAGACGACAAAATTAAAGCAATCAAACCGAGAGAAGCATACTTGGGCAGATACCTGTACTTTATGATGTTGTCGCTCATTCAAACGACAGTAATTTGTCTCGGAGATTTATATTTCCTTCAAATACAATGTCCAAATCCATTCTTATTTGTTTTGGCAGGCTGGATAATCAGCATAGTATTTTCAAATATAGTTTACACTCTAACGGTATCTTTCGGAGATATAGGTAAGGCTCTTGCAGTAATATTGCTTGTACTTCAAATTGCCGGATCGGGCGGTACATTCCCGATAGAAGTAACTCCTGAATTTTTCCAAGGACTGTATCACTTCCTGCCTTTCACTTACGCAATAGATGCAATGCGTGAAACAATCGGCGGACTTTACGGAAATAACTACGCACTGTGTCTGTTAAAATTGTTTGCTTTTGTTCCTCTGTCACTTTGTTTGGGACTGTTTTTGAGAAATCCTCTCATCAAGTTCAAAAACTTCTTCAGAGATAAAGTAGAAAGCACTCATATAATGTAATAAGTATAAATAAGATAAAATAGCACAGATACCAAAAACAATTGACTTTTAATGATATCTGTGCTATTATCTAACTTGTTTCGCGGGCGTGGTGGAATTGGCAGACACGCCAGATTTAGGATCTGGTGGGCGACCATGCAGGTTCAAGTCCTGTCGCCCGCACCATTTATAGCTCGAGTTGAATATACTCGAGCTATTTTTGAAAAGCATTAAAAACGGCGTGGTTAAGCCAAATTTTGAGCTTTGATGTATTTTCAAATATCTTTCAAGGATATTCAATTTACACCAAATTTACACCAAAAATACACCAAAAATACACCAAAAATACACCAAAATAAAATAATAAAATAATGAAATAAACTATTTACTTGTTAAGATATATAAACCACTATAAGTAAAACGGTATATGCTTCCGTTTTTGATAGTGGTTTATTTTTTATGCATTATTTTATTGAAATCGTTGTTCCTCGTATTTCATTAAGCCACTTTTCAAAATCATCTTGTTTAACATAGAGTTTATGGTTGATTTTAAATGAATATGGAATAGCGTTCATAATTTGATATGCATGTTTTGTTCCGCATTTAAAAACCTCCATTATATCTTCAACCGCAAACAAAGTAGGATATTTTACGATAACCTTAGTTATAACACCATGCTGTTCCTCGTAAAAAATTCCAACTTTAGGTTTCTTAGAAGTATTCTTATAATATTCGTTAGCTAATAAATAAGGTTTGCGATTAATATAAATTACTTTTTCTTTGTGTTTTTGAAATCTTTGTCTTGCTGTTTCATACGAACATCCTTCGATTTGCATTATATCTGCAAAAGTTAATAAATATATATTTTTCATCTTCCTATCTCCCTTTTCATTAGGAAGCATATACCCCTTTATATAGCAAAAAAGAAAAACAGTTACGAAATCGTAACTGTTTTATTTTTGCGTAGTTAACTTGCCTTTTTTTGAATAAGAACATCGTTAACATCCTTGTTACCATCACAAGGAATATAATCTATTACCTTACCATTCCATTGCATTTGTTTTAACATTGTTTTTGTTTTAGTTCTTGCCGTTTTACCCGCCTTATCGTTGTCAAAAGCTAAAATTACTTTTGAAATATTTGCATCATTTTGTAGATGATATTCGATGCATTTTATTTTTCCGGCTCCTGTTAAAGCAAGATAATTTAGATTTTTATAATCTTTGTTTTGTATATAAAGCAAAGACTGATATGCCATTGCATCAACAACAGCCTCTGTAACAACCATTGTGTCTGATTTATTGTCAATATAAAAACCCCACTCAGACATAGAACCGGATATGTTGTAAGTAATGCGTTCGTTCCAATTTGTATCTCTTTTGCAGGCAAAAACCGGTATCCCATCTTTATATGAAACAAAAACTGCATAACAATCCCATGATTGATACATATACTGGTTATCTATCATATAATGATAAACATTATCTTCTATTTTTCTTCGTTTAGTCATATAAGCGTATAATCTGTTGTCGTTTTTATGTTTCTGCGGCAAAATTAAATCTTTAGCTTTAATAACAGTATTGTGATTATATAACGGTTTTTGACAATAATCAATACTAAAATCGTTATTGGAAAAATTTACCAGAATATCAATAGCCTCTTTTGTACTACAATCCGAAGTATTAGCAACAAAATCAATAATTGAACCTGATGTATGATTTCCTTTGCCGGAGTTTCTCCAAAAACAATTTTTAGTTAAATCTATTACAAGCGATGAAAAATCCCCTGAGTCCGGGATAACACTTTTCAAGTGAGGTCTGATTTTATTGCTACCTATTTGCTCCCACTCTGTTAAACCCAACACCGCTTCAGCATAATATTGTATTGGAATTCTTTTCAGTTCTTCCAAGTCATACTTATTGTTTTGAACGCTCATTATCAATATCCTCCAAGCATTTAATTAACATTTGACGGTCTTCAGCAGATGCATTGATTAAAAATCGTTTAAGCGTTTTGAAATACTCATTTATCGTTAGATTCTCGTCAATTATTTTCTTGCCAAAATTTTGTTCTGCGTACCATTTGATTTTATCGCAGAAATCTGCTTTATAAACTACATCGTATGTCATTTGAGATTTGAATGGAGAATACGGGAAAAATGATTTTAAGCAATGTTTTAATTTTTCGTAATCTGAACAGCCATTCTGAACGACAGGAGGCAAAACCGGTAAATCTTGCGATTGACCTTGCGATGGGGGTTGTGTTGTGTTTTGTACAAATGGAGGACCGTCAACATGTTGCGAACCTTCATCTAAAACAGAACTATTTTTTTCTTTATCTACAAAGAAACCTGCTGATGCTAAACATCTTGCCTTAGCTCTTGTTTCACACATTTCATATCCATATTCAGTGCGTTCATTAGACCCCTCGCCTGTTGCAATCACAAATGGATAATAATTACCGTTATTATCTGTTAATAGCATAGTTAGTTTTGCTTTGTACACAATTATATCTTGTCTTTCTTGTGTAAGCTCAGTGGTTAAACTCATCGTATTGCCCATAACTTGCTCATTGTACAAATTAAACCACATCAATCTTGCAGCAGCGGGTAAATAGGATATTTCTTCACCTGTATCGCTGTTTCCTTTTTTTAAATATTCTTCTGGATTAAAGCCTTTTACATTTCTTGTCATACAATTACTCCTTTTCATTAAAATAATATAAAAAAAGCCACTATCTCCGAAGAAATAATGACTTGATTTGCAATATAACAAAAAAAGCAGCTATTAAAAAAAATAACTGCTTAAAATAATAACTTATACTATAATTATATCATATTTTCACTTTGATTGCAACTTATTACAGTGACATATTCCCACCACTTATAGAAGTGGGGATTTTCTTTTTGCGTTTTGTGGTAAAAAAAAAGCAGAGAGATTATAATATCTCTCTGTTTTTCATCAATTATTATTCATCTTTTTTGTCATCTTTTGATTTAAGATTAGTAGTTTTACTTTTTTTAGAAACAATAAGATAAACAACAATGCCTATTAAACCTACCAAACATACTGCTAATACAACAATACCCATTGTTTTGGTACTGCCTGTATTGGGGATGTCAGGGGTTTCTGTTTCGTCTTCCGGAATTGGAATTATTGGTGTTTTTTCGTTGTAAACTTTTATTTGAACCACCGAGTTTTTACCATCAATAATTACAGGATATTTTTCTGTATCCTTTTCATAACCTTCAGGACTTTCAATTTCTTGGATATAATATTCACCAAAAGGATATTCTCCAAAAGATGCCCATTCGCCTATCGTACTTGTTTTCTTTGCAAGCAATTTATCATCAGACGCTCTGTATAATCCGTATGTTGCTATAAGTTCTGTGTTTTCATCTGCTTTATCAAATTTTTTAAACTCAACAGAAGCTTTAATTACTTTGTTTTCAATTACAGTCCCATCTTCGTTTAAATCAATCCAAATTATAGGATTTTTGCTATCGCCGGCTTTTGTTTCAAACTCATATTTTGTATTATTTAAAACATAACCTTCAGCAGTTTTGAGTTCTTGAAGATACCACTTGGTATTTGCAGGAAAATCAACATCACTCATACCATTACCGTCTTCATCTATTGCAATACAATCAACAAGACTGTCTTTTTCAAGCATTACTTCGTTATTAGAATCTTTTATATCCTCAGCGGCATAGACGCCAAAAACAACATCTTTGTATGCTTCAACATTTGGATACATTTCATTTGTTTCAAATGTTTTTGTGAAGTTCATTTTAAAATGTTGTCTTTCGTTATTTGCTGTAATATTTTCGGTATAAATATTTATATCTGCTCCTTTATAACCGAGTTCAATTTCATATTCAGATGAACCTATAAAGAAACCATCAACTGTTTCTACTTCTTTGACAAGATATCTGCCAAGATACAGAGGTTTACTTGTAGCACCTTTTTCTGTTGTAGTAATAAGTTCTACTACATCACCTTTTTTATATTTTGTTTGACCGTTAGACACTATATCTTCAAGAGCGGAAATTTCCCACTTTGTACCTTCAAGTAATTGATTTTTATACACAGGAGCGTACATCTTACCATATTCGGTTTGGATAAAATCAAAGCTGTCAAGCATTTCTCCGTTTTTATCAATATGGATTACAGCTTTTTGTGCATCGTTCAAAACTGCACCGTCATTGATGCGTATAGATTCGTTATTTTCGTCTATTACAAAATCGTATGTTAAATTAGCCGGAGTAACATAGCCCGTAGGAGCTTTTACTTCAACACATCTAAATCTGCCGTTATTATCAGCAGTTACTGTAAGATTGTAAACAACATATCCATTCCATTTATCAACCCAAGACATTTCTTTGTAGTCAACATATTTGTTCTCCTTTTGTGACCACTGTTGAACTTTAAAGATACCGTCTTTTGTTTCTATGTTTTGATTTGTTTCGGAATCAAGTTTGTTTAAAACAGCAGAACCTTTTATCAATTCATTTGTAAATGAAACATAAGATTCTTCACCACCTGTAACGACAACTGTTTTTGAACTTTGAGGAATATATCTTGATTGATTATCTTTTAATTGTTCAGTTACTGTATATGTACCTGCTTCCATATTATATAAGCTAACCTTACCGTTTTTGTCTGTTGTTACTGTTTTATCAAATCCATTACCTTTAACTTTAAAGTCAAAGCCCTCAACAATTCCGTCTTCAGACTCTTTGTTAATGTTAAGAACACCCTCTGTTAAAGATACTTTGAGATTTCGATGAACAGGGTCGGCTAAAGTGCCATAAAGCATTATTTGATTTGCACCATTTAAAGCAAGTGCCGAGTTGATATTTGTTTTATCTTTGGTAAAAGATAAATTAGCTACTAAATTGCCGCTTCTTTTTGCATAAACAGTTAAATTATTTCCGCTTTGTGAAACAACAATGTTTGAATTATCGCAACTAACCGTAAATTTATTTAAAACTCCATTTTTATCTGTTACGGTTTTTGCATATTCAGGACCTACTCCTTTAAGCACTATATGAGAAATACCGAAATCTGGCAAAGATTTATGACTACTACAAGCTTCAAGTATTTCATTATAACATTTTAATGCGTATGGATAGTTTTTAAATATTGTTTTAGCCCAAGTATTGCATCCCGTTGAATAGTCGGTTCTTGCCCCTGTTTCAAATTCCCAAATTAAAACTTGAGTTGCAAGTTGTGCGTTATCTTTGGAATAACCATAATCAAAGTTTGGGTAACCCCATATCGACACTCTTGTGATACCTTGTTGAGCCTTAAATGTTAATTCATCTTTCCAAACCGTTGTGTTTTTGATATTACCAGCAGTAGCATTACTGCCTGATGTTTCTTTATATACCTGAAGGCAATACAAAGGTTCACCTGTTGATTTTATTCTTCTAAGAGCTACTTGCCCTTGATTATCATGTGTTTTTCCGTTTGCAGTTTTCCATTTGCCGGTTGCATAATAAGCATCCAGATATTTTGTTGTAAAAGTACAATTATCTCCGCTTGATAACGCATAAGCGGGTACAACCGAAGCAAACAACATTATAACTGACATAAGAAATGCAACTATTGTTTTTGTT
>UQEU01000014.1 GCA_900540085.1 uncultured Eubacteriales bacterium
CTTTTCCTTTTCCACCTGCATAGCAGGTGGTTGTCTTTGTTGCAAACAAAACAAATAAGGCAGATGCGTAAAATCGCATCTGCCTTGTTTTTATCTTTCATATATATTTCCACCGTTACAATCTACTGCAACTATAAGCGGAAAATCTTTTATTGTCATTTTCTTGACCGATTCACAGCCCAAATCATCATACGCTATTACTTCGCACTCTTTAATGCACTTTGAAGCAAGTGCACCGGCACCGCCGATAGCACAAAGATATACAGCCTTATTTCTGACAACAGCGTCACAAACTGCCTGACTTCTCTCTCCCTTTCCTATCATAGCGACAACTCCCAAATCAAGAAGTTTCGGTGCATAAGGGTCCATTCTTCCGGAAGTAGTAGGACCACAAGCACCGACTGCCAATCCTTGCGGAGCCGGAGTAGGACCTGCATAATAAATGACTGCATCCTTTAAACTATACGGTAATTCTTCGTTATTTTCAATTGCACTGACAATTCTTTTATGTGCTGCATCTCTTGAAGTATATACTGTACCGCTGAGCAGAACACGGTCCTTACACTTCAAAACAGTCGCATATTCTCTCAACTGAGAAGTATTTATTTTATATTCCATCTTTTTTCATCTTTTCGATAGTATTTTTTAATTGCTCATTTTCTTCTTCAAGTGACTGAAGCAGAGAAATGTTTTGAGACAATTCTCTTTGCGATTCTTTTACAATAAAATCGAGATTAGAATTGACAATTTCCAATCGCTGACACTCAAAGTTTGCATCTTCAAGTGCAGCAGTAAGGCGAGCAACTTCTTCTTTTAATTTTTCGGTTTCATTTTTAAATATCATAACAAACCATCCATTAACAAAATGAGGCTGCTAAGCAGCCTCAAAATTATGAACCAAAGTCAATATCAGTATCTATTTCAAAAAATCTTGAGCCGAACCAATTTGTCTTGATTTTATATGACTCGTCAAGACTGTTTGCAATAGCCTGTGTATCATCGGAAGCAAGAGCCTGCTTTGCTGTATATTTCCAAACCGGCATATCTGTCGGACCTACAAAATACATAATATGGTATCCGTATGTAGATTGAACAATGGCTGTATCTCCTACTTTTCTTGAAGAATCGAAGCACCAGTTACCAAAGGTGTTTACCATTTGACCCGGAACAACATCTTCATAAAGACCACCGTCTTCAGCGTTATCTTCAGAGTATTCTTTAGCAAGAGCGGCAAATGAAGTTTCGGTTTTTTCGCCGTCTTTCCATTCTTTCAATACTTTTTCAGCTTTATCATAAGCAGCTTTCCATTGAGCTTCTGTCGTTGCACCCGAAGTGCTGTCTTTTTCCGCTTTAATAAGGATATGACGAACATCAACTGTATTTACATCTGACAATACAGACGGAGAAATTACATATACAACAGTTGTTGAATATTGATAAATATCTCCCGATTTTCTATCTGATGAGAATAACCAATCAAGACCTGTTGACTTACCGTCTTCGTTTGATACTGTTAAAGCATATTTTTTATCTGTGAGTGTTTTCTTTGTAGCGTACAATTCAAGTGAATTGTTTGGGTCTTTATACAAATCTTTTTCAGCATCTGCCGAATATTTTACTGCAAGGTCAGCAAAATTTGAACCGTTTGCCTTGAGTTCGTCTTTAAACTTTTTAGCGTCATCTTCGGTATCGCATTCAAAAATCTTAACATTTACAGAAACGAGTTCGTCTTTATGTTCTTTAAGATATGTTTCATACTCGTTTTCTTGATACTCTTTACTTGACTGTTCTTTTGCAAGAGACTGAGCATAGTTTTCTGCAATATAAGAAACTTTTGCTTCTTCTTTAAATACTTTTTCAGTTACGCCTTTACCCATTGCTTTTACGAGGTAAGCAGAAAGTGTATAGCCGTACTTTTCAGCTTGCTTTTTGTACTCTTCCATTGTTTCGTCAAGTTCTTTTTGTTGTTCGTCTGTAATTGAAGGAACTTCACCGTTATTAGCCTTTATAGCTTCGTTGTAGTACAAATAGTTTGTGCGGATTTTCTCCAAAACATCTTTTTCAATTCTCTCAAGCCAAGTTATTTTCTTATCTTTATTGTCAGGGTCTTCTGTTTCCTGTTTTGAGAGTTTCTTTGAAAAATCAACATCAAGTCCGTAATCTTTAGGGTCAAGACCGTAAGTGCTGTACTGTGCAGCCATATTTTTATAACTATTATAAACAGTAGCAAAATAATAATTGTACTGACCTACCGTGATTTTCATTTTGTCTTCGCCGTTTGTTACAGTAGCAGCCGTTAAATTGTTTGCTGCACCGATATACGACAAAAAGCCATGTCTGATTGTTCCTGTTGCAACATAGGTTGCCAAGAGAGCAACTACAACCACAACAGCCACAACTGAAGAAACTATTTTCTTCGTATTTTTTGAAATATGACGCTTTTTGCTTTTTGCTTTTTTTGTTTTTACATTTTTTTCAGAAGACTTTTTGCCTCCGCTGACAAGTAAATCTTCTTCCATTTCATTCATTTCTTTTTTTGCCATTATATAATCTTCCTTAAATTAAAATAATTTTATGATAAACATTTTACACTATTTCAAAAACTTTTACAATAGTTAATTAAATATTATATATTTTTTAACAAAAATTGTACTAATTTGTTGTAACTTCTGCTGAAGGTTTTTTATTATTTACCTTTGAATATCCTGCACGTTTAACTGTTTTATAACTGTCAAGGAACTCATTTTCTTTTTCAAGTAAAATATCTTCTTTTACCTGATATTTATAACTCGGTGCGCAATCAACAAAAAACATTATATGATAGCCGAATTTCGACTTAACGATTTCAACATCGCCGTACTTTCTGCTTTCATCTGTTGACCAATTTTCAAACTCTTCGACCATTTCGCCTTTCGGAACTTTGTCATACAAACCGCCGTATGCAACTCCGGGGTCTGTTGAATACTCATCGGAAAGTTTTGCAAAAGAAAGTTCTGTTTTGTCGCCGTCCATATACTCTTTCAAAACTTCGTTTGTCTTTTCATACGCAGCATCCCACTCTTCTTGAGTGTATTCTTTTTCCGTCGTTGTTGACGACTCTTCTTCGTCTGCCGATTCAGGCTGAATTAAAATATGACGAACAGAGTACAATACTTCATCGTTATATTTCGGTTGTCCGAGTTTTATAACTGCGTATATTTGTGAATCTGACTCCGATACAACATATTTAGTAGAATTTACTGCCGTATCGTCACTGAAAAGCCATTCAACAATTTCAGGTTCCCAAGTTTCATTGCTTTTTGTCATATTACTTTGAATTTTTGCTTCGATTTCTGCAACTGCCTGTTCTTCAGTACCGCCGTAATATGTTAAATATTGGCTAATAAGGTCGGAACACAAAGTCGGAATAAGTGCTTTAAAAGACTTAAAATCTTTAACATCTGCAAGTGCTTTTTCAACTTTTGCAACAGTTTCTTTTTCAGACGATTTATCTTCAGAATCGTATGCTATTTGCAAATATGCGTAAGGCACTTCTTCATACGCAGAACTGTCTTTTGAAAGTTTTTCTTCAATTTCTTCATCTGTCGCTTTTGTTTCAATTAAATACTCATTGTAGTATTTTTTAGCGAGAGTAAGTTGCGTCAAATATTTTTCATAGGTTTCTGCACCGCAATACTCCCCGTAAAGTTCTTGCGTATATTTGTCCAATGACATTGAAGACGCAGAAGCACTGTCTTTCAAACTTTTAATAGACTCATTTATGGTTTGTTTTTCGTCTTTTGTAAGTTCAAATCCTTTTTCAACCGCTTTTGAATAGTAAGCGGCAACATATTTTATTTGTTCAACAGTGTCGTTTTTATACTTTTCAGCCCAAATAATCTCGTTTCCGTCTTTATCAACTGTATTTGAATTCAAGTCAATCATACCTTGAGAAGCATAATTGGCATAATTATTGTAAACCATATTATAATAGAAATTGTACATACCGACACTGATTTTTTCATCACCGACAGTCATAGCGACATTGCCCGGATTGAGTTTTTCGTGTGAATTCGGTTTTGTATAGTATTTGAAGCCCAAAACACCTATCACGATGAAAATAACTGCGACAATTACGGCAATACCCGTAAATTTGAAAACATCTGTATTTACAGTAACCTGTTTTTCGTTGCTGTTATAGTTTTTTTCATACTGTGCATTGTCATCTTTATGCGATGAAATCTCTATTTTGGAATTGTTTGAATCAAAAACAATGCTTTGAGAAAGTGCAGGAGCTTCTGCTTCAAAATTCCAACTGTCATTTTCTTCATAACTAACATTTTCGGGAATGTATGAAGTTGACTTTTGTTCGTTGTTGTTTTCAACCTTTTTGTCATTTTCAATCTCATTATTTTCATTTTGAGTTAAGTCTTTTTCTTTATCGTCCATGAAATAGCACCTCTGGATATTTTTAAAATGTTGAGAAAAAACACTTTTATAACATTATACATTATCGCTCTTTTATTTGCAATACTAATCATTTATTTACATTTAACTATATGTAAATTTTAAATTAATAAATAATATAAACATATAAATAATATAACTATTATTATAAATTAATTTGCAATAAACATAAAAATGTAGTATTATAATTTAGTACGCACTGTTTGTGCAGAAAGGAAATACGATGAATACGGCTATTGAAAAACTCAAAACAAGCTGCAAATCAGACCCTGCTTGGTCATGGCTGATTGCAACGATTTCGACATTTTTCATATTACCTGAATACATTTCGCCATTTATACTTTTCACTGCATTTATTGTTTTCAAAAGACAATGGAGCAAGGAAAACAAAAAAGCTCGTCTTGGAACACTCGGAAAAATTGAGCTTTGTCTTATGGGATATATGCTTTTAAGCACGCTTTGGTCTGACACCAAACTCGACACGCTCGGTATGTCGGGCTTATGGTTCGGAATGTTACTTGTACAGGTAATGATATATAATTTAGCAAGAACAAAAGAAAGAGTTGACACCATACTCAAAACTGTTGTCTTTGGTGCGTCTGTTAACGGACTTGTTGCATCTGTTCAAATTGTTACATATTTATTATTTAAAGAAAACTTGATTTCACAAAAATTTGTACTTGTAACACCGTTTTACAAAACTTTGGACAAAATAGTGTACAGTTCTTTACCTTTTGAAATAAGCACTAAAACTTTTGACGACCGTGCCTGTGGATTTTTTTCAAACCCCAACTTACTTGCATCTTTATTGGTGGCATCTTTACCGATTGCCATTTATCTTCTAATCAATGCAAAATCTGCAAAAAATAAAACAATCTATTATTTTGCAAACATATTGATAACTTGCGGAATAAGTGCAACAATGTCAAGAACAGGCTGTGTGATTGCACTTGCAGGTTGGGTTTTGGCATTTATTTTACTTGTAAAGCGTTCTTCAAAAGAACTCATTTCGGTAGGAATACCGGCGTTTGCACTTTTGATTGCATCTGTATTAACAAGATACGGAGTTATATTCAAACCCGAAGTAATACCGACAGTACCGACGGGACTTGTCGGAAACCTTGAAGCAAAGCAATCTTCTGCCGTTCACTTTGAAATATGGGAGTCTTTGCTTGACTATCTTTTCAACAATCCGATGGTATTTTTGTTCGGCTCCGGATTTGGCTGTGAAGGTACAGGAACAATACTTAATACATTTTACGACCTCAACAAACCACACGCTCACAACTTCATTATAGAAATTTGGGTAGAAATAGGTTTGGTCGGCTTAATTGCATTACTCAGTGTAATCATTATAGCAATAAAAAAATTGCTTGAAATTAATGCAGACACCAAAAAGAAGTACTCACTTTTAGTCTGTGCCACAACTTCACTTATTGTGTTTCTTGGATTTGGAATTACAGACTATATATTCGGTTCGCCGAAACAGATATTTATATTCCTTATGATTATAGGAATCATACAGGCTATTTATTATTCATATAACGGAGAAAATGTAACAACTTTAAGTGGTTTTAAAAAAGTTATTAAAAGGAATTACAAAAACGCAATTAAATAGAACTAAAAAAACGGTCATCTATAAAGACGACCGTTTTTTATATCGCAAATATTTACATATAAAAATCAAAAGCGATGCCAAAGCATCGCTTTTTGTTATAAAAATTATTCAGCGTCCTCTTCTTCAGAAGTTTCTTCTTCATCTTCAGAAAGGAGAGCTTTCATAGAAAGGCTTACATGTTTTTTGTCAAAGTCGATACCGATGATACGGAATTCAACTTCGTCGCCTACTTTAAGAACATCAGCAGGTGTCTTTACTCTTTCGTTTGAAATTTCAGAAACATGGATTAAACCTTGAATACCCGGAATAACAGTTGCAAAAGCACCAAATGCAGTAACACCTGTGATTGTGCCTTTAAGGTCTGTTCCTTCAGGATAATCTCTCTTAAGGATTTCCCACGGGTTATCTTCAACTTTTTTAAAGCTGAATGAAATTCTGTCGTTGTCAAGTGACTTAACAGTTACTTCAACAGTGTCGCCTACATTTACAACTTCTGACGGATGTTTAATTCTGTTCCATGAAAGTTCTGAAATGTGAATCATACCTACTACGCCGCCGATATCTACAAATGCGCCGTAGTTTGTGAGTGATTTAACAACACCTGTGTATTTTTCGCCTACTGCGAGTTTAGCAAGAAGAGCCTCTTTAGCTGCTTTTCTTTCTGCGTTCAAAACAACTTTGATTGAGCCTTTTGCTCTTCTGCGTTGAGTGTTAAGGTCAATAATTTTGAACTTAACTGTTGTGCCTACCATAACTGAAAGGTCTTCGTCTCTTGAAAGACCTGTGAGTGCAGCCGGAATAAATACTGTTGTGCCTTTTGCAGCAACTACTATACCGCCTCTTACAACTCTTGTAACTTCACCTTCAAGAACTTCATCTGCTTCGCTTGCAGCAACAAGTTCGTCCCAGCCCTTAACTGCATCATAGAGCCTTTTTGAAAGTTTGAGTACACCGTCTTGGTCGTCTGTTTTCATAATAACGAGATTGAGTTCGTCGCCTACTGAAACTACATCGCTGCATTTGTCAGCATTACTTGCTGTAAGGTCTTCGAGAGAAATGACACCGGTATGTTTTCTGCCGTGAACATCTACAAAAACTTCTGTGTTTGTAACATTTACAACAGTACCTGTAACTACCTTGCTGTTTTCTGTTTCATTGAAAGATGCTTCAAGCATCTCTTCGAAGGACGCCTCACCATCAGCAGATGCTTCAACAGCAGGCTCTGTATTAGCCTTTTCAGCAAGATCTGCTGTCTCCACAACTTCTTCAGTTACGGCTGAAGTTGTTTCAACTTCCTTTTCTAATTTTTCTTCGGACATGGAATTGAGTACCTCCTTGATTATCCCCGCCGGAGTCGATGCACCGGCAGTAACACCTATATGGGAATACGAAGTTAAGTCAATATCTTTTAACTCATCTGCAGTTTCAATGAGAAAAGTCTTTGAGTTATCTGCGCATACATCTTTTAATTTACAGGTGTTAGAACTATGCTTACCGCCTATGACTATCATAGCATCGCAAATCTTGGAAAGTTCAAACGCTTCTGACTGTCTTTCGGCTGTCGCACTGCATATTGTATCAAATATTTTGCAATTTGTACATACCTTTTCTATAATTTTCTCGCATTTTTTCCACTCTTTTTTACTGAAAGTGGTTTGCGATACACAAATTGAGCTGTTTTTGTCTATTATTGGATTTGTTTTTAAAATATTTTTAAGTTCATCTTCGTTTTTAAAAACAAAAGACACACCTTTACAATAGCTTCTTATCCCTTTTACTTCGGGATGATTTTCATCGCCTGCTATTAAAACAACACAATCTTCATTCTGTTCTTTTACAATTTTATGAATTTTCAAAACAAACGGACAAGTGGCATTGCAGTAATTGATATTTTTTTCTTCGAGTTCATCTATATATTTTTTAGGAACGCCGTGAGTTCTTACAACAACAGTATAGTCATTCGGCACTTCGGAAATATCATCTACTATTTTTACGCCTTTTGATATTAAATCAAGAACTAACTGCGGATTATGAATTATGGGACCTAAAGTGCAAACCTTTTCGCCTTTTCCCACAAGTTCATATATCAAATTTACGGCTCTGTCAACACCGAAGCAAAAACCTGCCGTTTTTGCAACACTTATTTTCACTCTTCTGCCTCCCAGAGTTCTATAATTTTATTCATTACTTTATTTGCAGCATCTTTAATTTCAGACGGTTTTCCTTCATCGCTTATAGCAAGGTCTTCATTTTTAATGACTTCACCGTAAGAAACGACAACTTTTTTAAACGGTTTTATTTTACCGTGACAATGAATTGCAACAGGCAAAACATCTGCTCCCGTTGCTTTTGCAATAACGGCAACACCTGCTTTTGCTCTTTGAGGAACACCGTTTTTATCTTTAACTCTTCTTCCTTCGGGACAAATTGCCATAACATGCCCCTCTTCAATAATCTTGATACCATAGTCAATGGCAGAAATATCGCCCTTGCCTCGTTTTACAGGGAAACCGTAAAGATGAGTTATAACCCACGCAACAATAGGATTTTGGAAAAGTTCGACTTTTGCCATAAAATGAAGCGACGGAACGCATTTCGGTATAGCGACAAAAACAGGGTCGAGCATACTGGTATGGTTAACTGCAACTATGTAGTTTGTCTTATCTTTCGGTACATTTTCAAGTCCTTTAAACTCAATTTTATACAACCCTTTAAAAATCGGACCGAAAACATTTTTTACAAAAGAATAAAATTTATAGTGTTTTATTGTACTGTAATCAAACTCTTTCATTTAATTTCTCCTCAACAATTTCAATCAATTTATCAACAGACTCTTCCAAACCTAAATTTGAAGTATCAAACATTACGGAATCTTCGGCAGGTTTAAGCGGTGCTATATCTCGGTGTGAGTCTTGATAATCTCTTTTTTCAATATCTTCCAAAACATCGTTATAATCAACTTTTTCGCCTTTTTCAACGAGTTCTTTATATCTTCTGTTTGCTCTGCACTCTGCCGATGCAAAAAGAAAAATTTTAACATCCGCATTTGGCAAAACTACTGTTGCAATATCTCTTCCGTCCATAAGAATATTGTTATTTTCAGCAATATTTCTTTGCAAATCAAGAAGATAATTTCTTACATACGGAATTTTTGAAACAAGTGAAGCCGCCATTGAAATTTCGGGTGTACGGATTTTTTCGCTGACATCTTCATCTGAAAGATAAACTTTTTGAGTACCGTTTTCAAAGCCTAATCTTACACTGATTTTTGAAACGACTGACTTTACGCTTTCTTCATCGGTCAAATCAATATTTTCTCTTGTACACGCAAGTGCAATTGTTCTGTACAAAGCACCTGTATCAACATATATATACCCAAGTTTTTTTGCAGCACCTTTAGCAACTGTGCTTTTTCCTGCACCTGCAGGCCCGTCAATAGCAATATTTATCATACCTTTAACCTCACATCACATATTTTTACCGCAAAGATAACCTGTCGAAAAAGCAATTTGCAAATTGAAACCGCCCGTATATGCATCGACATCTATTATTTCCCCTGCGAAATACAAATTATCAACTAATTTAGACTTCATTGTTTTAGGCTCAATTTCATCAACCGAAATACCGCCTCTTGTAATGATTGCTTCTTCAATCGGTCTAAATCCTGTCAAATCAAGCGTCATATCTTTTATTGTTTCAACAAGTTTAATCCTTTCGGATTTTGTTATTTGGTTTACTTTCTTTTTAGCGTCAATTCCCGACAATCTGACAATAACGGGAACAAGTTTTGACGGCAACAGTTTTGACAAAGAATTTATGAAATCTTTATTTGCGTTTTCCTTGAAATCTCTTTGTATTCTTTTATCAAGTTTGTCGTCGTTAAGAGCAGGTTTCAAGTCTATATGTAATTTATAGCTTTTACCGTCAAATGACTTAATACGGCTTGACGACGACAAAATCATCGGCCCTGAAACGCCGAAATGCGTGAAAAGCATTTCTCCGAAATCACTGTAAATTTCTTTACTGCCGTCAAAAACTTTAATTGCAACATTTTTCAGCGACAAACCCTGAAGTTCGTCAATAAAATTTTGCCGTGCATTAAGTCCGACAAGTCCCGGTTTGAGTTGAGTTACGGTATGGCCGACCTTCTTTGCAAAACGGTAACCGTCTCCGTCGGAACCTGTTCCCAGATAACTCAATCCCCCTGTTGCAATGCACAAAGCGTCACAGTAGATTTTTTCACCATTTTCCAAAATAACACTGCTGATTTTATTATTTTCTGTTTCAATATCGACTGCCTTTGAAAAAACGAACTTTACTCCGCTGTTTTTTGCATACTTTACCAAAGCGTCAACTATATCAACTGCCTTATCTGACTGAGGAAAAACTCTTCCTCCCCTTTCAACTTTTGTGGCAACTCCCAAATCTTCAAACAGAGCAATGGTATCATACGGCATAAAAGAGGAAAAAGCACTGTACAAAAAGCGATTATTGACAGTAACATTTTCTATTAAATCGTTGACATCGAACATTGCGTTGGTGACATTGCACCTGCCCTTACCCGTAATCATTATTTTTCGTCCGGGTCTGTTCATTTTTTCAATTAAAACAACATCGTTGCCGTTTAAAGCACTTGTTGCGGCAGCCATCATACCTGCTGCGCCGGCTCCGATTACTACAATTTTTTTCATACTTCACCGTATTCTCAATTTTTAAAACCAAAATACACTGATAAACTTAATACATATTTTATACATTAGGTTTAAAAATAATTTCTAAATATTATAAATTAATTTTCAAGTAAAGTCAATTCACTGTCCATACTGTCCCATTTATCATAAAGTATTTCAAGATAGTTTGACAATTTATCAAGTTCTGCCGTTTTTTCAAGTAAAAGCTCATACTCCAAATTGTCTGCAAGTTCTGTATTCAAATCGTTTATTCTGTTTTCGGTACTTTCTATTTCCGTTTGTATTTTTTCAAGTGAAGTCTTAAGTTTTCTGGTTTTTGAAGCAATTTCTTTTTTTAGTTTATAATCATTAGTTTTTGATTTTTGCTTTGTTTCCTTTACTTGTTCGACAACAGTTCTTTTTTCATAATAATAATCGTAATTTCCCGAAAAACTTACAGTTTCATCACTTTTAAGTTCAACAATTCTTGTGGCAAGTTTATTGATAAAATATCTGTCGTGCGACACAATAAGCATTGTACCCCTGTAATCAAGAAGTGTATTTTCAAGTTCCTCACGGGAAGCAGAATCCAAATGGTTTGTAGGCTCGTCAAGAAGCAGGAAATTGTACCCGCCAAGCATAAGTTTCAGCAAGGCAACTCTTGCTCTTTCTCCGCCTGAACACTTTGACAACGGCTTAAATACGCTATCGCCTTTAAACAAAAACGATGCCAAAGATGAACGCACTGCTGTTTCGGTCATATTTGGAAAAGTTGACCACACTTCTTCAAGTGCAGTATTTTTTAAATTCAGTTTTTCCTGTACCTGATCAAAATATCCGACAGAAACATTTGACCCGAACTTGATATTTCCGTTATCGGAGGAATAATCTCCCATAATCGTCTTGAGCAAAGTTGTTTTTCCGCAACCGTTTGCACCGAGTAAAAATACACGCTCACCTTTTTTTATATACAAATTTGCATTTTCAAAAATCTTTTTTTCTGCAAAAGATTTTGAAATGTTTTCAGCAAGCAAAACATCTTCGCCGCTGACCATCTTGGGTACAAAACTGAAATGCACTTTTTCAACCGCACTGTCGGGAACAACCAACTGTGCTTTAATTCTCTCTACAACTTTTTCTTTGCTTTCGGCAGTTTTGATATTTTTTTCTCTGTTCCATCTTCTCTGCTGTTCGATAATGCCTTCAAGTCTTTCAATTTCTTTCATATCATTTTTATACTTTTCGGCAATCGCTTTTTGTTCAGCCTCTTTTTTCTTTAAGAAAACGGAATAGTTCCCTATAAAGCAAGATACTTTTTCATTTTCAAGTTCTATTGTTTTTGTCGTAACTTTATCCAAAAAATATCGGTCGTGAGAAATAATGATTGCTGAACCTTTATAATCGGTCAAAAAGTTTTCAAGCCATTCAACTGCATCAATATCCAAATGGTTTGTAGGCTCGTCAAGCAACAACAAATCGGCTTTCGACAAAAGGAGTTTCGCAAGTATGAGTTTAGATTTCTGTCCTCCGCTTAATTTTGAAGTGCTTTTTTCAAACTCATTTTCTGCAAAACCGAGTCCCACAAGCGTACTTTTTGTAAGACTCTTATAGGTAAGTCCTCCCTCTTTAACAAAAAGGTCATTTAAAAACTCCTGTCTTGCTATGAGTTCAGTCATATTCCCTGCTCCGTTTTGAAGTTTAAAGGATATTTCATTCAACTCATTTTCCATATCTATTAAATTTTGAAAGCACGAAATGAGTTCGTCATATACGGACTTTGAGTCAGAACAGGAATGTTGTTCCATATATCCGACCTTTGCATTTTTTGAAACAAACGCACCGCCCGTATCTGCACGATACTCGCCTGTAATTATTTTAAACAAAGAAGTTTTACCGACGCCGTTTGCACCGACAAAACCTACCTTTTCATTTTCTTTAACATCGAACGCAACATTTGAGAACAATGTTCTTTCTCCGAAAGACAAACTCAAATTTTGCACTGATAAAACTGCCATTTCTATAACTCCTATTTTTAATTCCGTAATATTTTACTATAAAATATCTTGAAAGTGAAGATGCTTTTTGTTAATATTTATTGCGAAGGTGATTTTTATGTATATTATGAAGCTGAAACCCGCTTTAAAAGACAACATTTGGGGCGGTACAAAGTTAAAAAACGATTATGATTTTAAAACAGACTTAAAAATTATAGCTGAAGCTTGGACTCTTTCCTGTCACAAAGACGGAGAAAATATTATTGAAAACGGAGAATTTAAAGGTTCATCTTTCACAGACTATATTAATGCTCACAAAACTGTTTTAGGAAAAAAAGCCGAAAAATACGACGATTTTCCGATACTTATAAAACTTATTGATGCAAAAAACGATTTGTCAATTCAGGTGCATCCGAACGATGAATACGCAAAAAAATATGAAAACGAATTCGGCAAAACTGAAATGTGGTATGTCGTAGATGCCGAAAAAGACGCAAAACTTATTTACGGCTTTAAAGAAAAAATATCTAAAGAAGACTTTAAAAACGCTATCGAAAGCAACACTTTACTTGATGTTTTAAATATTGTAAATGTGAAACAAGGCGATGTATTTTTCATTGAAGCCGGCACTGTTCACGCTATCGGAAAAGGCGTATTTATAGCGGAAATACAACAAAACTCAAACTCAACTTACAGAGTATATGACTACAACAGGCTCGGAAATGACGGAAAACCGAGAGAACTTCACATTCAAAAAGCACTTGATACCGCAGTTACTGAACCGCCGAAAAGCAAGACAACGGCAGAAAGTCAACCCGAAAAAATTGAAAACGCAACAAAACAACTTTTAAAGCAATGCGACTTATTCACGGTTTACATTTACGAAATTGACGGAAAAATAAATCTTTTTGCCGATGAAAATTCTTTTATAAACATATTGGTAATTGACGGAAGCGGAAAGATTGACGATATGGAATTTAAAAAAGGCGACAGTTTCTTCATTCCTTCTTCTTTCGGAAATTTTGAAATTGACGCAAAAGCAAAATTATTGGTAACTTCATTATAAAATTCAATAAAACTTCAAATATAAATGTATAAAAATCATTTTAATGTTACATAATACTAATGATTTTATATACAGGAGATGAAGTTATGAATATCATAAACAAAATTGCACTTATACTGACTGTTATCGGCGGTATAAACTGGGGTTCGATAGGACTTTTCAAATTTGATATTGTTGCTTGGATTTGTTCGGGACAAGACTCGATTTTGGCAAGAATTATCTATACTTTAGTCGGTATTGCAGCAGTTTGGTGCATTTCGTTACTTTTCACAACAAACAAATACATTGAAGAATAAAACAAACAGACACATCAACTTTTAAAGTAAAATGTGTCTGTTTGTTATTTTATTTGTTTAAAAACTTAAATCTTTTTCCCGTAAATTGATTTAACAAACCGACAAATGATTTGAATTCATCTGTTTTTCTGAAAAGTAAAAAGAAAATAGTATTAGGAACAACAAAACTCAAAAGAAGCCTTGCAACAATCGTCAAAATTATTGAGTCAAAACTGAAATTTGTGACAAATATATTCAGCGCACACGAAACAACCGTAACGACGGTATATATAGCAAGTTTTTTCATATATTTTTTTGAACTTGTTTTAAATAAAACAGAGAAAAGATTTTTCAAAAGCCACGGCAAACCGATGATACTCATACTCAAAACGGTAGAAAGAAGTATTCCGTAATATCCGATATAATTTACCATCAGTAAATTCAAAGCAAGATTTGCCAAAGCAGTAACAAGCACTCTGTACTTGTCCTGTTTCCAAATTCCCGCCGCATCTTTATATGTTATCAAAACAGAACTTATTTGTCTTACATAAAAATATATACAAAACAGAATTACCATTCCGTACGGCAGCATATTTTCTTTACCAACCCAAAGTTCCATAAACGGTTGATACAAAGAAGCAAAGCAAGATACACAAAATGCCGAAATCCACGCAATGACAAATGTAAACTTGTTTAAGTCCTTGAGATTTTTTTCTTTGCTTTCTGTAAATATACTGTTGCCTATACCTGCCAAAGAAGATGTCGTTATCAGTGCAACAAAACCGTAAACTGCATTCATCACAAAACAATAGTTTTGATAAATGCTGAGAGCAGTCAACCCTAAAAAAGCAGAAATAACGATTGTATCGGATGAATCGAGAACAATATTTCCAAGTTTTGACGCAAACAAGTCAGCAACTCTTTTGTTGATTTTTCTTACTTCGGTTTTCTCAAGTTTTCCTCTTGCTTTATATTGTGGATACATTTTATTTACAACTAAAGCAATAACTATATTGGCAACTACTCTTGTAACTAGAGACACAATTAAATAGTAGTAATAATTTTTAAAAACGACAAGAACAAAAATCTGCAAAGCATACTTAACCGTATTTAAAACAACATCTACTTTATTTACAACATCTATTCTCTGATGAACATCCAAAAGACATATTTTGTAAGAAAAAAGCCAATATGACAAAACAGAAATAGACAAATTCATCAAATACAAAATATATACATTCATATCCGACGGTACATCGCCACTGATAAGTTTCGGAATATACGGTGTGATTGCCAAACCGACAATAAGAATTACTACTCCTATGACTCTGTAATATATTTTATACAACTGCATCAATGCACAGACTCTTTTTGTGTCGTTTTCAGCAACAGGCTTATACATACTGAAAACAAGCGCAGAACCTACTCCGAGTTCTGCAAGACTCAAAACAGACAAAACAGAAAAGAAAAGGCTGTTAAGTCCGAGATACTCCATTCCGAGTATATACATCATAACAGTACGCATAATAAACGGAATGATTAAGTTATATATTTTACTTATTGAGCCGAAAAAAATGTTTCTGGCAGTATTTTTGGTTCGTTCCAACTTCATAGAACAATATCCTTTCAGTTTTGTGTAATGAAATATACAAAAGTTATTGTTTAATCTTTTTCTTCCGACTCGTCTTCTTTCTCACTCTCACCTATTCCGTCTTTTTTGTTCTTGGCAATACCCCAAAAAACAAAAGCAAAAGAGGCAACAACAAGTGCTGTACCGACTCCGACTAAAATCTTTGAGCCAAGCGGTAATTTTGAAGTCGTATTATTTTCGTCTTCAGACAAAACTGAATTTTCATCTTCAAGACCTCCGTACAATCCACCGCCGTTTTGACCGTATGGTGAAGCACTGCCGTTTGCATTGTTATAATATTTAGAACCTTTATTGTAAGAATAGTATTTATTGTTTTTAGAATAAAATTTTGTGGATTTTTCGTTTTTATTATACTTATCGTTTTGCTTTTTCGTTGTTTTGGACTCTCTTTTCGTAGTTTCACGAGTTGTTGTAACTTTCTTGTCCGAAACAGAATATGTATTGCTGTAAATCAAAAAAGTATTTTTATTATTACATAAAGAAATACTTATTGTATTGTCCAAAAGAAAATCTGTTTTGTTTTTAAACTTCACTGCGAAAACATTCGGTTTGCCGTTTTTTGACACGGTATTTTGAATATTTAAAGTAAAATCAAAATCTTCGTGTTTCATATTTTTCTCAAGTATAATATTTTCATATTTATTTTTCTCATTTGAAATATCTAAAGAAAAATCGAACACGACAGATTCAGATGTATTAGATATACAATCAACATAGAAATATACAGTGTGCAAGTCTTTATCAACAATGTTTTTAACTATATACTCCATAGAACCGACTTTACCATACTCTGCAACATCAACATCATACCAAAGGTCAGTATCATAAACAAAATCCGACTTATCATCCTGTGCATAGACGCAATTCGAATTTATTGAAACAAAAACAGTTAAAAATAATATAACTGATATACTGTATTTACAAATACTTTTCAACATCTTTTTCCGTCCTTGACACATTTCTGCAAAATTTCATTTTTTATAACATAATTATTATACATTAGTCTAAATTTTTGTCAACTAATCATAATAAATTAAAACAATAAAGATAAAAAACATTATAAATTAAAATATTTTAACAGTAATGTGCGATATAATAAAAATATTTTATCTTAATAAACTTAAGTGTTATTTTATTTCTTTTTTTAGTCAAATTTAAAAGTTTTTGTTTATTTTTTCACTGTAATATGATATAATGCAAATCAAAAACAGAAATAATTTTATTTTCCGTAAAAGAAGGAGAAAAATAATGGTCAAAATTTTTTCAGACACATCAAGTCTATATAAAAAGGGCGAAAATGACGATATAACAATTATTCCGCTCAATGTTACTATAAATTCAAATACATATTCAGAATTCACTGACATTGACTCAAAAAAATTTGTAGAATTAATAAATTACCGAAATCATCACAACCGGCAATTGAAAACTACATTGATGAATATGACAAGTGCAGTGATGATGAGATATTAAACATTACGGTTGCAAGCGGACTTTCGGGTACATACAGTACGGCGTGTACGGCAAAAGAGCACTCCGTAAACAAAGACAAAATTACCGTATTTAACTCAACAACACTTTGCGACCCGCACAAATATTTAGTTCAAAAAGCAGTTGAGTTTTCTAAAAAAGATTTAACGGCAAAAGAAATTGTAAAAAAACTTCAAAAAGCACTTGAAAGTGAAGCGTCGTTTTTAATTCCGAGCGACTTTGAGTATTTGAAAAGAGGCGGTCGTCTTTCTCCTCTTGCTGCAAAAATCACAGGCAAACTAAAACTTTTCCCTGTTTTAAAGAAAAACGATGACGGAACAACTTTAAACAGATATTCAATAAAAAGAGGCTTTACTCACGCAGTTAAATCAATATGCGAGCACCTAAAAGAAAATCTTTTGTCAAAAGAAGCCATAATTTACATCTCACACGGAGAAGATATTGAACTTGCAAACAAGACAAAAAATATTGTATCGGAATTTTTTTCCGAACAACACAGTAAATATTTTATCTTTAAGTCCTGCTTTCATAACTCAAGGCGGACCGTCATGTGTTGCAATTCAAGTTATAAATAAAATAACAGTATAAAAATAAAACCTGTTCGCAGATTTACACCTACGAACAGGTTTTATAATTTATCTACATTAATTAATAATTACAAGCAAAACATTTCATTATAATCAAGCCATAAGACTTCTGATTAATTTTTCGCAATCCTCTTCATCCATAATCTTAGGAACAGGATACAATGGATTTGCTTCTTTCAAAGCTCTTTTTACAATTGTCGGAATATCTTTTTCTTCAATCATATCGAACTTATCCGGAATATCCATATTTTTATTCATCTGTTTTATTTGCTCAATGAACTTCTTACCTTTTTCGGAAACTGTCATATCAGCACTTGTGATACCGACAATATCAGCAAGTTTTGCAAGTTGAGGGTAAGCACTTTCACCGTAATATTCAAGAACATACGGAAGAATTACGGCATTTGCCAAACCGTGCGGTGTACCGTAAATACCACCGATATTATGAGCGATTGCGTGAACATATCCAACATACGCTCTTGTAAAAGCGAGACCTGCATAATATGAACCTTTAAGCATATTTGCTCTTGCTTCTACATTTTTACCGTCTTTATAAACAACTTCAAGATTGTCAAAAATGAGTTTTGTCGCCTTTTCGGAATACTGAAGAGTTGACTTAACATTTGACTTTCCGATATACGCTTCAACTGCGTGAGTTAATGCGTCCATACCTGTTGTAGAAGTGATTTGCGGCGGCAAATCTAATGTAAGGTCAGGGTCTAAAACAGCGTATTTCGGACGAAGGCAACTGTCGTTAATAGCATTTTTCTCGTGAGTTTCAGGGTCTGTTACAACTGCTGCAACCGTAACTTCAGATCCTGAACCTGCCGTTGTGGGAACTGCAAAAAACGGCGGAAGTTTTTTATGAACTTTAAGTTGGCCTCTCATTTTACGAACGCTTTGATTTGGTTTAACAATTCTTGCACCTGCCGCTTTGGCACAGTCCATCGGAGAACCGCCTCCGCAAGCAATAATACCTTCGCAATTATTGTCTATATATGTTTTTCTTGCGTCTTCGATATTTGGTATTGTCGGATTTGGCTGAACATTGTCAAATACAACATACTCAATACCCTCTGCTTCAAGACTTTCATATAAAGAATCAAGCAAGTGAAGTTTTGTGTGTCTTTTACCCGTAACAACCATAACTTTTTTAATATTTTTTGATTTTACGAGTTTCGGAAGTCTTTTTATGGCTCCTGAACCTTCAATTACTTCAGGCTCACTCCAATCCATAAGACACATTGCAACCTTAAAAACTTTTTGATATGTACGATAGTATGCCTTTTTTAAACTTGAAATCATATTTATTTCCCCCTCAAATATATTTCTTTTTTATTTTACACAATATACAGTATGTTTTCAAGTTTTTTTTAATTTTTAATATTCATATATTTTCTTACATCTAAAACCATTATATTTCTGAAACAAATTTCTGATAGATAAATGATTACAAATATAGTTTAAACTATGCAAAACTATGAAAAATTAAAATATTGAAATAATTTCTTTTTTATGATAACATTAAGTCAATACGCACAGGAGGTAATAATTTTGAAAAACGAACAGGTATTATTTTGCGGAAACAACGAAAAATTTTTAGACAAAGAATTGTGCAAAGACTCAAACGAAAACAACGGCGGTACAGCTTTTCGTATTCCGTCGCTTGTTAACGCAAACGGAGTATTGATTGCAGCAATTGACAAGGCATCTTCAGGTGCTGACTGGGGATATATTGAAGTTGCAATCAGAAGAAGCGAAGACGGCGGAAAAACATGGAGCAAAATTGAAAGCATACTTGTGCCTCCTGCAAGGGAAACAAAAATCGGCGACGAATATTACACTTCAGCTTTTTACATAGACCCTTGTATGACTGTTGCAAAAAACGGCGATATAGTAATGCTCGTTACATACTATCCCGAATGCAAAGGACTTCACAATCAGAAACTGCTTGACAAAAAGAAAGCGGCATATACAAGTGTTGACGGTAAAATGACTCCTATTATTTACGACAAGGAAGGAAATTTCTACACCGTAAGAGAAAACGGAATTGTATATGACAAAAAAGGTGAAAAAACAAACTACACCGTAAAAACAAAAACAAACGCTCCGTATTACGAAATAGGCGACCTTTACAGAGATAAAGAATATATGGGAAACATCTATTTAAACGGTGCTATGGGTGCAAAAGAAATAGAAGCACACTTAACATTCGGTGCACCTCTCAAAACACCGAAAAGAAGTTATATCTTTATGACTAAAAGTTCTGACCAAGGAAAAACTTGGAGCGAACCAAAAGACATTACGGGAGATATTTTATTAAAAAGCGACAGCACATTTTTAGGTGTTGCACCCGGAAACGGTATCGCTCTTAAAGACGGCAGACTTGTATTTACAGTTTACACATTGAGAGGCGGTTCTGCTTCCATCTACTCTGATGACAACGGAGAAACATGGAAAAGAGATACAACACAAAAATACATAGGAATACCGGGAGAATGGCAATGTGTTGAAGCACCGACAGGCGAAGTAATCGGTCTTTCAAGACAAAACTTCAGCGGAAAAACTCCGATGGCAATTTCATATAACAACGGCGTTACTTGGGAAAAGAAAAAGAAAACCAAACTTTATGCGTGCAAATGCCAAAAAAGTTTTATAAAATACGATGACACCTATGTACTTTCCTCACACACTTGTAAAAAAGCAAGAAAAGACGGCGTACTTTCTATCGGCAAATTCAAAACAAAAAACGGCAAAACAACAGGTATCAAATGGCTGAAAAATGTAAAAATAAATGAAGGATTTTTTGCATACTCATCGTTAACGGTATTAGATAACGGTAATGTAGGAATTCTTTATGAAGACAGTCCGTCAAGCCACATCGTTTATAAAGAATTTGAAAAAGACGAACTGTTTTCTTTCTGATTTATCATTTATATTATCCTGACAAAAAAACTCTTGCAAAAAGAATAAAGTTGTATTATAATACTTACAACAAATTAAACGCATTGACGAAGAAAAGTAGTTTCGTGTCAGCACAATTCAGAGAGGCGTTTCAAGGCTGAAAGAACGCTTTGTACTAACGAAATGAAGTTCCCTTCCGAGCGGCTTTGCTGAACATCAGTAGGCAAAGACGGAAAAGCTCCGTTACAGGCTCAATGAGTGTTTGCTCACGGCAAAAATAAGGGTGGTACCGCAGGTAATTACAACTTGTCCCTCAACTATGAGGGGCAAGTTTTTTTGTTATATAAGCAATTCACTTAAATAAAACCAAACTGACGGAAAGGAAGATTTTATGAAACAACAACTTGAAGAAATCAAAAAATCGGCACTTGATGTTATCGAAAATTTAAAAGATATGCAACAAGTTGAAAATGCCCGTATCAAATATTTGGGTAAAAAAGGCGAACTCACCGCCATTTTAAAACAAATGGGCAAACTCTCTGCCGAAGAAAGACCTGTCATAGGTCAACTTGCAAACGAAATTCGTGCAGAACTCGACAAAAAAATTACAGATAAAACAAAGGAACTCAAAGAAGCTGCACTCAACGAAAAACTTAAAAACGAGGCTATTGATGTTACAATGCCGGGAGAAAGCGTTGAACTCGGACACATTCATCCGCTTACAGCAGTTTTAAATGAACTCAAAGATATTTTTATCGGAATGGGATTTAACATTGCAGAAGGACCTGAAGTTGAAAAAGACTACTACAACTTTGAAGCACTCAACATTCCGAAAGACCACCCTGCTCGTGACACTCAAGACACATTCTATATTGATGAAAATATCGTATTGAGAACACAAACTTCTCCCGTTCAAATTCGAGTAATGGAAAACACAGAGCCTCCTATAAGAATTATTGCTCCGGGCAGAGTTTACAGAAGCGACGCAGTTGACGCTACTCACTCTCCCCTTTTCCATCAGGTAGAAGGACTTGTTGTTGACAAGGGAATTAACATGGCTGACCTCAAAGGCACTTTGGAAGCATTTGCAAAAAGACTTTACGGCGAAGAAACAAAAATCCGTCTTCGTCCTCACCACTTCCCGTTTACAGAACCGAGCTGCGAAATAGATGTATCTTGTTTCAAATGCGGCGGCAAAGGTTGTCCTATGTGTAAAGGCGAAGGCTGGATAGAAATACTCGGCGGCGGTATGGTACACCCGAAAGTTCTTAAAAACGGTGGCATAGACCCTGAAGTTTACAGCGGATTTGCTTTCGGTGTCGGACTCGAAAGACTTACAATGTTTAAATATAATATAGATGATATGAGATTACTTTATGAGAATGATTTAAGATTTCTCAGCCAATTTTAAGGAGGTGCTTTATAAATGATTTTATCAAGAAGATGGCTTGAAGACTATGTTGAAACAAAAGAAATATCTGACAAAGAATTTTGCGACAAGATAACTTTATCAGGTTCAAAAGTAGAAGCTTATGAAAAAGAAGGCAATGAACTTAAAAATATCGTTGTCGGAAAAGTTGAAAAACTTGAAAAACACCCTGACTCCGACCACCTTTGGATTTGCAGTATCAATGTAGGCAAAGATGAAAACCTGCAAATTGTTACAGGTGCGCAAAACCTTAAAGAAAACGACATCGTTCCCGTAGCACTTGACAACAGCATTGTTCACGGTGGCAAAAAAATCAAAAAAGGTAAATTAAGAGGTGTTGAAAGCAACGGTATGCTTTGCTCACTCGGCGAACTCGGTCTTGCTGTCAACGACTTTCCTTACGCTGTTGAAGACGGTATCTTTGTTTTAGGCGACGACTGTGACACCACTCTCGGAAAAGATATTTGCGACGCAATAGGACTCAATGACACTGCGATTGAGTTTGAAATAACATCAAACAGAGCAGATTGTCTTTCTGTTACAGGTCTTGCAAGAGAAACCGCTGCAACTTTCAAAAAGCCTCTGACAATTAAAAAACCTGTTGTAAAAGAAGGACACGGCAATGTAAATGATTTTCTTAAAGTAAACATTGACTGCCCCGCTACCTGCTATCGTTATACAGGCGCTATTGTAGAAAATGTGAGAGTAAAAGAGTCACCTCGCTGGCTCAGAGAAAGACTCAGGGCATCAGGCGTTCGTCCTATTTCTAATATTGTTGACATTACTAACTATGTAATGCTTGAATACGGTCAGCCTATGCACGCATTTGACTATCGTTATTTAGCAGGCGGAGAAATAAATGTAAGAAATGCAAAAGACGGCGAAAAAATCACTACTCTTGACGGAGAAGAACGAGAACTCACACAAGAGATGATGGTAATTGCCGACGCTGAAAAACCCGTTGCAGTTGCAGGTGTTATGGGCGGAGAATACAGCGGTATCATGGAAGATACAAAAACAATTGTATTTGAGTCTGCTTGTTTCAACGGTGCCTCTGTAAGAAGAACTGCAAAAGCACTCGGAATGAGAACGGAAGCATCTTCAAGATACGAAAAAGAACTTGACCCATCCGCTTGCTTGCCTGCTCTTCAAAGAGCGCTTGAACTTGTACAACTTTTGGATGCCGGCGATGTTGTCAACGGAGTGGTTGACTGTGATAAATCGACAAAACGAGAAGTTGTACTTGACTTTGACAGTAACTATATCAACAATTTCATAGGAATTGACCTTTCCGAAAAAGAAATGGTTGAAATACTTGAAAGGCTTGAATTTAAGGTTGAAAACGGAAAAATTTATTCTCCGTCATTCAGAAACGATATTGAACACTTGGCTGACATAAGCGAAGAAGTTGCAAGATTTTACGGTTTCCACAACATTCCAAACAGAGAACTTAAAGGTGTGGCTAACGGTAAACTCACAAAAATGCAACAGTTTGAAAAAAATGCAAACAACACACTCATTTCTTGCGGATGCAGTGAAGTTTACACTTACTCATTCATCAGCCCGAAAGCGTACGACAAAATCCGTCTTGACAGCAATTCGCCTCTCAGAAAAAGCGTTGTCATTTCCAACCCTCTCGGCGAAGATACAAGCATTATGAGAACTACTGCTATTCCGTCAATGCTCGATGTTTTGGCAAGAAACTACAAAAACAGAAACGAAAAGGCTAAACTTTACGAAATAGCAACAAATTATCAACCGCTTGAAGACGGCGAACTTCCTAAAGAGTACAAAAGAGCGGTAATCGGTTTATACGGAAACAGTTACAACTACTATACAATCAAAGGTATCGTTGAAGAACTTTGCTATTGTCTTAAAGTTGACAACTACGATGTTGAGCCCGTAAAAGACAACCCTACTTTCCATCCGGGAAGAACCGCTAAATTTACAATCGACGGTAAAACACTTGCAGTTGTCGGAGAAATTCATCCCTCAGTTTGTGAAAACTACGGTATCAATACAAGAGTTTATATTGCAGAAGTAGATATGAACACTGCTTTTGAAAACGCAGTTGAGACAAGAATACACAAAACTTTACCTAAATTCCCTGCTACAACACGAGATATTGCTCTTGTATGCGACCGTGAAGTGCCTGTACTTTCAATTAAAAAAGAAATTGAAAATGCAGTAGGAAAGATTTTGGAAAATGTTACTCTGTTTGATGTCTATGAAGGAAATCAAATAGATGAAGGCAAAAAATCTGTTGCTTTCAACATTAAAATGCGTGCTGCCGACAGAACTTTGACAGACGAAGAAGCTGACGGCGCAGTTAAACGAGTTCTCAAAGCATTAAATAAAATAGGAATTAATTTAAGAAGCTGATTGACACAGAAAGATTTTTGTGCTATGATTTAATCATTACTTTAAAGTAGCAAAGCGTTAAAACTTTAAACGGAGGAATTGTAATGAAAAAATCAAAAAAAATATTAGCACTTATATTAGTTTCTGCATTAATATTAACAATATTTGCAGGTTGCTCAAAAGGCAGTTCGGACAAGAAAATAAGCATCGGTGTTTGTCAACTTGTACAGCACGACGCTCTTGACGCTGCAACAAACGGATTTATTGACGCCGTTAAAGAAAAACTCGGCGAAGACAAAGTTGATATTGATATTCAAAACGCACAAGGCGACTCACCTACCTGTGCAACAATCACAAACCAATTTGTTGCTAACGGAGTAGATTTGATTTTTGCAAACGCCACACCTGCACTTGAATCTGCTATCGCATCAACAGGCACAATTCCGATTGTGGCAACCTCAATCACAGACTATGCTACTGCACTTCATGTTTCTGACTGGAACGGTAAAACCGGTATGAATGTTACCGGCACTGCCGACCTTGCTCCGCTTGACAAACAGGCTGAAATAGTTAAAGAACTTGTGCCGAGTGCAAAAACAGTAGGTATTCTCTACTGCTCTGCTGAAGCAAACTCAAAATTTCAGGCTGACAAGATTACTGAATATTTCAAAGAAATGAATTTGGAAGTAAAAGAATACACTGCTGCTGACTCAAACGATATTGCATCTGTAACAACAAGTGCTTGTTCAGAAGTAGATGTATTATACATTCCGACAGACAACACAATGGCTTCAAACTCTGAAGTAATCAACAATATTGCTGAACCGGCAGGTATTCCTGTTATTACCGGTGAAGAAAATATGTGTAAAGGCTGCGGAATTGCTACCCTTTCAATTGATTATTACAGTATCGGTTACCAAGCCGGAGAAATGGCTGTTCAAATCCTTACGGAAAATACAGATCCTGCCGAAATGGAAATCAAATATGCAACAGATTTAAAGAAAAAATATGTTGCTGACCGTTGTGAACAACTCGGAATTGTCATTCCTGAAGGATATGAAGCAATTGCAGAATAATTGATTTAGATTTATATTTTTCATATTTATTTAAATTTAATTTTAAGGCGTAGAATATTCTCTACGCCTTTTTTGAAAGGAAATTAAAAATATGCTCGCTTTTTTCAACTCTTTGCCGGGTGCAGTTGCCCAAGGTATTATTTGGGGTATCATGGCAATCGGCGTATATATAACATTTCGTACTCTCGACATTGCAGATTTGACCGTTGACGGTTCTTTTGCAACAGGCGGTGCAGTTCTTGTAATGTGCACAATAAACGGTATTAATATCTATGTTGCAATGTTGCTTGCATTTTTAGCAGGATGCCTTGCAGGATTTGTAACCGGCATACTTCACACACAATTTGGAATACCCGCAATTCTTTCAGGTATTCTCACACAAATTGCACTTTATTCAATCAATCTGAGAATTTTGGGGAACAAAGCAAATCAGCCTCTGAGCGTTATGAAATACGATATATTGGTTTCTTTGAGATATCTCTCAAAATCAATTTTAATCTGCTCTGTTTTTGCGGTTTTGCTTATCGCAATTTTGTATTGGTTCTTCGGAACTGAAATGGGTATGTCACTTCGTGCAACCGGATGCAATCAAAATATGGCTCGTGCAAACGGAATTAACACTAACGCAAACAAAATCATCGGTCTTACCATTTCAAACGGCATTGTTGCACTTTCAGGTGCGTTGCTTTCACAATATCAAGGCTTTGCAGATATAAATATGGGCAGAGGTGCTATTGTTATCGGTCTCGCTGCCGTTATCATCGGAGAAGTAATCTTCGGTAAAATCTTCAAAAACTTTGCACTTAGACTTTTGGCAGTTGTTTTCGGCGGTATTGTTTACTACATAGTTATCACATTTGTACTTATGTTAGGCTTAAACGCAAACGACCTTAAACTCTTCACTGCTATAATAGTTGCTCTTTTCCTCGGCATACCTTACTGGAAAAGCAAAATTAAAGAAAAAACAGTAAAAAACAGTTCGGGAGGTAAACAAAATGCTTAAACTTGAAAACATATACAAAACCTTTAATCCCGGAACTATTAATGAAAAAAAGGCTTTAAACGGTCTTAATATTCAACTCAATGAAGGCGATTTTGTAACAGTAATCGGCGGTAACGGTGCAGGTAAATCTACAATGCTCAATATGATTGCAGGTGTGTACCCTGTTGACAGCGGTTCTGTTATAATTGACGGGACAGATGTTACTAAAATGCCCGAACACAAACGAGCAAAATTTTTAGGCAGAGTTTTCCAAGACCCTATGATGGGAACTGCGGCAGATATGGAAATAGTTGAAAATCTTGCGCTTGCAAACCGCAGAGGTAAAGCAAGAACGATAAAATGGGGAGTAAACCAAAAGGAAACGGCTCACTACAAAGAGATACTTGCTTCCCTTGAACTCGGACTTGAAGAACGACTCACTTCAAAAGTAGGTCTTCTTTCAGGCGGTCAAAGACAGGCACTTACTCTTTTGATGGCTACTCTTAAAAAGCCTAAAGTTTTATTGCTTGACGAACACACTGCTGCACTTGACCCTAAAACTGCCAAGAAAGTTCTTGACATAACTCAAAAAATAGTTGCAGAAAACAATCTTACAACTATTATGATTACACACAATATGAAAGACGCCATCAGAATAGGTAACAGACTTATTATGATGAATAACGGTAAAATCATATATGATGTTTCAGGCGAAGAAAAGAAAAACCTCACAACTGCTCAATTGCTTGAAAAATTCAAAACTTCATCGGGTGAAGAACTCGATAACGACAGAATGTTACTGTCAGAAGACTGATTTCTGTACTGTTTTTTGTACATTATAATATTTTTTTAATAAAATCATTGTAATTTATCAAGAATATGTATATAATTAGATATATGGAGGTGACTTTGCCATGATAGACAAGACCATATCTTTTAAACTTGGTGATGAAAAAGAAAACGAAATGAAAAATGTTCTCACACAAGTTTTCGACGCACTTAAAGAAAAAGGTTACAATCCCGTTAACCAAATAGTAGGCTATCTTCTTTCCGAAGACCCAACCTACATCACTACTCACAAAAATGCAAGAAGTCTTATAAGACGACTTGACAGAGATGAACTTCTTTCAGAAATGGTAAAGTCTTATTTGAATAATTAAAGGAGGTTTCGTATTGGCTGAAAACAAAAACGGCACACTTATGTATAAAGGCAAACCACTTGTAAGATGTGCTGATACTATCTTTTACGGAAATCCGGAAGACCCGTTTATTGTTAAACTTACAATTAACAGTAAAAAAAAGTTAAAAGACATCAGCCTTTCTGAAAAAGTAGGTATCTACCTGCTCCAATCAGACGCTTCAAAAGCAAAAGGCTACACAATCGCCAAAAAAAGCGAAAAACAAGGAATTTACAACGCACTTGACCTCGGTCAGATTTGGCTGACAAGAGCACTCAAAAAGTAAATCATTTAAAACGGACAGAGAAACTAAAATTTCTTTGTCCGTTTTTTATTTTTCGGCTTTTATTTTCACTTTAATTTAATAAATTGATAACTTTAAAATGCGTTTTTACCATTATTTTAATTTCTGCATAATATATACTATAAAAAAATAATTAAAAAGTGAGGTATCTGTTATGAAAACAGTTATTATAAAAGTAAGAACAATTACGGCGGCACAACACGCCGTATCGGTTTTAAAGTCACAGGTAATTCATTGTGAAGCTATAAAAACCGAAAAAATTGGTAAAAACGACGGTTGTGGCTGGGCAATTAAAATTTTTGAAGAAGATGAAGAAAATGTTTTAAAAATACTAAAATCTTTTTCAATAAAAATAAGCGGAGTTGAGAAAAATGATTTACTTTGACAACGCCGCTACCACCTACCCGAAACCAAGAAACGAAAAATTTAAACTGTTGGAGGCATTTGAAAAATTTTCATTCAACAGTGGCAGAGGCGGTTACAAAGAGTCAGTCAAAACTGCCTCTGCCATATATGAAACAAGAGAGAAATGTGCTGATTTTTTCGGTTGCAAAACACCTGAAAAAATCATTTTCACATCCGGATGCACTCAATCTTTAAACACGGCAATAAAAGGCTTTGCAAAAGAAAACGGTCATATTATAATTTCGTGCTTTGAACACAACTCTGTTTCAAGACCTGTAAAAAAACTATGCAGCGAAAAAAATATTAGCGTCAGCATAGCAGAATACAGTAAAGACAAAGAAACAACCATAAATAATTTTAAATCAAAAATTCGTTCAAACACTTGTCTTATAGTATGTACGCACGCATCAAATGCTTTCGGCACCGTAATGCCAATATATGAAATAGCGAAAATCGCAAGAGAAAACAATATTCCTTTTATCGCCGACTGCGCACAAACTGCCGGCACACTTGATGTAAAAATCAACGATGATATAAGTGCAATCTGCGTTCCCTGTCACAAGGGACTGTACGGCACAATGGGAAGCGGAATAATGATTTTGGGAAACAATATTCCCGACACACTTACAGAAGGCGGTACGGGAAGTATTTCGGCAAATTTGAATATGCCGTCACAACTTCCTGACAAATTTGAAAGCGGTACCATGAACAATTTGGGAATCATAACTTTGAACAGCGGTTTAGATTTTATAAGTTCAAAAGGAAGAAAAAATATTTACAATCACGAAATTGAACTTTGCAAAATGTTATTTGAAGAACTGTCAAAAAACAGCAATGCCATTCTTTACTGTGAAAAACCGAAAGAAAATCTGTCGGCACCGATTGTATCTTTTAATTACAAAGACTATTCAAGCGAAAAAACTGCACAATTACTCGCAGAAAAAAATATTTGCGTAAGGGGCGGTTTACATTGCACTCCCCTCGCCCACCGTTTTTACGGTACGGACTCAAGAGGCACCGTCAGAATAAGTCCTTCGTCTTTTAATAAATTCAGCGAATGTGAATATTTTATAAACACTCTAAAAAAGTTATAAAAAATATTATTTTTTACTTTATTTATTTTTGTCTGTGTGATAAACTATTTATAGTTATAAATAAAACAATAGGAAGTTTTTTAAATGTTACAAAACATTGAGTCACTCTTTTATAAAATATTAAGCGTATTTTCAACTTTTGGATTTACCGACTTTTTAGATATAGTTTTTGTCGCAGGAATTATCTATATTTGTATAAGAATTATGCGTGAAACAAGGGCTATGCAACTTGTAAAAGGTATAGTAATCATCGCACTCATTTACGGTATAGTAAATGCATTTAATATGGAAGCGTCAAGTTATATACTGAAAAGCGTATTTTCAAATATATTGATTATTTTAGTTGTTCTGTTTGCTCCCGAATTCAGAAAGATTTTGGAACAACTCGGAAAAAGTGCTTCCAGAAACAGTATCAAAGCAATAATCCACTCCGGTATTGCAGTAGAGATTTCCGAAATAAACAACTGCATTGACGCTGTTTGCAAAGCAGTTTCAAATATGAGCGACAAGAAAATTGGCGCTTTGATTGTTTTTGAAAACGAAACACTTTTGGGTAATATCATAAATTCAGGCACAACAATTGACGCTCAAGCATCACGGGAAATGGTTGAAAATATATTTTTCCCAAAATCTCCATTACACGACGGAGCAATGATTATACGAGGCTACAAGATTTATGCTGCAGGTTGTATTTTGCCGTTAACAGGTAAAAACATATCATCTTCGCTCGGCACAAGACACCGTGCCGCACTCGGTCTTTCCGAAGAAAGCGATGCAGTTGTTGTTATAGTTTCAGAAGAAACAGGTGCAATATCCGTTGCCCAAAACGGTGCGCTAAATCAAAATATTTCAGACGGCGACCTTCGTGAGATTTTAACAAGGAATTTTGTTCCTTCCGGCTCCACCTCTGATGATAAAATCATTACAAAAATAGTCAGGGGGATAAAAAATGACAAAAAATAACAAACAAAATGACAATAAAGCAAAAAAGAATAAGAAGAAAAAAAGTTCATTTTCGCTTAGAAAACTTATATATACCGACAAGTATCTGATTATTATTTCTGTTTTTCTTTCTTTGATAATTTGGGTTGTTACTTCTATGAATGTAAGCCCCGAAACTACAAAACAAATATCTGTACCCGTTACAATAGCAACAGACAACGCCGTGCAGGAGCAATTGGGTATTAAATCTTACGGTGAACAAAGCATTACGGTAGATGTAACTGTTTCTGCTAAAAAATATATTGTTTTAGACATAAACAGTGAAGACCTTGATGTAAAAGTAGATACAAGTTCTGTCACAAAAGCAGGATACCATTCAGTACCGATAACAGTATCCCCTGCAAAAAACAACAGCGACTTTACCATCACAAAATTTTACCCGACAAACTATGAAGCGTACTTTGATGTCGAAAGTGAAAAAGAGTTTCCTATTCAATTAAACTATAAAAACAAAGATTTTGTTGCTGACGGCTATATTATGGGTCAAGTACAAATGAGCGATACAAACGCAGTTGTACGAGGTGCTACTTCTTATCTCCAAAATGTTGATAAAGTCGTTGCAGACATTGATATAAAAGGCGAATTGACAGAGCCTCAAACACTGTCACTTGATTTAAAAGCACTTGACAAAAATGATAAAGTTGTTGACTATGTAACTGTATCAACCGAAAATAAAAATCCAAGCGTTATCATACCGATACTGAAAAAGACGGTATTGCCTGTTCGTGTAGGATTGAGCAACGCACCCGAAGGACTTGATACTTCCGATATTAAAATTGAATACAGCGTTGATAAGTTAGAAGTAGGTATGCTTGAATCGGCACTTGAATCGACCAATGAGATTTTACTCGGCGATATTGATTTTTCTAAACTTGATGTCGGAAAAAATGAGTTTTCTTATATCCCGTCAAACATCAACGGTATAACTCCGGTAAACAACAACGACCCTATTACCGTAACGGTTACCGTGCCTGAAAAGTATAAAACAAAGCACTCATATTTCAGCCGTTCAAATATAAAAATAGACGGTGTTCCAAACGGTTATACTGCAAGAGTTATATCGCTTTCAAACAACAGAGTAAAAATCATCTCACCCGACAGTGTTGATAACTGCGAACTCATACCATCGGTAAATCTCGGTTTTGCTCCGAATGATACGATAAATGAAAACAATACAAGACAACAAGTAAATGTTTCTTTCGGTGTAAGTTCAAGCAACACTGCATGGGCATACGGAACAATTACCGCAACGGTAGAAATATATAAATCTAAGTCATAATATAACTAAAAACAAAAAGACTGTGCTATTTCGTAAAGAGACAACACAGTCTTTTTTAACATTAATAAAAAAAAGATACACTTTTGTGTATCTTTTAAATATTGTTTAAATACTCGCTTAATTTCATCTTATCTTCATAAGTCATAAGTCTTGTTTTAATTAAAACCATTTTTTCAAAATCTGTAAGATTGATGAGTTTTGAGTCTGTTTTAACTTTTTCTTCAACATCGGGTTCCGCAGCAACCTCAACTTCACTGCCATCGTCATAGACAACATTTTTTTTAAGAAGCTCGTCCACGGTTACACCGTATATTTTCGCTATCTTTATGAGCAACTCATAGTTTGGTCTTGTTGAACCCTCGTATCGAGCGTATGTAGCCCGACCGATAGAAAGTGCATCTGAAATTTGTTGTTGCGACAAATTGTTGGCTTTTCTGTACTGTCGCAGTGTTTTGCCAAAATCTATTTTCATAAATGACACTCCTTCCATCTGTTATGTGAATATATTACATAATAATTTGCTTATTGTCAATAGTTTTTACAAAATTCGACATATTAAATTTCTACAAATAACGATAAAATGTACTCCAAAATATTACAATTTGCCTATTGGAATTGACATAATTTTTATACAATGCTATTATAATATCATTGCGTACCCGTTGTCAATATAACAGGCGCATATTGTCGATATTAGAAAAACATACATTGCAATAAAAACATTATTTAGCAACAAAAACAATAATAATTTATAATTTAAGACGGGTGAGAAAAATGAAAATTAAAAAATTATTGGCTGTATTAATGAGTTTGTTAATGACAATCTCGTTGTTTTCTGTACTAACAAGCACAACTGCTTTTGCAGCAGATACAGAATTTGAACAGTATATGGAAAAACAGGGATTCCCTGACAACTATAAGCCGTATCTGAGAAATTTGCATCAAAAATACCCAAATTGGAAATTTGAGGCTTTTCAAACAGGTTTAACTTGGGACGAAGCTGTTTCGGGCGAAAGAAGTTATCACGACAAACAGTTGATAGAAAAATCGGCGAAAGATTCTTTTAAATGCAAATGTTCAAAATGCTATAAAAACGGCAACTATGTAATTCAAGAAGGAAGCAGTTGGGTCAGTGCATCCAAAGAAGCAGTTGAATACTACTTAAATCCTCTTAATTTCTTGAATGACAAATATATATACCAATTTGAATCGACAAAATACAGTTCATCACATACTATTTCAGGTATCGAATCCATATTGAAAAACACATGGATGTATAAATCATATATTTCCTACAAAGATGCAGAAGGAAATACCCATACATTGAATGAAACTTACTCACACGCCATTCTTGACGCAGCAAAAGACAGTGGCTTGAGTGCATACTATATTGCATCAAAAATCGTTCAGGAAGTCGGCGGAAAAAATGCCGTTGCGGGCGGTGCGTCAGGCACATATTCTTCATATCCCGGAATTTATAACTACTACAATATCAGAGCAAATACAGGTGCCGCAGACGGTCTTAAATGGGCAAGTTCAGGTCTTGAAACAAACAGAAATACAACTCTCTACAAAAGCGTAAGTGCAGGCTCAAGAAGATGGGGCAAAGTTGTAGCTAAAAACAAAGTTGAAATTAAGGCAAGTGCAAGTGCCTCATCTCAAACATCTTCAGTAAGATATGATGACAACTATCTTTACATCGACGGCGAAAGCGGAGATTGGTACAAAGTTTCATACACTGAAGGCGGAAAAACATTTAAAGGATATGTTGAAAAATGTTATGTTGAGGAACTGCCGAATATAAATGCTTCCGGAAAAATCACTGATATTCCTAAAGGTACATCTCTCACCTACAAATCCGTAAACGGCGATTTCTATAAAGTAAGCGTAAAAATAGGCTCAAACACATATACAGGATATATCGACAGAGGTCACACTAACGCTTCAAACGGCAGACCTTGGTACACTCCAAAGCGTTCAATTTACTATGGAGCGCAATGGATATACAACTCTTTTTCAAAATATCAATTTACAGGCTATCTTCAGAAATTTAATGTAAACAAAGAATCGGGAAATTTATATAACCACGAATATATGGCAAATGTAGCGGCGGCTGCTTCTGAAGCCTACTCTTCATACAAAGCATATTCTGACGCAAATATTGTAGCAAATGAAAAAGTATTTTCAATCCCTGTATTTAAAGGCACTCCAAATGCAACAGAGGGTCCTCAATCTGTTGAAGATGAAATAACATTTAATGCAAAAGGCATTGTAACTGCTAACGGCAACTTAAATGTCAGAACAGGTCCGGGACAAAAATACAGTATAGTAACAAGTATAGCAAAAGGTACAGAAGTTAAAATTTCTGCAAAAACAGAAAACGATTGGTATAAAATCAGTTTTATCAAAAACGGCAAAAACTACAACGGTTATGCTTCTGCACAATACATCAAAGTTACTTCAGTTGATGCAAACTATGAAGTCATCCCGTCTGAAAGAATGGGACAGGTAATGATAAGCAGTGCAGACTTAAAATCAAGT
>UQEU01000015.1 GCA_900540085.1 uncultured Eubacteriales bacterium
ACTTGATTTTAAGTCTGCACTGCTTATCATTACCTGTCCCATTCTTTCAGACGGGGTAACTTCACCGATATTATCGATAGTAATTTTTACATAGTCTTTTGATACATATCCTTCATAGTATTTTCCATCTACCGTATAAGAAATTTTGTACCAATTTCCGCATTGACCGATTATTTTAACATAGTCATTATTTGAAAGATGTGAGTAAATTATTGAGTTTGTTGTTGAAGGTGCGTTTCTTATATTGAGTGTTTCAGCGGTAACAATTCCTACTTTTTTGATTGAAGTTTCAATATCGGAACTGTTAACTATTTGAAATTCTGCAATTCTTGAAGTTCCGTCAAATTGTCCGAGACCGTTGATTGTTACTGTGGCAGTGCCAAGTTTTGTATTGTTTGTTATAATTGGCTTTGAGTAATCCACACCTTCTTTGAGTGTTTTTCCGTTGTATTTTAAAGTAATGTTAGGTGTGATAGGTTTTCCGTTATATATATAATAAGGATTAATTCCGTAAACAGTTGTCAGTGAAAGTCCGTCGTAAAGAAAGTTTGCGTCGGTGTTACCTATAATTCCGTTTACACTGCCGTCAGAAGCATACTGCCATGCAGTTACGCCGTCTGTGAAGTCAAGCTTTGCAGCGTCATATCGTGCTATCCAAATAGGATATTTGAGATAAATTTCGTTTGTATTAAGATATTTGTTTAAAAATGTTTTGTTGGCATAAAGCATTGCAGAATATCCGGCTTTTTCAACAGTTTCACAAAATGTCAAAACATTGTCAGTCATAGCTCTTTTTGTGAGATTTGCACTGTCAAGTCTGCCTGTTTTAACACCGGCGAATTCATAGTCAAAAACAATCGGTAAATCAAGTTTTCTGTTATCTAAAAGTGAAAGTGAAAAATTTGCTTCATCAATGGCTTCTTTCTCGCTAATCGCCTGCGAATAGAAATATATACCTATTTTAAGACCTGCACTTTTGGCTCCGTCGTAAAGTTCATTGAAGTACGCTTCTTTGTTAAGAGAACCGCTTTTGCCATAGCCTCTGTATCCTATTCTTATAAAAACGAACTCTGTGCCGTTTTCTTTGACTTTTTGCCAGTCGATAGTCTGTTTTTTATTGTCAATTATAAGATTGTGTTTTGAAACATCTATTCCGTTCAAAATCTTGTTTTTGTCTATACTTAAATGATGGGTGTATGTTTTCGAGTTGTACGGTGAAGTGGTTGTTATTTCAGATGCGAATGCAAAAACCGAAGTTTGCAAAAGTATGATTGCAGCAATGATTGTTGCCGTAAGTTTTTTTACTATTTTCAAAACTATCTCTCCTTTAATTTTGTTTTGTATTGTTTTTCTTTAATTTGAGTTGTAACAGTAGTTTAAATCAACATACTTACTGTCAATCCCGTCAACTTCTCCTTTCTTTGTGAATTGCCTGAAGTCGTATTTGCCGACATAAGTTACAACTTTATTATAATCGGCAAGCCAAATTAATGTGTCGTTTTTTAAGTTCTTGGTATTAATGTTGTTGTTAAAAATAAAAGAGTTTGAGTATATCATCGGAGTGTATCCGTGTTCTTTTATGATTTTGGTAAAAGCGTTGCAAATATCGGTTTGTTCTTTCGCCGTAAGTTTGGCGTCGTACAGCCTGCCTGTTTTTTCGCCGTTTTTATCGTGTGCAAATTCAACATCCATAACAACGGGAAGTTCTATTTTGTGGTGTTTGATGATTTTAAGCAAAAATTTTGCTTCTTCTTCGGCTTCTTCTTTTGTTATTGCTTGGGAATAGAAATATACGCCTATCGGAAGATTGTTCTTGAGTGCATTTTTGATATTTTTTTCGGCAAGTTCATCTTTTGAAATTTTGCCTTCTTCACCGTAGCCTCTGTAACCCGCTCGTATAAATGCGTATTGTATATCTGTTTTGCTGACTTTTTCCCAGTCGATTTCTCCGTTGTGAGAAGAAACATCAACTCCGAGTGTTTTGTTGTTTTCAAAAAATACGGGCTTTGTTTTATTGTTGCAGGAAGAAAAAACAAACACCAAAGAAATTATTACTGATACTATTGTAAATGTATATAAAATTCTTTTCTGAAACTTCATATTTCGACATCCTTTAAAGTTTATTCTAACATAAAAAGATTTTTTAGTAAATAAAAAATTAGTAATTGTTAATATTTACTTTTTGTGGTATCATATAACAAGTTTATTTGCTAAAATGTGAAATGTTGTAAAGAATGTTTAATAAATTTTTTTGTTTTATTGACAAAAAAGCAAACTTCTGTTATAATCTTTTCACTGATAGGCTTTAAAGTGCTAAAGTAAAATGTTTAAGTAAGAAAGATAGGTGATAATATGTCTCAAAGAACAAGAAAAGGAAATTTGATGACCGTAAGAAACGACATTAAAGTTCTTGACGCCACAATCAGAGACGGTGGACTTTGCAACAATTTTAATTTTACAGATGAATTTGTGAAAGAACTTTATAAAACAAATATCAGGTGCGGCGTAGATTATATGGAGTTTGGATATAAGGCTTCAAAAAGACTTTTCAACGAAAGCGATTTCGGAAAATGGAAGTTTTGTGACGAAGACGCTATAAGAAGTATAGTCGGGGAAAATGTCAGCGATATGAAAATTGCAGTTATGGCAGATGTAGGCAGATGCGACTATAAAGAGGCATTTTTGCCTAAAAACGAAAGCGTTATAGATTTGGTGCGTGTTGCCTGCTATATTCATCAAATACCGTCTGCAGTTGAAATGATAGAGTATCTTCATACACTCGGATATGAAACAACCTGCAATATTATGGCAGTAAGTCAGGCAAATGAATCTCAAATTGAATCTGCACTTGAAATGCTTTGTGCGAGCAATGTAGATGTTATTTACCTTGTTGACAGTTATGGTTCACTGTATCCGGAAACAACGGCAGATTTATCCGTTAAGTATCTTGAATACGGCGAAAAGTACAATAAAAAAATAGGATTTCACGCTCATAATAATCAAAATCTCGCTTTTGCAAATACTATCGAATCATTGTCATACGGCGTTAGTTATCTTGATGCCACTGCTGCGGGTATGGGCAGAGGTGCAGGTAACTGTGCAATGGAACTTTTACTCGGCTTTTTGAAAAATCCGAAGTATAATCTTTACGATTTACTTGTTTTCCTTGAAAACTATATCAATCCTCTCATTGAAAGCGGTGTTAAATGGGGATTTGATATTCAGTATATGCTTACAGGTCAGTTGAACAGACATCCGAGAGCGGCAATGGCTTTTACGGCAGAGGACAGAACAGATTACAGTGAGTTCTATAAGTCTTTGCTTGACAGTTTTTAAGTTGCACAAAATCGCAAAATTGATTTATTGACTTAAACATAAAAAATGTATATAATTGTTTTTAATGTAAAGAGAGTGTATGTGAATTTGTAACTGATTTGCATACGCTCATTACATATAATTTTAAAATCAAAAGAAAAATGGATGTGAAAATATGGGAATAGATGAAAATATGACTTTCATAAGAAAACTGCCTGTTCCTAAAGAAATCAAACAGCAAATGCCTTTAACTCAAAATGGTACAGAAATAAAGAAAAAACGAGATGAAGAAATCGCTTCTGTTTTTACAGGCGAGAGCGATAAATTTTTACTTATTATCGGACCTTGCAGTGCAGATAGGGAAGAACCTGTACTTGACTATGTTTCAAGACTTGCAAGAGTTCAGGAAGAAGTAAAAGATAAAATCATTATCATCCCGAGAATATACACAAATAAGCCGAGAACTACGGGAGAAGGTTATAAAGGTATGCTTCATCAACCCGACCCGAGCAAAAAGCCTGATATGTTAGAGGGTATTATGGCTATCCGTTCTCTTCATGTAAAGGCTATTGATGAAATAGGTATCACTTGTGCAGATGAAATGCTTTATTCTGACAACTATCGCTATTTGTCAGACCTTTTGTCTTATGTTGCAGTAGGTGCGAGAAGTGTTGAAAATCAGGGACACCGTCTTACTTCAAGCGGCATAGATGTTCCTGTCGGTATGAAAAATCCCACGAGCGGAGATTTTACCATTATGCTCAACTCAATCATTGCCGCTCAAAGTTCTCATACTTTTATTTACAGAGGATGGGAAGTTGAGTCAAAAGGAAATCCGCTTGCTCATGCAATATTGAGAGGAAGCGTTAATAAGTATTCTATGGCGAAACCAAACTATCATTATGAAGATTTAATTAGGCTTTATCAAATGTACAGTGAGAAAAATCTTCAGAATATGGCAGTAATCGTTGATGCCAATCATTCAAACAGCAATAAGCAGTATCTTGAACAAATCAGAATTTGTAATGAAGTTTTGCATTCTATGCGTCATTCAAAAGAAATCAACAGTTTTGTTAAAGGTTTTATGATTGAGAGCTATATTGAAGACGGTGCTCAAAAAAATGAGGAAGGTATATACGGCAAATCAATTACCGACCCGTGTTTAGGCTGGGAAAAGTCAAAAGAGCTGATTTACTCTATTGCTGACCAACTTTAAAATTTAATATCTGTATTTTAAAAGCGTTTTTTCGTATCTTCGTTAAAATGCTTTTTTATTTTTGTAAATCACAAACATTAAATTGTTTCATAGTATGTAGCAATGCGAAAGGAGATTGCATTATGAAACTTTCTGAATTAAAAGAAGATGAGTTTGCAAAAATAACAGAAATTAAAGAATGCAACGCAGGAAAAAGACGGCTGAATGACTTGGGTTTTTGTATAGATGAACCTGTAAATTGCGTTTTTAAAGGAGCATTCGGTCTTATAGGGGCATATCGTGTTAAAGATACTGTTATTGCTTTGAGAAAAAGCGACAGCGATAATATCGAGGTGGAAATATGAGTGTTGTAAAAACGGTAGCGCTTGTCGGAAATCCAAATGTCGGAAAAAGCACCGTATTCAATGAACTTACAGGTATGCATACGCATACGGGAAATTGGACGGGAAAAACGGTAGATGCAATAAAAGGAAAGTTTTATTACAAATTTAACGATTATGAAATTACAGACCTGCCGGGTACATATTCATTGCTCTCACGGTCCGAAGACGAGAAAATAGCGAGAAACCATATTTGTTTTGAAAAACCCGACACAGTTGTTTGTGTTGTTGACTCAACAAGTCTTGAAAGAAATTTAAATCTTGTTTTGCAGGTTGCACAAATGACCGATAATATGATTGTAGTTTTAAATTTGTGTGACGCAGCAAAAAAATCGGGAATAATGGTAAATGATGAAAAACTTTCAGAAATGCTCGGTGTACCTGTTGTCTGTGCAACGGCGAAATCGGGTAAGGGCATAAATGAATTGTTGGAAAATATCCACAACTCCGTAAATAATAAAAATGAAAACAAATCGTTGAAAATTATTTACTCTTCGCCGATTGAAATGGCTGTAAGAAAACTTGAAAGAGAATTGAAAGTAATTTTAGACGGCAAAGATTTTAACTATCGTTTTTTGGCAGAACGAATTTTGCAGGACAGAGATTTTATAGATGATTTAGAAAACTATCTAAAAATAAATTTAAAAGATGATTATAGATTTTCTTCAGCACTGATTAAAGCAGATGAAATATTGGAAAGATTTGGATTTACAGACGATATCGGAGAGATGATGGGAAATGAAATAATAAAAAAGGCAAAAAGTATATTTGAATTTTGCGTAAAAAAAGATTTTTCGCTTGATAATAAAAAATCTTGGGCGGATAAATTACTTGTCGGAAAATATACATCTACATTGTCAATGCTTGTTGTATTTGCGTTTATATTATGGCTTACAATAGTCGGTTCAAACTATCCGTCGGAAATGCTGAAACAACTTGTTGATTTAGGTGAAGTGAAAATTACGGAGTTTTTAAATTCGGTTGGTACACCGTCTGTTATTGTTAGTTTGTTATGTTCGGGAATATACAGAGTTTTAGGCTGGGTAGTAGCAGTAATGCTTCCGCCGATGGCGATTTTTTTCCCTCTTTTTGCGTTGGCAGAGGATATAGGTATATTGCCTCGAATAGCTTTTAATTTAGACCCGTATTTTTCAAAATGTAATGCCTGCGGAAAACAGGCACTTACTACTTGTATGGGGTTTGGCTGTAATGCAGTCGGTGTAACAGGTGCAAGAATTATCGACTCGCCGAGAGAAAGGCTTATAGCGATAATTACAAATTCTTTGACACCCTGCAACGGAAGATTTCCGTTTTTAATCATACTCATTTCAATGTTTTTTGTGAAAGACTCATTTTTCGGAGCACTTGTTCTGTTGCTTTTCATTTGCGTTAGTGTAATCTATACTATGTTTTCATCTTTTGTACTTTCAAAAACAGTATTAAAAGGCGAAAAGTCGTCGTTTGTTCTTGAACTTCCGTCTTTCAGAAAACCAAAGTTTTTTACTGTTGTGTGGGATGCTTTAAAAGAAAAAGTTATTTTTGTTCTTGCAAGAGCAGTTTGTGTTGCCGCACCCGCCGGTTTGATAATATGGATACTTGCAAATATTCAGACAAACGGCGTAAGTTTGTTAAATCATTTTGCAAATTTTTTAAACCCGTTAGGCGAATTTCTTGGTATGGACGGTACAATGATGGTTGCATTTTTGCTCGGTTTTCCTGCTAATGAAATTGTTTTGCCAATAGCTTTGATGACTTATCTTTGCTCAAACGGACTCGTTGATTTTTCATCTGCCGAAAGTATTCGTATGATTTTAGTTGACAACGGTTGGACTGTTACTACTGCAATTTGTGCCTGTGCTTTTTCAATGTTTCATTTTCCGTGTTCTACAACAATGCTGACTATATATAAGGAAACAAAAAGTGTTAAATGGAGTGCGGTTTCATTTTTATTGCCTCTTGTGCTCGGTATTGTTACCTGTGCAGTTTTAAATGTGATTTTACCGTAAAAATTTATTTTGTACCCCGTTATTTCGGGGTACTTTTTATATTTTTGTGATAAATCATTTTACATTATATGTTTTATATTTTAAATTCGGTATAAAAATAATAGAGAAACAAATTGAAGAATTGTAAAAATAAATTTGTTGTGTTAAAATTGCTTTATGAATATCGGAAGGTGATTTTTTTGCAGACAGAAAAAGCAGTACATAATATTGAACCTTTGTGGAATGAAAATTCAAAGATACTGATACTCGGTTCTTTTCCGTCAGTTAAGTCAAGAGAAGTGCAGTTTTTTTACGCCTATAAGTACAACAGATTTTGGAAAGTGATTTCTTCTTTGCTTGATTGTCCTGAGCCCGACAGTATTGAAGAAAAAAGAAGTTTGATTTTAAATAACAATATTGCGTTGTGGGATGTTATAAAATCTTGCGATATTTCAGGTTCATCAGACAGTTCAATATCCAATGTCGTTGTAAATGATATTTCAAAAATTACAAATTCAGCAGATATAAAAGCAGTTTTTGCCAATGGTTCAAAATCAAATAATTTATACAAAAAATATTTGCGTGACAAAACAGGCATAGATGCGATAATGCTTCCGTCAACAAGTCCCGCAAATGCATCATATTCACTTGAAAAATTAATTGGAAAATGGCAAGTGATTTTAAAATATTTAAAATAAAATTTAATAATCAAAATTCTTCACAATCAGTCACATTTTTCATATTTTTAAAAAAAATATGTATATTCTTAATCTATTTTATTGAAATATTGTGAATATGGCGATATAATTTACTTATATCAAAAAAACGGAAGTTTAAGGGGAGACTGAATTGTGAAAAAACATTTACTTTATGTTTTTATATCAATTTTGCTTATTTTATCGCTGTGTTCTTGTTCTTCAAAATCGGGGAAGGATGAGTCAGTACAGAATGAGGACACAACTGCGGTAAGCGAGGCCTTACAGGAGCCGTCAATTATGATTGAAGCTCAAAGCAGTGAAGTAGAAGTCGGAAAAACAACGAGATAGTCGTTACGAAAAATGAAGCGTGTACGGGTGAAGTGCAGATTGTTTGTGAAAATACAGATATTGCAACAGTTAACGGAACAACGCTGACGGCTGTTTCTTCGGGAATTGCAAATGTGTATGCAAAGTGCGACAATGCTCAAAGCGAGCCTGTTCAAATTAACTGTTGTATATACGCTTCAGGCATATCTTTAAATAAAGATATTGTTGAACTTGAAATCGGAAGCAAGATTAAATTAAGTGCATCATTACAACCCGAAACTGTTTCCGACAAAACAGTTTTATGGTCAAGCAATAATTCAAAAATCGCTTCAGTTGACTCAAAGGGCAATGTTACTGCAAAGGGAGTTGGTAAAACAGTAATTGTTGCTGCTGACAAAAATAAAAAAGTGACAGCAGAGTGTGAGATAAATGTTCTCCCGACAGAAGTTACAAAAGTTTCTTTGAGTTATAACAGTATTCAACTTGCACCGGGACAAAAATTTATTTTGTACGCAAGTGTAAAACCGTCAAACGCCACATATAAAAAGTTGGATTATACAGTTGCCGATACAAGTGTTGCAAGTTACAGCAGTGGCGTCATTACAGCCAAAAAAGACGGAAAGACTGAATTGACGGTTTCTGCCTCAAACGGTGTATCAAGTGTTTTTGAAATAACGGTAGGCGATAAAGTTTCAAAAACAATGTATGCAACAGAAAATTTGAATGTAAGAAAAAGTGCTTCTAAAAATTCAAGTGTTATAGAAAAAATCAGTGCAGGAACAAAAGTGGAAGTTATCAAATCAGGTTCATTTGCAATGGTAAATACTCTTTCGGGAAAGGTCGGCTTTGTTTCGGAAAAATATCTTTCATCCGTGCAACCCGTACATATAAGCGGTGTCCCTTATTTGAATCAGTTTTCTTTAGGCTTGCCGACGGGATGCGAAGCCGTTTCTGCTACGATGGTGCTTAAATATCACGGTTACAATGTTGGTGTTAATACTGTTGTAAATGCCACACCGTCAGGTCCGAAAAAGGAAAAAATAGGCGATAAATGGTATGGTGCAAATCCTTTTGAGTATTTTGTAGGCCATCCGTCAAAAAACAAAAAGCAAGGTTCATACGGTTGTTTTGCAAAACCTATTGCAACTGCAATGCAGACAGTAGCAGGCTTCCGTGTTAAGAATATATCGGGTTGTTCAAGCGATAAACTTTTTGAATATGTTAAAAACGGTCATCCTGTTGTTGTATGGTGTATTAAAAATGCGGCAGATGTAAAGGACGGAGTAAGATGGTATTATCCCGACGGCAGCGGATATTTTGATGAATTATACGGCGAACATTGTGCCGTGTTAATCGGTTATGACAGTCAGTATGTTTATTTGAATGACCCATCAGCCGGAAAAAATGTTATTCAGCCAAAGAAAAAATTTATTTCAAATTGGAAAAAACTGTATTCTCAGGCAATAGTAGTTGAATAAATAACGCTGTATTTAGTTACAATATTGTGATTAATGTCGTAATTTAAACAGTCATACAGATATAAAAAAACCTCTTGATGAATTCATCAAGAGGTTTTTTGTTATGTTTTATTATGCTTTTGCTTCTTCTTTTTCTTCTGCTGTTTCTTCTCTTCTTTCAGCAAGTTCTTGTTGTATTTTTTCTTTCTTTTTGCCTGTATAGTCGTTGAAGAGCATAGGAATGATTGTGAGTGCAAAACCGATTGCCGGCAATACAGTTACCATAATTAAAAGCCATTTTTGAGTTTCAGGTCCTTGCCATTCAAGTATTTGTCTGCCTTGAGCGTCGAGGTTGCCGTCGATTGGTTCAATATAGTTTCCTGCTTTAAGAACCCAACCTGTTGCAACGCCTGCCAAACCTGCTGTAATTTTACTTAAAAATGTTTGGAAAGAGAAGCATACGCCTTCTGAACGCTTACCTGTTTTCCATTGAATATAGTCAACAGAGTCTGCTATTAATGCGTATGTAATAACATTGTAAATACCGAGAGGGAAGCCCATAAGGAAAAGGAACACCCAAAGGATATAAAGGTTAATGTGTGACGGGTCGCTCATAAATACAAGGTAGCAACCGAGATGGCTGATAAGACCGAATAATGATGAACCTATGTAGATTTGTTTGAGGTCGAATTTCTTTCTGAGCATTGGGAACACTATCATTGCAGGAACCATACCTGCACCGATTGCGATAGTAAGTGTTGTGAGAACTGTTCCGCGAGGAATCCAAAAATCGTATGCTTGAACAATATCGTTTGTAGATTTTAAAACATCAAAGTCCGTGTATCCCTGAATGATGAGATAGTTTGCAATATAGTCTGCCGATTGGTTTGCAATTACCATTGTTGAACCGAGAATGGCAGCGAGGATTACAATAAGTAAAACTTTGTTTTTTCTTACAACTTCAATTGTTTCTTTAAAAGAAGGAGTTTTGTCTGTCGGTTCAATTCTTTCTTTTGTTGTGAAGAAAGCAAGGCTTGAAAGAACTGCGCCGAGAATACCGAAAATAACTGCTGCGATGAGATAGCCTTTTCCGTTACCGAATGTTGTTCTGAGTACAGGTACAAGAAGTGCAGGAAGGATACCGCCGAATGTTGAACCGAGACGACCGTTTGAAATAAACTGTGTTCTTTCTTTTTCATCGGGAGTGATAACTGAACTGAGACTCCAGAAAGGTACATCTTGAACAGTGAAACATACGCCCCAAAGTACATATGTAACAGCGGCGTAAATTGTTGCTGCAACCGTATTGTCGCCAAAAGGTGCGATGAAAAGAAGCACTGTTGTTAAACAAACAGGTATAGGAGTAAATAAAAGATACGGTCTCATTTTACCCCATTTTGTACGGGTTTTATCAACAATCATACCCATAAGCGGGTCATTGAGTGCGTCAAATATTCTTGCACCGAGAATTATTGAACTTGCAACTACTGCGTCTAATTTGGCAACATCTATAAGAAATACCATATAGAACATTGTCATAATTGTGTAAATTCCGCTTCGGCCGAAAGCGGCTAAAGGAAAACCGATTTTTTCCTTTAGTGTTAAGTATTTTTTTTGTTCCATTTTTTTCCCCTTTACTTATTGTGCTTTATTATTGCAGGTAAAATCATTGGTTTTGCTTCGCCTGCCGCCGTCATTTGCTCAATAAGAAGTGCTTTTAATTCTTCTCGAACCTGACGGTAATTGCTGTCTTTAACGAGATTGTTTTTCTCTATCGGGTCTTTTTCAAGGTCGTACAAAAAGTCTTCAAAATAAACCTTTGAACTGTGGTGAATATAGCCTACAATACCTGCTGTTCTGACAGAGTATTTGTATCTGTCTGTTCTTATAGCTCTTCCGCATTGACTTTCACTGATTTGAATGAAAACGCATTTGCGTTTGTCATCAGGATTGTCTATCTGTTTTGTAAGGTCAATTCCGCTGTAACTTTTTGGAATGTCTATACCTGCCATTGAAAGAAGTGTAGGAGGAAGGTCTATTAAACTTGAAAGTCTTGTTTCCGTCTTTCCGCCTTCAAATCCACCGCCTTTGATAATAAGAGGTGTGTGAGTTGCACTTTCGTGACAACTTCTCTTGTATTCGGGGTTTCTTGTTTTGAAATGACTGCCGTGGTCAGAAGTGTAGATAATGATTGTATCGTCATATATGCCCAAATCTTTGAGTTTTTGAACAAGTCTGCCGACATTGTAGTCAAGTCTGTTTATGGCGCTCATATAGTCCGGATATGATTCTTTATAGTCGCCTTTTAAGAATGTGAGGTCGTCGGGGATAGGATAATTTTTGTAATCATCTACCGTTTCCTTGTATCCCTCGTAGCAATGATGGTCGTTTTGATGATGCGGTTCAAGTTGAGAGATAAACATAAAGAATGGTTTATCTTTATCGCAGTTGTCAAGGTATTCAAGTGCAAAATCATTTATACAGTCTGCTCTGTAACCTTTAAAATCAATCTTATTGCCGTTTTCGTCAAATACATAGCCGTCATATCCGTGTGATGTGAACTCAAGTACATCGGCAGCACGCCAATATTGATATTCACCCATACGCTCTTTTGGTACTGCCGTGCTTTCGCAGTGCAAGCCTACTCCCGGATATCTGTCAGAAGCAAGATGCCATTTGCCTATGTATGCTGTTTGATAACCGGCGTCGTTAAAGTAAGAAGCGAGAGGCTTAATTGTTTGAGGCATAGCTATACCGTTCCAATAGCAGCCGCACTCGGTTGCGTAAAGTCCTGTTTGAAGACAGGCTCTGGCAGGTCCGCATACGGGTTGGCAGGTGAAGTTATTTTCAAACTTAACGCCTTCTTTTGCAAGTTGCATTAGGTTTGGTGTAACTTGCTCGTTGACTGTATCCCACCGTTGCTGGTCGCTGAAGTAGAATACAATGTTTTTTTGCTTTTTCATTTTGTTTCTCCTTTATATCAAGGCATAAAAGTGATAAGAAACTTTATGCCCAAAAAATGCTTAATGCATTGTAAATATTTACCACCGCAACGGCGGCAACAACTATTGAAAATATATTTTTTACAACTTTTTCATTTGCTTTTTTATTGATTTTTGCACCAAGTATTCCGCCGATTACTGCACACGGTATTATAAAAATAAGTATGCTTAAATCATAAGGTTTAAATTGGTTTTCTGCAAAAATTGTTACAAGTTTTGAGGCTTGAGTAAATAATATAAGTGCTACACTGTAAGCGGCTGATTCTTTTACGGTCATAGAGAAGAATAAAACCAATAATGCCACATTTGTGGGGCCACCGCCTATTCCGAGAAATGAGCCTGTTACACCCAAAAACAATCCTACTGCAATTATGCCTAAGGGGTTTTGTATATTGAATGTTTTTGGATTTTTTAAATTTATGTAAATGATGCTTGCAACCAGAATAATTACAAGTATTACACCTTGAATTGATTTAACGACTTCAGGCGAACCGGATGCTTTTAGAATTGCATCGAACATATAGTTGCCTGAAATTCCGCCTATTATCGAACCTATGGCACCGTAAAAAACTATTTTTTTATTGAGTTTGGTTTTTTCTTTTGTGTACTTGACAGTCGATGAAATTGACATTGAAAATACTGCACACGCAGAGAGAAAATTTACAACATCTACCGTGTCGTATCCTACAAGGTCAAACATCGGCTTTATGATTACACCGCCGCCTATACCGACCAATGAGCCTATAAGCGTTGCACAAAAAACGATTATTGAATAAACTAAAGTTACTGTCATTTGTTTTCCTCAATATATAAACTTCTGCTCGGAAAAGCGAATTTAAGATTGTTTCTTTCCGCTGCTTCAATCAGTAAAAAGTTTATATTTTCCTTGATTTCATAGTATTCTTTTAAATTGTCTGTTTTTGTAAGACACCAAATTCTGACATCAACTGAACTTGATGCGAGTTCATTAAGAGTTACACGCATCGTGTCTTCGTCAAAATTGCTGTTGTTGATAATGTACGACTTGATTTCATTTTCAAAACTTTTAATATCAAGTGTTTTTGAATCGTAAGTGAAATTTGCCGTAATATCTATTATACGATTGCTTGTTTTACTGATATTTTTTATGGAATCGTTTGTAACTACCGAGTTTGGAATGATGATTTCCGAACCGTCGTTTGTTCGTATTCTCGTTGAACGCATTGTAATGTTTTCAACAAAACCTTCTTTACCTGAAAGTTCTATGTAGTCTCCGACTTGAAACGGTTTGTCGAAAATAATCATAAATCCGCCAATCATATTTTGAACGGTATCTTTTGCGGCAAGAGAAAGCGTCAGTCCGCTGAGTCCCAAACCTGTTATAACGCCTGTAATGTTGTAACCGAGTTCATTCAAAACAATGACAAATGCTATGCAGACAATAATAACTTTGAGTATATTTGAGATAAATTTGAAAACGGTAAGATTTATGTTTTCACTCGACTTGTTGAGCTTTTTGAACAAAAAAGAATCAACCGAAACAAAGTTGATTAAAGCCCAACTCAGCAAAACAATAACGGCTATCTTGAGAGATTTTATACCGAAAGCCGTAATCTTTGCGTTTACATTTATTAACTGTGTTGCTATAAATATACCAAAGAATGCGAAGAAAATCTTGAGAGGAAGTCTTATAGAGTCAGAAATGTTGTTTGCAAAAGACTCGTTTTTCCTCATAAGTTTTGATATTATGCGAGTAATAATGTTTGTGAATTTTCCTCGTAAAGAGAAGAAAACTAAAAATATTACCAATGATGATATAATTCTTATGAGCAATTCATTTTCAGTAACAAAGTTTTTAATAATTTCTAATATTTTAACCACCTTCATATCTTCATATCGTTCGGTTATGATTTATAATCAATTATTAAAAAAATATGAATAATAATTAACAAAATAATGTTATGTATTATATTATATTTATTAATATATGTCAATATAAAATGCCGACATATGTTATTTCTGTTAAAATCATACAAATTAAAAGTAATTATTTTGGAATACAGTAAAAATTACTTTCCCACGCAGGTATGTATTTTGTATGACGAAAATATATTTTATAGTTTGAATTTCCGATACTGTCTATTTTTAAAGGCAGTGAAAACATATCTTCATTTCTGTGATAAGCACATACATACAATTTCGGCATATAAGTTTTAATAATGTGCTTTGCACCGTTAAGTGCTTTTAATTCAGAGCCTTCTATGTCCATTTTGAGCAGAGAAACACGAGAGTTTATTACAGAATCAATATCTGTAACTTCTACTGAAATTCCGTTTGCTGAGATATGAGAATTTCTGCTCGAATCCTGCGAAAAAATCAGAGTGTCTTTTTTGTCCCAAGCACCTAAATTGTAAAGGTGTACACCTTGCATATTTTCTGTGTTTTTCACTAATTTTTTAAAATTCTTTTTATCTGGTTCAAAAGCGTGAATGCAATCGTATTTTCCGTCTGTATATGCACATATTTCTCTTATTGTATCTCCGTTATAAGCCCCTAAATCAATTATTGTTTCATTGTTGTTTAAGTCTAAAATATCTTTGTATATATCGTTTTTATCCGTAAAACAGTTGTAAAGGTACTCAACTTTACCCGATACTTTAAAATTTAATATATCGACAAAGTCGGACTTGGATTTTTCGTCAGCCAAAAGTTCATACGATTTGTCAAAAAGTTCTTCGTTTTTTTTTATGTATTCCTTTGTGAACAAACCGTTTCCGGCTACTGCAATATCAGGTGCAACTACCGTGTGTTTTTTTCTTATGCAATCAACTCTCTCAAGAACATCGTCTCTTTCGCTTGCAAATGCCATTACAACAATGAAATCTTCATATTTTTCACATATTTCACTGTACTTTAGTACTTTTTTACCTAAAAAAGAGTGACCTCTTACAAATTCATCTGAAGCAAAAATATCGTTCCATTCAATTTCAAAGTCATTTAAAATTTTTATGATTTTTTCGGCACCGTTTCCCATTCCGTATATAATTACGGGAAGATTTGTATTTTTTAAGTTTTCCCAAACATTGTTTTCTTTTATTTTTTCTAACATTTTTTCTCCGAATAAAAATTTTGATTTCTGAATTGCGTTTTTTAGTATTTTTTGAGTTAGTTTTTATTTTGATTTATATTTTCATTATATCAAATTAATTATTTTTTTAAAAGACTTTACAAAGAGAATTGTTTATTATATAATTCTTATTAATATATTTATTGGAGGGATTGCCTGTATGGGCAGCGGGCTGTTTGCCAGATTTTTAAAAAGAGAAAGTACAACTGAAGAAGAAATTAAACAACTTGTTGAAGAAGACAATGAAGTGGGAGAACTTGACGACTCACAGCGTGAAATGATAAAAAATGTTTTTGATTTTGACGACTTGAGCGCTGAAGACTTGATGACTCACAGAACGGACATTGAAGCCGTAGAAATAGATTCCGCTATTCAGGATGTTGTAAATTTATCTATTGAAACGGGTTTTTCAAGAATACCCGTATATGAAGAAGATTTGGACAATATCAAAGGTATTGTTTATGTAAAAGACCTTTTGAAGTTTGTCGGAAAAGAAATATCATCTGATGAAAAGTTGTCGGATTATATTCACGAACCTTTATTTGTACCGGGAACAATAAATTGTATTAAACTTTTTTCAAAGTTCATTGAAGCAAGACTTCAGCTTGCAGTTGTTGTTGACGAGTACGGCGGTACCGATGGCATAGTTACTATGGAAGACATAGTTGAAAGTATAGTCGGCAATATTCAAGACGAGTACGATGAAGAAGAAAAAGAGTTCAACAAAATTGACGAAAAGACATATACATTTGAAGGCGTGACATATATTGAGGACGCCGAAAAAGCACTTGGTGTTGAATTTCCGCAAGGCGATTATGACACGCTTGCCGGTTTTGTAATCAGTCTTTTGGGTTACTTGCCGAACGGTGAAAACGAAGTAAGTGTAAAGTATGAAAACTTGACTTTTACCGTTATAGAAGTTGCAGACAGAAGAATAGAAAAAATCAAGGTTGAGATAGATTGATGTTTGAAGAAGTTATAAATATCGATGCAATGGAACAGGCTGTTTCGTTGTTTGGCAATTTTGACTCGAATATAAATATGATTGAAAAAGAGTTTTCGGTTTCAATCATAAATCGTGGCTCAGATTTAAAAATTCAAGGAAATATTGAAAATGTTTCCTGTGCGTCAAGAGCAGTTAAGACATTGCTTTCTATGGTAAATAAAGGAGAAACGCTGACAGACCAAAATGTCAGATATGTTTTGAGTTTGGTAAATGAGGGCAATGAAGATAAAATCAGTTCTATGGGTTCGGGTGCTATTTGCGTGAGTGCAAAAGGCAAGCCTATTAAACCGAAAACGATAGGGCAAAGAAAATATACAGATGCAATCGACAGAAATACCATTACTTTCGGAGTAGGACCTGCCGGAACGGGTAAGACATATCTTGCAGTTGCAATGGCAGTTACGGCTTTTCGTGCAAAAGAAGTTTCAAGAATTATTTTAACAAGACCTGCTGTGGAAGCGGGAGAAAAACTCGGTTTTTTACCCGGAGACTTGCAGTCGAAGGTTGACCCGTATTTGAGACCTCTTTACGATGCTTTGTTTGATATGCTCGGTGCAGAGAATTTTCAAAAATATCAAGAACGGGGTGCGATAGAAGTCGCTCCTTTGGCGTATATGCGAGGCAGAACGCTCGATGACAGTTTTATCATACTCGATGAAGCACAGAATACGACTCCCGAGCAGATGAAAATGTTTTTGACAAGACTTGGTTTTAATTCAAAAATGGTTATAACGGGCGATATTACGCAAGTCGATTTGCCCGACGGTAAAAAATCGGGACTCATTACCGTTATGAAAATTTTGAAGTCCGTAAACGATATTGAAATTATTAAATTCAACCAGAAAGATGTTGTCAGACACAGACTGGTACAAGATATTATTAAGGCGTATGAAAAATATGACGAAGAGAAAAGGAGAAATAAGCAGCAATGAATAAGGTAAAGGTTGAAATAACTAACAACCAAAAGAAAGTGAAGATTCCGACAGGCATCAGACTTTTAATTCGTCGTTGTTGCCATGCCGTACTGGAACTTGAGGGTTTTACCGATGACGCTGAAGTTAGCGTAAGTTTTGTTGACAACGAGCAAATAAGAAAAATAAATAAAGAATACAGAAATATAGATAAAGAAACAGATGTCATCAGTTTTCCGTTGGGAACAGACGGAAATTACGATGTCAATATGGACACAGGTGCAAAGGTTATCGGAGACATTGTCATTTCTATGGAAAAAGCGTTTGAACAGGCTGAACTTTACAATCATCCTCTTCAGCGTGAAGTCGGTTTTCTCACTGTGCACAGTATGTTGCATTTGCTTGGCTATGACCATGAAACAAGCGGTATGGAAGCAGTGCGAATGCGTGAAAAAGAAGAAACCGTGCTTACAAAGATTGGCTGGAAAAGAGACGACAGTTACTATATGGGAGAAGATTGATGACTACAAAAACAGCGTTTATAGCAATAGTAGGTTGTCCAAATGTAGGCAAGTCTTCTTTGCTTAATAATTTTATCGGCTCAAAAATTGCAATCGTTTCAGATAAACCGCAAACCACTCGTACAAAAATTATGGGTGTTTTGACAAAAGACGAAGTACAGCTTGTTTTTACGGACACACCCGGTTTTCATAAACCTCACAATAAACTCGGGGAAAAGATGAACGAAGCTGTCAACGATTCAATCGGCGGTGTTGATGCCTGCCTTTTTGTTACAGAGTCTTTCGGTGAAATTAAAAAAGGCGAGAAAGAACTCATTTCAAAAATGAAATCGAGTAAAATACCCGTTATTTTGGCAATTAATAAAGTAGATATGTTAAAAGATAAAAAGGAACTTCTCAAAAGAATTTCAGAGTTTGCAGAACTTTTAGATTTTGAAGCCGTTGTGCCTGTCAGTGCAAAAACAGGCGAAGGAGTCAGTGAACTTCTTGAAGAGATGGAAAAACTTTCCTTTGAAAGTCCTCACTTTTTTCCTGACGATACTTTGACAGACCAACCCGAACGAATTTTAGTTGCAGAAATCATAAGAGAAAAGATACTTAGATTGATGGATAAAGAAATCCCTCACGGAATTGCAGTTTCGGTTGAAAAAATGCGTGAGCGTGAAGATAGGGATATTCTTGATATTGACGCCGTTATTTATTGTGAAAGAGAACGGCATAAAGGTATGGTTATAGGTAAACACGGGGCTATGCTTAAAAAAATTTCAACATATTCAAGAATGGATATTGAAAAGTTTTTCGGTATTCAGGTGAATCTTAAAACTTGGGTAAAAGTCAAAGAAGATTGGCGAAACAGAGAAGGTTTAATTCACAATTTCGGTCTTGATTAAAATTTTATTTAAGAAGTTAAGACTCAATTTTTTGAATTTATTTGGTTAATTTTTCTCTGTGTTTTTTCACTGCTCGGGGTAAAAATACTCTTGGCAGGTGATATTGTGGAAAATGATTTTTGGATTAATTTTACATCAACAGGTAAAGTTGAAGATTATTTGAAGTTTAAACAGTCAGAGGAGTTAAAATCTGATGAAAACGAGTGGCAGGGGAATTGTAATAAAGGAACAAACAGTGGGGGAGAGTGACCGTTTGGTTACTCTCCTTACTTCAGATTTAGGCATCATTAAGGCATTTGTAAGGCGTGCAAAAAGCGTGAACAGTTCTGCGGTATGCTCAACAACGCTATTTTCATATTGTGAGTTTACTTTGTATAAAAACAAAGACGCATATACTGTTGCAAATGCAGTTCCGATAGATATTTTTTTCAATTTGAGAAAAAGTTTGGAAAACTTGAGTTTGGCACAGTATTTTGCACAACTTGTACTTGAGTTTGGATACGAAGACAGACCGAGTCCGGAAATGTTGAGCCTTTTTTTAAATTCACTGCATTTGCTTTGTTCCGAAAATCCCGACAGAGAAAAAATTAAGGCGGTTTTTGAACTGCGTTCGGCTTGCTTGGGCGGTTATATGCCAAATATAGTTGCGTGTAATGAGTGTGCTGAATATGAAAGTGATGTAATGTACTTTGATACAGATTCAGCAACAATATATTGTGAAAAATGCGGTGTGGGAAAAGGTCTTAAACCGCTTCCTCTCGGAGTAATAACTGCTGTTAGATTTATTTGTCTTTCAGAAATGAAAAAAATATTTAAATTTAAACTGAGAAAAGAAAATATGTCATTGTTGGCAGAGTGTGCAGAAAGTTTTGTTACAAAAAGAACTGCATACGATTTGTCGGCACTTAAATTTTATAAGGATATAATTAAACTATGAATAAATATTTTAAAACACTTGAATTGAACAGAATTCTCGAAATGTTAAGTAATGAAGCGTTTAGTGAAGATGCAAAGGAAAATGCACTTTCAATAGTTCCGTCTTCCGATATTTCAACAGTTGAAGTGTTGCTGAATGAAACCGAAGACGCTTTTTCGTTAATGTCGGGTTTTGGCTCGCCGTCATTTTCCGGAATACGAAATGTAAACAATTCTTTGGCGATTGCTTCAGCGGGAGGTTCACTTTCGGCAGGAGAATTGCTGAAAATTGCGTATTTGCTCAGAGCTTTCAGAGGTCTGAATTCTTGGTATTCACATTGTAACAGCGTTTCCAAAAGTCTTTCATCGTTTTTTAACGGTATTTTGGAAAATAATTTCCTTGAAACAAGTATTACAAACGCTATTATAAGTGAAGAGGAAATTGCAGATAAGGCATCTGATGAATTGTATCAAATCAGACGAAAAATCAGGGCAAAATCACTGTCTGTTCGTGAAGAACTTGATAAAATAGTTCGCTCTTCATACTACCAAAAGTTTTTGCAGGAGCCGATTGTTACACAAAGAAACGGCAGGTTTGTCATTCCTGTAAAAAATGAGTTTCGCTCGGAAGTTAAAGGACTTGTTCATGACAGTTCATCAAGCGGTGCAACAGTTTTTATTGAGCCTGTTTCAGTTGTTGAAACAAATAACGAAATTAAAGTTCTTGAAGGTAAAGAAAGAGAAGAAATCAGTCGTATTTTATATGAGTTGTCATCTTGTGTCGGTACATTTGAACAAAGTATAAGGTCAAGTTATGAAAATGCAGTTGCACTTGATTTGATTTTTGCAAAAGCACAACTTGCATATAAAATGAAAGCGTTAAGACCGCTTATCAACAATGACGGCGTAACTGTTTTGAAGTCTGCAAGGCATCCGCTCATAGACAAAAATAAGGTTGTTCCCATAAATGTGAATTTGGGTGTTGATTTTGATACTTTAGTTATAACAGGTCCAAATACGGGCGGTAAAACAGTATCTCTTAAAACAGTCGGACTGCTTACTTTGATGACGATGTGCGGTATGCTTATTCCTGCTTCGGACGGCAGCAATGTTTGTGTATATAAGAATATTCTGGTTGATATAGGTGATGAGCAGTCAATAGACCAAAATCTTTCAACTTTTTCATCACATATTATCAATATTATAAAAATAATGAAAACGGCTGACGAAAATTCACTTGTTTTAATAGATGAACTCGGTGCAGGTACAGACCCAACAGAAGGTGCTGCACTTGCCGTTGCCATAATAGAAAATCTGCGCGATAACGGTGCAAAAATAATAGCAACTACTCACTATGCAGAACTAAAAACATACGCAGTCAATACAGACGGTGTCGTAAACGGTTCGTGCGAGTTCGATATTAAAACTCTAAAGCCTACATATAAACTTCTGATAGGTGTTCCGGGCAGGTCAAATGCTTTTGCTGTTTCTCAAAGATTGGGAATTGACTTAAGCGTTGTTGAAAGAGCAAAGGAACTTGTCAGTGAAGAAAGCAGACAACTTGAAAGCGTGCTTGCAAACCTTGAACTTGAGCGTGCAAATCTTGAAAAAGAAAAAGAGTACGCAGAAAAGATGTATCGAAAAGCACAGTCAACTGCGGATAAGGCAGAGGCAGAACGAAAGAAGTCTGAAAAACTGCGTGAAAATGAAATTCTTATGGCACGCAATGAGGCAAGAAAAATTGTTGAAGACGCAAAAAGAAAAAGTTCCGCATTTTTAATTGAACTTGAAAAAATTAAAAAGGAAAGCAAAAATGCAAATATAAACGATATTGCAAGAAAAGCAAGGCGTGAGATAAGAAATTCTCTTGGTGAGTTAGATGATATTACCGACCCCGTTGAAAGTCTTGATTTTGAAGATAAAGACTATGTTTTACCAAGAGAGTTAAAAGTCGGCGATTTGGTTTTGGTGCGTTCTTTGGGTAAAGCAGAAGTAGTTGCTCTCGGCTCAAAGATAACCGTTCAGGCAGGTCTTATAAAGACAATGGTAAATAAAAAAGACCTTCGTTTAATCGGAGAAAAGAAAAAAGAAAAATCAGTTTCTTCAACATCTTTTAAAAGAACTGTTTCAAGGGCGGATTCCTCCGTAAAGCCGTCTCTTGACCTTCGGGGAAAAACTGCCGATGAAGCGATTGCCGAACTTCAGATATATTTGGATAAAGCATTGCTTGCAGGATTGGGAGAAGTAACAATCATTCACGGTAAGGGAACGGGAATTTTAAGAAAAGCCGTTGCCGATGAACTAAAATTTAATAAAAGCGTTGCAGAATTTCGTCTTGGCAGATACGGCGAAGGCGAAGATGGTGTTACAATCGTAAAATTTGGGTAAACTATGATTGATTTAGACAAAAATGAGCAATAATTTTGGCTGATAATGAATATGTTTTGTAGATAATAAACAAAATATAAACATTTAAATGAAATATTGATAATTTATTGACAAAGTTTCAAGCACGCTGTAAAATCAAAGTGATGAGATAAATATTAAACATTTCATCGCTTTGTTTTTATTTTAAATTATTTTTTTAGAAAGAGGTTTTTATAATGGCAAGATTTACTTTACCGAGAGATTTATATCATGGAAAAGGATCGATTGAAAATCTTAAATCGCTCGGAGGAAAAAAAGCAATAGTAGTTGTAGGCGGCGGCTCTATGAAACGCTTTGGTTTTCTTGATAAAATCGTAGGATATTTGCAAGAAGGCGGAATGGAAGTAAAACTTTTTGAAGGCGTTGAACCTGACCCGTCAGTTACAACTGTTATGAAAGGCGCAAAGGCTATGCAGGAATTTGAGCCTGATTGGATTGTTGCAATCGGCGGCGGCTCACCGATTGACGCTGCAAAAGCAATGTGGGCATTTTACGAATATCCTGATACAAAGTTTGAAGACCTTTGCATTCCGTTCAATTTCCCGACACTTCGTCAAAAAGCACATTTCTGTGCTATCCCTTCAACTTCGGGTACAGCAACTGAAGTTACTGCTTTTTCAGTTATCACGGACTATGATAAAGGTATTAAATATCCTCTTGCTGACTTCAATATTACACCTGATGTTGCAATCGTTGACCCTGACCTTGCAGAGACAATGCCGAAAAAACTTACGGCTCATACAGGTATGGACGCTATGACTCACGCTATTGAGGCTTATGTTTCAACACTTCACTGCAACTACACAGACCCGCTTGCACTTCATGCAATTAAGATGATTTCAAATGACCTTGTTGCTTCTTATAACGGCGATATGGAAGCAAGAGACAATATGCACGACGCACAATGTCTTGCAGGTATGGCTTTCTCAAATGCTCTTTTGGGTATTGTTCACTCAATGGCTCATAAAACAGGTGCTGCTTATTCAGGCGGTCATATTGTTCACGGTTGTGCAAATGCAATGTATTTGCCGAAAGTTATTAAATATAACGCTAAAGAACCTGAAGCAAATAAAAGATATTGTGAAATCGCTGAATTCCTCGGTCTTGAGCCGACAGTGGATGCTCTCATAGCACATATTGACGGACTCAATGCTCAACTCGATATTCCTAAGTCAATTAAAGATTATGAAGGCGGAATTATTGATGAGAAAGAGTTCTTGGAAAAACTTGACGATGTTGCAGCAAATGCAGTTGCAGACGCTTGCACAGGTTCAAATCCGAGAACAATCGATCCGGAAACAATGGCAAAACTCTTGAAATGTTGTTTCTATGATGAAGAAGTAGATTTTTAACAGAATTTAACAAAAATATATAAAAATGTGAATTTTAATTAATTTGACATTAATTTTTGTATATAATATAATATTCAGCGAGGTATTCTGTTTGAATACTTCGCTGAACTTTCTATTATGGAGTGCTTTTTATGTATAAAATAATCAGTAAAAAAGAATTAAACCCAACCGTTACAAAAATGGTTGTTGAAGCACCGTTTGTTGCAAGAAAAGCGCAGCCGGGTCAGTTCATTATTTTGAGAGTTGACGACGACGGCGAAAGAGTACCGCTTACCATTGCAGATTATGACAGAAAAAATGGTACTGTTACTATCATTTTTCAAGTTGTAGGCGGAGCTACCAAAAGATTGAACACGAAAAATGAGGGCGATTTTATTCACGATTTTGTAGGTCCTCTCGGAAAAGCAACGGAAACAGAAGGGTTGAAAAAAGTTGCTATTGTAGGCGGCGGCGTTGGTTGTGCCATTGCTTTGCCTATTGCTAAAAAACTTCATTCTGTCGGTGCAGAAGTTCACTCTATTATCGGATTTAGAAGTAAAGATTTGCTTATTTTAGAAGATGAATTTGACGCTTGTTCTGATAAACTTGTCGTTATGACTGATGACGGCAGTTACGGTCAAAAAGGTCTTGTTACAAACGCTCTTGAAGAACTTATCGTTTCGGGAGAAAAATATGACCAAGTCATTACAATCGGACCTCTTATTATGATGAAATTTGTTTGTCAGGTTACAAAAAAATACAATGTTAAAACAATTGTTTCAATGAATCCCATTATGGTTGACGGAACGGGAATGTGCGGCGGTTGTCGTTTGACTGTCGGCGGCGAAACGAAGTTTGCCTGTGTTGACGGCCCCGATTTTGACGGTCATCTTGTGGATTTTGACGAGGCTATGGAAAGAGCCACAATGTATAAACCTTTTGAAAGAGAAGAATCGTGTAACCTTTTTAAAAAGGAGGTTGAATAATAATGCCGAATATGAGACCTGACAGAAATCCTATGCCGAGCCAAGAACCTAATGTAAGAAATAAAAATTTTGATGAGGTTGCTCTCGGTTATACGGAAGAAATGGCTATAAATGAAGCGGAAAGATGCCTTAATTGTAAAAATCCGCTTTGCAGAAACGGTTGTCCCGTTCAAATAGATATTCCTGCTTTTATTCAAAAAGTTGCTCAAGGCAAGTTTGAAGAAGCGTATCAAATTATTGCAAAAAGCAGTTCTCTGCCTGCTGTTTGCGGAAGAGTTTGTCCTCAAGAAACACAGTGCGAGGGCAAGTGCGTCAGAGGTATCAAAAATGAGCCTGTCGCAATAGGCCGTCTTGAGCGTTTTGTGGCAGATTATCATAACGCTCATTGTACGGAAAAACAGATGAAACCAACTTCAAACGGACACAAAGTAGCAGTTGTAGGTTCAGGTCCGAGTAGTTTAACCTGTGCCGGCGATTTAGCAAAAAAAGGCTATGATGTAACTGTTTTTGAAGCACTCCATGTTGCAGGCGGTGTTTTGGTTTACGGTATTCCCGAGTTTAGACTTCCGAAATCCATTGTAAGCAAAGAAATCGAAGGACTTAAAGAAATCGGCGTTAAAATTCAAACAAATGTCGTTATAGGTAAGTCGATTACGATAGATGAACTTATGCAGGAAGAAGGATTTGAAGCCGTGTTTGTAGGTTCAGGTGCGGGCTTGCCGAGATTTATGAATATTCCCGGTGAAAGTTTAAACGGCGTATATTCTGCAAATGAATTTTTGACAAGAGTAAACTTGATGAAAGCATACTTGCCAAACAGTCATACACCTATTAAACATGCAAAAAATGTAGCAGTAGTAGGCGGCGGTAATGTTGCTATGGATGCTGCCCGTTCTGCAAAAAGACTCGGAGCAGAAAATGTATATATTGTTTACAGAAGGTCAAAAGATGAACTTCCTGCAAGACACGAAGAAGTTGAGCATGCCGAAGAAGAAGGTATCATCTTTAAACTTTTGAGCAATCCGATTGAAATTTTGCCCGATGAAAACCATTTTGTCGGCGGAATTAAATGTATTGAAATGGAACTTGGAGAACCTGACGAAAGCGGAAGAAGAAGACCGGTTCCTAAAAAAGACAGCGAGTTTGTGCTTGATGTTGATTGCGTTATTATGTCAATCGGTACTTCACCCAATCCGCTTATTAAATCAACGACCAAAGGTTTGGAAGTAAACAATCGAGGCGGAATAATTGTTGATGAAAATGAAATGACGACAAAAGAAGGCGTATATGCAGGCGGCGATGCCGTAACAGGTGCAGCCACTGTAATTCTTGCTATGGGTGCAGGTAAAAAAGCCGCTAAAGCTATTGATGAATATCTTACTTCAAAACAGTAATATTTAAAGCGATAAAAGTTAATCGGATAACAAAAAAAGCGAAGATTTTTTCTTCGCTTTTTTGTTTCTTGGTGCTTTAGCGGCAATAAAATCCCAGGTTCTACCAGGGGTGGGTAAAGAAAC
>UQEU01000016.1 GCA_900540085.1 uncultured Eubacteriales bacterium
AAAAAGCCCTTCTAGGGCTTACTCAAGCCTCCGGCTTAGCCGGAGGTCTTGACTAATCATTAAGTTTTATTTGTCGTGATTGTTGAATGTGATTTTTTATTTCACTTTCACGCTGAATTTCGTCTTGCAAATAGGACAGGTAACGGTGTGTTCCCCTTTTTTCTTCGGAAGACGCAGTGTTTTTTTACAGTTCGGACAAGTTCTGAAAATGTGCGTTTTTCTGTATTTCCACTTGTCTGAAAGAAGTTTGAACTTGCTTTTTATTTTGTTTTTGAAAACAACATATTTATAGTTTTCCTGTCGGCGTTTTGAAACATTTTTAGAGTAAACTCTGCAAATTGATGCAATAATCAGTCCGAGTGCAACTATGTACAAAATTGCCGATGCAGTACGGTTTCGGATGAATAAATCGAGCATAATTATAATGAGTGCAACGATATTCATCAGTCTGTACAAATCGTCGGGACCGTTTCTGCCGACAAGAGAATTTTGAAGTTTATAGCCAAGATTTCTGAAAAAGTTTTTCAAAAAAACTTACCCCCTGTAATTTTCATCTGTATTTTTTTTGCCGAAAAATTCGGCGGTATCATCATCGTCATCATCATAGTCGCCGTACTGACTGTATTGCGAATTTCCTTGAGAATAGTACGAAGGCCGTCTGCTTCTGCCTATTCCGAAAAGTCCGCCGAAAAATATGCCGACTATAAGACGGATAATCAAAATGATTAAAAATATTTTCAAAAACAACGAAAGACAACCGCCACGCCTGTGAGTTGTACGGTGTCCGTTTTGTTCGCTTGTTGTGTATGTGTAACTGCCGAACGGAAAGCCGAAACCTCCGAAAGTAAAACTTCCGAAAGGAGAGTCGTAGTCATCAGACGGATTTTCTCCGTTTATTAGACTTTGGTACGCCCTTTGATAAACGGTGTTTGACGGTTCAAGTTCGCAGGCACGTTTTGCGTTTTTGATTGCCTCTTCTCTGTTTTGAAGTCCGGAGTATGCAACTGCCGCAAAGTAGTGCCATTTTGCATTTCTGTCTTCAATATTTTTAAGCAAATTCAACGCCTGTGCGTATTGTCCGCTCATTAAAAACGACTGAACAGAACGCATATAGTCGCTCGCCGACGCCGATGAACTTGTTTTTTGACCGTAAAATCCGTAGTCGCTTTTCGTTTCTCCGTTTTTTATTTGGTCGTAAGCCGAGTTGATTTCTGCCATTTTTTCTGCGGCAGATGCGTCGTTCGGGTTTAAATCGGGATGGTATTTTTTAGCAAGTTTTTTGTACGCCGCCGTTACCGTGTCCATATCTGCACCGTCAGGCACGCCTAAAACTTTGTATGGATTTTTTATCATTTCATCTTTCCTTTAAATATATATAATTATTATAGCGTGTGTAAAATACAAATTCATTCTTTTACGGTAAATATTTATATTATAATTTATGAACAAAACAAAGCAAAATACTGCAAATTAAACGATTATAACTAATTTGTTGTATATAATTTACTCGTCTGTATTCGCCGATTAACTATATAAAACATATCTGCAAAAATGTTTTTTGTTCAAAAAGGTGAAAAAAGTATCAAACTGTTGATAATTATTTTTATGAGGTGTATATTATTTTTATAGTAATGATAGGAATTTAGAAAATATGACAGATTTGGAAAAACAACTAGTGTCGGTGTTCAAAAGCGGTGTTAAGGAAAAACACGGCTTTTCACTCGGCGTTGAAACTGAACATTTTGTCACGGACAAAAAGAAAAACAGGCGTGTATATTATGATGACGGCGTCGAAAACTTGCTTGAAGAAGCGTCGGCATTTTTTGAAGATGTTTCTTTTTTCGGCGACAGAGTTGCCTCACTCGGCAACAAAAATTATGTTGTTACGCTTGAGCCGTCGGCTCAGTTTGAGGTAAGTATTCGCCCTTGTGAAAATATTTCAGAGATAGAAAATATATATAATGATTTTTTGAGCGTTTTTACTCCGCTTTTAAAAAAGCACGGATTTTCGCTTGAAATGTACGGTTACAGCAGAAATTCGCTTGCCGATGATTGCAAAATCATTCCGAAAGAACGCTATCGCCTGATGAACGGCTATTTTAAAAGTCTCGGCAACACACCTCAATATATGATGCGTCAAACCTGTGCAACACAAGTCAGCATAGATTATTTCAGCGAAAAAGATTTTGTTGATAAACTCAGACTCGCTTCCGTTTTGTCGCCGATTTTGTACCTTGTCAGCGAAAATTCGCCCGTTACGGAGTGCAAAAAAACAGATAATCATTGCCCGAGAATAGACGCTTGGCGAAAAGTTGACGACACCCGAACAGGAATTATAAGAAATATTTTTGACGACGATTTTTCTTTTGAAAAACTTGCAGAGTTTTACTCAAATATTTCCCCGATTTTTATTTTTGAAAACGGAAGAGAAGTGTTTACGGGCAAAAAAACGGCAAGAGAGATTTTTGAAAACAAAACGGTAACCGACGAAAATGTAAACCATTTGTTGTCAATGGCATTTTTCGATTCGAGAGTTAAAAATTTTATAGAAATACGAAGTGCAGACAGTATGCCCGTCGAATTTACACTTGCGTATTGTTCGCTTATAAAAGGCATTTTTTCAAGTGAAAATACTGTAAAAAGCCTTCTTGATTTTGCAAACTGTAAAACAACAAAAGAAATAGAAAATGCAAAAACACAGGTTGCACTTTTTGGCTATGAGGCTGAAGTTTACGGAAAAAATGCAAAACAATTTGCCGAATTTGTTATAGAAAATGCGAAAAACAATTTAAACGAAAGTGAAAAAAAGTATATTCTTTTGCTTGAAAACTGTGTGAAATCGGGTAAAAGCGTATATGAATTTTCGGAGGAAACAGATGAAATTTCTCGATGAGAAGTATTTTGAAACTGCAAATAAAAACAGAGAAGAGTGCAGAAAACAGGCGCTTGTTCAAAGAAATTATTTGACAAACGAGTCAACTGCAAAGTATCACGGCAGAGCCGTTTATACAATGTTTATGCCAAAACTTTTTTCTGAAAAAGAAACGGAAAAATTTAAAAGTATTGTTGAAATGTCAAACAGAATTTTCAACAAGGTTATAAAAAGATACTGCGAAAATGCAGAGTTTCGCAAAGCTTTCGGCTTTTCAAAAGAACTTGAAGAATTGATTTTGCTTGACAACGGCTATGAAAATGTCATTCCCGTCAGCAGAATAGATATATTTTTTAATGAAGATGAAAAATCGTCTGACTATATGAATTTTAAGTTTTGCGAAATAAATACAGACGGCTCAAGTGCAATGAACGAGGACAGAGAACTTGTTACGGCTGTTAAAAAAACAGGCGTGTTCAACGAGTTTGAAAAGGAGTATGAGTTAAAATCTTTTGAACTTTTTGACTCTCTTGTTGACGAATTTCTTAAAATATATGAAACTTACGGCAAAAAAGTCGAAAATCCAAATGTTATCATCACTGATTTTACCGAAAATGCAACGAGTGAAGAATTTAAACAGTTTAAAAAGGCGTTTGAAAGAAAAAATTTGAATTGTGAAATTGTCGATATAAGAGATTTTGAGTATCAAGACGGAGTTTTAAAAACACCGAATAAAATGAAAGTTGACCTTGTATATCGCCGTGCCGTTACGGCAGATATTATGAAAAACTACGACTTTATTCAGCCATTTTTAAATGCCGTAAAGGACGGTGCAGTTTGTCTTATGGGCAGTTTCAGAACGCAGGTTGTCCATACCAAAACGCTTTTCGAGGTTTTGTGCAATACAAAACTCACTTCATCGTTTTTGGAAAAAGACGAACTTGAATTTATTGAAAATCATATTCCCAAAACATTTGAACTCAGCCGTGAAAATAAATTAATCAACATAGACGAAATTAAAAAAGAAAGAAAAAAATGGATAGTGAAACCGACCGATTCATACGGCTCGAAAAATGTTTTGTCAGGTGTTGAGTGCGAAAACGACGAAGAATGGGCAGAGTTTATTGATAACTGTCTTGAACTTGACGACAAATATATTGTTCAGGAATTTATCACTCCGTACAGAAGCAAAAACCTCGACTTCATAGACGGCAACGGCTTTGAAGATATTAAAGAGTATTTTAATTTGACAGGACTTTTTTCTTACGGTGGAAAATTTTCGGGAGTATATTCGAGAGTTGCTCAAAATGAAGTCATTTCCACCGTTTACAGCGAGATTGCATTGCCGAGTTTTTGCGTGAGTGAAAGAAAAAACAGTATTTAACTTTTCAATTTAATAATACAAAAAATAAAACCATAGGACGATTCTTTGCCCTATGGTTTTTTATATAATTAAGTGATTTTTTTGATTTTTAAAATCGGATTTGGATTTAAAATTATTTTTTAATGTAAAAAATTGCAAATGTTTTTGGTCCGCAGTGGCTTGAAATTACACAGCCAGCGTCGGCAATGATGATTTCTTCAAACTTGCCTGTACCTTCAAAAAGACCTTTTACAAACATTATCGTTTCTTTTGAAACATCACCCGAATTTGAAATGAAAATTCGTGATTTGTCCATTTTGTCGCTGTTTTTCAATATGTCTTTTGCATAATTTTTATAAACTGCGTCGATTTTTCCACGATACTTTTTAGAAACATCAAGTGTTCCCGTTTCTGCATTGACTGCAATTTCGGGTTTAATTCCCAAAAGGTTTGCGCCGAGTTTTGTTACACCCGAGCATCTGCCGCCTTTGTGGAGATAGTCAAGATTGTTGATTACGAAAGTTGCGCTTGTTTTCGGAACGAGTTTTCTCACTTTGTCTGCAATTTTTTTTGCGTCCAAGCCTTTATCTCTAAAATCCGCCGCTTTGAGAACAAGCAGACCGAAACCGTGACACAGTGAGCGAGAGTCAACAATATGCACACCGCTGAACTCACTCGCCGCATTGACTGCGTTTTGGTAACTTGACGATATACCCGACGATAGCGAAATGTGTACTACTTCAGAGCCGTCTTCCGTCAGTTTTTTGAAAAGGTCATAGTATTGACCGATAGGCACGGCTGAAGTTTTCGGCAACACTTTTGTTTTTGAAACATTGTCGTAAATTGCCTGCGGCTTAATATCTATTCCGTCACGGTAAGACACTTCGCCGAGAAGTACGCTGAGCGGTACTATTGTAATTTCTCTTTTTTCTGTGATATCTTTCGGCAAATCGCAAGGGGAGTCTGCCGTGATGAATACATTTGCTTTTTTCAATATTAACACCTACTGTTTTCCGAATTTGATTGTCAAATCGGAAATTTCCTCTTTTTCATATTCATTATCAAAATTAATTTCAAGTATATAAAAACCGTTTCGCTGTGAAACTTCTGCTTTTGCAGCAATATTTCTGTCATCGACCACAACACTGTACTGTTTGTTTGTAATTGTGTTTTCGTCGAAAGGTTTTTTTGAAACAATTTGAACTTTGTCTTCTCTGACCATAATTCTCCAGATTGACAAAGCGTCTTTTTCATTTACCGTAATGTCTTTTTTATCGTTCAATTTTGTTGAAAATTCAAAAGAACCGTTGGCGGCACTTTCGGAATACGCTTTGTTTCTTACGAGAACATCCCAATCCTTAACATCTCTTACGGCACCGTTTGGTGCTTTTGCTTTTAACTCGTCAGTTGTGGTAAATGCCGTTGAATTCGATTTAATTCCTATATCGGTAGGAGTGATGCTCAAATCGTACTTCAGTTGTCCTATATACTTTTGTTCTTCAAATTCTTTGAATTTTGCAAGCACATCTATTGTTACGGTAATGATAGCTGTTTTTGCATCAACCGTGAAATACACTCCGCCTCTCGACCAATTCAGCAATGTAGCCGTTTTTCCGTCGTCGGTTTTGGGCGTTTTGATAAATGTTGCGTACTTCGTCTGTGCAATACCCGTTTTTTCATCGTATTTGATAAAACTGTTTATGTCGCCGAGACAGAACTGCAAAGTGTCGGGTAATGATTGAATTTGACTGAGTTCCTGCAAAATTCTTGCTTTAATAACATTTTTTGCTTTGTAACGATTTATAACTTTTGTCGTAATATTCGGTGTGCCGTCAGCCAAAAAGTCGATATTTACAATATATATATCATAAACATCTTTGTTTGAAAATTCTTCCTTTCCGGCATACGCTTTGCATACGACTTCCTTTTTCTTGTCGTTGTCAATATCCAAATAGTATGTTTCTGAATTTTCTTTTGTTATTAAATTGTTCCATTCGCTGAGATTTTTTTCGGTACCCTTGTAGTTGATTGTCACAAAAGTGCCTTTTCGGTACAGTTTAATTTCTTCGTCGGGAAACTCTGCAAAAAGTACCGTCGGCTCTTCCTTTTCGGTTGTTGTTTCGTATGTTACGGGGTTTTCTTTTTCAAACTTCTTTTTTTTCTCGTTGTGAAAAATCATAACTCCGAAAAGTACGACGCAAACCAAAACCAAAGATACGATTACAAGTATGTTTTTATTTTTCATTTGCATAAGCCTTTTTATAATTGAATTTTATTCTTGAGCCGTTTACAATGTGAAAACAGTTTTGACCTAAAGAAAAAATCGGTTTGTCGTGGAGCATTGAGTCCGAGTAAACATCAACAACTTGAGTTTTTTCTTTATCAAATGCATTATAAAAACGGTTGACTTTTTCTTCGCCTTTACAGTTTTCTCCGATTAAAACGCCGTTTTTACTGAATTTTGAGCATAGCAGACAGTCAATTTCAATGCCTTTTCTCTTTGCTATTTCTTCAAGTAAAAAGTCGGGAGAAGCAGAGATGACAACGGCGTACCTTTTTCTGTTTTCCTTTTTGAACCATGTAAATACGCTTTTTTCGTATTTGTCCCAAAAGTTTTTAACTGCTTGTTTTTTAGGCACAAGGGCATAAAAAAGGAAGCACACTTTTTTAAATTTGTTAAGGTCTATTATTTTCAAAAAAAGCAAAACAGACGCAACAAATACTATCGGGAGATATATGATACACCACGGATAATGCAAAAGACAGTATATTGTAAATTTTGAACCGCTGTCAAAAGGAACGACTGTTTTGTCAAAATCATAAATATCGACTTGCATCATACATCCTCAACATTTAAAGACAGTGTGATATGGCTTTTTTCACTTTTAAACTGAGTGAGTTTGATGCTCGCTGCATTCAACATCTTTTTACTTGCGATTGTTGACGGCGAGTCGGCGTATTTGTCGGAAATGTAGATAACTTCTTTAATTCCCGATTGGATGATTGCTTTTGCACACTCGTTGCACGGGAAAAGTGCTACATATATTTTACAGTCTTTGAGATTTCTTCCGCCTGCGTTTAGTATGGCGTTCAGTTCTGCGTGGCATACATAAGGGTATTTTGTGTTTTCGCCCTCTCGCTCCCACGGAAAATCGTCGTCGCCGCAGCCCCACGGAAAACCGTTGTAGCCGACGCTCATTATTTTGTTCTCTTGGTTTACGATACAAGCACCGACCTGTGTGCTTGGGTCCTTGCTTCTTTGTGCAGACAGTACGGCAATTCCCATAAAATATTCGTCCCAAGAAATGTAGTTATCTCGTTTAGCCATTTTTCTGTTCCTCTTTTATTTTGTAAGTGCGTCAACAAAATCGTTCAGTTCTTCAATTTCAGCCTGTTCGATTTTGCCTTCGTCAACAAGTTTTCTGATTTCAGGTCTTGACGGAATTTTTGCAAGCAGGGGGATACCGAACTCTTTTGCAATGTCGTCAGTGTTGCTTTTTCCGAAAATGTAGTGTTTTTTACCGCATTCGTCGCAGACAAAATAACTCATATTTTCAATAATTCCGAGTACGGAAATGTCCATCATATTTGCCATATTGAGTGCTTTTTCAACTATCATTTTAACAAGTTCCTGCGGTGTTGAAACTATTACAATTCCGTCTGTTTTAAGACTTTGAAAAACAGTCAGTGCAACATCGCTTGTGCCGGGAGGCATATCTACAAAAAGATAGTCAAGTTCGCCCCAATTTACATCTGTCCAAAACTGTTCGATAAGACCGCTGATAACGGGACCTCTCCAAACAACAGGTGTGTTTTCGTTTTCAAGGAGTAAATTGATACTCATTATTTTAATTCCGTTTTCGGTAACTGTCGGCAAAAGACCTGTGTTGTCCTGCATAGCCCTTGTTTTGATACCGAAAGATTTCGGAACGCTCGGACCTGTAACATCGGCGTCAAGTATTCCGACTTTAAGTCCTGCTTTAGCACAGGCAGAGGCAAGAGCACAGGTGATAAAACTTTTTCCGACCCCGCCTTTACCGCTTACAACGCCGATAACAATTTTAATTTTTGAGTATTTGTTTAAAGGTTTCAAAAAAGACTTTTTGTCAGTCTTTCTTTCTTCACAGTTTGAAGAGCAGTTCGCACAATCGTGATTGCAGTTTTCGCTCATTTGAAACATCTCCGTAATATAGTTATATAAATATCAATATTATAGAATAATATCACAAAAACGGTGTTTTATCAACAAAACACCGTTTTTATTTTTTAAAAATTAATAATTATATTTAATTTTAATATAAGTTTTAATAAAGGTCAACAGATTATTAAATATATATTGCAAATATAAAATTAAAAGTGTTGTAATAACGGACTTTGTGTATATAAATCAGCACGATTTCGATTTATATTTTTGAAATCAGTAATATCTCATGCAAGCAATGACTTTCCCTAAAATTGACAAGTCGTTTACTATAATCGGCTCAAATAAATCGTTTTCGGGCTGAAGTCTGAAATGACCGTTTTCTTTATAAAAACGCTTTACCGTTGCTTCATTTTCAATCAGAGCAACAACAATGTCGCCGTTTTTTGCAACGGGTGTTTGTTCAACTATGACAATATCGCCGTCAAGTATGGCAGCGTTAATCATTGACTCGCCTTTGATTTTCAGAGCAAACAATTTTTTGTCGTTTGAAACATTTGCCGTGTAGGCTATGTAGTCCTCAATTTCTTCAAATGCTAAAATCGGGTTGCCTGCCGTGACTGTGCCAATGAGCGGTACACGATTGATTTTTGTGCTTTGTGAACAAAGACGGATAGTACGCTTTAAAAGAGGGTCCCGCTCAATCAAACCTGCGTCTTCCAAAGCGTTCAGATGGTACTGCACCGTTGACGCCGATTTCAAGCCGACCGAGTTTGCAATTTCCCTTACAGACGGAGCAACGCCTTTTTCTTCTATAAAATTTTTAATGTATTCAAATATTTCTTTTTGCTTGTCGGAAATGTTTTTCATAGAACATTCTCCTTTTCTTTTGTAATAGTTTATCATATTACCTTGTTTTGTGTCAAACATTTGTACGCATTTGAACTTATAATGCAATATGAATTATGGCAAAGGGTATATTTTTGTACAAGCAATTCATATTTGAGGCACTTTTTAATAAAAATTGCGTTAAAAAACGGTTTTTTATGAGTTTTTGGGATAATAATTATGAATAATTAAATTTTATTAAAAATAATGAGAAAAAAGTGTTGACAAATGCGAATTTATAGTATATAATTTTGCTTGCATTTGAGTAATCGGCAATATGGCTGTATAGCTCAGTTGGCTAGAGCATGCGGTTCATACCCGCAGTGTCACTGGTTCAAGTCCAGTTACAGCCACCATATACGGCCCGGTGGTCAAGCGGTCAAGACACCGCCCTTTCACGGCGGTAACACGGGTTCAATTCCCGTCCGGGTCACCAGAACAGCCTGTCTTTTTGACAAGGCTGTTTTTTCTTTTTCTCGCTGCTTTTATAAACGGTTGAAATATATGTCTCGTTAGCTCAGTAGGATAGAGCGACTGCCTCCTAAGCAGTAGGTCGGAGGTTCGACTCCTCTACGGGACGCCAAAACACCCATCGTTGTATTTAACGACGGGTGTTTTATTTTTTTGATTATTGATAAGTTTATAAATAAAATTTTTTGTCTGTACAAAAATAATTTGCGTTTCGGGAATTTAACTGCCGTTTGCGTTTTTGTTTGCCAAATTTATGATTTTAAGATTTTTCTTTTTCGCTCGCTGAAAAGTTTTTGCGGCGCCTCCCCAATCGTGTGTGATATAACAAACGGCATATTTCGAGTTATCAACTAAAAAGTTGTTTTTCATAGGTATCGCTTTTTTGAAATGATATTTTTCAAAACCTTCGGGAAACAGTATGTCGTCGTAAATTTCTTTGTCGTTTATTTTGAATGACAGATACGGTATGATAAGATGATTTTTTATATTCGGAAAATCTTTTTTTAATTCATAAACGCATCTTGCACACATATTGTCAAACTTGCCCTGACCACCGCACAAAAAGTCAGTTACACCGTTGTCAATCAGCGTTAAAACAGACTGTTTTATTTGTTCTTTTGTTATTCCGTAACATTCGCTGTGTCCTATAAATGTTGCTGTTGTTTTAGGTATCATTTTAAAATTCGCCTCTTTATGAAGCATTATATCATAAATCAGGCAAAAAATCATTACTGATAGTTATTATTTCTTCCTGTTAGTTAGTGTATATATTGAGTTTCTTAATCTATACTAATAGTTGTTACAACACACTATGGGAAGTGATATTATGAAACTCGGTACAATCGGTAAAAATATCAGAAAATACAGACTTGCGAAAAAACTGCGACAGGAAGACTTGGCAGAAAAAACAGGATTAACGGCAAATTATATCGGAATGGTCGAGCGTGGAGAAAAAATACCGTCGCTTGAGACATTTCTGAAAATTTTGAATGCTTTGGATATATCGGCAGATATGGCTTTGGCAGATGTTGTTACAAATGGATATGTTGTAAAAAACTCTTTGCTTGACGAAAAACTTGCAAAACTCACTCCCGAAGACCGAGAAACGATATATGATGTTGTGGATGTACTTGTAAAACATTCCAAACAAATATTGCCGTGAAAAACAAGACTAATTGTTTTTGTTTAATTTATAATTAAAATTTAAAGACCGCCGAAATGTTAAATTTCAGCGGTCTTTTTGCACCTGATATATCTGTACTGACAAATTGAACATTAATAAAAGAACAGAAAATATCTTTTATATTTGTAAAAAATAATTTTTATCCGTTACAGGTATATACAAATGAAACTTTGTCGCCGTCTTTCAGTTCGTAAGCACTGCAACTGAAACTCGGCGATTTCCCGTTCACATAGTAAATCCATCCGCTTGTTTTTCCGAACATTTTTTCGTTAATTCCGTCAAATCCTACTATGTATATACCAAATCCGCTGTTTTTCTTTGTCATTTTTATTCCGTTTTGTTTGCAGGCGAGTTCAGTTGCCTTGTAAGCGGAACTTTTATTTTTTACTTTTACCGTTACGGGACTTAAAATTGTTCTTTTGCCGTCAACATATCTGTCGTAAAAAACTTGTTGCTTTTCGTTAAATCTGTCTTTGTTTTTAACAATGTCCGAACAGTCAATTTCAACCGTGCAGTAAATATACTCTTGCTCGGGCTTTTGTGTTTCTCCTGTTACTTCACTGTTCGCCTGAGTGTTGTTCTGTGAACCACTATTATTGTTGTTGTCAGGCTTTTTTGATGCATTTGTATTTGAACTGTTGTTCTTGTCGTTTTTTGTTTTGCTCTTATCAGAACTTGCAGAGGATTGTTTTTCGTCTTTTGACGAAGTTTCACTTTCGTCTTTTGTGTCGTCTTGTGCAGTAATTCTGTTTTTGCTTTCGGTCTGACTTTGAGTTTGTTGGGAAATGTTTGTATTATTTTCGTTTTTTTCGCTTTTGCATGACGCAAAAGAAAATATGATTACTATTGCCAAAAAAATGCTTAAAAATCTTTTCATAATTGTCCTTTAATTCTTGGCTTTAAATTATTTTTACAGATAATAATATAAACTATTTTAAAGGAAAAGTTAAGTGTTATTGCCATAATTCATAAATTAATTTACAAAATATTATTAAAAAATTACACTTAAATTAATTCATTGAATTTATAATTACACATATAGAGCAGATAAAGTCAGAAATATCAGTTTTTTGGATTTTAGGTGAATTAAGATGGTTAAAAAAATCAGTTGTATTATTATGGGTGTTGTAATCGGCGCCGCCTTTGCAGGATGCAGTACAACAAACACAAGTACAATTTCCTCTGTTGTTGCGTATGACAATTCCGATGTAAATGTTGAGTACGACAAAGAAAAGGCAACAAAAATAGGCTTTTTTGAAAATGATATAAATATTGACGGCTCCGGAATTAAAAAAGATGAAAATGTTTTGACGATAAAAAAAGAAGGAACATACATTTTCAGCGGGAATTTGGGAAATGGCAAAATTGTGTGCCGTGCACCTGAAAAAGAAGTGAAAATAGTTTTTGACAATGCCGTAATTAAAAAATACGACAGTTCGCCGATAAAAATTGATGATGCCAAAAAAGTATATATCATTTCGTCCGACGGCAGTTACAACAAAGTCATTGCAGGAAAATCCGAATATTGTGTTGAAACGAGCGTACCCGTAACTTTTGCCGGAAAAGGAAAAACGGAGTATAAAGGCGGAATTGAAAGCGATAAAAATGTAGTGTTTTCAAGCGGAATTACAGATATTGCGTCTGCAAACGACGGTGTGAACTGCGAACAGTCCGTGACATTTTTAGACGGCGAAACGACGATAAAATGCGGAAAAACGGGTGTATATTCCGATAAAATCATCAACATTAAAAAAGGCACGATAAATATTGATTGCAGTGAAAAAGATGAAGACAGTATTGCAATCAGAGCAAATAAAACAGTATCAATCAACAATGGCGTTTTAAATTTGAATTCGTATTCAAATGCTGTACAGTGCGACGGAGATATAAATATTTCAAACGGAAAGTTCAATATAAAAACGGCTAAAAACGGTTTTAGTTCGCTCGATTTGTTGAATTTAAGCGGAGGAGTTTTTAATATAGAAAGTACGCACGCTTCTCTCGACGCCAAAAGAGTTTCGGTTTCGGGCGGATACTATGACTTTTCGTCTGATGCAGAGGGTATATACGCAACGGCGCAAAATGATGCTCAAATAAATATTGACGGCGGTACGATAAATATAAAATCACAAAAAAGTTCGGTTTCAACTACGGGCAGTTTTAATATGAGCGGCGGAACTCTCATTTTAAGTACAGAAAAGTCAAACAGTCCGTTGACGGCAAACGAATATTCTTTGAACGGAGGCATCTGCTTTGCCGTCGGCTCAAATCTTGATGTTTTTAAAAACGCCGAACAAACCTCCGTATTATATGATTTAAAGAAATCACAGAAGAAAAACACACGCTTTTCGATTGTTGACGGAAGTGAAAATATAGTTGCTTCGTTTATGCCTCGATACGACTATGACAGTGTTGCAATAGTTTCTGCGGCAATTTCTAAAAATAAAGAATATTCTGTTTTTCTTGACGGCGATGCAAAGGAAAAATTCCAGAGTGAAATTGCAGTAAACGGAAGACTTGAAAATGCAAAAAAATATGGTACAATAAAGGTGTGATATTGTATTTGAATTTGCAAAAAATAAATGAGTGCTTTATGTACGGTTTTAAAATGTAGATAAATATAATAAATGGTATTTACTATACATTATAATATAATCATAAAATAACAATATCAAAATCAAGAGAAAATTGCAGTAGGTTTTACGGCAGTATGTATGCGCCACACCATCGGCAAGACGGACAGGCGTGTTTCGCTGTGCTGTTTTGCATTTGGTGTCGGCGTTTTTTTACATAAAAGATGTTACATCGCTGACAAATTGAGCAACATTGTTTGCGGCTTTTTTGACAGCCTTTTTAGTTTTTCCGTCAGCATTTCCCATTGCAGAGGCAGATGCGGCTATTACCGAGCCGACTGCCATTGCAACACCGACGCCTCGCATAATTTTTTCTTGTTTTTTACTCATTTTCATTTTTTCATACTCTCCTTTTTTATTTGCAAATCACTTTGCAATTATATTTTTTGAAATTCTTTAAAAAATAATCGAAAAAGATATTGACAAATAAAATAATATATGGTATAAATAATTTGTAATCAATACAAAGTAGTAATAATTACAAATTAAATAAGGAGAGAGATTTGTGAAAAGCGAAAAAATTTTGGAAATTTTTCGTGAAAAAAAGATTAGGGCGACGCCACAGAGAATAGCAGTCTATCAGTTTCTGTACGACAATCGCATTCATCCCTGTGTAAACGAGATATATGAAGCAGTTGTCAAAGATAACCCTTCTTTTTCAAAAACCACTGTTTACAACGCTCTTTCATCGCTGATGGAGAAAGGACTTGTAGTTCCTTTGGCGGCAGACGAAAATTGCGTCAGGTACGACGCCAGAATTGATTTTCACGGTCATTTCTATTGTAAAAATTGTAAAAAAGTTTTCGATTTTGAAATACAGGCTCAAAAAGTAAGCGGGCTTGAAGATTTTCAGGTCGATGTGAAAGATTTCAGCTGTACCGGCATTTGTGCCGAGTGCAGTAAAAATAATTAAATTAAAATTTAAAGGAGTTTTTTATTATGGCAAAGAAATATTATTGTCCGGTATGCGGATACGAAAGTGACGAACCTATTGAAATCTGCCCTATCTGTAAGGCAAAAATGGCAGTTAGAGAAAGCGATGCACTCGCTTGGGCTGCTGAACATAAAGTAGGAATTATTGACGGTGTTTCAGAAGAAATCGTACAAGGTCTTCGTGACAACTTCAACGGCGAATGCACAGAAGTAGGTATGTATCTTGCAATGGCAAGAGTTGCACACCGTGAAGGCTATCCTGAAATTGGTCTTTATTGGGAAAAAGCAGCTTATGAAGAAGCAGAACACGCTTCAAAATTTGCTGAAATGCTCGGCGAAGTTTTGACAGACTCAACAAAGAAAAACCTTGAAATGAGAGTAGCAGCAGAAAACGGTGCAACTCAAGGCAAAACAGACCTTGCCCGTCTTGCTAAAGAAGCAGGTCTTGACGCTATCCATGACACAGTACACGAGATGGCAAGAGATGAGGCAAGACACGGTAAAGCATTTGAGGGACTTCTTAAAAGATACTTTGGTTAATCAAAAAGTGTGAAAGCCTCATCTCTTGCCAAGACGCTCCAAATCTTTGATTTGGGAAAAACAGTTCAGTGAACTGTTTTGCAGCGTGTTGCCAAAATAGAAAAAGGTAATACACGGTTTTTAAATGTTTTAATTTACTTTTCAAAATGTTTTATATTTATTTTTAAATTGAATTGATTTATCAGTCGCATCGGAGGTGCAGTATGGATTTAAAAGGTTCAAAAACAGAGGCTAATTTGCTCGCAGCATTTGCAGGCGAAAGTCAGGCGAGAAACAAATATACATATTTTGCAAGCGTTGCAAAAAAAGAGGGCTATCAGCAAATAGCGGCAATCTTTGAGCAAACTGCAAACAATGAGAAAGAACACGCAAAATTGTGGTTCAAAGCACTCGGAGAACTCGGAGATACGGCAAAAAATCTTGCGGCTGCCGCTGAAGGCGAAAATTATGAGTGGACAGATATGTATAAAACATTTGCCGAAGAAGCAGAGGCAGAGGGCTTTGACGAGATAGCACAAAGGTTCAGAATGGTTGCTGAAATCGAAAAAGCACACGAGGAACGCTACCGTGCACTTCTTGAAAATGTTGAAATGCAAAAAGTTTTTGAAAAAAGCGAAGAAACAATGTGGGAGTGCAGAAATTGCGGACATTTGGTAATGGGTAAAAAAGCACCCGAAATTTGTCCTGTTTGCAATCATCCTCAAAGTTATTTTGAAGTCAGAAAAGAAAATTATTAATTATCATCAAGACAGTAAGACGGTATTGTTCTTACTGTCTTGTTTTTTATTTGGCATAAAATTATGTTTGATTGACATAAAATTCTTTAAAGGTTATAATTTAAAAGTAAAATCTTTTAAAAATTCAAAGGAAAGTGCAAATGAGCAATGCTTTACTCAGTTTGATAGTCCCCATACACAATTCTGAAAAATATCTAAAAGATTGTATTGACAGTATCATCAATCAGGATTATGAAAATGTTGAGATTATTTTGATTGACAACCTTTCGACTGACGGCAGTTTGAAGATTTGTGAAGAATATTTGTTAAAAGACAATAGAGTGAAACTCGGTAAAGAGTATGACAATTTAGGTTTGTCATTTGCAAGAAATAAAGGTATTTCGATGGCAAAGGGCAAATATGTTGCTTTTGTTGACTCTGACGATACGGTTGAAAAAGATATTTACACCCGTCTTGTCGGCGATTTGGAAAAATACGATTGCGATATTGCCGTTTGTTCATTCAAAAATGAAAAAAGCAATAAAACAGTGGTTACCGATTGCGAAATGGCAAAACTTTCTCTGTTTGAAATAGGGCATTTTGAGGGTTATGCGTGGAATAAATTGCTCAAAAAAGAGATTATAGATAAAAATAATTTGAGATTTGATACGGAAGTTTTTATGTGCGAAGATATGCTTTTTAATTTTCAATATATGAACCATGTTGAAAAGGCGTGTTTTGTGCATAAAAAACTCTATAATTACATTAAACACAAAAACAGTATGACAAAGTGTCCGTTTAAGGAAAATATCAAAACTGCGTGTTTAGGTGCGAAAAAAACAGTGCAAAATGTTTCGGCAAATGAAACTCAAAAGGTCAAAAAAAGAGTTGACATCAACCTTACGAATATGGTCTATTTAGTGACTGTAAGACAGTTTAAATCCCGATTTAAGATTGACAGAGATTTTGTTCTTGAAAATGCGGGAAGTCTTAAAAACTACTTTTTCGATTTTAAGATTTCGCTTAAAAGAAAACTGTGGATTTTCCTTTGTGTTTATTTTACACCGTTGTTAAATTTGTTTGCAGAATAAAACAGTCAAATAAAACACAAAAAGCGTTCGTAAAAACGAACGCTTTTTCATTTGTTGTCAGTAATATAAACTTACTTCCGTTTCATTAGGGTCGGCGGATATTTCTTCTATCATTTCTTCATTTCTTTGGAAAACTTTTACTGCTTTGTATTTTGACAGATTGAAAGTGCCGTGAGAGTCATATTTAAACTTTTCTCCGTCATTTTCGTCATTGCTGTAATATACATACTCTTTGCCGTAGAATGTATTTGCGAGTTTTCGTCTTGCGTCTGCTTGATATTGATAAGAAATCAGGTCGTTTGGTTTTTTCGGTTTGAGTGCAAGTTTTTCAAGTTGTACAACGGCATCTGCACCTAAACTGTCCAAGTGGTCAATGTCTATTGTTTTGATATTGTCGTTCAAATACTGCTCGGTGTTGTAGATTGCAATGATTTTTGCCGGGCTGATAAAAAAGATGAGTGAAACGACAAGCATACAACTTACAATCAAAATTTTTGCGTACGGAACTTTCGGTGCAAACAGATGAACTACAAACAAAACTATGCACAAAATGAGCATCAGGTCAAAAACTGCAGCGGCGAAACGACGCTCTGTTAAACCGTATCTGTTTACATACATTGCAATTTTTGAAATGGAAGTTACAACAAAAAGTGCCGTGAAACCACACATTATGCAGGAAAGAATTTTCACTGTCTTGTCAACTTTTTTGCCGTTTCTTGTTGTAAAAATGAGTGAAAAAGCCATTACCGAAATGTTTAGAATTGCGAGAACGGTTGTTTCAAAAAATCCTTTTCTTGCGTATTCCGAATAGGTGAAACGGTAATTTTCAGGTAAAATATTTTTAAATGCAGAAAAGAAATAGGCAAGTTGAGAAAAAAGATACACGAAGTAAATTGCAAGCAACAGTACCATAATTGTTTTCACAACGGTAGGTGCAACTTTTTGCATTTTGTTTTTCAGGTTTTTATCTTTATTTTTGTTTTTTGAGTTTTTTATACTGAAAGAAAACGATGCGACAAACGGGAACAATATTGCACTCATAAGCAATGACGGTACGACGCTTGCAAAATTGAACGATAATTCAACATTTAACAACAATTTGTTAAGCAGTGAACTGAAAGCGTCGTCGCTTAAAACAAGAAGTACGATTGCGATAACGCACAACGGCAATGCGACTGCTATGCCTATTGCAACTTCCTTTAATTTTTTTGTTTTGTTGCTTTTGTTTCCGTTTTCTTTCGGTATGAATGATTTGAAAGCGTCTTTTAAATTTGAAAAAAGTCCTGAAATTGATATTTGAATTGTTTTGAAAATCTGCATATATCCGTTCGTGCTGTCGGGCGAGTTTTCGGAGTATGTCGAGGCGAAAATCATAAACAAAACTATACATATAACATATTTGTAAAAAATAAATGCAGAGTTTAGCGAAAAAGATAAAACACTCAGCAAAAGGCACACAAAACTAATGTTTCTGATAAGCATATTTTTCTTTATTTTCTTTGTGTCGAAAAATATTTTTGCAATTATAATATATGCCGACAGCGTGATTGTTCCCCATATTCCCACTTCAAAAACAGTTTGAAATGCAATGTAAAATGTGGCAAAACAAAAAATAATTGTCGAAACGGTAAACCAAAAATCACTTACTTTGGTTTTCAATATCTTTGAAGAAATTATATCTGAATTGTTTTCCATTTTTATTCCTCCCTGTACTCTAAAATATCTCCGACTTCACACTCAAGTGCTTTGCAAATTGCGTCGAGAGTCGAAAAACGAATTGCCTTTGCTTTTCCTGTTTTTAAAATAGACAGATTAGCCTGTGTAATTCCTATTTTTTCGGCAAGTTCGCCCGAACTCATCTTTCTTTTTGCAAGCATAACATCTAAATTTACTACTATCATACTTACTCCTTAAAATTATATCGTCATATCGTTTTCTTCTTTGATTTCTATTGCTTTGTCAAATACATTCATTATCACACGAATGATAATACCGCCTAAAAAAGCCATTAAACCGAAAATTAATACAGAATAGTGGATTGTTCCGACTGCCATAGACTCAACTGCCGCCAAGAAACAACAAATGCTTATGTTTGACATATATGCGACATTTTTTCTTTCAAAAACAAATCCTTTTTCAATGTTTTTTAAAATTGCCGTCAATGAAACGAGCGTCGCTGCACCGATTGGCATTGCAATATATATGCAAACCGTTAAAAATACGGGTGCAAAACTCGGCCTGTCATACATGGTCGGGTATATGTTTTTGAAAAAGTACGGAGCAAATACGGCGAGAAACGCTGCACCTGCCCAAAATATTCCTATAATAAAAAGACTGATTTTGATTGAATGTTTGCTTTTCATAAAAACAACCTCCGTTAAAAAATGTTTTTTGAAGTGCTTTGATTTTCTTTACAACACCGTTATACACTAAAATTTATCGTTTGTCAATAAAAAATATCTAAAATTCAATAAAAATTTCAAACAAAACATTTTTAAAGCAACTATCAGGAAGTTGATATTTAATGGAAAAAACACAGAGGTGTCAATATTGACACCTCTGTGTTTTTGAATTGTTTTAAATTTTTTGTATGACATAATTTTATCTTTCTTTTTAAGATAATTCAAATGTTACGTCAAATTTATATTGATAATATGGAATACTGTTATATGCCAGTATCTGGTAGCGTTCTGCGGTTTCATAGTTTATAAAAGGATACGGTACTGCTACAAATACAAGCTCTTCATTTTTGAGAGTGTTTGATTTTGCCGAAAATTTGATTTTTCCGTTTTTTTCTATTGTAGTTGAACTGAAAGCAAATTTTTTTGAACCGTTTATTTCCAATAATTTATTGTTTTCCAAAACCATTACAGCAAAGTTCATTTTTTTTGCATAAATTGTTTTTATAAGATTCGTAATAGTTTTCACCTTCATATATTTTATCAATGTTGAATTGAAGTTCACACTCAATATTTTTTCCTTTTTTATCAACAGACGGATTTAATTCTAAGAACACTTCTTTTTCTACATTGTTTGTAAAAGGTAATGTTGTGTCATCGTCGGGTTTGTTCAGAGCACTTTTATCGCCGTTTATATTTAATCTTAAAAAATGATATCCGCGTATGCTGTGATTTTGGAGAGTTGTATTGTTTTTAATCCAAAAAATCAAATTGTGATATTTGTTTCCTAATTTATTGATTTGTACCGTAATGTTATTTGTTTTGAACTCTTCACCTGTTTCGGGCAGGGTAATTCTAAAAACAGTGTCTTGTTGAAATTCGTTTCCTTCTTTTACTTTAATCTGTCTTTGTTCAAAGTTATCAATCATACCGAATTCCAAAGTGAAAGGAATTGTGCTTTGATAAGTCATTTCCAATGTCAATTCCGAAGTATCGTTTTCTGTTTTAATATAATCTACATGTTCTCCGTTATAGCGAATATCATAATGAGTTGCAATTGAGTAATTGCCTTGATTTTCGTTGTTTTGTTTGTCGTCTGAACATGAACTTAATACTGTCATACAAATAACCACCGATATTTAAGAAAATTTATACTTTATTTTAATAATTTTCGATTGTCATTTGGGAGCAATTTGAAAACTATTATCAAATATATTTTACTATACTCGTTTTTTTATTTCAACTTTTGAAAATGAGTACAGTGAAAATCAGAAAAAGAAAACAATTTGTGAATTTTTTTAAATCGAACATTCAATTTTTACTATTTAGGGCTGAATTTTGACCGACAGACTGTTTATTTCTAAAATAAATGATATAAAAATCATGCCATATTGCGAATGATTTAACAATTTATTTAAGCAGTTTTTTGAAAATTCGGTTTAAATAATTGATTTTTTAGTTTCGGCATTGACATTTATATGACAAACAAAGAGTAAAAAATTAACAAAAATATTGAAATATTGCGACATTTTTAGGTTTGTTGACAATAGAAAGTGGTTATAATATCATTAAAATATATAAATTTAAAATACACGAAAAAGGGTGAACAGTATGACAGAATACGATAAATTACATAAAAGTCAACTTGATTTTTATAACAGCGGAGTAACAAAAAGTTATGAATTTCGTATGGAGCAGTTAAAAAAACTGAAAAACGCAGTTAAGATTTGCAGAGACGATATTTTCAAAGCGCTTAAAAAAGACCTCAATAAAAGCACTGTGGAAGCGTATTTGACAGAAATAAATTTTGTTGAAAAAGAAATAGATTATACAATAGCACATTTGGCAGGCTGGATGAAAAATAAGTATGTATTTTCCGATTTGTATCAATTTCCGGGTGTGTCGAAAATATATCACGACCCGTACGGCGTAGTGCTGATTATGTCGCCGTGGAACTATCCTTTCCAACTCACGCTTGTGCCTCTAATTGGTTCAATCGCAGGAGGAAACTGTACCATTGTTAAACCGTCGGCATACGCAAAACACACTTCAGCCGTAATCAAGAAAGTTTTGGACATTGCTTTTGACGACGAATATGTTGCAGTCGTTGAAGGCGGACGAGAGGAAAACGCAAAACTTCTCGATTTGAAATTTGACTACATTTTCTTTACGGGCAGTGTAAATGTCGGAAAAGTTGTAATGAAAAAAGCCGCTGAACACCTTACACCCGTTACTCTTGAACTCGGCGGTAAAAGTCCGTGCATTGTTGACTCCACTGCAAATTTAGATGTTGCCGCAAAGAGAATTATATGGGGTAAATCCATAAACGCAGGTCAAACCTGTGTTGCACCCGACTATGTTTATGTGCATAAAAGCGTCAAAGACGAACTTGTTAAAAAAATGAAAGAAGAACTTTTAAGCACATACGGCGAAAACGGTTTGAGTACGGAGCATTTGCCTAAAATCATAAATGACAATCATTTCAAGAGACTTGTCGGCTATTTTGACGGTGCAAATGTTGTTTTCGGCGGAAAGTCTGACCCTGAAACAAGACAGATAGAACTTTCACTTCTCGAACTTGATGACGAAAATCATCCCGTAATGCAGTCGGAAATTTTCGGACCGATTTTGCCGATAATAGAATATACATCACTTTCAAGCCTTATTAAATCACTCAAAGAAAAGGCGAAACCGCTTGCACTTTATTTGTTTACTACAAGTAAAGTAAACAGAGAACAAGTGCTTCAGGAACTCCAATTCGGCGGCGGTTGTGTAAACGAAACGGTACTTCATATTGTGTCGAGTTCAATGCCGTTCGGCGGTGTAGGCGAAAGCGGAATGGGCGGATATCACGGCAAGTCAAGTTTTACTTCATTTACCCGTGAAAAAGGCGTACTCATTAAGCCTAATATCATTGATTTTTCATTCCGTTATCCGAAAAATTGGAAAAGTCTCGAAAATAAAGTCGAAAAATTTAAAAAAATTATAAAAAAATAAGAAAGCCCCCTGTTTATTACAGGGGGTTTTTAAATGCGATTTATTTTTATGATGCATTTTATCAATTATAATATATATTCCATTTGTCTTTCTTTTGTTTTAAGTCCCATTTTTTCATAAAATCTTTCTGCCGAAGTGTTTCCCTCCCATACATTAAGAGTTATTTCATAACACCCCATTTTTTTTGCTTCATTTTTTACATATTCAAACAAGTTTTCTCCTATATGCTGACATCTTGCTTTTTTATCAACACATAAATCATCTATGAAAAGTGATTTGAATTGTACCATATTATTTGAGAATGGTTGCTCCCTTAATTGACAAAAGGCATATCCCAAGCACATATCGTTTTCGTCTGTTGCAACATAAATCGGCTTTGATTCATCTTTCAGCATTTTTTTAAGTTCGTCGCTTGTGTATTTCGTTGTGTCGGGAATAAAAATATCAGGTCTTATATCTGCGTGAATTTGAAGCACTTGACCTAATAATTCAATGATTTGCGATATATCTTTTTCTTCTGCTATTCTGATGTTCATTTTGAAATTACTCCCATGAAAATAAATTTAATTGTTTTATTAAGTGTATAAAAACATAAACAGCGGTCAAATATAATGTTCATTGTTGACGGGTAAATATTATTTCTTACGCACTTCACTGCACTTTCTCGCAAAAGCCGTCGGAAAATATAAAAAATAAAAAACAAGAAAGCCCTGCTGTTGAGCTTTTAATAAGTCCAAACAGTGAGGGCATTTTTTATTCAAATTTTTATTTGAATTGATAAACTCTTACATAGTCAACTTCAAAGTCGGCAGGAAATATGTTTTTGTCGTTTTTCTCTATTTCACCCGAAAAACAGAATTTGTTGTTTTTGTTGTAAGGATTTGCACTATCGTTTTCTCCTGCAATTTCAACCGAAAGCCACAAGTACTCGGGTACTTGAGATACGCCGAAATTTGTTCTCCAAGTTTCTTTTCCGTTTATATAAAACACATACTCGTCTTCAGTCCAAAGAACACCGTAAGTGTTAAAAGTTTTATACATATTTTGTTGAACTTCGTACTGTTTTGAAACTTTTGAACGATGCCCGTCGCCGTATCCGTTAATGTGAATTGTGTGCATTGTTGTGTTGCGATACAATTTTGCAGGCATTTTTGGGTCATTGTAATACGGAGACTCCATAATATCTATTTCAGAGCCGTTTTCATATTTTTTTGATTCGCCTGTCATAGAGTCGTTCATCATCCAAAATGCACTCCATAAACCTTGTGCTGCAGGGACTTTGCAACTGACCTCAAAATATCCGTATTTAAAATCTTTGAGATTTCTTGAACGACAGGTGCCTGTGTACCAGCCTGAACCATACGCACCGTTTTCTTTGTATTCGGTTCGGATGATGAGTTTTCCGTCTTTTGTGAAACATTGTTCGGGTGCCCAATAACCGCCTCGTCGTTTAGGCGTTTCACACGAAGTGTCCCAAGTGTTTTTGTCAAGCTCGCCGTCAAAGTTGTCTTCAAAAACAAGTTCCATATTGCTTAGGTCAATGTTTTTGTTTTTGTTGGGCTTTTTCGCCTTTATACAACTTAAAATCAGAGCAGTTGAAGTAACTGCGAGTCCGACTGTGGCTGTAAAAATTTTGATAAACTTGTTCATTTTTAAATCTCCTTATTTTTTTGTTTATTTTATCACAGTGAATTATTAAGTTCAATTACGATTTTCAAATAAATTACCGATAATTTATAATGTGTGTATTCAATTTATATGTCGGCAATGTGCCTTGCAGTTTAATGATATATAACTGCATTTTTCTAAAAACCAACGGAAAATATAAAAAATAAAACCACACAAACAAAAAGTCTGTGTGGTTTTATTGGCGCGCTGTGAGGGACTCGAACCCCCGACCTACTGGTTCGTAGCCAGTCACTCTATCCAGCTGAGCTAACAGCGCAAATAGGTCAGTTACTTTTTTCGACTAAAACAATATAACACATTTCATTTTAAAATGCAAGTGTAAATTTTTAATAATTATAATATTAATTGTTTTAATCAATTATTAGTTGCTTATATTATAATTTTCTGAAAAAAATTTAATATGTTAATATGTTTAAAAACAACGAAAAAGGTATTGAAATTGTGGCAAAAAAACCAAGCAACAACTTTAAACAGTTTAGTTGTTGCCGTGTTTTAAAAAGTACCATTCAGTTTTATTTTATTGGATTTTGTTCAATGTATTCGTCCATTATTTTTGCTGCAATTCCCGCAAGTTCTGCACAAGGTCTTTTTTTGTAATATTCCGTTGTTCTTGCTGACGGTACAGGCGAGTCGGCACCTTTGATGTCGAGTCCCAAAAGTTCACGGCAGATTATAGAATTGTTTTCTTCTTTAAATCTGTTTGCAAGGTATTGAATACGCTCGTAGTGTTCTTTTTTTGCTTTTGCGTCGCTTTCACAGTTTTCTCCGTAGAGAATATTTGCAACCATTATCATACCGCTTACTGCACCGCAAACTTCACGAAGCCTGCCCATACCTCCGCCGAAGCCTGAAGCCAATGTTGCGGCACTTTTTTCGCTCATATCTATTAAATTTGCAAAAGCACACACAACGGACTGCGAACAGTTGTACCCTGATTTAAAATATTCCGTTGCCTTTTCTTGTCTTGTCATCAGTCGTCTTGTCCTTCGTTTTTGTCGATATTTTCGCCGTTTCCGCCGCTTTCACCGTTTTGGTTGTTTTCGCTGTTCGTATTATCTCCGTTGTTGTCGGAGTCGGGTTTTGCGGGCGGTTTGGGTTTGTTTGTAGTTGTTGTGGTTGTAGTAGTAGTTGTTGTTGTGGTGGTGGTTGTTGTAGTTGTCGTTGTTCCTTTTTTTGTAGTTGTTGTTTTTTTAGGTTTTGAATACTCGTAACCTTTGTCTTTTGTTGTTTCTGTTTCTGACGATATTTGTGAAATCGTCTGCGGTTCGGTCGGTTCTTTTCCCGAACCTTTAACGGCAAATACTATCACTGCTGTTGCAATGGCAACTACAAGCACTGCGGCAACGCAAGTGATTATGATATTTCTTTTCTTTTTTGCCGCCTCTTTGTCTTCGTCGCTTGTGTCAATTTGAGCAATTTTTTGTTCATACTCCTGTTCGGGAGCAATTTTGCTCATGTCTTCATCATATAACGGAGAACCGCAATTTTGACAAATGTAAAGTCCTTCGTTGTTTTCAAAGCCGCAATTTTTGCATCTCATAGAAGCATATCCTCCTAAAAAATTGTTGAGTAATATAATATGAAATAATAAACAAATTTATAATTTAATCCTGTTTACTCTTGCAGTTTATCATAATTTTCTTAAAAAAACAAGAAAGTGTGTAAATTTTATACAGAAAATTAAATATTATCAATGAAATTTTTAATAAACTATTGACTTTTTGTCCGTTTTATAATAAATTTAATATGTGGCGTAATTACGCATACCTAAAATTTGGGCGAAAGGGGATACCCACTAATGAAAAAATCATCAATCAAAAAACTTGTAGCGGTTGTTCTTGCACTTACAATAGTATTGTGTTTTGCAGGTTGTGCAAAAATTAACTATGTAACAAACGGAACAATTAAAGCTATAAAAGAAGTAAAAGACGGCTCTTGGGAAAAAGGCGGTGCTAATGCAGAAGCACAAGCACAGGGCGGTGAAGGTGCAACAGCTGAAGGCGAGAGCGTTCAAATTGATGAATTCAAAGCAGGCACTTATGCTAATATTGAAT
>UQEU01000017.1 GCA_900540085.1 uncultured Eubacteriales bacterium
TGCCAAATGAAACAGCTACTTATGATTATCGCTAAAACAATTACTATTGAAACAACAGAAATAATTACCTTTGATTTTTTGCTTAACTTTTTCTTTTCTGACATTTCTTCATTTTTTATTGTCATTCTTATATCTCCTTACTTACATCACATACAAAGATACAAATATATTATAAAAAAGATGTTGTCAAAAAACAACATCTTTTTTTATAATCATTCCTTTGTCCAAGTAACTCCGTTTGGAGTATCTTTCAATATAATTCCCCTACTCTTTAAATCGTCTCTGATTTTATCGGCAGTCGCCCAATCTTTATTTTTTCTTGCTTCATTTCTTTGAGCAATCAATTCTTCAATTTCATCATCGAGCGAATTGTTCTTTTTATTGTAAAGTATTCCAAGAACATCTGTCAACTCGTCAAATATTTTTGCAGCATATTCACAAGCAGTTTTAGAAACATCTTTATCAAGAACAAGAGTATTAATATCTTTAACAAGTTCAAAAACAGCAGCAATTCCGTCAGCAGTATTAAGGTCGTCGTCCATTGCAGTAACAAACTGTTCTTTTCTTGAATTAAACTGAGCAATCAGTTCATTGTCATTTTCCAAAGTTTCATTTTTGGCATTGCTTATAGCAAAATCAAGGCTTTCACGGCAAGTATAAAGTCTTGTCAAAGCGTTTTTGCACTGTTCAATAATATCTATACTATAATTTATAGGTGTTCTGTAATGTGCCGATATTAAAAGGTATCTGATTACTTCATAACCATATACATCGCTGATTTCTCTAACGGTTTTAAAGTTGCCGAGAGATTTGCTCATCTTTACATTGTCAACATTAATATAGCCGTTATGCATCCAATATCTTGCAAATTCAGCGTCGTTGGCACACTCGGATTGAGCAATTTCATTTTCATGATGAGGGAAAATCAAGTCTTGACCGCCGCAATGAATGTCAATAGTTTTACCTAAAAATCTTCTATTCATAGCAGAACATTCAATATGCCAGCCCGGTCTTCCCTTTCCAAAAGGAGAGTCCCAATACGGCTCGCCCTCTTTTGCACCTTTCCACAAAGCAAAGTCAAGCGGGTCTTCTTTAACATCTCCGAGTGCAATTCTTGCACCGCTTTCAAGGTCTTCAATAGGTTGATGTGAAAGTTTACCGTATTCTTTAAATTTAAGAGTTCTGAAATAAACATCGTTTCCTGCCTGATAAGCATAGCCTTTGTCAACAAGAGTTTGAATGATATTTAAAATTTCATCAATATTTTCTGTTGCTTTCGGATGAACAGTTGCTTCCTTAACATTCAAGCCTTTTGCATCTGTCCAGAATTCTTCAATATATTTTTCGGAAATAGTTTTATAATCTGTTCCCTCTTCATTTGCCCTATTTATAATTTTATCGTCAATATCTGTAAAGTTTTGAACAAACTTTACATTATAACCTCTATATTCCATATATCTTCTGAGAACATCGAAAACACACAAAGGTCTTGCATTTCCGATATGGATATAGTTATACACGGTAGGTCCGCAAGCATAAATTTTAACTTCGTTTGGGTCTAACGGCACAAACTCTTCCTTTTCTCTTGACATTGTGTTAAATACTTTCATATTTTTTCCTCCAAATCTTTTAATTTGTTTTCAAGTTCTTTAATTTTTTCTTCATTTTTTGCAATCGCTTGTGTTATAGGGTCAGGAATATTGACTTGATCTAAATCGTCAACTCTCTCGCCGTCAATTCTAACAACTTTTCCGGGAACACCTACAACCGTTGCATTTGGTTCAACATCGCAAATAACCACTGCGCCTGCCGCAATCTTCGCACTGTGTCCGACTGTAATAGGCCCTAAAACTTTTGCACCCGAACCAATCATTACTCCATTTTCAATGGTAGGATGTCTTTTACCCATATCCTTACCCGTGCCACCGAGAGTAACACCTTGATATATAATTACATCGTCTCCTATTTCGGCAGTTTCTCCGATAACAATACCTGTACCGTGGTCAATAACAACTCTTTTGCCGATTTTTGCGGCAGGATGAATTTCAATACCCGTTTTTCGTGCAGTTTTTTGACTAATATATCTTGCTAAAAACGGCATATTGTGGTTATAAAACCATTGGGCTTTTCTGTGCTTTCTCAAAGCTCTAAAACCCGGATATAAAAAGAAGATTTCAGCTTTACTTCTTGCCGCAGGGTCATGCTCCATAAAACTCTTTATATCTTCATTTAATCTATCAAACATTTAGCCCTCCATAAAAAAACAAGCCTCCGTCAAAAATGACAGAGGCAATAATAACTGCGGTTCCACTCTATTTTATACTCAACTGCATTATAACAGTTTAGGCAGATAACGATACCAACCGACTGTAAATACTTTATAAAATTTCCTTACAGCTACTCATGGGTGCATTTCAGCGTAACTAAATAATGAATTTCTCAGCATACAATTCAATCTCTGTTAAAAAGTCTTGCCGCTTACTTATCCCAATCAAAGTATTTATATATTGTACTATTATTATATCAAAAAGTTTGAAAAATGCAACTATTATTTTGTTTCTATTACATGTTTATTATCTTTCACATAGATAATGCCTGAAATCAATGTAACAACTGCTACTATCCAATACGCAATATGAGAAAAGTCATACAAAATATCGTAGTTAATTGCAAAACCTTCGCCGAAAGAAAGCGACAAAATAGTTAATCCTGTTGCAGCCATTTGTAAAAATGTTTTAAGCTTACCCCACTTATTTGCCGCAACAACCGTACCTTTGGAAGCGGCAATCATCCTGATACCTGCGACAAGGAATTCTCTTGCCATAATTATCATTACAACTATTACATCGCAATAGCCAAGTTTAACAAGGCACAAAAAGGCACAAGTTGTCAAAACTTTATCTGCCATCGGGTCCATCAATTTACCAAAATCGGTTACAAGATTTTTATTACGAGCAATACTACCGTCAACAATGTCGCTCATACAAGCAACAAAGTACAAAACGAGTGCTACGCTGAAATGATACTTATGTGTTAAAAGCATTTCAGCAACAAATATAGGTACTAAAACCAACCTAAAAACAGTAATTTTATTTGGCACATTCATTTAAATAACCCTCCCGATTAAATCATAACCGTCATAACTGATGATTTTTACATTATAGAAATTTCCTATTTCCAATTCCGTATCAGACTGTACGATAATTGAAGCGTCTATTTCAGGAGCATCCATATATGAACGACCTAAATAATTTTCTCCGTCTTTTGAGTCAATAACAACTTCAAAAACACTTCCAACTCTGTTATTATTACTTTCTTCAGTAATGGAATATTGAATATCCATAACAGTTTGCGCTCTGCTTTGCTTAACCGAATCTTCAATTTGATTTTCAAAGTCAAAAGCAGGCGTATCTTCTTCAGGCGAAAACTCAAACACACCGAGTTTATCAAATTTACAATAATTTACAAAATTGCAAAGTTCTTCAAAATCTTCATCAGTTTCATCGGGAAAACCAACCATAAAAGTTGTTCTCAAAGAAATGTTCGGAATTTTTTTTCTTAATTTATCTATTAATTCGCACAAAGAATTGTACGAACCAAATCTGTTCATAGACTTTAATACTTTTTCATTACAATGCTGTAACGGAATATCAATATAATTGCAGATTTTTTCTTCATTTGCAATTAAATCAATAACATCATCTGTAAGACGATCGGGATAACAATAGTAAAGTCTTATCCACTTTAAATCATCTATCTTAACAAGTTTTTTCAGTAAATCAGCGAGAGCATTTCTGCCATAAATATCAAAACCGTACCTTGTAGTATCCTGTGCAATCAAAATGATTTCTTTAACACCGTCACTGACAAGTTTATTTGCTTCTTTGACAATTGACTCTATTGTTCGGCTTCTGAATTTTCCCCGAATATAAGGTATAGCACAATATGAACACTTATTGTCGCAACCATCGGCTATTTTTAAATAAGCCCAATGCGACGGCGTTGAAACAAGTCTTTCATCATCAATAGGCAAATAGCATTTATCGAGATAAAGAGAAGTGACTAAACCGCACATAACTTTTTGACAAATCTTAACAATATCGCTGTTTGCACCAATTCCGACAACTGCATCAACTTCGGGTATTTCTTCCAAAATTTCATCTTGGTATCTTTCAGCAAGGCAACCTGTAACCACTATACCGCTTATCAAACCCGCTTTTTTATATTCGACAGTTTCAAGTATCGCTTCTATAGCTTCTTTTTTTGCATCTTCTATAAATCCACAGGTATTAATGATGACAATATCTGCGTCTTCAGTATTTGTAACTATGGTAAAATTGTTGTCTATCAATTTTTTAAGCATAATTTCTGCATCCACTTGATTTTTGGGACAACCGAGTGAAATCATACCAACTTTAAAATTCATAACTATCTGTTTCCATTCTGTAAAATGCCGATTTAATGTCGGAGTATGAAAAGCCTTTGCGAAGAAGTGCCGAAATCACTTTTTCTTTTCCGTTTTCTGCTTTTATCTTTAAAGAATATTTTGTATTTAACAAATCACAAATAATCTCAACAGAGTCAATTTCACGACAACTGACAACATTGTCAACAATGTCTTTATCTATTCCCCGTTTTCTCATTTCTGCAATAATATGTGATTTAGAATACTTTTTCCCTGACAAATAATCAAACAACTTTTCGGCATATTTATTATCATCGATAAAGCCTTTTTCAATCATCAGTTCAGTGGCATACTTTGCATTTTCATAACTGACGGTTTTAAGTAATTTTCTTTCCAATTCTTTTTGAGAATGGTCACGCCTTGACAATAAATCATAACACTTATTTACTGCCTTTCGCCGCTCTATTTTCTCAACAAGTTGTTCAAATTCTTCCTCAGATATTTCAGTATCGTTTGAAATGAAATTCAAATTCCAAAAGTCAATATCCGTAGTTATTTTATACTCACCATCAATTAAAATATGAATTTTTTTGCCTCTGCCCTTTTGATGAGTTATTTTCATCAATCTTCATCGTCCTCAACTGCTATGTCAAGTTTTGCTTTTGCCGACGCTCTTGTGTATGAAGACTTTTTAACTTCTTTTTCTTCACTTTCGTCTGTTTCGGCTTTAGGAGAAACTTTTGCTTCATACTTAGATTTTGTACTTTCGGCAAGTTTTGCCATCTCAACCGTTACTTTGCTTTCAATATCAGCAGCAAGTTCAGGTTCGCTTTTAATAAGGCGTTTTACATTATCTCTGCCTTGACCGAGTCTTCTGTCGCCGTATGAGAACCAAGAACCGCCTTTTTTAACAATACCGAGTTTAACTGCCATATCGAGAATTTCGCCTTCTTTTGAAATTCCCGTACCGTACATAATGTCAAACTCTGCTTCCTTAAACGGAGGAGCAACTTTATTTTTAACAATCTTTGCTCTTGTTCTTGAACCTATAAATTCACCGTTTGTACCTTTGATAAGTTCAACTTTTCTAACATCTATTCTCATGGAAGAATAGAATTTCAAAGCACGACCACCCGTTGTAACCTCAGGATTACCATACATTACTCCAACTTTTTCACGAAGCTGATTGATAAATATTACAACACAATTTCCTTTTGAAATTGAACTTGTAAGTTTTCTGAGTGCCTGACTCATAAGACGAGCATGAAGACCTACATGAGAATCGCCCATATCGCCTTCAATTTCGCTTTTCGGAACAAGTGCGGCAACAGAGTCAACAACTATAATATCAATGGCACCCGAACGAACAAGTTGTTCTGTGATTTCAAGTGCCTGCTCGCCGTAATCGGGTTGTGCAACAAGCAAATTGTCAACATTTACACCTAAATTTGCAGCATATACAGGGTCAAGAGCATGTTCGGCGTCAATAAACGCAGCCTCTCCGCCGAGTTTTTGAGCTTCTGCAACACAGTGAAGTGCAAGCGTAGTTTTACCTGAACTTTCAGGACCGTATATCTCTATAACTCTTCCTCTCGGAAGACCTCCCACACCCGATGCTATATCGAGCGAAAGAGAACCTGTTGAAATAGCGGCAACATTTAAAGCACTGTTTTCGCCAAGTCGCATAATAGCACCATCGCCGTATGTTTTTACAATTTGTTTCAGCGCTGTTTCAAGAGCAGTTTTTTTATCCGTAGCCATAATAGACCTCCTCTTTTTTCTTCCATAATTATAATATATTTAATTAATAAAATCAACAAATATAGAAAAATAGATAAGATATACAACAGTATATTTTTTATTTATTGTATTATTGATTATATCATTGCAAATATAAGTTTTCAAACTGTTTTATTTACAGAGTAAAAATACGGACTTTATATAAAAAACGCATCTGCAATAATATAACAGATGCGTTTTTAAAATTATTCACTTTGACAAATGATTTTTCTTGTCTTTAAAATGCTTGAAGAAGAAACTGAAAATTCATCAAGTCCCCATTCGAGCAATTTTGAAATCATTTTTTCATTACAAGCCGCTTCGCCGCACATACCGACCGGTATGCCTGCTTTTTTAGCATTTTTTATTGTCATTTCTATTGACTTCAAAACTGCCGTATTGTATTCATTATAAAGATATGCAACTTCCTTATTCCCTCTGTCTGCCACCATTATATAACCTGTTAAATCATTTGTGCCAATACTGAAAAAGTCAACAATTTTTGCCAATTCATCAGAAATCATAACTGCTGACGGCGTTTCTATCATTACACCGACTTCAATATCTTTCTTATATTTAACACCGTCTTTTTCGAGTTCATTTTTGCACTCGTCAAGTAATTTTTTGGCACTGACAACTTCATCAACAGTACACACAAGCGGAAACATTATTTTAATATTACCATAGCAAGCGGCTCTCAACAATGCTTTTAACTGCACCTTGAACAAATCTATATTTTTCAGACAATAACGAATAGCACGAAGTCCCATAAATGGATTATCTTCCTTTTCAATTTGAAGATATTCTATATGCTTATCTCCGCCGACATCAAGTGTTCTTATTATAACCTCTCTGCCGCCCATCGCTTTTGCAACAGTGCTGTATGCTTCAAATTGTTCTTCTTCACTCGGGGCTTCACTTCTGTCCATATACAAAAACTCTGTTCTGAACAAACCTATTCCCTCTGCACCGTTTACAACGGCACTATGCACATCATCTGCGTTTGCAATATTTGCATATACCGACTTTTGAACACCGTTTTTTGTAATTGTTTTTTTATTTATATATTCTTTAAGACTTAAGCGTTCCTTCCGTTCTTCATCTTTAAGAATTGAGTACGATTTTACACACTCGTCATCTGCATCTTTTACAATCTCACCTTTAACAGCATCCACAATAACAAAATCATCGTTTTCAAATATATTTTGAGCATTTTTAACGCTGAGAATACAAGGTATTCCCATTGCTCTTGCTATAATTGCACTGTGTGAAGTAACGCCTCCTGCTTCGGCAATGATAGCCTCAACATTTTCTTTATTTATTTTTGAAGTCATAGACGGTGTAAAATCTGTTGCAACCAAAACAGTGCCTTTTTCAACATTTGAAATATCTGTTTCTTCTGTTTTAAGCAAAATTTTTAAAAGACTGCTTTTAATATCGTTTATGTCAGTTGCTCTTTGACGGGTAAGTTCATCTTCGGCAACAGAAAAAATTTGGTAAAACATAGAGCAAACAGTATCAACTGCTTTTTCCGCCGTCATTTCGGAGTTTATATTTTCTTTCATTTGACCTATCATAAACGGGTCTTCAAGCATTACCAAATGACCTTCAAGTATTTCGGCATTTTTTGAACCCGCTTCCTTTTTCAGCGTTTCAATAAGGCCTTTTGTGTCATTTATATACTTTGAAACTGCTTTATCCAAACGGGAAATTTCTTCATCTTTACCCGAAAACTCAACTTTAGAATAATCAAGACTGAGTTCTTTAATGACAACAATCTTACCTATGCCATACCCTTCCGATACGGGAGTTCCTTTAATTTTAATCATCCATACCACTCTCAATCATAAATGCCGCTTTTTCAAGCATTTCGTTTTCATCACTTCCGTTGCATTCAATAATAACACTTGTACCGTACTTAATGCAAGCAGCCATTATATTCATTATGCTTTTGCCGTTTATTCTTTTACTCCCTACAACTAAATCTATGTCTGAAGAAAATTTTGACATTTCAGTTACAAAAATATTTGCAGGACGCATATGAAAGCCCATTTTATCTACAACTTTTACCGTTTTACTAACCATATTTAAACCTCTATTTAAAATTATTTTGTTGTTTTAATCTTTTGCACTTTATTTTTCTTGAGAAGACCAAGCATAATTGCGCCGACAACCGAGCCGACAACCAAAGCAAGCAAATAACCGAGCGGATTATCAACAACTGCAAAAACAAATATTCCGCCGTGAGGGGCCGGACAAGTGCATCCGAACAACGCTGTAATTGCACCTGCAACTGCCGAACCTGCCATACAAGAAGGTATAACACGAAGTGGGTCAGAAGCCGCATAAGGAATTGCACCTTCTGTGATAAAGCAAAGTCCCATAAGATAGTTTACAGGTCCGCTTTTTAATTCTTCATTTGTCCATTTATTTTTGAACAATGTTGTCGCAATGGCGATGGCAATAGGCGGAATCATTCCTCCTATCATTACAGCGGCCATTATCCATGTATTTCCGTCTGCTATTGCAGCTGTTCCGAAAACATAGGCTGCTTTATTGAAAGGACCGCCCATATCTACCGCCATCATAGTTGCCAATACGATAGACAGTAAGATTTTACTTGTTTCTCCGAGATTTGACAAACCTGTCGAAACAGAAGTATTTACAAAACCCATAATTGGATTTATCAAAAACATAAACAATCCTATGAGAAATGTGCCTAACAAAGGATAAATAAACACAGGTTTAATACCGTCCATTGATTTTGGTAACCATGAGAATGCTTTTTTCAAAATATTCACAAGAATACCTGCAATGAAACCTGCCAAAAGAGCACCTAAAAATCCCGATACGGCTGTATCGTCACCTGTCGGTGATGAAAGCGTTGCACCTGTTGTTGCCAAATATCCTCCGACAATACCGGGAAGTAAACCGGGACGGTCTGCAATCGATTGAGAAATATATCCTGCAAGAATAGGAAGCATAAATGCAAAAGCCGCTTTACCTATCCAAAAAACAACTGATGCTATTGCGTTTTTACTTCCGAACTCACTGCCTGCACCTGCATTGCCTGCTATCGTATCAATAAGGAAACCGAGAGCAATCAGAACGCCGCCTCCTACAACAAACGGGAGCATATGTGATACGCCGTTCATAAGATGTTTGTAAAGTTTATGTGCAAAACTTTCCTTTTCTTCTTCATACTCATCAGTTGACGATTTTTCTCCGTCGTGATGATATACCGACACTTTGCCCTCAACTACTTTATTGATGAGTTCTTCAGGCTTATTAATACCTGCAGAAACATTTGTTTTAAGAACCTTTTTACCGTCAAATCTTGCCATTTCAACATTTTTATCGGCTGCAACTATAATTCCGTCACACTCTTCAATTTCTTTTTTTGTAAGAATATTTTTTGCTCCGCCTGAGCCGTTTGTTTCAACTTTTACTGTTATACCGAGTTTTTCGCCCGCTTTTTCAAGTGCTTCTGCAGCCATATAAGTATGTGCAATACCTGTCGGACAAGCAGTTACGCCAAGCACACGATAACCGTCTTTTTTAATTTCTTGCTTTATTTCGTCTTCAGGAAATTTTTCTCTTTCCTGATTATTTATTATCTCAAGAAATTCGTCTGAAGTTGTTGCTTTTCTCAATTTTTCAACAAAATTCGCATCCATTAACATTACCATAAGATGAGAAAGAATTTCAAGATGAACATCACCGCCGGGAGGTGCCGCAATCATAAAAATAACATCCGATACTTTACCGTCGGGAGCACCGTAGTCAACACCGTTTTTAACTGTAATGACAGATAAAGACGGTTTTTTAACAGCGTCTGTCTTTGCGTGAGGAACTGCTATACCTTCACCTATTGCAGTTGTTCCTTGTTCTTCTCGTGCCAAAATTGCCTTTTTATATTCTTCTTTGTCATTAAGATTTCCGACAGAATTGTGAAGTAAAACAAGTTTGTCTATCGCTTCTTCTTTAGATGCAACATCTGTGTTAAGTTCTATTGCATCTTTACTTAATAAGTCGATTATTTTCATAAATATACCTCCATTATTATTTTATTGACTTATAACTTCTATTTTATCAAACGCTTCTTGTATTTCGCTTTTTTCTGCTAAGCCATAGCAAAATGCAGTCGCATTTGAACAAGCCGAACCAAGTTTAAGTGAATATGAATAGTCTTTTGTTTTTATAAAGCCGGCAATAAAACCTGCCACCATTGAATCTCCACAACCGACAGAGTTGAGAGGCTTGCCCTGAATTATTCCCACTTTATATATCTTTTTGTTTTCATCAACAAGCAAAGCACCGTCTTTTCCTCTTGAAACAAGTACATTTCTTGCACCTGCGTCCTGAAGTTTACAGGCATACTTTACTATGTCTTCTTCAGTTTTAATTTCCGTACCGAAAAGTTCTCCGAGTTCGAAATTATTAGGTTTTATTAAAAAAGGATGATATTTAAGAACATTTAAAAGCAAATCTCCTGTCGAATCAACAACACTATTAATATTTTTATTTGCAAGTCGTTCCAATATTTTTTCATATATGTCGCTTGGCAAAGATTTCGGGACACTGCCTGCAAGAATAATTGTATCGCCGTCTTTAAACGCATCAATTTTATTGAACAATGCCTGCATTTCATCTTCACTTATTTCGGGACCGCAAGCATTAATATCGAATTCCTTATCGTATTTGATTTTTACATTTATTCTTGTATTTCCGTTTTTTAAACGGATAAAATCATTTTTAATTCCGTCGTCATCAAGCATTTGCTGAAGTTTATCACCTGTAAAACCGCCTTTAAAACCAAGTGCGGTATTTTCTATGCCCAGTCTTGACAAAATGATAGAAACATTGATACCTTTTCCGCCGTAATATAATTCTTCGCCGTATGTTCTGTTAATATCATCAAAACCCAAGTTTTCAACTTTCATAACATAGTCAAGTGCAGGGTTAAATGTAACAGTATAAATCATTTTATTTAAACTCCTTTATTTATTCAATAACCTTTATCACAGTTTTGTCTTTATACGCTTCATCGGGTTCCTTATCGGTAATTATGCAAGCAGTATCGAGAGTTGCAAATCTGACTGAATATATCTTTCCGAACTTTGAAGAATCTGCGATAATATATGAAACGAATGAATTTTCAATGGCAGCAGCCTTAACAAATGCTTCTTCCGTATCAGGTGTTGTAAAGTCACGACTTTCAGAAACTCCGTTAGTACCGATAAAAGCCTTTGTAAAATTGAAGTCGTGGATACTTCTTGAAGCCATCAAACCTACAATCGCTTCTGTTGACTTTTTAAGTTCCCCACCCAAAACATAAACTTTAAAACCTCTTCTCAAAAGTTTAATAGCATGACTGACACCGTTTGTAACAAAAGTTGCCTTACAGTCATCCTTTATATAGTCTATCAGAAACAGCGTTGTTGTTCCTGCGTCAAGATAAACAAAATCATCGTCTTGAATTTGAGAAGCACAATATTCAGAAATTTTTTTCTTTTCCTGCGTATTTTCGGTTTCTTTTTCACTGACATTTGCTTCAAGAGAGAGATATTGATTTTTCTTGAGCGTTGCACCACCGTGTACTTTATTTATCATACCCCTATTTGAAAGCTCAATTAAATCTCTTCTTATAGTAGATTCGGAAACATTAAGTTTTTTCATAAGTTCCGCTGCACTTACTGAACCCTTTTCAGCCAATTCTTTTAAAATATAGTCTTTTCTTTCTTGATTTATCATATTTAAACTTTCATCGCCTTTCATACAGCAAAGTTACATTTAAAAATTTTAATGAGGATTTACTCTTCCTTTTCACAATTAAATTTTATCAATTCCGTCATAAATAGTCAACAAAATCCGTAAATTTCATTCATTTTAACAAAAAAAACGATAATTTATATGCGATTTCGCACAATAAATAACGGTAATTATGAATGTTTTTGAACGATTGTATAATAACATTCATAAAAATATTCATCTGTAAACAGTGATTAAAACTTTAAATTGATAAAAATATTTCATCCATTCCTCTTCACACAAAGATATTTTTATCTTTAAAAATCCGTAAATTAAATTTATTATTAATATTTCAATATTTTTTGTAAAAAATGCTTGCATTTTATTTATTTTTCTGTTATTATATGTGCGTTGTAAATTTATAAGGAGGTGTTCGCTAATGGCAAAATGTGAATACTGTGGCAAAGAAATGAAATTTGGTATCAAAGTTTCTCACTCGCACAGACGCTCAAACAGAACTTGGAAACCCAATGTAAAAAAAGTTAAGGCTATTGTTAACGGCTCTCCTAAAAGAGTTAATGTTTGCACAAGATGTCTTCGTTCTGGTAAAGTAGAAAGAGCATAACAAAAAAGCCCGTATATAAACGGGCTTTATTTTTTAATAAAGTTTGATAATTTTTTATCATTTTTTATTGACTTTAACAATAAAAGCGTGTATAATTTAATTAGTGGACGAAAACAGAATATTTCGTTTAATTTTGCCCTCTCTGAAGCAAATGCAGTTGCCTAAACCCCTTATGGCTATCCTGCATTTGCTTTTTTTAATTAATCTTCTTTTTCAGGCATTTCATTTCCGTGTACTATTTCATAAGTTTTATTCGGATAGTCACTCATTATACAATCTGCGCCTATTGTTGACAAATATTTCATATCTTTTTCGTTATTAATTGTCCAATATTGAACGGCAATATCATTTTTATGGGCATAGTTAGTAATGGTAGTCCAACCGGTATTAACGCCTAAAACATTATACAAAGTGCCGTATGGGATTTGAAGAGCAACATATTTTGCTTCAAAATCATCTTTATCAATTAAAGCACTTATATAAAATTTTAAAACTTCTTTAATTGTTGCACTTCTTTTGAAATTCGGATAGTTTTCGTCAACATAGTAACTGACTTCTTGATGGAAAGTACCGAAAATTGTTTTATCAATTAAATCCCTTTCTTCTAAAATATTATAAAGAATGTCAACACCTTTACAACCTAACTCTCCGTCATTTTTGATTTCAATAATATACTTAAAATCACCTTTTGAAGTCAAATAATCCAAAACATCTTCAACTCTTGCGATTTTTAAGTCATCAGGAACACTTTCCCCTTTTAAGTCCTTGTACGGCATTTCTCCGTCTTCCGTTTCAAACTTGTGTCCCATATTGAGTTGACGCAGTTCTTCGTATGTATAATCTTCAGGTCTTGCTTTTTTATCGCCGAGAACTTCTTCGCAATCACTTGTTCTCTCTAAAGTATGGTCGTGCAAAAGAACAAGGATGTCATCTTTAGTAATATGAAGGTCAAACTCGAAAATATCCGTATGAAAATCCTTATTTTCAACGCAGTTTTTAAACGCCATCATAGTTTCTTCCGGCATTATACCTGCACCGCTTCTGTGTGCTGAAACCAAAACTTCGTCTGAAATATATTGATTTTCACTGTTTGTTTTAACAACATTTTCAGGATTTGATTTGTGAAAAACCGTAAAAATTCTTGGTATAATCAGCAAAGCCAATACTACAACCAACACGGTTATCCACACTTTTTTCTTTTTACTCATAAAAATTCCCCCTCTTAAATAAATATCATTATATCATAGGAGGAAAAATATGTCTATATCATTTTGTTATTATTTTACAATTATTTTGAAATATTGTTTTAAATTTTATTTATATTTTATACATAAAACAAGAAAACCCTCACTAAATGTGAGGGTTTTCCTATTTTTAAATTTAAAGTATGTTAAGAAATGAATTTATTTATATTATTTTCAAATATATCAAAAAAGTGTTCAACTATTTTTTTATCTTCATCGTTTCCTCTTACACACATTGAAAAAGTAAGTTCTTTTCTCATTGAAGTAACAGATAAAAGAACATAAGGTTTGTACTTCACAGCACCGCTCATAAACCCGTCTGTCGGCTCATTTCCTGCAAGTGCAAGCGATTTTTCATCCAAAACACCTATATTACTCATAGCAAGAAGCGGATTGGAATATCCTATTTTAATTATTTCTTCAGAAGCGGCATGAGGCAATATCTTGTAACCGAGAGAAAGCAACGGAAGTCCGTGCAGACCTATAAAACGGTCTTTTTTAAATTGGTTTACACTGTTTACTGTATATGTCAGTGTTTCAAAAATATCTCTTCCGCATCTTGGAACTTTACACTGCATCCAAGCAGTATGATTTGTAACGCCTAAATCTTGACTGTCTTTGATATGACGGCGTAAATCTATTGCACATGAAATTGAAACAGAGTCGTTTTTATTAAAATCTGCAAGTTCATAAATACTGTGAAAATATGCAGCAACAAGCATATCATTTATGGTAGCACCGTGCTTTTTTCCTACTTCTTTGATTTTATTAAAAACATCTGCCGATACTTTTCTTCGTGCAATGAAAGAACTATCCCTTATATCGTCTTGTGTCAAAGGAAAAGCGTGTTCATCTTTTGAATTTACATTTTTATATAAGCGTTTTGCCATTTGCTTTTCAGCAGATGAAAAATCTTCATATACTGATTCAAAAGAACGAGTGCCTGTTTTCAAATCAATCGGACTAATTTTATTTTCCGCATAATCATTATAATTTTTGCATAATGACTTCAAAAAATATTTAAAATCCCCGCCATCCATACACATATGATTTTCTACAATACACAAAACAGATTTTCCACTATGATTGAAAACTGCAACTTTCATTTGAATATTTGAATCGGTAGGAATATGTTGAATAAGAAAATCATTAATTTCACTATCAAGTTCTTCTTCATTAACATTTTTCACAGTCAGAACTTCATCTATATGATAGTCTTTTACGGTCCAATAGGGATGCAAGTGATTGTCTGTAAATGATGAGTGAAGTACAGGTGCTTTTTCAAAAAAGCAAATCAAGACAGTTTTTAAAATTTCAATATCTATTTCAAAATCGTATCTTAACTCTACATGCACCATTCTGTCATTATAGTCACGGAAAAGATAGTGCATTTTATCCCACAATTCAGCGTTTAATCTTCGTTCCATTGTTTAGACACCTCCTGTGCGATTTTAGAATTCTTAGCAACTCTTACTGCAATAATTACTGCATCAACAATTAAAGACAACGGTATCATCAACCAGCCCGGAGACCATGGGATTATTGAAAGTACACCTAAAATAATATAAATCATAGCTGTTGTTGCCGGAATATATGCCAAGTAACTTAAAATGGCAAGTTTTTGTTTTGTTACTGTAATATAAAGCGAGTCAGCAACAAACATAGAAGCTATACCGCCGATAATAAAAAGCCAACTGTGCGGTATTTGCAATATTATGAGTGAAAAAAGGAAAACAGCAACTGTTGTAACCATAACGGTACCTGCCAAAAACAGTCTTGCGATAATATGAAAAATTTTACGCATTGAAGTAAATTTTTTAACCACAAGTGAAAGCAGATATGCAACCCAAAGAAGTATGCCGTCAACCATAATTACCCAAGTTTGCGCCCAAGCCTGAGTCAAAAAACTAACAGAAAGAAATACGATGAGCAAAACAAAAATGAAAATGATTGAACCAACCGTATTTAACAATATTTGTCTTTTTGTTTTATTTGATGATGTTTCTTTTTTATAGAACTCTTTATATTCTAAATCTAAATTTGGATATTCACTGATAATCAAATCATTTACGACACTTTGCTCTTTTAAACCTCTTGCCGTAATCTCATTTGCTCTTTGTGTCATTTCGTCAAGCATTTTCTTTTTGAACTTATATAAAATTTTATCTCCGTCTTTTTTGGGGAGAGAATTCTCTATATATGAAATGAAATCTTCCACACAAATGCACCTGCCTTTATAAAGTATGATATTTTTTTAACAAAACTATGTGTCTATTATACCACTATATGATGAATAATTTAATACAAATAAACTGATTATTTAATGTATTTATCAAAAACCAAGAAGATAATCTATATTATTAATTTTATTATATTAAAGTTAGAATAAACAAAGATAACTTAATTATTAAAACCCCCTTGTTTTAAAGTGCAAGGGGGTTTTGAATTTATAATACTAAAATTAAATATTAACCATAATATGCTTTAAGGTAAAGTTCTTTCATTTCGCTCATAAGCGGATATCTCGGGTTTGCACCTGTGCACTGGTCATCAAATGCAGCCTCTACCATTTCATCGAGAGTATCAAGGAAATATTTTTCATCTACGCCATATTCTTTAATTGTTTTCTTAATACCAACTTTTTCTTTAAGTTCACTGATAGCATTAAGAAGATTTGCAAATTTCTCTTCATTGTTCTTACCTTTAATTCCAAGAAAATCTGCACATTCACAATATCTTTCAAGAGTATGAGGATATTGATATTGAGGGAAAGTACCCATTTTTGTAGGAACAGGGTTAGCGTTATATTCCATAACAAGATTGATGAGAAGAGCGTTAGCAACACCGTGAGGAATGTGGTGGTAAGCACCGAGTTTATGAGCCATTGAGTGACAAAGACCAAGGAAAGCATTTGCAAATGCCATACCTGCCATAGTTGAAGCGTTTGCCATTTTTTCACGAGCAACAGGGTCACTTGAACCATTTTCGTATGCTCTCGGGAGATATTCAAAAATACTCTTGAGTGCCTGAAGTGCAAGACCGTCTGTATATTCAGTAGCCATAACTGAACCATATGCTTCGATAGCATGAGTCAAAGCATCAATACCTGAAGCAGATGTCAAACCTTTTGGCATTGTCATCATCATATCTGCATCAATAATAGCCATTGACGGCATAAGTTCATAGTCAGCAAGAGGATACTTGATACCTGTTTTTTCGTCTGTAATAACAGCGAAAGGTGTAACTTCAGAACCTGTACCTGCAGATGTAGGAATAGCACAGAACATAGCTTTTTCGCCCATTTTAGGGAATGTATATACTCTCTTTCTGATATCCATAAATCTCATTGCAAGATCCATAAACTCAACTTCAGGATGTTCGTAGAGAACCCACATAATCTTACCACAGTCCATAGCTGAACCACCGCCGATAGCGATAATTGCATCCGGTTCAAATGATGAAAGGATTTTTGCACCCTCTTTTGCAGAAGCAAGTGTCGGGTCGGGTTGAACATCATAGAAAGTATGATATTGAATGCCCATATTGTCAAGGCAATCAGTAATATTTTTAATGTATCCGTTTTTATAAAGGAATGAGTCTGTTACAACAAACACTTTTTTCTTATTATATACTTCTTTAAGTTCACGAAGTGCAACAGGAATACAGCCTTTTTTGAAATAAACCTTTTCAGGTGTTCTGAGCCAAAGCATATTTTCTCTCCTTTTAGCAACTGTTTTAATGTTAATAAGATGTTTTACACCAACATTTTCCGAAACTGAGTTGCCACCCCAAGAACCACAACCGAGTGTAAGTGAAGGAGCGATAGCAAAGTTGTAAAGGTCGCCGATGCCACCCTGTGATGAAGGTGTGTTAAGAAGAACACGGCAAGTCTTCATACGGTTTTGGAATTCTGTAATCTTATCTTTAGCATTTACTTCATCTGCATAAAGTGAAGATGTATGTCCGTAACCGCCGTCAGCAACTAATTTTTCTGCTTTTGCCACTGCATCCTCAAAGTTGTCAGCCTTATACATAGCAAGTACGGGAGAAAGTTTTTCATGAGCAAACGGCTCTGCGATATCTACACTGTCAACTTCACCAATAAGGATTTTTGTTTCTTCAGGAACTTCAAAGCCTGCAAGAGCAGCGATAGTAACAGGTTTTTGACCAACAATTTTTGCATTTAAAGCACCGTTGATAAGAATTGTTTTTCTGAGTTTTTCAGTCTCTGCTTTTGAGCAAATATGACATCCTCTTGCTTTAAACTCTGCTTTTGCTTCATTATAGAGTGACTTGTCAATAATTACAGACTGTTCTGAAGCACAAATCATACCGTTGTCAAATGTTTTCGAGTGAATGATTGAGTTAACTGCAAGTTTAACATCAGCACTCTCATCTATGATTGCAGGAGTGTTACCGGGTCCAACGCCGAGTGCCGGTTTACCTGATGAATATGCAGCCTGAACCATTCCCGGACCGCCTGTTGCAAGAATGATGTCTGCTTCTTTCATTACTGCATTTGTAAGTTCAAGTGAAGGAGTATCAATCCAAGCGATGATATTTTCAGGAGCACCTGCTTTTACTGCTGCATCATATACGATTTTTGCAGCTTCGATAGTTGAAGCCTTTGCTCTCGGGTGAGGAGAAATAATAATACCGTTTCTTGTTTTAAGACAGATGAGTGTCTTAAAGATTGCAGTTGATGTCGGGTTAGTTGTAGGAATAACTGCTGCTACAACACCGAGAGGTTCTGCAACTTTCACAATACCCATTGCGTCATCTTGTTCGATAACGCCGCAAGTTTTTGTATAGCGATAAGCATTGTAAATATATTCTGCTGCATAGTGGTTTTTAATAACCTTGTCTTCTACTATGCCCATACCTGTTTCTTCAACAGCCATTTTTGCAAGCGGAATTCTTGCATTGTTAGCGGCTGTAGCAGCTGCAAGAAAAATTTTGTCAACTTGTTCTTGTGAATAAGTTGCAAAAAGTTTTTGAGCGGCTCTTACCTCTTCAAGTTTTGCTTCGAGTTCTTCGATTGTTTCAACTTTGCTCATTATGTTACCTCCACTTATTAAGATTGTTAATCATTGTACAAAGTTTGATGTGATTGAAAATCACATTTGATATTTTTTTAACAATTCACATTATATATATATTCAATCAAATAGTCAACTGTTAAAATAACAAATAAAAAACAAAACTTTTTGGGTATTATATATAAAACAGACAACAAATTGTGAAATATTTATCAATCTTTTATCATTTTTATAATATCATTGAAAAAAGAGTATTTATTTATAATTTTTTACAAATCTTGTATAGAATTCAACTGCATTTCCAACTGCTCTCAAACTGATATTTTCATTTTCACTATGTACAGATTTGAACTGTTGGTCATCAATATCAATAGGAGCAAAACGAATAACGCATTCGCAAATATCCGTCATATGTCTTGCGTCTGTACCTGCCGGCAATATAAAAGGCGAAACAGCGTCTGCCAGAAAAATTTCACCTGCAACCGACTTAACATAGTTAAACTGTTCTTTTGTCATATCGGCAGGTTTATAGTATTCATTTCCGCTTTCTGCATCTTTAATATCAATACCGTACTTTTTACCGATTTCAACAATTTTTTCTATATCTTTCTTTTGATCCTCATCATTTACGCAACGCAAAAATGCTGTTGCTTCACAGAAATTTGTTTGATTTCCGTCATATTTTCCGCCTTTTATACCGTTAAAAGCACAAGTAGTTCCAAGCATAGAGCCAGCCTGTTCATTGATACTCGGTATAAGTTTTACAAGAAGAGATTCAAAACACCACAAATTTGCAAATACGACTTTTAAAGGAAACGGCATATACGGACAAAGTGCCTTAAACATTTCCTTAACTTCAGGATACATCTTGCGAATGAAAAGATTTTTTTCTGACTGAACTTCGCTGATGAATTTCGACATTCTTACAACAGGAGTTTCTGTTTGCTGGTTTAAACCTGTATGTGTGTTACCTTGTTCTGCACGGCATACAAGAGTATGTCTTCCCTTTTCGTGGACTGCGAGCATAGCGCATCTGCACTTCATACCTGCAAGCGGAGGAGAAATGACTGCTCCGCCCTCATCAAGTACAAGTTCAAAAGTTATGCCCTGTTTTTTAAAATATTCAATAGCAAGCGGAATACCGTCTCCGCCGAGTTCTTCGTTATGCGAAGAACCGATATAAATATTTGTTTCGGGAACAAATCCGTCTTTTAAAAGTTCTTCTAACGCTGTAAATTCGGCAAACAAAGGAGTTTTAGTATCTACTGTACCCCTACCCCATATTTTTTTATCAACGATTTTTGCTTCAAAAGGCGGATATGCCCATTTTCCGTCTGCTTTTACAACATCATGGTGTGACATAAGCATAATATTTCTTGAAGTGTCTTTGCCTTCAATTTTATATATCCAGCAATCGTCTCCAAAAATCTTTAGTTCTGCCTTTTCATGAACAATCGGGAAAAGTTCCCTGACAACATCTCTTAATTTGGAAAATTCCGTATCGTCAAATTTTCCGTTTTCAGAAACAGTTTTGCACTGTATCATTTTTGCCAATGATTTAGCATATTGCAACTGTTCTTCTTCACTTTTCCAATCAACATTTTCGCCTAACTTTCTTGCAGAAGAATTAACACGAGCAACATTGAATAAAAGCACGCACAAGAAAACAATCACAACAGCAAGTATAACATATAAAACAACCATATCAGTTTTCCTTTTCTGCGTTCTCTTTTATTGTAGAAAGAACTTCTTTTTCTTTATAAAATACGAATACAAATACTGCAATCAAGCATATAAATCCACCTACAAGAGCAGTGATTTTAAGACCGAGTCTGCCGATATTTTCGCCGGCAGTTGCACCTATTACAGTAATTGACGGAACAATCATAATAGCAAGCGATGTACCTATTTTTGTAAGGAAACTTCTTGCAGCACCGAATACACCTTCACGGTTTACGCCGTTTTTAATTGTATCGTATTGAATAATATCTGCCATCATTGAACCCGGCAAAATATTTAATACAGCAAATGGATACGAAACAAATATTGCAAGTCCGAGTGCTTTTGGCATAGCAGGAATAGCCCAATCTGCACCGAAGAAAATAACAAATTCAGCTATCGTAAACACTATGCAAGCCGATACCATAAGAGGCTTTTTACCATACTTTTTAGCAAGTTTATTTACAAGAGGATACAAAATAAGAGAACCTGCTATTGATGTCGCAAGAATCAAAACAGAAGCAGTTTCTTTAAGTCCGAGTAAAATTGTTACATAATACATAATACAAGACTGGAAGAAAGACATTGAAGTTGTTTCAAGAAGTTGACCTAAAGTTACAACTCTGAAATGCTTGTTTGAAAAAGCGTGTTTCAAAGATTCAATAAGCGACACGGTAGGTCTTACAGAATCAACATAGTCGGTTTCCTTGATTGTGAATGCAGGAATAAGAAGTAAAACAATACCTATAACCGTAAAAATAGCAAAAACTAAACGCCATGCCATAAGAGGTGTTTGACCTGCTTTTTTAATCATATCCACAAACATTGGAGTAACATATCCGAGCGCACTGCCTGTAACAAAGAACAATGAGTTAAACGTATATGCATTTACAAGTTTGCCCTGGTCGTGAATCATCTCGGGAAGGAGTGCATTGTGCGGAATCATATACAATGTGTAGAAAAGATAGTATGCCCAAATGAAAACAGCAACCCAAATATTATTAATAATGCCTGCATGACTTTGAGGCGCACAGAAAATCAAAAGTGCAGTTAAGCCAAAAGGAACTGCATATTTTTTCATAAACGGAATTCTTCTGCCGTTTTTATTTTTACTTTTATCCGACCAGCCTGCAACAATAGGGTCGGTTACGGCGTCAAGCAAATGACCTATTGCTTTGATAAGTCCAATGACTGTAAAAATTCCCAAAAACACTATTCCCTGGGTAATAAGAGTAGGAATACCCGATTCTTTTGACGGCTGATAAAAATACAAAAGATAGTTATTAATCATTGTTGTAAAAAGCCCAACTGCAAATTGAGGCAAACAATAAAAAATTATAAGTTTATTTGATATTTGTTTTTTCATAAAAATTTCCTTTTATATATCCTTTCATTATTTTTTTGAAATTAAAATTCAAATAAAATACCACCCCCACGCATAAATTTGAATATTAATTTTTAATTTAAAAAAACAAACGGGCAGTTACAAAAATATCTATTAAGCAACTGCCCTTATAATATTATACTATTTTACTTTAAAGTGTCAAGAGTGCTAAATTATTCCAATTCTATTAAAACAACACTTCTGTTTTTTCGTCTTTTTCAATTGCGCCAAGCAAAGTTTCACAAGTCATTAAACATCTGATAAGATGATACGGGCCTTTCCACAAAGAGCCTTTTTGAGTATGTGAAACACTACCATCACGATGAAGATAGCCGTACCACTCTCCGTACTCTTCATCTTTAAAATGTGAAAAAGTATAGTCGTGTATGAGTTTAAAATTGTCAAAATATTTTTCATCTTTTGTAATACTGTACGCCATAAGAGAAGCAATAAGTGCCTCATTATGTACCCACCAAAGACGCATATCATACTCAAGTTGTTCTTCAGGCAGACCTTTACAGTCAACAAAATAATTTATTCCGCCAAACTTTTTGTCCCATCCGAGTTCAAAAGACCAATTATAAATATTGAGTGCTTTTTTCATCAATTCATCGTCATTGCGAACAAGTGCTTCGTTCATTAAAAACCATGAGTTCTCAAAACTATGTCCCGGATTTACAGTTCTTCCTGCAGGCGTATCTAAAACAGAGCCGTCCGACATAACTGTTTCAAGTACACATTTTAAATCTTCTTTATAATGCAACTTAAAAATATCATTAAGTATTTTATCGTTGATTGCATTGTACTTTTCAAAATTTCCCGATGCTTTTCTCAAAATTTGAGAAGAACTAATAAGAACCATAGGATATGCCATTGAGTGTGTAGAACGGATTTCTGCATTTTCTTTAGGAGTGATTTTAAACGGGTCATTTTCCGAATCACAATAAATTGAAAACATCAAATCAAAATACTTTTCTGCAAGTGCAAAGTCATCAGGATTTTTTGTTAATTGGTAGTATTCAGCAAAACCAACAACCAAAAAACTTTCCGAGAAGAAATATCTGCGTTTTCTCAACGGTTTTCCTTCTTTTGTTACTACAAAAAACATTCTTCCGTCTTCATCTATACAATGCTCTTTTATAAATTTTGCAGCACTGTCTGCGATTTCACGCCATTCCTTTTTTTCTCCGTACTTATTGCAAAGTGCAGAAAAGCTCCATAAAGCTCTGCCTTGAAACCACACGCTCTTATCGGGATTATAACACTTACCTTGTCTGTCAACAGAAGAATTTACGCCGCCGTACTCTCTGTCCAGCAAATCGCTTTTTACCCAAAAAGGCACAACATCATTTAATAATTCATTGTTATAAAAATTTTTGTACTCTGAAATATTCATACATTTAACCTCAAAACTATTATTTTTATATATATTATAATACAAATAAAAATAATATCAATAATTAATATAAAAAAAGACGCTGATAATAAAATCAGCGTCTTACGACAGAGAATTACATATTGCCAATTGCAACAGATTCAACAATGTCTCCTACATGTTCACAAGCATCGCAAGCACGCTCAAGATAGTTGAAAACATCTCTCCAAGCAATTACCGTAACTGCATCTGCTTCTGTTCTGTGAAGATTTGTCATGGCATTGATATAAATATGGTCGCCTTGTTCTTCAAGATTATTAAGTTCAACAATTAAGTCTGCAAGTTTTTTAGATTTTTTGAAATTTGAAAGTTCTCCGATTACATCTCTCATTGTTTCACAACATTTTACAAGAACAGCTGCAAATTTCACGCTGTCTTCTCTGACTGATGATGAACCAAGAAACATATAATGAATGATAATATCTTCAATAGCATCTGTAACATTATCGATACATTGAGCAAGGTCAATAATATCATCTCTTTCAATCGGAGTGATAAATGCCTTTACAAGTTCATTCATCAATTCATGCTTAACAATATCACCACGATGCTCAATTTCATGAAGATTGTCAATTCTTTCTTTTACTTTATCAGGATTATAGTCGCTCAAAAAATCATATACTGCTCTTGCTGCTTCACAAGAAATTTCTGCGCCTTCGTTGAATTTGTCGAAATAAAATTTATCGCTTTTTTTACTCATAATGTTCTCCCTTTACACTTAGAATATTTGCATAAATAATTTTGTCATTAAATAGCCTATAAGACCGCAACCCGGGAAAGTTAAAACCCAAGTCAAAACCATATCTTTTACAACGCCGAAATCAACTGCAGAAAGTCTTTTAGAAGCACCTACACCCATAATAGCAGTTGTCTTTGTATGCGTTGTACTTACAGGGATACCAAACAATGTTGAAATCAACAAACAAAGTGCACCTGCAAGGTCAGCTGAAAATCCTTGATACTTTTCAAGTTTTACCATATCCATACCAACTGATTTTATGATTTTATATCCGCCGACAGATGTTCCGACTGCCATAACAACAGAACAAAGAAGCATCATCCAAAACGGAGGGCTTACATTTTCAACTGTATCTTGGCCGTTTACAAGAAATACACTTAATATCAAAACGCCCATAAACTTTTGACCGTCTTGCGCACCGTGCATAAAGCTCATTGCTGCACCACCGAAAATCTGTGCACCCTTGAAAAAGCCGCCTGTTTTTCTTCTGTCTGCTCGTCTGAAAAGAAATTCAACAGTTTTTGTACAGAGAAAACCAAGTCCAAAACCGAGAATTGTCGAAAGAACAAGACCGTAAATTACTTTCATCCATTCAGAGCCATTGATACCGTCTAAACCATTGTGAAGTGCAATGGCTGCACCTGACAAGCCTGCAATAAGAGCATGACTTTCACTTGTAGGAATACCGAAAATCCATGCAGCAACAGCCCATACAATAATGGCAACAAGTGCGGCACACAAAGCAATAGTCGCTTCGTTTGTGCCTCCGACTGTCGTCTCGACATTAAAATTAACCATATTTTTAATAGTCATAGCAACAGACGGACTGATTATCGTCATAATAAATACACCGAGAAAATTAAACACTGCACTCATCAAAACAGCAGGTCTCGGTGCCATACACCTTGTTGCAACACAAGTTGCAATAGCATTTGGTGCATCTGTCCAACCGTTAACAAAAATAACTCCGAGTGTTAAAACGACAGTTACCAACAATACCGGATTTGACAGCACCTGATGAAAAAAGTTTGAAAATCCAAAATCCATAACTTATCCTCATTAAATACTTTTTATTTACGACAATATAAGTATTGCCGCACAAAAATAGAATACATAACGAAAAATTAAATGTCAACAAACTTTGACAAATTTATTATAAAAACAATATAAATTTTACTTGAATTTTACATTAGCATTATTTTGTAAAATTATTTTCAAAAATAAAATGCGAACGGTTGATACCGTTCGCATTTTGTAAAGGATAATTTACCTATTTAGTTTTTTGTTGCTTTTAATGTTTCTTTAAGGAACTCTTCTGATACAGGGAAAGTCAAGTCGTATGTGATTGTAAGGTTAGCTGACTTGTCTTTGATAACTGCAATACTTGCGTGCTGAACAGTTACAGCTGCGAGCATGTGATAATCTGCTTTAACAATTTCGCCTGATGCTGTGTCGATTGTGATTGTACCAACACCGTTTTCATACTGAACTTTACAGTTCTCTTGAGTTGTTCCCGATGCCCATGAAAGTGCACCGATGCTTTCAACTACCGAGCCGATATCGCCGAGTGTATTAAAAAATCTACCTTGTGGGTCTGCACCTTTAGCACTCATATTTACAGCTTTTGGCT
>UQEU01000018.1 GCA_900540085.1 uncultured Eubacteriales bacterium
AAATCGGACAAGCAGGACAAAAAAATAAGAGCCTTGACTGTTGATGAACAACAAAAATTAGTTAAGGCTTTAAACGAAAACGATTTTAAGTTTAAAAATCAAGTGCTTATCTCACTATATACAGGTGCAAGAATGGGCGAAGTTATCGCTTTAAAAAAGTCAGATATTAACTTTACCTTTAAAACGCTGCAAATTCAAAGAACAGCGACACGAGACAAAGATTATAAAGTAGTTATTTCTGACAAAACAAAAACTTATGCAGGTCAAAGGCTGATACCGTTGAGTAATAACGCTTTGGAAGTGCTTAAAATCGCTGTTAAAAGTTCTAAAGATGAACTGCTGTTCCCGACAATCGAAACTGTCAGAATTAACGACGCTTTTAAACGATTTTTGAAGCGATATGACATAATCGACAAATCTATTTACGGAGATGTAACCTGCCACTCATTAAGGCACTCTTTTGCTACAAGGTGTATAGAAAGTGGCATACAGGCAAAAGTGCTTCAGAAACTGTTAGGACACGCCGACATACAAACCACGCTCAACACTTATTGTGATGTATTTGAAAGTCTTGAAAGACAGAGCATTGAACAGATTAACGAATATTTTAAAATGGCACAAATATAACCCACCTAAAAAGGTGGGTTTTCTTATTTTTATAAAAAAGTACTGCAATAAAATTTTAAAAAGTCCCAAAATGCAGTGTACAAGCCATTTTTCAGACTTTAAAAGTACTGCAATAGTACTGCAACGCCAAGCAGAATTGAAAAAGTTTGAAAAAGTTTGAAAAGGGGTCAATCTCTCAAATTTGGCTTAAATAAAGGAAAATAGCCGTTTCAACAAGTTTGAAAAAGTTTCAAAAACCATTGAAAACGGCTATTTTTTGGTGCGAGAGACGGGACTTGAACCCGTACGGGATTACCACACGCCCCTCAAACGTGCGCGTCTGCCGATTCCGCCACTCTCGCTTGGAACGATATGAATTATAACAAACGATAAAGAAATTGTCAATACTTTTTTTGAAAAAATTTTAAAAAACACAAAAAAAGTCTAAAACCATTATTTAATTAAACAAAACAACTGAAAAGCACAGTAATTTTTATTAAACAACATTACAAAAACTCCCCCGACATTTATATAAATCGGAGGAGTTTTTCATTTAATAATTATCAAAACATTAAAATAAAAATTGACAAATTATTTATTCACTTTTTTCTTTTCAATAGCACGCTGAATAGCTTTTACAAGTTCTGTAATCGGAATTACACAAGCTGCCATCAACATTGCCACACCGTATTCTGCTGCGCTGATATGTTCAAAGCCAAAAGCTTCGCTGAGGAACGGAACATAGATAACTGCTGTTGAAAGAATAAGCGAGATTGCCATAGCGCCCAAAAGATAGAAGTTTTGACCTTTAAGTGTAAACAAAGAGCCACGACGGGAACGCATATTAAACGAATGGAAAATTTCAGCCATTGAAAGTGTAAGGAATGCCATTGTCATACCGTCTGCACTGTTTACAAACTCCCATCTGCCCGATTCCATAAAATGACCTACAACATACGCTACCACAGTAACAACGGTAACCATAAAGCCCTGCCATGCAATATCGTAACCCATACCACCTGCAAATATACCGTCTTTACTGCTTCTCGGTGCACGCTTCATAAGGTCTTTTTCGCCTTTTTCCATACCGAGTGCAAGTGCAGGGAAACAGTCTGTAATAAGATTTATCCACAAAAGATGAACAGGTTCAAGAATTGTAAATCCTACAACTGTTGCAAAGAAAATCGAAAGAACTTCTGAAAGGTTTGAAGCAAGAAGGAACTGAATAGATTTTCTGATATTATCATAGATTATTCTGCCCTGCTCAACTGCATTTACAATAGTTGCAAAGTTGTCGTCTGCAAGTACCATATCTGCAACATTTTTTGTAACATCTGTACCTGTAATACCCATACCGATACCGATATCAGCATTTTTAATTGACGGAGCATCATTAACACCGTCGCCTGTCATAGCAGTTACATAGCCTTTTTTACGCCATGTGTTTACTATTCTTTGTTTATGTTCAGGCTGAACTCTTGCATACACGCTGAAGTTTTCGATTTTCTCATCAAATTCTTCATCTGAAAGTTCGTCAAGCATTGCACCTGTAATAGCCTGTGATTTATCTGTCAAAATACCGAGTTGCTTTGCTATTGCAACAGCCGTATCAATATGGTCGCCTGTAATCATTACAGGTCTGATACCTGCTTCACGGCACTCTTTAATTGAGTCAACAACTTCAGGTCTTACAGGGTCAATCATACCTGTAAGTCCGATAAAGCAAAGTTCGTTTTCAACATCTGCCGGAGTATTGATAGTCGGAACACTGCTGTGAGTTTTCATAGCTGCGGCGAGAACACGAAGTGCGCTGTCAGCCATCTTCTTATTTGCTTCCAAGATAGAATTTTTAATCTCGTCAGTCATTGCAACTTTTTTACCGCCGATAAATGCGTGTGTACAACGATTGAGAACTACATCGGGAGCGCCTTTTGTAAACTGAACTATACCGTTGTCTGTCTGATGAATGGTTGTCATCATTTTTCTTTCTGAATCAAACGGAGCCTCTGCAACTCTCGGCAAAGACACTTTGAGTTCAGATTTCGGGAAACCGAGTTTAGCACAATAGTTTACAAGAGCACACTCGGTAGGCTCGCCTATTGCGTCGCCTGCTTCCTCATCGTACTCTGCATCCGAACAAAGAGCCATAGCTCGCGCAAGCATCTCTTCATCATCGCCGAAATGTTCAACTACCGTCATTTTATTTTGTGTAAGCGTTCCTGTTTTATCTGAACAAATAACCTGTGTACAACCAAGTGTTTCAACTGCCGTCAACTTTCTGATGACTGCATTTCTTTTACTCATCTTTGTAACACCGATTGAAAGAACAATAGTTACAACGGCCGCAAGACCTTCAGGAATAGCGGCAACGGCAAGTGAAACGGCTACCATAAACATATTCAATACACCGTCAAATGTAACTGAACCGGTTGTTATAACGCTTCTGATAATGTCGAAACCGAAAATAAAAATACATATACCTATAATAAGATAAGACAATATCTTTGAAAGCTGATTGAGTTTTTTCTGAAGCGGTGTATCGCCGTCTTTTGCTGATGTAAGTGCAGTAGCGATTTTACCCATTTCAGTATCCATACCGGTTGCAACAACAACTGCACGACCTCTTCCGTAAACGACATTTGAACCCATATAGACCATATTTTTTCTATCGCCGAGAGGAACATCGTTTTGATTGTCAGCAAGTGAAAGTGTATCTGACTTTTTGCCTGACGGAACACTCTCGCCTGTCAATGCTGCCTCTTCCACTTTCATAGATGCAGACTCAATTATACGACAATCGGCAGGTACGCTGTCGCCTGCTTCAAGCACTACAATATCGCCTACAACGATTTCTTCGCTTTTAATCGTCATCTGTTTTCCGCCACGAATAACTTTTGAAGTTGCCGCCGCTATTTCCTGCAGCGCTTCAATAGCTTTTTCAGCTTTGCTTTCCTGGTAAACACCAAGTACGGCGTTAATTATAACAACAGTCATAATGATGATTACATCTGCATAACCTTCGCCCGTACCTTCTACTGCGGCAGTTATTGCAGAAATTACTGCGGCTACAATCAAAATGATAATCATCGGGTCTTTAAGTTCCATAAAGAACTTATGAATAAGCGACTCTTTTTTGCCTTCGTCGAGCTTATTCTTTCCGTTTTTTTCAAGTCTTGTTGCAGCCTCTTCCTGAGAAAGACCGTTTTCGCTTGTTTTAACCTCGTCGATTATCTCTTGCGAAGACTTCAAATACTCTTTCATCGGAACACCTCCATAAAAAATTTAAAGACTCATACACAGTACAATATTATACTATGTATGAGTCTCATTCTAAAAAATAATTAAGCCAGCCTAAAAGGCGGTTGTTGACTTAACTCATGCCTAACGGCACGGAATTACTCCCTCAACATACATTTAATATAGCACAATTTAACAGTAAAGTCAATGTATTTTCAAAACTAATTGTAAATTATATTTTAACAAATAGTATATAATTTGTTTCTTTAATAAAATGTTGAGCCTGTTTTTTAAGTACCAATTAAACATAGCAAGTTGGCAATAAGCCGAGTTCTGTATTAAGCGATTATCTATCTCGACGCTTCGTTGCCGAAACGCTCCAGCCATCCGTAGAAGTTTTGTGTCGGGCAAACAACTCTTCGGTCGATGTTGCAGCGGATGGGGTTTACATGGCAAGAGATGTCTCCACCTCTTCGGTGAGCTCTTACCTCACCTTTTCAACCTTACCGTAAACGGCGGTATATTTCTGTTGCACTTTCCCTAAGGTCACCCTCGGCGGCCGTTAGCCGTCATCCTGCCCTGCGCTGCTCGGACTTTCCTCATAAACAAAGTTTACGCAATCGCCTCGCCAACTCGCCTATACAGTATATTAGGATAATTCTTCTTAACTGTCAACAATTTATTTGTAAAAAATAATTGAAAAGATTAAGAATTTATAGTAATATTTTAAAAGAGGTGAAAAAATTGAGAAATAATAACGACAACGGTTTTAATCCTTGTGATTTTGATGAGGACGGATTTGACAGAAGAGTTCCCGAAAATGAAAACTATTATTCTCACAACTATCAAAATCAATATTCAAACAATATAAATTATGACGATTTCGAGCCTTATCCACAAAGCGATACGGAAAACGAGTTTGAAAGAAATTACAATAGTTTTAATAACGCCGAAAATAAAACCGCAAGAAACGATTTTAACAGAAATTTTAAAAATAAACCCACAAAAAAAGGTAAAAACAAAAGTTTAAAAATACTTATTTCAGTATTATCTGTTTTGCTTGTTTTTGCCATAGCAATAGGCTCTGTTGCAGGTTCTGTTTTAGGGAAAATCAACTATAAGGAAAAAGAAGAGAACAAGTATGTTGAAAACAATGCTTTGATGTCTTCTTCAAGTGTAAAAAACATTCTTCTGCTCGGAATAGACCGCCGTTCTGAAACCGAAAGCGTAAGCCGTGCCGATACAATGATGTTGATTTCTATTGACAAAAAACATAATACCGTTAAAATGACTTCATTTTTGCGTGACACTTGGTTGTATATTCCTTGTCACGACGGAAGCCAAAGATTGAACGCCGCTTGTTCGTATGGTGGTTACAACGGAGTAAAGGATACTATTGAGTATAATTTCGGTGTAAAAATCGACGGCTATGTACTTGCAGATTTCAATATGTTTGAAATAATAGTTGACGCACTCGGAGGCGTTGAAGTTGAAGTAACCGAAAAAGAAGCAAAAGAGGTTACAAGCCACAAAAAACGCTATGGTAATGTCACGCTGGAAGCAGGCAAACAAAACCTCACAGGCGAACAGGCACTTGCATATTGCAGAATACGAAAAATTGACACCGACTTTAAAAGAACCGAACGTCAAAGAACGGTAATGTCTTCAATCATTAATAAGGTAAAGAAAAATCCTTTAAAACTTTACAGTATTGCAAAACAAATTGCACCATATATTGAAACAAGTTTAAATAAAGGCGAAATAGTATCTTCGGCTTTTTCGGCACTTCCCTGTCTTTCAAATATAATGCAGCAGGAAATTCCGGCAAAAGATACTTGGAAATATGCAAAAATCAAGGGCAATTCCGTAATCAAAATTGATGAGAAAAAAAATAAAGAAATTTTAATTGACTTTATCTATAATAAAGATAAACAAGAAACTGAAAAAAACGATAAACAATAAATTAAAAAGCTACAAATTGTTTGTGTAAACAAATAAAAAATCGCTGAAGAATTGAACTTCAGCGATTTTTGTTTTTATTCTCAAATTAATTATTTATTATATCTTTTAATTATTAAAACATATAAAACCAAATAGGATTTATAGTTTTAATGCAATATTTTTCATTATACATAAATATTTACTTTTAAAATCTGACGCTTACGCTGTTTTGGCTTAGATATTTTTTCAATTCTGGTATAGACAACTCATTAAAATGGAAAAGGCTTGCAGCTAAAACTGCGTCCGCTTTTCCCTTTTTAAAAGCATCTAAAAAATGTTCTTTTTTACCTGCGCCTCCGGAAGCGATAACGGGAATTCCCACACTTTCACTGACTGCTCTTGTCAAATCGCAATCATACCCGTTTTTTTGACCGTCGCAATCCATAGAAGTGAGCAATATTTCTCCCGCACCTCTTTTTTCTGCTTCGACAGCCCACTTTACAGCATCTATTCCTGTCGGAATTCTTCCTCCGTTCAAGTAAACTTCCCAACCGTTTTCATTTTTCTTTGCGTCTATTGCACAAACAACACACTGTGAACCAAACTTATACGATGCTTCATTTATCAAATTCGGATTTCTTACTGCCGCAGAATTTACCGAAACTTTATCTGCACCTGCACGCAAAATCTCTTTAAAATCATCAACCGTTCTTATACCGCCACCGACAGTAAACGGAATGAAAACCGTATCTGCAACTTTTGAAACGATTTCAAGCATAGTATTTCTTCCCTCATGCGTAGCCGTAATATCGAGTAAAACAAGTTCGTCGGCACCCTGTTTGTCATACGCAGCCGCACACTCTACGGGGTTGCCTGCATCTCGAAGATTTACAAATGAAACACCTTTTACAACTCTGCCGTCTTTTACATCAAGACACGGAATAATTCTTTTAGCGTACACAAATATCCCCCTCAAAAACAAAATTTTTAAGAAGTTGAAGTCCGACTTCACCGCTTTTTTCAGGATGAAACTGTACTGCACTCAAATTTCCTTTTTTTACAGCACACTCAATCGGTAATCCGTACCGAGTCATTGCCGAAACAACATCTTTATCATCACATTTTATATAGTACGAATGAACAAAATAGAAATAACTGCTCTGTGGTATATCTTTAAAAATTCCCTCATCGTTTAAAACATCTATACTGTTCCAACCGATATGCGGAACTTTCAATCCTTTGTCCGACGGTATTTTTACAACTTCGCCTTTCAAAATCCCGAGTCCTTCTGCATTCGGCGATTCCTCACTTCTCTCAAAGAGTAACTGAAGTCCGAGACATATACCCAAAAAATGCTTTTCCTTTGCCGACTTGATTATTACTTCTCTCAAACCGCTTGAATTTATTGAATTCACGGCGTCCTCAAACGAACCAACTCCGGGTAAAATGACATGAGAAGAACTTTCTATTATCTTTGCGTCAGATGTGATGATACTTTCTGCTCCTATATAGTCAAGTGCTTTTTTTACGCTTTGCAAATTTCCTGCACCGTAATCAATTATTGCTACCATATTATTTTCCTCTGCATTTGCATTTTTGTTTTATCATATTAACATATTAAAGTGATAAAGTCAACTGTAATACCATATAATTATCCATTGTATCGCATAAAAGACAGCATACAAGACTACCTGATGGGACAGATAAAACCAAAGTGCATTTTTTCCGACAAAGCAAAGAAACTTTGAATGTACTTTATAAGTAAAATCAGGAAATTTATTATCTTTTGCATATTTTCCTATAAAAGAGCCGATTAAAAACATAAACAACCACGGAAACAGTGCAAAATAATCTGCACTTTCAAATGAAGAATTAAAAAATCCGAACGGCATCAAAATGTTTGTTTCATACAAAAAATCGGGCAGTTTTATAAACGAAAAAAGAGTACCTTTTGAAACACTGTATGTTGCTAAAAACAAGACGGTCAAAATTGAAAATCCGATATAATTTTTCGTATTTTCTATTTGTTTTTTTAACAATCCCGAAACAATCATACATATACCCAAGCAATGTAATATACCGAAGTAAATTTCACTTTTCATCATATTTAATTTCGGCATAACAACGGCTGTTACAAAAGTAATGAGTACAGCGGCCGCAAACACAACCGCCCCTCTTTTTACGGAATTTCTTGACAGTTGTGAACAAATACCTGAAATTAAAATGAAAGCCGTCCAAAAAAGCGGCTGAAAATAGCAGAGAAAATTGAAAATCTCATAGCCCCAATCAAGTCCCAATACTGTTCCGACATCGAGAAAAGCATGATGAACAATCATTGCCAAAATTGCAATTCCCCGTATTTCGTCTAATAAATAAATTCTTTTTATTCCTTGCTTCATTTTTTCACCAAATTTTATTATTTTCTATATTATACTATATTTTAATTTAAAAATATATAAAATATTGTGAAGTTAAAAAAAATATGTTATACTTATATGCGATTTAAAAAAGTAAATGCAGTGAAATATTATATTTTCAAGCATTTAACTTTAATATATGACGGAGGCATCAAAATGAGATACAATACTGTAATTTTTGATTTTGACGGTACAATTTGCGATACAGGCGAAGGCATTAAAAAAAGTGTTGCCCACGCTCTTGACAAGTACGACATTCCTCACGAAGAATGGCAAAAACTAAACTGTTTTATAGGCCCGCCGTTACTTGTGACTTTTCAGGAAAAATACAACGCTTCGCCAAAACTTGCAGAAGAACTCGTTTTAGCTTTCAGAGAACGCTATTCGAAAAACATTTTGGAAGAAAGTAAACTTTACGACGGAATACCGAAACTTCTTTCAAATTTGAAAAAACACGGTGTAAAAATAGGTATTGCCTCCTCTAAACCTGTGGATTTCATCAACAAACTGTTGGAACATTTTGAAATCATACAGTATTTTGATACAATTTGCGGAGTTACATTTAAGGCAGACTGCGAGCCGAAATATCTCATTATTGAAAGATGTATGAAAGAACTCGGTGCCGACGCAAATAAAACAATAATGGTCGGTGATACAAAATACGATATTGAAGGCGCAGTTATGCTGAACATTGATTCCTGCGGTGTTTCTTTCGGTTTTGGCTCACGCTTTACAATGATTGAACAAGGTGCAACATACATTGCCGAAAAGCCGGATGAAATTGAGGCGATAGCACTCGGTTTTTATGAAGAAACAACAAATGTAAGACGAATTTTTGACGGAAAAATTATTCGTGTTCATCACGATGATGTCACTCTTTCAAACGGAAAAGAAACAAAAAGAGAAATCGTTTCACATCCGGGCGGAGTGGGAATTATCGGAATTGACGAAAACAACGAAATTCTTTTGGTAAGGCAATTCAGAGCACCTTATAAAGAACTTGTATATGAAATTCCGGCAGGAAAACTCGAACTCGGCGAAGACCCGTTTGAAGCAGGAAAAAGAGAGTTTGAAGAAGAGTGCGGAGCGGTAGCTGAAAACTTTTTCTCTCTCGGACAGGTTTATCCAACACCCGGTTACTGCGGAGAAATAATTCATTTGTATTGTGCAACAGGAATATCATATACAAATCAAAAACTTGATGACGGCGAATTTTTGGAAGTCTTGAAAGTTTCACTTGACGACGCCGTAAAAATGGTTATGGAAAACGAAATCAAAGACTCAAAAACAATAGCCGCAGTTATGAAAGCAAACTATTTAAAACAAAACGGAAAACTATAAGGAGCAACATTTAATGAGTGCCTATCTTGACAACAGCGCCACGACAAAACCCTGTACAGAGTGTACCGACGCAGTAGTAAAAATGATGACAGACAACTTTGCAAACGCATCTTCGCTTCACAAAGCAGGTGTCAATGCAATGAAAGAATTGATATTGTCACGAAATATAATTGCAGACGCACTTTCGTGCGATATGTCTGAAATATTTTTCACAAGCGGAGGAACAGAAGCAAACAACCTTGCCGTTTTCGGTTCTGTTGAGGCGAACAAAAGAAAAGGCAATAAAATAGTTACTACTGCCATTGAACACGAAAGCATACTTGCCCCGTGTGCCGAACTTGAAAAAGCAGGCTATGAAATAGTAAGACTTGTACCAAACGAAAAAGGCAATATTACACCCGAACAGATTTTCAATGCAGTTGACGATAAAACCATACTTGTTTCCACTATGTATGTAAACAATGAAGTAGGCTCAATTTTACCTGTTGAAACAGTAAAAGATGCAATCAAAGCAAAAAACTCGCCTGCACTTTTTCACACCGACTGTGTTCAGGCATTCGGAAAACTTCCTGTTAAGCCGTCAAAAATCAAGGCAGACCTTTTGACAATAACGGCACACAAAATACACGGTCCCAAAGGTTGCGGAGCATTGTACATAAAAAAAGGTGTAAGAATTATTCCGAGAACATACGGTGGCGAACAGGAAAGCAGAATAAGACCGGGTACTGAAAGCACGCCTTTAATAGCAGGCTTTGCAGGTGCAGTAAAAGCACTTCCCGACTTAAAAAAACAAAAATCCAAAATCGCAGAATTAAACGCCTATGCAAAAGAGCAGTTGAAAAAAATCGGTATGGTTTTTAACAGTTCCGATGAGGCAACAGACTATATCATAAACGCAGCACTTAAGGGAATAAGAAGTCAAACACTTATTCAGTTTTTGAGTGAAAAAGGCGTATATGTATCGTCAGGTTCAGCTTGTTCAAAAGGTAAAAAGAGTCATGTTTTGACTGCAATGGGACTTCAAAACGATATTATCGACAGTTCAATAAGAATAAGTTTTTCAAGATACAATACAAAAGAAGATATAGACGAATTGGCAAACGCCTTAAATGAGGCAAAATTAAAACTTGCAAGGAGATAAATCAAATGAGAGAAATCATTTTGATAAAAAACGGAGAATTGGCTTTAAAAGGACTTAACAGAAGTTCTTTTGAAGATGTTTTGATAAAAAATATGAAAAAGAGTCTGCGTGAACTCGGAAAATTCAAATTCACAAAAAGTCAGTCAACAATTATAGTTGAACCAGAAGACCCTGACACCGACCTTGACGACGCAGTTGAAATTCTTTCAAAAGTTTTCGGTATAGCGGCACTTTCAAAAGCAGCCGTGTGCGAGAAAAATATGGACGACATTTTAAATGTTTCGGCAGAATATTTAAAATCTCAACTGTTGTTTGCAAAAACATTTAAAGTAAATGCAAAAAGAAGCGACAAGAAATTCCCTCTCGGTTCTCCCGAAATTTGCCGTGAAACAGGCGGATATATTCTTTCAAAATATCATAATCTTAAAGTAGATGTACATAATCCGGAAGTTATTGTTACAGTTGAAATTCGTGACAAATACGCATTTATACACGGCAATGCAATCAAAGGTGCGGGCGGAATGCCTGTAACGACAGGCGGCAGAGCAGCAATACTTATAAGCGGCGGTATCGACAGTCCCGTTGCAGCATGGATGATGGCAAAAAGAGGTATTGAACTTTGTGCCGTACACTTTGCTTCCCCACCTTACACAAGCGAACTTGCCGAGATGAAAGTTATGGAACTTTTGAAAAAAGTTTCAAAATATTCGGGTAAAATCTGCACTTTCATTGTTCCGTTTACGGAAATTCAAGAACAAATTAAGGAAAAATGTCCTGAAGATTTATTCACTCTCGTTATGAGAAGATATATGATGAAAATAAGTGAAATAATAGCAAAACAACAAAACTGTCTTGCACTCATCACAGGCGAAAGCGTAGGTCAGGTTGCAAGCCAAACTATTTACGCACTCGGTTGTACTGACGCAGCAGTTTCAATGCCTGTTTTCAGACCGTGCATTGGTATGGATAAAGACGAAATCATTGAAATTTCAAGAAAAATCGACACTTTTGAAACATCTATCCAACCATACGAGGATTGTTGCACCGTTTTCACTCCAAAGCACCCAAAAACAAGACCTCAGCTTGAACAGGTGGAAGAAGCCGAAAAACTTATAAACGGCGACAGACTCATTGAAGAAGCAATCAAAAACGCACGAAAAGTTATCATTTAAAGGAGAGTTTTATGAAAAAAGATGACAACGATTTAAAACACGATGAAATCGACAGTATTTTAAATGATTTTAACAACAGAAAAAACTCGAACTCTTCCGACGAAGAACTTTCCCCTCCCGAACTTTACGATAACAAAAGTTCGGAAGAAAACGGCGAAAGTGAAAAGAACAAAAAATCAAAGAATAAAAAAGATAAAAAGAAAAAAGTTACCGACCACAGAAAAACAAGCGAAAAAGCAAAAGCGTTTTTTAAATCAAAATCATTTAAAATCATCTTAATTGCAGTTGTAATTGTTGTTTTGATTATTGCAACAATTTTTACCGTCAAAGCAATTAAGCAAAACAAAATTGAAAAACTTGAAAGCAAATACGGTGTAACAATAGAAGAAGGGATGAATAAAAACTTTATAGAAGACTATGCGCAAAACACCGACTTTGTCGGCACGCTTTCAATAGACGACAGCGATATAGACTTCAAAGTTTTCAAATCAAGCGAACCTGACTTTTACAAAAACCACAGTGAAACAAAAGCACCGAATGAAAACGGCTGTGTACATCTTGACAGCAAGACAACTTTAAAACCACAGTCGCAAAACACTGTTGTTTACGCTTCAAAAGAATATTTCGGCGACCTTGAAAAAATGTACTCAAATTCGGAAAGCTACAAAGATTATCCGCTCATTAACTTTGATACAATATATGAAAATGCAACATATAAAGTTGTAGGTGCATTTTACACAAACACCGACAAAACCGCCGATTCAGGCAATGTTTTTCCGTACAATGTAACAAATATGACTGACAGTTCAACGATGGAATTTCGTTCTTTGCTCAACTCAAGATTTATATATTCAACTGAAAGAGATATTAAAATCACGGACAATATTTTGATGCTGAGCGTTGATTCGGACCTGTTTAAAAGTGCTAAATTTGTAGTTACGACAGTAAAAATTGCAGACGGAGAAAACAAGAAAGTAGATACTTCAAATATCATCATCAATAAAAATCCTCACTACCCGCAAGCATACTACAATTTGCAAAAAATTGAAAACCCGTTTGAACTTTCTGCACAATGGCATCCTGAAATCAAAGACGGCGATTCATCCTATACAATGACTGACGAAGATATTTTAAAATACATACGATAAAAAATACCCCGACAATGTAAAATATTGTCGGGTATTTTATTGCTTCCATTACATTTTTGTAATGGAAAATATTTTGTATATATGATAAAATCGATATGAGGTGAAGCAAATGGAAATTTTAATTTTAGAAGATGATTTTGCCATTGCAATGGGACTTGAATATTCGCTGAAAAACGAAGGCTATGCCGTGACCGTCTGCAATACGGTTGCCCAAGCAAAAGAAGCGATTGAAAAAAATAAATTTTCACTTTATATACTCGACTTAACCCTGCCCGACGGAAATGGGTACGATGTCTGCAAACTCATAAAATCACAGGGAGATTTGCCCGTAATATTTCTCACTGCATTTGATGACGAGGTAAATGTTGTGATGGGACTTGAACTCGGCGCAGACGATTATATTTCAAAACCATTTAGAATAAAGGAACTGCTTGCAAGAATAAAAAGCGTTTTAAGACGCTATACAAACGACAGTAACGACGGAAAAATTCAAATCAAAAACATAAAAATAAATACAAACGAAGCAAGAGTTTTCAAAAACGGTAAAGAAATAGTATTAACTGCAATGGAGTACAGACTTTTACTCATTTTAATCAATAACAGAGGAAAAATTCTGTCAAGAAATCAATTATTGGAAGAGATATGGGATGTTTCGGGAGACTTTGTAAACGACAACACGCTGACAGTTTATATTAAAAGACTGCGTGACAAAATAGAAGACGAACCTGACAACCCTCAAATAGTAAAAACAGTTCGTGGAATGGGGTATCGTATAGAAAATGAACAATAAAGCAATAAAAATCTTTTCGGCAATTTTTTATGTTTTGGCAACTTTGTGTATGTTATCTCTGTTTTTCATAAATATTAAAGCGGGAATTTGGGGACTGCTTGCATTTTTACTGTTGCTGACAGGAATAAAAATCAAGGACAGAGCAAGAAAAAAAGAACTTGAAGATTTAAACCTGTATATGCAAAAAATATGCAGCGGTAACTACGAACTTGCGATTGACGACAACTGCGAGGGCGAACTGTCAATACTGAAAAACAATATATATAAAGTAATCTTGCTTTTACGCTCGTCAAACGATGCTTTAAAGAAAAACAAGGCAAATCTCGCCGATTCTCTTGCCGATATTTCGCACCAACTAAAAACACCGCTCACTTCAATGACTGTAATGTGCGACTTGTTAAAAAATGAGCAGGACGAAGAAAACAGAAAAAAATTTTTAAACAGCATTGATTTTCAGTTAGAAAAAATGAATTGGTTAATAATAACCCTTTTAAAACTCTCAAAGATAGACGCAGGAACAGTTACTTTCAAAAAAGAAAACTACAATTTATTAAATTCAGTTAACAATGCCATTTCATCATTTCAAATCATTGCAGAACTTAAATCTATAAATATCGTCAAAAAAATAGATGAAAACATTTTTGTTTCGGGCGATGAAAAATGGGATACGGAAGCGTTTTCAAACATCATCAAAAACTGCCTTGAACACACTTACGACAATGGGATGCTTGAAATAAGTGCAAATGAAAACTCTATTTTTACTGAACTTGTCATAAAAGACAACGGAACGGGAATTGAAGAAAAAGAACTCAAGCATATATTTGAAAGATTTTATCACGGTAAAAATTCTTCAAATCAAAGCGTGGGAATAGGTCTTGCACTTGCAAAAACCGTTTTGCAACACGACCAAGCGACTATTGATGTTGAAAGCAAAATAGGACAAGGCACAACCTTTTACATTAAATTTTACAAAACAATCGTTTAAATGAAAATAAACAATATTAAATAAAATAATTATTATATACCTTATATAAAGCATAATTTTCAAAAAACATAAAAACAAAAAACACAAAATTACAAAACTGTTATGAAAAAGTCATTGCATTGTAAGTTACAAAGACTATCATAGTGTCATCGAAAGGAGTTAACGATATGGATATTTTAAAAATTGAGAACTTAACAAAAGTATATGGTAAAGACGACACTATGGTAAAAGCACTTGACAATGTTTCTTTTACTGTCCCGAAAGGTCAGTTCCTCGCAATTGTAGGTCCGTCGGGTTCAGGTAAATCAACATTGCTCCATATTATAGGCGGTGTAGATACTGCTACTTCAGGCAGAGTTGTGATTGACAACACAGATATATCTGAACTTGATGAAACAGCACTCGCAATTTTCAGAAGACGACAAATAGGACTTATTTATCAGTTCTACAATTTGATACCTATTTTAACGGTTGAAGAAAACATAACATTGCCTTTATTGCTTGACGGCAAAAAAGTTGACAAAGAACTTGTGGCAAATCTTGTTAAAACACTCGGTCTTTCAGAAAGACTTGACCATCTTCCAAATCAACTTTCAGGCGGACAGCAACAAAGAGTTTCCATAGGCAGAGCGCTTGCGAACAATCCCGCTATTGTACTTGCCGACGAGCCGACAGGCAACTTGGACACAGAAAACTCAAAAGAAATCATTGCACTTTTGAGAAAATTCAACAGAGATTTCAATCAAACAGTAATTATCATCACTCACGATGAAAGAATTGCGCTCGGTGCAGACAGAGTTATTGCTATTGAAGACGGCAAAATCGTTAAAGACGAGGTGATGGTTAAATGAAAATAACAAACACCTTGACTTTACGCCACCTGAAATCGAACTTAAAAAGAACGATAGTTACCGTAATGGGAATTATCGTTTCAGTAGCAATGATTACTGCGGTGTGCGTTTCTGTTTCAAGTTTTTTAGACTTTTTGGAAGCGTCGGAAATCGACACTTCGGGCTACTACCATGCAGCCATTAACGAAGATTATACTGACGATGAATTAACCGCAGACAAACTCGAAAAAATTGCGGACTCAAAAGGTGTAAAATATGCCGGCGCAGTAAATCTTGACCCATTGGAGCAGGCAAATGTTCACAACAGTGAATTTGAAAACAAAGGAATAGCAGAAATCGGCACAATGAATGCTGACGCGTTTAAAATATTTGCAAAAGACTATGACGGCGAAATACCGAAAAACGAAAAAGAAATAGTAGTCAGCAAAGAATTTATCAAGAAAAATCAACTCGACTGGAAAATAGGTCAAACAGTAAATCTTGACATTGAAACAGTCATTGACGACAAATTCACAGCGACAAACAGAGAATACACAATCGTCGGTATGATGGGCGAAAACAAGCCTACAGACGGACACAAGTTCGATTTCCCTATCATTCGTGGTTTTGCAAACGATGAAACACAGTACAACAACATTTATATTCAGATGGACAAAACATCGAGCAACTCCGCAAAACAGGCAGGCGTTGCCATTGATGAAGCAGGTATAAAATTTGAAAAATCAATGCTCAATCCGTCTATTTATATAAGCCATTTTGTAGCTGTTAACGGCAATATGGATATGCTCGGCTCACTTTTAACTGCTGCAACAATCATTCTTTTAATCATCATAGTTGCATCTGTAATGCTGATATACAACTCTTTCGGAATTTCACTTGCCGAGAGAAGCCGTTACTTAGGTATGCTTGCAACAGTCGGCGCTACCAAAAAACAAAAAAGAGAAACGGTGCTTTTTGAAGGGCTTGTACTCGGAGTAGCAAGTATTCCGTTTGGCATTTTCTTCGGAATAATCGGTATCGACATTACATTGAGATTGCTTTCTCCTCACATCATCAACACAGGTTTCACAGAAATGTATGACTATACAATGCACGCAGTTGTACACTGGCCTATCATTGTGGCAATCGTTTTGCTCAGCGCATTCACAATCGCAATTTCTTCATTCATTCCTGCAATCAAAGCGTCAAAAACAACACCTATTGATGCTTTGCGTCAATCAAATGAAGTAAAAGTAAAAGCGAAAAAACTCAAAACGCCTAAAATTGTAAACAAAATTTTCGGATATGAGGGCGAACTTGCACTCAAAAATATTAAAAGAAACGGCAAAAAATCAAGAATAATCAGCGTTTCTCTCGCTGTTTCTATCATTCTTTTCATCTCAACAAACACTTTCTGTTCACTTTTTCAACAGGCAATGAATACGCAAATGATACTTCCGTATCAAGTGGAAATAAATTATTACGGCGAAGGTGAAAAACAAGATATTGAACAGATAAGGAAAACTGTCAACGCCATAGACAAAGTTGACAACTCTTATTCTATAACAAGTATGTACAATTGCGCTCAGATGAATAAAGATTTGTTCAACGACAAATTTTTACAAATCATCCCGCCTGATTCATCAGAATATACAAGTAAAACAAATATGAACTATGCCATCTATTTTTTAGATGACAAAGACTTTATTCAGCTTTGCAAGGAAAACTCTATCGACAGCACACCTTACTTTGAGAACAACGGCGCAAGAAAAGCTCTTGTAAAAAACGAAATGGTAGTTTCAAACAAAAACAAAAAAACCGTTACTAAACCGTTTAAAGATGACGCTGTCGGAAAAACAGTCATTGAAAAAGATGTAGAGAACGAAGACTATATTGAGTATAAAAACGATATTGTCATAGGAGACTTCATCACCAAATCAAGCGGATATGTTGAGAAACTCAATGTAAGTTCTGTTCTGAATATGTATATGCCGTACAGTGCGGTTGCAGATTTGGGACTGAAGGCCTTTTCACTCGGAGTTGAAACAAAAGACCCCGACTTTGTAGAAGAAAAACTTCTTGAAATATATGACCAATACAACGGAATGCGAATTATTAATATCAAAGGTCAAATGCAACTTATGAACTCAATGATAATTGTAGTAAAAACATTTTCATACGGTTTCATAACACTTATGACACTTGTTGCTGTTGCAAACATATTTAACACAATCTCAACAAGTTTTGAACTCAGAAAAAAAGAATTTGCCATGATGAAATCAATAGGAATTACTCCAAAAGGATTTAATAAAATGATTTGTCTTGAAAGCATTTTCTACGGACTGAAAGCAATACTTATCGGAATACCTGTAAGTATGATTATAAACGCATTTATGTATTTGGCTTTAAGCGAGTCAATTTCACTATTAAATATGTTTGATTGGAAAATATATTTAATAACAGTTGCAGCGGTATTTATAATAATCGGTTTGGCGATGCTCTATTCCTGGTCAAAAGCAAAACACGACACAATTATTGATACTTTAAAAACTGAAATTAACTAAAACAAACGCATAAAACATAACCTTATATTTTTAAAAAAACACTTGAACTAACAAAAAAACCGACTTATAATTATTTTGCAAAAAATAAAAAAGGATGGTTTTTATGAAAATTAGTTCAAAAGGTAAAAAAATAATAGGAATTGTTTTATGCGTTATTTTAATAACAGGCATAGCGTTGGGAGGATTTTTTTTGTATTTTTACAGCGTTGGTGTAAAACCTTCAAGTACCAAAAACATCTCGGTCGGAGACGGAAACAATATAAGAGCAGGTCTTATAAGCGATACTCAACTGAATCCGTACAATAACAGCGAACATGAAAATTATTACAACAATCTCATTGACGCTTTAAAAATATTAAAAGAACAAAAAGCCGAAATAATAATTCATGCCGGCGATGTCGGAGATATAAACAGCAAAGTAGCATATAAAACATATAACAAAGCACTTGAATAAGTTTTCGGAAATGATATACCCGAAACAATAACAATAATGGGAAACCACGACACTTGGTGGAATACAGATTGGAAAGACACGAAGCCTAAAGCACGAAACTTTACAGGCGTAATCAACCAATCGCCTTGGTCGCACACCGTTGTAAACGGTTATCATTTCATCGCAGCAAGTCCTGACGGAACGGAAAACACAGAAGGCTATTCGCAAGACGTTATAAATTGGCTCGACAAACAAATTCAGGAAGCAATAAACGAAGATTCTTCAAAACCTGTTTTTGTAATTACTCACCACAATCCTCAATATACGGTTTACGGCAGTGATGAGTGGTACGACAATAAACTCGACCCTCTTTTCAGCAAATATGAGCAAGTTGTTTCAATTTCGGGACACAGTCATTACAGTATAATGGATGAACGTTCAATATATCAAAACAATTATACTGCCTTTACTACACAAGGTCTTGCATATTGTAACTTGAGCAAACTGTATTATGACCCGTTCCGTAACGGAAAAACAGATATGGTTCCTAAAGAAGAGAACTTTCCGATGATGGAAATAATGAATGTCGGTAAAGACGAAGTAACAATAGAGCGTTGGAATGTAAAAGAAAACAAAGAAGAACTTACACTGTCCGGTATCAGTTTTAAAGCGGGAAATGATGATGACTTTGTTCATTCTTATAAAGTTATTGTAAGCGGATACAAAGACGCCGAGTATTTGTATCTTTCGGATTTTGCAAGCGGAATATCTTTAATGAGCGATACAGTCCGCCTTGCACTTGACAAAAATCTTCCAAACGGAGAATACAAAATAAAAGTTTATGCCGTTGACTCGTATGGAGAAACATCAAAAGAGTGCGTTGAAGGAACAATTAATTTAACAAGATAGCAAACAAAAAAACACCTTATTTAAGGTGTTTTTTGTTTGTTTAATTATAATACTTTAAATGCGAAATTTACAAATTTTCATTCAATTTCTTTTTTATATTACTTAATGTGACAGGCGACATATTCAAATATGACGCAATATCTTTGCAACTGACTTTTCCGTTCAATTCGGAATGCTCTGACAAAAACCACTTATAGCGTTCTGTTGCGTCGCTTTTGATAAGTACCCTTGCGAATTGTACATATTTTTGCATTGAATAGCACAATGCCATATTATACATTTGGGAAATGGCTACATCGGTATTCATAAATTCCCATATTATTTCGACCGGAAAAGCCAATAAAGTACTGTCAACATTTGCCTCTACATTTACACTTGCAGGTGCATTAATCGGAATACTCGGAACAACGGGGCATCCCTCTTTAAAATCAAAACATTCGGTTAAATCCACACCGTTTTCATTTATAACAAACGAACGCATTATTCCGCTTAAAAGGAAACACATATATTCGGGCTTACAGCCTTGACAGAACAAAACTTCTTTTGCCTTTAAATGTATGATTTCTCCGTTTTCAGCCAATTTCTTCACAACATTTTCATTTTCAATTTTTAAAAACTCACGCAAAAAATGTTCAATTTTTGATTTAATATTTACCACTCCTTTTCTGTAACAATTATAAATAATAATTACACAAAGGTCATTAACCTCCATTTATTTACCGTTACAAAAATTGCTGTCACTTTTTGTGGAATATTACCAAATTTTAATTTTTTAAACTTTACAATTATATTTTATTCATATTTTTATACATTATAAAATTTCAAATAACAAAAAGACCTTTTGAGAGAAGAAACCACTTTTCTCAAAAGGCTTAAACATTATAATTTTCATTCAAAAAAGTCAAAACTTATCGTCTTTCATAGACCAAATCTGTCATACCGTTATAAGTCTGTGTTTTGAGCAATTTTAATTTTATTTCTCGACAAGCATTTTCAAAAAGCCGAATACCCGAACCTAAAATCGTAGGAATAACGGTAATATAATACTCATCAATTAAATCTTCTTTTACAAGTTGTTGAATAATATTTGCACCGCCGCATATCCAAATTCCTTTGCCGTTTTCTTCTCGCAGTTTTTTCACGAGAGCAACGGAACATTCATCCGTAAATTTAATTTTATCAAATGAATTTTGTTTGCTATGAGTCACAACATAAGTTGTAAAATCGCTATACACCCACTCATTCGGCGAAAGTTCGGTAACAATTTGATGATAGGTATTCTGTCCCATTATCACAGTATCAATGTCTTTTACAAATTCAGAATATGAGTCAATATTATCATCGTCACTGCCCTGTCCGCCCAACCAATTAACGCTTCCTTTACTGTCGGCAATATATCCGTCAAGACTCATCGCTATAAACAGACTGACTTTTTTCATAAACTCTCCTTTTTGTTTATAAGTAAAAATTTATCTATGGATATACATTCTTGTCATATTCGGTTCATCGTCGCCTTGAACCATACACAAAAATTCCCATCCATATCTTTCATAGAAACTTATATGGTCTGTAATCAAATAGATTGGGGATATTCCTTTAGACTTCGTATCTTTTACAACCATATCAAGTAAATGACCTGCAATTCCCTGACACCGATATTCCTTTTCGGTATATACAGCACATGCATTGGGTGTAAGGTCTTTTCTGTCGTGAAAATCATTTTCAATCACTCCAAGACCGCCTAAAATACGCTCTTCGTCTAAACAAAGATACCAACCATATTCTGTTTCGTTATTCAAATATGCTTCCATACATTCAAGATAAGCCTCTTGCTGTACTTTCCATTTGTCGTGAAACCATTTTGCAGATTTTTCTTTTAATTCAGGTTTTTGTCTTAAATTAATAAAGGTATATTTTTCCATATTGTCTTCGAAAATTCAAATTAGTTTAACTGTTTTTATCAATCCATTTCTTTGACCAAACAAACAATGTTTCAGACATTAAGTCGAAATCAATTACACCGTCATTCTTCAAACTCAAGAAATTTTCGACAATAACCCGTTCATCGAGAGATACAATCGGAATTAATTCTTTTTGATGTCTTATATAATTTCCTGTTTGTTTAAAAGCGATTACCTGCACAACAAAAGAAGCAGATTTATATAATTCTCGCAAAATATCTTCGCTCTTTTCATATAACATATTGTGTACACACCCATGAAATATGTTACAGATTCCGATTTTGATTGCTCTGTTCACAGCATTTTCGTCAATAATTGCCTGCACCTCGTCAAGAGTTTCCTTATCATTTATCGGATAAAAATAATCATATCTGATATTGCCCTCTTCATTTCTTATAGCGTCAACCGTACCGCCGGAAATCATTTCCTCCGCAAATTTTCGAGCAGCACCATTTTCCCCTGTGTAATATATATTAACTGTTATGCTCATAAGAGTTTACCTCCAAAACTTCCGACTTGTCGATTTCTTTATATGTACATTATAACAGTTATTTATATACACTACAAGAAAATCTAATTTGTAACTTTTATTTTTCTTTTTTTATAAAAATGGGCAATCCTATATAGGACTGCCCATTATACTTAGTTTATTTTAATTTTTACTTATCCAACGGTTTCATTGTCGGGACTTTCTCCGCCACAATTCTGAAAAGGGCTTTAATAACAAGTAATGGCATTTATCGCTATTTTCGCCTAATTATAATACCCTTTTTAGCTTTAAAATTTGCGTTCTACAACAGTATTGGGGTATTATTTGATGTATTTGGGGTAAATTCTTGATTAAATTTTCAATGTCTTTGTTTCTTAATATTATAATCATTATTATGGAGCAAGTCAATCGGGCAGACAAAAGCAGCATACTGAATTTCAACTTCAAAGTACGCTGCTTCCTTTTTAAGCTATTGAATTGTCAAAATATTTATCTAATCCCTCGAACTCTGTTTTCTTTAGTTCCTTGGTTACATCGGTATAAATGTTCAGGGTCGTTGTTATATCCTTATGACCGAGTGTATCTTGAATAACCTTGATATTTACTCCAGCTTCACACATTCTTGTCGTAAATGTATGTCTAAGCGAGTGACAGCTAAAATGTGGGAGAAGCACTTCTGGATTTTCTGTTTTCAAAAACTGCTCATCATTGCAATCACGGATAATACGTCGGATTGCCTTATTCAAAGTCGATTGATGTTGCGGCTGACCGAAGCGATTAAGAAATATAAAATCTGTATATCCATCTACTGTTGCTTCGCAGTGAACCCCTAGCAGCTCTTGTCGCTGCTTTTCCATAACAAATGCTTCTCTAACAAAGTCAAGCATTGGAACTTGCCTGTTTCCCGCTTCTGTCTTTGGCGTATTTACATTGAAGTAGCAGCCTTTCTTGCCTTCAGAAGTTCTATGGTCATAATAAACCAATGTATGATTAACGTCTATAATTCCCTCTTCCAAATCAATGTCACACCATCTGAGTCCAGTAACTTCTCCTACTCTTAATCCAGTTCCAAGCATTACTGCAAACACCGGATACCAATATACGGCTGTTTTAGAGTTCTTCAGATAATCCATAAACAATTCCTGTTCAGGTCGAGTCAGTCCTCTGCGTTTTTCTGTCTTAAAGCAATGGGCTTTCTTCAATTCCCTTAAAACATTATTTGTCGGGTTGTTTCTAATATAGTTATCATCAACCGCCATATCGAATATCTGATGAAGAATGTTATGAACACCATCAACCGTTGCAGGCTTCAAGCCTCTTTCATCTACAAGATAATTATAAAATCTTTTAACGTCAGATTTCAGAAATGCGGAAACTCTTTTAGAGCCAATTTGCTGACGGACAAATGTTTCGTACATATATTTGTAATTCTCAAAGGTATTGTTTTTCAAACCTCGCTTCAGGTCTATCCATAACTCATACAAATCATTGATGGTAATATATCGTGCCTCTGCTTTTATACCATCACTTTTGTCCTTTTCAATCGCTTCTTCTTTAATCCTGAGTGCTTCAAGTGTTTTTGCATAAACATATCTTCGTTTATGGTTTTCATCAGTCCAACTATATCGGTAACTTCCATCGCTTCTTTGAAGTTCCCCAGTACGAAGGACTGTTCTTGACTTATCTTTTCTTTTTGGTCTTGCCACGAATATTCCTCCTATATTTCTTGTCTGTTAATGATAAATTCCACAAATTTGTCGATGATAACATATTGCTGATAACCGTCCGTCGTCACAAAATTACAGCCTTTCACTTTCATCAGCTCTCGTATTTTTCCCCTTCCGATACCTGTATAGGCGGCGGTTTCATTTACCGACAAACATTTCTTCTTCCAAAATGGCTGCTCTTTTTTCTTTTCTATAAGAAGTTCCTTATAAGCAATCATTTCTTTGTCTGTGAAGTCAACTTTCATCGTCCCAACCTCCTAAATGTCATACATCTTTTCAATATATTCATCAAATAATTCTCTTTTTATCATTCGACGATGTCCTACCCATAACACAAATGGGCAATCAGCAAACCTCGTCATTTCACGAAGTGTATCCCTGCCAATTCCGGTATAAGCTGTTGCTTCCTCAATAGTCAGAAACGGCTTATGCCATATTGGTACTTCTAATCTTTCTTTTTTGATTGCGTTACTCATTCATATCCTCCTCAAATTGAATACTGTTTTGCAATATACTCTTCAAATACTTTTCGCTTTATTATCCTACGACTACCTACCCAAAGGACAAAAGGGCAATCTGGTTTTTCTGTCATTTCATAAAGTTTCCCTGTTCCTATATTGGAATATATAGACGCTTCTTCTATCGACAAATTAAGCTTATTCCATAAAGGAACTTTGTAATTTTGCTTCTCTTTACTGCCATCAGACATTTTCCCACCTCTTTTCAAAAGTTCTTTTTTCTCGGTATTATTTTTACTATTCATATGCTGTAACCTCCTTCGTGTGGTTACAGCATACTCAAAAGTCGTTATTGAGCCAATGATGCGACTCTGCCCATCACACATTTGACTTTTCGGTTAGATTGAATACTGTTTTTCAATATATTCCTCAAAAGCTTTCCTCTTTATCATTCTTCGACTACCTATCCAAAGTACAAAAGTACAATCCTGCTCTTCCGTTATTTCGTAAAGTTTGCTTGTCGGTATGCGGGAATATACAGATGCTTCTTTTATTGACAAATTGGGTTTTACCCAAAGCGGCACATTATAACTCTGCTTCTTTACACTACTGTTAGACATTCTTGCACCTCTTTTCTTTCTTGGATGAATATCTATCGGTAACAACATAATCCCAACCATCTCCATCACACTTATCACATCTGTCTTTTCGCTTTGCAAATGGGTCAAGTCGCCTTACGATATAGTCCGGATTGTGGATGTAATCATTCAGGCACTTCGGGCATAGGCAGCGAATATTTTCTTTCGCCTCCGGCTTGTAAACCCAAAGTCCAAAAGTCTTTTTCAAAGTTGCGTTTATCTGCCTGAAAAGTT
>UQEU01000019.1 GCA_900540085.1 uncultured Eubacteriales bacterium
AAAAAGCCCTTCTAGGGCTTACTCAAGCCTCCGGCTTAGCCGGAGGTCTTGACTTTTAATAAACAAATATTGTTTTATAGACAAAACATACACAAACGGCTATAAATGAAATTATTTTAAGTTTGTTTTCAAAAAATATTGACATTTTTAATCTTCGGTGTTATTTTAAATTCGGGAAAACAGTCCTTAAAATTTAAAATTTTGCATATTGCATATTGAAAGACGGGGAAAAATGAAAAATAAAAAATTTTACATTGTTACAACTGTTGTTTTCATTGTTGCGATTGCCGTGTTCTATCTCGTCTGCAACTTTATGGCAGGTATGGATGTTGTACAAAGTTCAAAACTGTTTACAAAAATTTATTACTATTTTCCGTCGAACTTAATTTTGGTTTTTATGGTGATTTACATTGTAAAAAAACTTATTAAAAAATAGTGAAAATAATTTTTCAAAGGAGAAAAAATGAACAGCAGAAAGTATAAAATTGTTACAAATTGCGTACTTGTGGCAAGCATATTGATTTTTTACGGGATTTGTATATTTTTAGGGGAAAACAAAGTTGAAAGTTCACAGGTTTTAAAAATTCTTTATTGCAACTTTGCAAGCATTGTAATTTGGTTGAGTTTTATAACGAATGATATTTATGAGAAAAAAAGAGAAGATGAAAAAACTCATCAAAATAAGTAAAAAAACAATCTTTTCGTAAATAATCTGAATAATTTAAAATTAAAAACACCGTGCAAAAAATCTGCACGGTGTTTTGCAATTCTTATTATTTCTGTTGTGCCGACTGACCTTCCAAAGCGAGTTGGTAAGGGCTTTTCTTTTTCGGTTTATAAGCAGGCGGATTTTTAAGTTTTTTAACAAGTCTGCCGTTTCTTGCAGTAATTTTGTTGATTTCGTGAACGGGGCCAGACATATATTCCGACATATATTCGTCAGCGACAGCCATCATCTCTTTGTCGTTTTTCATCTCTCCGAGAATTGTAACGCCGATGATGTCCTGAACTTCGTTTGTGCCGTCTTCATAAATATCGTTGAGTGCTTTGAACAACTTTTTGCGTTCTTCGCCTGTGCCGTTTTTGATTGTTTCAATAACACGGGGAGTGCCGTGATTGATGAAAAAGTCTTCGGGTAAAAATTCGCCGTATTTTGCGATATTTTCCTTAATCTCCGTTTTAAGTTCGGGGTAAAGGTTTGCAAATCTGTTTGCAAGCGAGTCGGCGTCATAACTTACCGTTCCGTTTTTAGCCTTTGTTCTCGAAACAGATTTCGGAATTTTAATGTTTTCTATGTTTCTTTTCTTGTCTTTTCCGAAAGTTGACTCGATTTCTTCGATGAATTCATTGCAGCAAGAACGAACATCTCTGTCGTCTGCAACGGAAAGGTCGAAAAGTGACTTTGAAATGGTGGCAAATTCTGTTTTTTCGCCGTGATTTTCAAAAGAACACTCGAAAAGAGCAAGACTGTTTTTTTCGTCTATAAAGATACGGTAAACGCCTGTTTTACTCTCGAAAACAACTGCGTTGTCTTTTTGATTTTTAGCTTTTCTGAAACCGTTTTTTTCGTTTATTTCTTTAAGATTTTTTTCAATAAGAGAAAGTGCTTCGTTAAGTTGCATTGTAAAACTCCTTAATTTCGGAATGAATTGTTGTGCGTATCACTTGTTAACGCACATTTGCACACTTATTATATCATTACAATTAAATATAATCAATCTTTACTTTGTAATTTTATTTTTACACACATTTTAAGAAGATTTTAAAATTGCACGACAAAATAAATAAAAAGTGTACAGTAAGTATTAGTTATATATAAATAATATATAAAATCAAAAATATAAGTTATTATTTTATTGAATAAACGATGAAACTGTGATATTATTTATATATTATTACTTGCAGTATAAAGAAAGACACAATAAAATCTGTGAGGAAATAAAATTCAAATTTCAAATATAAACAATTCAAAATATTAAACGAGGTGTTTTTTTGAATAAAATAAAAGTTGCGGTAATTTTCGGCGGAGCGTCGAGCGAACACGATGTTTCGACCGTTTCGGCAAAAGGCGTCATATCAAATATTGACAGAGAAAAATACGAACTTTACCTTTTGGGCATAACAAAAGAAGGCGAATGGTATCTTTACGACGGCAGTGAAGAATTACTGCCCGAAGATAAGTGGCTTCAAAGCGAAAAGTTGAAAAAAGCCTTTATTTCTCCCGACCCGTCTGTTCACGGTATTGTAACGGAGGACGGCGAGGTTATAAAAATAGATGTTATCTTCCCTGTTCTTCACGGTAAAAACGGCGAAGACGGTACCATACAGGGATTGTTCCAGATTGCAAAGATTGCGTTTGTCGGTTGCGACAGTACATCGTCGGGCGTTTGTATGGACAAAAGAATTACAAACGCAGTTGCAGACGCATACAATATTCCGCAGGCAAAGTGGTGTGCAATAAACGAGTTTGACTACAAAGCAAGCCCGAATGAATTTATAGAAGACGCAGTTGAAAAACTTTCTTTGCCTATTTTCGTGAAACCTGCAAACGCAGGCTCAAGCGTAGGAATTACAAAAGCAAAGACTGTTGAAGAACTCAAAGACGGTATTGAAAAAGCATTTAAAGAAGACAAGAAAATTGTTTTGGAAGAGTTTGTTGACGGCTATGAGGTTGAGTGTGCCGTTCTCGGAAACGAGGCGCCCATTACTGCCGAAGTAGGTCAAATCAATTCGTGCAAAGAGTTCTATGACTATGAAGCAAAGTATATAAATCCTGCATCGGAACTCATCATTCCTGCAAATATAAGCGAAGAAAAAAGAAATGAAGTTGCACAAAATGCGATAAAGGCATACAAGGCTTTCGGTTGCGAAGGACTTTCGAGAGTTGACTTTTTCGTAACAAAAAAAGACGGAAAAGTTTTGTTTAATGAAATCAACACTTTACCGGGATTTACACCTATCAGTATGTATTCAAAACTTTTTGAGGCTAAAGGTATCGGTTACGGCGAACTTGTTGACAATCTTATTGAACTTGCAATTTCACGAGGAGATAATTTTTAAATGTGTAAAAAAAATAATATTTCAATAGTGATGAAAAGCGCCCAAAAATTTGACTCTCTTAAAGATTCAATGGAAATTTATGCAGACGGTACGGTGTGCGAAAAAGACGGCGTGTTTTATATAGAATATTTTGAAATGACCGACTCGGAGCAAAGTGCTTTAGCCGGAGGTTACAATGAAAGAACAAAAGAACAGAGTGAAACAAGAACAGTCATTCAAATAAAAAAAGACGGAACGGTGGAGGTCAACAGATACGGAATTCTTGCAAACTGCTATAAACTCTGTAAAGACAAGAGAAACCTTTGCAGATACTCCACTCCTTACGGCGAGATAATGCTTGGCTTTACGGGCAGAGAAATTTATCACGAACAAAAAGACGGTGAAGGAAAACTTTACTTACGCTACGACCTTGACTCAAACGGAACGCTTGCGTCGGAGAATGAAATAGATTTAAAATATACTGTTTTGGAGAATTAAAATATGTCAAAGATAGTTAAAGAAACACAACTTGAGTTAAAAAAGAGAATTGTAAACGCAGTTGAAAAGGCTATGGAAAACGGCGAACTTCCGAAAGCAGAAATTCCCGAGTTTATCATAGAAGTACCGTCAAACAGAGAAAACGGCGACTTTTCAAGCAATATCGCAATGGCGGGTGCAAGAGCATTCAAAAATGCTCCGAGAAAAATTGCAGAGGCAATTCAGAACAATCTCGAATTTGAAAACACATATTTTGAAAAGTGTGAAATTGCAGGTCCGGGTTTTATGAATTTTTATCTCGGTCAGTCGTATTACAGTGCAGTTGTTGAAGATGTGCTTGAAAAAGGTGAAGATTACGGCAAATCGGACTATGGAAACGGCAAAAGGGTGCTTGTTGAATTTGTTTCGGCAAACCCGACGGGACCTATGCATATAGGCAACGCAAGAGGCGGTGCAATCGGCGACTGTCTTGCGGCCGTACTTGACCAAGCGGGCTACTATGTAGAGCGTGAGTTCTATGTAAACGACGCAGGAAACCAAATTGAAAAGTTCGGTTTATCTCTTGAGGTCAGGTATCTTCAAATTTATAAAGATGATGTTGAAATGCCGGAAGACGCATATCACGGAGCAGACATTACGGCTCACGCAGAGGCTTTTGCAAAAGAATACGGCGACAAATTCGTAAATGCTTCAACCGAAGAAAGAAGAAAAGCACTTGTTGAATTTGCATTGCCGAAAAATATTGCGGGACTTGAAGAAGATTTGTTAAAGTATCGCATAAAATACAATCATTGGTTTAAAGAAAGCACCTTGCACAATAACGGTGCAGTTGATGAAGTTATAAATAAATTAAAAGAAAAAGGCGTAACATACGAAAAAGAGGGCGCTCTTTGGTTTAAAGCAAGCGAGTTCGGCAACGATAAAGATATTGTTTTGGTAAGGGCTAACGGCATTCCGACATATATCGTTCCCGACATTGCATACCACTACAACAAACTTGTTACAAGAAAGTTTGACAAGGCGATAGATGTTTTGGGTGCAGACCATCACGGCTATGTTCCGAGAATGAAAGCGGCACTTACTGCACTCGGAGTTGACGCTTCAAGACTTGATATTGTTATTATGCAAATGGTACGACTTGTAAGAGGCGAAGAAACAATCAAACTTTCAAAGCGTTCGGGAAAAGCAATCACGCTTTCAACTTTGCTTGAAGAAGTGCCGATTGACGCAGCAAGATTTTTCTTCAATCTCCGTGAGCCGAATTCTCACTTTGATTTTGACCTTGACCTTGCAGCAGAAAAATCGAGTGAAAACCCTGTTTATTATGTTCAGTATGCTCACGCAAGAATTTGCTCAATTCTCAAAAAAGCAAAAGAGCAGGGCATTGATGTTGAGAACGCAACGAGTGAACAACTTGCACTTCTTGTTGCACCCGAAGAAAAAGAACTCATACGCCACCTTTCAATGCTTACCGACGAGTATGTTTCCGCAGCCGTTGCGTACGACCCTGCAAAAATCACTCGTTATGTTATTGATTTGGCTACTTTGTTCCATAAATTTTACAATGCAAACCGTGTAATAGATGAAAATGAAACACTGATGCGTGCAAGACTTACCTTGTGTAAAGCAGTAAAGCAAGTCATTAAAAATGTGCTTGAAACTTTGAAAATATCAGTGCCGGAGTCAATGTGATTTGTTGACTTATTTCCTTTAGAGAGGGCGATTATATGAATAATTTTGAAACAAAAGCAGTTAAGACAGTCGGTGCAAAACTGATTCACTATGCGTACAAAAATCCACAAAAAAATGTGCCTAAACTTTTAAAGTTTGCAAAAAGACTTGCGGGAAATATGTTTACCGAAGCGACATTTACTGCTCCGATAGATATTGTAAACAACAAGGAAAATACTTGGCACGATTATTTTTATTCTATGTTAGATGATATTGACCGAGATTATCTTGAAAGTTTGCTTTTGACTTTTGCATTTGACTGCGGATATATCGGAACAAAAACATTGAGAAAAAACAGAGAAATTTATAAGTGCAATATTCCGTGGGTAATTCTTATGGACCCTACTTCTGCGTGCAACCTGAAGTGTAAGGGTTGTTGGGCGGCAGAGTACGGTCATAAGTCAAATCTTGCACTTGACGATATGCGTCGTCTTATTAAAGAGGCAAAGGAACTCGGCACACATTTCTTTATGTTTACAGGCGGCGAGCCGCTTGTGAAGAAAAAAGAGATACTTACTTTGTGCAGAGAAAATCCGGACTGTATTTTCCTTGCTTTCACAAACGGAACGCTTGTAGATGATGCTTTTTGCGAAGAAATTTTAAAGTGCAAAAACCTTTCGCTTGCACTCAGCATTGAGGGAAGCGAAGAGACAAACGATGCACGCAGGGGCGAAGGCGTGTATCAAAAAACTTTAAAAGCGATGGAAACACTTAAAAAGCACAAGTGTCTTTTCGGTATATCTGTTTGCTATACATCACAAAACTATGACGCAGTTACGAGCGATGAATTTTACGATAAAATGATTGCAAACGGCGTAAAATTTGCGTGGTATTTCCACTATATGCCTGTTGGTTCAGATGCTGACAAAGGTCTTCTTTTGACGCCTGAACAAAGAGAACATGTTTACAGACAAATTCGTAAAAACAGAAAAACAAGAAACGGAAAACCGTTGTTTACCGTAGATTTTCAAAATGACGCAGAGTTTGTCGGCGGTTGTATAGCAGGCGGAAGAAACTATTTCCATGTAAATTCGGAGGGCGATGTTGAGCCTTGCGTATTTATTCACTATTCCGACAGAAATATCAAAACTTCAAGCGTTATCGAGGTACTTCAGTCGCCTTTGTTTAAAAGGTATTTTAAAGGTCAGCCTTTCAATGACAATATGCTTCAGCCTTGTCCTATGCTTGAAAATCCGACTGAACTCAGAAAAATTGTTGCCGAAACAGGTGCTCATTCTACAAACCTTTTGAAAGCAGAGTCGGCAGACGAACTTTGTTCAAAGTGCGACGAGTACGCAGAAAATTGGGCTCCTGTCGCAAAGAGAATTTGGGAAGAACAGGCAAGGTTTAAACCGAAAACACAGTATTACAGAGATATGGTGAAAAACGATGAGTGAATTTAAAAAATTTGTTTTGTCAAACGGCGTTGAAATTCCGTCTTTCGGTCTCGGTGTTTATAAATCGGGAGAAAATACTTATAACGCAGTTAAAACTGCACTTGAACTCGGCTATCGTCATATTGACACTGCCGCATTTTACGGAAATGAAGATGCGGTCGGTCAGGCTGTTCGTGACAGTAAAATACCAAGAGAAGACATTTTCGTAACTACAAAGTTATGGAACGACGACCAAAGGCAAGGAACGCAGGAACAGGCGTTTGAGTCAAGTCTTAAAAAACTCGACATAGGCTATATCGACTTGTATTTGGTGCATTGGCCCGTTCCTGAAAAGTATGTTGATACTTGGAAAATGATGCAGCAGTTTTACGATACGGGAAAAGTCCGTGCAATAGGTGTAAGTAACTTTATGCAGCACCATCTTGAAGACGTTTTGGCTTTGGACGGCGTTAAGCCGATGGTTGACCAGTTTGAGTGTCATCCCGAGTGTGCAAGGCGTGAATTAAGAGAGTTTTGCAAAAACAACGGCATTGTTGCAGAGGCTTGGAGTCCTCTCGCAAGAGGTGCGTATTTTGACAATGAACTTCTTGTTTCGCTTGCAGAAAAGTATGGCAAAACACCTGCGCAAATCATCTTGAGATGGGACTGTCAAGGCGATATTGTTACTATTCCGAAGTCTGTTACAGAAAAGAGAATTAAGGAAAATATGGACATTTTGGACTTTTCTCTTACAGATGAAGAAATGGAACAGATTTTTGCAATGGATAAAAATTCAATGCACGGCGACCCTGATAATTTTGATTTTTAAATTCAATATTGTATAAAAAAACGGTACTTCTTTTTGAAGTACCGTTTTTGTTATATTAAATATTTTGTTTTTGAGCCGTATTATTAAATAAATAGTTTTAATTAAAATTATCTGTTTGAATTGTTTATTTAATTACACGAACTTTAATTACGCCGTCAAGTGCGTTAATTCCGTCAACAACTTCATCGTCAACAAACTCATCGCAGTCAATGATTGAGTATGCGATTTCGCCTCTGTTTTTGTCTTGGAAAGAGTCAATGTTGTTGCCCGATTTTGAAATTACATCTGTAATTTTTGCAATCATATTCAATTTGTTTTCGTGAATTACCGTTACACGAACAGCACCTGCACGGGCTGCTGAAACTGACGGGAGATTTACGGAGTTTGTGATATTGCCGTTTTCAAGGTAATCAATAAGTTCTTCTGCACCCATTGAAGCACAGTTTTCTTCACTCTCGGGAGTTGAAGCACCCAAATGAGGAATTGTGATTACGCCTTCCGTACCGATAATGTCTGCACTCGGGAAGTCTGTTACATAGGCAGCCATTTCGCCGTTTTCAAGTGCTGAAACAATATCGCTTGTGTTTGCCAAGTCGCCTCTTGCAAAATTGAGTATTCTTACGGAATTTTTCATCTTTGCAATGTTTTCTGCGTTAATCATCTCTTTTGTGTCGGGAGTGAGAGGAACATGGAGAGTGATATAATCACAACTTGCGAAAATTTCGTCGAGATTGTTTGTAACGATTGTATCTCTTGAAAGTTTGATGGCAGCGGCAGTTGAAAGGTACGGGTCATAGCCGATTACTTTCATACCGAGAGCTTCGGCAGCGTTTGCAACATTGATACCGATTGCACCGAGACCGATAACGCCGAGCGTTTTGCCTGCGATTTCGGGACCTGCAAATGCACTTTTGCCTTTTTCAACCGTTTTGCCTACATTGTAGCCCTCGCCCTTGATGGTTTTGCACCATTCGATTGAGTTGATGACTTTTCTTGAACTTAAAAGCAAACCGCAGATAACAAGTTCTTTAACTGCGTTTGCGTTTGCACCCGGTGTGTTGAATACGCAGATGCCCTGTCTTGCACAATCTTTTACGGGAATATTGTTTACGCCTGCGCCTGCTCTTGCGATTGCGAGCAATGACTCGGGCATTTCCATATCGTGCATAGATGCCGAACGCACCATTATTGCGTCGGGTGTGTCTGTTTCGCCTATTATATATTTGTCCTCATCAAATTTTGAAAGACCTGCATCGGCAATTTTGTTGAGTGTTTTGATTTTAAACATTATTTGTTTGCCTCCTCAAATTTTTTCATAAATTCAACAAGTTTTTCAACGCCTTCAATTTCCATTGCGTTATAAATTGATGCTCTCATACCGCCTACCGAACGGTGACCTTTAAGGTTGATGAAACCTGCTTCTTCTGCTTCTTTAATGAATTTTGCGTCAAGTTCTTTGTCGCCTGTTACAAAAGGAACATTCATAAGTGAACGGTCTTCAGGAACAACAGTACCTTTGAACATATTTGAATTGTCAAGAAAATCGTAGAGAATTTTTGCTTTTTTCTCGTTTCTTTCTTTCATCTTGTCAAGTCCGCCTACTTCGTTCTTAATCCATTCAAGAACAAGTTTGCAGATATAAATTGTCCAGCAAGGAGGAGTGTTGTAAAGTGAGTCTGCGTCTGCCTGAACTTTGTAGTCCATCATAACAGGTGTAATATCTCTTGCGTTGCCGAGTAAATCTTCACGAATGATTGCTACAACAAGACCTGCCGGTGCAACATTTTTTTGTGCGCCGAAATATACCATACCGAACTTTGAAATGTCAAGCGGTTCTGAAAGTGCACAACTTGAAACATCGGCAATAAGAGTTCTGTCGGCAACATCGGGAAGTTCGTGGTAAACTGTGCCGTAAATTGTGTTGTTCATACAAATATAAACATAGTCTGCGTCGGGGCGAAAATCTTTTTCGGTTGTTTTCGGGATATATGAAAAAGTTTTGTCCGCAGAAGATGCTGCGGCAACAACATCGCCGTATTTTTGTGCTTCTTCAAATGCTTTTTTTGCCCATTGACCTGTGATAATGTAGTCGGCTTTTTTGTTTTTATTCATAAAATTAAGCGGAATTGCAGAAAATTGTGCAGATGCACCGCCTTGTAAAAACAATACCTTGTAATTGTCGGGTATATTGTAAAGTTCACGCATAAGAGCCTCTGCGTCTTTAATGATTTTATCAAAAACTTTTGAACGGTGGCTCATCTCCATAACTGACTGTCCCGAACCCTGATAGTCAAGCATCTCGTCAGCCGCCTGTTTGAGTACGGAAACGGGAAGTGTGGACGGACCTGCACTGAAATTGTAAACTCTTGCCATAGTATTTCCTCCTGAACGGCTTTCGCCGAAAAAATTAAAATTCAAAAATAAACTAATGATAATTATAACATTGTTTATTATTTTGTCAATATTTATTTTAAATTTTCAAAAAAACGCATAAAGATTGATAATTATATAACGATGTTATGTAAAAAATCACGAAATTTAACTTTATAATAGATTATTTTTCATATTGTAAACTAAAATTTAAATATAGGTTGACAATTCAGCCTTGTCATATTACAATGTAGAAAATTTAAAAAATAAATTTCAAGTTTTGAAAATTCAAAAATCGCAAAAGAAAAATGTTTTAAAAAATATGGTACGGAGGAAAAATGAAAAATTCAAAAACAGTATTCATCACTCAAACAGCCTTGTTTACGGCTCTGATAGTTGTGTGCAGTTGGCTTTCAATTCCCGCAACTGTTTCTTTCACTCTCCAAACATTTGCCGTTTGTTTTGTGTCGGCAATGGGTGGATTTAAAAGCGGTACGCTTTCTGTTTTGACATATATTTTACTCGGAATTGTCGGCGTGCCTGTTTTTTCAAATTTCAAAGGCGGTGTTTCGGCAATCGCAGGGCCAACGGGCGGATATATTGTCGGTTTCGTATTTACGGCGATTATTGTAGGTCTTGTTGCTGATAAATTCGGCAAAAAATTCCGGGTGTCCGTTCTTTCAATGACGCTCGGCGTGGCAGTTTGCTACGCTTTCGGAACGGCGTGGTTTTACATTCTTTACAACAATGTAAACGCTCAGCCTATGAGTATAGGTGCAGTTTTAGGTGTTTGTGTAGTTCCTTTCATTCCGTTTGACGCCGTAAAAATTTTGCTTGCCGCATGGCTTACAAATGTTGTCGGAAAAAGGCTGAAAAAAGATGTTAACGGTTGATATATCTTTCCGTGTTTTATATATTTATATAGATGTATAAAATATAAATATATATAAAATATAATTACTTATACAATTAATATACTGATTATATATACTATGCAAAAATGAAAAAAGCGTAAGTTTACAAAACGAGTCGGGTTTGCCACTCAATGTAACTTACGCTTTTATTTTATTAGTTTGTTTGGTTTGTTTGATTTTATTGTTGATTTTAACAGCCGAGATTGTCTATTCTGTTTGCAACTTTTTTAAAATCTTCCATTGACATTGCTTCGGGACGGATTGTTGCAGAAATATTTTCTTCTTCAAAAATCTTTGCAAGTTCGCTTTTGCTGATTGCCATTTGCGAAGAAATGGAATTGACGGCTGTTTTTCTGCGTTGTGAAAATGCTGCTCTCACTACACGGAAAAACATTTTTTCATTTTGAATGTTTTGTTTTTCTTTACGCAAAGTGAGTTTGATTACTGCACTGTTGACTTTCGGACTCGGAGTAAAACACTCTTTTGAGACATTGAAAAGAATCTCTGCCTCTGCCCTGTACTCAACGGCTATGCTCAAAGCACCTGTCTGTTTTGTTCCTGCGCCTGCACAAATTCTTTCAGCCGCCTCTTTTTGCACCATTACGACTATTTCGTCTATATCGGCGTCGTTTTCAAGCAGATACATTATGATAGGAGAAGTGATGTAGTACGGAAGATTTGCACACACTTTGATTGTTTCGTACTCGCTCAAATGTTCTTCGATTAGTTTTTTTAAATCGGTTTTCATAATATCTGCGTGGATGATTTCAAGATTTTTACAATCGGCAAGCGTTTCGTCGAGTATCGGGAAAAGTCTTTCGTCAAGTTCAACGCATACAACCTTTCCTGCCCTTTCGCAAAGTTCTTTAGTCAGCACGCCTATTCCTGCGCCTATTTCTATGACGCCCGTATTTTTGTCGAGTTGCGACAACTCTGCCATAGTCGGACAAACGCTGTTGTCTATGATGAAATTTTGTCCGAGCGACTTTGAAAAAGAAAAGCCGTGACGGGCTAAAATTTTGTTTACAGTGTTAATATTACATAAATCCATAGTTGCACCTCGAGTAGATTTTAGCACAAATTTAAACTGTTTTCAATTATTAAAATATGTTCACAAATTTGTTTACAAAATTTCTGTTGACATTAAAAATTATGTGAGTATAATATTTTAAGTCGGTTAAATATTAGTCGACTAAATAATGGAGGTGTTTGATACGGAAAGACAAAATATTCATATTGAACCTCATTTGTGCTATCTGTCGAAACTTATCAAAATGCGTTTTGACAGTGTGCTTACAGACGAAGGACTGTTTGCAGGACAGCACGAAATTATCTTTATGATTGACAGAAATGACGGCATCACTTTGAGCGAACTTGCGAAAAAGATGAAAACTTCGGCTGCCTCTGCTTCCGTTTCCGTAAAAAGAATGGAAAAAGCAGGCTTTATAGAAAGAAAAGCAGACGAAAACGACAGCCGTATAGTTCATTTACATCTGACTGAAAAAGCAGACAAAGTTAAAACACGCATACAAAAAACATTGAATAAAAAAGAGTGCGAATTAGTTGCCGATATGAGCGACGAAGAAGTGAAATTGTTCAAAGATTTCGTCGTAAGGGCGATTGATAACCTTGAAAAATCTATGAAAATAAGGGGGAAGGACGATGTTTAAAAGATTAATGCCGTATATGAAAGGCTATTGGTTTTTGTCATTTGTCAGCATTGTCGGTATGGCTGTTGAAGCAGCGTGCGAATTGGCATTGCCTAAAACTATGGCAAAAATAGTAGATATAGGAATAGTAAACGGCGACAACGAGTATATCATTAAAATGGGTGTTTATATGCTCATACTTGCACTTGTCGGACTTGCCGGAGGTATGACGGCAGCAAAAGTTTCGTCAGTTGCAAGTCAGGGCTTTGCATATAAAATACGCAGAGCGATGTATGAAAACATTTCGTCTTTTTCATTTAAAAATATAGACGATTTTTCAACTGCAAGCCTCACGACAAGACTTACAAACGATGTTACGACCATTCAAAATATGGTCAGAATGATTTTGGTAATGCTTGTTCGTGCTCCTGCAATGCTTGTTATATCGGCATTTTACGCCTTTTCAATAAATGCAAGACTTGCGTGTGTAATTCTTGCAGTTTTACCGATTATTCTTATAGCAGTTGCTCTTGTAATGAAGTTCGGTTTTCCGATGTTCCAAAAAATGCAAAAGAAAATCGACGCAATCAACGCCGTAATTCAGGAAAATCTTATAGGGATAAGAGTAGTAAAGGCATTTGTGCGTGAAGACCACGAAAAAGAAAAATTCAAAAAAAGAAATGACGACTTAACACAAATGGGTATCAAGGCAGGTACTATGATTGTTACTGCAATGCCTATTGTTATGGCAGTTTTTGACGCCGCAATTTTAATCGTTGTTTGGTTAGGCGGAAATCAAGTCGGAAACGGCACAATGCAGATAGGCGACCTTTTGAGTTTTATAACATATATTTCACAGGTGCTTATGAGTACGATGATGTTTGCAATGATTTTGCTTCAAGTAGTAAGAGGTAAAGCGTGCGCTCAGCGTATCGGCGAAGTTTTGGAAACAAAAAGCACTGTTACAAATAAAGAAAACGCAATAAAAGCCGACGGAAAAGGTACGGTAGAGTTTAAAAATGTTGACTTTAAGTACAGTGAAGAAGGCTCGGGCGACTTGATTTTGTCAAATATAAATTTCAAAGTCGATTCGGGAAAAGTTGTCGGCATAGTCGGTTCAACAGGCTGCGGAAAGTCAAGTCTTGTATCGCTTATTCCGAGACTTTATGATGTGTATTCAGGTCAGGTTTTGATTGACGGCATTGATGTCAGAGATTACGATATGGAAAGTCTTCGTGATATGATTGGCGTTGTTCTTCAAAAAAATATTTTGTTCTCGGGTACTGTTAAAGAAAATATCCGTTGGGGCAAGGAAGACGCAACAGACGAGGAAATTGTAAAAGCGTGCAAAGCGTCTTGTGCAGACGATTTTATTTCTTCTTTTCCCGATGGCTATGACACATATCTTGCACAGGGAGGTTTAAACCTTTCGGGCGGTCAAAAGCAAAGACTTTGTATCGCAAGGGCGATGATTAAAAAACCGAAAATTCTCATACTTGACGACTCTACATCGGCAGTTGATACAGCCACAGAGGCAAGAATACGACAAAGTTTCAAAAACGAACTTAAAGATACAACCGTGTTCATCATTGCTCAAAGAATTTCAAGCGTGCAGGATGCAGACGAGATACTTGTGCTTGACGACGGCGAACTTAAAGGCGTCGGCACTCACGAAGAATTGTTGAAAAACAATGAGATATATCAGGAAATTGTAAATACGCAGGCAAAGGGGGTTGGCGAATAATGGCAAAACAAAAGCACGGCGGACACGGTTCGTCGGCAAACAGAGGCGAATTTCAAAAACCGAAAAATGCCAAGCAAACGCTCAAAAGAATATTAAAATATTTCAGCAAAAATAAAGTTTTGATTTTTGCCGTTATCGTTTCCGTCTTTTTGAGTTCGTTCTGCTCCGTAATGGGTACTTCGTGGATACAACAACTTGTTGATGAAAGTTTTTATCCCGAATTTAATGTGAAAGTGCTTTTGAAAAATATAATAATTTTGGCAGTTTTATATTTCAGTGCTTCAATTTTCAGTTTCATACAAAGTAAAATTATGGTGCAGATTGCGTGGAAAACCACAAACACCATAAGGCGTGACCTTTTCGATAAACTTCAGGGACTTCCCTTGAGATATTTTGACAGTAAGACGCACGGCGAAATAATGAGCCGTTTCACAAACGATATTGACAATGTTCAGATGATGCTTGAGCAGTCATTTGTACAGTTGTTTTCAAGCGTCATAATGTTTGTCGGTCTTATAGTTGCAATGGTATCAAAGTCGATTGTTCTGTTCGGAATAATGCTTGTATTTCTTGCGTTGATGATTGCGACAAGTGCATTTATCGGTGCAAAGACAAAAAAATATTTCAGACTTCAGCAAAAAACACTCGGCGCCATGAACGGCAATATCGAAGAGTCCATAGAGGGTATGAAAGTTGTTAAAGTTTTCAACCACGAAAAAAAATCTATGGAAGAGTTCGACGAGAAAAATGAAGATTTCAAAAAAAGTGCGACAAATGCAAACTTTTATGCGGGCGCAATAGGTCCGAACTCAACAGGACTTAACAACGCAGCCTATGCTGCCGTTACGGTTATCGGCGCTTTGCTTGTCGTGTCGGGAAATGCCGTTTTGGGTCAAACAGTTACGGTCGGCGCACTTTCGTCGTTTATCTCTCTTGCAAAGTCATTTTCACAGCCGATAAACCAAATTACAAGCCAAATGAACAATATCTTTTCGGCACTTGCAGGCGCAGAGCGTGTTTTTGAAATTATGGATATGGAGCCTGAAATTGACGACGGCACAGTTACTCTTGAAGAAAAGCATACGGAAAACGGCAAAGAGTGGTATTGGCACGACGGTGATAAACTTGTAAAAGTTGAGGGTAAAGTTGATTTTGAAAATGTAACTTTCAGTTACGACGGTAAAAAAGTTGTTCTTCACGATATTTCGCTTTATGCAAAGCCGGGACAGAAAATAGCGTTTGTAGGCTCAACGGGTGCAGGCAAAACCACAATTACAAACTTAATCAACAGATTTTACGATATTTCCGACGGCTGTATCACATACGACGGTATAGATATTAAAAGAATTAAGAAAGATGACTTGAGAAAGAGCCTTGCTATTGTTCTTCAGGATACGCACTTGTTCACAGGTACGATTATGGACAATATCCGATACGGCAGACTTGACGCAACGGACGAGGAATGTATCGACGCAGCAAAACTTGCATCGGCTCATTCGTTCATAAGAAGACTTCCTGACGGATACAATACAAAAATTACAGGCGACGGCGACAATCTTTCACAGGGACAAAGACAATTACTTGCAATCGCAAGAGCGGCAGTCGCAGACCCGCCGGTAATGATTTTGGATGAGGCAACTTCTTCGATTGATACCCGTACCGAAATGCATATAGAACACGGTATGGACAGACTTATGCAAAACAGAACGACATTTGTAATTGCTCACAGACTTTCAACCGTAAGAAACTCAAATGCCATTATGGTGCTTGAAAACGGCAGGATAATCGAAAGGGGTGACCACGACGATTTGATGGCTCTCGGCGGAAGATATTACCAACTTTGTACGGGCAAAGTTCAACTTGATTAAAAGAAACCACATCATATAGTGTATGACTTTTTTTACAGCACAATTTTAATAATTTTGTTGCCGTTTTTATAAAAAAATGTTGACAATATGCGTTTATTTTGTTAAACTTTAATTGTAAATTAATATTATAGGTTTACCTATTAAAAAATTAACGAGGTGCTAAATATGAAAAAAATTATTTCTGTATTGCTCGCAGCAGTAATGGCTTGTTCACTTCTCGGTGCAACAGCAATGGCTTACGCAGCTGACACAACAGTTGAAAGCCCATCAGGTCAAACACACTTTAAACCGGCTGAACCAAGAGTAAGCGCTGGTAAGGGCAGTGTTTCCTATGTTCAGGACGAGAAAGATGAATACATTGTTACATTTACTGTTAAAGCAGGCGAAGGCGAGTCTCTTAAATCTTGGGACATCCCCGGTGAAGAAGGCAAAGACTACACAGTACTTGCAAAAGAAGGCAATGTTCTTACAGTTAAAGTTTTGAACGAAAAACTTTTCTCAACAGAATCAGTAGTTGCTGTTATGAATGTTCCTTCAGGCGAAACTGAAACTCCTGTAACACCTGACGATTCAGGCAAATCTCCTGCAACAGGTGCTATGGCAGGTGCTGCAGTTGCATTTTTCGGTGCAGGCGCTGCTTTGACATCAGTTCTTAAAAAGAAAGAAGACTAATTACAGTCAACGCTTTAAATCAATTACATCTTAAAAATTGAATTGCAAAAAAACGGTCTGTTCACACAGACCGTTTTTGTCTAAAAAGAGAAGTCGGTGGTTTAGTGAACGAAAAAGAAAACAAAAGTACAAAAACGAACAACGGTACGAAAAAAACGGTACGCACCGTAATTATAGCAGTCCTTGTAATTATTATGATTGTAAGCGGTGTTTTTGTAGCCAGATATATTTACGGCGTATATAACGCTGAAAATGACAAAAAGCAGTTGGAGTCTTTGACAAGTGAACAGACGACGGAAACTTTGGCAGAAAATCCGATAGATTTCACAAGTCTTAAACAGCAAAATGACGAAATATATGCGTGGATAAAAATTCCGGGTACAGATATAGACTATCCTGTTTGTCGCAGTAAAAAAGACGACAATTTCTATTTGCGACATTCGGCTCTTAACAAGAAGTGGAGCGACGCAGGGGCTATATATACTCAAAGTATGAATGACCTTGAGTTCAATGACCCGATAACTGTTATGTACGGGCACAACGGCTATGCACAAACAATGTTCACTGATTTGCACAAGTTTGAAAAAGAAGAGTTTTTCAAAGAAAATCAATATTTTTATGTTTACACAGAAAACAGAAAACTCACATACAGCATCGTGTCTGCTTTCAAGTATGACAATCGCCACATTTTAAACTCTTTCAATTTTGAAGATAAAAATGTGCTTAAAGATTTTCAACAGATGTTGCTTGAACCTAAATCAATGAGTGTAAATGTCAGAGAAAATACGACGATTGCCGACGATGCAAAAATATTGATACTCAGCACTTGTTATGACAAAGACAAGTCAGTTCGACTTTTGGTAAACGGAGTTTTGATTAAAGATGAAAAGACAAAGTGATGAATTTGAAAAAAACGAACAATTAAATGACGACGAGAGAAAAGACAGTGTTGATAACTCTGTTCAAGGCAATTCAAAAGAAGATGCACAAAAGTCGCTTTTTGACGACGCCCTTTTCGGAGTTGAAGCGACGGAGACAAACGGTTACCGTTCATCTGACTCTGAAAGACATCATTCCCACAGTCACGGCTCTCACGGACACAGTTCACATAAGCATCATTCACACAGACATCATTCACGCAAGAAAAAGATGCCGACATTTGCAAAAGTTTTGTTGAGCCTTCTGAGTATTTTTCTTGTGTTTGCGATTGTTGTAACGGCAACTTTTTTCAGTTTGCGTTCAAGCGGTAAAAAAGACCTTCAACCGGCTGATGTTTCGGAAATAACCATCGGCGATACGGTTGATTATAACGGACATAAGTATGTTTATAATGAAAATATCGTAACAATCGCATTTTTGGGTATAGATAAAGAAAATTTCGGTCTTGAAAATGAAAAAGTCGGTACTGCGGGACAGTCGGACACAGATATGCTTTGCGTAATTGACACGGCAACGGGTAAAGCGACTTTGATTTCAATTCCGAGAGAAACTATGGTCGATATAGATATTTATTCTACGGCAGGTGCGTTTATCAAAACAGAAAATAAACAACTTTGCCTTGCGTATGCTTACGGCGACGGCGAGCATAAGTCTTGCCAAAATACTCTCGATGCAATCAGCAGAATTTTCTATGAAATTCCGATTGAAAAATATTTTGCACTTGATATAGAGGGAATTCCTGCACTCAATGATGCAATCGGAGGCGTTACGGTTACAAGTCTGTACGATTTTAAAGAGTACGGCATTAAAAAAGGCGACGAAGTTAAAATAAAGGGCGATTTTGCGGAAGTATATGTTCGTCACAGAGATATGGACAGTGCCGACGCTTCTTTAAATCGTCTTGAAAGACAAAAACAGTATATAAAAGCGGCGGCGTCAAAAGTTGCTTCTTCCGTAAAAAAAGATTTTTCGGTTATCAGCAGTCTTTACTCGACGGCTACGAAATACAGTACGACAAACATCAGCCTCAGCGATGTTACATATCTTGCGACAGTGCTTCTTTCAAAAGGTATTGCATCGTACGATACCGAGTCTGTTCAGGGAGAAATGAAAACAATTAAAACCGACAGACCTGAAGTTGTAAACGCTGCTTTTTACCCTGATGAACAGGCTCTTTATGAACTTGTATTGAGAGTGTTCTACACACAAATAGACTAATAAAAAAATCGCAGAATTGTTCTGCGATTTTTTGTTTTGTTTGCAACAAAGACAACCACCTGCTATGCAGGTGGAAAAGGAAA
>UQEU01000020.1 GCA_900540085.1 uncultured Eubacteriales bacterium
AGATAGAAGAACCGCCTCACAAGACAATAAGCATTATACCAAATTTCCATTATTTTACAATGGAATTAATTAAGTAACCGTTGTGTTTATTTAACTTATAATTTCTGTTGCAGTACCATTGCAGTACTTTAGTATATTTTTTAACAAAATTTGGCTCTATATCTATGTTTTAAGTATATAAAGCGTGGTCTCTCGCACCAAAGCTACTGTTTTACAGTAGCTTTTCTTTTTTATACAGGAAAGCCCACCGTTACAGGCGGGCTTTTTTTGTTAGATATTAAATATCATTTTAGCAGAAAAATATTCATTACTTTTTCCGCTTATTTCAAATGAACCGTTATGAACTTCCATTATTTGTTGCACTATTTTCAAACCGAGTCCGTGTCTTTGACCGTCAACTTTGTTGTCGCACACCATATAGTGAGGTTCGTTGTTTAGTTTGTATAAAGTTTTTTCGTCTGCACCGACGCCGTTGTCTTTGATTTCCAAGATGACGGCGTTTTCTTTTTGTTTTAAAGTGATTGAAATTTTACAACCGTCAGGATTGTGTGTGCAACTGTTTTGAATTAAATTTGAAATTGCTCTTTTAATTAAAGAAGCGTCTGCACAGATATTGAAATCTGAATTATTATCGTTTTTAAAATCAAATTCATATTTTTCTGTATAGTTTGAGTTTAAAAACTCGGCGACAGTCTGCCTTGCGACTGTTAGAAGACTTATTTTCTCTTTTTTTAAGGGTTGCATATTGTATTCAAGTTTTGATGCTAAATTTAGGTCGTTTATGAGATTTTTGATTTTAACGCTTTGAACACAAATCACATTCGCTTTGTTTTTTTCTTCATTGTTTAAATTTTCGGCACTTTTAAGTTGTTCTGCATAGCCGAGTATTATTGAAAGAGGAGTTCGTATATCGTGAGAAACGCCTGCTATCCAATTTGCTCTGGCAGTTTCTTTACGCTTTAATTCCCTGTTTTTGTACTGCAAAATTTCAGATGCGTTGTTGATTTTTGAATTTATTTCTGCAAGTACACCTTTTTCTTTTAGAAAGACAGGTTTTTCGTCTGCCAAGTCATTTATTCCGTTTACAATAGGCTTTATTGATTTTAGAAGTTTCATATTTGCGACCATATATATTGCAAAAAGTAAAATTAAGTTAACGAGAATAAAGCTGACAATAAATTTAGGCATATTTTTTACAAAATAGTAATCCCAACTCGGCCACATATGTTTTACAAAACTGTCTTTAGGCGTTCCTACGACAAGCAAATCGTTTTCTCCGCATTTTGCAGTATATGTCGGATAGTCCTTTACATACCCTCTCGTCAACTCGGAAATGTCGTTTATATCGTAACTTTTCGGAATTTCATTCGGCAGGTTTTTAGATGACCAGATGACATCTTTACTGTCATTTTGAATAATGATTGCCCAATAGTTTTTGTTTGTGAGTTCGTTTTCCGTATCTGCCGATAAAATATATTTGCCGTGTTCAGTTTTGAATTTAACTGCCAAATCTTCAGTGTAGCCGTAAGGAGAAGAATTGTTTGCGTAACTTTCGGTAAAAAAGAAGAGTAAAGCAATATTTATTACTAAAATGATGACAGATGAAAAAAACAATATACTTATAAATCTTTTTATAAACTGATTTACACTTTTCATTTGTTATCCTCCGTAATTAATTTGTATCCAAGTCCTTTTACGGTAATGAGAGAAACGGGTTTTGATGGGTTTTCTTCTATTTTTTCTCGTATTCGTCTTATATGTGCCATTAAAGAATTTTCATACCCGAAAGGGTTGTCGCCCCACGCCGCCTCGCAAAGACTGTCTATCGTCACTATTTTTCCGCAATTTCGGTACAGTGCCTGCAAAAGTTCAAATTCTTTGGCAGTCAAAGGTATTTCATCGTTATTCTTTATTACAACTGCTTTTTCAAAGTCAATTCGGCAAGCGTTTAGATTTATGATTTTGTTATCGCTTCTATATGTTCGTCTTAACACGGCATTTACTCTCAAAAAGAGTTCTTTTGCCAAAAAAGGCTTTACTATATAGTCATCGGCTCCTGCTCCCAAACCTACAAGTTTGTCTTCGTCTTCTCCTCTTGCAGTTAGGAATAAAACAGGTATATCGGCTTTTTTCTTTATTTCATCAATAAGTTCAAAGCCGTTTCCGTCGCCGAGCATAACATCGAGCAAAGCTAAGTCGGGAAGATCTTTTGATATTTCATTTTGTGCTTCCTTATAACTGCTTGCAGTAATTATGCTTTTATATCCGTATTCATTAAACATAGAAACGAGCATTTTCAATAAATCTTTTTCATCATCTACTATTAAAATCTTTTTTTCTTTTAAATAATCGCAGTTCATAATTATCTTCCTTTCCCTGAAATTATATCATAAAAAAATGTTCAATAAAATAAAAATCAAATTTGTAAGGTAATTGTAAGGTTGCGGAAATGTTATTGCAAGGTTGATGAAATATAATATGTTCAAACGAAAGGAGAAATCTATATGAACATAATTGAAACGAAAAACCTTACAAAAGCATACGGCGACTTCAAAGCCGTTGAAAATTTGAATATGCACATTGAAAAAGGTTCTGTTTATGGGCTTTTAGGACCGAACGGTGCAGGCAAATCGACTGTGATGAAAATGTTTTTGGGCTTGACAAAACAGACTGACGGAACTTTCAGTATTGACGGGAAAACTTTCCCGCATGACAGAGTTGAAATATTGAAAAGTGTCGGCTCTTTTATAGAATCGCCTGCTTTTTACGGAAATCTCACAGGGGAAGAAAATCTTGATATTATAAGGAAGATTTTAGGATTGCCGAAAAGTGACGTTGACGATGCTCTTGAGACAGTCGGACTTGCTCAAAACAGAAAAAAACTTGCAAAAAAGTATTCACTCGGTATGAAACAGCGATTGGGACTTGCAGAGGCAATTATCGGCAGACCTCCGATTTTGATTTTAGACGAGCCGACAAACGGTTTGGACCCTGTCGGTATTCACGAGATACGAAGTCTTATTCGCTCACTTCCGCAACAGTTTGATTGCACGGTGCTTGTTTCATCACATCTTTTGTCGGAAATAGAGTTAATGTCGGACAATATAGGAATATTAAATCACGGACATTTGCTTTTTGAGGGTACGCTTGATGAACTTAAATTAAATGCAAATAACAGAGGCTGTCCGACTGATAATCTTGAAGATATGTTTTTGTGTTTAATAGATGAAGATAATAAAAAACGGAGAATATAAAATGAACTTGATGACAGAATTTAAGAAAATAAAGCGTACCGGACTTGCTGAAACATTTTTGGCGGGTGGTATTTTAAGTGCGCTTGTTCCTGTATTAAATACGGCTTTAAGAACAGAAATGTTTGTAGGTCAGCAGGGCAATCCTTTTGAAATTTTGATAAACGGAAATTGGCAGATAATTGCTATGCTGAATGTTTTGCTTGTGGTTGCCGGCAGCAGTATTATTTACAATATTGAGTACAGCAACAATGCAGTGCAAAAAACCGAAACATTGCCTATAAACAGTTTTTCTGTTTTTTTGGGAAAATTTACGATACTTTCAATTTTCAGTATTTTAAATATTGCTCTTGAAACAATTTCTTTAGTTTTTTGTGTGAAAAAGTGGTTTGATGAGCGGCAGTTTGGAAGTACGGAAGTTTTAAAGTTTTTCGGTATATCGGTTTTATTTACATTTACTGCCGTTTTTTTGATGATGCTTGTTGCAAAGTATTGCAAAAATATGTGGGTATGTTTGGGAACGGGCGTACTGTTTGTGTTGTTTGCAACAGTTTTGGGAAATGAGAATTTGTACTTTTCAATGTTTCCGTTTGCATTGCCGTTTGAGACGATTTTCGGAAATTCAGACAAAGAAATGTTGCAGTTGATTGTTGCTTCTGTTTCGGAATGCGGAATTTTCATAGTTGCGGAATTGATTTTAAATAAAATAAGGAGAAATGTACAATGAGTTTTATATCGCTTTTGAATTCGGAATTGAAAAAGTTAAGGCGTTCAAAAATGCTCTTGATTTTGTTTGTTGGTACGATGATTTTGTGGGTGCCGTCAATAATTAATGCAGACTTAAATTTCAATATGCAAGATATAGGCATTTCGCCTGAAAACAACTTTTTTATTCAGGGCTTTATGGGTATGAGTTGGTTTATGTTACCTGCGTGTATGGTTGTGGTTACCGTTTTGCTTAATCAAACCGAAAAGAGCAACAACGGCATTATAAAATTGCTTTCTTTACCGATTAATACAGGTAAGGTGTCTTTTGCAAAGTTTATTGTACTTGTCGGTATGTGTGCTGCCCAAATTACCATGATGGTGGCAGTGTATTATTTCAGTGCTTTTATTGCAGGACAAATAAATGACTACAATTTCATCTTGCCGTTTTTGTTTGTGATTAAATCGGCACTGAAAATATTTGTTTCAACTTTGCCGATGCTCAGTTTCTTTTGGATGCTTTCTGTTTGTATATCTACACCTGTATTTTCGGTGGGAATAGGGTTGGCGTCTGTTGTTCCGTCAGTTATTTTGCTCAACACAAAAGTATGGTATCTGTATCCGATGTGCTATCCGTTTTATTTTATTATGACAGAACAGAGCAAAATGGCAGAGAATATTCAGTCACAGTCTTTTGATTTAGTACCTTTGTTGCCTGTTGCAGTTGTTTATTTTATTGTGTTTTTAGCTGTTGCCTGTATTCAGTTCGGCAAAGCGGAAAGGAAATGATTTACTATGAAAGAAAAAGTTTTAACAGCACTGAGTGTAATATTTTTGTTTGTGCCGTTCACTATTTTTCCGTTGCGAGAAAACGAGTGGGCTTTAAAAAGTCCTGTTGCCGAAATAATGATTGCTTGTTATGCAGTTTTTATGATATTGTGCGGCGTGTTTGCAATATTTCTCTATAAAAAAGAAAATGTAAAAAATATCGTAATGAAAATATCTTTGACGCTTAACACTATTTACTTAATAGGCGGTGTTACTGCTGTTGTTATGATGATTTCAACTGCTTTGTCAAAATAAAATTCATCAAACTGTTTTTAATGTAAAAAAGCGAATGGAAAATCCATTCGCTTTTTTGATGTGTTAGTGCTTTTAGGCACTTGATTGCTGAAAGCAAGCAACAGATAACCGACTGCTATGCAGGTGGAAAACAAAAGTTATACAATGTAGTTGTTCAAACTCATTGTATAAAATAATTTGACTAATTTATTAAATCAACTTATAATTAAATTGGTAAATGTAATTTATATAAGGAATGAGGTTTTCCCTTATTTCACTTTGTTTTACAGTATTCCGAGTGGCAGTGGAATTATTGGTTACTCTTAATAAAACGATAAACAATAATGACACTTGGTCATTATTTAAAAATTGTAGTTATTTTGTAAAAACAGTATGAAATTCAGTATCATAAATAAGATGGTTTTTACTTTTGCTTTGCTTATATAACAGGCATTTTAAGGAGAATTTAGAAGTGAAATATGTTATGATTATAGGTGTTACAGTCGATGTTGTGGGAGCAATAGGTTCTATAATTTATATTAGAAGTATTTACAATAATATTTTAACAGCAATGCCGTTATGGATGATTATTGGATTGATTTTATTTGTTTTGGTGGCAGCAATCACTGTGTTTTTAATTGTATGTTTTGTATTAAAAAAATATATATGAAACGAAATATGCAGGATATTAATGTAAATTATAACGATGGTTATCTATTATCATATCGCAAAATGAGAATGTAGATAAGAAGTTATGTTTGCCATAATCGTATTCAAAATTAGTACAAAGAAAAAATTTATTAATATAATAACAGTTAAATGAAAAAGAGCAGTACATTGTACTGCTCTTTTTTGATGTGTTTATTTATTTTTGACCTTTTGTTCTTGCTTCGTAAACATCACACACTTCATCAACAGGACCGTTTGCGATTATTTTTCCGTGGTCAAGCAAGATTGCACTTTCGCAGATTTCTTTAACTTGACCGATATTGTGTGAAACAAAGATTACAGTTACGCCCGAATCGAACATTGAACGAATTTTTGCAAGAGATTTTTTTCTGAACTTTGCGTCGCCGACTGATAAAACTTCGTCTAAAATTAAAACATCGGGTTCAACGGCAGTTGCGATAGAGAAACCGAGTCTTGCTCTCATACCCGAAGAATAGTTCTTTACAGGTATATCTATAAATTTGCCGAGTTCTGAAAATTCAATTATTTCATCGCATTTTGCATTGAGATAGTTTTTGTCATATCCGAGAATTGCACCGTATAGATATATGTTTTCTTTGCCGGTATAGTTTGGGTCAAAACCTGCACCGAGTTCGAGCAGGGGAGCAATTACGCCTTTTTTCTTTATTGTGCCTTCGGTTGGCTTATATACACCTACAATAGTTTTTAACAGTGTACTTTTACCGGCACCGTTCAAACCCATTATTGCAAGATGTTCTCCTCGTTTAACATTAAAAGTAATGTTTTTTAATGCCCAAAACTCTTTGTACTCAAGTTTTCCTGTAATAAATTTGATAAAGTATTCTTTTAAATTATCTACTTTTTCTTTGTTAAGATTAAACTTCATACCGACATCGCTGAGCGATATCATAATATCATTGTCCATATTATTCTTCCTTTAAGCAAGTTATTAAGTCATTTATTTAATTTAATATAGAAATGTCGCTGATGATAAATACAGTATGTCTGTAAAATTTATAACTTGTTGTATTATAGCTTTTGTTGATGAGATAATCAATTAAAATATATTTACAAAATTATAACAGTTTTATTTGTGTGATTAAATATATTTAATAAACCGCTATATTCATTATAGCATACTTTATCTGCGATTTCCATACATTAATAATTCTTTATGAAAACTGACTTATAATCTATGAATTATAGGACTATTTTGACTTAAAAATTACTTTTCCGTCTTTTATTGTTTCAAGAACATTGATTTTTTCAATTTTATTTTTATCGACAGAAAGAGGATTGTTGTCTAAAATTACAAAATCAGCATTTTTACCGACTTCAATGCTGCCTTTTTCATTTTCTTCAAAATATTGATATGCGGCATTTATTGTTACTGCTTTGATAGCGTTTAATACATCTGTTTTTTGGTTTTCGCCGATTGTTTTGCCTGACTTTGAGACTCTGTTTACTGCACAAGATATTGTTTTCAACATATCGGGAGGAACAACGGGGCTGTCCTGATGAAAAGTGAACTTTACGCCTAAATCCAAAGCGTCTTTTACAGGGGAAATTTGACTTCCTCTTTTTTGTCCGAAATTTTTTAAATGAATGTCGCCCCAATAATATGTGTGTGCAACAAAGAAACTTGCCATCATACCGATTTTTGCCATTCTTTTAAGTTGGTCTTTTCTTACAAGTTGAGCGTGTACCATAACTGCACGGTTGCAGTCGCTCTTTTTTTCTTCGGCAAGTGCTTTTTCAAATTGTGATATATATTGTTCGGCGGCTTGGTCTCCGTTGCAATGTGCCAAAAGTTGTTGTTTTTTATTTAAAGCGAGTTTGATATATTTCAGCAATTCATCGTCTTCGTAGATGGGGTAACCACAGTAATCTTTTTCGTTTTCGTACGGCTTTGACATCCATGCCGTTTTGCCTTGAGGCGAGCCGTCTAAAAATATTTTGTATCCGCCGAGTTTGAAATGATTGTGATATTTATTTGCATACAACGGCTCTTTGTCAAATAAGTCGGATGCGGTTGCTATATCGGCAAAACCGATAACATCAATTTTTAAAACTTTTGAACTTGAAGCATATTTTAAAAGTTCAAATAACGGCTTGGCAACCATTCCTTCTTGTACGGTTGCAATTCCGTAACTTGCATAGTCGTTTTGTGCTTTGTTGATTAAATTGAGTAAGTTTTCAACAGACGGAGTGGGTATTTTTGACTGGAAGTCTAAAAAAGCCTTTTCTTCCATATATCCGTTGGGAACGAGAGAATTTTCTTCCCTTGCGTATCGTCCGTTTGAAAAGTCTTTTGTGTTTTCGTCTATTTTTTGAATTTCAAGTGCTTTTGAATTTGCAACGCCCATGTGTGAAGATGCGTGAATTATTAAAATGGGTTTTGTGTCGCTTATTTTGTCAAGTGTGTGTCTGTCGGGATGCTTTTGTTCTTTTAAAAAGTTTTGGTCGTAGTTGCAACCGATAATCCATTTGTCTGACGGAAATTTATTTTTATTAATGAAATTGCTCATTGTGTTTATAATGTCTTCAAAATTTTTGCAATTTGATAAGTCGCATTGCTCCAAAGCATGTGCATATCCTGTAAAATGCGAGTGAGCGTCTATGAAAGCGGGGAGTATAGTTTTGCCTTTTAAGTCAATAAGTTTGTCGCCGTCTTTTTTGATTGACAGTATTTCTTCATTGCTTCCTACTGCCGTAATTTTCCCGTTTTCTTCACAGAGAGCCTGTGCAAACATATTTTTGTCGTTTACGGTAATAATGTCGCCGTTGTAATAAATGGTTTTCATAACTTGTCCCTCGATTTTCTTAATGAATTTCGGTTTGTGTTTATGTTTAATATATTTTAGTATAACTGCAATTATGCAATTTTTATTTTAAGAAGTGTTTAAATTATTATTAACTGAATGTGTAATATATAAACTATATATAAATATAAAGATTTGTATAAACATTATTAAATATAAATATAAAAATAAAAAAGCAAAAAGCGAACGGACATCCGTTCGCTTTTTATTTTGCTTATATCAGCCGTTATATTCGTCTTCGTTTTCCCAGTTGTGCCAAATTGCCTGAACATCGTCGTTTTCTTCAAACATTTCAATCATTCGGCTCATTTTTTTCATATCCTCTTCGTCTTCAAGACGAGTGTATGTTGACGGGATATATGCCGGTTCGGAAGAAATGATTTTGTAGCCTTTGCCTTCAAGTTCTTCTCTGATTACTCCGACATCATTTGCCTCTGTTCTGATTTCAAAAATATCTTCATCGTCAGTAAGGAAATCTGTTGCACCTGCTTCCAAAGCGTCTTCCATAAGTTGTTCTTCGTCAACATCTTCTTTTTCAATAACGATAACGCCCTGACGGCCGAACATAAATGTAACGCTTCCGCTTGTACCCATATTTCCGCCCGCTTTGTCAAAATAGTGGCGAACTTCACCTGCGGTACGGTTACGGTTGTCTGTGAGTGTTTCTACAATAACTGCAACACCTGACGGACCGTATCCTTCGTATATGATTTCTTCATAGTTGTTTCCGCCGTCTTCACCTGCGGCTTTTTTGATAATTCTGTCTATATTGTCGTTTGGCACATTGTTCTGTTTTGCTTTTGCAATGACATCTTTAAGTTTTGAGTTGACATTTGGGTCGGGACCGCCTTCTTTAACTGCAACAGAAAGTTCTCTGCCTATTTTTGTGAAAACTTTTGCTCTGGCAATGTCGGTTTTTTCTTTTTTTCGTTTAATAGTACTCCATTTTGAATGACCGCTCATTTCAATCTCTCCTTGTATATTATTAAAATCTGCAACAATTTTAACACAAAACAATTAGGTTATCAAGTACTATTATGGTATTATTATAATACAAAACAAAAGAAAATGTTGTAATATAAATAATAATGTGGTAAAATGCCTATATTATGTATATGTTCATTTTATATAAATGAATGTAAATCTTTAAAGCATTTAAAGGGGTAACTGTAATGTATAATGATTATTTCGATTCAATTTCACTTGTTAGAAAAGAAGACAGCGAAGTTGCAGATGCAATGGAACTTGAACTTAAAAGACAGCGTGACAACATAGAACTTATTGCGTCAGAAAACCTTGTTTCTCCTGCTGTTATGGCAGCTATGGGTTCTGTACTTACAAATAAATACGCAGAAGGTTTGCCGTCAAAGCGTTATTACGGCGGATGCCAGTGTGTAGATATTGTTGAAAATATCGCTCGTGAAAGAGCATGTAAACTTTTTGGTGCAGATGCTGCAAATGTTCAGCCTCATTCAGGTGCTCAGGCAAATACTGCCGTTTACTTTGCACTTCTTCAACCCGGTGATACCGTAATGGGTATGAGCCTTGACAACGGCGGACATTTGACACACGGTTCACCTGTAAATATCAGCGGTAAATATTTCAATTTTGTACCTTACGGTGTAAATGACGAAGGATTTATTGATTATGACGCATTTGAAAAACAAGCTATGGAAGTTAAACCGAAACTTATAGTTGCAGGTGCTTCTGCTTATCCGAGAATTATAGATTTTGAAAGAATTTCTCAAATTGCAAAAAAGGTTGACGCTTTGTTTATGGTAGATATGGCACACATTGCAGGTCTTGTTGCGGCAGGACTTCATCCATCTCCCGTACCGTATGCAGATATTGTTACAACCACAACTCACAAAACTCTCAGAGGTCCGAGAGGCGGACTTATCCTTATGAAAGAAGAGTTTGAAAAGGCAATTAACAAAGCTGTTTTCCCCGGTACTCAGGGCGGACCGCTTATGCACACAATCGCTGCTAAAGCAGTGTGTTTCGGCGAAGCACTTAAACCTGAATTTAAAGAATATCAAAAGAGAGTTGTTGAAAATGCACAGGCACTTGCAAAGGGCTTGACATCAAGAGGACTCAATCTTGTTTCGGGCGGTACAGACAATCACTTGATGCTTCTCAACCTTATCGGTACAGATGTTACAGGTAAAGAACTTGAACACAGACTTGATGAAGTTCATATTACTCTCAATAAAAATACAGTTCCTAACGAACCTCTTTCTCCGTTCATCACAAGCGGTGTTCGTATCGGTACTCCTGCTGCCACAACAAGAGGTCTCGGTACTGAAGATATGGACAAGATTGCAGAGTTCATTTATCTTGCAGTAACAGATTTTGAAAATAAAAAAGATTATATTATTTCGGGCGTAGAAGAAATTTGCAAAAAATATCCTCTTTACGAATAATCAGAAAAGGATGATTTAAAATAAAAGCGTTTTTAATTGATGTTTTAAAATTCTTTTTAAAAATTATTTATGCTCCCATAAAATTGTTTAAAACAAAAAACAGGATAGTTTATTTGTCAAGACAGTCTAATGAGAAGTCTCTTGATATGATTTTGCTTGAAAAACAAATTTCAAAATTAAGTCCCGAAACAGAACAGGTTTTCAGACTCAAAATGATAGATGACGACTTTTCATCGAAGTTTAAATATTGTTTTCATTTAATCGGAGATATGTACTATCTTGCAACTTCAAAAGTCGCAATTTGTGACACTTATTCTATACCTGTTTCTTGTTTGAAACATAAAAAAAGTCTCAAAGTAATTCAACTTTGGCACGCTCTCGGTGCTGTTAAAAAATTTGGCTTGCAGTCGCTTGGTACAAAAGAGGGAAGAGACCCTAAAATCAGCAAAGCTATGTGTATGCACCAAAATTATGACTATGTTATGGCGCCGTCTAAAAAATCAGCCTTGTTTTATGCGGAGGCTTTCGGCTGTGAAAAGTCGAAAATCAAGATTTCTTCATTACCTCATATTGACTATTTGCTTGACAGAGAAAACAGCAGAAGCAAGGAGTTTTTTGAACAAAATCCTGATTGTACTGCGAAAAAAAATGTGCTCTATCTGCCTACTTTCAGAGACAGAGAAGAGTATATTGCAAATGAACTTAAAGTTGCGTTTGAAGACGACGACAGTTTTCGTTTAATAATACAATCTCATCCGCTCAGCAGTGCTCCAAAAGATGAAAAATACAGTTGTAAAGGCGATTTTTCGACTTTTGATTTATTGAAAATTGCAGATTATATAATAACGGACTATTCTGCGTGTGCTTTTGAAGCTGCTGTTTTGATGAAACCTTTGTATTTTTTCGTACCCGATTACGACATATATCAAAAGGAAAGAGGTCTTAACATTGACCTCAAAAAAGAAATGGGTTTTGCAGTTTTTGAAAATTCTCAGTCGCTTTACGAAGCAATAAAATCAAAACCGTACGACTTTGATAAACTTTATAAATTCAAGTCTGATTATGTTGAAAACACAAAGTCAAACAATGCCGAAGTTTTGGCAAAATTTGTTGTTTCACTTTTATAAGTTTTGTTATATAAGGAGATTTTAAAATGAAAAGAGTTTTAACTTACGGTACATTTGACCTTCTTCATTACGGTCATATCAATATTTTGAAAAGAGCAAAGCAACTCGGAGACTATTTAGTGGTTGCTTTATCTACTGACGAGTTCAATGAAAGTAAAGGCAAAAAAGCATATCATAACTATGAAACAAGAAAGAAAATGCTTGAAGCAATAAGATATGTTGACCTTGTTATTCCCGAAAATAATTGGGAACAAAAAATTGATGATGTTAAAAATTATCATATCGACACTGTTGTAATGGGCTCTGATTGGGCAGGCAGCGATAAATTTGATTATTTAAAAGAGTATTGTGAAGTTGTTTTTCTTGAACGCACTCCCGGTATATCTACAAGTATGATAAAACATGATTTAGGACTCGTAGATGCAATCAACGGTGTTGACCAACTTCCCGAATCTAAAAAGGACTAATTATGAAGACTTTGAAAAAATTTTTAAATAAAGTCATTGAAAAAAGCCTTGTACTGCGAAAGAGTGCAAGGCTTGTACGCTATGTGGCAGGAAAAATAAAATACGCAATTTGTACTTTTTCTGTTAAAACGGAAGAAAATTGTGTCGTTTTTGCATCGTTTAACGGAAAATCTTTTTGCGACAGTCCGAAAGCGATATATAATTATCTTAAAGGAAGCAATGAAGATTTGTGCTTTATTTGGGCATTTTCAGAACCTCAAAGATATGAATTTTTAAAAGATGAAAGAACAGAAGTTGTAAAGTTCGGCTCAAAACAGTTTTTTGAATACCTTAAGATGTCAAAATATTGGGTTTTTAATTCTATGATATATGATTTTGTAAAACCAAATAAAGAACAGGTATATGTTCAGTGTTGGCACGGTACACCGCTTAAAAAAATCGGTTGCGATTTAAAATATACCGACAATGCCATGAACAGTATAAGTGAAGTACACAAAAAATACAGAAATGACGCACAAAAATTCAAATACCTTATCGCACCTTCGGATTTTGCGGCTGAAAAATTTAAAACCTGCTGGGATTTAAAAGCATTAAATCGTGAAGATGCAGTTGTTACAACAGGGTATCCGAGAAATGATTTTTTGAAAAAATTTACATCTAAAGATGTTTTGGAAATTAAGAAAAAACTCAATATTGATTTAGATAAAAAAGTCGTTCTGTACGCACCTACATGGCGTGACAATGAGCATAATGAAAAAGGGTATTCATTTTCTCTTCCGATAGATTTTGACGAATTGCAAAAATCACTTTCTGATGAATATGTTGTTTTGTTCAGGGCTCATTATCTTGTCGCTTCTGTTTTTGATTTTGAAAAGTACAGAGGCTTTGTATATAATGTTTCTGATTATGATGATATAAGCGAGTTGTATATTGTTTCCGATTTGCTTGTTACAGACTATTCAAGCGTGTTTTTTGACTATGCAAACTTGAAAAGACCTGTTTTATTTTATATGTATGATTTGGAAAAGTACAGAGATGAAATTCGTGGTTTCTATATCGGGTTGGAAGAATTGCCCGGTAAAATCATTGAAGATGAAAAATCATTGTGCCGTGAAATTAATAATTCTTTGGAAAACTTTGAGTATTCGGAAAAATATAGATTGTTTAATGAGAAATTCAACAGCCTTGACGACGGAAATGCTTCTTGCCGTGTGGCTGAAATTATGTTGGAGGGATAATTATGGAATATATTTTTTCAAATAAAATATCTTCACTTGCTCCGTCGGCAATCAGAGAAATATTAAAGGCAACTTCAAGCCCTAATATCATTCCGTTTGCGGCAGGCAATCCCGCACCCGACGCTTTTCCTGTTGATGAAGTAAAAGAAATTACTAAAAAGATTTTAGATGAAAGTCCCATCGAGGCACTTCAGTACGGCGTTACGGAGGGATATGCTCCTCTTCGTGAAAGTGTTTCAAAAATGGTTGCCGAAAGAGAAAATATAGGCAAAAGTTTTGACACAACACTCATAGTTTCGGGTGCCACACAAGTTATGGATTTGGTAACAAAAGTTCTTTGCAATGAGGGCGACATTGTTGTTTGTGAAAATCCGTCATTTATCGGTTCACTCAACTGTTTTCGTTCATACGGTTGTAAACTTTGCGGCGTGGATGTAGAGTCTGACGGTATGAATATTGAAGCACTTGAAAATACTTTAAAAGAAAATAAAAATGTGAAGTTAATCTATACTATTCCTAACTTTCAAAATCCATCGGGCGCTACAATGAGTCTTGAAAAAAGAAAAGCGGTTTATGAACTCGCTAAAAAATACAATGTTATTATATTAGAAGATAACCCTTACGGAGAACTTCGTGTCAGTGGTGAAAAATTGCCGTCAATTAAAAGTTTTGATGATGATGGAATAGTGGTTTATGCAGGCTCGTTTTCAAAAATTTTGTCGCCCGGCTTGAGAGTTGCATACGCTGTTGCACCGAAAGAGATTGTCGCAAAGATGACTGTCGGAAAGCAGGCCGAAGATGTACATACGCCTATGTTAAATCAGATGATTGTAAATGAGTGGCTCAATAATTATGATATAAATGCTCATATAAATAAAATAAGAAAAATTTACAGCGAAAAACTGAATTTGATGTGTGATTTGCTTGATGAGAAACTTCCTGACTTTTTTAACTATGTAAAACCTGAAGGCGGACTTTTTGTTTGGTGTGCTTTGCCGAAAAATGTTGATATGCTGAATTTTGTGCAAAAGGCGATAGAAAATAATGTTGCGGTTGTACCCGGCACGGCGTTTCTTACTGATGAAACAATGCTCACTCAACATATAAGGTTAAATTTTTCCACTCCGAGCAATGAAAAAATAATTTTGGGAGTAGAAGCGTTGAGAAAAACTGCATTAAATATGTAAATCGGTCTGTTTTTAATTATGTTTGCATAAATGAAAAACACTCTATTATTAAACTTTCAGTCTATTTTTAGTACAATACATAAATGATTATATTGCAGATTTTCGATTTGTTTTCTTTTTGTTAATAAATTGCTGTTAATCTGTTAATCTTTATTGTTTATATTGTAGGAGCAGTAAGAAGTAATTGATTATTAGTTTTTCATTAGTACCTCCTTTAATAATGAAACCGAAAAGCGTGCCGACAGGCACGCTTTTTTGGTGAAAAAAACAGTTTGAAAAATAATATAAAAAAATTCAAAAAAAGTATTGACAAATCACAAATGTTCTGTTATTATAATATCCGTCGCTGAGGTAAAGGCGACACCGTGGGAGCATAGCTCAGCTGGGAGAGCATCTGCCTTACAAGCAGAGGGTCACAGG
>UQEU01000021.1 GCA_900540085.1 uncultured Eubacteriales bacterium
CTTTAGGGTGCTTTTTTTATACACGAAAGGAGAAAAGTATGAAAGAAATTAAGTTCTTCCACGCACCTTGGTGTGCTCCGTGCAGGTTTTATATGCAGTCGGAACTGCCGAAAATTCAAAAGAAATATACGGTTGAGATTATAGACTGCGAGAAAGACCCGTTTACAGCGGATGAATACCATATTCAGCATATTCCCGCCGTTCTCATTCTTAATAACGGCAAAGAAATCTATCGGGGCAACGATAAAGCAGAGAAAATATTGGAGATATTGAAAAATGGTTACTGTTAAAAAAGAGAATAACAAAATCACGATAGCGGGACACGCTTGTTATGCCGAAAAAGGCAAGGACATAGTGTGTGCCGCTGTTTCTGTATTGGCATATACACTTGAGGCAAGCGTTTCAAAACTCACTCACGACACGGCAGACTTCATATTTTTGCCCGATATAACGACGATTGAGTTTAAAACTATGAGCGAAACCTCAAAAATTCTTTTAAATTCATTCATAATCGGCATAGAAGAATTGGCAGCCAACTATCCCGACTATGTTGAATTGATAAATTGAGCAGGCGTGGAACTCGCTAAAAGCTACGGAGAGTCAAGCATTACGACTATAAATTATGGAGGTTAAAAAATGACAAAATTCAATTTACAACTGTTTGCAGAAGAAAATACGCAGACAGAACAGACAAGCGAAAAGTCGGCAGATACACAGACTGAAACCGCAGGAAAAAACACAGAAGAGAAGAAAGAGCCTGAACAGACTCAGCCGAAGTACACCGACAAGGATTTAGACCGAATTATATCGGAAAAATTCGCAAAATGGCAAAAACAAAGCGAACAAAAGGTAAGTGAAGCGAAAAGACTTGCCGAAATGAACGCACAGGAGAAAGCCGAGTACGAGCGTGAGCAGTACAAAGAAAAGTATGAAGAACTTGAAAAGAAAATCGCAATCAGCGAAATGCAGTCAACTGCAAGAGATATGCTTGCAGAAGAAGGCGTAAATGTCGCTGACAGCGTTGTTTCAATGCTCATTTCAACCGACGCCGAACAAACACAGTCGGCAGTCAAAGACTTTGCACAGGCTTTCAAAAAGGCTGTTTCCGACGGAGTAACAGAAGCCTTGAAAGGAAAAACTCCGCAGACGGGAACAGGAGCAAAAATCACAAAAGAAGAAATATTAAAAATCAAAGACAGAGCCGAAAGACAAAAGGCTATTCGAGAAAACATTGAATTATTCAAATAAGGAGAAATGAATATGAAAAAATTTAATTTACAGCAATTTGCAGCACCGACAAACACAACAGTGTCAACAGATTTTGAGCCCGCTATTTCCGTTGATTTTACAAGCAGAATTTCCGAAAATATTAAATCACTTTCAGAAGTTCTCGGCGTAACAGAACTTACGCCGATGCCTGCGGGAACTCAAATCAAAACATACAAAATGACTCAAAAGAACACACCCGAACAGGTAGCAGAGGGCGAAACTATTCCGCTCACAGAGATTGAGAGAAAACCTGTTTCAACTATTGAATTGACACTTCAAAAATACCGCAGAAACACAACGGCAGAGGCTATTCAGAAAGTCGGCAAAGAACTTGCCATTAATAAATCAGACGAAAAACTTATTTCATCTGTTCAAAAGGGCATTAAAAAAGACTTCTTCACAACTCTTGCAACAGGTTCGGGCAAGGCAACAGGCACCAACTTGCAGACTGCACTTGCTAATCTTTGGGCAGAACTTCAAAAGAGATACGAAGACACCGACACAGAGCCTATTTTCTTTGTCAATCCGACAGATATTGCAGAATATCTCGGCACAGCAACAGTAACTACACAGACTGCTTTCGGTTTCAGTTACATAGAGAGTTTTCTCGGTCTCGGTACTGTTATTGTTGCTCCGCAGATTAAAGCAAAAGAGCCTATCGCAACAGTTAAAGAAAACCTAAACGGCGCTTATGTATCAATGAGCGGAGATGTCGCCGCTTCATTCGGTCTTACACCCGACGCAACAGGTTATGTGGGAATGACACACAGTGTGCATACTTCAAACGCTTCTATTGACACTCTCTTGATGTCCTGCGTTAAGTTCTTCCCCGAATACGCAGACGGCGTTTTCAAAGCAACAATAACATCATCTATTGGCTGAGGTGGTATAAATGTTAATTGACAGAGTTAAGTTAAGACTGACTGACGAAGAAGTCTCGGAAAATGTGCTTAATGAGTACATCGCCACCGTATCTGACAGACTTTGTATAAGGCTCGGCACAGATGAGTTGCCGAGTCAGTTCAATTCAATATGTGTTGACGCCGTTGTAAAAATGTACCGCAGGCTTTGTTATGAGGGTGTCAGTTCGGAAAACGACGGTGGACTTTCTGTTTCGTTCGTCGATGACATTCTTTCGGAGTATTCGGGCGAGATTTCTGCCTATGCAAAGAAAAGCGGGAGGCTGAGATTTCTATGAAATGGCTTATGTGCACTCTTACATATCCTCAAACAACGGGAAAAGACCGATTGAACAACCCTATAACAGAGGATGTGAAAGTGTTTAAGACATTCTGTCGCAGAACGCCGTTTACAGTTGAGGAAATGGCGCTTGACGGTCGAAAGATAACGGAAGACAGCAGTAAATTCTTGTTATGTTGTCGAAAATCACGGCTTCCTAAATTTGACAAACTTATCTTAAACAACTCTGTCTATGTTGTTAAGAAAACAGAGGATTTGCAAAAATTTACTCTTGTATATGCGGAGGCGTTTAAGGTTGAAGATTGAATTTGACGGTATCGACAGACTTGCAAGAGAATTGCAGAGGCTGAATTCCGTGCGATTTGACGGCATTTGCAAAAAGCAACTTACCGAAATGCTTAACAGGGCAAGAAACGGCGGAACGCCCGTCGATACAGGGCAACTTCGCAACAGTTCTCGTTCCGACGGCAAAAATGAAATGGGATATTCGACAGAGTATGCACCGCACGTGGAGTACGGACACCGTCTGAGAGGCGGTGGTTGGGTAAACGGTCAGCACTATCTCAAAAAGAATGTTGATGAACAGTCAGCGATTTTCAAAGAAGATTTGGCTAATGCATTATTGAAAGGATAGAAATGTATAAGAGATTAGGCTTAGTTGACTTGATTTCTGCTATACAACTGAAAGTTGAAGATAAAACAGGGCTAAAGTGCTACGACGCAGTACCGTCGAACGCACCGAGCCCTTTTTATTTTGCAGAAGTAGTGCAGAAAAAAGCAGATAACACGAAAACAATGCTTCGAGATGTCTTTACGGTGTTTATTCACGCCGTAGCAGAGCCGACAGGCAGTTCAGAACAAATTTACGACCTTATCCAAAAACTTGAAGAGGTTTTAAGTGAGGAAATTGAACTTCCTGAAGAGTTTGAATTAATACTCCAAACAGAAAACGGCTTGCAGGCTTTAAAGACAGACGAAACAGACGAAAAACACGCCGTCATATCGTATGACTTTACGGTGTGTTACGGCTACAAGTTTAAATAAGGAGAAATGAATATGAAAAATTTAGATTTACAAAAATTTGCATTTGACAACAACGACTATTGCGATTTTTCTTCTGTTGCTGCAAAAGCAGTTGCAGGTAAAAACATAATTCTCGCAGTGTTCAATTCGACAGGCGAAAAACTTCTCGCAGTGGCAGGACAGAAAGGTTTGACAATCAACCGTTCTTCCGAAAGTATAGAAATTTCGTCAAAAGACACAGAGGGCGGATGGAAAAGCAAGATTGCAGGCGCTAAAGAATGGTCAATCGACATCGATGGCGTTTTTGTTCCTAATGATGAGTCGCACAAGGTTCTTGGCAAAGCGTTTGATGACGGAGAGCCTGTGTGCCTTAAAGTCATCAACAAGAAAACAAGTAAGGGAATGTTCGGCGGTCTCGCAGTAATCACAGACTACCCGATTGAAGCACCGTTTGACGACGCTATGACATACTCGCTTACTCTTGAGGGTATGGGTGCGCTTGTTGATTTGACCGTTACACCGCCCGAACCCGACTCAATGCCTGAAGGTGTGGCAGGACTTGAGCAGTTGACGGTTGTGTCGGTTGCAAACGCAAGTACAGTCGGAAGCACTTCTGTCTATGTAAACCCTGTAAAAGCAGGCGGTAACAAATACAAATACAAAACAGGTAAAACAGTGAACTATCCTGCTTATATGGAAGATTGCACTTCAATGACTGATTGGGACGGCACTGCTGCGATTAAGGCAACAACAGGCGACAAGATTATCATTATTGAATGCAATTCAGAAAACAAAGCACTTAAAGCAGGAGTGGCAAAAGTAACATCTAAAGCGTAAGGAGAATGATTATGTTTGAATGGGAAGGTAAACAGTACGAACTCAAGTTTAATCTTGAGAGAATTAAAATGATTGAAAATGCGACAGGCAAGCCTATTGTAACGGAAATAGCGCAAAACGACGGAATTTTAAGCACAAATTCTTTGGAAATGTATTTTGCTTTGGCATTGAAAGAATACGGCGCAGATGTTTTTTATCCAACTAAAAAAGGTATCAAGATAGCAGACGATATGCTTATGCAAAACGGCTATTCTGCCGTTGCAGGACCTGTATTTGAAGCACTTGAAAGAGACTGCCCTTTTTTATTCCGTTAAGGCTTTTAGAACCTGAATATTTTAAAAACGAAAACAACGAACCGCAAGAGCAAAGTCCGTACAGTGAGTATGAAGACTTTGCTTTTTTTGCGGTCAATTTCGGGTATTCAAAAAAGGACTATGAAAGCCTTACACCGACTGAAAAAGCGTTCATCATCAAGGCATACGAAACAAAGACAGTCAACGACTCTACATTCATCAGGAACGCTGTTTTGAATGCGGTTAATAACGCTTTTCGCAAAAAGGGTAAACAGTTCGTTGAACTGTGGAAAAAGCAACAAAAATATGATGAAGAAGAAATCGAAAACGATTTAAAAATCATTAAAGAAAATGAAGAAAAAGAGGGTAAAGGTTGGATTGCCCTAATCTATCAAGGAAGGAGGGGTTAAATGGCAGACTATACGCTGTCGGCGAAAGTAACTGGAGACGCTTCATCTTATGAAAAGACGATGAAACGAGTTCAGACCATTACTGAAAATTTCGACTCGAAAGTTAACAAAATGGCGCACGGTATGGTGTCCGTCGGCGGAAAACTTACTTTAGGATTGACAACTCCGCTTGTAGTTGCTGCAAAACAAATGGTGTCATCTGCTTCCGACTATCAAGAAAACTTAAACAAGATTGATGTTGCTTTCGGTAAAAGCGGAAAAGCAGTGACAAAATGGGCGAAAAATGCAAAAAAGCAATTCGGTATGTCTAACAACGAAGCACTTGAGTCAACGGCTCTGTTTGGAGATATGGCTACCGCTATGGGTATTACCGAAAAAAAAGCAGCCGATATGGCTATGACTTTAGCAGGACTTGCAGGCGATATGGCATCGTTTAAAAATATTGATGTTGCACAGGCTATGACTGCGCTTAAAGGTGTATTCACAGGAGAAACAGAGTCTTTAAAGCAACTCGGTATCATTATGACTCAAACTAATTTGGAAGAGTTCGCCGCAAAAATAGGCAAGAACTATAAAGAAATGTCACAAGCTGAAAAGGTGCAGTTGCGATATAACTATGTTCTTTCAGCAGGTAAAAACTCAATGGGAGACTATGCAAGAACTGCTGACGGAACGGCTAACACCTTGAGAACATTTAAAAAGTCTGTTGAAGACCTTTTGACAGTTTTCGGTGCAAATCTTTTACCGAGCGTAACGAAAATTGTCGGTAAAATGACGGAAATGGTTGACAGTCTTGCGTCGGCTTCGCCCGAAACTCAAAAAACCGTTTTGGCAGTCGGAGGTTTGGCAGCAGGACTCGGACCCGCAATCGGAGCAATGGGACAGATGTTTCTTGCTTCACAAGGCTTGAGTTCGGTTTTCGCAAGTATGAAAGGCAAAATCGCTCAAATTCCGTTAGGACTTCAGCTGATGAAAACTACGGCAGTCGGTGCAGGCAAAGATTTTAAAAATCTCGGCGGAGCGATAATTAAACCGCTTACTGACTCGAAAATAGGTCAGGCAGCAAAAGGTATAGCGGGGACTTTCAAGGATACGGGTACTGTTGTAGGACAGTATTGCGGACTGTTGGGTAAACAAATCGACGGAAGTATGGGAAACATTTTTTCAAAAACAACTAAAGGTGTAAAAGGAATGTCTTCGTCAATCGGCTCTGCACTTCAACCTATCATTTCAAAAGTCGGCACATTTTCAACCGCCTTTATGAAAGGCTTTAACATAATGGGCGTTATAGGTCTTGTAACGGCGGGGTTAGGACTTCTGCATAACAATTTTGGTACTGAAATTGAAAAAATGATTTCCACCGTTGCCGAAAAAGGTCCTGAAATTATTTTTAATCTTGCACAAGGAATTTTTATGAATTTGCCAAAATTAATTGAAACGGGTAGTTTAATGCTTAATTCTTTGAAAAACGGAATTATGGAATGTTTACCTAATTTGATTTGGGGTGCGGTTCATATAGTTTCAACACTTGTATCGGGTATTTCAAGTAATCTTGTACTTTTAATCAATATGGCTGTTGACATCGTTATGGTAATTGTGCAAGGTCTTGTAGAAAATATGGGAATGATAATTGACGCAGGATTAGACCTTTTGGTAGGACTTACTAACGGGATTGTAACGGCACTCCCTACATTAACGGAACAACTTCCAACTATCATTAAAACAATTGCCAGAGTGCTTATTTCACGCTTGCCACAAATTATTCAAACAGGTATTAAAATCTTGGTAACTTTGGCAACAGGTATCATAAACGCCATTCCCGAACTTGTAGCAATGCTGCCCGAAATCATTGATACAATCAAAGAAAGTTTTGCGCATCAAGATTGGGGGCAAATCGGTAAAGACATCATAGACGGTTTAATCAATGGTCTGAAGAGTATGTTAAGCAGTCTTTGGAATACAGTAAAAGATGTTGCAAACAGTATCGGAGATACTTTCAAGTCAATTCTCGGTATTCACTCTCCGTCAAAACTGTTTATGAAATTCGGTATTTACACCGATAAAGGCTATGCTATTGGTATCGAAAAAGGCAAAAAGCAAATCTATAAAGAACTTTCAAATCTTCAAATTTCTCAAACATTCGAAAGCACAAAACTTCCTACTACAAGTACGGTTTCGACTGTAAATACTGCTCCTATGTCGCAGACAAGAGCAGATTTGAGCGGTTTCGGAAACTATGTTGTATCTGCAACTACAAGTCAGTTCTCAAAATTTGCAGAGGCACTTGAAAAGGGTATAGGCTCAATGAGAATGGTTGCGGACGGCAGAGAAACGGCAAGGTTTGTAAGTAGTTTAGGATTTCAGAAAGCAGGTGCAAGATGAAGTTTAAGTATGTTAATTCAAAAGGCGAAACGGTTGATTTTTCAGATTTTCCGTACTTATTTCAAGACGGAAACCTGCTTGATTATGCGTGGAATTATGAAACGGTCGAAAACTCAAATAAAGTCTTTAACTTCAACAGAAAACCTGTTGAGAAAACTTTTCAAATTGCAGTTGTACCCGATTTCGATACAGATGTTACAGAACGACGGGAAAAGTTAAAAAATGCAGTCAACCGCATTTTTGAAGTTTTGGAGTTTGATGTTCTTGAAGGCGTTGATGGCAAATTGTACTGTGGGGAAGATATGTATCTTCCCTGCCGTATTTCTGCTTCAACAAAAAGCGATTGGAACAAGGGCATTCCTTTTATGTTTCAGGAGTTTACGGCTGTTTCTGCAAAAGGCTGTTGGCTGAAAGAAGTAAAAAAATCTTTCACGGTTAAACAAGAACAGGGAACTGATGAAATGCTCGATTATCCGTATGACTATGAATACAATTTTGCAACTGCATTGTCGGGAACAGAATATTGGAGCGTGAGCAAACTCTCTTTTTCCGATTTTGTGCTGACAATCTACGGTTCGGCGGTCAATCCTACCATATACATTAATTCAGAGCCGTATTCGGTGTTTGTAACACTTGAATCGAACGAGTATTTAACTGTCGATTCGAGGACAAACGAAGTTATTAAGCATACAGACAGCGGAGATATATCCGTCTATGATTTAAGAGGCAAAGAACACTCTGTTTTTTCAAAAATTCCGAGTGGAGATTTGCTCGTTACTTGGAACGGAAACTTCGGCTTTGACATAGTTGCTTTTGCCGAAAGGAGCGAGCCTGAATGGATTTAATTCTTGCCACAAAAGACGGTAACGATATTTGCAGTCTTGTTTATTCAAAGTCTGATTTTTCAATAGGAAATACGAATGATTTTGAAATAACAATCAGTCTTGCAGATTGGAACAGTAATATCAAGGTCGGGTGCCGTGTCTATTCTCCTAAATCTGAAATAGGTGGAATAATAGGCGGAATTAAAACCGACACCGCTACCGATACAATCACGCTGACGGGCTATACTTGGAGAGGACTTCTGAAAAAGAAAATCATATCTCCGCCTGCAAATGAAGCGTACAAAAAAGTAAGCGGAGATTTAAACGATATTCTGTCACAGATTATCGGCAACAATTTCAACGACATAATAAGAGCAAAACAATCTAAATCGGGCATTTCGATAACATATCAATTCGACAGATATACCGATATGTTATCGGGATTTACAAAAATGCTTTTGCAAAAAAACTATAAACTGAAAATAGAGTACATTCAGCAGGAACAGGGAGCAACAGGCTTTGTTGAAGTCTCTGCCGTTCCCATATTCGACTATTCTAAAAAGATTGAATTGTCGCAGGACAGTCAAGTCAATTTTATTTCCGAACAAGTCAGCAATGCGTGCAATCATTTAATAGCACTCGGAAAAGGCGAGTTGACAGACAGAGAAGTCATACATTTGTATGCCGACAGAAACGGTGTTGTATCGAATGTACAGACATTTTTCGGTATAGATGAAGTGTGTGAAACATACGAAAATGTGAATTCTGAAAATCTCAAAGAAGATGCTTTAAAAGAATTCGATAATCGAATTGCAAAAAGCACTTTCAAAATGGATATAGCGTCGCTCGGAATAGATGTTGACATCGGCGACATAGTAGGCGGTAGAGATTATATAACGGGAATATCAGCAAAAAAACCGCTTTTTGAAAAAATAATAACCACTGAAAACGGGCTGACTTCCGTTCAGTACAATTTGGAGGGAAATGAATGAGAATAATAACAGGTAAGACAGGAAAGCCCCACATCACTTCACAGCAAGACAGAGACATTAACTGTGCTATTTTCGGGAGTGATAGTTATGTTATGCCTGTCGGCGAAAGACTAAAAGCAGAGCAACAGACATCTAATACCATTAGAATTAGAGACGGCTTACTTGTAATGCAAGGATGTGCTGCTTCAATCGACAGCGGAGCGTTTGATGATATCCAAATCGAAAACGGCTCACAGGGTGTTAACAGAATAGACTTGATAGTGGCACGATATACACAAGAAACTGAAACAGGTTACGAAAGCGTAAAAATTCAAGTAATCAAGGGGACACCTGCAGAAAGCCCAAAGCCTCCTGCCACTCAAACAGGCGAAATAAGAAAAGGTGTTAAAACGGTTGATTTTGTGCTGTATGAAGTAAAACTTGAAGCAATAACTATAAAAACTATTACTGCCAAATTTAAAACCGTTGACAGAAGTCTTTATGATTTAGCGAAAAATCAAAAAGTGCTATGGTCAAACAATTACGGTTGGTATATGGCAAGTAATCAAACTATAACACTTGCTGAACCTGTGTCGGCTCAACCACACGGAATTGTTCTGCTGTGGTGTGGTGCTTCATCTGACGGTCAATCGAAAGACGCTGAATTTTTATGTCAATTTATACCAAAAAAAGCCGTTTCAATGTTTAACAACAAAGGTTTTTCGTTTTTTTCTCCCGGATACAGTTTTGAAAATATCAGTGCAAAGTATGTTTATGTTTCGGAAAACAGCATTCGAGGAAATGATTTAAATATGGAGAAAGCGACAAAAAACGGAATAACTTATGATAACAGAAATTGTAAATTAAGGGCGGTAATCGGCGTATGATTAAGATTGATTTTACTGATACAAACGAAGTTCGCAGCACAGACCTTTTTCAGTTTGACTATGGACAAACTCTTGAAATTTCGGGTGTTGAATTACCCGAAAAATTTGAGATGCACTTTGAATATGGCGATATATCGTTGTCGGTTGACGGTATATATTCCAACGGTAAAGGTACGGTTAAAGTGCCTGATACACTTTTAGACGGCTTACGGTCAAAGTTTTCTGCTTGGCTTTATGTTGAAAACGGAAAAAGCGGGAAAACGCTTAAAACAGTTGAGTTTATTTTGGGAAGACGAAAAAAGCCGTCAGACTATCCTTGCAATCCGTCCGAAATAGCAGAAGTCAAAACCCTTGCTGAGTATGTAAAAGAAAACGCTGACAAAGTGTCAGAGGCTGAAAAGGTCGGACAGGACTTATTACAGAGGGCAGAAAACGGAGAGTTTGACGGAGCGACAGGTCCGCAAGGTCCACAAGGAATACAAGGTCCGAAAGGCGATACAGGACCACAAGGCGTTCAAGGTCCGCAAGGTATTCAAGGCGAACGAGGTCCGCAGGGCATACAAGGTCCGCAGGGAGCAGACTACATACTGACTGAGACCGACAAAACAGAGATTGCAGAGTCTATACCTGTCGATGACACACTTTCAGCAACTTCAACAAAACCTTTGCAAAACAAAGTTGTAAAAGAACATTTCGACAAAGTTCAGGACATACTTGCAGACGGCAAATTGAAAGATATAATCTGTTTCACTTCCGAACAGGAAGCGACAGACGGTCAGTATCTCGAATATGTGAATGGTAAGTTCAAACAAGGACTTCTTGACAAGGAATTTTACATTATGATTTTCGCAGTAGAAGAGCCTATAATTCATAGTGATACTGTGTATCAGGGTATTTATGTTGTTACGAAAAACGCAACGATTGATGTCGGACATATTCCTGAATTAGTTTATATGGAAGAAATGCTTGATAGACTTGAAAGAATGGTTCAATCGCACGATGGAACTGTTTCGCAAATCACAAAAAATTATCAGGTGATGCTAGCAGGTCTTAGCAGTCTTAATTCTTCACAAAATGAAATGCGAGATAATATGCCAAGAGAAATCTCGAATAATATTTACCCCGTCGGAATAATAGTACCGTTCGCAGACAATCTCGACCACAGCAGTTTTCTTGGTTTCACTTGGGAGCGTTGTCTCGTCGGCAGAACACCTGTCGGCATTGATGTAGAAGACTCGGATTTCAACGAAATAGGAAAAAAACTCGGCGAGAAAACGCATTTGCTGACTGACATAGAAGCACCGAAACTAAAGCCTCGTGGTAGCACTTCGATAGTTTCGGATAACGACGATGACTTTGCGGGTCCGTCATATAACGGTTTCGGCGAGCCACATAACAACATTCAACCGTCAGAGGTTGTAGCGTTTTGGAAGAGAGTGAAATAAGGGGGTGGAGAAATGGAATGGACAGTTGTAACGGTTATCATTGCGATAGTGGGGCTTATCGGAACGGTAGCAGTTCCGCTTGGGAAAAATACTAAAGCAATGACACAACTTGCCGAGCAGATTAATCATTTGAATTTCCGTATAACCGATGACGAAAAGGACTTCAACGATTACAAGCAAAAAGCAAGTCAGAGGCACGAAAAAATTTTCAACAGTCTTGATAAGCACGAGACAGAACTAATTAATCACGAATACAGGTTAACAAATCTTGAAAAGGAGAAAACAAAATGAAAAACACAAACATATCAGCAGGAACAATCGCAAGAACAATAGTTCTTATAGTAGCACTTGTAAATACATTACTTACGGCATTCGGAAAAAATCCTTTACCATTTAGCGATGAAGAGGTATATGCAGGCGTTTCCGCCGTAATCACAGTTATTGTTTCACTTGTTGCTTGGTGGAAAAATAACAGTTTCACAAAGAAAGCAATCGAAGCAGACGCTATTCTTATTGAAAGTAAAACAGAAAGTGAGGAAGAATAATTATGTATAAATTCTATCAGCAGAATTCTCCATACGGAAAAACTATTAAATATCCGTCAAAAAATCATCCGTCGGCTACAATAGCAACATCAGGGTGCGGTATCTGTGCCGTTGCTATGGCAATATGGAACTATGGAAGACACGACTTGCCGAGCGTTGCAACGCTTGCAAAAATGGCTATCAATTACGGTGCACGAGTGGCAGAGGGAACAGATATGTCAGCACTTCTTAATATGTTTCAGCGAAAAGGGTTTATAAAAGATTGGAAAAGTACAAGTTCCTCTGCTGAATTTCAAAAACACCTTGATAACGGCTTTCCTGCGATAGTTCACGCAGGCGGTGCAAATTTGTTTTCGACAAGTGGTCATTTTGTAACTGCAATGGGAATTGAGAACGGAAAAATCGCTGTTGCCGACCCACAGTATTACAATGGTAAATATACGGCGAATTCAAAGAGAAAATCTCAACTTTCGTTTGATAAAAGCAGACAAATTGTTTTGGTGTCGCCGAGCAATCTTCATACAGATACAAAAGGCAAAAGATATTATCTTATCTCTCCAAAAGCCTCTGCTCCGTCGCTAAAGGTTGGAAAAACTTATACTTTAACGGCACCGAGAGGCGTGTATGACAATGTGTCGGGCGACAGATTGAGAGTGTCAGACCTTACTTCAAGCGGAAAACAAAGTGCAACGACAAGAAACGGGTGGGCAACACTTGAGGTCGGCACAAAAGTAACAGTTCAAAAAATTGTAAAAAATAAATACGGAAACTTGTGGGTAAAAATTCCGTCGGGTTGGCTTTGTGTTCACTCTGACGGTGCTACATACATTTTGTAAAAAGAACGGGGTGCAGTCAACTGCACCCCTGTTTTTTTATTTGTTGTTTTTAATATCTTCTCTTATTAACTTTTTAATATATCCTGCTTTGTTCGGAACACTTTCAAGTTTTTCTATAATGTCCATTTCTGTACTTGTAAAACAGGGCAAGGAATACTGCTTTTTGAACTTTTTTGCATAACGCTCTTGTGGTGTTTCTTTTTCTTTGCTCATAGTTTTTATTCCCCGATTTGAAAATTTTTTCTTGCCTTTTTTGATAAATTGTTTTATAATAAAATTGCTTTCGGGAGATGTCGGCAAGTAACATCGCCCTTTAGCACTTCAATCAGGCTTACTCATCTTTGAGTAGGTCTTTTATTTTTTTAACTGCGTCTTCTTTTGTTTCGCTATCCTCAATGATTGTTATTATCATTTTCAAGAACATTTCAAACTGTCGATTTGTCATTCCGTTTTTCATCATTTTCTCCTTTCCGACACTTGCCGTCTTACTCGTCTTGGCTTTCCCTTGACTGTATCTATATTATAACATAGTTATATAACTATGTCAAGGCTTTTTTTGAAATTTTTTTAATTTTTTTAGAGGAAAAGGAAACAGGAGCAGTGAAAACTGCTCCTGTTTTATGTGTAATTTTTATAGTCATTGTTTGAAGTGTTTAAAATC
>UQEU01000022.1 GCA_900540085.1 uncultured Eubacteriales bacterium
AAACTATTATCAATTACTTTTACTTACAAAATACATTTTCATCTTGCAATAAAAAGAAGCGACAATCATAAAAGATTGTCGCTTCTTTTTTATTTACATTACATTTTCTTTATGAGTTAATTTTCGTACTCAACATAAGTTTATCACTAGAATAATTGAATAGTAGATGCAATATGGTATAATTAAATTAAGAGAAGATTAAACATCATTTTATACAAATAAATAAAGAAAACCATTCAATAATCTTCATTTGCAATAATAAATATAAAATAAGGGTTTGATAAAAATGTTAATCATAGTAACCGACCAAGGAAATTTTTGGAACCACAACAATCCACTTCTTGAAAAGTATGCCTCATGTGTTATCGTTGTATGCCTAAACGGCAAACCCGTAACAAAAAAATACAAATGCATCGTTTCTCCATATAAACCGATAAAAAAACATATGTTTGGCTTTGCTCAAAAAGAAACTTTTTGGCAAAAGTACAAGGCCTTTGCTTCAATAAAAAAAGAGTTTGAATGGGATTATTTTTGGGGAAATGACATATTGTTCCTAACAGACAACAATCCTGAAAGTTTGATACCATATCTTGTATTGAGAAACAAAGTTTTCAACAGTTATTTGCACCTTTGGGCAATGCCTCCATTCAAATTTGAATCAGAAAAAGGGAAAAAACTATACGAATATTTTCTTTATGAACCTACAAATTTAAACTCTCTTTGCTGTTTGAACGATGATGTTTTGAATAGTATTTACTCTAAATGTAAAAATTTTTCATCTTTTTACGAACAACTAAAAACACTGGCAAAAGAGACATTACCCACTGTTGTATATGAAATTTCAGAGGAACTTAACAACAACTCAAAATACTATTTTGACTTCAATATAAAAAGATATATAAAAGTGAATGATTTTCGCCAAAATTCACTTGAAAAAAAGCCCTTAAATGATGATACTATCTCACAATTTTGCCCCACTTTTTCAAACGATGTTTTCGGTAATTGTTTTGTTTACAAAACAAAACAAAACGCAGACGATTTGGAACCTGTAATAAACGGAAAAGAAATTTGTGATCAACTTAAAAATATGCGCATAGTTCTCGCAAAAGCAAACAATATTGAGTATAGTTCTCAAAAATGCACATCAAAAGGTTCTTGTGCAGGAACTTGTCCTGAATGCGACAAAGAACTTGCAGAACTTCAAAAGAAGTTACTTAAAATTCCCAAAGAAAAAAGAGTGTACCCATATTTTAAAATAGAGCAAAATTCAGGTGTGCCCAAAACTTTCGATATAAACGATTTAATAACTGAAAAAGAGGATTAAAAATGAGTTGCATTTTTTCAATTTCACGACTTAGAACAAATACTGACGGAAAGGGGATCACCACACTTGTAGGATTTAATAACTGCCCTCTTAACTGCCGATATTGTATAAACAATATCAATAAAGGATGTTTTAATAAATCTTGGGAATATACCGAAGAAGAATTACTTGAAATTTTATCTAAAGATGAACCATACTATTTAATGACCGGAGGTGGCGTAACTTTTGGTGGTGGTGAACCTTTAACAGAAGCGAAATTTATACACAACATTTGTAATAAAATCAACAAAGAATGGCAAATAAACATTGAAACATCTTTATATTCCAAATGGGAAAATATCGAACTTATCGCTAAAGATATAGACTTTTGGTATGTTGATATAAAAGAAGTTGACCCTGAAATATATAAAAAATACACAGAAAAAATAAATGATAAAGTACTTAGAAATTTAAAAAAGCTTATTGAACTTGTAGGATTTGAAAAAGTTTGTATTCGCTACCCTTTGATACCCGATTTTAACAATGAATATATAAGAAATAAAGGAATTGAATATCTTTTAAAAAATATTTCGCCAAAATTACAAATTGAAAAATTTGAATACACAGTAATATAAAAAGTGCAGTGATTTTAAATCACTGCACTTTTTCATTAATATGTTAAACAGTTTGTAGTAATGGTTGTTACGCCCCACGAAATGAGTCTGTTCATCGTTTCTTCATCGTCAATTGTCCACGCACCGAGTGCCAAACCTTCATCTGCACACTTTTGCACAAGTTCTTTTGTATTCTTTTCACGATTGCCGTCAAAGTCTATACCCGCATTTTTTCCGAGTGTTTTTGCCTCTGCAATTTTTTCATCGTCAATTACTTTTACAAGATACCAAAGCGGACATACATCTGTCAATTCATAAATCTTTTGCAGATTTTCAAGGTGGAACGAAATAAAATATGTTTCGCTTTCAAGACCTTTTTCCCTAACGGCATTTACAACTTCATCGTAATGTTCCGTGTTATTTTCGCCTTTAAGTTCTATAATAGGCTTCATATTGTACTTTTTACATATATCCAAATATTCATCAAGCGTTGTCAATTTCAAATCGGGATATTTATCAATATTAGAACCTGCATCAACCGTAAATTCCTGCAATTCATCAAAAGTCTTTTTCTCTATAAATGCATTTTCATCCATCAACCTATATGTGTGAATGTCATGAGTAACTACCCAAACGCCGTCAAGAGTTCTGTAAATATCGCACTCTGCACCCCAATATTTTGCCTTTCCTGCTTCTTCAAAAGCCGGAGCGGAATTTTCAGGTGCCATTGCACTGAAACCACGATGTGCAATTAAATTAATTTCATTTTGAGTTTCACTGATTGATGTAATTTCATATTCTTTTGGTTTGCAATAAAGATGAAGAGCAATACTTCCTCCGACTATTGCAAGTATGAGCAAAAATGCTATGACTGACGCAATAACAATCGCCGCTATTTTCCCCTTTGAAAGTTTTTTCTTTTCTGCCATATTAAAATCCCCTTTTCATTGCAATAATTTTTATAAATTGTGGAAAATTACTGAAATTTCAAATAAATCACTGCAATATTATATTTAATTTTAATATATCATATTTATAATTCAAATTCAACATTGTATTCCTTAATAAAATAATAAATTTGAATTATATAGGCAAGAATTTGAGGACCTTTCATAAGTTGACCGTACCATGGCTCTTTTATACAATCCGGATTTTCAATCAAAGCATTTACCGTGTCAATATTTATCATATCAAACAAAGGAGAAGTATTGTCCTTTAATATTTCTCTCGTCATATCGCAGACCGTATTGAAGAAAACAGGATTGTGAGTTTTTGGGTACGGACTTTTTTTACGCCAAGCAATATCATAGGGCAACTCGTTTTCAAAAGCCTTTCTGACTATTCCCTTTTCTCTCGTATAAAGTGACTTAAATTCCCACGGCATATTGTAAGCGTATTCGACAAGGCGTGTATCGCAAAACGGCACTCTTATTTCGAGTGAACTCTCCATACTCATAGAATCTTTTCTCATCAAAAGCGTTTGCATAAACCAATTCAAATTCAGCATAAACATTTCTCTCATCCGTCTGTCAAGGGTAGTGTCGGTATCGAGAAAGTCTGTTTCATTTACTGTTTTCAAATATTTTTCGTGTACATATTCCTCTGTGTTTGTCAAAATTCCGTTTTTCAAAATCTTTTGACGCACATTTGTACTTCTTGACCAAGGAAAAGTTTCTTCAAACAAAATATCTTTATTATGATACCAAGGGTATCCTCCGAATATTTCGTCTGCACACTCTCCCGACAAACAAACTTTATAATCCTTTTTCACTTCTTTGCAGAAAAGCAAAAGACTTGAGTCAACATCGGCAAAAGCAGGGTATCCTTTTGCTGCGGCACTGTCAATCAACGCTTTAGCAACGCTTTTATTGTCGAGAACTATATTTTTGTGGTCAGAACCTATATAGTCGGATATTAAATCGATAAAATCGGAATCCTTGTTCGGTTGAAAACTGCTTTTTTTGAAATATTTGTCATTATCATCATAGTCAACAGAGTATGTCGAAAGCGTTTTACCCTGCTTTTTCAATTCATCGCTCATAACTTTGCAAATGATTGACGAGTCAAGACCGCCTGACAAAAAAGCGCAAAGGTCAACATCGCTTACCATCTGTCTTTTTATTGAGTCACTGACAAGAAAATGGGTATGTTCTATCGTATCGCTCAAATCTTCATTGTGAGGCTTTGCTTTTAAAGACCAATATTTTTTTATTGTAAGTTTGTTATTTTTAAACTTCAAAAAGTGTGATGCCTTTAGTTGATAAATATTTTTAAAAACCGTCTTGTCAGGAGAAAAAGCAGGACCGAGCATAAACATTTCCATAAGTCCTGTTTCATTTACAACAGGCTTTATTTGAGGAAATTTTAAAAGCGACGGAACACGGCTTGCAAATGCGAAAGTGCCGTTTGAAAAATAATAGTAAAATGGTTTTACGCCCATTTTATCACGCACTGCATAAAGTTCTTTTTCTTCTTTGTCATAAATAGCAAACGCAAAAATTCCGTTTAATTTTTCAAATGACTTTTCTTTCCACACTGCAAAAGATTTTAAAACAACTTCTGTGTCGCTGTGAGTATTAAAATTTTCACCAAGCGATATGAGTTCTTTTCGCAGTTCATCGGAGTTGTATATTTCTCCATTATAAGTAATTACATATTTCCCGAAATGCATAGGTTGTTTGCCGTTTTCAATATCTACTATTGCAAGACGGCGATGAATTAACGCCGCATCTTCCGTAATGTACTCTCCGTGCTCATCAGGACCACGCATTTTTAAGGTTTCGCTTACCTGTTCCAATATGTTTTTCTGCTTTTCGTCTTTCAAATTAATGCTTGAACTGAGTATGCCTGCAATTCCGCACATAAATATCACCTCTGTATAGTTTATGCAGCAATATCAAAATGTTACTCACGAAAAAAGTACGACAGATTTCGCCGTACTTTAAAATTTTTCACTATACATTTTGTCAAAATAATTTATATAATCTTCTGTAATGATTGAGTTTATCCATTTTTCATTTTCAATATACCATTCGACAGTTTTTCTAAGACCGGTTAAAAAATCTGTTTCGGCACACCAACCTAATTCCTGCTCAATTTTACTTGAGTTTACAGCGTATCTCAAGTCGTGTCCCGGTCTGTCTTTTACAAATGAAATAAGGCTTTTCGGTTTTTTAAGTTGTTCTAAAATAAGATTTACAATTTCCAAATTTGACATTTCATTGTTTGCACCTATGTTATATATCTCGCCTGATGTACCATATCTTATAATACTGTCAACTGCAATACAATGGTCTTTAACAAATATCCAATCACGAACATTTTCGCCTTTGCTGTATATGGGAATTTGCTCATCTTTCATAGCTCTCAAAATAACCAAAGGTATTAGTTTTTCAGGAAATTGATACGGCCCGTAGTTATTTGAACAACGACTGACCGTTACAGACAAACCAAATGTTTTAAAATACGACAACACAAGCAAATCGGCAGACGCTTTTGACGCAGAGTATGGGCTTGAAGCAGAAAGAATTGTTTTTTCAGTAAATAAAAGGTCTTTTCTGTCAAGAGGAAGTTCTCCGTAAACCTCGTCTGTTGAGATTTGATGAAACCGTTTTACACCGTATTTTTTGCATACTTCAAGCAATGTCTGAACACCGATAACATTTGTTTTAAAAAACACGGTCGGCTCGCTGATACTTCTGTCAACATGACTTTCTGCCGCAAAATTTACAACAATATCAATTTTTTCATCATTAAAAATGCTTTCGACACATTTTTCGTCGCATATATCGCCTTTGTAAAATTTAAAATTTCCGTTTTTAAAAGCATTGTCAAGATTTGATAAGTTGCCTGCGTATGTCAATTTGTCTAAACAAATAATTTTATCGTCGGGGTAATTTTCAAGTTCATAATATATGAAATTTGATCCGATAAATCCTGCTCCGCCCGTTACAAGTATGTTCATAAAATCACTCTTATTTTTCTGTTTTGATATATGAATTATATCACTCACACAGTTTTTGTTCAATATTTTCAATATAAAATAAAATTAAAGCCGGAACACAAGGCTCCGACTTTAAGCAGAATTTTAATTTCTGCATTTTCAATAAAAATCACATTTTGGCTTATTTCATTGATTCTTCATAGGCTTTAATCATTTTCTTAACCATCTGACCGCCTACAGAACCTGCTTGTTTAGATGTGAGGTCGCCGTTGTAACCTTGTTTAAGGTTTACGCCAACTTCAGCAGCAGCTTCCATCTTAAATCTGTTGAGAGCTTCTTTAGCCTCCGGAACTACGCTTTTGTTACTTGCCATTGTGAACACTCCTTTTCATTTCTTTTTGCGTTTGCAAAAGTATTATTTGTTGAAATACGAAAAATACAAATGAAAATTTTTGACAATAAAAAAGCAAAAAATGTAAAATATCAAAAATGTATTAGGAGCGTTTTTTATCAGTTTTCAAGCATTTAAAATATGCTGAATATTTTTCAATAATTATAAATTCATAAATTTGTATGTTACTTTATCTTCAAAAGAAAACAATTCAGTGTACATAAAACAGGACTCTATTTGTATTTTAATTGAAATGAAAATATCGGTATGATATGCTCAATGCAGGACAAGAAAGGAAGCGAGCATTTGTCATACTATATAAATAAAATAAGTGGAATTATTCACAAAAATACTTGTTCATATTCAAAAAGAACGCTTGAAAATAATTCTTTATATGTATCTTCTGTTTGCGACGAGTTAAGCAACGGACACCGTTTTTGTAAATGTTGTTGTAAAAACAATATTATTGAAAATTTTACTGAATTGATGGAAGAAAATAGTATTGTATATCAGTTGAGTGATGACGGCAGTACAGAGATTGAAACTCCTGTAAGTAAATGGAAAATAGTATATTATGGAGATAAGCCTGTTCTTTATCATAAAAATGACTACTATGTCCAAAGTACAGTTTCTAAAATCGAAGGCTATCATTTTCAAACAAACAAGTTAAAAAATGTTCACAGTATAATAAACTATATTATCTGCCACGATGATTACAGAAAAGCACACAACATTAACTATGATTCTATGAAAATAGGCAGATGCCGTGTAAATATCGACCCTTATATTTTAAGACAAATTAAAGCACCATTTCCAAAAAGCGAGCGAACAAGACGATTGGAAAGTTACAAAAATGAAAATCCAAATCCTCAAAAACACGGCAAAAACAGCAAAAAAGGCAAAAAGAAACACTTAAAGAAAAAACGCAATGCAATAAAACTTGCAAACAATAACAATTTTGAAAGAGTCTCTTTTCTTCTTGACTTAATCGCCGTAAAATAATCAAACAGCCTGCCGTTTGAATATTAAAATTAGTACATATAGTTTTAATTTACTAATTTTCTTAGGTATGGTATAATCTCGCCGTATTCGTAAGCTATGTAGGCCCGATTGTAGTTCCCTAATTATTCTTGGTATGGTATAATAGTAAAACAACAACATTACAGTGTATATGAATTGTAGTTCCCTAATTATTCTTGGTATGGTATAATCATACGCTAAAATGCGAAGATATAACAAGGATTGTAGTTCCCTAATTATTCTTGGTATGGTATAATCTCAAGTCTTTATGAGAATGGCAAAGCCTTATTGTAGTTCCCTAATTATTCTTGGTATGGTATAATCCGATTACAGCACCGATACCAGCACCGATATTGTAGTTCCCTAATTATTCTTGGTATGGTATAATAGCGTCAGTACCTGTACTACCTGCTGTATCATTGTAGTTCCCTAATTATTCTTGGTATGGTATAATGTGATTGGCTCAAAGTCTTTATAAAGGCTAATTGTAGTTCCCTAATTATTCTTGGTATGGTATAATAATAATAACAGAACAGTTGTTGTAATCTTTATTGTAGTTCCCTAATTATTCTTGGTATGGTATAATAGTGGTACTATACAATTCGTTATGCGTTCGATTGTAGTTCCCTAATTATTCTTGGTATGGTATAATTCTTTTTCTTCTTGTAAAGTGTTTATATCAAATTGTAGTTCCCTAATTATTCTTGGTATGGTATAATATAAGAACGAATAATTAAGGAACAGAGCCAAATTTAAGAATTTTTAGTGAAATAAAAAAGAGAAAACATAGGTAATTTTCACCCATGTTTTCTCTTTTTTTACCTTTTTTACAACAAAGTCAATTGTTTAAAAGACTCCGAAACATCACACTGCTTGTATTCTCCAAGCAATATTTCTATTGACTCATATTGCTTTTCAGTAATTGTCAGCAATCTTACAGAGCCGTTTTTAGGTAAATTTTGTTTCAGTCTGTTTGTATGTGCCTTAACAGAATCATATCCGTTACAGACTCGAGCATATACAGAGTATTGAACCATCAAATACCCGTCTTTCAAAAGGAAGTTCCTAAACCTCGAAGCGGCTTTTTGTTCTGATTTTTCCTTTACGGGTAAATCAAAAAATACAATCATTCTCATAAACTTAGTCATAATCAAAATATGTCGTTTTAACTATCTTTGGCAACTTCAAATTTACGGTTTCTTCTTCAAATGAAGTTACAAGACTTTGAATCAAAACTTCTATTGCTTTTGTCAAAGACCGGCGTTCATTATTTACAATTACAACACTGTTAAAAAGTTTTTGAAGTTCTGCTTTTTGATATGTGTCAAAAGAGTTTTCCCAACTATCATAGTTTTGAGCAACAAAAACATCCACAACAGGTCTGAAAGGCTCAATCAAATCGTCTGCCAAATTAAACGAGTTCAGTTGGTTTTTATGATGAATTCCCAAAGCAGGCTCTAAGCCATAGCAAACCAAACATTTTGCAATAAAAGACCTGATTACAGCGTATCCGTAATTGAGTGCTGAATTTATCACGCAGTCTTGGTCTCTTGTAAAATTGTTCCCGAACAACAGTTTAAAATATACAGACGCAGCATAGCCCTCTCGGTTATTTGCATCGCCTGATTGCACGCTTTTTGAAATTGCAATCAATTTTCCGTTGTCTATATTATTTATTTTTAAACACTCTGCCTGATTTTCTATTTTTCGTACCACTATCTGTTGCCAAATCCGTTTTAATTTTGGTTTAGATTGTGATATTTGCAACTCTATTCTCTTCAAAGAACGACAATATGACCCTATGGGAACAAGACTTGCACTCGGCGTATGCTTTTCATCACATAGAATCAAGCACACGCCTTGTTCACTCAAATAAGAAACTAACTTGGCACTGAGCGTTGTTCTCGGATTGTCAACAACAATACTTTTAATATCTTCAATCGGAAAAGAAAACTCATTTCCGTTAAAAACAATCAACTGGTTGTTTTTAAGTCTCATTTTTGCTTCGTTTGCAATAAAAATATTTCTGTACGGCATATCATTTATTTGTATTAAACTTTAATCTTTTTTCACTGTTCACTTTTGTAACATTACCTATCGGGTCAACAGTAAATTTTTCTATGTTTAAAAGCGTCTTTATACCTAAACTTTCTATTTTGTGTGTTCCGTCAGAATTAAAAACAGTTATAGACCCCTTACTTATATTAGCAGCATTATAGTATAAGAACATACCATTACCGTAAATCTCTTTTGGAAGTGTACTGTTTTTGTTGACTAAACTTAATTTCATATCTTTTTTTGCAGTAACACGAATTAAATCGTTTTTATAAAGTGAAAAACAAAAGTCTTTTTCGTCCATTTCTTTCCATTCGTCGTATGATTTAAATGCAACACACGCCAAATTCGGCAACTCTTTTTTCACGGTGTCCGCAGTATAAATCGGCACAAAGTAATAGCCGTCATTTTCAACATGAAATACATCTATTCTTACCATAGGACCGTTATCTGCAATACCGTTTCCGTTTCTCACGGAAACATTCATTGTGGACTTTTTAATTGTTTTTACCTTTTTCACTATCGGTCCGTTTGTACCGTCCGACTTTGGCTTATAGAAAGGATTTTCATCGTTGAAGTCAGCAAAAGCCTTTTCACCGTTACCTCCGTACTCTTCAAGACGCTTTTTCAAAGCGTTGTAAAGCAACAAATCGCTCTCTTTGTCGTAGTAATTTTCAATTTCACCGTCTTTCCCGAGTTTCAACTTTGTAAGAGGAACTTTTGAAATAGAATAGCCTTTGACCTTTCCCGAACGAATTGTATCCTCGTGAGCCACACCCTTTGTTTTTCTGTTCGGCATTCTTGAAACAAAACAAGGTTTAATATTTTCAATGTCTTCTGTGGAATAGTTTGGCAAACGATACAATTCTTTAATCATATTATTGACATCAGTACAAGTTCTTATTTCAAGTTCCTTTCTGAAAGTCGGATATGGATACGGAAAACTGTCAACAACTTCCCCTTCAGAATCGACAACTATATTTTCAGAGTATTGAAGTTCCTTATAGTTAGAATATTTTGAAACTTTTTGTATCAAAGCATCTGTCGTACAAGCAATAACAGTTGCATCGACTGCATGATGCAGGTCGCCGTCTTCTCTTATTTTCTTAATTCCCCATCTTTTTCTCAAGTACGAAGTTGTAGCACCGTTTACGGCATTAACATGTTTTTTTCTTCCATTTTCAAAATCTTCAAAAATCAAATGGTCATTAATGTAATTGTACAAAACTCTGCTCAAATACTTTGTATCGTTCAAAGTTCTTTCTTTAAACCCTTTAAATTCATTTTCGCTGATGATTTCTTTAAGCAGATTTTGTCTTTTTTTAAAGTTTTTGATATTTGCGTTTACCCAAACTTTAAAGTTTTCTTGTTTTTCCCCTGTGAGATACTGCAAGGGCAAACGATTTCCTTTTTGTCTGTTTTCATCTGCAAAAACAAGAACTTTATTATTGTAACTGTCGTCAAAACTGATACTGTAAGGTACGATATGGTCAACATCGACATATCCGTCACTGAAAAGCAACTCATACTTAATAGGCTTTTGAGAATACGGACAAATTCCGTCCTGTTCTCTCCACAATTTCAACTTTACTATATCTAATCCGCTTGCATTTGATTTATGGAAATTCTCATACAATTCTTCCTTAATTTTAGAATTGTTTTCATTATTTTTCTTGTTTTCTTTTTCTATTTTATTTCTTTCATAAAAATTTTTGGAAAGTTCTCTTGCCAATTCAATATTTATGTATGTTGGACTTGTCCCTTGTTCTCTTATAATAGCATTTACAACTTTTATTGTCTGTGAAACGGCTCTTCTTACAACAGGGTTTGTAATATCTGTCAATTCATCCGAAAAAGCAGGCAAAGTAAAACTTCTTTCGCTTTTATCGTGTGCTTTGAAATCAAAACCAACCTCTGCACACGCCTTATCATAAGTCAGCCCTTTTTCTAAATAAGGAATAAGCATATCGCACGCTTTTACAGACAGATTTCCGAATTTTGAAAACGAACTTATATTTAAAATATAATCATACAAAAATTCATCTATTTCAAAATCTTTCAACGCATTTAAAATCTTTGCATCGTCTTTGTGAACGGTAAGAGCATATCCGATACAATTTAATTCTTCCCTTGAAAGTTTTTGAATGTACCCTTTTTGGAATTTATCAAGTGCTTTTCTGATATTGTGATACTGTTTCAGATATTCAAACTTTGTCTTTTTTTCTACTTCTTCAATTTCTTTAAATCCGTAAGAAACTGTTGAAAATCTTTTATCAGTTGAAATATCCAACTCTTTTCTTATTTTTGAATAATTCACACTTGGAGATTTGTGACACAATTCAAAAACTTTTGTTCTTTCTCCGTCTGTAAGAAAACGAGAACTTCCATTATCTGAAACAATTCTTATATTATTGATTTTTTGCCACAAATTAAATAATTGGAAAGAATATGTTGCTTTCGCTGCTCTCGGCTCTTCAGGAAAAAATGTACATTTACCAATCATTTTTTCTATTTGATTTCCAAAATACGGGCTCCTGCAATTTTCAGGACCTTCTCCGGGTCCCAAATCGAACGGTCTTTGCGAGAGCAAAATATTTTTATACTGTTCTTTTATTTCATCTGAAGCAAAGTCGCAGCCAAATGATTTTTGTGCATTAAAAATTTTGTCTGCTTCATCTTCAATCATATTTCGTGAAACTGTATTTAAATATTTTCCGCCTTTATTTCTCTTATGTAAAGAATACTTTTCATCTTTAAAAAACATTTCGCCGACAGTACGATAGCCGTTTTTTTGCATTGTTTCTTCATTTTCACTTATGGCATTTAACAAAAGTCCGTTTTCTTTGTCTGTACTGTCTGTTTTTCTGTTAGATTTAAAACCACGCCTTTGTGCCAAATTAATCAGCACTCTTGCAAATTCTTTATTTGACAAAGGTCTGTCCAAAGCCTCTGTCCTTACCTGATAAATATCACTGAGCGGAGTATCAAAAAGATTTGCCAATTCATCTTCAGTCAATATCTTTTCTTTTATAATGAGAAATCTTATACGCTCCAATCTGTGATTGTGTCTTCTGAGTCTTCTTCGATTTCCTCTTTTCTCTCTTCTCGGAAATGCAAGAGACGAGCCGTCTTTAGGATTTTCCGCTTTGCTGAAAATTCTTGAACCGAGTTTTATAATTCTGTATGGCTGGTCATTTAACAATTCAACAACCGAAAAACCTACAGATGCAATACCACAGTCTAAACCAATAGCATATTTCATAACAAACTCCTCCACTAAAAAGATAACGACCCACAGAAGTGAGTCGTTAGCGCTTTTCGGTTTTCTACCTTTTTGCAGTAACCTAATTGTTCTTGGTATGGTATAAGAACAATTCTATTATATCCAACAAAAATAAATTTGTCAACTCTGATTGTTTGTAGTACAATTTTTGATACTGTTAAATAAAATGTTTTGAAATATTATTTTAAATAGTGTATAATTTTTGCTCATAAAAATAAAATCAATGTAATAAAAAAGGCATTACCGACCGTAAAAGTCAGTAATGCCTTTTTTGTTTTAATATATTGTGTTTTACTCGCAAATTCGCATAAACACTGGGTTTTTAATGATCTCAAAATTATTCAAACTCTACAAAGACTAACGCTTTTTGTTTAGGAATTATTCTCTGTAATGTTTCTCGTT
>UQEU01000023.1 GCA_900540085.1 uncultured Eubacteriales bacterium
TAAGGTCCTGCATTATCACAAGCCAATATTCCCTTGTGATTTCAAACAGTTTGCACCGCCACGCAATCTCTTCCAAAACAGCCCTGTGTCCCGATTTCAAGCACTCGTACAGATACTTCAATATCTTGTACTCAATCACTTCCATATCGTTATTTGCCATAGCGTACTCCTTTCTGCAGGCAACAAAAAAGCACCATACTTCAAGTACAGTGCTTTATTTTATAATAATTTTACGCTTGTATTCTTGTTCCAATTCTTCAATTGCCTTTTGTTTTTCGTTTTCAGTTTTGTCAGAATACCATATGTCAAAAACATCTAAATATAAAGACCAATCATTCGGTGAAACACTATCGTCAAATGTATCCACACGAAAATTAAATTCTTTAAAACTTTGTGATTTTAAATCCATAAGCCCTTGCCCTTTCCAAGATACTTTCACTAAGATTAACAGCCTTCTTATAATCTCTCTCATTTTTTAAAACATCAAGATTGGGATTTGATTTATTGAAATTCTTTACTTGATTGATTATATATGCTCTGTAACCTTCTATATTTGCTTGTGGTGTTTTTGTAATTGAATAACCTGAAACACAATCATTTCCTATAGCTTCAATACCGTACATATGTGAACGTTTTAAAAAATTTATTAAATCCGGTGGACTTAAACAATCGCTGTGCGGATGATTATGTATAGCATAATATAGACTGTTTAAATCTTTAACATCAACATTTCCTAAAGTTCCCATGCTAAATACAGCATTTTGTTTATCATTTAATGGTATTGATAAACCACCCTCAATGCCAGGTGGTTCATTTACCATTCGATTTAACAATCTTTTACGCATTTGTGTTATTTCTCTACATTCTTCCTCATTTAAACCATTGATTTTTACATTTGCAATGTTTTCAATAAGCGAATGTTCAATCTTTTGTGCTCTAAATGAAACTGAATACATTTTATCATCTTTTAGCCTTGATTTCAAGTATTCGCCTTTATTTTCTTTATTATTCAAGTGTTTTTTTTCATAATCGTCAAGCCACTTATTCCAATCGTCAACGACTATTTCAAAAGTACAACGGCACATAGGGTGCATTGGCGGGAAATTCACACCCGGTTCTCTGTCGGCAAACCTGAAAACATTTTCGGCAACACTTGTGCATATAGGACAGACTTTGCCGTCGCCGACTGTTGACAGTCTATAATTCTCAAAATCTTCCTCAAACGGCTTCGCACTGCTCTCTGCCATTATGTATGTACCCTCTGTATAGACAAGGCGGTAAATATCTCTTTTTGCAACATCTATAAACCGTTTTCCTATTTGCGTTGTTAGTTTTTCGTAGGACTCGCCTCTTGCAAAGCCCTGTGCCAAGTCTGTTGTCAGATACCTTGCGAGTTTGTCGGTGTTTTCCCATATTCTCTGCGAAAAGTCTTTGCCGTCGCACCATTTGACGCCGACAAAGTTCTTGATTATATCCGAATTTTCAAAGTAGAAGTTCTTGCCAAACCCTAAAAATTCAGCAACGGAGTTTGCATTTTTAAGTGCCAAATTCTCAAGGTGTCTGCGTACTGCCTGTTCGTTGACTGCACCTATTTCTGCCTGTTGCATTATGATTGACAGTTGCAGTCCCTCAAGTCTGTTGAGTTTATAGATATTCTCACGAACGGGAACTATGTGTTTGAGATTTGGATATTTTGCTTTAAACTCTTCAACATTTTTAATTAAAAGACTTCTATCCTGCGGAGAAAGGTCTTCAAGCAACATTCTGTATTCGATTATCTTTTTCACACCGTACTTTGAATAGAACGAGGCAATCTCTTTGTCGAGTTTTGCATACTCATCTCTGTAATATGCCGTCAGCCTCTGCATTAAGGCTTTTTCGGACTTTTCAAGTGCTTTCAGTTGTTCTTTTTGTCGGCGTTGCCAATAGGTCATTCTTCTGCCGTCCTTTCGGTCGGAAATTCAATGTTTACTGCGCTTAAATCTTGTTCGTTTTGTATCTGTTCAAGTTCATCATCCACACTCTTAACCGCTGAAATGACAGAAAGTTGAGTGCGTTTTGAAGTGATACCCGAAAGTTTTCCCGCAGTGTCCGCCTCATCGGCAAGGTTGACAGGGTAGTTCCTTGTGAATTGATACGAAAGTTTAAGCCAATCGTCTTTTGCCATTTGCAATATAGGATTTGAAAAAACAAGTTTATATCGCTTGTTAAATCCTGCCGTGAACTTTCTCTCTTTCATCTGTGCAAGGTTATTCATAGACAACATTCTGTATTTAAGCGCTATTCCCGAAGCCGTACCGAACTGTTCGTCAGACACATTTGCTACCATTGAAGTGATGAAAATAAGGCGTTCAAGGCGATTGATAAGGTTTTCCTGTGTTGTGTCAGCGTTCGGCTTCGCCATAAAATCTACCGTAATATTTTCATAGCCCTCGAAATTGATTATTCGGTTGTCCCTGATAAACTGTTTCTCGCTTTCGTCAAGGCGTGGTCCTAATATCTTCATATATGCGTCGGCAAAATAGTCAACATCGTTTGCCTTTTCAGAAATCGCTTTGTTAAATGCGTTAATCTGCGACATAGCGCTTTCGTATATGCCCATACGCTCTTTATTTTCGATATATTCAACGGCAGGCACGCCGTCAAAACCGTGTATTTTTTCTTCATCGACAAACCTAACCCGACTTCCGTCAAAATTGAAATAGCGAACAACAAAATTGTCCGAAACAGAGCCCTTGATTAAGTTGTCGTCTGTGTCTTTATAGTACCGTACATACGCTTTTGTGCGATTTAAAATCGAGTTGTCATAGATTATAAACGACTCATCAGGTGCAGTCGCCTGCATTCCGATATTTCCGTCTTCATCTACAAAATACATTTCATACGCTCTGCCGTAGATTGAACAGATTTTCGACAACTCTGCGTTGTGGTCGTCAACATCGTTGAAAGCGTTAAAAAAGTCAACGGCTTTCTGTATGCGCTCATCCTCTGCCGTGATTTTGACGGGAATGCCCATAAAAAAGCCGTTCATTGTGTCTGTTATATACTTTGCAAAATTTACCGCTATACGATTGTCGGGTTTGTGTGGCGGTTTGGGCGGCAAGTGAAATATCTCATAGTCATTCTTGTATGCATTGCCGAGTTTATCGTACCTTGAATTTGTAAGTGCTAAATTCTTTTTTAAAAACTTTTCTACAATTTCAGCAGTAACATCTGCCTCTGAACTCATACGAAAAAGCATATCTTCCATATTTTAAAAAACTCCTTGTATTCGATTTAGTTTTGTTTGTGTCGTTAAAATTCTGACTGCACACGCAGCAGAGTCGGGCGAGTCGTCGTGCTGTGCGAACTCTGAATAGTCAAGTATCTCGTTTATATATTCAGGGTCTGTTTCGTCAAGCCACTTGATTTTCGACCATTCTTTTTTCAGATAGGTTGAAATCTTGATAAACTTATTCATAGACTCGTGATAGCCTCTTGCATACATACCGCAAGAGTTGAGTTCTTTTCTCAAATAGCCTTTGTCTGCGTTATCTTCACAATAAATTGAGCCTGCCCTAAAACGCTCCATATAAGCTGAAATTTCACTTATACAATCGTCTATATGCCTGTCCCAACGCTTACCGAGAGCGACGAAACCGTCTTTCATTTTCTTCATAATAGTAAACGCCGTACCGTCTGCTCCCGAATATGAAGCATCTATATGAGCGATACCACCGTACAGCAATGTTTCATCTTCCGTGAACTGCGGATTTTTGAACATTGCGTCCGTGTCTGCTATATGCTTTAACTCATAGTTTGCTGCAAAAAGGCTGTCCGTCATTGACTCTCGAAGTGTCTTAATATCGTCTTTACTCATCAAGCCTGTACTGTAACAGTCGTAGCGTTTGACATTCGGCATAAGCGAAATAGCGTCTTCTTTATGCCACGGTGTCCCTGTGTTAATCATTCTGCCCGAACGATTTTTGATGTTCTGCAACTCCATATACTGCATCTTAGTCCGTTCACGCTCTGCCCTGCTTATTCTGTCCTTAATATTTACAATATCGTCCGTAACAACTATATCTGCGTGTTTACCTGTGATAGAAGTACCGATACCGAGTCCGAGCAGTTGACTTACACCCTTATTTGATGTTGAAAGATTTGTGTTTATCTCAGTGTCTGTGCATTTTGTGAATTTCAAATCCGTACCGTACAGAATTTTGCATATTTTCTGTACACAGCCCGAATTTAAGATTTTAGCCGTCTGTTTGATTACTTCCGTAACATCGGTGTCTGTCTTCCTGAAAAACATTACATTCTCATTCGGATTTTCAATACAATGAATTGCAAGAAAAAGCGACAAGTCGGTTGTTTTGTAACTGCCTCTGTGTGCAAGGAGCGTTTGGTCATTTTCGCCGTACAGAAACGATTTAAGCCATTCGTTATGTAAAACGGTCAAATCCTTAAAACCTGTGAAATGACCTATTTTATAGGGCTCATCGTAAAGCAGATTAAGTATCTTCTCTTGCTCTGCGTTCAAAGTACTCGCTCATTTCTTTTATGGTTTCGTCAACAGGCTTTGTGAGTTCAATTTCGTCTTTCGGCTTGAAACCTGCACGGTCGAGAATGTCTTTAGCAGCATTAAGTCTTACGCTGTCAGAGTCAGCCATATCAAGTAACGCTACCTCTGTTTTAAACGCCTTTGCAGCCGTCAAGTTTATTTTCTTATGCAAAGCCGTATTGAATTCTTCTTCAAACTCTTTTTTCTTCTTCCAATTCGTGATTGTCTGCTCTGTCACTCCGAGTTTTTTCGCTATATCTTTTTGTGTCATTTCGCCTGTAAGCATTAATGCAAGGCACTCTTTTTGTTTACCTTTAAGCACTTTTACCACCTCCGATAAAATTAAAAGTTATTAAAGTTTTCACAATCCCGAAAAATCAAGCGTGATTTATATATTTTATTAAAGAAAATTAAAGCCCTGTTTTTTCATTTTTTAATTGCCTCCGAAAAAAAGGCAACAAAAAAAACAGGGTAAAACACTCTGCTTCTTTTGTGCGAAAGGCTTATTTAATTTTCATTTTTGCTATTGTAATACTATCATACTTTTTATGTCACATTCAATGACTTTTAGTCATATTGTATGACCTGTTTTTTCAAAACTTAATCTCTTTCAGTGCTTCGGGGTGAATTTTTGAAACGATATAGCGATAATTGTAATTTTCTCTTACGGCGATTTCTTCAAATGTAGCACCGTTTATGTACTTCCATTTCAAAACCCTGCTGTATAAAGGCGTTTTCATTTTTTTGATTGCCGTTTCAATTTCGGCACATTCTCTTTTCGCTCTTTCGATGGCAAGTTGCAATTCTTCTTTGCGTTCAACAATCTTGTCAACTATGACCGTTCGGTCGGACTTACCCTGTCCCGACGGTGCGCTTGAAAGAGTTTGAGTAATTTTCTGTGCCTGTGAATTGAGTCTTTCAATCTCATCCGTTAGCCTCTGAATTTCTTTCCAAGAGTTTTGGTACGATTTCAGTTTTTTGATTTTCTCTTCGTTAGTAGTCATATTTTTCTTTGTCCTTTTTATACTGTTCACAAGTTTTAAAAAACTTGCAGTTGCTTTCGTTTTCGCAATACAACTTTCTCAATATTCTGCAATTCTTGTTGTCAAAGTCATAGAAATAGCAGTTGAACTTCGTTCTTTTTTCATCTTCAATCATTCTTTCTTCCACCTCAAACAAATATTCTTTTATTTTTTTAATATTTCATTTTTCATTTATTACCACCTTTCATTTTAAAAAACTATACGCTATTAAAATCGCCGTAAAAAACAACATTCCGCCAATCAGCACCGCTATTAACAAGTTCATTCTTCCACCTCGCTGTTTAAAGCACGCCATATTTCTTGCCCAAATAATCACAAATATGTTCACATTTTGAAGCATATTTACACCTTATTAAAAATTTGCTTGGCTCCCAATATTCATTTGCACAGTTTTTGCACTCCACTTCAAATTCATTACAGTCTTGACAATACGGTTCAACATCTAATTTAATCATTCTTCCACCTCAAAACTTAAATTCCATAGCCATTTAATAATCTCAATCATTTTTTCTTTTGAAATGCTCATATGAGTAGTCATATTCATTACTTGATACACAGCGAATGCTTTATCTTCGTCAGAATATTTATCACTGTTTATTTCGTGGCAAATTGCCATTGCTTGTCCAATGTTCATTTTGTTTTCTCCTTTAAAATGTTACGGCAGCGTTTAAAACCGCCGCTGCTATCCAATAAATTACTTTTCTTTCGTCACCTTCGAAGCCATAAACAATGGCTGCAAGCACATCTATAACTATTAGAACTATTGGGAAAATCCATTCTTTTCTCATTCTTCCGTCTCCTCGTTTTCAAGTTCAATAAACTTTGTTTCGTGAACTTCTCCGTTAATATCAATCTGTCCGTCACGCAATCCGTTTGCCTCGTAAGCTAAGACACAATCTCCTGATTGACAAATTGTCATTTGTGTAATTACAGAATTGATAGGGCTTAATTTTGACTTGACACAGGTTTTAATACCGACCCGCTCTCTGTCAGAGAACGGAGTGAATTGAACTTCTACTATTAATTTTCTCGTTTTCTCGTCCGTTTCAGGATTTATAATGTTGTCGATAATTTTCGCTGTTTCTTGATTAATTCTTTGTACGATTTGTCCGTCTGTGAAATCAATAACACTTTTAACTTTTCTCATTCGTCCCCGCTCCAATCTATTCTCTGTCCGCAGTTCGGGCAATATTTGTTGCCGATAATATGTCCGTATTCACAACGTGGGCAGGAGCAAAGCTCCTGCTTGTCTTCGGGTATTGTCGGCGGTTTCGGTATCTGTTTTTCAAGAGCCTTGTAAGCGTAGCGAAAACTCTTCATTTGATTTTCGTTAAGTCCTACTGCAATATCTTTTAAATTTTCAAGTATCTTTGTCCATTCGTCTTTAGTCAAAATTTTTCATCCTTTCTGCGTAGCGTGTGAGTGTTTGTGCTATTCCGTTTGCAAGTTTTTCAGCCGTTGCACTGTCTGACTGCCGTACCTTTTCAAGCAAATCGAGTAAATCATTTGCAGTCGCCTGCATATTTGAAAATTTAAACTTGAGCATTACGACATTTTCGTCTGCTCCTGCTTCTTTTGCCTTTTTTAGTGCAGAGTTAAGCTCTTCGTCTTTTTCTTCTGCTTGTTTTTTGAGTCTGTCAACCTCAGCCTCTGCGGACTTGAGCAATTCATCAGCCTCCGCCGTTGCTTTTTGAATTGCCTGTTTTTTTGCTTCCTGATATTTTTTCTTGAGTTCGGCTATTTCTTCATTCTTTTTTGCCTCTGCTTCCTTAACAGCTGCAGCAACAGCGTTTTCATCGCTGATAACCTGCGTAACTATCTTTTCTTCCTGATTTTCAAGACTGAAACGAAGTTTTTCATTTTCTGACTGCAATTCCCTCAACTGCTCTTCAAGGCTTTTCGCCTTTTCGGTATCGTTTTTAAGGGTTTCAAGTTCAAATGTCAGTTGCTCAATTTCTTTTTTCTTTTTTTCGACAATTTCTTTTAATTCACGAGTTGAAAGACCTTCAACATTGTTCTCTTCTAAAAAAGCCTCACGCTCGTAAGCGTCAATCTGCGAAATCAGTTCGAGTTTCGTAATTCCGTAAGATGAATTTTCACTTAAGAACTTTTCGCCGAGTTTTTCGTAAGCGGATATGTATGAATAAGCCTGTCTGCGTTTAAGCCCAACTGCTTTTTCAACATATTCATCGAAAGATTGGTAGCCTATTTCAAGATAGAGTTTGTCGTCTCTCATACTTTTTAAATCTTTGCTGACTTCAACAAGCGCCGTTGCGGCAATCTTGCCGTTTGCCATAATTCTTGAATGAAGTTCAAACGCTTCATCTTTTTTTGTCATCGTCAAATCGTTCATTTTAAGACTCCTTTATGCTGATTGTTTGATTTTTAAAAATTCTGCTTTTTGTTTTGAGTTGAGTTTTATAAACTTCTGCCATATTTCAAGAAACTCTTTTACTTCATCAGGCGGAGTGCCGTTTGCATACGCTCTCGCCTGTATGATACCGTCGTCGGTCGGTGAAACTTCAACCGTAACATAGGGCTTGTCAGGTGCATCTGTTTGTCGAACAAATAGAATCTGCGTATCGTGCGACAACATTTTGCTGATGTAGTATTCTCCGCCAACACAGATATTTTGTGTTTCTCCCTCGCTAATAAGTTCACTCGGTTCTGTAGCAGGTCGAATAAGTAAGCCTCTGCAAGAAAAACAGTACCTTTTATTCATTTTCGGCAGGAACTCTTTTTGATATGTTTCTGTCTTTTCACCCATTTTCGCCAAACGGTCTTTTTTTTCTTTTTCTCTGATTAGACCGTAAAGTCTGTCGTGCTCAGCCATTAAATCTTTCGGAAAACGCTTTGATTTGCGGGTTAAGTCTATGTTTAGTTTTTTCGCATAACCGATATAATCAATGTAGTCCAATAAATGAGCGTTATTTTTCCTGCAATATTCAACCACCTTGAATGGTTCGGATATTTCAGAATTGTAAAGACAATTTAAAGTGTATCTATTTTTATCGCAATAGATAAGATTTTCCTCTGTTTTCGGAATTTTTAAATCTTTCATCAATTTTAACGGAAGAAATCTTTTGTCTTCAGCCACGAACAAAACATTTTTGAGTTCTGTTTTATTTGAACAGTAGAAAGCGTCTTTGAGATTTTTTGCTCTTGCATTTATCCAATCGTTGTTTGAACATTTTGCAACTTCAACTGCAAGGTCGCATCCGCCCTCTTTGACAATTTTCTCGGCAAGAACAGGATGCTTTGCATAGAAAACTATGTATTTATATATTTCAAAAGCAGAAAATAAAAGTTCGGAAAAGATTGAAAGTTTTGAATATTTAAACTGTTCAGCTCTGCTCGCCTCTGAAAGACCGAAAGACTTAATATCCCTACAATCAAACTGATAAAAAACGCCTTGCGGAAGATTTGTACAATCAAACTGATAAAAAACGCCTTGCGGAAGATTTGGAAAACGGGGCAAATTGGTCATTTGGTAAAAATCGTTCTCTGTTGTTGTATATTTAAAATAGTCTTCGCAATAATACCAATCATTTCGCCGTTTAAATGCGGCTGAACCGTTAACTGAAAGATAAATCACATAATGCGGTGAAAACTCAGTCTTGATGTTTTCGTAGTCTGTATAGTTTCTGCGAACAGTATATGTACACAGCAAAATCGCTCCGTCTTTCAATGCTTTGTAGCGATAAATATAGCTAAAATCAATTAAATTCTTGTGTCCTCGCCAAGCGTCTTTAAATTCAACAGGCTTACAACAATGCTCGCAGTAACCTTTGCCGTTATGTTTGTGCCAACCATCAATCTTCGTCTTATGACCGCAATGGGTGCACATTCCGATTTTTGTACCTTTCACATTTTTAACAACCATGTACTGATTTGTAAAAACTTTTTCATTAATTTCTTTAATAAATTTCTTTGTGATTTTCGGAACTTGATTGAAAATCTGTTTTTTTGTAGGGGTTTTCTTCAATTTGACCGCCCCCTTAAATGAAATCGAACAAGTCTATTACTTTTTCGCTTTTGACAGTTTCGGTAAATCCGTAAAACTCACGCACCCAAGCATAGACTGTGTCGTCTTTAATCATTGCGACACCGTTTTTCGCCTGCTTTTGAGCCTTGTTTTTAATTTCTTTCATACAATCATCAAGCGTTTTACCTTCGACGAGTTCAACCGATTTCTCATCACTTAAAAAATTTTCAATGATATATTGAGCAATGACTTGCCCCTGCTCTCCGAGTTTATCTGCCTCTGCATCAATTTTGTTTATTGCTTCTTGTGTTGTCATAGTAATGTTCCTTTCTTTTGTATGTACTTAAATAGTCGGTAACTATCTTGATAGCCTTATCGGCAGAGTAGCAGACGGCTATTTTGTATCCTAAATTTGAAACTGCGTTTAAATACTCTTTTTGTTCCTTTGTCGGCTTGTTTTTTCCGTATTTCATTTCGATAAACAAACCGTGATAGTGTTCATTTGGAACAGGGATGAAAACATCGGGTGCACCTGCACGCAGTCCCGCTCTTTTCAGTGCCATTGCATTTGAAATCGAGCGTTTGCCCTCGTTCGGTATATGTATTGCCGTTTTCAGTTCGGGAAAACTTCTTGCCATTATTTCCAGCCATTCAAACAACACCTCCTGTTCCGCTTGTTCGCTTGACCTTTTCAGTTCACTTGCTTTCATTTTGCTTTTTTACCCTTTCGTAAGATTTTGTAAATGTATCACCGGAATAAGCATCGAGAAGTTTAAGTGCTTTCTCCGTAACATCTGCCTCTGAATTATTAATCGCTTTATGCAACTCCACACGCATTGCGTCGGTCGGCATAATCATCGAAATTTGTTTTTCGGAGAAGTGCCTCTGTTTTTCAATTTTTTCCGAAAACTCCGAAACACTGTTGATGAGTGCTTTTTTCGCTTCCGTTACAACTCTTTCGGGCAAGGTCTTTTTAATTTTGAAACATTCGAGATAATAACAGCCCATCACAAGCGACTTCTCCTCGAACGGTAAGCCTCTGAAATCATCAGTTTTCATATACTTTTCAAAGCTGCCGATTTTCAAAATCTGTTCGATAATGACATTTATTCTTGTTTCAGTCGCTCTTGTTCTGTCTAAAATATGCATCTACTCATCCTTTCTCATCATTCTGTAAATTTGATGTTTGAACACTGCACCTGTAAACGGGTTTTCAATATATCCGTTCTCAAGACTGCTTTTGTCGAGCGTATAGCCCTTTTCAACTCTCGGAGTATCTGACCAATTCGAGTTGAGCAGAACCGTTACTTTCGGCTCAGGGCGAATAAGGTTACGGCTTGTCCCCATCGTCTTTTTAGTGTGTACTGTTTGCTCGTTGCGTTTTTTGTGTCCCTCTTTTGCCATATACTCGCCGACAGAGTGATAATTTCTGTCATCAAGCAATTTGATGTGAGGATTGCCGTATTTCCACTTCGGAAATTCCGATATATTAAACTCATTATTGCAGAGAAAATGAATATGTATAGCGCAGTTTTCACTTTCGATACACCAAATATATTTAAACTGTTTGCCTCTGCGTTTGTATTTGTTTCTCGAATTCTGTAAATACCTTTTCCAAATGATTTTGCATTCTTCAAGGTCTTTAGGTCTTTCTTCTTTTCGGAAAGTATATGTAATGAAATAATCGCCCGCTTTGAAGTTCGCATTGGCCAGCAAACTCATCCGTTTGACTATTTGCCTATCATTTACTTTCTGTTGGGCTTCACTCGACGGCTTATCGTGAGCATCTCTGTATATGTACCCTTTCCCGAAACGAGTTGAAAATGTTTTTTCCACAAGCACATAGTTCGGAAGTTGATACACCTTTTTTATCCAAGGCAAGTTTTTCACTACCTTTCTTTTGTTGTTGCCACAGGACAGATTTCACACTGTGGAAATTAGAAATTCCCACAGTGCAAAATCTTTTTTTCAGTCGGCGAGGAAAACACTGCTTGCTGATTTCAGTTCCCTATCGCCTAAGCTGATGATTATTTTTCAAAAATCTGTTTTCAAATTCATTTTTTAAACTTTCAAAATTTCACTTCTGAAATTTGAAAACATACTCTTAATCTAATACTTTTATCAAGCCTTAAAACCGCACCGTTATGCGATTTTTCTTGACTTTTAAAATTTTTTGTGTTACAATATTTTTGTTGTCATAGGAGTGTTGCAAAACACCCTTGAGCCTGCTTTTTCGCAGGCTCTTTTTTTATGCTTTTTTCAATGTGCAGTTGACTGCACTTTCCGTTTTCAGAACTGCTTGTCCTAATCATTGTCTTTATGTTCCAAAGCGAAAAGATACGCTTCTCTGAAATCGTTTGTTTCAACTATTCTTCTGTCTCCACAAATTCTCCGTTTTGCAATTTGTAAAATGTATCAGCTTTGATTTTTACATCGTCAACTTTTACAGATTGAAAATCTTTCAGCACAAAACCGTTGTTCGTATGTTTCCACTCAGCCAATGCTATATAACACCCAATAGCGCCTTTAGCCTTACTGTCAACACCAAAAGCAATAGCAACACTGTCCTTGCCCTCAACAATGCTTGCTGAACAGTAGCCTGTGTTCGTACTTGCTGAACGATCGCCTGTGTTCGTACTTGCTGAAAAGTCGCCTGTGTTCGTACTTGCTGAACGATCGCCTGTGTTCGTACTTGCTGAAC
>UQEU01000024.1 GCA_900540085.1 uncultured Eubacteriales bacterium
TTATAATATCTGTATATAGTACAATTATATGCATATTAATTGTTTATTTATTTTTCATCAAACCCAGGAAAAGTATATTTGGGAGTAAAACTCTTGTCAAAAGTACAATTTGAGTTACATAATCCCCATCATGGAAAATCAGTGCATTTTGTCATGCGAATGCTACAAGGTGGTAGATGGAAACAAATTTTCGAGTGGGTCCTAAAAAAATAAGCAAGGGTGATACATATGAAGAAATTATTATACGACATAGCTCCGTTTTATTTATCCGAAAAATCTATAAATATTCTTCACACGAAAAAAATGGTGGGAACAGCTGTGTGCGCACCAGAATCTTGTATAACAGAGGCTTTGAAGGAAATTCTCACTTTATTTTATAATCGTTTTTCGGGAACTGTTTTTATAAGAGCTGATGAAGAAACGATTTTAAAAACAGCCAATTATCTTAAGACGGATTATGATTATAAACAAATGAAACCATCAGGTTTTTTGTCGTACAAATTACCTGAGCTTTCATTTTTGTTAAGCTCTGAAAATTTGCCCTACATTATAGAGATTTTTGCTGATTTTTCTTCGCTTGAAATTCATTTTACAAAAAGTGAATCTATCGGTTTTGTTTATGAGAGCGTTAAAAATCATCCTTATAAAATAACCGCTGAAAATTTATCTGATATTTTAAGGGAAAGATGTGTGATTTTAAATAAAAGCGGAGATGCAGATGAACTTGAATGTATTATAAAGGAACAATATGTTCAGGAAGTTTTAGATGTTTTTATAAAATATTTTAAAGCGGATAAAAAATAATTTAATTTGGTTCTTTTGGGGGATATCTATTATGAAAAAAGTTATCAGTATTTTAATCGCTTGTATCCTTGTAATGTCATCTGTAATTACAGGATTTGCAGTTTACGCTGATGAAAAAAATGAATCAAAAGAAATAAACAATTTCATTGACGGTGTTGTTGAGCTGACACAGGAATATGATAAAGGGAAAGAGTTTGTTGCCCCGAAGAAAATGAAACGGCACAAATTCAGCCTTTTTCTGCTCAAAATTCAGAAGAAGTCACAGACAGCACCGAGCCCGAATATACTTTACAGGATTTTCAAACTGCCAGACTGATTGTGCGTGCTGATAGTAAATTCAATACATACGGTGCGTTAGAAGAAGTCAGCGGCTTTGAGGACTTTCATATTCTCCAATATGAAAGTCCCGAAGCGGCTATGGCGGCTTTTGAGCAGATAAAAGATGAAAAAAACATAACCAAAATCGCCCCTGACGAGGTTGTTGCTGGGTTGCAGGGCGAAACGGATGAAATCATTTCTGAAAATGAATTGCAAAATGAAAAATATTTGTGCGATTGGAGTCATGATAGAACACAATCAAAAAGATTGCAGGAATATCTTTCAAAATCGAATATTACTTTGAAAGAGGTTGTAGTAGGCGTTATTGATACAGGTGTAGACTATAATCACGAATTTTTAAAGGAAAGAATAGTCCGTACTTATTTTAATGCCTCGCCTGATGGGTCTCCCAAAGATGAAATAGACAACGAAATTGAATGTCACGGAACGGCCGTAAGTAGTGTTATAGTAGATAATTCTCCTTCAAATGTAAAAGTAGCTGTTTACAGAGTTTTTGGAGATGACGGAAATACAACAACAATTAGTCAAATATGTGCTGGATATTTAAAAGCAATTGAACACAGTGTAGATGTACTTAATGTAAGTATAGGACATTATGACGAATCAGGAATGGCAGAGGCTTGTATTATGCGTGCTTATATGTGCAATATTCCTTTATTTACAGCAATAGGTAATATACCTTGCATTGATATGGACTCACTTCCATCAAGTATTTCAGAATGTATAGTTGTATCTGCCACCGATAAGAATAATACGAATGTTTCATGGAATACATTAAGCAAATACACCGATATTTCTGCACCGGGTGACGATATTCCCGTTGCCGTTATACATAACAAATATGAAGTATGGTCTGGAACTTCCTTTTCTACACCTTATGCCGCCACTTTAGGTGCGCTTTTGAAATCTGTTACCCCTGAAATAACGGTTGACGAAATAGATGCTCGATTAAAAGAAACATCTTTGGATGTTAAAAGATACAGCGAAACGAAATCGTCGCAAGGCGCTTATATGGATAATTATCACTCTTTGTATGACGGTGTCGGTATGATTCAGTTTGCTAACGCACTTGGTTTGGAAAAGATTATCGCACCCCAACTGAATTTAGAAAATAAAGTCTATGTTGGAGAACAAATCTGTACAATCATTTGCCCGAATGAAAAGGCAACCGTATTATACACAACTGACGGTATATACCCTACTTTAGAGAATGCCATTATATATACAGAACCGTTTGAAATTACACAGCGCACCCGTATTCGTACTGTTGCATATTATGCGGACGGCGGATATTACAGTGATGAAGTCGAGGCAACACCACGCATTCAGTATACAGACAGAGATGAAAATTTCGTAATCGATAATGACGGCATAATCAAACGCTATACGGGAAATTTTTTAGATTTGTTTGTCCCCGAAACAATAAATGGGGTTACGGTAACGGGATTTGATAAGGGTGCATTTAATGCTGTAATCGGGCTTACCCTCCCTAAAACCGTTACGGAAATACCTGTAAGTGCTTTTTCAAAAAATTCCACCATAGAATTTGTTTGTGGTAAAGGTATAGTTACTGTCAAATCAAGTGCTTTTTCGCAGTCTACTATTATGAATGTCGAATTTCCTGCCACAAAACATATTCAAGGCAACGCTTTCTATCTTGCTTCAAAGTTTTGCAGTGGCTATTTCCCAAATATTGAGACAATAGACAGTGGAGCATTTTCATATTCAAAAATCATATCTTTTTATGGTCCGGTTGTACAAGAAATTGGTGACGATGCGTTCGGCCAATATTCAAGATTGGAAAAGGTGTATTTTCCGCAATGCAAAATAATAAATAAAATTTGGGGCGGAAATGGTACTTTTGAATCTTGCTCTCGGCTAACAAGTGCTGATATGCCTTTAATTACGAATTTGACTGCCAATGCATTTAGTGGTACTTCAATATTAAAAGCAGATTTCCCATTTGTTGAAACGATTACACAAAGAGCATTTTATGAGTGCGATTATTTAGAATATATAAATATGCCGTTATTGCTTTCTGTTCCTAAGCAGGCTTTTAGTTCATATATTCCCCGTAATACAGAACCGCGTTTTTTTTTGTTTAGACAGCGTAACGCAAATCGAACAAGATGCTTTTGGAACTTATCCAACTTCCCGAGTTGAGTTTTCACATTTAGAATCGGCGAAGAGTCTGCCGCAGACGGAATGCTGTATAATTTCTATGCCCTCAACATTTAGAGAATGTACCGAAGATACAAAAGGCAGAAATTACAAGGTGTACGGCACAAAAGGCACAGAGACTGAAAAATAGGCAAACGAAAACGAGCATACTTTCATTGAGATTTCGCAGGATACTGCTGTGCTTACCCCGCTACCTGAAAAATACACCGATGCAGACGGTGTTTTAACAGCAGATGTTATAGGTTTTAACCGTACTTATCAATGGTACGCAAATGATACGAATGATAACACCACAGGTACTCCAATACCAAACGCAACAGGCAAAGAGTTTAATCCTGCCGATTACCCTGCTTATCCCTACTATTATTGCGTAGTTACCAGCACAGATGTGGGCTATGACCCCATTGAAATCCGTACAAATGTAACGGAAAACACCACATATCAGTCAGCAGATTATACCGAGTACAACAAAGCTGTTGAACAGGCAAAAGCCCTCAACCGTGATAATTATGTGGATTTATCAAAGTTAGATGAGGCACTCTCAATCGATGTCAGCAATTTATCTGTAAAAGACCAGGTACTTGTTGATGCTCAAACAGATGCAATTATCAACGCAATAAATTCACTTGTATACAAACCCGCCGATTATACCGAATACAACAAAGCAGTCGAACAAGCAAAATTACTTAATCGAGATGACTATGTAGATTTCTCAAAAGTTGACGAAGCACTTGCTGTTGATGTCAGTGGTAAGAATATTACGGAACAGGATATTGTTGACAAGCAGACAAAGGCAATCCTTGAGGCTATTGATTCTCTTACAGAAAAAGAAAAGCCGACAGAACCCCCTGTTACCGAGCCTGAAGAACCTACCGTTCCTCCGACTGAACCGCCGATTACCAAACCTGAAGTTCCTGTTACTAAACCGATTGAATTACCCGAAAGTTCTACAAATCACGCTATAGAAAATGATAGTATGATTTCTCCTGAAACAGGCGATAATGATTACATTAATGTTTTTGTCGGATTGATGATAATTTCATTTTCTGCAATTGGCATCGTAACAAATGAGCGAAAAAGAAAAAAGGCAAAAACTAAAAACGAAATTTTATAACTGATTTTTTACGAATAGGGTATATGTAAAAAAATTAAAAAATATAAATATTAAATAACAAAAACGCCTTGCCAAACAATTTTGTTCAGCAAGGCGTTTATAACATTAATATATACTGTGAATTCTATTTATATAAAATATAAAAACTGTTTTTTTCAAAGTAGCAAAACATACTGTCAAAGCAAAACTTATTTTCATAACTTATCAACTTACGAGTTTCTTTTATGCACTTTTTAAAAACATCGTTGTGATTTTTATTTTTCTGCTTAATTATTATTTCTGAATAACAGTTTGAATTGTATGGCGTCAGACTTTCATCAACTTTTATGTTGTTTGCACGAATAAAAGAATTGACCTCATTTTGAACAGCAAGAACATTTATATTGTGATTTGGACATTTATTAAAGTTTTTATGATGTTTGTGCTGATACCTGAATTCTTGATTGTATTGTTGTGAATTATAGTGTTTGCAGTTAAAATTTTTGTTTTGCATATTTACAAAACCGACAGATGTAATTGCAATAATGATTGTTATGCTTAAAATAATGCAAAAATTTTTCATTATTGATTTTCTCCGTGATAAAAAAGTATTGTTGAATATTTTTTATATAACAATTTATTACAATTATTATAGCATAATTTTACAGTTTTTTCAACAGTATTTAACAAAATTAATCATATTATTGTAAGATTTTATCTTTACACTTTTGCGAAAGTGTAAAGATAAACAGATGTTTTATTATAATTTTTCAGCAATTTCATTTGGTAAAAGGAATGAAGAAACAGTAGCGTCACTGTACTGAACAATCAAAACACAGTCATTTCCTGCCGAGTTTGCAACTGCAAGCGAGTTTTCTGTTAACAGTTTGATTGTATCTTCATTTGTATAAACTTTTCCTTCAACTTTTTCGGCACTGTTTTCATACGGTTTTATTAAAGCGTTTTTAAAATCGTCTATTTTTTCAAAATTCTTTACGGTTTCGATTTTGTTATCGGTTTCGGGAATTTCAGTTCCCGTAAAATCAGTTGCACCGTAATTGTCTTGAATAACATTATATGCGTAAGTGTAAACAGTTGTATATTGTCTGTTTACGCTGTCGTAGTAAATATCATTTACATTTGCGTCAAAAACATATACATTTTCAATTTCGTCTTTTGTATTGAATAAATCGTACAAACCGTATTCTTTTATGAGTTTTATGGTGTTTTTCATTGACGGATATATTGGTGTATATAATTTTTCGTCAACCGAAATATTTATATTTGTTTTATTGTGTGAATTGCTGAAAAATCCTATTTGTTTTTCGTCAGTGTAGTTTATATAACAGGTGTTATTTTCATCTATGTCTTTTGCTATTGCAGATTTCAGTTCATTTGTCTGTTCAACAGTCAGCGGTTTTGTATGTTTGAGATTTGTTGTTTGAAGAACGCCGTATAAATAAACTTCTTTATATACACTGCTTGCCAATTCACTCATTTTATACTCGTCTAAACTTACCAATTTGTTGTTAATGTACGAAACTTCACTCAATTTTTTTAGAACAAGATAGTCTTGATACATTTGCATATCGGTAAAAACATTGTTGTTTTCTTCACCATACAAGTACTCGTTTTGATTTGACTGAACTTTATCGAAATCTACTTTGTATTTTTCTTTAAACTTCTTTTTTTCCTCCCCAAAATCGGCTGTCAAAAGATATTTGTACCTTTCTTTCAATGCCTTTGTATTGTATATTTCGTCGCACTTTTTGAGAGTCTCTTCGTCAATATATTTGTATGTTCTTTTGATTTTTTTACCGTCTTTTAAAATGTAGTAAACAGAAACACTGTTTATATTGTCCGATTTTTTTGTTTGAGAAAGTTCTTTGTGAATTTTTCTTACTGTATCAATATCATTTTCATCTGTAAATGCACCTAAAAGTGCTTCTTCTGATGAATAATACCTATCTTTTCCCAAGACGCTGTTAAGAGCAGGGGTACTGTTGTCAAGGGAAGAGTCGGAAAGAAATGTTTTTCCGCTTTCGGAAATATATGCACTTTTAATTTCGGAAACTTCAGGAATATATTTTGAATAGTTTGAGCCTGCTACGGCAAGTACGGCAAATGAGGTTGCTGAGAATGCAAGAGCAATACCTAAAGATATGAATAGTTTTTTTGCCTGTTTTCTTTTAAGTGATATGATTGAAAGTATCAGTATTCCGACAGCGGAAATTATTACAGTAGGCAAAAATGTTCCTATTGTGTTTTCATAAGTATCGTTAAATTTGAAAAGTTCTGCAATCAAAAGAGTTGTTAAAGAAAAAATCACAACACCTATTGAACGGCTATCGCTGAAAAATCCTCCGATGTTTTCAAATTTTTTGTTTTTAAATATTTTATATGCGAGTAATACTGAAATTAAACAGTAAGCGAAGATGATTATTATGGGAAGAAAATCTGCAAATGCAAATACAAGTTCGCTTCCTTTTTTAAGAGAAATAAATCTGTCTATTTTAAGTAAATCTTCTTGACCTAAATTGTTTTCAGATACTCTTATTATAGAAGAAAACGGGTTCAAAAATGAGAGTTCGTTTTCTGTTGTTGCAAGATTTGTTCCGAAAAGATAGTTGGTTTTGCGGTATCCTGAACCGTTAAATACAATGTTTGCACCGTTTGAAATGAACTTTGTAATCACAAAAGGAATGATTGAAATAGAAATTGATGAGATAAAGTATTCAAATTTGTGCGTTGAAAGACTTGCAGAAAGAATTCCGACACAAAATCCAAATGCTGTTTCGGCAAATAAAATGAGAAATAATATTGCAAGTGCCAAAATCATTTGTACAGAAAAACCAAAATAAACAGTATTGATAACAGCCGCCGTGATTTGTGACAGTAAAAGTGATATTATAAACCATACGGCAGTAGCTGTTACACGGTTTGTGAATAAGTCGCTTCTTTTGAGAGCGAATGACATAATTGTTGTTGATTTCTTTTTTGAAAAGTTGATGTCAAAAACAATAAATGCACTCAAAATACCTGTTAAAATGAATAACGGATACCATTCGTATATACTTTGAAAGATTGCAAAATCCACACCGTAACTTGAGCCAAAATTGAAAATGTAGTTTTTTGCATCCGTACCTATATTGTTGTAACTTGTTTTTATCGAATATAAATTTCCGAGTGATAAAAATATAAATGTTAAAAGCGGATAAATCCATGTTCTCAAAGATAAAAATTGTATCTTTAAGTCGTTAAGTTTAATTTTATTGGAAGATTTCAGAGTAGTCATATTTGTTTTCCTCCATTTGAGATATAAAAATTTCTTCAAGGCTCATATTTGTGCTTTGAAAGTGAGTAGGGGACATTGCCTTGATTTTTTCTTCTGTTTCGTCTGCGTGGTCAAATGTTTTTATTACTGCCGAATTATTATCTGACACGAGTTTGATGTTTTCTAAATGTTTAAAATCGTTTTCAGATATGTTTCGGTCAAATTTAACGCTAATCATTCTGAATTTTGTATCTAAATTGTCTTTGTCAATATCTAACACTAAGTGGTTTTTATTAATCAAACCGATATGGTCGCATAAATCGGCAAGTTCAGCCAAGTTGTGAGAACTGATTATTATTGATGCCTCATAATCGGCTATATAGTCGAAAAACAGGTTTTTAATAAGGAGCCTTTTTGCAGGGTCAACTCCGTCAAAACATTCGTCTAACAGCAAGTATTTCGGATGTGCAGACAATGCAAGTATGATTTCTGCCTGCCTTTTCATTCCTTTTGAAAAACTTCTTATCGGTTTGTCTGTCGGAAGTTCAAATAATTTTACTAACTTATCAAAAGTTTTAAAAGAAAACTTTTCAAAATACGCCGAATAGTATTTTGCCGTTTTTTTCAAATTGCAGTTACTCGGTGTGTATAAATCATCCGAAAGAAAAAATAAGTCTTTTCTGTTTGAATTGTTGTTGAAACTGTTTTCTCCGTCTAAAAGAACGGCTCCGTTGTCGGCGGTTATTACCCCTGCAGCTATTTTTAAAAGTGTTGTTTTTCCTGCTCCGTTGTATCCTATCAGCCCGTATATTGAACTGTTGTTCACGGTAAAACTGATATCTTCTATCGCTTTTTTTGTATCAAAAGATTTGCTGATGTTTTTAATCTCAATCATACTGCTTACCTTCCTCGTATATTTTATGTACTAATTCAAGTACCGTATTTTCTGTCAATCCTATTTCTTTTGCAGAAAGCACTGCATCGATAATTTCTTTTTTTGCCGAGTTTTCTAAAATATCGTTGCTTTTTGCATTGTGGGAAACATAACATCCTTTTCCTGAAACAGAGTAAATTATGCCGCTCATTTCAAGTTCTTTAAAAGCACGCTTTACCGTATTTACATTCAAATTCAGTTCGCCTGCCAATGAGCGAATTGACGGCAGTTGTTCGTCGGGTTTATATTCGCCCTGTTTAATATTAAGTAAAATCTGTTCTTTTATCTGCTCGTATATAGGCGTTCTGCTGTGCAGGTCAATAAAAATCAGCTACATCACTTCCCTTAAAATAACAAGTGTGATATTCGTGCTATCACACTTGCATAATAGCATTTGACAGTCAGTTTGTCAACTAAAATTAATATTTCTTTAGAAAAATAAAAAATTTGACGAAAAAGTTAATATTTTGTTGACAATTCGTGTTAAAGTTCTTGACATTTGCCTTTAAATTGTATATAATCTCACTCGTGGTTATTTAGAAGTATTCAAATACCCCCGATAACGAGTTCGGAGGGAGGGAATTGTAATGAGTCAGGTTAAAGTAAAAGAAAATGAATCTCTTGATAGCGCATTAAGAAGATTTAAGCGTCAAACTTCTCGTGATGGTATTATTCAGGAAGTTAGAAAAAGAGAACATTATGAGAAGCCTTCTGTTGCTCGTAAAAAGAAGAGCGAAGCTGCTCGTAAGAGAAAGTTCAAATAATTATTTAGGAGCGTTATTTTACGCTCCTTTTTAATTTAAACAGGGTGTTACCTTGTAGATTTGATATTTCTTGTTGTTTAATATATAATGTAATTAATATTATATTAGTTATATCAATTATTTTGCATTAAAGTATCAAATTATGAAAGAAGTATGTTTATGAAAATTCTTGTTTTAAACGGGCCAAATCTCAATATGACGGGTATTCGTTCAAAGAGCGTTTACGGTGCCGAAACTTTGGAAGATATAAATAAAGAGATTGAACAGTATGCCGAAGAAAAAGGCGTTTGCGTTTCTTTTTTTCAAAGTAACAGTGAAGGTGCGATTATAGATGAAATTCATTCTTCTATGAATAAGTACGACGGCGTGGTAATAAATGCGGGTGCATATACTCATTACAGTTACGCCATCAGAGATGCTATTGAGTGCGTAAAAGAGTACACTCCTTTTGTAGAAGTTCATATGAGCGACATACATTCACGAGAGGACTTTAGAAAGGTATCTGTAATTACAGATGTCTGTAAAGCACAAATTTGCGGTTTTGGCAAGAATAGTTATAAAAAAGGTATTGATTTATTATTGCAAATATTATAAAATATCTTTGTAGTAAATATTTGGAGGTATATATCGAATGGTATCAGCAGGCGATTTTAGAAATGGCGTTACATTTGAAATGGAAGGTCAAGTATATCAAATTATTGAATTCCAGCATGTAAAGCCGGGCAAGGGCGCTGCATTTGTTAGAACAAAATTGAGAAATGTTATTACCGGTGCGGTTACAGAAACATCTTTTAACCCTACCGCAAAGTTCCCGACAGCATACATTGAAAGAAAAGAAATGGTTTATTCTTACAGCGACGAAGGTCTTTACTACTTTATGGACCAAGAAACTTTTGATATGATTCCCGTTGCAGAATCAGACCTTTCAGACAACTTTAAGTTCGTAAAAGAAAACGACATTTGCCGTATTCTTTCGTACAAAGGTAAGGTTTTCGGTGTTGAACCGCCTACATTTGTTACACTTGAAGTTACAAAGACAGACCCGGGTTTCAAAGGCAATACAGCTACAAATACTCTTAAACCGGCTGTTCTTGAAACAGGTGCAGAAATCAAAGTACCGCTTTTCATCAACGAGGGCGACAGTATCAGAGTAGATACTCGTACTTGTGAATATATGGAAAGAGCATAATAAAGGAGTAATCATTATGGAAACTATTGAAAAACTCGGTTACCTTAAAGGTCTTATCGACGGACTTGACCTCGACCAAAAGTCTAAAGAAGCAAAAGCTATTAAAGCTATCGTAGATGTTCTTGACAGCATTTGTGAAGATATTGAGTTTGTAAATGAAGATGTTGCAGAACTCAACGATACAATCGACGAAATCGACGAGGACCTCGCAGAACTTGAAGAGTATGTATATGACGAAGACGACTGCGATTGTTGTTGCGATGAAGAAGATGTTGAATACGAAGTTATTTGCCCTAACTGCGGCGAGTCAATCATCATTGATGAAGAAACAGCTGCTGAAGGCGAAATTGAGTGTCCAAACTGTTCAGAACTTCTTGAGTTTGATTTTGACGATGAGTGCGACTGCGGTTGTGACTGTGATTGTGAAAAAGAATAAGAGATAAAGAAAAGGCTGTGAAATTTAGCGTAGTTTTCTACACCGATTTCATAGCCTGTTTTTTATTTGTTGATACAAATGATTTTTGTGTTTCCGATTTATAAATAACAAATAACAAAAACCGAGATTTACTATTGTCAATCTCGGTTTTTAAATGTATAAAA
>UQEU01000025.1 GCA_900540085.1 uncultured Eubacteriales bacterium
TCATTCCGCTTTTAAATGTTCCCGTTGCAAATTTATAGAAGTAATCTAACATCCAAGCCGAAACAGGTGAGTAGTTCACTAAAAGTGTACCATCGTATGAGTCAAAACAAATTATACATAAAGAAGTATGTCGAATTATAAATAGTTATGTTACGAGCCAGTAGGCTCTTTTTTTATACCCAAATTTAGGTCGTAAAAGTCTATTAACAGGTAATTTGTATAAATATAAGTATTTTATATTGCCAGATTTTACAAAAATAAAACAACGTTCAAAATTATATTTACAACTTTGCATAATGTGATATATAATAACACTATGCAAAAAATATATGCTAAACCAATAACATATTCACCGTATAACCAAAGTGAGGTGATAAAAACAATTTTTAGTAAAAATTAAGAAGAGGTGATAGTTGTAAAAAGAAAATGAGATTGTTACAGGTGAGCCTGATGAGGGTGAATCGAAAACAAGATACAAGAAAAGAAAGCGAACAAGATGAAATGTAAAATTCATCAAAAACAATCGCTCTATGGTTAAGTTTGTCGAGATAAATAGGTCATTTAGAGAAAATTTCTCCAAATAAACGGATACATATTGACTTTTTTGTAATTCTCCTTTACAATATTAAATAAGAAGGAGAGATTGATAATGCTTATTAAAGTGACAGTTGAGAATTTTAAATCGTTTTCTGAACCAACAGAGATGACTATGATTTCTTCTACAAAAATTCAAAAAGGCACTGATCATAGGGTTAAAATTAAAAGTACGAATATACTTAAATACGCAGTAATCTATGGTGCTAATGCGGCAGGTAAATCTAATCTTATTGATTTTTTTTGGTTTTTGAAAAGTACGCTTAATGATACAATTCCTATGGTAGCTACAAAATGGTTTTGTAAATGTAAGGAAGAAAATATAAATAAGAATAGCTCGTTTGAAATTCAGTTCACGATTGGTGATAAATTCTATGCTTATGGTTTTACGGCTTTATTAAATCAACGAAGAATCACATCTGAGTGGTTATATGAGCTTTATCAAAATGGTAATGCAAAATGTTTATTTGAAAGAAATGAAGAAGAAAAATTTCCACACTTGGGCGAAGATGTAAAATTAAACAAAATTGATGAAGCAAAATTCAAAACATATACTGATGATTTTGATGGTAATGAATCAATTTTGTTTCTTACGGAAATGAATAGAAACAAAAAATATTCTGAAGACTCCAAGCTGGTTTTCTTCAAGGAGGTTTATAGTTGGTTATCACAAAACATAATTATCGTTAAGCCTAATACTTCTTTTGATAACTTTCAATATTATAATGATGAAACATCCTTAGAGTTAATCAATAAATTAATAAAAACCTTTGATACTGGTATTGATAAAGTTAGAGTTGAAAAAACTGATTTTGAGGAATTTAGAAAAGCTTTACCGGCTAAGGTTTTTGATTTAGTTATGAAGGACATACGAAACAAGATGGCTCACAAGTCATTATATTCTTCGGCACGAATGACCATGAGAACTGACAAAAGCTTTTTTACTGTTACTTTGGATGACGATGAACCGATTGTATCTACTTTGAAACTCTATCATGGAAAATCATTTTATGATTTTAATTTCGATGAAGAATCAGATGGTACAAGAAGAATTTTCGATTTACTCGATATGTTACTTAACAAAAACGATGACATTATTTATGTTGTTGATGAATTAGAAAGAAGTCTTCATCCAAAACTTACAGAACATTTTCTTGAGCTTTTTATGAATTTCCATAAAGGCCATAAAACTCAGTTGTTGTTTACAACCCACGAAGCATCTATTATGGAGCAAAAGCTTTTTAGACGTGATGAAATATGGTTTGTTGAAAGAGATGGAAATAACACAAGTAATGTTTATTCGTTGGATAAGTTCAAAGAAAGATATGATAAAACATTGAGCAAAGCTTATCTTGAGGGGCGTTATGGTGCAATTCCTGTGTTTTCTAATTTTGATTTGACGGAGGAATAAATATATGGCACCGGTAAGAAGTTATTATAATTGGAATCAAAGAAAGAGCGACACAAATGAGGCTATAGAGCCTTATAGAAAGTATTTCTTTATTTGTGAAGGTGCAAATACTGAAACGTGGTATTTCGAAAAGCTGGTTGACTATAAAAAAGAATTGGGAATTAATCCTAATATTGATATTCGCTTTCTCGAAAAGACTCAACAAGATAAGAATATATCTTTCCCCAGAAGACTTATAGAGTTTGCCGAGGAGCAAAAACTTAACTCAGATATATCTTTTGATGCTGAAATGGATAGGATGATTATCGTTTTTGATGCAGATATTTTCGAAGAAAAAGTTAAGGATTTTGATGAAGTTGTAGCATTTGGAGAAAATAATAATATACTTGGTATATCTAATCCTGCATTTGAATTGTTTTTACTTTTGCATTATAAAGATGCTTATGAGAAATATATTAAACCAAATGAAAAGGAGATAATTTCTAACGAAAAGGTAGGAAATCAAAGATATATAAGAAATTTGTTTACTCAGGTGTCTGGTATTAATCCAAAGAAAAATAAATCTATAGGAGAACTGGTTAAGCAAGTTGATTTTGCAATCGTTGAAGAATGCAAAATTAATGAAGATATCCACCAATGCTCAGGACAGGTAACTTGTAACATTGCAAAGATAATCAATGATATTCGCAATAATAAAGCAATTTAATAATACGCAAAAGAGTTAAGTCAAGAAATGAAAATTTCTTGGCTTTTCTTTTTGCGATAAAATAACAGAAATGGAGGTATGAATAAGTGCCATATATAGACCCTAAAGTAGTGCTTGAAGCAAAGAAAATGAACTTGCTAACCTATCTTAAAAACTTTGAGCCACACGAACTTGTAAGACTTGATAAGAACAATTACACCACACGAACACACGATAGCTTGAAAATTTCAAACGGAAAATGGATGTGGTTTTCTCGTGGGATTGGAGGTACAACAGCTCTCAATTATCTAATTGAGGTTAAAGGTTATAGCTTTATTGAAGTGGTGGAAACAATCACAGGTAAACAGGTTGTAGTTGCTCCAAAACCTATCAAACAGGATAATAAATATTATGATAGACCACTTCTACTATAGTGGTTCAGTTCACTATAAAATGATTAGATTTTTTGTCTTGACAACTGAACCACTATATTCTATAATGGAGATGAAGTGAGTCCGGTGTTTTAATATTTCAAATCTTGAAAACTTTTAATTTTTTATTAACAGGAGATAAAAGATGAAGAAACTAAAAAAGATGATTGTGTTGGGTATGGTCGTTCTTTCTTTGATGTCTGCTCTTACTTTTTCAGTATTCTCTGCCGGTAATGTTTCAGATACAATTATCAACATTAGTGCGAGAAGTAACAACGGAGGTACTCCGTGCAGATCTATTTGGCGTGAGAAGAAAGATTATACATCTGTTTGGTGCGAAAACAAGAGCACATCAGGAGGTTCTCTGAGTGCTTGGGTTCAGCGTACAAATAATAAGAATACTTCCTCCGTAAAAACTGTAGACAGATATTACGGTTCATGGAGCTATAATGGGGCAACTAAGAATATGAAAAATTTACCAAAGGGTACATATTATTATTTGCCTAACTATGTTAAAGAAGACGGCTATAAATATGCTACTTTGGGCTACATTATGAATAAGGAAGCTGTGAGTTACCACATAGCATGGAGTCCTGACAGCATATAAAATATTTGTGGCTTTGTAAGTTATGCTCTGTGCCTTTTAATGAAGTTTTGACTTTATATATGCGCGCAGAGCATGACTTTTAGACTGCGGTAGGGAGTTGCTTATAGAGGTGTTTATATATTGAATAAAAAAATAACAACCGTAATTATTTTGATTATCATCTGTGCTTCATCTATAATAGTTTCCATCTTATACTTGATAAAAAATGATATTATTGACATCAACGATATATACACTAATGCTGATGCAAAAAACACACAGGTTGCAAATGGAAGTAATATCTCTTCCACAGAAAATTCAGCGTTGGGCTCAAAAAGTTGTGTTCTGCTTGAGGAAGGTGCTGAATACGATACTATGTACGACGATAGAACAAGCATTTATGTTAAATTAAATGATATAAGCATTTCAAAAAACAAAGCAGAACTTCCCGAATTTGACACATTTGAGGACTGGGATGAAATTAAAGATAGCCAAGGAAATATTACAAATGAATATTCATATGTAGTGCTTAACATTACAATGATGAATAAAGGAAATGAAAATGTGGAGGTATCATTGAACAGCTTACTTTTGCATTTTGGTACAGACGGTGGATATAACGAAGCACGAAGTTTTAATTCAAGTGAGAAAAAGACTTCAAAAAATTATTTTGTAGAAAAACTTGAACCCGGTAAAAAATTGAATGTTAATGTAGCATATGTTGCTGAGGACAAACAACTTAATGAGTACAAAGACCAACTTTATTTGATGACAGTGCTCTCAGGCAATCCTTTAGGAGAAGGAACTATGCAAGTCATCAAATCCGAAAAATAATAAATGGAGAATGATAAAATGCAAAGAATGATTAAATTCGAACTGAAAAGAAGTTTTAAAAACAGGCTGTTTTTAATTTCTTTGCTAATTTCATTAGCATTGGTAACATGGTATTCGATTGAAAGAATACCATACTGTGTGCAGTTGAATTCTGAATTTTTAAATGATGAAAATTTAATGGGATTTTTTGAAATTTCATATACAAACTGGATTGGCAGTCATAATATCTATCTTCAGCAAAACATTTTTTATATGGCTATTCCAATTCTCGCCACTTTGCCATTTGGTAGTTCCTTTTATGATGATATAAACAGGGGATATGCAAGGAATGTGTGCGTTCGTGCCAAGAAAAAATATTATCTTGTGGCAAAATACATAGCTGTTTTCGTAAGTGGTGGTTGCGTGGTTGCTATTCCAATGGTTCTTAGTTTTCTCATTTCTTCAATGTTTTTACCAACAATGCTTCCTGAAGCATCTTATACATTTACTAACATATATCCTGCTTATAAATGGGCTGATTTGTTTTATGTGCAACCGTTATTATATACATCGATATATATTTTTATCACATTTTTGTTTTCGGGAGTAACAGCAAGTTTGTCATTGTTTATTACATTCTTTTTAGATAGAAAATTTGTGACTTTTGTTTTTCCTTTTTTCATTTACATTTTTTCATCATTTTGTCTTGAAATGTTGGGATTTGATGCCTACAGTATCAGAAATCTTGTCACGACTACAAGTGAAAGTGGGACTACCTTTTCTGTAACAATTTTATTTTTGATTTTCTTTTGCCTTTCATTTTTTCCGTATTATTTTATTGGAGCGAAAAAAGATGTTTTTTAAAGCGTGTAGAAAAACTTTTGTTGCAATGACATATTTTAAATATTTGGTTGTTTTCTGTTTACTCTGCAGTTTTGTATTGTTTTACTTTTTTGCTTTTTTAAAAAAAAATATGATGGATATAACAGACAACATATGTATGGCAGATTTTGTGGAAGCCGCCGGGGGTCACACGACAACTATCTTTTTTGTACCAACCGCCGCATTACTTTCAACGATATTTTCCGAAAAAAACAGTAACTTTACAAATGCCTATATTCGCTTTAGATTTAGAAATACATTGGTTGTCAGAAATAGTTTGAAAGTTCTTGCTTTTTCTGTGGCTTTTTGCATTTTATTCCTCGTCGCAGTTCTTGGTATGTCGAGATTTTTTTCACGAACAGTAATTAATTGGAATTCATATGAAAGCTATTATTATCTGTGTGAAGGATGCATAAGCAATGTAGGCTTTGCAAAAGTAGTGATGAAAACTTTTGTATGTCTTTTAATTCCTACAATATTTTTTTCTGAATTAATATGTGCTTTTGGCTGTATAATAAACAAAGTATTTCCGTTCTTAGTGACGGTCACAACATGTATTGCAGTTTCATTTGATGGTGATTGGAATATTGACTTTTGGCTCTTGATTTTTGGGACAATTATAGTATTCGTACTAAATTTATTGTTCATGAAAAGAAAGGATTTTTTAAATTGAAAGTTCGTCTTTTTTTTCGTTTGCTTTCGCATGATATAACAGAGGGAATCATACATAATCGTAAATTTTTTATTTTTGCTGCGTTGCTGTTCATATTTATTGATTTCGTGTATTGGCATAATATTAGCTTATATTTTAGTGATTATAATTCGGTTGTAGACTGTGGTGTTCTGGATTTTTTTATGAATGTTTTTGCCGGATGTGACCCTTTTGATCCGGAGGCAAATAAGGGTGTAGATATTCCCATAACGTGGTTTTCTTTTAATGTACTTCCTTATTTGTTTGTGGGATTATACATTACAAACGATTTGCAGACAAGTGCCGATACCTTTATTTTGCGGGTAAAATCCCGATATTTATGGTGGTTGAGTAAAATAGTTTGGTGTGTCGTTTCTTCAACTTTGTACTATTTACTGTTTTTTGTAATTTCGACAGCTTTTACATTGCTTTCCGGTAATTTTTCATTAACTCAAAACAGTTTAATAACTGAAGAATTTTTGGAGCTAAGCACTTATGGAAAAAGTATGACAGAAATTTTCATTTCCTCAGTACTGTTACCTTGGATGATTACAACTTGTCACATGACATTTGATGCAATTATCAGTATTACATTTGGACCTGTTGTCGCGTTTTTGATGATAGTCTGCCTTATGACCACATCTGTGTTTTATTGCAGCGAATTTTTGCCGTTTAACTTTTCAATGTTGATAAGAACTGATTTTTGCGCCATAAATAATATATCAATATATACAGAACTGGAGGTTGCCTTTTTAATAATCGTTATATGTTTATTTTTAGGCTTGCCAATTATCAAAAGAAAAAACATTATTTAAAGTAGGAGAGATTTATGAATATAGAAATTTGTAATTATACAAAAAAGTTATCAAAAAATCTTGTACTGGAAAATATAAATTTATCACTTTCCGGAGGAAAAATTTACGGTTTTGTAGGTAAGAACGGTTCGGGGAAAACTATGCTTATGCGTGCAATTTGCGGACTGATTTTACCTACCAGTGGTTTTGTAAAAATAAATAACAAAATCATAGGAAAAGACATATCGTTTCCTGATAGTGTTGGGGCTTTAATTGAAAATCCGGGGTTCATTTCTGAGTACTCCGGTTTTCAAAATTTGAAGATTCTCGCTCAAATACAAAAGAAAATAGACGATAAAAAAATAGTGGATACTATGAGAATGGTAGGGCTTGACCCAAACGAAAAGAAGAGTTTCCGAAAATATTCACTTGGTATGAAACAAAAACTTGGAATAGCAGCAGCGATGATGGAAGACCCTCAAATACTTGTTTTAGATGAACCTTTTAATGCGTTGGATGAAGCTTCATGTGAAAATGTCAAAAAAATGATTTTGTCCGCAAAAGTTCCCGATAGAGTTGTGTTGCTGTCATGTCATGACAAAAATCAGATTAACGCTCTTTGCGACGAAACTATAGAATTAGCGCAGGGTAAAATCATCAGGAGAGATAGTCTTTATGAGAAAGAAAAATAATTTAAAAGTTATTGTAACGCTCCTTATTGTAACAGTATTATGTATATGTGGTGTCATTAGGTTTTTTAGTATCAATTCAAAATATCCGCAAAACGAAAAAGTTGTATATAAAATGGGCGATTCATTTGTTTGTCAAAATGCAAAATTCACTATAACAGATACATACATGCTTAAGCGTATGGACATTATGAATGATGATGATTTATCAGAATATTTGGAAGAAAATTCTGACTATTTGAAAAGTGAAGATTTGAATCTTGGCTTAATAAAAATTATAATTTCCAATACAACAGATGATGAAATAACTGTTGATTTAACAGCTTTTCATATTGAATCAGGTGCTTTTTCATTACAATTTTATTACCCGCTCGTTATGTATTACAATGATTGTGGAATGTATATTAAACTTTCAAAAGGTGAACAAAAAACGTTTATTGCACCCGTTCCTATCTCTTCTGAACAATTTCTCAATTATGATTCCACCGATATTAGAAACAGAACGTATTATTTGGTATCATCTTTATATCCTCAAAAAATAATGTCAGAAGTCAAATTTAATTAAATTCAAGATATTTAAATTGGTCAAATAAATAACAATGTTGGTTTAGCATAATTAGTGCTGAATTACTTGGACATTGAAAAGTTGCCTCGTTGTATAATCATGACGAAAATCTGATTAACGCAAAACTGCAATACAGCAAGGTGTCGTAATCCGTTTCTTGTTCAAGCTTGAAAAAATATTTAAATTTCCTTTTAACGGTAAACTATTGTTTTTTCTCTTGTGTTCGTGCCGCATTGTATTTCTCGTCTGAGTTTGGTTGCAACGGCGGCGGGCATATTCACGGGCAGCTTGCACATTGATTTCATCATTCAGTTTGCCGTCAATCTCACTGTGCGGCGATATTAAAAACGGAAGTGGATTTCTTTTCATTTTGAAGTCCCTTCCGTTCATTTTTCTTTTCGTTTATCTGCTTTACGGCGGCTTTATACCGCGCCAAAGTTTCCTTTACAGACTTTGAATAATCCGTTATGCTCCGCTTGCCGGTTTGAGTGTGTCGAATATGATAGTTGATGATTATCAGCCTTTCACGCAGGGTTGGTGGTGATCTGTTGACTGAGCCTGCACAATCTTAGCAAAGCATTGCTGTGCTTGGATTCAAATACCTTGTCACAGCCCTTGCAGCTAAATGAAAACGGCTCGCCAACCTTGTGTTTTCTCGCCTTTATCAACTGATAGCATTCCCTGCTTTTTAGACGGGCTGTTTCAGCTGCTTCTGCCGCTTAATTTCTTCCTCGCTCAGCTGAGGTTGAGGAATTTCAAACTTGCCGATGAAATTGAGATAGATTTCAACCTCCTGCATACGTTCTCCGTCAATATAATACGGAGCGTGAACTAAAATTTTGTCGATAAACTCATTTATCATCGGCGTAGTAAGCTCGGAAAAATCGGTGGTTATACATCTTTGCACCGCAATCGGCAAAATAAACAAGACCCGTCAGCGGATTCGCCACTCCGGTGGTGTCAACACGTCTCGGCGTTTTTGTCAGTTTCTGAGCAAGCTCCCAAGTTTCTCGGTCAATGATTGCTTCGTGCGTGTCATTGAATATCAGCCAGTTCTCCTGCGGATTTTTCACTGAGCTTTTGTCCTTATATGATTCCTTGTGCGTACGGAAATTTACGGTGTCTCCGCAGTATTCCTGTTTTGCAAGAATACTGCGGACAACATATCCGCTCCAACTGAACGGGTGGGTAAACTCCTTTTTGTTTTTCCTTATTCCAATTCCTTTTTTGTAAAGTAAACAGCCGGGGTTTCAACCTTGTCATCAAACAGCGTGCGGGCTATGTCATAAGGTCCGCAGCCTTCTATTGTGAAATGGAAAATTCTGCGGACGACTGTAGCCGCTTCCTCATCAATCAGCCAATGATTTTTGTTGTTCGGGTCTTTCTTGTAACCGTAAATAGCCGAGTTGGTTGTCGGCTTTCCCGATTCGTGCAGATAGTTTGCAATATCAAAAGCATACTATGCCCGAGCGTAAGTGTAGCAACTGGTTTGACGGTTATGTTACAAAAACAAATCCACGTCTAAAAGGTAACACAAGATAACAAAAAACTGTACAGCCGAATATGGTTGTACAGTTTTTAGTTTTATATGTTATTTTATAGGAATGTAACATTGTACAAATTTGCACAATTTGAGCCGTAGGGGATTGCTAATCCTACCCGATAAAGCCTTGAACGAACACAATAACAATCAGCACGGGGAGTG
>UQEU01000026.1 GCA_900540085.1 uncultured Eubacteriales bacterium
GAAATGTAGTCGGGAACCATTCTTTTTGCAGTACATTTTGCAGCAAGTTCTGTCAAATACCAATACTTGCTGTCTTCTGTAATGTTATCTTCTTCAAGAACATAAATGAGTTTCGGGAAAGCGGGGGTTATCCATACGCCTTTTTCGTTTTTAACACCTTGTATTCTTTGCTTGAGTGTTTCTTCAATAATGAGCGCAAGGTCTGCTTTTTCCTGTTCATTTTTTGTCTCGTTGAGATACATAAATACAGTAACAAATGGCGCCTGACCGTTTGTTGTGAGAAGAGTTACAACCTGATATTGAATTGTTTGCACGCCTTTTCTTATTTCGTCGATTAAGCGTTTTTCGGCAACTTCGTTAATTTTTTCTTCGGATATACCCGAACCAAACATCTTTGCTTCTTCTTTTACGATGCTTCTTATTTTCTTTCTCGAAATATCAACAAAAGGTGCAAGATGAGCAAGAGAGATGCTTTGACCGCCGTATTGGCTTGAAGCAACTTGTGCGATGATTTGAGTTGCAATATTGCAGGCAGTTGAAAAACTATGCGGTTTTTCAATAAGAGTTCCGCTGATGACTGTACCGTTTTGAAGCATATCTTCAAGGTTTACAAGGTCGCAGTTGTGCATATGCTGAGCGAAATAGTCTGCATCGTGGAAATGTATGATGCCTTCTTCGTGTGCCTGAACAATGTCTTGTGGCAAGAGAAGTCTTTTTGTAATGTCTTTTGACACTTCGCCTGCCATATAATCTCTTTGTACGCTGTTTACTGTCGGGTTTTTGTTTGAGTTTTCCTGTTTTACTTCTTCGTTGTTGCATTCAATTAAAGACAAAATCTGATTGTCGGTTGTATTTGCCTTTCTTACAAGAGAACGGGTATAACGATATTTTACATATCTTCTTGCCGTGTCAAATGCACCTTGTGCCATAATTTGATTTTCTACAATATCTTGTATTTCTTCTACCGACAATGTTCTGTTAGCCTTTGAAATTTTAAATTCAACAAAGTCTGCTATATCTTTAATTTGTCCGTCATTTAATTCTTTTTTTGTGCCTGCTGCATTTGCTTTGGATACGGCTACTACAATTTTTTTAATGTCAAAATCCACTTCACTGCCGTTTCTTTTTATGATTTTCATTTTGCACCCTCAACTTTCATAGTAAATTTTTGACTTTTAATATGTGAACTGTTACAATTTTGTAACACCTTTAATTTGTGTGCTTTTATAATATCAAAACTCCGTTAAAAAGTCTGTTGCATTTGCAACAAAAATAAGATATAATACAATATATAGTTGTAAATATTTTTAACAATCAATAGATATAGGGGGCATTTATGTGTACTTTTGTTCACTTTTAAACGGTATAAATGGCTCTGTTAAGCCAAATTTATTGCAAAGTGTTAACGCAAACGATGTAACTTACGGCAAAAATGAGTTGATAGAATTGCCGAAAAATAAAATGGGAATAGTGGTCAGAGGCGTTGTTTATATAACAAATACCGATGAGGACGGAAGACGCACAATTTCCGAAATACTTTTTGAAAATGATTTGATAGGAAGCGATATGCTCGTATCTTATGAAACATATATTGTATCAAAAAGCAAAACGCAGATACTTTTTTTTGATATGGACAAAGTCTTTGAAACGCAAAATAAAAGACTGTGTGACAATTTACACAGCCTTTTAATCTCTGCTTCTGACAGAAGACTTGAAAGAATAAATATTTTAAGTAAAAAAACAACAGAAAAAAAACTGTCTTTTTATTTTACTGCTTTATCAAAAAAGCAAAAAAACAAAAAAACAGTCGTTCCTATAAGTTACAGCGATTTGGCAGACTTCCTTTGTGTTGACCGTTCTTCTATGATGAGAGAAATGTCAAAAATGCAAAATGACGGAAAAATACGAATAAATAAAAAACAGGTCGAGATACTGTATTAAGTTTAAATTAACCAAATCTGCCGTAAACATAGTCAGCCGTTTTTTGATTTTTAGGGTTGTTGAAAATATTTTCTGTTCTGTCAACCTCAACTGCTTCGCCGAGAAGAAAGAATGATGTAACATCTGAAATTCTTTTTGCCTGCTGCATATTGTGAGTAACTATAATTATAGTATATTTTTCTTTCAATCTGCAAATCAGTTCTTCTATTTTGTTTGTGGAAACAGGGTCGAGTGCAGAAGTAGGTTCATCCATCAGTAAAACTTCAGGACGCACTGCTATTGCACGAGCAATACAAAGACGCTGTTGCTGACCGCCGGATATACCCAAAGCACTTTTTTTCAAGCGGTCTTTTACTTCATCCCACAGTGCTGCGTCACGAAGCGAACTTTCGACAATATCGTCGAGTTCGCTTTTTTTCTTTATACCGTGACTTCTCGGTCCGAAAGCGATATTATCGTAGATACTCATAGGAAACGGATTTGGCTTTTGAAAAACCATACCTGCTTTTTTTCTGAGCAATGTAACATCATCTACATCGTAAATATCTTCTCCGTCAAGCAAAATTTTGCCATCTGTTTTGCAATCGGGAATTAAATCGTTCATTCTATTAATACTTTTTAAAAGTGTTGACTTTCCGCATCCCGAAGGACCTATAAAAGCCGTAACTTCTTTTTCATTCATATCTAAATTAATATTTTTAAGTGCCTGAAATGAGCCGTAAAATAAATTCAGATTTTTAATTTCTATTTTTTTATTCATTTTTTTCAGCCTTTTTAACAATTAGATTTGAGAATATATTGATTATAATAACCATAACAAGTAATACGACTGCCGTCGCATACGCTTCTTCCATGTGTAAGCCCTCGCTCATAAGCGAATACATGTGAACTGACAGCGTTCTGCCCGAAGACATTAGATTTGTTGCAAGTTTCGGAATTGTACCTGCCGTATATATCAAAGCCGCTGTTTCGCCTACAATTCTGCCGACTGACAAAATGATACCCGACATAATTGACGGAGCGGCACTTTTTAAAACAACTTTAAATATTGTTCTCAATTTTCCTGCACCGAGTGCATAACTGCCCTCACGATAGGACAACGGCACAGATTGAAGAGCCTCTTGAGAAGTTCTCATTATCAAAGGTAAAACCATTATCGCAAGCGTTAATATACCTGCAATCATACTGTTGCCTGCTTTTGCATTGTTTACAAAAACAATAAATCCGAAAAGTCCGTAAACTATTGACGGAATACCTGCAAGTGTTTCCGAAGTGAGTCCGACAAATTCTGCAAACTTTGAAGCGGGTTTTGCATACTCAACCAAATAGACGGAAGAAAAAACTCCTACAGGCACTGCTATGAGCAATGTGAAAAATACAACTGTTACCGTATTAAATATAGCAGGCAGCATTGATACATTTTCGCTTGTATATTCAAAAGCAAATAAATCAGCGTTAAGATTTGGCACGCCTTTTACAACTATATACACAACCATTGCCAAAACCGACAGTATTCCTACTGCACAGAAAAAATATACAAGAAATCTTATAAAAGCTGAAAGAGGGTGTTTTTTGATATATGTCAGCGAATTTTTCATTTTACGCATTTTTCTTACCCCTTTTCAACAACGAAAATGATACATTTATTATTAAAATAAAAACAAACAAAACAGCAGCCGTAGCCATTAAGGCTTCTCTGTGCAAGTCTGTTGCGTAGCCCATTTCCATAATTATATTTGTTGTCAGCGTTCTGACACCTGACAATACATTTTCGGGGAGAATCGGCTGATTTCCGACTATCATTACAACTGCCATTGTTTCTCCGATTGCTCTGCCTATCGCCAAAACAACGCCGGCTAAAATTCCCGATTTTGCACCTTTTACGGTACATTTGAAGATAGCCGTTTCTTTTGTTGCACCGAGTGCCAACGCACCCTCATAGTAAGAAGTGTCAACTGCTTTTAAAGAACTTTCGCAAACTCCTACTATTGTAGGTAAAATCATCAGTGCAAGAATAAGCGACGCAGTTAAAATACCTTTGCCGTTTGTACCGAAAAGTTTTTGGATTATCGGAACTATCGCAACCAGTCCGAAAAAACCGTAAACTATTGACGGCACTCCAGCCATTAAGTCAACTGCATTTTTCATTAACGGATAAATTTTTTTAGGGCAATAAAAGGCAAGATATACCGCCGTAAAAATTCCGAGCGGTACGCCTATAATCATTGAAAGACCGCTTACATAAATACTGCCTATTATCATATTGAATATGCCGTATATGTTTGATGACGGTTTCCACTCTTTACCGAAAATAAAATTTGAAAGTCCTATTTCCTTTATGGCAGGGACACCGCTTGATAACATAAAATAGCATATTAAAATTACACATGCTATGCTTATGAAAGCACTGACTGCGAACAGCACCTTCATAAGCATTTCTTTTTTATCTTTTATCATTTAAGTTCTTCCCAAATTGTTGTTTTGCCTGTATAGATATCTTTAATTTGAGCAGAAGTGAGTTCATTTACAACATTTTCTTTGTTTACAATAACTGCAATTCCGTCTGTTGCTATTACTGTTGGTTTAAGTCCTTCTTTGAGTTCAGAGTCTTTAAGTTCTCTTGATGCCATACCAATATCGTAAACACCCGATATTGCTGATGTCATACCTGTTGTTGAGTCGCTTTGCTGAACTTCAACTGTTACATTAGGATTTAATTTTTGATACGCTTCTGCAAGTTTTTCCATTACAGGATATACTGATGATGAGCCGCCTACTGTTACTTTGCCGCTTGCATTTCCTTTTGTATAAGAAGTTTGTGTGTCTTGTGGAATGCAACCTGCTTCTGAAACAATTTGCTGACCTTCTTTACTCATAATGAAAGATATAAAGTCATTTGCCGCTTCCGAAACGCCGTCTTTTACTGCAATGTTAAAAGGTCTTGCAACTTTATATGTTCCGTTTTTAATGTTTTCTGCAGTTGCTTCGGCACCGTCTATTTTAAGTGCTTTTACATCATCTGAAAGAGAACCGAGAGAAACATAACCGATTGCATTTTTGTCTCCGTTAACTGTTGTAAGCATTACCGATGTGCTGTTTGTGATTTCTGCTGTTTGAATTGTTTTGTCTTCTTTTTCACCGTTTTCATTTTTTTCTTCAATTCCGAAAAGTTCGATAAAAGCTCCTCTTGTACCTGAGCCGTCTTCTCTTGAAATTACATTGATTTTTGTTTGTTCAACTTTTTGTTCCTGTTTGTTGTCTTTGTTGCCTGTACAAGCTGCGAATATTGCAGACATTGCAACTACAACGGCAACTAAAACTGCTGCTGATTTTTTCATACTTATTTCCTCCAAAAAATCAAGAAATTTTTGCTTTAACTAAACTTCCTTAAAGCAATTACAATAATATTTCCCCTTATTCAAGTTTTAACAAAAGAAAAGTAAAATAGACAAAAAATAAAACAGAGAAATGTAAAAAATAGATTACATTTCTCCGCTTTTCAAAATTTTTGTAAAGAAATTCAAATAAAGGTTTTGAAAAATTCAAATTAAAAGAAAATGTTTTAAAGGTCGTCTGCGTCTTGTGTAGGCTCCTCATCTTCTCCGTCATAAAATTGACTTTCCGTAACGCCTGTGTAACTTCCGAGTACATCTGTTTCTACCAAGTCTGCGTCAATGTATGAAGTGAGGTCAATAATTTCTTTTCTTTTTTTGTTTTTCGCATTTTTATTTTTTTGCATAAAATCACCCCGATATAATCTTATGTCGGGGTTTTGTTTTTATTTATATTTTTTCAACGGTTATTTCAGAAATTTTTTCCAAAACACTTTGTGGCGACACAACCGTGCCTATATCAAAGAATTCGTCCATATCGAGAGTGAAGTTGTTTATATATATTTTTGTTTCTTTATATTCAACATCTATATGAATTCTTTGTGCGTCGCTTTTGATTTTTTCTGCGTCATAATCATTTACATCGTAAAATTTTTGTGCAAGTATTTCATCGTTTTTTATATATTGCAAAACAATGTTTCTGGTTGTTTTTGAAATTGAGATATACTGCTCGTCTTTTGAAAGAGCTTGTCCCATAGTTGCCTGAGCGACGGCTTTTCCGACTCCGCTGTGTAAGAAAAATTCGTTTATGAAGATTGATTCAAGTCTGCTTGTGTCGTCGGGAACGATGATTGCCATAATATACTTTGAAACCCGTTTGCCGTACATTGATTTTATAAAGTTGCAAAATGTACTTTGGTTTTTTGAAATATCTTTTGCAAACTGATGATAAAAGGGAATATTCGGTTGCTCGTATGCTGTCGGAATATACAGTTCTTTAAAGTTGTCCGTTTCACAGTCTTTAACAAGTATATTGTTGTTTGTTATAATCATCGGAATAGATTTCGGCATAAAATCACCTCGTGTACATTTTACTATATTTGAAAATTGATTGCAAGTAAGTTACAAGTTGAATATTTTTTTGTAATAAATAGTGCAAAAAAATGTAATATGTGTTAAAATAAATTGAATTAAATGTTAAGGGGTTTTTTAATGAGCGATAATGATAACAAAGAACTTGACGATATATTAAATGAAGTTAAAAATAAAAATTCAAGTGAATATATCAAAGATGATTTAGAAAAAAATGAAGAAAATACATTTGAAAATGAAAAAAATGGTTTCGATTTAAAAGAAACCGAGCAGGAAGATGCTCAAAAAAGCATTTTCAATTTTTCTGACAATGAAAGTACGGAAATTGAATACGAAGAAGACTCACAGGAGGACAAGCACAAGGTGGACGATAAAAAGAAAAAAATTATCATCATTGTTGTTGCCGTTGTTGTTGCATTGGCAGTTGCACTCGGTGTATATTTCGGCGTGAAAGCAAATAAAAACAAAGAGCCTAAAGAAACTCAACCGTCTGTTTCACAGACAGAGCCGGTTACTGAAAAGAAGATAGTTAATCCGATTAATGGCGAGGCAGGATTTAACGCAGACGCTGTCGGAAAAAGACCTGTTGCCTGTGTAGTTGAAAACTCATCTACTGCAAGACCACAATGGGGTATAACTTCTCCCGATATGATAGTTGAGGGCGAAGTTGAAGGCGGAGAAACAAGAATGCTTTGGTTTTTTGCCGATTATTCATCTTTGCCGAAACAGATTGGACCGATGAGAAGTGCAAGACCTTCCTATGTAGAGTTTTCGCAGTTTTTCGACTCGATATTCATTCATTGGGGCGGCAGCCACAGTAAAGACGGATATGTAGGCGGATACGAAACTATTGAAAACAAGAAAGTTGACCATATAGACGGTATAAGCGGCGGCAAACTTTTCGGCAGAGATAAGTCAAGAAAAGGTGCTGTTGAACATACAGGTGTTTTGTACGGCTCCAAACTTGCAGATACTATTAAAAACAAAGATATTCGTACAGAAATAAAAGATGATAAGTTTTCATACTTTTCTTTTAATGAAACTGAACAGACAGTAGGCTCGACACCTTGCAATAAAATTTCCATAAAAATTTCTTCAAATTGCAGAGAAACAAAAGTTTTGAATTATGATGCAGAAGAAAAGGTGTATGTTAACACAGAAAGTTATAAAACAAAAGTAAGTTTTAAAAATGTTATTGTCTTAAATGTGCCTACAAAATATATCACCACCTCATATAAGGGCGGAAAAGAAACCTATGTGAATTATAATTATTCAGACGGCGGAACAGGTAAATATGCTTCTGACGGAACAGTAACTGATATTAAGTGGGCTAAAAAAGACGGCAAACTTGTATTGACAGATGTAAACGGAGCAGAACTCAAGATAAACGCAGGAGATATTTATATAGCCCTTGCATCTTCAAACTATAATTCAACAATAAGCGTTGAATAAGAAGATTAACCAACATAAAAAGAAAATAAGTAAAGAAAAAACAAGCGACAATCTTTTATGATTGTCGCTTGTTTTTATTGCAAGATGAAAATGTATTTTGTAAGTAAAAGTAATTGATAATAGTTT
>UQEU01000027.1 GCA_900540085.1 uncultured Eubacteriales bacterium
GAGTCTGGGCCGTGTCTCAGTCCCAATGTGGCCGTTCAACCTCTCAGTCCGGCTATGGATCGTCGACTTGGTGAGCCGTTACCCCACCAACTATCTAATCCAACGCGAGCCCATCTTTCAGCGATAAATCTTTGGTATGTCGAAGATGTCTTCATCATACGTTATGCGGTATTACCGTCCGTTTCCAGACGCTATCCCCCTCTGAAAGGCAGGTTGCTCACGCGTTACTCACCCGTCCGCCACTCAGTCATATCATACTTCATCCGAAGAATCCGTAATCAAGCTTCGTTCGACTTGCATGTGTTAGGCACGCCGCCAGCGTTCGTCCTGAGCCAGGATCAAACTCTCTAAATATTGTATCAAAACTCTTTCGAGATTTTAATCTACTTAAAAAGCTCTTCGCTCTTTCGAACACTTTCGTTCGCAATTACTTTTTTGTGTCTCCACTGAGTACTTTTTCTACTCTTGAATCTCGGGTTCCTGCTATATCTCTATAGCTCATCGTTGTTTAATTTTCAAGGTTCTTTCGCTACTCGTTCTCTCGAGTGCTTGATAATAATACCACGCACAACTTTAAAAGTCAACACTTTTTTTAACCTTTTTTGCTTGTTTTTTACACCCCGCCGTGCGTTTTTATGCTCTTTCCCCCTTTTTCTCCCTGCTTTTACACACTATATATGCTCCCTTATCTTCTATTACACTATATATTGTAGGTGTTAGTAATTCCGTCTTTTATAAACTTTTTTGCAATTTCTTTTGCTTTTTCTATATCTTTACGCTGAATTTCTATTCCAAGCACAAAAATTTCTTCTTTATTTTCATAAATTATTTGATTTTCTCCGTTAAAGCCGAGCATTTCCGTATTATACGCTGCAACAACACAGCCCGAAAACAGTATTACAAATGAAATTACCAAAACACCCATTAGTTTTAAACTGTATAAAATCTTATTTTTCAACTTACTCACTTCTTAAAATCATTTTTTAACATTTCTCCGAGCGCTTTCCCGAAAAGGCGTCCGGAATAGCAAGCCTCATCAAGAGTATTTGCATCGGTGCCGACTTCCAAAAGAAAAGAATACTTTGTCATATCCATATTATACTTTCTTTCCGAAAACAAAATCGGTCGCATTATGCCGTTATAAGTTTGGGACATTTTCTTTTGAACTGCCAAATCGAACTTCAAATTTTCCTCCCACTTCGGAAAATCTTTAACTCTGCCGTACTCGCACCCTGCTATAATCATCATTTTAGCAGCTTTCTTGCCGTCAATTTTTACGGTAGGCTTTACTTTTGTTTTATTATTATAAGTAATATCATCTCTATGTACATCTATCGTCACTTTAATTGACGGATACTGTTCGAGATATTTTTTTATAGATTTCCTTGAAGAATCATAGGCAGAATTATAATCTTCATCGTGAATTTCTCTGTCGTGAATGACGCCGATTCCTGATTTTTCCAAATATTCGGCAATTTCGTCGCCCACACGAACCATATTCCGAGCAGTATCCTTGCATCTCATATCAAAAGATGCTGTATAATAACCCACATCGAGCAATGTATAAGCCTCTGTTGTATGGCTGTGATAAATCAAAACAGTCGGCTTATCTTTATTTGCATTGACGGACAAACCTGTTTTTTCTTTCATCAACTTTTTCAAATCTAAATCATAAAAAGACGAAGGAATTTTATTCTGCACTTCCACACCATCGTATTTTTCAAGTTTACCTCCGCCGAAATAATGTTCTTCGCTTGTTTTTCCGAGTTTTTTCTGTTTCTTGATTTCCTTTTTTTCTCTATCCATCAGCAAAGCAATGTCTTTCGGCGTTTTTTTAATGTCCGAATCGTCCTCGCTGTCCTTGGCTTCGACTCTGTTCATTGTTTCGGTTGAATTGCCGTCAGTCGATGAGGTAGTAGTAGTTTGCCCGCCGTCGTCCGAATTATTAACTGAAGATTTGTCATTTTTCAAATCGTTTCCCGAAATGACTGCCGCCGCAACATTTGCAAATGCAGTTGAAATCTCCGTTGATTTTCCGATTGCAAAAATCAAAAGAGAAAAAACAAGAAGAACACTCAAAATGCCTTTTAAAAAATCTGTTGAAGAATTTTTCATTTTGCACCTCTTTGTATATATAATGTTATAATATATAATATATATAAATAATAAATATAATTAATACATATAATAATCAGTATTTATAATATAAATATATAATCATAATAATATATACTTTTAAAAATAATTTTTATGCCAAAAGAGATGTGAGTTCGTCATAGGTGTAGTTTTGTTGCAACGCACAGTTAATCGCCATAGATACTATACGAGAACCGATAGTTGTAATTTTGTCGATTTCACGGGGCGTCACAAAAACTCCGTCGGCAGTTTTTTCTTCAACAATTTTCATTTTTTCGCCGACAATGACGGAAGTATCTACAACAGTCGGTATTCCGATTGAAACTACGGGAACGCCGAGAGTTTTTTCCGAAATTTCAAACCGATGATTTCCGACTCCCGAGCCGGGAACAATTCCGCTGTCGGATATTTGTATTGTATTTCCCAAACGGGTACAGGATGAAGCCGCAAGAGCATCAACTGCTATAATGCAATGCGGATTGATTTTCGATACTACCGCCTCAATTATTTCTCCGCTTTCAATTCCCGTTTGTGCCAAAACTCCCGAGCAAACAGAACTGACGGAACGAAACTTTACTTTATCGCAAATATTTTCATTTTCTGCCAAATGCCGAGTAGCCAAAATGTTTTTAAAAACTTTCGGTCCTATCGAGTCTGCCGTAATCATAGGATTTCCGAAACAGGCAACAAGAACGCTGTCGTTATCCCCTACGGGCAGAAGCCGTAAAATCAAATCTTTCAGCGTTGCAACGGAATTTTCAAAAGAAAAAAACTTTTCAAAATTTTCAGCAACTTTGTATGTGATATATTTTCCTATCGGTTTCCCAAGTGAAAGAGAGCCGTTTACATTTGTAATTTCAACAGTTGTAATATCGCCCGTATCACGAATTATAACGCCATCAAGTTTCGTTTTTTCCTGTTGTTCATAACATTCAAACGCCAAATCTGTTCTTTTTTCCACATTTTTTACTCCTTTTTATGATATTTACAATAAAAGTATGCCCAAAAATAAAAAAACGCTTGCATTTTTCTTGAAACTGTGCTAATATATCAAGGCAAATAAAACAATATAAGGGCGATTGCCTTTTTTCATCGCAAAGCTAAAGGAGTGAAAGAAATGCCAAACATCAAATCAGCTAAAAAAAGAGTAAAAGTTAACGCTGCTAAAACTGCTAACAACAAAGCTGCAAATTCAGCACTTAAAACAGCTATCAAAAAAGCAAATGTTGCTATTGAAACAAACGCTGCAGACAAAGCAGAAACAGTTAAAGTTGCAGTTAAGAAAATCGACCAAGCTGCTGCTAAAAACCTCATTCACAAAAACTGTGCAGCAAGAAAAAAGAGCAACCTTGTTTCAAAACTCAACAACGCATAAGTTTACAGTTAACGCACCGTGAAAACGGTGCTTTTCTGTTTTTACGGCATTTTATTACAGTCAAAATAATAAGTGAAACAGTAAATGAAAATGAATTTTGACTGTATTTAAAAATTAAATATTATCAGATTATTAACATTGCACTTTTATCTTGACTTTATGATTTTGTAATTATATAATGATTATATATTATTGAAATACATAGGGGGTTTATCAATGAATTTCAAAAAATTTGCTAAAGTTTTAGCAGCATTGATTGCACTCGCTGCAATAGGGGCTGCAGTTTACTACGCTGTAACAAAACTTTTTCCTAAAAAAGAAGTACAGTATTTTGACGATTCAGACTTTTTCGAGTGCGACGACGACCTTTGTGAAGTAATCGAGTGCGAAAACGAAGAAAAGCCTGAAGAAGTAAAATCCGAAGAAAAACCTGCTGAAAAGCCAAAAAAAGAAGACGCTAAAAAAAAGACAGCTAAAAAAGCTGCAAAATAAGCATCTAAAGAGTCAGAGTTTTTCTGGCTCTTTAATTATTTATCAAACTTCGAGGTGAAAATATGTATAAAAATGGTCTTGTTTTAGAAGGTGGTGGAACACGCGCTGTTTTTACAAGCGGTGTTTTGGACTGTTTTTTAGACAATAAAATCGAGTTTCCGTATGTCATCGGCGTATCCGCAGGCACCTGCAACGCCGTTTCATACATCTCAAAAAGTTATCGCAGACAGATAGATATTACTCTGAACTATGTCAACGACAAACGATATATGAGCGTTGAAAATTTTATTTTTAAAGGCGAATATCTCAACTATGATTGGATATTTGATGAGCTTTCATACGATTTAATGCCGATTGACCAAGATATTTTTGACAATGCAAACTGTCACTTTGTAAGCGTTGTTACAAGTGCAGAAACAGGGAAAGCTGAATATTTGACAGTGCCTGATGTTCACGAAAGAGGTTGTGTTGAACTCCGTGCCTCCTGCTCACTTCCCATTGCCACAAAAGGTACAGAGATAGACGGTAAACTATATTTTGACGGTGGTATTGCCGACTCAATTCCCGCAAAAAAAGCACTTGACGACGGCTGTGAAAAAATATTGGTAGTTTTAACTCAAGACGCCAACTACATTAAAAAGCCGATGGACAAAATTGCGCCGATTTTGAGAAAGAAATATAAAAAGTATCCAAAACTTGCCGACGCTATTTTGGACAGACACAATATGTACAACGGCCAACTTGAATATATCAAAAAATTGGAAGACGACGGAAAGGCGTATGTTATACGCCCCACACACCCTCTTCATTGCTCTACCCTTGAAAAAAACAAAGAAATTTTAAGCAGTATATATCAAGACGGGTATGATGTCGCAAAGAAAAGTATAGAAGAGATAAAGGAATTTTTAAAATGATATTAAAATATAAAGAATTTTCGCCCGAAATTGCGAAAGAAACATTCATCGCAGAAAATGCAACTGTTATCGGAAATGTTTCTGTTGAAGAAGGCTCAAGTATTTGGTTCGGTGCAGTTGTTCGTGGCGACAGTGATAAAATTTCGATAGGAAAGTACACAAATATTCAAGACAACGCAACCGTTCACACTGACAAAAATTTTGTAGTGAACATCAAAGATTTCGTAACAATCGGTCACAATGCCGTCATTCACGGAGCAGAAATAGGAAATAACACACTCATAGGTATGAACGCAACAATTTTAAACGGTGCAAAAATCGGCAAAAACTGTTTAATTGCCGCCGACGCACTTGTCACTGAAAATTGTGTTATACCCGACAATTCGCTTGCTATGGGTGTACCTGCAAAAGTTGTAAAAACACTCGGCGAGAAAGAAGCGAAAATGCTTGAACTTTCTGCAAAGGACTACTATGAAAAGTCAAAAGAGTATAAAAACATTTAATATTTAATTCCGAATATAAAAACAAAAAATCGCTGAAACATTGAATGAACAAGTTTCGGCGATTTTTATTATCTGTAATTGTATTTTTAATCTGTTTTTATTTTATAGTAAAACAATTCCATATTTACGCATTCATATAATAATGCGTACTTCATCTGTTTATTGACAATAAAAAAGTGGGCAGAATATCTGCCCATTTTTTTATTTCAATTTAGTTTTTTGTAGCTTTCAAAGTTTCTTTAAGGAACTCATCTGATACAGGGAAAGTCAAATCGTATGTGATTGTAAGGTTAGCTGACTTGTCTTTGATAACTGCGATACTTGCGTGCTGAACAGTTACAGCTGCGAGCATGTGATAATCTGCTTTAACAA
>UQEU01000028.1 GCA_900540085.1 uncultured Eubacteriales bacterium
ATTCAATATTAGCATAAGTGCCTGCTTTGAATTCATCAATTTGAACGCTCTCGCCCGAAGCCTTATCGCTTTCTGCTGATTCTTGAACAATTGTTGCCGGTTTGTTGTCAGTAGCGATAATAACAATACCTGCAACGAGTGAAACCACAACCAAAACGGCAAGGATGATATTGATAACATCCAAAGCTGATTTCTTTTTCATATATGTTTTCCTCCATTTCCTGTTGCCCGTCAAGGTTGTACGGCAACTACATAATTGTATAATACAACAAATAAAAAAAAATTTCAATATTTTTTATACAAACTGTTCAAATTTTTTATAAAAATATTTATATTTTGTTAATTATTCTGTTTTTATGAATTTATTACAACTTATATCCTGCGTTTATCTTAAATTAAAAAAGTAATAATTTAAAACCATTTTTTCTTTTTGAATATTAAAGTTAAAGCAATAACTATCAAAGCCGAACAAATAATACAGGTTAAATATCCGTACTTCCACGAAAGTTCAGGCATATTATAAAAATTCATACCATACCACCCAACTATTACAGTAAGCGGCAGAAAAACGGCAGTAATTACAGTAAAAAGTCTTGTAAGATTATTTGTTTTCAAATCAAGTGAAGATTTATAAACATCGGCAAGTTGAACAAGTGAATCTTCTATCAATTTTACATTATCTTTTAATCTATCGGCTTTACTTGAAAAAATTTTAAAATATCGCAATTCATTTTTAGGAAATAAAGAATTTTCATTTTCTTGCAATGTTTCTCCCAAATCTATAAGTTGTGAATAATAATTTCTTAAAAGCAGCATTTCTTTTTTCATCTTGTGCAAATTCAAATTGAAATCTTCACTCGCCTTATCTTTCAAAACGATTTCTTCAAGTTTACTAACCTTTAATTCCATATCTGAAAGTTCATCAAGATGACCTTCTATTAAATTATTTAAAAAAGAATACATTAGTTTTTCCAAAGTCATATTTTGAGATTGAAAATGTTCCAAAGCATCCAAATACTTTTCTTTTATACTGTCATCATCATCAAAAACATTTACAACGAGAAAAAAGTTTTTTGCAATATACATTACAATACAATCTGCAGGTCCGATTGTTGAGGCTTCTTGACGCACACGCATAGAAACAAGTGTATAGTCGTCATAAACTTCTATTTTTGACCTAAAATATTTTATATCAATACACCCGGAATCTATCAAAAAAGATGAATATCCGAGAGATTTTAATGTATCTTTAAGTTGATTTGCATTAATATACCCCGTAACAATTTTGTTTTCAAAAATCAAATTGTCTGTTAATGCGATTTTTTCCTTCTTTTTACCATCAAAAACATAAAACAAAGCTTTGCCCTCTTTCAATAAATTTTTACAGACTTTTTTAGTTCATATATGCACGCATATGTAGGTCTATATGTAAGTCTATAAAATTAGATAAAATATTTTAACACACTAACTTTTATTGACAAATCTTGCATTAGTGTTAAACTATGTAATATTATATAACCATTTTACTATAAATAACATAAAAACGAAAGGGAAATCTATGGATAATACAGCATCATCAGCTTTAAAAAATGAAAAAATCGGAAAACTGCTTGCCAAACTTGCGCTTCCCGCAGTTGCCGCGCAATTAATAAACTTGCTATACAATCTCGTTGACAGAATGTACATAGGACATATTGAAGGTATAGGCGAACTCGCATTAACAGGTGTCGGAGTTTGTCTTTCACTCATAACAATAATAGCAGCCTTTGCTGCACTTGCAGGTTTCGGCGGAGCACCGAGAGCGTCAATATATTTAGGTAAAGGCGACAAAGAAAATGCTGAAAAAGTTTTAGGTGCAAGTACGCTTTTACTCATAGTTGTATCTACCGTCATAACAATAATAATGCTCATTTTCTCAAAAGACTTACTGTTACTTTTCGGTGCTGATGACAACACTATTCAATATGCTCAAGAATATATGCAGATTTACAGTATGGGTACAATTTTTGTACAACTGACTTTAGGACTCAACGCTTTTATCAGCGCTCAAGGATTTTCCGCTATTTCTATGGTAAGTGTAGTTATAGGTGCAGTTTTAAATATTATACTCGACCCTATTTTCATATTTGCCTTGAATATGGGTGTAAAAGGTGCCGCTTTGGCGACTGTTATTTCTCAATTTGCATCAACAGTATTTATCATTTGCTTTTTAACCGGCAAAAAAACAACAATAAAAATTAAATTTAAATATTTAAGTTTAAATCCTAAAATTATTTTACCGTGCGTTGCGTTAGGTCTTTCTCCGTTTATTATGCAGGCAACTGAAAGTTTAATACAAATTTGCTTCAACACATCTTTAAGAGATTACGGCGGATATATTGCAGTAGGAGCAATGACAATTTTAACATCTGTAATGCAATTTTGTATGATGCCTTTAAGCGGATTAACTCAAGGTGCTCAGCCAATCATAAGTTACAACTATGGTGCAGGTGATGCAAAACGAGTAAAAAAGGCATTTAAACTGTTATTGATTTCATGTTGCGTATATTCTTTTACAATTTGGGCAGCTGTAATGATTTTCCCGAAAACTTTTTCATTGATATTTACCGACAACCCGACTTTAATTGAATTCAGCAGTAATGCTCTCAGAATATATATGTCTGTGGCATTTGTTTTCGGTATTCAGATTGCCTGCCAACAAACATTCATCGCACTCGGAAATGCAAAAAATTCGCTTTTCCTTGCAGTTTTAAGAAAAATCATCCTTCTCATTCCATTAATATACATACTTCCATTATTTATGGAAGACAAAATTACCGCAGTATTTATGGCTGAACCTGTTGCAGATATTTTAGCCGTTACTACAACAGCAACACTTTTCACTGTACAGTTCAAAGCATTAATCAAAAAAATCGAAACAAAAAACGACAAAAATTGATACTTTATGCAAATTATATTAGACAAAAAAGTTCTTTTTAGTCGATTTATTATTTAATATTTAACAATGTCCTTGATATGCTTGACTTTACTATGAGTAAAGCGTATAATTATTCGCGAATTCAATTTTATGACGGCTTTTTAATCGTAAATTGAATAAAACAAATAATAGAAATACATTAAGGATTTATTATCATGACAAAAGAAGATTTTTTTGGCGCATTTTGTTCTTGGTATTGCGACAAAATTGAACCAAGTAAACCCTATAATACCGAATTTGTTTTCAAAGACATTATTTCAAACGATAAATATTGCATAGGCAGAAATGAAAGCATATTTGAAAACGACAAAATTCTTGCCTCGAAATCTTATTATCAATACAACATACCGATTACGAATGCCAAAAATTCCCAACTGTATTCGTTTGTTTTTTCCTGTATTGAAGTTTCACTTAAAGACGAAAATAACGATTTAGGTGAGTTCTATAAAGTGGATTATGAAGTAATTTTTGATAAAACTTTTCCGAATAATATTCAATACTAATTATTTTATTTTCGGTATTGCAATTTATATTTGCAGTACCGAGAATTTTATATAAATTATATTTCAGAAAAATACCCATCTTCTTTTAATATATAAAAACAGAAGCATAAATTTGATATTTTACTTTTATTTTTAAATTAGAGAAAAAAGTGTTAAAAGGGTATTGACATATACTGTTTACTTTGGTATTATATTAAAGCAATTTAAACCAGCTGTATATGGGCCATTAGCTCAGTTGGTTAGAGCCACCGGCTCATAACCGGTCGGTCCGGGGTTCGAGTCCCTGATGGCCCACCAATAGGGGTATAGCTCAGTTGGTAGAGCAGCGGTCTCCAAAACCGCGTGCCGAGGGTTCAAGTCCTTCTGCCCCTGCCAAAACAAAAGCCTTTAACCGTGTTATGGTTAAAGGCTTTTCCCCATTTACCTTTGTTGTATGAATCTCGTGTCCATACTTCTTTTCAGCTTTAACATTGATTGTTGTTCTTGATACCTGTTGTCCTAAATTTATTCCTGTTGCAAAAACCTGCATAGGAATTGATGAACAAAGTATCAATGTTGCTAAAAAGAATGCTATTATCTTTTTTAGCATTTTACTTTTTTTCTTTACCATTTTTTTTGCTCCTTTCGAGTAATTTTTATTTTTACAAATAAATATACCTAGGTTATAGATACATTTTATTTAACAATATATGCAAAAAGGAAGCCACATAACTTGTGTGCTTCCTTTAATTAACTATTATAGACACTAAACATTAGTTTGTCAAGTACTTACGATAGTTAAATTAGGATTTATCTATATTTAAAATCCCCTGTCCATTTGCCACAATATGAACAAGACCAACATTTATAACCATAAGGTGATTTCTTTACATATTCATCATAAGTAATTTCTCCATTTTCATATTGTTGAAAATATTTATCATCTGTTTCTTCCCAATATCTTTCCACTTCTTTTCTACTATTAAACCATCTTCCCATATTTCCACATTTGATACTATGGTTTCCATTATTTGTACAATGTGATGGTTTTGTAGTTGTACTACCACCTGAGTTTCCACCACCTGATGGTTTGTTTGGCTTTGAAGAACTTCCACTATTTCCACTAGAAGGCTTTGATGGTTTACTATTTGATGAGCCATTGCTTGATGGTTTGTTTGGTTTTGAAGAAGTTTTACTACTTGTTTTATTGCTATTGTTAGAAGAATTTACTTGATTTTTTTCGTTAACAACTACCATTATTTCTTTTTTAGAAGTATTGCCACT
>UQEU01000029.1 GCA_900540085.1 uncultured Eubacteriales bacterium
TCTTTCGTTTCTTTTCGGGTTTTTCCGTACAAGGTCTTTCTCTTGCCGTTCGGCAGCGTAACTTGACACGCCCAAAGGTTTTTGGATTGAACTTTGTAAATTGAGCCTTCGCCGTTTCCTCTTGATTTTGACATTGTATCACTCCTTTTTATTTTTAAACCGGTCGAATTCGACGCCTTTAAAAAAGGGCATAAAAATACCCTGTTGAAAAATTCAGCAGGGTGTGATACAATATGCTTGTTCAGGGCTTGGTGTATCACACCTTGCTTTTGCTCCTTAACTGTTGGTAGCAGTTGAGGGGCTTTTTTATTATCACAATTCTTCTTCAAATGATAATGATTGTCTGAAATCCTCTGCTAACATCGTCCTATTAAATTCAGCAGTTGGGTCAATCTCGTTAACTATTTGCTCTAATTCGTCAATAGTTGAATAGAAAAATTCTTTTCTTAAATTTACTTTATTTACTCTTTTACTATTGAGTTTCTTATGTAGAGCATTTTCTAAACCGACAGCGTCTTCAGAAAAAATAAAACTGTGTACATCAAACTTGAATGGTACGCTTGCACTTCCTAACTCGTTTACACGGTCTTGTGGGTCTAATCGTCTTGTCATTCCTATTTTGAACATTTTATCTCCGAAAGAGCCTAAATTACTAATAATATAAACATTACCTGCTTTTCCGTTTTGCAAGTTTATAATATCTTCTTTTTTTAATGTAACTTCTGCTAATTGACTCTCAAGTTCCAATATTCTTTTTTCGAGTTCGCTTATTTTACTATCTTCAGCAGAGGCAATTTGTTCTTTTAAAGAGGCAATTTGTTCAGTGTATTTTTTTTCTTCGGCTTCCACTTTTTTCTTTTCAACTTCTAAAGCCTTGCGTTCTTCTGCTTCTTGTCGCATTTGCTCTTTAATAGCAAGTTGTTCCTGTCGAGCCTGCTCTTTCTTAACATAGTAATTGTATTCTATTTTAACTGCATTGATAAAAAGATACTCTATTTCGCCTATAAATTTTGTAATTGTACCTGCAATGCTTTGGTTTCCATCGCTTGCAATAGCAAGATATTTTGCGGTAACGGTTTTGACCTGTTTAATTGCTTCATCTAATTTTTCATATTTTAAATTGTAAAGAATGTTTTGCAATTCGGCTTGCAATGCTATAACCATAAGGGAATAGATTGTTTTATTCGCTTTTGTTGTATAACGATTTTCATATAGTTCTAACAACTTTTGAATTTGTTTTTCATTTTCTTTGTAGGCTTTCCGCAGTTCCTTAACATCCATATAGTGAAGTTTTAAAGTCACAGACGGATAAAGTTCTCTGTATTCGTTTTTGTCAGTAGGGGAAAGTTCATATCCATTAGTGTCGAGAGAAGATGAAGTAAAATTTTTAATAGCATAATCAACGCTGTTGTATAGTTCTTTAGAACGATTTAATTTATTTTCAACAGTTTTAAGTTGCTTTTCATATTTTTCAATATTTTTTAAAAGTTCATCTATATTAGTATTAAGGTCATATATAACTTTGTTATTGGACGCAATCTGTTGGTTTGTTTTTTCTATTTCTGCCTTTACTTCAGAATACTCTTTGTATCCGAGTTCTTCTAACTGTTTTTTTAATTTTTCGTTTTCTTCTTTTATTTCATTAATTTTGAATATATCAAAAAAACTCATATTTATTCTCCCATTGTATTATTTTACACTGCTTAAAAATGCTACTGCTTTGCCCAATATATACACTTCTTGTAACTTTTCGCCACAGTAAACTAATGGCGAGTATTCATTGTTTTCCGGGACAAGTTGCAGGACTTTATTTTCTTCATCAAAATAAACTCTTTTTAGAGTTGCTTCGTTTTCAATTAAAACCGCTGCTATTTCTCCGTTTTCAACAGTAGGTTGTTTTTTTATATAGACAATATCTCCGTCAAAAATTCTTGCGTTAATCATACTGTCACCTTTACATATTAAAGCAAAATCAGCCTGAATTCCGTCAGGGAGAAGTATCATATCTTCAAAATTTTCTTCTGCCCATATGGGAGAGCCACAAGCAATGACTCCCAAAACGGGAATTTTTCTTACTTTATTAATATGTATAATGTTATCTACTCTTAATTCCATAGGAACATCTGCACCCATTAGCCACGGTATAGAAACATTTAATGCTTGAGAAATCTTGTCTAATCGTGGCTGTTTTGGAACATATTTTCCTTTTTTATAATTGCTGATAGTACCTTCATCAACATTTATTTTTCTTGAAAGTTCTGCAGCTGAAATTCTTCTTTTTATTAAAGCCTCACACAATCTTTCTGAAAAAGTTGGCATAACAATCACCTCTTGCCTTTAATATAACAGAAAAGTTTTGAAAATACAAGTTTTTTTTAGAAAAACAATAAAAAACTTGTGAAAACTATTGACTTGAGTTTTCACAAGTGCTATAATTAAATCATCAAATCAACGAGAAAGGAGTGATTTAAAGTGAACAGGACAGAAGAAGAATATGTTTTTGATTACTCAAAACTTCTTGGTGCTATGAAAGAAAGAGGACTGACACAAGAAGAAATGGCACGAAGAATAAAAATGTCGCCCTCAACATTGAATGTGAAATTGAATAATAAAGGATTTTTCGATGTACGGGAAATGATTAGAATTTTAACTGTGTTAAATATAAATGTAGAGCACATAAATTCTTATTTTTTTTGTTTTTATACTTGTGAAAACGCAAGTTAATTCTGTCGAATCACACACGAAAGGAGTAGAGATGAAACAGAAAGATATACCTGCGCACATAGCGTTGATGGTACTTGAATTTCTGCCGAAGGAAAAGCAGACGATTGATAACATCGAAGCGATATTTGATGAAGCATTGCATATCTTAAAAACTATCCCTTTAGATACGCCAAAATAGCAATAATCAAAGCAGTGGTGCCTATTATAGTTGAAATGATATTCCAAATATTATTTAAAACATATTTGCGAATAGATTTAATATTTTCTTTTTGCCTATTTTTAACTATTTTTTTCATTTCATTTTTATATGCATCACTTTGCAAATAGTTATTAAGTGCTTGATTATGTTGCTTTTCGGTAATACCGAATTTATTTAAAAATTCTTTTTTTCTCATAGCATAATACCTCAATTTTCAATTTTTTAATTCAGCATAACAAAACGGTAAAAATTTGTCAAATAAACAAAAAGCCGCCCGCCGAAGCGAACGACCTTTAAATGATATTTGCATATCAAGACATAAGACACCTTGATTATAGCAAATATCAAATATTAAATCAAGGAGTAATGAAAATGAAAAAAGATTGTTTAACAGACGAACAAGTCGAAAAAGAAATTGAAAGACTTAAAAAGGAAAAAACCGTTAAGTTAGCGAAAAAAGAACAGGCTTTGAAGTATAAACGCCGTCAATATATGTACTGTCTGCGAAATTTAGAAAAGCGTGGAAAACAGTTAATTGCAGACGGTATTACAGAAAGAAAACTTGAGGAAATGTACGCCGAAGAAGATTGAAAGGAAATTTAAAATGGAAAATTTACAAATATTCAAAAATGAAGAGTTCGGAGAAATCAGAACAG